>PBIU01000001.1 GCA_002720535.1 Candidatus Pelagibacterales bacterium | reverse complement strand
TTTTGCTTCTTCTGCTGGAGCTTCTTCTGCTTTTGCTTCTTTTGCTGGAGCTTCTTCTGCTTTTGCTTCTTCTGCTGGAGCTTCTTCTGCTTTTGCTTCTTCTGCTGGAGCTTCTGCAGCTTTTGCTTCTTTTGCTGGAGCTTCTGCAGCTTTTGCTTCTTCTACTTTAGCTTTTTCTTCTTCTGCAGCTATTTTTTCATCCTCAATAGCTTGCGCTCTTTCTTGAGCTTTAGCTTTAGGTTTAGCTTTATTTGGATTATCCCTTTTAATATCTTCTATAATTTTAACTTGAGATAAAAATTTAGTAACNCGATCTGTAGNTTTAGCNCCATTTTTTAGCCAATGNTTTATTCTTTCTTCATTAAAAACTATCCTTTGNTCATTATCTTTCGATAAAAGAGGATTATATGTTCCTAATCTTTCAATAAACTTCCCNTCCCTNGGCGCTCTAGAATCCGCAAGNACAATTCTATAATGAGGTCTTTTCTTATTTCCTCCNCGGCTAAGTCTAATTTTTAATGGCATATTATTTCCTTTACTTTTGTTAACTTAATTAAAATTATTATCTTCTTCTAAATGGAAATGACCCAGGGTTAAAACCTTTTGGTAAACCATTNGGCATATCCATACCTTGCATATTCATAGCGTCTGAAATATCCATNTTACCTCCNTTTTTACCCATTTTTTTCATCATTAAAGTCATTTGTTTAAATTGTTTTAATAAACGATTCAAATCTTGAACAGAATTNCCTGAACCCTCTGCTATNCTTCTCTTACGCGATCCATTCAATAGTTTTGGATTAACTCTTTCTTTGGACGTCATGGAAGAAATCATNGAATCCATTCTGACCAATATTTTATCATCNAACCCGCCNACAGCCATTTGTTTTTTTATTTTTTGTGCCCCAGGTAATAAACTTAAAATACCTTGCATACCTCCCATTTTTTTCATTTGATTTAATTGTTTTCTAAAATCATTAAAATCNAAAGTNCCTTTAGATATTTTTTTAGCTAAATCTTTAGCCTCTTCCTCTTTNACTTCACTTTGTGCTTTTTCTACTAAACTAACTACATCTCCCATACCTAAAATACGTGATGCAATTCTATCAGCTTTAAATGTTTCAAAAGCTTCTAATTTTTCTCCTGTTCCCATANATTTAATAGGACAATTAGTAATATTTGACATACTAAGTGCTGCTCCGCCCCTAGCATCNCCATCTACTCTGGTTAAAATAATACTTGTAACATTAGATTTTTCTTTGAAACTTCTTGCTACATTTGCTGCTTCTTGTCCCGTCATTGCATCAGCAACTAAAAATACTTCTGATGGATTTGATGTTTTGTATACTTCACTTAATTCGTCCATTAATTCATCATCAACACTTGTTCTTCCTGCTGTATCAAGAATTACAACATCATAACCACTTAATTTAGCTAACTGATGAGACCTTTTAGTTATCTCAACTGGTCCTTGANTTTTTTCAATTGGTAAAACATCAATATTAGTTTGATCACCTAAAATCTGAAGTTGTTCCATGGCAGCAGGCCTCTGTACATCCAAAGAAGCTAAAAGAACTTTTTTACCTGATCCTTTTAACATTAAACCCATTTTAGCTGCAGACGTAGTTTTTCCAGACCCTTGAAGTCCTACNAGCATAATTGATGATGGAGGCGATGATAATTTTATTGTATTTTCGGCATTCTTTCCGCCTAATAAANCTGTTAATTTATCTTGAACAATTTTAAATACCATTTGATCAGGTTTTATTGATTTAGTAATTTGTTGCCCTTTNGCTTCTAGNGTAATATCATCNATAAATTTTTTAACTACATCTAAAGCTACATCGGCATCTATTAAAGCCAACCTAACTTCTTTCATAGCANTAGCAATATCANTTTCAGAGAGTGAACCTTTTCCTCTGATTTTATCAAAAGCTGAAACTAATTTATCACTTAAACTGTCAAACATTTATATCAATCTTNAAATAAAAAAATTAGCACCGGTGAACGAAAATCGAAGACCAGTGTGACTCCTCAAAGTCATTTAAATACAATTATATATTAAAATCAGAGTATTTAGTACATCTTACTAGCTAAAACGTCAACTATTCTTTATATATGCTATTATAATATTTAAATTTATAAGCAGAGAAAATTATGAAGAAACCTTTTATAAAGATGCATGGCCTTGGGAATGATTTTGTAATAATTGATTCTAGGAATAATAATTATCTTATTGATGAGGATGCTATTAAACTTATTTCTAATAGACGATTTGGCGTTGGNTGCGATCAAGTTATTGAAATGAGAAATTCTAAGNNAGCAGATATTTTTATGAAAATTTATAANTCTGATGGNTCAGAGGCAGAGGCTTGCGGAAATGCTTCAAGATGTGTTGCAGGAATTTTATTTGCTTCANTTCCAAAAAAGAAAATATCAATAGAAACAATTTCTGGAATAATAAATGCAGAATCTGAGGTTAATGGAAATATAAAAGTAGATATGGGTAAACCNAAGTTTTTATGGCAAGAAATACCATTGAGNGAAAATATACAAGAAATTAATTTTGATCAGTTTTTTCTNAAAAATGGTCTTGCAGTAAATATGGGTAATCCTCATATTGTATTCTTTGTAAAGNACTTANGTAANATAGATATAGNTAAANTTGGTCCTTATATTGAAACTCATAANCTATTTCCTGAAAGAGTTAATGTCGAAATTTGCCAAGTTATAAATGATNATAAAATCAAAGCATTAATTTGGGANAGAGGANCAGGNAAAACTTTAGCTTGTGGTTCAGGTGCATGTGCAGTATTAGTTGCAGCTTACAAGCANGGATTGACAAAAGAAAAAGCAGAAATTCAGTTAGATGGAGGNTCTTTGAATATTTCTTGGAATATNAATACAGATNAGCNCGTGATAATGAGNGGACCNGTNAANGTTTCTTTCTTAGGGGATTTTAGTACATTAGGAATAGAAAAATGAATAAAACTCTAAAAACNATTACTTTAGGNTGCAGATTAAATTCATACGAAAGTAATAAAATAAGTAATTTTACTAATTATTCTTCAGAAAAAGATATTNTGGTTATAAATACTTGTGCTGTAACCGCNGAGGCTGAAAGACAAGCAAGACAAGAAATAAGAAAAGCTAGAAAAGAATTTCCTGACTCTTATATCATGGCGACTGGTTGCGCAGTAGAACTTAATCAAAAATATTGGAATAATATGCCNGAAATAGACAAAATTATTCCTAATAAAAATAAANTGAAGCCAAGTTTATGGGGATTAAAGCCAGAAATTAATAAGCATAAAGCAATAGAAGAAGATGCTAGNCATTTAAAATCAATTAAAAATAATCAATTAAAAACTAGAGCTTTTATAAGAATCCAAAATGGATGTAATCATTCTTGTACTTTTTGTATCATTACAAAAGCTCGAGGAGANAGTAAAAGTGTGCCAACNGGCCTAATTATTTCTGAAATAAGAAATATTATAATAAATAANGGAGTAGAAGAGATCATATTAACTGGGGTAGATTTAACTTCTTATGGAGAAGATTTACCTGGAAAAAATAATCTTGGGATATTAGTAAAGAAAATNTTAAAATTAATACCTGAATTAAAAAGGTTAAGAATTTCTTCACTTGATGCCGCAGAAATAGATCAAGAGCTTTTAGAAGCTTTTAAAACTGANAAAAGACTTATGCCTCATATTCATTTGAGCCTTCAAAGTAATGATAATTTAATATTAAAAAGGATGAAGCGGCGTCATAATTCTGAAGATGCAAAAAANCTGATAAATTCTCTNAAAAAAGCTAGGCCAGATATTTTATTTGGTGCTGACCTAATTGCTGGTTTTCCTACTGAGAGTGANNAGGCATTTAATAATACCTTAAATTCTGTAAAGAAATTAGACCTTACTTTTTTACATGTTTTTCCTTACTCTTCTAGATCTGGAACACCTGCAGCAAAAATGCCACAAGTTGATAAAAAATTAATAAAAGAAAGAGCTAAAAAATTAAGA
The DNA here is from genome assembly GCA_002720535.1 of Candidatus Pelagibacterales bacterium. GTDB lineage: Bacteria > Pseudomonadota > Alphaproteobacteria > TMED109 > TMED109 > TMED109. The sequence continues at coordinate 53,130 of PBIU01000001.1, read as the reverse complement.
GAAATAGGAGAATATCAATTACAAAATAAATTAAAACAATCTATAAATACAATCCAAAATGTNCTNATAGAGACNGAAGANGGTNTAGGNCATTGTGAAAATTTCTTAGTAGCTAAAATTAAAAATGCTTCACAAAGAAAAATATATAAATGTAAAATAACANGNATAGAAGAAAATATGTTAGTTGGAAAGATTTATGAGTCTATTTAAAAATAAATGGTTTTCAAAGCTTACAGGTAAAGGTAAACAAGANCANGCNGNAAANGATGCNGCTGAACNGGNCGCTAAAGANCAAGCNGAAAANGATGCTGCNGAACTAGCAGCAAAAGAACAAGCTGAAAAAGAAGCTGCTGAACTAGCAGCNAAAGAGCAAGCTGAAAAGGATGCTGCTGAACTAGCCGCTAAAGAACAAGCTGAAAAAGAAGCTGCCCAAGAAACAGCTAAAGAGGAAGCAGAAGATTATGTATTTAAAAGCTGGTTTGCTAGGTTAGGAGCAGGCTTATCAAAAACATCTTCTATAATTGGTTCTGGTATTGCTAAAGCGTTAACTTCTAAAAAACTTGACGATGAAGCTCTCGAGCAGATAGAGGAAAATTTAATTTTAGCCGACGTTGGTGCTAAATCTGCAAATGAACTTATAAATAATTTAAAAAACCATAAATTTGAGCAATTAGATGAAGAAATAGTTAAAGAAAAATTAGCAGAAATAATTACCGAATCAATCTCTTCNGTATCTCAGCCCCTTAACATTGAATACTCTAATAGTCCGAGAGTTTTATTATTCTCAGGAGTAAATGGTGCAGGAAAAACTACTACAATTGCTAAAATAGCTTCGCAAGAAATATCAAAAGGTAAAAAAGTTATTATAGCAGCAGCCGATACATTTAGAGCGGCGGCTGTTCAACAATTAGAAATTTGGTCTAAAAGAGTGGGGGCAGAATTAGTTTCGGGACCAGAAGGAAGTGACCCTGCAGGTATTGCTTTTAAAGCATATGATAGAGCAATAGAAACAAAAAGTGATATTCTATTAATTGATACTGCCGGGAGACTTCAAACCCAGACTAGTTTAATGGAACAGTTGAAAAAAATTAATAGGGTCATTAATAAAAAAGATGAAACTGCTCCCCATCATAGAATATTAATAGTTGATGCAACCGCCGGACAAAATGTTTTAAATCAAATTGTAGCTTTCAAAGATGCAATTGATATAAATGGAATAATTATTACTAAATTAGATACTAGCTCAAAAGGGGGAATAATAATTTCCATTAGCAAAACCCATGAGATTCCAATTCATGCTATTGGGGTAGGTGAAAAGCAAGAAGATTTAAATGTTTTTGAGGCAGAGCCATATGCAAGAGCTTTACTTGGTTTAGAAATAGATGATTACTAGGAGATGACATGAAACCTCTTTTAAAACTTATTACTGAAGTCGGTCCACTGGCTGTATTTTTTATAGGAAATGCAAAGTATGGAATTTTCTATGCAACCGGTGCATTCATGATAGCAACAGCCATAGCTATTCCAATTTCTTGGAAAATTGAGGGCAAGCTTCCTATAATGCCAATCGTTATAGGAATTTTTGTAGTATTCTTTGGATCATTAACTCTTTTATTTCAAGATGAAACATTTATTAAACTAAAACCAACTATAGTTAATCTAGTTTTTGCAAGCGGTCTTATTATAAGCAGAGTCTTTTTCAAAATTAATGTATTAAAAATAGTTTTTGATAAAGCCTTTAATCTAACAGAAAGAGGCTGGACGGTTCTAAATATCCGCTGGTCAATGTTTTTTATTTTTTTAGCAATACTTAATGAAATTGTCTGGAGAAATTATTCAACAGATACATGGGTAACATTCAAATTATTTGGAATAATGCCTTTAACAATTGTATGGACTTTGGCTCAAATGCCTCTTGTTTTAAAAGAAACTATAAAAAAATAATTATTACTTATTTAAGAATGGTTTCAACATTAACATAAAAATACTTTTACTTTTAGGGTCTTTAAATTCTTCTAAACCTAATATGAGATTATTACCTTTTTCAGCATTTTTCTTATAAGTACCAAAAACTTTATCCCAAATTGAAAAATTAAATCCATAATTAGAGTTAGTTTCTTTTTCTTCTTTTGAATGATGTATTCTATGCATATTAGGAGTCACGATCAATTTGCGAAGCATAANATCATATTTTTCAGTGATCTTAATATTACCGTGATTAAATATAGATGAAGCATTTAATATAATTTCAAATATAATTACTAATGCTATAGAAGGCCCAATAATTGCAATTAAAATAAACTTATAGATCATAGATATTATTATTTCTACAGGGTGAAATCTTATACCAGTCGAAAAGTCTACTTCTTCATCACTATGATGTATTTTGTGAAACCTCCATAAAAAATCTATTTTATGAAAAAGTAGATGCTGTAACCATATACCTAAATCTAAAAATAAAAAGGATAATATAATTGAAACTGACGTATTAAAATTAAAATAATTAAATATTCCTATATTATATTTAATGCAAATAGCTGCAAAACTAATTGCAAGAATTGGAAAAAACAATCTTAAGATTAAAGTATTAATTAAAACAAAAGAGAAATTAACAATCCATCTTTTATAAGAAGCTACATTTCTAGAATAAATAGGAAAAATCATTTCAGCTATAAATATTAACACTAACACGCTCAAAAAAGCACTTAATCTTAGTAAAGCTTCATTATTAATTATATAATCCATTTTTAAACCTCTATAAAAAATATAAGGCCTTTTTATTTTAAGTAAAATAATTTAAAGATATATATATATATTAATTTAATTAGAAAAGATTATTAGGTAATGGAAAAAAGTTTATTAGATCAAGCAAAAACTTCTAATGCCTGGCCATTTCAGGAAGCATTAAGAATATTAAAAAGTCTAAATGGAAAAACTCCTGATAAAGGCTATGTTTTATTTGAAACTGGTTATGGTCCATCTGGTTTACCGCACATAGGAACATTTGGTGAAGTAGCAAGAACAATTTTAGTAAAAAATGCTTTCAATATAATATCTGATATTCCAACCAAACTTATTACATTTTCGGATGATATGGACGGTTTAAGAAAAGTTCCAGACAATATTCCAAATCAAGACATGCTTAAAATTCATATAGATAAGCCTTTATCAAAAGTTCCGGATCCATTTGAAAAATATAATAGCTTTGCAGAACATAATAACGAAAAGCTAAAATCGTTTTTAAACCAATTTAACTTTGAGTATGAGTTTAAATCTTCTACTGATTGTTATTTAAATGGTGATTTCGATAAAACACTTTTAAATATACTAAATAATTATGAAAAAATACTTGAAATAATTTTGCCAACTTTAGGCAAAGATAGAAGAAAAACCTATAGTCCATTTCTTCCAATATGTGAAGAAACAGGTAAAGTTCTACAAGTACCCGTTAAAAATATAAATTTAAATAACGGTACTATAGAATATATAAATGAAAAGGGACAAAATATAGTCACAGAAGTTACTAAAGGTAAATGTAAACTGCAATGGAAAGCTGACTGGGCAATGCGTTGGGCAGCGTTAGATGTTAATTATGAAATGAATGGAAAGGATCTAACACCTTCATTTGACCTTTCAAAAAAAATTGTTCAAACAATTGGGGGTAAAGCACCTGTAAATATGGTGTATGAGTTATTCTTAGATCAAAATGGAGAGAAAATATCAAAATCTAAAGGCAATGGTTTATCCATAGAAGAATGGTTATCATACGGAACTGAGGAAAGTCTTACCCTTTATATGTATCAGAATCCTAAACGTGCTAAAAGATTATATTTTGATACTATACCAAAGAATGTAGATGAGTATTCACGTTTTTTATCAAGTGCTAAAAATCAAGATATTGAATTATTAATTAAAAATCCAGTATGGCATATTCATAAAGGAAAAATTCCAAAATATAATCAAGAAATCAGTTATTCTATGTTATTAAATTTAGCATCTGTCTGTAATGCAGATAATTCTGAAATTTTATGGGGTTTTGTNTCTAAATATACTAAAGATAATAATAAATCAGACCCCTTAATGAATAATTTAATTAATAAAGCACTTCAATATTACAAAGATTTTATTGCTCCTAATAAAAAATATAAATTACCAAGTGAAAGTGAAAAAATTGCGTTAAAATCATTAAATATAAGATTGGGTAAATTAAATAATTCTACTGATGCTGAAGAAATTCAAAGTGAAGTCTATGAAACAGGAAAAGAATTTCAATATGATGAATTAAAAGAATGGTTTTCGGCACTCTATCAAATACTATTAGGGCAAATGCAAGGACCAAGAATAGGTTCCTTTATTGCGATATATGGATGTAAAGAAACAATAGATTTAATTAATAGAGCTATTAAAGGTGAATTAACTAATTAGATAATATCCTTTTCTTAAAAACCTCCTTTAGCTTATTAATAGCTAAACTATCAAAATCCATCATTATAGATCTAGACATTTCTTGAATTCTATAATCTTTTTCTAATAAAGAAATATTTCCTGTTAATTCCTGACTTTTAAAAACTTTTATATTAACATAAGAAATTCTTTCATTATTTTGATCCAATAAATCTATAGTTACATCCAGGTTCATTTCAATATTAGAAGCTGCATTGGATATAAATAGTTCCTCTATTTTATTATTTTCCTCAACTGGTAATGCTTTTATACTAGCTTCATTAATAGTAACTTTTAAATTACCTGTGTTATTAATAGATTCAGCATTCAATCTTGCAATAGACCAATAATTAACTAGAGATACTAAATCTTGCTTAACTAAATGATCTATATAAGGTTCAGAGAAATTAGTATTATATTTTTGTACAACAATTAAACGGGATGCATCTATTGTTAATGACTCATATTCAATAAAATTAATGTCTTTAATTAAATAATTTTTTTGACTCACACAACTACAAAGTAAAGATACAAATAGAATTATAATTATATACCTATTATTAAACATGATTTATATACTATTGTTAAATTAACTTATCTGCAATAGCCCATGAAAGAATTGCCTTTTGAATGTGTAATCTATTTTCAGCTTCATCCCAAACTACTGATCTTGGACCATCTATTATTTCACTAGTTACTTCTTGGCCACGATGAGCAGGCAAGCAGTGCATAAATATTGCATCATCAGCAGCTACTGCAAATAATTTATCATTAACCTGAAAATTATTAAATATTTTTTCTGGATTGACTGTATTTTCATCCCCCATAGATACCCAAGTATCAGTCAATATTGCATTTGAATCTTTACATGCCTCAATTGGATCATTCATAATTTCTATATCAGCACCATTATCCTTAGCCCAATTTATTATATTTTCATCAGGCAATCTAACAGAGGGACATGCTAATCGTAATTTAAAATTAAAAATTTTTGATGCATGTATCCATGAATTAGCCATATTATTTCCATCTCCAACCCATGCAATTGTTTTATTTTCTATATCTCCTAATTTTTCTTCAAAAGTCATTATGTCTGCTAAAATCTGACAAGGGTGACTATTATCAGTTAATCCATTTATCACTGGTATTTTAGAATGTTTAGCCATCTCTAATAAAGTTTCATGTTTACTTGCTCTAATCATTATTCCATCTAAATATCTACCTAGAACCTTCGCTGTGTCCGCTATTGTTTCACCTCTTCCCATTTGCATAGATTTTGCATCCAAGTAAATGGCTGAGCCTCCTAATTCCGTCATAGCTACTTCAAAAGATATACGAGTTCTTGTTGAAGGTTTTTCAAAAATCATTGCTAAAGTTCTTCCCAACAAAGGAGCTCCCTCTAATAATCCTCTACCGCTAGATTTATAAAATTTAGCAGTTTGCAATAATTTTCTAGCTATTCCATCATTTAACATATTTATATCTATCAGGTTTCTCATTCTATTNTGCCATCATATGATCTAAAGTTTGTTTTAATATTTCTATACATCTATCTACATGTTCATATTCAATATTAAGAGGAGGTAAAAAACGTAAAACATTATTTCCAGCAGGTACACTAAGCAAACCCTGGTCTCTTAAATTTGTACATAATTCAACATTACTCATATTACATATTATACCTATCATAAGACCTTTACCTCTAACTCCTTTAATAATAGAAGGGTAATCATGAGAAAGAATTTCAATTTCTTTCATTAATTTATTTCCCATTTTAGTTACATTATCTAAAAAGCCATTTTCAATAACTTGAGAAATTACTGATTTAGCAACACTAGATGCTAAAAAGTTTCCTCCAAAAGTAGATCCATGTGTGCCAGCAGACATGCCGGCTGCTGCTTCTTTTGTAGCTACAACTGCGCCAATGGGAAAACCTCCTCCTAGACCTTTAGCTATTGCCATCACATCCGGAATTATATCTGCCCATTGATGTGCAAATAATTTACCTGTTCTTCCAATACCTGTTTGAACCTCATCCAAAGCTAAAAGTATTTTAGTTTCTGAACATAATTTTCTTAAATTTTTTATAAAACCTTTGGGTGATCTATTAATTCCGCCCTCCCCTTGAATTGGCTCAACTAAAATAGCTGCAGTATTTTTATTTATAAATTTTTTTATCTCATTAATGTCTCCGAAAGGGACCCTAATAAAACCATTTGTATTAACCCCGAAACCTTCTCTATGCTTTTCATTATCACCTGCAGCAAGAGTGCCTAATGTTCTTCCATGAAAAGCATTACTGCATACTAAGATGTCTTTTTTATTTTCATCTCCATTATTAAAATGGTATTTTCTACATAACTTGATAGTACCTTCTAAAGATTCAGCTCCTGAATTGCAGAAAAATACACTTTCACCAAAAGAGTTTTCACATATTAATTTTGCTAAATCACCTTGCGGTTTAATATTATATAAGTTTGATGTATGCCATACTTTTTTTGATTGTTTGATTAAAATATCATTTAAGGCATTATTAGAGTGCCCCAAAGTATTTACTGCAATTCCTGTTGCAAAATCTAAATACTTTTCTCCACTCTCAGTAAAAAGCCAAGGGCCTTCTCCTCTTTCAAATGAAAGATCTATTCGGCCATATGTTGGCATTACATTTTCCATTTAAAACCCTCTATAAAAAGTCTATGAATATATCAGAAAAAACAAGAAAAAGCTAAATAAAATTATATTTTATGCTTTTAACTTGAAGCCTGTCTTTAGCATTAATATTGAAATCACATATAAAATTATATTTAAAGATAATAAAACTATAGCTCCTATATAAATATTAGAATCTGAGTAACCTATCATAGAAAAACGAAAACCATCTATCATATAAAAAAATGGATTTAATTGGCTCATGAAATAAAAGTTTTCAGGTAAAATTTTTATAGAGTAAAATGTACCTGAAAGTAAAGATAGAGGAACAACAATAAAATTTGTTATAGCAGCCATATGATCAAATTTACTGGCCCATATTCCACTAATCAAGCCTAATAAACCCATCAATGAGCATGATAANAAAGAAAAATATATCAACATAAATGGGTTATATATTTTAAGAGGAACAAAAATTAAAACTAATAAAGATACGGATATTCCTACAAATATCCCTCTACAAATAGCACCAGCTAAAAATGCTGATGCAAATTCAATAGATGTAAGAGGAGGTAATAATAAATCAGTTATATTACCAGCAACTTTAGCACTTAATAGGGAAGAAGAAGTATTTTGAAAAGCATTTTGAATCATTGCCATTACTATTAGGCCTGGTGCAAGAAACTCCAAAAATGGGATATCTGCAACTAATTTAGAGGACCTACCTAAAGCCATAGCAAAAATTATTAAAAATAATAATGTAGTTAATGCAGGCCCCAAAATAGTTTGCAAATATATTTTTAAAAACCGCATTACTTCTCTTTTAAACAAAGTATATACGCCAATCCAATTAACAGTATTAAAGCCTTTAATAGATCTTTCAGAAATAAATTTATTTTTTTGCATGCAAATATATAACCTGGTAAGTATTAGAAAGTATATAAAAAAATATATATATTTGTAATATTTATAGGCAAAAAGATGGAAATACTTCATAATCCGAGATGTTCTAAATCTAGAGCTACTTTAAATATCATTTTAGAAAATAATATACAACCAACTATACGTCTTTATTTAGATGACCCTTTATCTATAGAAGAAATAAGAAATCTATTAATTAAGTTAGATACTACAGCAGATCAAATTGTTAGAAAAAATGAAGAAGTTTATAAAAAATTAAATCTGAAAGATTCTGACCAAGACTTATTAATTGAAAAAATATCCAAAAACCCAATTCTCTTAGAAAGACCAATTGTAGTTAAAGGANAAGAAGCTATTATAGGTAGACCTCCAGAAAATGTGATGAAATTATTATAATACTATTTTATATTCTCCATTTTAGAACCTTTAATTATACTCCAACCATTTATAACATCTTTTGAAGACATTATTTTTTTACCTGGTCTTTGTAGAATATTAATTTTAATTGCATTTTCGGCACATTTAACAACAATAGGATTATCAACTATTGTACCATAAGCAATCTTTTCTTCACATTTGACAACTTCTGCATCTATAACTTTAATAGTTTCATTTTTTATTCTACACTTTGCGCCAGGNCTTTTACTTAATGCTCTAATTTGATTTAATACATCATTTGCATTTTTATTCCAGTCTATAACTTCATCTACTTTAAATATTTTTTTAGCATATGTTATACCACTTGCAGATTGTGGTATTGCTTTAATAATATTATTTGCAAATTTTAAAATACTTTCTACTAATAATCCTGCTCCTTTATGAGATAATAAATGTGTTAAATCGTCGCTATTATTTATTGGATTTATATCAACTTCAATTTTTGAAATAACATCTCCAGTATCTAAACCCTCATCCATTAACATTACACTTAATCCTGTTTTTTTATCTCCTTCCATAATAGCTCTTTGAATAGGTGCTGCTCCTCTCCATCTTGGCAATAAAGAAGCATGTAAATTTATACAGCCTAATTTAGGTAATTTAATTAATTCTTTAGGTAAAATATACCCAAATGCTACAACTATNATCATATCTAAATTTAGACTATTTAAAAAATTTATATTATCTTTGAGATGACTACCATAAATCACCTTTATACCATTTTTTTCAGCAAATTCTTGTACAGGTTGTTTTTGAATTTTTTTTCCTCTATTTGCACGCTTAGGCGCTTGACAAAAAATAACAGGAATTTCATGTCCTACATCTAAAAGTTTTTTAAGAGTAGGAACAGAAAACTGAGGACTGCCCATAAAACATAATTTGAGTTTTTTATACATAAATAAATTATATAGACTTATTTAGATTTTTCTTAAATTTTTTCATTTTTTTTACGATAATTTGACGTTTCAATCTAGATAGATATGCAGTAAATAAAGTTCCAGATAAATGATCTATCTCATGCTGAACACAAACAGCTTCAAAACCACTAAATAATTTTTCTTTCTTATTTCCATCTAAATCTATAAAATCTACAAGTAGAGATTCTGGCCTAGAAACTGAAAAATAATGATTAGGAAAAGATAAACAACCTTCTTCATATTCNTTATAAATTTTAGAATGATTTTTAATAATTGGATTTATTAATACTCTTGGCTCAAATTTATTATCTTTATTAGAACAATCCATCACTAAAATCTGCAGAGATTCATTTACTTGAGGAGCTGCTAGCCCTACCCCATTGTTTTCATACATTGTATCAAACATATTATTAACAAGTTTTTTTACTTTATTATCAATATTTTTTACTTCAGCAGCTTTTTCTTCTAAAATCTTGGAAGGTGCGTAAACTAAACTAAGTATACTCATTACAATTATTTCTGTTTATTTTATACAATTAAAACTATCCCTATATTAATTAAACAAATACATTAGAAATGTAAAATATATATTAGGTTATCAAAAGGTAAAATTATGAACGATTTAAATTTTTTATTAATAATAGGAATTGTTNTNTTTATTATNGCAATTTTTTGTTTAATTATTTATNTAATTCAAAAAAAATTATTTGATATAATGAAAAGTAATATACAAAATACTAATAATGAGAAGGAATTAGATTCTCGTGAACAAAGAATTTCTAATTTAATAGAACCACTTAATAGTCAGCTTCAAGTTCTCAATAAAAATGTCAATGAGATAGAGAAAAATAGAATTGAGTCTTATGGACGACTTTCTGAGCAAGTTGATATTTTAGCTAATGGAACTCGTCAATTAGAACAAGCTCTTCGTTCTCCTACATCAAGAGGTAAATGGGGAGAAGTCCAACTAAAAAGAATTTTAGAATTAGCTGGCATGTCTGAACACGTTGACTTTATTTTACAAAAAGAATTATCAAATAATCAAGGAAGACCTGATGCAATAATNCACCTTCCAGGAAATCGGGCTTTAGCTGTAGATGCAAAAACACCTTTGTCCTCATATATAGAATATACAGAAGCAAAATCAGAGGATGAAAAAAATGAAAAACTTAAAAAACATGCAAATAATATAAAGAATACAGCAAAAATGCTGGGACAGAAAGAGTACCAAAATGCTATAGAAGGAGATTTAGATTTTGTAATAATGTTTATNCCTGGTGATCATTTTTTTACTGCAGCAACTAAGTTCGATCCAGATATATTTGAAAATGCTCTTAAAAATAAAGTTTTAATTTGTACACCTGCAACACTTATTGCTTTATTGAAAGGAATATCATTTAATTGGCAACAAGAAAGTCTTGCAAAAAATGTAAAAGAAATAGCTCTTAGCTCACAAGAATTACAAGTTAGAATTTTAAAATTCTTTGAATATATGGATGGTATCAAAAAAGGAATAGAAACAGCTGGAGAAAATTACGATAAAGCAATTGGATCTATAGAAAAAAGAATTATGCCTCAAATTAAGAAAATATCGAATCTAGGGACAATGAAAAAAATAGATGATGAAAATATACCAGGTAAAGCAAGAATTAATCTAAGAAAAAAATTGAGTAAAAAATAAAACTATTTTTTATTTAAAATTGTTCTAGAATCTAATGCAGCACCTATAGTGCCATCATCAAGATAATCTAATTCACCTCCTATAGGAATTCCCTGAGCCAATCTTGAAATAGTTACATTCATATTTTCTAATAAGTCTGTTATATAAAAACTAGTTGTCTGTCCAGCAAGTGTNGCCGATGTGGCGAGTATCACTTCCTTTACTTCATTTGCTTTTATGTTATNAAGNAACTCTTGTATTCTTAAGTCCTCAGCATTAATTCCATCAATAGCACTTAATACACCTCCTAATATATGGTATCGGCCTTTATAAGTATTAGAACGCTCCAGTGCCCATAAATCAGTTATATCTTCTACTACGCAAATAACACTTTTATCTCTTTTTTNATCCTTGCAGATACCACATATANCATCTGAATCTATATTACCGCAAATTGAACACATTTTTATATTTTCAGANACCTCAATGAGAGATTTAGCAAGCGGCAACATTAATTTCTCTGGATTTTTAATTAAATTTAAAACACTTCTTCTCGCTGACCTTGGACCTAAACCAGGTATTTTAGCCATTAACTTGATTAGGTTTTTTATTTCTTGCGATTCCATTTTATAAAAAAGACTTCATATCAAAAGGCAGCGGAATTCCTCCTGTTGCTTTATTCATTTCAGATTCACAGAATTCTTCTGCTTTTTGTTTAGCATTTGAATAAGCTTCTTTAATTGAAAATTCAATCTTACTGATATCTTCTATATTTTTGTACAAAATTGAAATATCTAATAGCGCACCTTTACCATTAACCTTAACTTTAATTAAACCATCCGAGCTTTCTCCAAAAAAAAATGTATTTTCAATATTTCTTTTTAAATCTGAGAACTTTGATTTCATCTCTTGCACTTGTTTCAACATATTAAACATATTTTTCATTTAATTAATCTTCCTTATTATCGTGTAAACTTTTAATCTCTAAAATCTCTGACTCAGGAAATTCATCGAATATAGATTTTACTATAATATTTTCCTTTATTTTATTTTTTTTATCTTCTTTTTTTATTTCATTCTTTTCTGAAATAGATTTAAACTCATTATCATTATCTATAACTTCTATTCTCCAATTTTTATTAGTTAAACTTTGTAAAGATTTTTTTATTTTATCGAAAAACGTTTGATAATCTTCCTTAACAAAATTTACTTTTATACTGTAAGGCTCATATTCAATAACTCTTATTTGATCTATAAGTATTGTATATAAAGATAAATCTTTATTTTTTTTTACAAAACTTAAAAGATCCTCAAAAGTATTTATATTATTATTAATACTAGTATCATTAGAAATGTTATTCTCACTTAATTTTGTATTTCTACTATGATCAGCTATATCATTTTTTTTTTTTATTAAATCTGATTTTTCAATCAAATCTGTAAGATTAGGTATTTTTGCGGCGTATATAATTCTTAAAAGAATCATTTCAGTGGCTTCTTTTATAGAATAAGTGGATTGAACTTCAGCTTGTCCTTTTATTAAAATTTGCCAACACTTATTTACAGAAGGTATATTTAAATTTTTAGCACTGTTTGTTGCTCTAACCACTTCAAATTCAGACATGCTTTGTGACATATCTAAACTGGGAACAGCTATTGCTCTTGTTACATTATGGCATATACTCATTAATTCTTCTATCAACAATAAAGGATCTGAGCCATCATTTAATAAATCTTCATAATTTTTAATAACTTTTAAGGGATCTCCTTCCATCAAAGAATCAAATAAATCCCAAACTTTAGATTTATCTGAAAGTCCCAACATAACTTTAACATCTTCAGCTTTAATATCATTTTTACCTATACTTATTGCTTGATCAAGAAGACTTAATGAGTCTCTTACACTTCCTTCACTTGACCTTGCCAGTAGATTTAAAGATTCCGAATCAATCAAAACTTTTTCACTTTCACAAATCATTTTTAAATGATTAATGATTTCTGTAGTAGAAACTCTTCTTAAATCAAACTTTTGACATCTTGACAATACAGTTATAGGTATTTTTCTAATTTCTGTTGTACAAAATATAAATTTAGCATGCTCAGGGGGCTCCTCTAATGTCTTAAGTAAGGCATTAAAAGCTTGATTAGATAACATATGAACTTCATCAATAATATAAATTCTAAACCTGCCAACAGATGGTTTATACCTAACACCTTCAGTTAATTCTCTCATATCATCAACACCTGTATGAGATGCTGCATCTATTTCTATAATATCTACATGTCTATCATTTGCTGCTGCTAAACACGAGCTACATTTACCGCAGGGAGCTATAGTAGGCTTATCAGTATTAAGACAATTTAATCCTTTAGCAACTATCCTTGCCGCAGTAGTTTTCCCCACTCCTCTAACACCCGTAAATAAAAAAGCATGAGCTATTCTATTTAGCTTGAAAGCATTAGATAGTATTCTTACAGTAGAAGTCTGGCCTATTAAATTATCAAAATTTTTTGGCCTATATCTTCGTGCTAAAACCTGATAGTCATAGGAACTATTATCATCTGACACTTCTTTATTAAAATTTGATTGATCTACCAAAATAAAATCTTTCAATTAAAAAATTTCAATGAAAGGAGACCGAAACAACCCGTGAACAAAATGCTACGGCTGCTTCTTTTCAGACCTGACCGAATTCACAAAAGACACGTCCATAACGATCTCCCATAGATATTATAAACATTTATTAATTAGTTCCAAGAAGATCTTAAAATATATTTAGATAAATTGATTATATTTTTATATTTGATTAAAATAATTATTTAATTTAATGAGTTTCATATGATAAATAACTTAATAATTAACCATGACATAGTAGATAAAGCTTCCCATCTTAGAGAAGGTAATATTTTAAATCATGAAGATTTATGTATTGATAAAATTAAATTAATCATAATTTGGGAAAATAAATTTCCTGTTAATAAAATCAATGAGTCAAACTATCAAGCAATATGGCATTCAGGGCAAAAAGCTTATGATTTAATGCTGAAATCTGAAACTGTAATATTTCTTGGTGTATTAAAAGGTTTTTTTTACTTTTCAATAAAAATAGATAATATCAGTGAAAATATTGATACATATTTTGATTTAAGAACTCTTAACCCCTTACTTAATAATTCAGACCTAACTCTTCTCACTACTGCACAAGGAATAAACCATTGGCATAAAAATAATATTTACTGTGGAGTATGTAGTTCACATACTAAAAGNGATGATTCAGGTAATTCAAGAATTTGTACAAATNATCAATGTAAACACAAAACTTTTCCTAGATTAGATCCTGCTGTNATAATGTTAATCACATATAAAGACAGTTGTTTATTAGGNAGACAAAAATTTTGGCCAAAAGGTATGCACTCTACTTTAGCTGGTTTTGTAGAACATGGCGAAACAATTGAGCAAGCTGTAAAAAGAGAGACTTATGAAGAAACAGGTGTAAAAATAACTAATATTAAATATAGATATTCACAAGCTTGGCCTTTCCCTTCCTCCTTAATGTTAGGTTTTCATGCAGAGGCCTTAGATAAATCACTAAATATTAATTATGAAGAATTAGAAAATGCAGCTTGGTANACAAAAGACTTTTTAAAGTCCAGTCCAGAAAATTATACATTTAAAATGCCAGGAAAAATTTCTATTGCNAGAAGATTAATCAAGGATTGGTTGGAATAAAAGCTATTTTTTTTCTCTNNTGGAGTCACCTTTATAAACCCCTAGAATTCTTACCTCTTTAGAAAAAAATCCTAATTCTTCTAACGCCATTTTAACCGAAGAGTTTGATGGATGNCCTTCTATATCTATATAAAATTGAGCTGAATTAAAACTATTNCCTGGCATATAGCTNTCTAATTTTAAAATATTAACTCTATTTGTAGCAAAGCCTCCNAGTGCTTTATATAAAGATGAAGGTATATTTCTAAGGGTNAAGATNCAACTAGTAAGAATTANTCCATCATCAGGATCTGGATCATTTGACTCTGCACTCAAAACTATAAACCGAGTAATATTATTTTTAGAGTCTTGTATGTCAGAAGATAAAATTTTCAAACCATGAATATTTCCTGCCAAACTTGATGCTATAGCCCCNTATTTAATGTCATTATTCTTTACTATATATGCAGCTGCCCCTGCAGTATCACCCATTATAATAGGAGATAAATTATTATTATTTATAAAATTTCTACATTGAGATAAAGCTTGATTGTGACTACAAACTGATACTATATCTGAAATACTTGCACCTTCTAGTCCTAAAAGTTGATGATTTACTTTATAAAAATATTCCTTGATAATGTGTAAATTAGAATNTTTTAATAAATTATGTATATCTGCAACACGGCCAGCTCTTGAATTTTCTATAGGGATCATAGCATATTTNGTAGTACCATTTACTACAGCCTCAAATGCATCTTCAAAATTTTCACATGGTACGGTTTGCATCTCAGGAAAAGCTTCTACACAGGCCATTTCAGAATAAGCACCATGTTGGCCTTGAAAAGCTATATTATTTAATTCAATTTTATTCATTAATTACTCGATAGTTACAATTTATTGTTTCTAATATAATCACATGCCTTGTTAAAGTCAGCTAAATTATCAACTCCNATAGGACTATCTTCTACNAAACCTACTTTAATATCCATATTATCTTCTAAAGCTCTTAATTGCTCTAAACTTTCTCTTTTTTCTAAAGAAGACTGTTTAAGATTAATAAATCTTTCTAAAGAATCNCTACTATATGCATAGATNCCTATATGATGATATACTGGTCCTACTCCAAATGGTATTAAAGATCTAGAAAAATATAATGCTCNNCCGTATTTTGTGTTCTTATTTTTAGAAATTACTACTTTTACTATATCTTTATCTAATTTATCAACTTCATNANTAATTTCATTTGCTAATGTAAAAATATCAGAAGGTATTGATTCTTTTAACTTTACTAGATTACTAATTATATCTGAAGAAATGGTTGGCATATCACCTTGTAAATTTATTATAGTCTCTATTTTATTAGATTTATCNAAATTTTTAAATGCCTCATATATCCTATCTGAACCAGAGTTATGGTTAAGCTTGGTCTTAATGACGTTTATTCCATAATTTTTTGCAGTTTTATAAACCTCATCATCACAGCATGCTATCCATACTTCTCCTGCATTAGATNTAATTGCTTGTTGGGCAACTCTAATAACCATAGGTATGCCTTCAATATCTAACAAAGGTTTTCCNGGTAACCTTTGTGACTGCATTCTACTAGGAATAATTATTAAATTTTTTTTCATTCTAAACTTATTTTTTTATTTTTATATTCTACTTGATAATTTTATAATAATAACATATTTCAATCTATGAAGCTAAACTTCCATTTATAAATATTTATGAAAGATNTAANATTATGTCTAGTTTTGAGATTAATAAAATTATGGGGTCTATTTTTTCAGTAATACTACTTTTACTTATTATAAAAAATTTGAGCAGTATTTTATATCCTATTCAAAAAGTTACTGAGCANAATAATGTGAAAAGCACTAAAATTACTAATTTAGANCCNGATATAGATAAAGAAGCAATTAATAATGAGAATATCGAGATCAGTATAGAAGAAAGATTAATATCTGCTAATATTAGTGATGGTAAACAATTTGCAAAAAAGTGTGTTGCTTGTCATTCTTTCGAAATAGATGGGCCTAATAAAATAGGTCCTAATCTTTATGACATTCATGAAAGACAAATTGCCTCAATATCTACTTTCAAATATTCAAAGGCACTCAAATCTAAAACAGATAAATGGGATAATAATAATTTAAACTTATTTTTGAAAAATCCAAAAAAATGGGCTCCAGGTACTAAAATGAGTTACGTAGGAATAAAAAAAGGTGAAGATAGAGCAAACCTAATAAAATACTTGCAAAGCCTTAAATAAATTATTTAAATAAAAATCATGATTCTTAAAAGAAAATATATAATTATATTACTTTTTATATTTAATACTAATACCTCATTAGCTTCTGATATGAATTATGATCATGCTATTTCAGTATTTGATAAAATTAAATATGAAAGAAATTTTGAAAGTTTTGATTATGTAAATCCTAATGCTCCTAAAAAAGGAATTATTAAACTTGCAGAAAGAGGGACTTTTGACTCACTAAATCAATTCATTCTTAAAGGGCTTCCTGCAATTGGTTTAGATAATATTTATGAGAGCCTTTTAGTGACATCTCTAGATGAACCATTTACTGGCTATGGCTTAATAGCTAAAGGATTGAAACTTTCAGAAGATAAAAGTTCTATTACATTTTTTCTTAACGATAATGCTAGATGGCACGATAATAAACCTATCACTTCTCATGACGTTGAATGGACATTTAATACTATACTAGAAAAGGGACATCCCTCTTATAGATCATACTATTCAGATGTTAAAAATATTGAAATTATTAATAATTTTACAATTAAATTTCATTTTAAAAATAATAATAATCGTGAATTACCTATTATTATTGGTCAAATGAAAATTCTTCCTAAACACTTTTGGGAAAATAAAAAATTTGACTCTAGTGTGCTCACTATTCCTCTAGGTTCTGGCCCTTATAAGATAAAGGAAGTAAATTTAGGAAAAAACATAACTTACGAGCGTATAAAAAGTCATTGGGCAGCTAAACTTCCTGTAAATATAGGACATAATAATTTTGATATCATTCATTATGATTATTATAGAGATAGCAATGTAATGATTGAAGCACTTAAAGCAAATGAATATGACTTCCGCTCTGAAAATATTTCGAAAGAATGGGCTACCGCATATAATGATTTGAATAATAATAACAACTTTATAAAAGAAGAAATAAATCACGAATTACCTCAAGGTATGCAAGCGTTTATTTATAATATTAGAAAAGATATTTTTAAGAATATTGAACTAAGAAAAGCCCTTGCACTAGCCTTTGATTTTGAATGGACAAATAAAACATTGTTCTATGGGCAATATATTAGAAGTAATTCTTATTTTTCCAATTCTGAATTAGCATCATCTGGTCTTCCCANAAATGAAGAACTTAAAATAATTAAACAATTAAATAATGATATTCCCAAAGAAATGCTTAAAGAAGTTTATAACCCTGGTAAGACAGATGGATCCGGTAATAATAGAAAAAACCTTAGACAAGCAATGCAAATTCTGAAAAAAGCTAATTATAAATTAGATAATAAAATATTGAAAGATCCAGAGGGAAGAGAGATAAAATTTGAAATTCTTCTCATCAGTCCTGCATTTGAGAGAATAGTNGGACCATTTATTAAAAACTTAAAGAAGCTGGGAGTTGAGGCTAGTATTAGAATAGTTGATACCGCACAATATAAAAATAGATTAGATAATTATGAATTTGATATGGTTGTTATGGCTAGAGGACAAAGTTTAAATCCTGGAAATGAACAAAGAAATTTTTGGTCTTCTAAAAGTGCAGATATAAATGGAAGTGCAAACTGGATTGGTATTAAAAATAAAACTGTAGATGAACTGATTGAACTTATAATTAATTCACCTACTAGAGAGAAATTAATATTATATACAAAAGTATTAGATAGAGTTTTACTACATAATCATTATGTAATTCCTCATTGGCACATCAAAATTTGGAGAGTAGCCTATTGGAGCACCATAAAAAGGCCTAAGAATTTACCAAAATATAGTTTAGGGTTTCCAGAAACCTGGTGGTATAATAAATAATCATTAATAAAAAATAAAATTAAAATGGCATCTTACTTTCTTCGACGTTTAATACTAATAATTCCCACGCTTTTTGGGATCATGTTGTTAAATTTTATTATTATTCAATTTGCACCTGGAGGTCCTGTAGAAAATACAATTGCAAGATTACAGGGTATAGATGTTGGAGCAACTGAGAGAGTTTCTGGAGGTAACCAGGACGCTATAGATACTCAAAATAATTTTATATCTTCAAATAATAAATATGTTGGAGCGCAGGGCCTTGACCCAAAAATCATAGAAGAAATTGAAAAAATGTATGGGTTTGATAAACCTGCTCATATTAGATTTTTTATTATGATAAAAAATTATTTAACTTTTGATTTTGGAAACTCCTTCTTTCAAGATAGAAAAGTTATAGACATAGTTTTAGAGAAGCTACCAGTATCAATTTCTTTGGGACTTTGGACTACGCTACTTATATACTTAATCTCTATTCCTTTAGGAATTTATAAAGCTGTAAATGATGGAAAGAAATTTGATATATGGTCTAGTGTGGTAGTAATAATTGGTAATGCTATTCCCTCATTCCTGTTTGCGATATTATTAATTATATTATTTGCCGGTGGACGGTATTTAGATATTTTTCCCCTTAGAGGAATAATATCNGATAATTGGGATGAGCTTANCAATTTAGATAAAATATTAGATTATATGTGGCATTTAGCCCTACCTATTTTATCTCTTGTAATTGGCGGATTNGCNAGCCTTACTATGTTAACTAAAAATTCTTTTCTTGATCAAATAAACCTCCAGTATGTTCTNACAGCNAGATCNAAAGGNAATACTGAAAATAAAATNCTTTATGGGCATATTTTTAGAAATGCTATGTTAATCGTTATCGCNGGNTTTCCAACTGCTTTTATTAGCATATTATTTACAGGCGCTTTATTAACAGAAATAATATTTTCATTAGATGGACTTGGTTTATTAGGTTTTGAGGCAGCAATTAATAGAGATTATCCTATAATGTTTGCTACCTTGTATTTTTTTACGCTATTGGGGCTTTTTATGAATATCATAGGTGATCTTGCTATGACTTTTGTAGATCCNCGAATAGACTTTGACAAAAGATAGAATANATAATGTTAAATACAAATAATAGNAAAATACAAAATTTTAAAAATAATAAAAGAGGACTATATTCATTATACTTACTATTNTTNATGCTAGTTTTTACTTTNCCTGCAGAATTTATCGCNAATGATAAACCTTTATTAATAAAATATGATAATAATTTATATTTTCCCATAATNAAAAATTATGCNGAAACGGTTTTCGGAGGAGACTTTGAAACNACAGCTGANTATAAAGATAGCTTTGTAACTGATTTAATNAAAGAAAAAGGNTGGATAGTNTGGCCNTTAATNCCATTTAATCACCAAACAGTTAATTATAATTTAGATGTACCAGCTCCTTCTCCTCCNAGTTTTGANAATATTCTTGGAACTGATGACCAAGCACGAGATGTATTAGCTCGTTTAATCTATGGTTTTAGAATTTCTATATTATTTGGTTTNCTATTAACTTTTTTTTCTTCTATAATTGGAATAACNTTTGGAGCTATTCAAGGTTATTTAGGTGGCTTAACAGACTTGCTAGGGCAAAGATTTATAGAAATATGGGCAGGAATGCCAGTTTTATATTTACTTATAATAGTGGGCTCAATCATTACTCCTTCCTTTTGGATTTTATTAATACTTTTATTNTTATTTAGTTGGATGAGTTTAGTAGGTGTNGTAAGAGCAGAATTTCTAAGAGCTAGAAATTTTGATTATGTCAAAGCNGCTAAATGTTTAGGNATGTCTAATTNTAGAATTATTATAAAACATTTACTTCCTAATGCTATGGTAGCAACAATTACTTATTTACCATTTATACTTGCAGCTTCTGTTACTACATTAACTAGTCTTGACTTTTTAGGATTTGGTTTNCCGCCAGGNAGTGCATCATTAGGTGAATTATTAAATCAAGGAAAAAATAACTTACANGCTCCATGGCTTGGNATAACTGGATTTATTTCNATAAGTATTTTACTTTCTTTATTAGTATTTATTGGCGAGGCTTTTAGAGATGCATTTGACCCAAGGAAAATNAATTAATGAAAAATACAAAATTAATAACNCCTTTAATTTTAGCTGGNGGNTCCGGNACAAGATTATGGCCTATTTCAAGAAAAGAAAAACCAAAACAATTTTTGGAAATATTTGATTCATATTCATTATTACAACTTACAGCATTAAGATGCCAAAATTCTATATTTAATAAACCTATATTTATAGTTGGTGAATCTCANAGATTTATAATAGCGGAACAATTAAGAAAAATTGGCATTAAAAATGCTAATATTTTAATTGAATCTAAACCAAAAAATACTTTAGCTGCAATTACTGCAGGAGTCTTATACTCAAAAAAAATTATACAAGATGGTCCTTTATTAGTTTTGCCCTCAGACCACTATATAAATAATTCAAAAAAATTTATTACATTAATAAAAGATACTATAAAAAATAATATTAAGAATAAATTAATATGCTTTGGNATTGAACCAACATCNCCAGAAACCAAATACGGCTATATTATTAAGGAAAATNCTAAACTTAAAAGCTCTGATATATATAAGATTAAAAGTTTTAAAGAAAAACCAAAACTAAATAAAGCTAAGATACTATTACAAAATGGTGCTTTATGGAATTCTGGAATGTTTTTATTTGAAATAGAAACTATTATTGAAGAAGTTCAATCATTTTATCCAAAAATGCTATCAAATGTTGATTTAGCTATTAAGGAATCTACTCCTGATTTAGATTTTATAAGATTAAATGAAAAATATTTTAATAAAGTTGAATCTATATCAATTGATAATGCCATTTTTGAAAAGACAGATAAAAGTTTTGTAAAGCCCGCTAATATAAATTGGAATGACCTTGGAACTTATAATGCCTTGTGGGAAATTAGCAATAAAGATAAAAATAATAATGTTGTTAAAGGAGATATAATTCTAAACAATGTTAATAATTCTTATGTTTTTTCGGATAAGACTCTAGTTACTGTATCAAATGTTTCAGATATAAATATTGTAGCAACTCAAGATGCAATATTGGTAACAAATATAAAAAAATCTAATGAAATTAAATCTTTAATAGAAAAACTAGAGAGAAAAAAAAGAAATGAACTAACTGAACATTCTATTACTCAGAGACCTTGGGGATATTATGAAAATATAAGTTCTAGTGAGAATCATAAAGTTAAAAAGTTAACCGTGTTGCAAGGAAAAGAACTTTCCTTACAAAGTCATAATAAAAGGTCTGAACATTGGGTTGTAATTTCAGGTACTGCTACAGTGACTAAGGGAAATAAAAAATTTATTTTAAAAAAAAATGAATCTACTTTTATTCCTGTGAAAACTAAACATCGATTAGCCAATAAGTCAAAATCTATACTTGAAATTATAGAAGTACAAACAGGTGTATATTTCGGAGAAGATGATATAAAAAGATATGAAGATAAATACGGCAGAATAAAATAATATATGACTAATAATCTTCTAGAAATAAAAGGTCTTAACGTGACATTTAGGGGTCCTAGTGAAGAATTTACTGCTGTTGATAATTTTTCTTTAGAAATTAAAAAAGGAGAAACAATAGCTATAGTTGGTGAAAGTGGCTCTGGAAAATCAACTACAGCATTATCAATCTTAGGTTTACTACCATACCCAATTGCTCATCATAATAAAGGTAGTATAAAATTTAAAAATACAGAACTTCTTAATGCAGACAGTCAAAAACTACAAAAATATAGAGGGTCAAAGATTGGGATGATTTTTCAAGAACCCATGATGTCACTAAATCCTTTACATACTGTAAATAAACAAATCCAAGAATCAATTTTAATTCATAAAAAAATTTCAAAAAAGAATCTTAGAAAAAGAGTACTAGAATTAATTAATGTTGTAGGTTTAGATGATGCAGAGAAATATCTTAATAGATATCCTCATCAATTATCAGGTGGACAGAGGCAACGAGTAATGATTGCTATTGCAATTTCAAATAATCCAGATTTACTTATAGCAGATGAACCTACAACTGCACTAGATGTAACTATTCAGATTCAGATATTACAATTACTTAAAAAAATTCAACGGAAATTAAGTATGAGTATATTATTAATTACTCATGATTTAGGTATAGTGAAATTTATGGCTAAGAATGTATATATTATGTACAAAGCAAAACTGGTAGAATTTGGAAAAGTAAAAAATGTGCTTAGTGCTCCACAAAATATATATACAAAAAAACTTATTAATGCTCAGCCATTAAACTTAAAAAGAAATAAAAATTTTAAACCTGGAAGAATAATATTATCAGTTGAAAATATTAAAGTTTACTTTCCAATAAAAAAAGGTTTTTTTAAAAGAACAGTAGACTATTTTAGAGCTGTAGATAATATATCTTTCAGTCTAAATAAAGGCACAACATTAGGAATAGTTGGAGAGTCAGGATCAGGAAAAACTACGTTAGCTCAAGCTATTCTTAAATTAGTTCCTGCCGATGGCATTATTAACTACAAAAACAAGGTATTTGATAATAATAACAATGCTTTTTTTAGAAGAAATATTCAATTTGTTTTTCAAGATCCTTTTTCATCTTTAAGTCCGAGACTTTCTATTTATGAAATCATTTCTGAAGGCTTAGAGATTAATAAAATTGGAAAAAATAAAAAAAATAGAGAAAAATTGGTTATAAAAACACTTAATGAAGTTGGGTTAGATAAAACATGCTTACACAAATACCCACATGAATTTTCTGGAGGTCAACGCCAGAGAATTTCTATTGCAAGAGCGATTATTCTTAAACCAGATATTATTATATTAGATGAACCAACCTCAGCATTAGATATGACTACTCAACTTCAAATTATAGAGCTTCTTTTGAGATTACAAATATCAAAAAAATTATCTTATATTTTTATCAGTCATGATTTAAAAGTAATTAAAGCATTAGCAGATAATATATTAATCATGAAAGATGGAAAGGTCTTAGAAGAAGGCAATACAAATACTGTTTTAAACCAACCAAAAAATGAATATACTAAATCATTATTAAAGTCTTCGCTTCATTAAGGATGTTAAATTGGAATATAATAATACTAAACCTATAAATATAGTATTCTTCTCTGAATGGGATTCATTTGATAAATGGAAAAATATATTATTGAAGCATAATATAAAACTTTACAATTGGCCTGATGATTTCAAAAAAGATAATACCTATACTAATATTACTGGTGCTTTAGTATGGGATCCACCTGATTCAATGTGGGATAATTTCCCAAATATAAAAATTATACAATCTCTTGGTGCAGGAGTTGACCATATTTTAAAAAAACAGTTCCCTAAAAATGCAAATATTATAAAACTAAATGACCCAGATTTAAGTAACCAAATGACAGAATATACTATTATGGCAGTACTTATGTGTAAAAGAAAATATTTTCAATATGCTAGCAATATAAAAAATAAAGAGTGGAAGCAACTAACCCCTTTAGATAACAGAAATTTTAAAATTACTATTTTAGGTTATGGTAATATAGCTAAATTAGTAATAAAAAATCTTAAGAATTTGGGTTTTAACATAAATGTTTGGAGTAATACTAAACGCAACCTTAAAAATATACGTTATTATTATGGGAAAAACCAATTACATGATAGTCTGAAAAATTCCTCATGTCTTATTTCACTTCTGCCTGATACTAAGCTTACTAAAAATATAATTGGATTAGAAGAATTTAAATTATTAAATGACGAAAGTTATTTTATTAATATTGGAAGAGGTAATACAGTAAATCAAAAGGAACTAATATATGCATTGAAAAATACTATCTTAACTGGAGCTATAATAGATGTATTTCAAAAAGAGCCTTTGAATAAATATAATGAGCTTTGGAAGCTAGAGAATATTTTTATTACCCCTCATATTGCTGGAATAACAAATGCAACTAATCATGTAGCTAAATTATTGAAGAAAAATTTTAAAAATTTTTCAGAAAATAAAAAATTAAAGAATAAAGTAGATACCACTAAAGGTTATTAATATAATTCTGTATAAACTTAAATATAGACCTTACTGCAAGAATATCTCCTCCTTTAGAATGTCCAGGTTTATTTGTATCACTCCAAGCATAAGTATCTAAATGTACCCACTTAGTTTTAGGTTTTACAAACTTATTTAAAAATAGGGCAGCGGTAATACTTCCTGCATGAGAGCCATGTGAAATATTGTTTGTATCTGCTACTTCACTATCTAACCACTGGCTATATGGAGAATATAGAGGCATTCTCCAAAGTGGATCTTCTTCATTTTTACTAATATTATTCAACATAGTAGCAATATCTTCATGATGCGTGAAAAAAGCTGGAAGATCTGGTCCTAATGCAACTCTAGCCGCACCTGTTAAAGTAGCAAAATCTACTATAAGTTTTGGTTTAAAATTATCAGCATAGTATAATGTATCTGCAAGTATTAGCCTTCCTTCTGCATCGGTATTACCAATTTCTACAGTAATACCTGCTCTACTATTGTACACATCGCCTGGCCTCATTGCTGAAGGCCCAATATCATTATTAACAGTAGGAATTAATACCTTTAATCTAATCTTTAATTGTGATGCTATAACCAAGTGAGCTAGACTTAGTATAGATGCAGCTCCACCCATATCTTTTTTCATATTTCTCATGTATTGTGAAGGCTTTAGATCAAGACCTCCAGTATCAAAACATACACCTTTTCCAATAACTATTACTAAAGAATGCTTTTTATTTCCTATATTTAATTCAAGTAGCCTTGGTTCCTCTAAAGACGCTTTACCCACCGCATAAATTAAAGGAAATTTATCTTTTATTATAGAACCTTTTATAATATTAATTTCTGCATTATGATAATCAGCAAAATTTATAAATGATTTCTCTAATGCATTTGGTCCCATATCTGTAGCCGGAATATTAATTAGCTCTTTTCCATAAAATATTGCTGAGAGATTATTTTTAATTTCTAAAATATTAAAATCATCAGCGACTATAATTCTTTTATTTACTATTAATTTATTAAATCTATATTGATCTAGTCCCCATCCAATTAAAAATTCTCTTAAAGACTTATTCGTTATTTTATTAAATATTTTCCATGATCCATTTTCTATCTTAGAACTAATTAATGAACCAAAATTTAGTGAAATATTTTTATATTCGTTTTTTCCATATAAAACTATACATTCATTATATTTCTTATTGTTATTAATATATATTATTTTACCATCATGATGAGATTTAATATGAATTTTATAGTAATTTAAAATAGACTTAGGTAATAGTTTATTTTTAGTAGAGTTGTTACTTACAAAATAAATTATACCAATATTCTCAGTTTTTGATTTATCAAATAGTTTATCTACAAATTTTACGTAATTTTTAATATGTGGCTCTGCATAAACCATATTCTTAAACTTTATTTATGTAAAAAAAAGGCACCTAAGATTACTTAGGTGCCTTTAATATTATTACAGGGAAAGGTTAGAAACCTATACTTATGTTTCCAGACATATAGTTTTCATCCCAATCTTCTCTACCATTTATCATCCCTAATCTCAATCCACCTCTTACATGTGAACCGATCATAAAGTTGACACCACCGCCTATTGTATAAGATGTCTCGTAATTAGATGCTTTAAGATCTAATGCCGATCCATCTGTACCAGCTTCTGATTTAAAGAGTGCATCAGTAGTATCTTCTGAATCATAGCTTAATGATAAATAAGGTACCATCATCCCTAGATTTGCAGAAATATTTAATCCAATAGACATTGTCTCTGAATCTACAGTCCTTGCGGCTATTGCATCATCCGTAGTAGTTAAGGTTGCATTTCCAGTTGAGAAGATAGTCGCTGCTCCTCCTACTACAGTAGCTGAATCATCACTAGGTCTTACGTCAGTAAATGCCGCAATATCCATACTCATGGCTCTATACGATGCGCTAGGTACTATGGTAAACTTACCTCTTGTAAAGTTAGCAGCTATTCTAGCATTAGAATATTCTACATCAGCTGTTGTACTTCCTGTGATAGTTTTGTCATTACCTAAGTCTCTACGTGTTGTATCTATTGTTGAGTCACCTTGACCAAACCCTAGATCAATTTGTAACACACTAGTTTTATAAGCTAAATACATACCATAAGTATCTATGCTCTGTTTATAAGTACCATCATTAAATGTAGTCTTAAAATCTGCATCTACATTAGAAACTACTACACCTACAAGTGCTTTACCGAATGCTTTATCTACTCCTACTGAGTAAGAAGAGGCATCTCCATCATATTTCATAGAGTCCAATCTAACATTAGTAAATGATTGTGTATTTTCTACATTACTATTACCAAAGTCGCCCCATAAACTTATTCCACCAATTAATCCGTTTGCAGACATTGCAAAACCATCATCCTGGGTACTAAAGCTTAATCCTGTTGCGCTTGCACTTGATGCTTTAGCTGCATAAGCCATATCTACTCTATTAGAAACTGCTCCTACAATAGCGTTAACAGCTAAACGAGCAACATCACCTGCAACAACCTGCGTTCCATTAGTATCTCCGGCTCCTGAATATATACAATCATTACCAACATAAGCTCCTACTGTTCCATGTATTAGATAATCATTATGTATACTAGTTGCTTGTCCGGCCATCGCAGAAGCATAAACATAAGCAACGTCTGTATAATCTGAACCTAATTGCATACCATATGCATCATTTTTACAGCTAATACTATATGTACCAGCAGCATTAGCAGTGTTTAAACTAAACATTCCTAATGTCATTACAACTGCAAATGCAGCTGTTAAAATTCTTTTTAGTTTCATGTTAGAAACCTCCCTATAATAATAACCATGTTTTCATATGTATTACATAAAAGCACAGTAAAAGTAACCTTTAAATAAATACTAAAATAATAATATTATTATAAAAGACCGAAAACAAGCATAATATCCTTTTTTTTTATTTATTTATTACCTGTTGCATATAAACCACACTATTATATTTTGTGCTATATTAATAAATAAATTAATATTTATAATTTTTTAGCAATTTTTTTAATTCTTCAGATGTTTCCCTATCTACGTGTTCACTATCTAAAACACCCATATTATTTGCTCTTTCTATAAGCATCATACCTTTTTTCATATTTCCCTCTTTAAGATATATTGATCCCATAGCTAGATCACAGAAACCTTGGTATACATTATTTATTTCGATATAATTACATATGTTTTTCACTCCAATATCATTTGCATTTTTTAAATAATATGAAATTAAAGGAATAGCCTGATCAACTCTTTTAGGAGCATAAGATAAAAAGAATTTTACCTTATCTTCCCATAAATCAATGTATGGTTTCATTCTTATCCTTGAATCTACTCCGTATTTACCTGGCAACACCGATAACATAGATAAAGTATTAATATGAACGTTAATTAGCTCTAATGATGCCTGTTTTTTGTTAATTATATTATCTGAAGCACATAAATTCCATTCTAAAACATCATAATCAGAATCATTTAAAAAACCATATATCATCACTTGATCTTTATAATAATTATTAAAACCATTAAATTTTTGACTAAATTGCATCCCCCCCTTCCCAAAGTCATAAAAACCTTTTGAACAATTGCCTGTTAATTTAGATTCTTTAGCATTTGCTATTAACGAATTAGCGCGATAGTTGCCTTGATGGTCTATAGCAGTATATAAACCTATGTATGCTCCATAAAATAAAAATATAGCTACTATTAATAAATAGCCACTATAAAAGTAAATAGAATTAAATAGTTTACTAAACTTATACCAATAAACATATTTTATGGGTTTAAAATTTATATTTATTAAAAATGCTGCAAGCATTGCTTGAATTGATATATTAGAAATCCATTGAAACCAAAAAGCTCCAATACAAAAATATATTAGCCATAAGAAGGAATATGAAATTGTTAATTTAAATGAACATTTAAATATATTATATATGTATAATACATATAAGAATCCTCCAACTAATCCTATACTAAAAATATGTTCAAAAAGTTCATTATGTGTATGAAAATGAACCCTATTTCCTGTATTGATTTGATAAAAAACTTCCGGCGTAAAACTTTTAAGTAATAATTCTGAAATACTACCCCAACCAAACCCAAATAATAGGGATTTAATACTATCTAGATGATCAAATAGAACTCTAACTATTGAACCTCTTGCAACTAATGTAGCTAAATGCCCCCATTTATCACTTATTTCATTAGTCATATCTGTTTTACCATCCCACAAAATAAATGAGGATAGAACCATTACTAAGGATAATAATATTGGTATAAATGTAAAAAATATTGGGTTAAAGATAAATTTATTAAATATTTTAATATTTATTTTGAAATAAGAAATTATAAACCAATATATCCAAGCAAAAGAAATTATTATCCATAATGCAATTGATGAATTGTTATCAATTTTCCAAAATAATGGTCCCAAAAATAAAAATAATATAAAGCCTAATAATTCTTTATTTATAAAAAGATTTATATTTTTCACTAAAATCAATAGATAGATCATTAAAGCGACATAGTAAATTGCTAACCAGTCATTAAATCCAAAAAAAGATATTACTACTCCTGTAAATACAGGATAAAAACTGCCAACAGTAATAACTAAGCAAATTATTATTATATTTAATAAGAAATAATATTTAAATTTAGTAAATTTTAATAAGTATAAATATAAAACTGTTAATAAAGATAAAGAGAAATATCCAAAAGCTCCTTGTCCTAACTGAGGAGAACCATAAAGTGCTAGAACAGGTAACATTTGAAAAAAAGCTGATATTAATGAATATATACCTATTAGTAACGGCAATAATACCACCGGATGCACAAAATATTGTCTTACTTCCTTTTCAATTATACCAATTCTAATTAATAAGAGTGCTACTAAGGCAGAAACAAAATGATTAAAAGTTATCATACCTTCTACTTGTCCCCAATAACCAATATGTAATTGAGGTGTTGCAAATAAAATTGACCAAGGGGCTAATATTCCTATAAAAATCATTATTATATTATCAATTTTGATATTTTTAATAATTTTTTTCATAAGATTTACCGGTAATTTATTTTATATAAGGCTTTAATAGCATAAAATATAATCAGTCTTTATTATTTTTTATAATAATATATATTTATAATTATAAAATTTCACTTTATACTAATAAAAAATAATGTAATAGATAATATATGATTTCAGTTGTAATACCGATATTTAATGAAGAAGAAAATATTAATAAACTATCTCAGTCTATAAAAAAAGCATTATCAGATATAGATTATGAAGTTTTATTTGTGAACGATGGAAGTACGGATAATTCTGAAAATGAGATAGTAAAGCTTTCCTCAACTGATCCTAAGATAAAATTAATTAATCTTCGCAGAAATTATGGTCAAACAGCTGCTATGCAGGCTGGTTTTGATCAATCAAAAGGTACTATTGTTATACCTATGGATGGTGACTTACAAAATGACCCTAAGGATATTCCAAAATTAATTGAAAAAATTAATGAAGGGTATGATGTGGTTTCTGGATGGAGAAAAATTAGATCTGATAAAAAATTAACTCGTATTTTACCATCTAA
Organism: Candidatus Pelagibacterales bacterium; assembly: GCA_002720535.1. GTDB lineage: Bacteria > Pseudomonadota > Alphaproteobacteria > TMED109 > TMED109 > TMED109. The sequence continues at coordinate 22,555 of PBIU01000001.1, read as the reverse complement.
AATTGCTAATATGATAATTTCAAAAATTTCAGGTATTCACCTACATGACTATGGCTGCACATTAAAAGCATATAGAAAAGAAATATTAGAGGATATAAAGCTATATGGAGAAATGCATAGGTTTATTCCTATATATGCCTCTTGGGAGGGAGCTAAAGTTACAGAAATTCCGGTTAATCATCACCCTAGAATAGCAGGTAAAACTAAATATGGTTTATCAAGAATACCTAGAGTTATATTAGACTTATTAGTAATAAGGTTTTTTGATAAGTCCTTAGACAGACCTATTCACCTATTTGGTCAGTTCGGATTACTAATGTTTCTTATAGCTTTTTTATTATTCTTTATGGCTCTATTTCTGAAAGTATTCATGAATATTTCTTTCATTCTTACTCCTCTTCCTTTATTAGTAGTATTTTTTTCAATGTCAGGCTTACTTTGTATTTTTCTTGGGCTTGTTGCTGAAATACAATCAAGAATATACTTTGAATCAAAAAACCGTCCGCCATACTTAATAAAAAAAAATACTAATAAGTATAATGATGATAAAGAAAACTAATGTGCGGATTTGCAGGCTTTACTAATCCGATATCAGAAAGATATGCGGAACATTTCCTCAAAAATATGTTACACCCGATAGAACATAGAGGACCAGATTCAAATTCTATTTTTATAAATGAAAAAATAGCATTAGGCCATTATAGATTATCTATAATTGACCTTAAAGGAGGAAAGCAGCCTCGTATGGATAAAGATTTTGGCTCTTATTTAGTGTTCAATGGAGAAATTTATGGTTACAAAAAACATGCAAAATTACTAACTGATAATGGGGTTTTTTTAAAAGATAAATCTGATACAGAAGTCCTATTTCAATTATTAAAACTTTATGGAGTTGAAAAAACCCTCAAAACTATTGATGGTATGTTTAGCTTTGTATATTTTGAGTCAAAAAGTGATACGTTATGGTTAGCAAGAGATCCGATGGGAGAGAAGCCATTGTATTACTCTTCGCAAAATAATAAAACTTATTTTGCCTCAGAACTATCTAGTTTAGTTAATTGCTCAATAAATAAGAAACTTAAAATTGATGAAAGTTCTCTTTTATCTTATCTACATCTAGATTATGTACCAAATGAAAGTACTATTTTATCGAATATTAAAAAAGTACTTCCAGGACAGTTTATTAAGATAGAAAAAGGTGAATTAAGTAAATTTTTTTATTTTAAAATGAATTTAAATAATAAAACAAATATAAAGGGAACTCATGCTGTTAATCAGCTTGATAGTCTTTTAGAAAAATCAGTGAAAGAAAGATTGGTAGCAGATGTTCCATTAGGTATATTTTTATCTGGGGGGATAGATTCTAGTTTAATTGCATATTATGCAAAAAAAAATAAAAATAATGTTAAAAGTTTTACTATAAAAATGAGTAATGATTCATACGATGAATCGGGACACGCTAATATAGTCTCTGACTACTTAGGTATAGATAATAAAGTGGCTGAATTTGATAATCAGGCAATCATAAATTCTCTGGAAGTAATAGAAAAAAAATTAGATGAACCATTAAGTGACCCATCTATTCTCCCTACATATTTATTATCAAAATTTGCAAAACAACACGTCAAAGTTGCACTTTCAGGAGATGGTGCAGATGAATTATTTTGTGGATATGCACCTTTCAAAGCAATTAATTATTTAAGTCTTTTAAACTTTATACCTCAAATAATAGGAGTTAAAATTTCTACTATGCTAGAAAGAATACCGTCAAAAGATAATTATATGAGTTACCATTTTTTATTAAAACATGTATCTAGAGGTTTTGGACATCCTGATTACCAGCAAGTATTTAGATGGATGTCTCCTTTATCAAATCAAAATATTCAATCCTTATTAAATAAAGATTTTATAAAATCATATAATATGGATACTTATTGGGCTGGACTTCTAAATACAAATGAAAGTAATAACCTAAAATTAACAGATGTACTTAGTAAGTTATTTATAGATTTTTATCTTCCAAATGATATTCTTACAAAAGTTGATAGGGCATCTATGTATAATGGTTTGGAAGTTAGGTCTCCTTTTTTATCAAAATCGATTTTGTCATTTTCTCAAAGTCTTCCTAATAAATATAAATTGAGAAATAGTAATACAAAAGTTATATTAAGAGAGCTATCTGCTAATAAATTACCCAAAAATATAAGCGTTAGAAAAAAACACGGTTTTGCAATACCTCTGGCCAGGATGATCAGAAGGCCCTTAAAAGAAAAAATAACAGATACATTACTTTCTTCTTCTAACCCTATAAGCAGCTACTTTAATAAACCTCAATTAGATAAATTACTATCAAACCATTTTAAAGGTATAGATAATAGAAAACCAATATGGGCTATATATATGCTTTATAAAAATACAGAAAGATTATCTAAATTAAAATAAATATTAATTTATATCAGGTGAAATTAGTTTTATATTAAATAAAAATACTTATTAAATATTATAATAGAAGAGTTTAAGATGTTAAAAACAAAAATTGGATCTTTAGATGATTTAAAAAAGAACAGTCAATTTTCTAGATGGATCAATGATCATGATATCTTAGTCTATAAAAATGGTGGTAAAATAGAAGCAATATCAAATATTTGTCCACATTTTGGAGGCCCTATAGGCTATCATGATATAAAAATTGTAAATAATAAGCCAGTCTTTACATGTTTATGGCATAATTTACAATTTTGTATTAAATCTGGAGAATGCACAACACATAGTAATTTAGTACTTAGAAAATATGATATTGAAGTTGAGGGCCAAGAAATATTTGTGTATATAAATTAAATGACAAAAACATTTTTAAAATCAGTTTCTTCTGCTAATAGTAAATTTCCAAAAGAATTGCTTATTTGGAATTATTGGGACCATGAACATATTGTTGGTACACATTTTGAACATTATAAAAAAGTAAATATACTGTATGAAGATCAAAAAGTATGTTTTTCTGAAAGATGGGCTAAATTATCATTTATACCATTTTATTTAAAAACTACTGATTTATGCGTAATGACTAATGAAAATCAAATGGATGTTTTTCATTATGCATTCTTTAATTTCATTTATTGTAAACAAACTTTTGTGTTTGAAGAAAATTCACAAAAGGAATGTAAAGTTACTAGACATACTCACCTACAAGTTCCGAGTTTTCTAAAATTTTTACAACCTTTTTTTGATAAAATAATGCAAAAATGGTTTGTTGATGTATGGGAAGAAGATATGCCAATGAGAGAAAGAAGATTTAAAGTGTGGAAACTTGGCTTTGAAGATTTTAAAGGAATAAATTATATTAATAACCCTGAAATTATTAAAAATAATAGCCTTAACAGAGAATATAAAGTTAAACTACCTATTCCCAAAATAACTCATATCAAAAATAAATCTTCAGAAAAAACATTCTTAAGAATAATTAAAAAAAGTAAGCATATAGGTTATGGCCTGCCCGATCTGTAATAGTAATCAATATAGCCAAACTTTATTCATTAAAGATTATGAATATAATATTAATTCAAGTGAAAAATATTTAAACTGCTCTTCATGTAAACTAATTTTCAGAGAAAGATATATTGAAGAAAAAGATGAAGAAATATTATATGAAAAAAGCCAATATACTCCTGTGAAAGGAGGCATCATATATGATTGTTTAAAGAAAATTAATGCATACTACGAAAAAAAAGTTATTTTCAAACATACCTCTAACGGTAAATCTGGTAAAAAAATAACTGTCTTAGATATCGCCTGTGGAAAAGGATATTTGCTAAGAGAATTAAAAAAAAATACAAATATTAATTGTTACGGTATTGATATAAATGCAACAGAAAATATTGATGATGTTAAATTTATTCAATCTAGTTATAAGAATCTAGAAGCTCTTAAAAAAATAAATGCTAAAATAATAATTATAAATAATTTTATAGAGCACGTAGAAGATTTAAAACATATATTTGATATAATAAATTCAGTAAAGAAAGATAGTATTTTTATAATTATAACTCCTAACTCTGACTCTAAAGCAAGAATTTTCTTTAAAAACTGTTGGTCAGGATATCATGCTCCGAGGCATAAAATGATTTTTAACATTAGTAATATTAAACAAGCATTTAATAAATGCAAATCAATTGATTTAGAGATTCATAAAATGCATGATCCTTTTACTAATATAATTTCTTTCATAAACCTTTATAAAGAATTAAAAAACAGTTTTTCCTTATTTATTTTTCTAAAACTAATTATTTCTCCTATTTTTATTTTTACTAATATTATGAATAAAAATCGAATTATAATGATAATTAAAAAAAAATAAATAGTACTCTCTTAAATTATATTTCTTTAATAACTGCCCTTTTCCCAAATACCCACTTTGAAATACCCCAAATTGCTCCACAAGAAATAACGGAACTAAACCAAATATTTAATAAAATAGAAACTAAAAAAAATTTAGGCTTAGTATCTAAAATAAATTTAAAAAATTTAAAATATCCATAAAGCCAAATAATTATAAATATGATAAAAAATACTAAAAATATTTTCATAAAGAAATAATATAAGAACAAACATATTAAAGATAAAGGAACACTCAGTGCAGCAAGACCTGAGTCCATTGCTGCTGGCCCTTTACTCTCAAACTTTAAATCTTTCATAAAGATTAACATCCATGTAGACACTCTTAAAAAGTAAGTTCTCGTGAGCTTGCTGAAATTTGGAAAATTATGTTTTACTTGAAAATTGGGATCTAAAACTAATAAATAACTTTTAATTATTCTTCTTCCAAATTCTTCATTTTCATAATCCATTCCCCATAATATATCTGTATTATATCCTCCTACATCTTTATATACTGACTTTTTAATAGCTCCTATTTGTCCATTAAATGTTTGATAAGGAAAAGGATTTTTATGTTTAAAAAAATGAAAATAAAAAAATAAAGCTTTATAATGTTGCGTTATGCCTGAATTTATAGGTTCTGGGTGATATATTCCAGATACTGCATCTGCTTTATAATTAGAGATAGTTGATAAACAATTTTTAAATGTATCAAACAAAAAAATAGTATCACTATCCGTAAAAAATATTACTTCTCCTATTGCACTCTGAACACCATAGTCTCTAGCTGCGGAAGGCCCGCTATTAACCTTCATTTTTAAAAGTTTAATTTTATTAAATTTTTTACCTAAACCTAAAACTATATCAGCTGTTTTATCAGTAGAACAATCATCTATAATTAAAATCTCATCAGGACTATGCAACGCATTTATAGCACTTAATATACATTCTTTTATAGTATTTTCAGCATTCCAAGCTGGTATTATTAAAGTGGTCTTCATTAGGAACTAATTGCTATGATCTAAAAAAGTTTTACCTATATTATTAATTGCAGCTTTAGCAACTTTTGGATAATTTTTTGGTTTCCATACCACATTTGCAGCCAATGCGCATTCAAAGGAGCATTTACATTTTGTATCTTTAATCCATTTTTGCATATTTTTAACTGAATTATGCTTTAATAACTTATTTAAATCCCAATCATGATTTCTTAAATTACCTATGCTTTTTCCTAAAATTTCGCAAGGTTGCACCTCGCCAGTTTCACTAACTACTAATAGTTTTCTTCCAGCTACACAAGAACTAACAAATTCATCATCGAAAACCGTTCTCATCAAGTTATCTCTAGTAACACTATTAACACCCCTCCAAAGTGGATAAAGAAGTCGTTTTTCTTTCTGTTTTTCCCTGGACTCTAAAAAGTCATTAATTAATTTATATCTTTCTTTAGACACATTTTTAAGTTTTTCATCTTTTATATTTCCTCTTGCATATGTCACTGACATATTATCAAATTTAAAACTCTTATCTAAAGATTTTACTGTATCTAATAAATATGTTTCTGAAGATGCAGTAAATACTGAGTTACAATCTAAAACTAAATTAGGGTATTTAGCTCTTAAAGGGCTTATAACTTCATAACTTTTTTTAATTTTATTAAATGAGCCCGGCATTGACCTTAAATTATCATGGACTTCGCCTATACCCTCAATAGAAAAGGTTAATCTAAAATAAGTATCGGGAAATCTAGGAAGTATCTCTTCTAAAAATGAAAGCATTTTATTTGTAAGTGAAGCGTTTGTAGGAATTGTTACCCATCTAGCATCTGTTGCATCTAATAAAGTCCCCGCTATTTCTGGAAATTCTTTTCTTATAAAAGGTTCTCCCCCCGTCATTGAGAGTTGAACCAAAGGTCCAATAGTTGGGGCAAATTTCTTTATTTCTTCCAATGTCATCTCATTAGGTTTTAAGCCTTTTTCTATTTCAGCACTGTAAAAACAAAAATTACATCTAAAATTACACCTATTACTTATATAAAAAATCATATAGCTTACCTGGTTAGGGTTTACTATACTAAAAGAATTTCTTAGAGTTTTTTGTAAATTCAATTTTAAATACCCTTAAAAATTTATTACTTACTTCCATTTATTAAAAATGCAATAATATTATTATTTAACTATAAAGACTTATTTTAATGCATACTACATATATTATATTTTTTTTCATTATAATATTACCTCGCATATTATTTATACTTTTCTTTCCAGAATATGGTGGCGATTATGAAATTTATACCACTGTGGCTAAAAACATACTTAATGGATGTGGAGTTTCTCTTTCAGATCCACTTTCTGAAAAATGCATTCCTCATTTTGGGGGCAACCATGGACCAGGTTATCCCTTATTTATATCAATTGGATGGTTAATTTTTAATAATTCTGACAACGCTATAAGGATAATGCAAAGCATAATATATAGCATATCTTGCTTATGGTTACTAAAGTCTATTTATATGTTAACAAAAAATAAAAATACTATGATAATTATCGGACTAATTATAGCATTCTCTCCTTTACTTATAGCATGGCCAAGATATCTTCAAACAGAAACTTTATCATTAGCAGCAACTATTTATCTTATAGCCGAAATAATAATATCACTATCTATAAAAAGAATTAGAATCATTCCTATTGGTTTAGCTCTAATATTTGCTACTTGGATAAGACTTGATAATGTTTTTCTTACTATTCCAGTAGCTGTAACAACTATATATATTCATGGATTCAAATTAGGTATTAAAAAAGGTCTTTTAATAGCTATTATATTAGCATCAACATGGGGGACGTGGACTGTAAGAAATATTATAGTGGATTTACCAAAATTAATTCCTACTGATATGATTATGCCTGATGGAAGTAGATCTCCTACTGGTTATTTAAAATGGACAAAAACTTGGATCACTCATGAATATGAAAGGCCTGGAGCATTATGGGGAATAAATAGAAAAAATTATATTGGGATAAGTATACCACAGCGAGCTTACGCAGATAATGAAGAAAAAGTAAAAATTGAAAAACTAGTTGAAACATTAAAATCAATAGATAAACAAGATTTTCCTATAGAAATAGATAATAAATTTAAAGAAATAGCAGATCAGAAAATTAAAAATAATCCTATACAATATTGGTTAACTTACCCATCTATAAGACTTGTAAGAATGTGGACAAATCCTTTTTCTAGTTTTGGTTGGCCAAATGAAATGCCGGACAGAGGACTAAGTAAAAATGAGAGATTAGCCGCAGCTAAAGGAAACATTAATATTCTTTTAGAAAAAGCATTTGCTTATCCCTATCATGCTATTTCAAAAGGATTCAATGCATTATATAGATTTATATTAATGCTTTTACTAATATATAGCCTATTAAATATGCGTAAAAGAAAAATACAGGACCCCGTTTTTGCCTTCAGCCTTATAACGATGTCTTATCTTGTATCAAGAACTATATTTTTTAGTTTAAATTCTAATTTTGAAACAAGATATATGTTAACTTGCATGCCCTTCATAGAAATATTAGTTTGTTTAACTATAATATCTATTTTTAATAAAAAGAATAAATCTACTAATACTCATTCCTTGTAAATAAAGAAGAATTGGTAAATATGGCATACAATATTTTGGAGAAACAGTGGGGCCAGTAATTAAGGAAAAATACATAATTATTGATATAGATAAAAAAGATATAAATAAATTTGACTTAGTAAAAATATAAAAACCCATCAATATAGAGTAAATACAAAATAATGAACCAGTGAAAGATAATAATAAAACTATTAAATAGGGAAAATACTTTTTATTGGAAAATAGTGTTTCTATCCATTTAGTAATATTGCCTTCCTTTACAAAAGAAGGATGAGATAAACTCCTTACTCTATAATCAATTAAAATTGGAGAACTAATTACGTTTATAATAGAAGACCTAAACCAGGAATAAGTGATATTATATATGTTTTCTTGTTTTAATATATTAATTGATGCATTAATTCTTTTTTTACTATCTTTAAAGGGTTTTCCTGTTTCTCCTCCCAGTTTATCGATTTCCATATTAACTAAATTGACAGCAGATTTTCTGTCCATGTCTTTACTAACTGCTAAAACGCCAGGCACCATCCAATAGGCTATATGGGATCCACCTTGCGAGGTCAAAGAATATGTATCATATTCAATAATATTCTCAAAAACTCTATTAGAAATTGGCGCTAAAGCCATGAGTAAAAATATGCTTAAAGTAGAAAAACATTTTATATAATTATTACCACTTTTTTTAACAATCAAAAAAATTATAGGTAAAGATATAAATATTAAAGGGAAAGTTGCAGCTCTTGTAAAAGTTGACAAACCTAAAAATAATCCTGCTAAATATATATACTTTTTTGAATTTGAAGAACGCCAATACTTTAATAAGAAAAATAAACTAAAAGTAAAAAGAAAAAGGAATAATGTATCGGAAAGAATTTGTGAACTAATAATAATCATTAAAGGAGAAAAAATAGCAAACATTCCAGTAAATAATTCATATTTTTTATTCATTAATCCTGCACATAGAAATATTATTACGCAAGTAAATGAATCTAATAATGCTTGTAATATTAAAACAAAAAATAGGTTATTAGCAGTTAACCATTGTAGAAAACCATAAAATAAAAATGCACCAGGCATCCTTTCGGTCAATAATAAAGATGATAATTCATTCCAAGGTAAGTAAGCGCCTTTTAAAGACCAATCCCAATAAAATTTTTGATCTTCAATAAGATAAGTATCTATATTCAGATCTAAAAATAATAAATTTATAAACCTTACTGTAAAAGCTAATAAGAATATTAACCCACAAAGCTTCATATTTAAGTTGCCTTTAATTTAAAAAATGCAAAAATCACCATTTTAATTAAAAGAAAACCATGACTAAATCTAGAAATCTGAGTTTCTCCATATTCTCTAGCTCTATACCTGATAGGAACCTCTAACATTTTTAAGTTTAATCTTGCAGCACCAAAAATTATAAAAAAATCACCAAATGGATCAAAATCACCTAAATCTTTATTTCTATTCCTTGCCTTTTCATAATGACTTTTTCTAATTACTTTAGTTCCACATAAAGTATCAGTATATCTCTGACCTAAAAGCCATGTAAATAATATAGAAAACATTTTATTAGCAACATAATTTAAAAATCGCATGGCCTCATTTTCCATAGGATAAATTAACCTAGAACCATTTACATATTCAGCATCGCCATTACTAATTTTATTCCAAAATTTGGGAATATCCTCTGGTGGCACAGTTAAATCACCATCCAGTATTATTAAAACATCATTCTTTGCTTTTTCAAAAGCTTGAAAAACTGCATCAGCTTTTCCTTTTCCTTTTTGTTGAATTGCAATCATTTTAAAACCTTTATCTATAAAGGTTGGATCCAAAATTACTTTATTAACTTCTTCCCAAGTACCGTCATGGGAGTGCCCTTCAACAAAAATAATCTCAATATTTTCGGTAAAAACAGGTAATCTTTCTAATGCATTCCTTATATTTCCTTTTTCATTTCTACATGGAATTATTACACTCGCAGAACGAGGTAAATTTAATGAAACAGCATGCAAAGAACGAGATATAACATAATTTCTTACACATAAATAAGAAACTAGAGGAATACATGATATAAATCTATTAATTAGTCTACCTATCCCCAAAAAAGAAAAAGGAAAAATAATTTTTTTTTGTTTTTTAACAGTTTCAAAACCAGCTGAGCTCATTAAAGAAGAAATATCTGATTCATTTAAAAGGGTCTTAGTTAATTCAGGCATTTTAAGTTTGAGCCACGCTGCAAGATTCAAAACGGGCTCCCAAATAGGAGAATAGTAAGCAATAATAATCCTAGTATCTGAGTTACAAAATTTATGTATTCGTTTTAAAGTACCTTCAATATCGCTCAAATAGCCAATTGTATCCGATAAAATAATAAAATCAAAAACTTCATTTATCTCTTTAATACTATTTTCATCTTCAATATCTGCTTCAATAAATATTAAATTCTTATTTTTCTCTTTTGCTTTAATTATCATCTCTTTACTTATATCAATACCTAGACCATAGGAGGGTTTTAATGAGCTCAAGAGATGACCGTTACCGCAACCAATTTCTAAAACCTTAGATTCAGAAGGTATTAATTCTTTCATACAACGTATATCCTCAGAATAAAAACCTTTAGATTTTTTAATCCAGATATCTCTAGAAGAAGCTAATTTATCAAAATGATTTTGAATAATATTTTTATTTTTAATCATAATTTTCCTACAGTCATAATGACCAATACTTAATATTATTTTTAGATAATTTATTTTTAAATTTACCTGTAATATCAAATATAGTGGATGATTTTTTGGTATATTTTAAAATATTTATATTATTTCTATATATAAAATTATGTGCAACTGCTATTATTATATAATCATATTTCCCTGATAATTTAGATAATGTTAGCCCAAAATCGATTTGTACTTCCTTTGGATTAGCAACAGGGTCATGTATTTCAATTTTATATTTTTTTTCAAGAAATAGCTTAGCTAGTTCAGCTGACTTAGAGTTTCTAATATCTGGCACATTTTCTTTAAATGATATGCCTATTTGTAATATTCTAGAGTCTTTTCTAATTTGTTTCTCAATTTCTTTAAATACTATAGCTGTCATACTGTCATTTAATCTTCTACCTGATAAAATTACATCAGTGCTTGAATTTAGCTTTTTTGCAATATGTGCTAAATAATATGGATCCACTCCTATACAATGCCCTCCAACTAAACCTGGTTGAAAAGGTAAGAAATTCCATTTTGTTTTTGCTGCATTTAGAACATCATATACAGAAATATTTAATTTTTGACACAAAAGGGAAACTTCATTAACAAAAGCTATATTTATATCGCGTTGTGCATTTTCTATAGCTTTAGCCGTTTCAGCAACTTCTATATTTTTGGCATAGAACACTCCTGCAGTAATTATAGTTTCATAAATCTTACCAATAATTTTCGTAATTTTGTTATTACTTCCAGAAATAACTTTTATAATTTTATCTAATGAATGTTGATTATCTCCTGGATTAATTCTTTCAGGACTATAGCCTAAATAAAAACCCTCATTTAATTTAAAATTAGATTCTTTTGCAATAATAGGTGCACAAATATTTTTTGTTACCCCTGGATACACTGTACTTTCAAATATTATTATTGCACCCTTATGAATATTTTTACCAACTAACTTACATGCGTTTTTTAATAAAGATAAGTCAGGTAATTTATTTTTTTTAACAGGAGTTGGAACCGTAATAATGTATATACATTTATTAGATATCATAGATTTATCGCATGTAAATATTAGATTTTTTGCTTTCCTTAATATATTTTTTTTAATTTCTTTTGTAGAATCATTGCAGTCTGTTAGTTCTTTTATTCTATCAATTGAAATATCATAGCCAATTACTTTAAAATGAGCTGCAAGTTTTACAGCTAATGGCAAACCAACATAACCTAAACCTATTACAACAATTTCTTTATTTAAATAATTCATAATTTTTTATAATCCTATATTTTATGAAAAAATGTTTATCTTAAAAATCCTGATATACATATAAAGTGTTTTTTATTACTTTATCTTCTGACATATCACTTTCTACTAATTTCCTACTATTTTTGCCATAACTTTTTCTTACTTGATGGTTTTTAGATAAATACAATATTGCTTTTACCATAGCATTGATATCTTCTGGTAAAAATACTTCTGCATTTATTGAATTTACAGCTATTTCTCTACTGCCTGGTACATCAGAAGATATAATTGCTCTTCCAGCAGCTGCTGCTTCTAATAAACTTTTTGGTAAGCCCTCTCTTTTACTTGGTAGTATTGCGACATGTGATATCTTCCATATCTCTCTAATATCTTTTACTTCACCAATAAACTCTATATTATTTTTATTATTATCTCTAATAAACTGATCACTTATTGGCCTTATATTATTTTTATCCACACTACCTACTAATAATAATTTAATATTTTTATTAATTTTATATACCAACTTAAATGCTTCTACTAAGTTTTCTATACCTTTATCCTGAATAATACGGCCAACATAACTTATTATAATTGGTGGAGAGTTTGGTTCTTCCTGTAACTTATGATAATTGATATCTATTCCTGAACCTCTAATTAAATAAATTTTATTTAACGAGCAGAATAAAGTTTTACTAACGAAGTATTGATCGTCTTTATTCTGCACTATTACTTTAACATTCTTTTTTTTAAAACATATGATTAAGAAAATATTTATACAGAATAGAATTAATTTATTTTTTATATTTTTAGTTATAAATAAAGTACCTAAACCTGTTATAGCGGCTACAAAACCAATCTTATAATTAAAAATTGTAGCTAAAAGACCAAGAATAATGGATTGCATCGATACCGCATGTATAATATTTGCTTTTGATTTTCCAATTACCTTATTAATTTCTATTATATTTTTCAAAACCATAAAGATAGAAAAATAGCCCCTATGAAGCTTTAAATTAAAACATTTAAAACCGTATTCTTTTATTATATTTAGTTTTCCAGTATCTTTACAAGCTACAGAAACATCATAGCCATTTTTCTTACATGCTAATGCAAGAGGTAATCTGTGTGATAAAAAATACCAATCTTCAGTTACTAAAAATATTATTTTTCTATTCATTTAAATCATAATATCAAATTAAAATATGGCCTAATAGAAGATACTTAATAAGTCCATAATATTCATATAACGCATTATTAAATAAAATAAGTGATTTAGAGTTTGGAATAAATTTATAAAAATTTAAGTTATCAAATGTTGAATAATCATATACTTTTATTTTATAATTTTGAGATTTAAAAGTTAAAGCGCTTCTTAAATTATGAATTTTAGAAGTTATAAGTATAAAATTATCTTTTTTACTCAAATTATTCTTGAGCATAATTTTTTCTAAGTTAAATGCAGATTCATATGTATTTTTACTTATTTGCTCCAAAATAATATTTTTATTATCTATAAAATTAGAAACTATAAGAGATTCTGCTGGATTTTCTTTTATGCTATTTCCACCTGAAATTATTAAAGGTATATTTAATTTCTTTGATAAATTATTACCCAATGCGGTTCGTTTCATAGAATTACTTGAAGGATGCCAATTCCCATTAATATCTTTATATATACCTCCCGTTAATACTATTATAGCGGAAAATTTTTGATCATCTGTAAATTTACTTGAGCCTTTACTCAGCGGAAAACTAAATATATCTATAGTAATCGGCAAAGAGATTATAAATAATAATATAAATATAGCCTTAAAATAAAAATAAATTTTATCTTTTAAGTTGAATATTATTATAAAGAGCATGAACCATATTATTGGTAGCGGAAAAAAAGCTACATTATATAATATATCTATCAAATTATAATTTTCCTCTAGATTCCATCCATTGTTTATAGGAAACTAAGGTCCATAATTGCCAAGATGTGTCTCTTTTATTTGAGTATAATCCTTGCTTCCATTCTTCAATAATATTTGTATCAATAATTCCTAATTTATCTAAATTACTTTTGGAGCTACTATCTTCAACTAATTTTTTTAAATCATTACGCAACCAATCTGCTATTGGAACTTCAAAGCCTTTTTTTCTTAAATTCATTGACCATTTAGGTAACCTATTTTTAAAGGTATCTTTTAATAAAATTTTACCCTTGAAATTTCCAATTTTAAGTTTTCCTGGTAAAGAGAATACATACTCCACCAAGTCTCTATCTAATAAGGGAGATCTTACTTCTAAACTATTTGCCATACTCATTCTATCTACTTTTACAAGCATATCTCCCGTAAGAGAAAAACCTAAATCTCCTGCCAACATAGCATTAATAGGATCACGGAATGGTTTTCTATACTCTTCTAGTAAATCTTTAGTAAATTCTATATTATTGCCAAGTAATTTTTTAATTGTATTCTCATTTATTTGCTCTATCCAACCTGCTTGCCTTTCAGAGGGATTTTTGGAACTATTCATTAAAAGTCTTCTAATTCTTCTAGAAATTTCTCCATAACTAGTATTTTTATTTTCTATTAGTGAACTAATTATTAGATCTCTTAAATATTTAGGAATAAAGTAAGGTAATTTTGACCATTTTTCACCCAAGTGCTTTCTATAGCCAGCAAATACTTCATCACCACCATCTCCTGATAAAACTACTTTTAATTTAGAACTAACCTGATTTGCTAACATGTAAAATGGTATTGCACTTGTATCTGCAAATGGTTCATCACTAGCGTTAAATATTTCTGGGAGTTTTTTAATTGTCATCTTTTCATTAATTTCGAAGGTATAGCTTTTCATTCCAAAATATTTTGCTAAGCGACTAGCCTGAGGACGTTCTTCATAATAATCAGAAGAGTTTTCAAAACCCATTGTAAAACAAGGTAATGAATAACCTTGTTCTGCCAATGAAGAAACAATTAGACTAGAATCCAGGCCTCCAGATAGAAAAACTCCAACATCAACATCGGAGACTAGGCGTCGCTTAACGGCTTGATCAAAAAGTTCTGTAATATTATTTTTAAATCTTATTTTATTTAGACCATCAAAAGAAAAATTATACAAATTATACCATTTTTTTATAGATACCTCTTTTTTTGTAAATTTAAGTATATTGCCAGCAGATAGTTTGAAAACGTTTTTATATATAGTTAAGGGATCATGTATGAATCTTAGCTTAAATAAACTTTCAACAGCTAAAGGGTTTATTTCCCCACAATCAACAATTTTTTCTAAACTATTTAAATCAGAAGCAAAAAAAATATTTCTGTTTTTAATTAAATATAATAATGGTTTTTTACCGTAAGGATCACGTATTAGAACTAGATTTTTATTTTGTTTGTCCCATATAGCAAAAGCGAACATTCCGTTTATATGACTTAAGCATTGCTCCCCCCAATTATCCCATGCAGCCAATAATACTTCAGTATCAGAATTAGAAAAAAATTCATATCCAGCTTTTTGTAATTCATTTTTTAATTCTTTAAAGTTATATATTTCTCCATTATAAACAATAGTTTTGCCATACTTAGTCATAGGTTGTTTACCACTATCAGAGGTATCAATAATACTTAACCTAGCATGAACTAAATAAGAATAATCATCTTTATATGTCCCCTTTTGGTCAGGACCTCTATTATTTAAGCTTTCTAATGAAGCTAACATTCTTTTGTTTAAATCATCATTAATATCAAGATGATTTAAATCTATAACGCCTGCAAAACCACACATAATCTATTTATCTACAATCTCAGAATATAATTTATTGTATGATGTTATCATCTTATTTTGTGAAAAATTATTTAATATTCTTTTTCTCGCTAGTTTTTTTTGGTTTTCAAAACTATCATTGTCTAGTTCAAGTATATCTTTAATAGCTCTATAAAGTTCTTTGATACTTTTAGGCTTTATAAGTCTTCCTATATTTCCAAGTATATGTGGTGCATCTCCAACTTTAGTTGCTACAGGAATTAATTTACTAGACATTCCTTCTGCCAAAGCATTTGAAAAACCTTCTCCAAAAGCAGATGATGATATAATAATATCACTAGCAGAATAAATATGCTCAATATCTCTTCGTGAACCTAATGTTATCATGTTATTCACATTTTTTATATTTTCTGTGCCTAAGCCAGCCAACAATAAAATAACTGAAGGAAATTTCCTTTTTAACTTCTTAAATGTTTTAATGAGAGTATCGTGATCTTTCATGGGATCATTTCTTCCTACACACAATAATACTTTTGCAGTTTTAGAAATTTTATAATTAATTCTAAAGTTATTTCTAATTTTTTCATTAAAAAGAAACCTACTAGTATCTATTCCGTTATGAATAACGATATGCTTATTTTTGAAACCTAAATTTTTATGAAAATTTAAACCTGCTTCAGAATTGTTTACGATTAGCTCAGGTATATAAGAATAAAATTTACAACACTTAATAACTATTTTTAATAACATAGAATAATGTGAAGTATCCATATTAGAACAACGTAATCCCCAAATTAATGGAATATTGTTTTTAATCCTTATCAACTTAATCAACGCTAATATTAAACTAGAATGATACATCCATGCATTAATAATATCTGGCTTATTATTTTTTATAATTCGATTTAATTTGTATATATTAATTATAAAAGAAAATAAACTTTTGGTTTTTAAGTCAAATATTTGAATTTTATTATTATTAATTTCATTTTCAAATGCATTTCCTGAAATTAATTGACATATTATATGATTTTTATTTTGTTTAACGAGTTCTATTAATTGTCTTTCAGCACCACCTTGTTGCAAACTAGAAATTAAATGTAAAACTCTAATTTGTTTTGTTCTCATAAAATATCTTTTCAATAAAATTAGAAACCTTTTTACTATATTGCGACTGCGAATTATAATTTTTTATTAGTGACTTTCTTAATATAGGATTCTTATAGTCTTTTCTTTCACATAACTTTATTATTAAATTAGCCATAGCCTTTATATTTTTACATAATAATAAATCGTTTTTTAAAATATTATATTTTAAATCTTCTAATCCGTATATTTCTTTGGTTGTAATGACTGGAGTTCCTAATGCCAAAGACTCTAATACTACATTTGGTAAGCCCTCCCACCTAGATGGCAAAACAAAATAATCTGCGCCTGCCACATAAGCATAAGGACTATCTAAATGTCCTAAAAAACTTATTTTATCATTTATTTTATGCTTTTTTATTATCTTTTCTAAATTAGACCTTTCTAAACCTTCTCCAATAATTGTTATATGAATATTTTTTATATTTTTAAGTATAGGTATTAAACGATCTAAACCTTTTTGGTAAACTAATCTACCTACAAATACTAATCTCAAACCCTTACCTCCAAATCTATGAACCTTTTCTACATTTCTTATTTTTTTTGTATTTATAGGATTAGATATAATAGCTATTTTTTTAGCAATTATACCTTTAAGTAATAATTCATTTTTCATTGCAGTTGAACTAGCTATTACTCCATCTATGGAAGGCATAAAAATATTATATAACTTACGAATTATATAAGAATTAGAAGTATGTAATAATGAAATTGAGGGCATATTAGGCTCTCTAGAAATTATTGTCATTTTAGGAAAAAATATTTTCTTAATAATTAAGAGAAATATTGTCATATGTGGAAAAGTAGAGAATATCACTTTTGGTTTTTTTTTATATATAACTTTAACTAAATTAATTAAAGCATATCTAAATTTTAAAGAATTTAAATTTATTATTTTCTTCTTTGCTATATTACATTTCAGTGGGCCATATGTATTCTGCATTACTAAAAAATAATTAAAATTACTTTTATCCAAATTTTCTATTAAACTAATGGTAACTCTTTCGGCCCCCCCACTAGCAAAGGATGGCAATAATATAAAGATAGTAAGTCTTTTCATTTTTTTATATTTACTAATACCCACATATTTTTATCTTCATGTGATAAAGAGAAACCATTTTTTAAAAAAAATTTATATGATCTTCTGTTACTTTTTTTTATAATTGCTCTAAAAGAACAAAAATTAACTTTATTAATAGCTAAATTTAAAGCTTTACTAGCAACTCCTTTTTTTCTTTCATGTTTTGTAAGATAAATATCTACATCAAAATAATTATCCATTTTCTTCTGGAACCTTATCTGCCCTATGGGTATTTTGTTTTTATTTTCTATAATCCAAATACTTGTATTAGGATCATTCATTCTTTCACTAAACCATTTACTATGGGCACTAAAATTTATTTTTTTTTGATTTTCTATTTTTACTGATAAAGAATCTGTCTTATTTACCCAATTAAATAACTGAGTACTATCTTCCAATTTAATTTTTCTAATATTCATAGATTATTTTTATTCATGATTCTGTTAACATCTCTTTCTATCTTAGATAGTCTTCCTGACTTTTTTGCTGCATTAACATCATTATGATTATCTATTTCAATCCAGTCACCATTAATAGGAATTTCTTTTATTTTTAAGTCATCATTAATTAAATATTGCAAAAAATCAGTTAAATATGCTTTTCGTGCAATATGATTTGTTTTTTTATTTTCACAATAATCAATTAATTTATCTTTAAATAATAATCTATCCTTTCCTGATACCTTAAAAAAACCAATATACTGACCTTGTATTTTAGAAATTTCATTAACTTTTTTTCCTATATCTAATATAAACCCATCTTTAGAAACCTCTAAAGATTCAGCATCAATTAGGGGATCATCAAAACGTAACTGCCAGTATTCTAACCAATCTTTATCAATAATTAGCCCAATTCCATTATCAAAGGATTTTAGTTTTTTTACTAAAAGTGAATTAATTAAAATATCACTATAACAAACTATAAAATCTTCATTCATATAATCAGAAGCTTGATATAAAGACCATAACATATTTGTTTCTTTATATTCAGAGTTATAAATCATTGGTAAATTTAAGAAATGTAATTTTTCTTTTTCAAAGCCAGAAACAAGAATTGGGTTAAGATTAGCATATTTAAAAAATATCAAATTTCTCTCAATAAGACTTAAGCCATTTATTTCAAACAAACATTTAGGTTTATTATTATTATGTTTACCTAATCTTGTTCCCCTTCCAGCTGCTAATATTATTATATTCATTTTAAGCCTAAAAATTTTCTAAATAATTCTATATCTAGATTAGAAAATTTATCCTCTCTCTCTGGATGCCACATGATTCCTAACATTTTCTGATTATCATGAAACATTTGCTCCACTGTATTTAAATACTTCACATTAATTTTAAAGCCTTTAGGTACATCAGCATCCATTACACCATAGTCGTGATAAGAATTGACTTCTCTAATTATATTTTTTTCTAATACAGGGCAATGATAATCTAAAACATGTCTGGTCTTTACATGTTTTTCAACTCGAGATAGTTGGCTACCAAAATACATAGCTAGCGCTTGCATTCCTCGGCAAATTCCAATTAGTGGTATATTTATTTCTAATGAATATTTAATTAGTCTCTTCTCTATAATCTCCCTATCTAAATCTATATTATTATTGTTTTCTTTAAGTATATTTTTATTATAAAAATCCTTAGATAAATTTCCTCCACCAGATAGAATTATTGCTTGTATATATTTTTCTCTTATCATTTGATCCGCAAGACTAACACTAGTTAGAGGAATTAAAGTAAAACCTGAAGCTTCTGCAAAATCTTGCCATCTTACATTTAAATAATGTCCTTTTTCAGAATAGTTAGGATGATTAATATTTTGAACGGTAATACCTACATACATTTATTTTTTTCCTTTAAAATAGCTAAATGTTTTAATAGTGGATGAATGATATAATAATCTTCACCATCTATTCCTTCTTGTACTATAGGTTTTTTATTTTTACTTGATAACAATTTGATTGCATCAATTAAAACTACAGCTCTAAGTAACGGATCGAATATTAAATCAATTAATTCAGGATCAAAATTAAAATCAAACTCTTTAAAATAAACTATATCACCAGTATCTATACCTTCATTTATCATAATTGCACTTGCTGCAACTTTATTTTCTTCTAGCAAGGAATAATATAACGTTGTACTTCCCCTATATTCCGGAAGTTTTCCGCTATGAACATGCATAAAAGATTTTTTTAAACCTAATATTTTGGATTTTAAAATTTGACCAGCATAAACAGATACAATACATAACTTTGTATCACTTTTTAACAAAACCTCATATAACTCTTCTGAATTTATATCTGGAGAATTAATAATTGTATAAGGTATGTCTAATTTAGATAATGATCTAACTAAATCTTCATTAATATTTAATATAGCTAATTGAAATGAATATATATTATTATTTATATTAGAGTTTATATATTTTTTTGTTATCTTACCTAGTTTCTTTTTATTTTTATCATTAAGAATAAAAACTTCTTTTGGTATTATATCTTGAGATATTAAAGTCTGAATATACGCTTGAGACCTTGCGGTATTTGCTAATATTAAGCTAAATTGCATTTAAACTCCTAAAATATCTTCTTCTAAACTTGAATAAATTTTTAATTCTATTGATATTGCACACAATAATAATTCAACATTTATAAAATTCATATTATAAAACCTATATATTAATAAATCATTCAGCTTTAAAAGTGTGTTAAAATATTTAAGCGACTTAAAAGAAATAAAATGCTTAATAATTATAAAAGAGAAAAGAAAATGAAATATTTCATCTATTTCATTAGATATTAATGACGCATCGAAAGAATTTTGTATTTCACTAGAAAAATTTTTTTTTGTTTCAAATGTTTTTACTAAATTATCTAATTTTAATTTATTCAAAGATTGATTATTTTTAGCTTGAATATAGATAGAACTTAAATCATTAATAGCCTCAGTTAAGTCTGAGTTGATTATTTCTCTTTCAAAATTAATAAATCTATCATTTAGAATATTGCAAAAAATAGATATTATCTCGTCTTTTTTTATATGATTATAATTAGAAAGTTTTAATAATTTATTTGTAGTTTCTAACTTTTCCTCTGTACTATTTATTTTTTTTAAACATTTTATCAGTACATCACTTCTACTTTTTTTATAGGCCTCAATAAACTCCTTACCATTATAGTCCGAGTACATATAAAGCTGTCTATTTTCAGAAGGGTTTTCATAAATATATTTGTAATTCATTTTAAATTGACTAAAAGAGAATTTACTATTTTAGCTCCTTCTTCAATAAATATTTTTTTTGATTTAACATTATTAATCACATAATCAGAATTATATGGCTGATCAAATTTAATATCTTTCCCCACTACATTTTCTATTAAGCCGTTATCATATTTTTTATATAAATCCCTATACCCTCTTTCTTCTATTAATTCTATGGGTGTATTAACAAATATTTCTTTATAAGATGAAAAATTCTTTCTACACCAATTTCTGTCCTTTTCCGATATTGACAAAATTGCACAAACTACATGAATCCCATGCCTATCTAATAGTTTACATAACTCTCTAATCCTTGATGCATTTTTTAGTCTATCATTTAAACTATATCCTAAATCATCTCCAAATATACTTCTTATTTCATCACCATCTAATAAAACTGTGGGAAGTTTATTATTTATAAATTTTTCATAAATAATATTTGAAATTGTTGATTTTCCAGATCCTGCTAGCCCAATTGACCAAATAACCATTATTTTTCCTTAAATTGGTTGAATTAATGATGACGAACAATTTAAACGTAATTGCTTAAATTTTTTCATATGTTCAAATAATTCTTCACCACAACCTATAGCAGCAGGAATATTTAATTCTGCACATCTAATTGCCATATGAGAATTTGCACCACCATATTTTGTTAATAAACCCTTAAATTTCGTAGTAAAAAGCCAGTCATATCCAGGATCTGCGCTTTCAATTAATACAATTTTGTTATCTAAAATAGATTTATCTTCAAAACTTTGTATGTACTTGATTTCAGCTTCAATAATTTTATTAGTTATAAAATTAGGTGACGATACTTGAAAAGGTATTACAACAGCATGATTAGCATCCATAATCAATTGGGGAAGCTTTATAGAGGTATTAATTTTATGTTGTTTTTTATTTATTTTTATTAGGCTTAATATTTCCTTTTTATTTTCTTTATAATCACCTTTTTCTATTATTGCTAATCTTTCTATTGATAAATATGACAAATCATCAATAGAAATAGAATAAATTTTAGAAATTTCTTTTACTCGTTCAAAAATAAGATCTATTACTTTAGTAAAATTAAACTTTGAATTTTCTCTAGCTTGTATTGAGTTCGTAACATATCTTAAGAATTCAGATGTATCTGCAAATGGAAGTTTATAATCGTTTATTAATTTATTAATTTTATTTAATTCTCTTTTATTAAAAATAAAAATTTTATTATTTAAATTTATGCTCCTATCCCCAAATAGTTCTATAGGATCAATCTCCCTATAGCTTTTAGAAGAAATATCATATGTACCTGGCCTTAAATGACCATATTTCTTGTTAAAATCATTAATT
>PBIU01000009.1 GCA_002720535.1 Candidatus Pelagibacterales bacterium | reverse complement strand
GTCCAATTGTATATATAACAGTTCTAATTAAAGAGTCAGACTGATTTTTATAGACAGATTTAATTTTGGATAAGAAAGGCTTTATTGACATATTTTAATCGTACTTACTACTCTTATATTTAATTTTTAAATGCAAGGATTTATTAATGAGAATGATAATCATTCTCATTAATAAATGTATAGCATTTATTTTTTATATGTAAAATTAAGATATATCTTAATATTATGCAATAGTAATAAAAGTATATTTTTAATTAATATTTCAATAATTTTAAATTTTTGTTATAGAATAATTATGTTTGTATATTTTTATAAGACCATTTTTACTTATTTTATAATAATTTTAATCTATATAAATTTTTCAGTATCTCAAGACTTAACTAGACAAGACCCTATTGAAAAAACTTTATATTTTAAAGGTGTATCTGGTGAGTCCCATTATTATGAACCCAGAGAATTAGTTTTTGAGGTTGGTAAATTATATAAACTTAAATTAATAAATAATAGTGACTCTAAACATTATTTTTCATCAAGTTCTTTTTCTAAATCTATTTTTACCAGGAAAATACAAGTAAATTTCAAGAGTAAAAAATTAGCTGAGGTTAAAGGCATTATTAATGAGGTTGAAGTTTGGCCAAATCATGAAATTGAATGGTGGTTTGTTCCGATTAAAACAGGAAGGTTTGAGGACTTATACTGTAGGGTTGAAGATATGAAAAATGGATTAAAGCACAGTGAAATGGGTATGCAAGGAGTTATTATTATAAAGTAAATTTTATAATTGGCTAAATTCTATAAATTTATTTTAGTGTTAAAATTTATACTATTATTCAAATATTTGTTATCATTTTTCATTACAGTGTTATCTATATTTAAATTCCAGTTATTTGTAATTTTATATGAAAAATTAAGTTTAATACTAGATAAATCTTTTCCATTTAAATTAATAGTACCATTATAGTTGCCACTAATAGTTACTCTTCTTGATTGTCCTTTTGAGCGAAAGGTTACATCACCTTTTCCTTTATTATCAAAATAAACTTTAGTTTTATTATTGGGAATAGTTTTGCCACCTTTACCCCCAGACCTATCTGACCAGTTTGCTCTATCATCCCAGTAATGGGTATTACCGTTATCTTTGGCCACCCAGTAACGGTTAGCATGAGATTCAAATGAGAATAAAATAAATATTCAAGTAAGAAATATTTTAATAGTTATATTCACTTGAGCCTCTAATTATAGGTAATAAAAAATAATTATAATTTATAAATATATTACATAAAAAGAGATCTTATAGAATAAATTATATGGAATATTTTTACTATTTAGAGATGAAATTTAAAAGCTCATCAAAGAAGAGTCGATTGATTTTTCTTTTGGCGGAGCAAATTTAGTTAAATCAATTCCTTTAACTGCATTTTTATATTCTTCGATAGTAGGAGTTCTTCCTAAAATTGCTGATAGAACCACAACGGGAGTTGAAGCTAAAAGAGATTCTCCTTTTTTTTCTTCAGAATCTTCCACAACTCTTCCTTTGAAGAGTCTTGTTGAGGTAGCCATTACTGTATCCCCTTTAGATGCTTTTTCTTGGTTTCCCATACAAAGATTACAGCCAGGTCTCTCTAAATATAATATATTTTCATATTCTGTCCTTGCAGATTTTTTAGGATTAACGTCGTCGAATTCAAAACCTGAATATTTTTGTAAAATACTCCAATCACCTTCTGATTTAAGTTCATTTATTATATTATATGTGGGAGCAGCAACCACTAAAGGAGCATTAAACTTAACACTACCTGATTGTTCTTCCAAATTCTTTAGCATTTGCGCAACAATTTTTACATCGCCTTTATGAACCATACAGGAACCTACAAAGCCAAGGTCTACAGTTTTTTCTGCACTATAATAGGATATAGGTCTGATTGTATCGTGAGTATAACGTTTGGATACGTCTATATTATTTACATCAGGGTCAGCAATCATAGGTTCATCAATTTGATCTAATTCAACTAATACTTCAGCGTAATATTTTGCATTTTCATCTGGCTTTAGTGCAGGTTTAGTCCCAGATTTAATTTCAGAAATACGTTTATTTGCAATCTCTACTAATCTCTGTAACATAGCTGCATCGTTTTCCATGCCATTATCTATCATTATCTGTATGCGATCTCTTGCTATATTGAGTGACTCAATTAAAGTACTATCATTTGAAATACATATTGAAGCTTTTGCTTTCATTTCAGCAGTCCAATCGGTAAATGTAAAAGCCTGGTCTGCTAAAAGAGTACCAGTATGAACTTCTATCACTCTGCCTTGAAAAACATTATCACCAAATTGCTTTAACATCTGTGATTGTGTGGCATGAACTACATCACGGAAATCAAGATGTTCTGACATTTTACCTTTAAAGGTAACTTTAACGGATTCAGGTATCGGCATAGTAACCTCACCTGTTGCAAGAGCTAATGCAACGGTTCCGGAATCAGCTCCGAAAGCTACACCTTTAGACATACGTGTATGTGAGTCTCCTCCAATTATTATGGCCCAATCATCTACTGTAATATCATTTAATACTTTATGAATTACATCTGTCATTGCATGATAAACACCTTTTGGGTCTCTTCCAGTGATTAAACCAAAATCATGCATAAATTTCATTAATTTTGGAGTATTTGTTTGAGCTTTTGAATCCCAAACTGAAGCTGTATGACATCCAGATTGATATGCTCCATCAACAGTTGGAGATATAGTTGTTGCTGCCATAGACTCAAGTTCTTGTGCAGTCATCAATCCAGTAGTATCTTGAGATCCAACTATATTTACTTTTGCTCTAACATCTGAACCTGCATGAAGAATAGAATTTGGTGCAACTCCTACAGCATTAGCATTAAATATTTTTTCAACGGCAGTAAGACCTTGGTTCTTATGAGATACTTCTTTTGATGGCGCATAAGCTGATTGTAAATTTATATCTAGTGTTTCACATGCAAAACTTTGTAATTTTTTTCCGAATACGATTGCATATGACCCACCTGCTTTCATAAATTCTTGTTTTTGTGGATTAAAAGATGATGAGACATCAACAAGTTCTTCTTTACCGTTTTCATCATATAGTTTTTTATTTTTGGTATTAATATTAAGAACAGTTCCTGTCTCTACAGAATATTTTTGCTCAAGAACCGGATTTCCATCATTATTTATAATAGGGTTTCCATCTGGATCTAATTTTTTTACCCAATTCTTTAAGTCAATTCCTATTCCGCCAGTTACGCCGACAGTGGTTAAAAATATAGGAGAAATACCATTAGTTCCTGCAACGATTGGTGCATTATTGACAAAAGGTACATAGGGACTCGTTTTCTTTCCAGTAAGAAGAGCTACATTATTTACACCTGACATTCGCGATGAGCCTACACCCATAGTTCCTTTCTCCGCAATAAGCATAACACTTTTGTCTGGGTTTTCTTTTTGTAATTTTTTAATTTCAGCTTGAGCTTTTTCTGAAATCATACATTTACCATGAAGTTCTCTATCCGATCGAGAATGTGCCTGATTTCCAGGAGATAATAGGTCTGTTGAAATATCACCTTCTCCTGCCACATAAGTGACTACTTTTATTTCTTCATTTATATCAGGTAAATTTGTATAAAATTCTGCTTTTGAATAGCTTTTAAGAATTTCTAGAGCTATTAAGTTGCCGTCCTGATAAGCTTTTTTAAGACGGTTAGTGTCAGCTTCATATAAAAATACTTGTGTTTTAAGAATTTCTGCAGCATCTTTTGCAATACTTTGATCATCACTTAATGCTAAATCGAGAAGGACCTCTACGGATGGACCTCCTTTCATATGAGATAAAAGTTCTAAGGCAAATGACTTTGATATTTCATTGATTGTTATCTTACCTAAAATTATTTTTTTTAAAAACTTTGACTTTTCACGAGCAGCGCTTGTTGTTCCTGGTAAAGTATTATAAATGAAAAAATTGAGAGAGTCTTTTCGATAAATATTTTTTTCATCTTCAATATTTAATATAATCTCTTTAATAAGTTCGCCATCATCAATAGGTTTAGGCTGCAAATCTTGTTTTTTTCTCTCATTGATTTCATTTAAATAATCATTATACAAATTCATGTTTGTATCCTATAAAATATGCAAATTTTAGCGAAAATAGTATTAACTTCTTTATATATTTATTACAATTTAAGTCAAGGTAAAGCAGGTGCTACTAACATATTTAGAATATATTAAAAACAATTTAAAAAAAATAAATCATAGTTATCTTTATAATTAATCATTGAATTCTAATATCAAATCATCAATTAAGGGAATATCTGCTTCAAGCCAATTTACAGATTTTAGTTCATCTATTTTTAAAAGTTTATATTCAGAATGTTCGTATAATTTCCCATGAAAATTGTCAGTTGAACAGATATAGCTATGTAGTTTAATACTAAAATCCGGGTAATCATGAATTATTGTCTTAAACTTATTTTTAATTATTATATCTATATTTAGTTCTTCTTTAATTTCTCTTTTTAAAGCACTGACATTAGACTCATTATTTTTAATTTTTCCACCAGGAAATTCATATTTAAAAGAAATATAGTTGTATTTACTATATCCTCTTTTTAGACATAGTATTTTGTTTTCAAAGATAATTATTGCTGCCACTACTTCTATCAAAATAAACCCTATAATTTTAAAGTATTTTAAACTAATAAAAAATAATGATCTATTTAAATTTTTTTCAACGTATTTAAATTATTATTTTTTAAGGATATTTTTTTATGAAGTATAAAGATGAAATTATTGAAATGGCTTGGTGTGATAAAACTAGCTTTAATGACATTAGTTCTTTTTATAATTTAAATGAGAGTGAAGTTATAAAAGTTATGAGAAAAAATTTAAAACCATCAAGCTTTAAAATGTGGCGAAAAAGAGTATACGGAAGAAAAAGTAAACATAAAAATTATAATAAAATCTAGTTAATTATTTTAGTATTTCCATATTGGAACATCCTTCTATACTTTTTTTTCCATCAGGCATTATAGAGTTGCAAAAATTTGTAGATCTTATAAAAGCGCTGCTTAAGTTTGCACCTTCTAAGTTAGAATAAGATAAATCAGTTCCAATTAGTATTGATCCTTTAAGAGATGAACCTTGTAAATTTGCACCTTTCAAATTCATGCCTCCAAGGTCTGCATTAGACAAATCACAGTTTATGCAAATTTTAGTATCATTTAATTTTGCTAAATCAATTTCATCGTAAGCTTTTAATTCAAATGAAATTAAAAAATTACTAAATATTTTAACATTTCAAATTAATCTATAATATAATGCCTATACACATTATTATATAGGTTGGGTGAATAAATGGATCATTTAAAAAAAATTTGTGTTGTAGGTGCAAGTGGCTTAGTAGGTTCGAGTATAGTTCGTTGCGCTCTAGAGAAAGGGTATAATGTAAATGGAACTTTAAGAGATGTAAATATTGCCGACAAAACTAAATATTTATATAATTTGGTTAATGGAAATAAACTAAAACTTTACTCGGCCCATATGGAAAATGAATTAGATTTTTTAGACCCTTTCGAGGGAGTGGATGCGGTTTTTATAGCTTGCCTTATTCCTGTTTACAAAGGGCAAGATGGCACCTTAGCAAAAGAACTGTCATATGATAGAGGTTATAAAGAAATTATAATGCCAACTGTTGAAGGGTGTTTAAATATTCTTAAAGTAGCTAAGAATAAAGGAATAAAAAATATTGTAATATGTTCCTCTACTTCTAGCACTAATCCACTGCAACCTGTAAAATTTAAAAATGAAGTTGATCATTGGTCAGATGAAGAAATTCAATGTAGAGAAAAGAAATATACCTCCGCGACGAAGACTGTTATGGAAAAAGCTGCTATTAAATTTTGTACAGAAAATAAAATTAGATTATCTATTATATTGCCTACAGGTATATACGGTGATGCAGTTTTACCTGAGCATTTGAATCATAACCCTTTCGCCTGGTTGAAACAAGCAATAGATGGAGGATATCCTCGTCATAGTGAAACTCCAAATGATTCCGCTTCAATGATACATGTAAGAGATTTAGCTAATATGTTTTTGACTGTATATGAAAATCGAAATTGTAGTGGAAGATATTATGGTGTTTATAAAAGTATTCATTGGCAAGATATATATGCTGAGTGCAAAAGATTAATACCGCAAATGAAAATTCCAAAACCGATTAAAGGAGATGCTATAGCTCCTACTGGGTTTGATTTTTCTCGTCGTGATAGTTTAGGTATAAAAATTAGAAATTTTAGTACAATATTAAAAGAAACAATAGATTGGATTTCATCAGAACCATTTGGTTCCAATTAGAAATATTTAGCAGAAATTTCATATTTATACTTTTTTATGTTAGAAATAATTTAGGAGCTGGAAGAGCAAGTAGTAATTCAAATGGTATAGTTGCAGGCGAATGTTTTTATTGGGTAGAACACCCTTCCCCGACTATCACTATTAAATAATTATATATACAAGTATAATATTTATTAATTATTTTAAAAATATTATTAAATGGAGTTAAGTTGATTGTTTGAAAATTTTCATAAAGTTTCTAGTAGTTATGATCCTGAAAAGGTTGAATGGAGAAATTATAAAGACTTAAATAATAAAGACTTTAAAATTGATTTTGATTACTGTCTTTTAGGGTATGATATTCAAAATGGAAGATTAGATATGCTTCTTAGGTATCCAGAAGGCAAGAGCCATTGTAGAAGGCATCGGCATATAGCCTCTACATTAACTTTAGTTTTACAAGGAGAGCAATTCTTAACAGAGGTTAATGAGGATGGTTCTAAAACTTTAATACATAGGAAACAAGGAGATTATGCATTAGCAAAATCAGATGCTTCTCCTCACCTAGAGCACGGTGGTGAAAAAGGAGGAACAGTATTTCTGTCTATGCAAGCAAAAGAAGGTATCTTATTTGAATATTTTGATGAGAATATGTCTAATAGTTGGACAGTGTCGGTAGAAGAGTTTGTTAAAAGTTGGCAAGAAGGTGCTACCTATGGTGATAAATAATATTGAATTATTAAATGGATAGTTATTCTATTATTAGTAATGATAGGTCTATTTTAGGAGAGTCCCCTGTATGGGATGAGAAGCTGCAAAGAATATATTGGGTTGATATAGAGGGAAAGTGCTTACATTCATGGTCCTATATAGAAAATAAAAAATTAATTTGGAATTTTGATCATAGACTTTGTGCGATTTCATTAACAAATCAAAATAATATACTTTTATGTGCTTTTGATACTTTTTTTTCTTTATTTGATATTAGTAATCAAATTATTAAAAAATTAGATAAGCAGTTTATTCTTCCCTCAAAGGTTCGTTTTAATGATGGAAAAACAGATGGATATGGAAGATTTTGGTGTGGGACTATGAGTGAGTCTAACCCTTCTAAGCCAGATGGTGCTCTATATATGATAGATAATAAATTAGAAATTCATGAAATAGTTAGAGGTATACATATTAGTAATTCTATAACTTCATCACTTGATAATAGCTTTTTATACTATGCAGATACTTACAAGAAATTAATTTTTAAAGCAGATTTAAATGAAAAAAAACCATATTTGGATAAATCTAGGATTATTATTGATAATAAAAATTTAAAAGGTTTTCCTGATGGTTCTACAATTGATAAAGATGGTTCTTTATGGAATGCGGAATGGAATGGGGGACAAGTGGTTCAATATGATGAGGTTGGAAAAATAATAAATACAATTAAGACTCCCATGAAAAAGCCTACATGTGTTGCTTTTGGAGGTTTAAATATGGATAAGTTATTCATCACTTCTGCGAAGGATAACAACAATGATCAAGACGACATTTCAGGAAAGACTATCTGCATAGATGCTAAGGTAAAAGGCTTATATTCTAATAGGTTTTATATTTAGTTCAATAAGTAAATATTAATTTAATTAAATTATATTTACTAAATAAATTCCATGAATGACTAATTATGATTATGAAAGTTATAACAAAAATTATAAAAAATGCCATTCCAGGAATAGCTAAAGGTTTTATTTTAAGTTTATTTTTCATTATTTAATTATTTATTACAAAAATGAATAAATTATATTTCTATTATGAAGATTATATTGATTTAGTAATATAATTATTAAACCTTAAAACAGTTAAAATAATAAATTATTTCCCAAAAAAGACTATGAACATTATATTCCTAGTATGATAGAATTGATGCGTTATAAATCCTATTTTTTTATTATTTATATCTTTTGTTTAGTTTTTTATAATAATAGAATTAATGCTGAAGAAATTAATCTAAACTATGAGGATAATATAACTACTATTGGTTTTGGCTCTTGTAATGACCAAACATTATCACAAAAATTTTGGCAGAATATAAATTCATACAATCCAGATATTTTTCTACAAATTGGAGATAATGTTTATGGTAGTGGCGATGGAATATATGATTTAGCAGAGGCTTATAG
The DNA here is from genome assembly GCA_002720535.1 of Candidatus Pelagibacterales bacterium. Classification (GTDB taxonomy): domain Bacteria; phylum Pseudomonadota; class Alphaproteobacteria; order TMED109; family TMED109; genus TMED109. The sequence goes on along the minus strand of PBIU01000009.1, from coordinate 150,240 downwards.
ATCGCTTAAAAATAATATTTATTATCGTGATCTTTCATCAAATACAAAGATATTAGGTATATGGGATGATCATGATTATGGTGTGAATGATGGAGGGAATAATTATAAGTATAAACATGAATCTAAAGAACTATTTTTAAAATTTTTTAATATTAAGAAAAATGATGAACGTAATTATAGAGATGGTTTATATAAAGAATACACTCTGAATTACAAAGATAAACACATACAGATAATAATTTTAGATACACGTTTTTTTAAATCAGACTTCAAACTTACAGATCAAAGAAATGTTAAGGGTAAAGAGAGGTATATTGTAGATTATAGCAAAAATAAAACTATTCTTGGCCATAAGCAATGGATATGGTTAGAAGAAAAGTTAAGTCAAAAGTTTGATATAAGAATTATTGTTTCTTCTTTTCAGGTTTTGCCTCTAGACCATGGTTGGGAAAAATGGGGTAATTTTCCTCTGGAACAAGAAAGGTTATATTCATTAGTTAAAAATACTTCTTCTCATACTTTTATCATCTCAGGAGATAGACATTTTGGTGCTATATATAAAAAACAATTTAATAAAAGTACAAGTATTTATGAGTTAACATCTAGCTCTTTAAATAAACCCTTGAAATTTTCAATAAAAGAACAAGATAGTATGCAGTTAGGAGAATCAATTTCTGAAGCAAATTTTGGTTTGATATCAATTGATTGGGCTAAAAATAAGATCTCTTTGGAGTTAAAATCTCCAAATAAAAAAGGGAGTAACTCCTTGTTAAGACACGAAGTGTCCTTTTAATTATTGGTGATTAGGAATATATTTTTGAAAAATTTAAAGAAAAAAAATAAAATTACTGATTTTGAATTAATATTAAATAAAAATCTATCCAGAAGAAACTTTATAAAGAATGGGGTTTCTTTTGGTTTATCTAGTTTTGTGCTTGCTGCATCTTTGAATAATTCTTTAGCAAATAATAAAACATCTAGTTTTGATTTTCAGCAAGTAAAAGCAAATACATTAGATACAGTTACGATACCTGATAATTTTACATGGCAGACTGTTATAAGATGGGGTGACCCTATGTGGACTGAGGGAGAGGACTTTAATCAATCTTCAAGAGGAGATGCTATTTCTCAAAAACTATCCTTTGGAGATAATAATGATGGTATGCATTTATTTAAAAAAGATAATCATAATATTTTGGTAGTAAATAATGAATATACTAACCAAAAAGTTATTTATGGTAATAGAAATCGTCAAAGTGCAGAAAATATAGATGATATTAATAAAGCTAAAGCCGCCCATGGAATAAGCATAGTTGAGTTATCTTTTAGTGATAAATGGGAATTTATAAAAGATTCTAAATTTAATAGAAGAATAACGGCAGACACACCAATGGAGATATCGGGATATGCTAAAGGCCATAAATTATTAAAAACATCTTATGATAAGATGGGTACAAAATGTTTGGGAACATTAAATAATTGTGGAAATGGAAAGACTCCATGGGGAACTTATCTAACCTGCGAAGAAAATTTTAATGGATATTTTTCTTGCAAAAATAAAAATATGCAACTTTCTGAAGAATTTATAAGGTATGGCATAGGTTTAAAAGATTGGGGATATAATTGGGCTAATTATGATGAGCGTTTTGATATTTCTATTCACCCTAATGAGACTAATAAATTTGGATACATTGTAGAGATAGACCCTAGCAATCCAGGAAGTGTTCCTAGAAAATTGACAAGCTTAGGACGTTTCAAACATGAAAATGCAGAGTTAGTAATAAATAAAGATAATAGAGTGATCATATACATGGGCGATGATGAGAGGGGTGAGTTTTTATATAAATTTATCTCAAATAAAAAATATTCTATGAATTCAAATAATAAAGATTTATTAAATAGTGGAAAATTATATGTAGCTAAATTTAATGAGGATAATACTGGAGAATGGATTGAATTAAATCCAAAAACAACTGGTTTTAAATCTCAAGCAGAAATTTGTATTTATACAAGAATAGCTGCATCTAAAGTTGGAGCAACTTCAATGGACCGGCCTGAATGGGTTGCTGCTAACCCTAATAAAGCAGAAGTTTATTGTTCTTTAACAAATAATAAAAATAGAGGTATTAAACCAAATAAAGGTGGAGACCCTTCTCCTATAGCAGGTCCAAATAATAGAAAAAATAATATTTATGGTCAAATAGTAAGATGGAGTCCTAAAAATAATGACCATAGTTCTAATTTTTTTGAATGGGATTTATTTGCTATGGCGGGTAATCCTAAAATTTATGATAATATTTATGCTGGATCAGAGAATATAAATATAGAAAATATGTTTAATTCTCCAGATGGATTAAGTTTTAACAAAGAGGGTGTTTTATTTATTCAAACGGATGGTAGATATACTAATGAAGGGGAATATATAGGAATGGGTAATAATCAGATGCTATGTGGAAACCCAATCACTGGAGAAATAAAAAGATTTTTAGTAGGGCCAAAGGAATGTGAAGTTACTGGTATTACTTGGAGTCAAGATTGTAAGACAATATTTGTAGGTATTCAGCATCCAGGTGAGAAAGGAAATAGTAATTTTCCAGATGGAGGAAATTCTGTGCCTAGATCATCTGTAATAGCAATTAGGAAGAAAGACGGTTCTGAAATAAAATTCATATCTTGATATTATATTTTCATTAGTTATTTTTATTATTTAAATATTCTTATTAAGGAATGATATGTTTAGATTTATTATAATTTTATATTTATTTTTTATAAAACAAAGTATCGGAGAAGAAGTTTTGTTTGAAAACTTTGTTAATAACCCACAAGAAAAATGGGAATTTATAAGTGATCAAGTTATGGGTGGTGTATCTGATGGTAAGGTAGAATATTTTAAGGAGAATGATATAAGTTACGCTCGTATGACAGGAATAGTGAGTTTAGAAAATAATGGAGGCTTTATTCAAATAAGGAAAAAGATGGATTTTTCCTTATCGAAGGAAGTTAAATCTATAAAAATACAAGTAAGAGGTAACAATCAAGAATATTATATTCATATTAGAACTAGTGGTACTATCTTACCTTGGCAATATTATCAGGCCCCATTTATAGCTACCGATAAATGGAAGACACAAGATATAAAACTTTTAGAATTCAAAAGATCAGGAATTATGCTAGCAAAGAAAATCAATCCTAAAAATATTAAATCAATAGCTATAGTTGCTTACGGAAAAGAACATGAAGCTTTTATAGATGTTAATAATATAATTATTTATTAATTACTTCTAAAAAACTAGTACCATATTTTTTAAGCTTACTTGGTCCTACACCATTTATTTTTATCATTTCTTGTAAATTTTGTGGTTTTATTTTTGCCATCTCTATTAGGCTTGAATCTGGAAAAATAACAAATGCAGGGATAGATTTTTCTCTTGCAATATTTAATCTTAGCTCTTTAAGAGAGGTTAAAATTTCTAAGTCATTATTATCTATATTTAAAACTTTTTTTGTATTTTTATTTTTTTTTGTAGTTTTAGCTGCTTTGAATACTATTTCCTTATAATTAAAATATTTATCGTCTTTTAGAATTTCAAGACCAGATTTTGTAATCTGCAAGCATCCAAATTTTTTAATATTAATTATTAAATGTCCAGAGGAAATTAGTTGCCTGATAAATCCTTGCCAAAAATCTTTTTTATAATTATTTCCTATTCCAAATGTTTTAATTTTATCATGTTTTTTTTCAATAATTTTGTCAGTTTTATTTCCTAATAAAATATTTATTATGTGAACTGTTCCAAAAATTTGACCAGACCTATATATTGCAGATAAAACCATTTGAGCTAATTTTGTGCCATCAACCATTTTAGGTGGATTAAAACAATTATCACAGTTATGACAATCTTCTACATGTTCATCAAAATATGATAATAATGCTTTTTTTCTACATATAGGTGTCTCACAATAAGCTAAAAGACTATCAAGTCTTTTATTTTCTCTGAGCTTATGTTGATAATCATCTCCATCACTTTCAATAAAACGGCGTCTTTGAAACAAGTCATTCAACCCATATAGCAATAAAGTTTCTGCAGGATTACCATCTCGACCTGCTCTTCCTATTTCTTGATAATAGGATTCTATACTGGAAGGTAAGCTGAGGTGGGCTACAAACCTTATATTTGATTTATCTATACCCATACCAAATGCAATTGTTGCAACCATAATTATACCATTTTCATTCATAAATATTTCTTGATTATTTTTGCGGATATTACTTTCTTGTCCTGCATGATAAGGAATTGATTTATAATTATTTTTGTTTAAAAATTCTGAAACATCTTCAGTTTGTTTTCTAGACAAGCAATATATAATTCCAGATTCATTGATTTTATTTTCTAGAAAAATAAGTATTTGCTTTTTCCAATCATCTTTTTGCTCAACAGCTAAACTTAAGTTAGGCCTGTCAAAACCTTGAACAAATATTTTTGAGTTATAATTACTAAGTTTATGAATAATATCCTCTCTAGTATCTTTATCCGCTGTCGCAGTGAATCCAGCAATGACTGAGTCTGGGTATATTTTTGATAATCTAGATAGTTCTTCATACTGTGGTCTAAAACTAACACCCCATTTTGAAATACAGTGAGCTTCATCGATTGCAAACATAGCAATATCAATGTTATTAAGCTCATTTAGTGTTTTTTCACTCATCAAATTTTCTGGGGATAAATATAGTATTTTTATTTTTCCTGTTTTAAAATTATTTAAAGTTTCTTTATTTAGTTCTTCTGATCTATGAGAATGAATTCTATCTGCAGCTATACCATTTTCTTTTAGAGCTAAAATTTGATCATCCATTAAAGCTACTAAAGGGGAAACTACAATTGTACCTCTAGAAAATATTAAGGCAGGAATTTGATAACATAGCGATTTACCTGCTCCAGTTGGCATTACAGCAAGTATATTTTTTTTATCAAGTATAGAGTTAATAATTTCTTCTTGTCCAGAGCGGAAAGAGTTGTATCCAAATACATCATTAAGTATTTGTAGAGCTTGCATTATATATCCATATTATTAAATAATTTATTCTTATTATAATTTTAGTTTTTAATCATTACAAATATAATCATCTTTATTTAAATACCTTGCTATTAGATTATGCATATGATATCGCCCCTTATATTAATTTTGATTTAATTTCATTTATCTTATTAAGTTCAAAATAGACGTTTTATAGCTTATTTGAACTCTTAAAACAGAAAGTATAATTCTATGGATTTTAATGAGCTAGGTTTAACAGGCCCTATTCTTAAAGGAATAGCATCTGAGAATTATGATAAACCAACTCCTATACAAAATGCTGTCATTCCGAAATTTCTAAATAATCATGATATAGTAGGCATAGCTCAAACTGGTACTGGAAAAACAGCTGCATTTGTATTGCCTATATTAGAAAGATTAATTAAAAAGAGTAAAAAGAATTCACCTAAATCATTCCCTGTTCTTATATTAGTGCCTACTCGAGAGCTAGCAATGCAAATTATTGATAAAATTAGAAGCTATGGAAAAATTATTAGGCCTAAAGCTGTTTTAATAGTAGGAGGTGCCAAACCAGGCCCACAGATAAAATCATTAAAGGATGGAGCTGATATAGTAGTTGCAACTCCTGGAAGATTATTAGACCATGTTAAATCTAAGGCTGCATATTTAAATAGTACAAATACAGTGATATTAGATGAAGCAGATCAAATGCTAGATTTAGGCTTTATGCCTAGCATAAAGTTAATTATGTCTAATATTTCTAAAACGAAGCAAGCGGTACTTTTATCAGCTACTATGCCTAAAGCAGTTAGAAGTTTAGCCAATGAATTTTTAAATAGCCCAGAGGAAGTAAACGTTTCACCTAGTGCAAAACCTATAGAGTTAATAGATCAAAGAGTTTTTATAGTTAAAAGGGAGGTAAAACTTAAATTTCTTCAAGATATATTTAATAATCATAATATTGATAGGTCTATAGTATTCGTAAAAACTAAGATAGGAGCAAATAAATTAGCTTCTAAATTAAAAAAATCAGGTATTGATGTGGATGCAATTCATGGAGACAAAAGTCAGAGCCAAAGAACGAGAACGCTAAAAAACTTTAGAATTGGAAAAGTAAATATTTTAATTGCTACAGATTTAGCTGCTAGAGGAATAGATGTAGATAATATTTCTCATATTATAAATTATGACATGCCAAATCAATCTGAATTATACATACACCGAATAGGAAGAACAGCTAGAGCTGGAAAGAAAGGCATAGCAATATCTTTGTGTGATGTATCTGAAAAAAGAAAACTTAAATCTATTGAAAAATTAATTGGTTATTCTTTGTATGCAAACGTATTAAATTCATCGGAAACTTTGTTAATTAGTAATGTTAAAAAAAATATTAATAAATTAGATAAAATTAATATAAAAAAAAAGTTAAATGCTAATGAAGAAATTAAAAAAACAAAAAAAAGAAATTTAGCCAAACTTTTTAGTAAGAAAGCAAAAAAAAGGTTTGCACCAAAAAGATTAAAACTAACACAACAAGATAAACATCAATCTCTAGAACGATTAGTGAGAAAATCAAATAAGAGGAGAGATGGAAAATCAAAAGATAATGATTTACAAAATAATAACAAAAAAAAATGGAAATTATTTTTAAAAAAAAGAAAGCCAAATAAAAGAAAGGCTTTACTTAATTTAGATGATTCTTTTCATGGAACAAATAATTAAGTGATGAATATTATATTATTTTAATATAAATCCTTCATAATCATTTTTGGAAACTTCATTACATTTTTCAACATATTTCGAGTATCCTCCCACATAAGGCATAAAGTTTTTAGCTTTTCCTTTAATGTTAGCTCCAATATACCAGGAGCTACAGGATGACCGAACATGATCGATAGAAACTTCTTGATTATGTTTAAACCAGTCATCTTCGGCATTTAAAGATGCTTCTATAAAACTTTTATCATTATTTTGCATATATTTGATGCAATCAAATATCCAATTAACATGCTGTTCAATAGAAACAATCATATTGGTTAAAACTGAAGGACTTCCTGGACCGGAAACAGTAAATAGATTTGGAAATCCTGAAGATGCTAACCCTAAATAATTTTTAGGTCCATTAGACCATTTATCTTTTAGTTTAATATTATCTTTACCTTCTATATCAATATTAAATAATGTCCCTGTCATGGCATCAAAGCCTGTAGCTAAAATAACTACATCGAGTTCAAAACATTTTTTGGAAGTAGATATTCCGTCTTTAGAAAATTCTTTGATAGGGTCAGTTTTCAGGTCTATAAGTGAAATATTAGACCTGTTATAAGTTTCATAGTAATTACTATCTACAGCTAGTCTTTTGCATCCTATAGGATAATTAGGAGTAAGCAATTTAGCTACATTACTATCCTTTACTAAAGATTTTATTTTATTTCTTACAAATTTTGCAGCAGTTTCATTAGCTTCTCTATTAAAGTTTAAATCTTCAAAAGCTGCTATAAATGGAACTCCACCTTTATTCCATCTGTCTTCGAAAACATGTTGTCGTCTATCTTCAGAAACTTCCAAAGCTGATTGATTATTTATTGGTAAGGCCATAGCAGCAACTGAATTTTGTGCTTTTAATCTAAAGCTTGAATAATTATATTTAACTTCTTCAACAAATAAATCATTATCGTATCCTATAGGCTCTCTCATATTGCTTATATTTTTGCCTTTTAAATATTTAAGTGGGGCATTTCTTGCTGGAACAGTATAATGAGGAGTTCTTTGAAAAACATATAGTTGTTTAACGTCTTTTATAATCTCGGGAATGCACTGAATTGCAGACGAACCAGTTCCAATTATTCCTACAATTTTATTCTTTAGGTTTACTTTGTGATGAGGCCAACTACCTGTATGGTATATTTCTCCTTTAAAACTTTCTATATTTTTAAAATTGGGCTTATTCAATGTTGAAAGGCAACCTGTCGCCATTATACAAAATCTTGTTTTAATTAATTCTTTTTTATGGTTAGTAAGTAACCAGTAATTTTTATCTGTAATAAATTTTGCCGATTTAATTTCGGTATTAAAATTAATATTTTTTCTTAGATTGAAGCGATCAGCAACGTGATTTGCATATTTTAATATTTCTGGTTGAGTTGCATACTTTTCAGTCCACTCCCATTCTTCTTGAAGTTCACTTGAAAACTGGTAGGAATATTGCATACTTTCAACATCACATCTTGCCCCAGGATATCTATTCCAATACCAAGTTCCTCCTACATTAGATGCCCGTTCTATAGTAATAACATTTAAATTTGCTAATTTTGCTTTATAAAGGCTATATAAACCAGCAAAACCTGCTCCAATTATAACTAAATCATAAATATTTTTATCTTTAATCATTTAATTTCCAAATCACTTTTAAAAAATATATTATATTTTTTTTTTATTCTCTATAATTTTTTAATTAAATAAATGATCTATAATATAAATAACTCCGTATCAATATAAAAAAAAAGGAGTTTAAAATGATTAAAGAATCTTATGCTGTTGTAATGAGTCCAAATTCTAATCCACTAAAAAGTCTTCCTAAAATGGTAAGATTTCAAATTATGACTACATTAGCGTTTATGTGGTCTTTTATATTTACAATGTGGATAGGGTCAATGCAGTTCTTCGGGCCATCAGCTTTAATGCATACTATAGTTTTAATAGGTGTATTTTTTACTGCAGAAATTTTTAAAAAAGCTAATAATTAAATTATAATTATAATTTAATATTTTCTTACTTATGTTAAAAATATTATTATCTATAATTTTTTTGGTGCCCCACATTTCTTTTGCTGACACTTCTATTGGTGAATCCCTTTTTAATAGAAATTGCGCTACATGTCACAAGAGAACGGCACCAAATATTATAGGTACTAAGTTAAAACCAGCTACATTCTTAATGATTGTTAAGAATGGTAGAGCAGGTACCATGATGGGTTCTTTTAAAAGTAAATTTTCTGATGATGAGATTTTAAATATCTATAATTTTTTATCTACCAATTAATTACTTCTTCCATAATGCATTTATAAAACCTTTATCATTATTTTTATAATGTTTTTCAATAGTATATTTGGATTTTTTAGCTAGATTCTCTATATCTTCAATAGTATATTTAAAAGAATACTCTAAATGAATAGTTTCATTTGCTTCAAAAGAGTAAACTTTCTTAATTTTTTTTATATTTACTTGTTGTTTTTCTTTAGAAATTAAGAAACTTTCCATAGCTCCTAATAATGGATTATAAATTCCATAATGAATAAATTTTTTTAAATTAAAGTTTGCTTGCAAATCATTATTAATTCTACTTAATAAATTTAAATTAAATTTTTTTGTTAAGTTGCTTGAATCATTATAAGCTTTATTAAGTTTTCTTGGGTCTTTTTTTAAGTCAAAACCAATAAAAATATAGCTATCTTTTTTAATATTATTATTAATACTTTTCATAAATTTTACTGATTGAGATCTTTCAAAATTACCTATATTAGATCCTAAAAATAAAATTAATTGCTTGTTTTTAGATAAATTTTTTACGTAGCTTAGTCCTACAATATATTCGCTAACAATCCCATTAATATTTAATCTATTATTTTCTTTAATATTTCGTTTTATGAGTTTGAGTGCTTTTTTAGATATATCAATTGGATAATAGTTAACAATATAATTTTTTTTTAAAAAACCTTCTATTATAACTTTACTTTTACTACCATCACCCGGACCTAGTTCTATTATATCTATTTCTTTTAGTTTAAGTATATTTGGTAATTTAAGTTTAACTTTATTTAATATTTCTATTTCATTATTTGTTAGATAATAATCAGGGTGTTTTGTAATTCTTTGAAATATTTTTGATCCTCTGTCATCATAAAAATATTTTGAAGATATGGCTTTATTTTTTAAACTTAACCCTTTGTCAATATCATCAGCAAAGGAATTAATTCTTTTAGTATTTTTAGATTTATTTTGTATTTTGCTCAAATCAATTATTTTCATTATATATCTCTTGCTAATCTAATTCCAGAAAACATCCATCTTTGATGTGGTTCGTAAAAATTTCTATAAGTATTTCTAATATGTCCAGATGATGTATTTATGCATCCTCCTTTTAATATAAATTGTCCGCACATAAATTTTTCATTATATTCTTCGATATTTTCATGAAAAGCTCTAAATCCAGGATAGGATGAATAGTGGCTCTTAGTCCACCACCAGAGATTATTTACACATAAGTTAATGTCACTTGCATGAAATATATTTTTAGTTTTACTATGATTTATTTGATTAGTATTAAGATTATTTAAAAATATTTCTGACTCTTCTTCTGTAGGTAATCGAGAATTTGCCCATTTTGCATATGCTGAAGCTTCATAATAACTTATATGGCATACTGGAGCTTCTAGATTAAGTGAAACTAGTCCATGTAAAGTGTATTCTTTTATATTATTTTTATTAATAAACTGCCAATATTTTGGACCTTTTATATTATTCAAATTAATCCAATCCCATCCTTTACTCAACCAGTACTCAGGTTTTTGATATCCTTTATCTTCTATAAAATTTTTATAATCCTTATTTGTAATAAATTGCTCATTGATTTTAAAAGAATGAATATATACTTTATGCTTTGGTTTTTCATTATCGTATGCAAATTCATTATTTTCCGCACCAATCTCATATAATCCTTCATTAAAAGTTTTCCATTTTTTTATTTTAGGCTTTATTTTGGGAATATTTGTTTTTGCATATTTTATCTTATTTAAATTGATATTTAAAATATATTTAATATCCATAAACATTAATTCTTGATGTTGCTCTTCGTGATTTATACCTAATTCTAGCAAAAAATTTAATTCTTTATTATTTTTATTAGAAGAAAAAATTTTATTAATTTCTTCATTAATATAATTTCTATATTTTATTATTTCTTTAACTGTTGGTCGAGATAATTGACCTCTTTGAGACTGTTTCCAATGATTGCCTAAAGATTTATAATAGGAATTAAAAATAGTATTATAAGTTTCATCAAACCTATTTTTATTTTTTCGAAATTTTAATATGATAATTTCTTCAAAAAACCACGATGAGTGACCTAGATGCCACTTAATAGGACTTACTTCTTGGTTAGGTTGTACAACATAATCTTCTATCTCAAGGGGGGTACATATAGAAATAGTTTTTTTTCTTACTTGATTAAATTTTTTTAATAAATCAATCTTTTTCATTATAGTTTCAATTTTAATAATTTAAAAATAAATAATATAAGGTATTATAATTAATAAGGTACTATTTTATTATATATATGGAAAATAATTATATGAATATAGATTTTGATAATAGCTATGCTCGTTTACCTGAAAAATTTTATTCAAATGTTAAGCCTACTCCTGTTAAAAGTCCTAATATTATAAAATTAAATAATATCTTAGCTGATGAACTAGGAATAAAATTTGATAATATGCAACCTGAAATTTTTTTTTCAGGCAATTCTTTATTCTCTGGTTCTCAGCCCATAGCAATGGCATATGCTGGACATCAATTTGGGAATTGGGTTCCACAATTAGGAGATGGTAGGGCTATTCTTTTAGGAGAAATATTAGATAAAAAAGGTTTGAGGAGAGATATTCAGTTAAAAGGGTGTGGTCCTACTCCATTTTCAAGAATGGGTGATGGAAGAGCATGGTTAGGCCCTATTTTACGAGAGTATATTTTAAGTGAAGCTATGGAAAATCTTGGTATTCCAACAACACGCGCTCTTACTGCAATATCTACAGGAGAAAAAGTTTATAGAGAAAAAGAGTTTCCAGGTGCAATATTAACGAGGGTTGCTTTTAGTCACATAAGGGTAGGAACTTTTCAGTATTTTGCATCCAGAAAAGATCTAGATGGATTAAAAACCCTGGCTGATTATGTAATAAATAGGCATTATAAAAATTGTATTAAAGATAATAACCCTTATTTAAGATTATTAAAAAAAGTTATTAAACGTCAGGCTAATTTGGTTTCTAAATGGATGGGAGTAGGTTTTATTCATGGAGTATTAAATACTGATAATACTTCTATTTTTGGAGAGACTATAGATTATGGTCCTTGTGCATTTATGGATGAGTATCAATTTAATAAAGTATTTAGTTCTATTGATCAAACTGGTCGTTACGCATACAAAAATCAACCAGCTATAATTAAATGGAATTTAGCATGTTTAGCTTCTTGTTTATTACCTTTAATTAGTGAAAATGAGAAAAAAGCAATAAATTTAGCACAAAGTGCTGTTGATGAATTTGATGATATATATAATTCTTTATGGCTTAAAATTTTTAGAAATAAACTAGGATTCAGAAAAATAAATGAAGATGATGAAAAATTGATTAAGAATTTATTAGATTTAATGGATAAGAATAAGACTGATTTTACTCTAACTTTTAGAAGTATTAGTTCTTTAATTAATAATGATGATGATAATTTTAAAAAATATTTTATGAGCCATAATAATGAATGGATTGATAAATGGAGGAATAGAATATCAAAAGAAGATAATGATAAAAAAGATATATTTAAATTTATAAATACTATTAATCCAGCTTTTATACCAAGAAATCATAGAATTGAAGAAATTATAAGTAAAGCATTAGAAGGAGATTATTCTTATTTTGAAATATTAAATAAAGTTTTACTGAAACCTTATGATGACCAGGATGAATATAAAGAGTACCAAAAACCTCCGCAAGAAAATCAAATAGTTACTGAAACATTTTGTGGAACATAGTTTTGTTTCATGATAAAATAATGGTTCTAAAATTTATACGGGGGGAATGATGAAAAAAAATGGTATTAAAGATGCATGGAATGAAGGTAAATCAATAGTAAATGGTTGGTCTTCAATGGCAAATACTTTTAGTGCTGAAATTATGGCAGCTTCTGGATTTGATAGTATCACATTAGATATGCAACATGGACTTTTAGGATATCAAAAAGTTGTCGAGATGTTACAGGCTATTTCGGGATATGACATAACCCCGATGGTAAGAGTGCCTTGGAATGAGCCTAGTATGGTAATGAAATGCTTAGATGCAGGTGCATATGGCATAATTTGTCCTATGGTAAATACAAAAGAAGAATGTGAAAGATTTGTTTCTGCATGTAAATATGCACCTAGAGGAAATAGAAGCTTTGGACCTGTAAGAGCTAGAATTTATGGAGGTGATGATTATTTTCTTCATGCAAATGATACTTTATTAAATTTTGCTATGATTGAAACATCTGAAGCAGTAGATAATTTAGATAAAATCTTGTCTGTAGAAGAATTAGATGCCGTTTATGTTGGACCAAGTGATTTAGCAGTTACTATGGGCTATATACCATATACTTATGAGAAAGAAGTAGAGGATTGTATAAAACATATAGTAGAAACATGTAAAAAATATAATATTAAAGCTGGTATACACTGCCCAGACGGTAAGACAGTCAAGGAGCGATTTGATATGGGCTATGATTTAGGAACAATTTCTGCAGATGCTGCCCTTTTAACACAAGCATCTAAAAGAGAAATTGCAAATGCTAAAAAGTAATTATTTATCATTAATATTTTAAATGAAAAAAAGTGAACTTCCAGAAAAAATATGTATTGTTTGCAATAGACCATTTAAGTGGAGAAAAAAATGGAAATTAAATTGGAAACAAGTAAAATATTGCTCAAAAAAATGTTCAAATTTAGCAAAAATAATTAAAGGTTAATATANAAAATGGCATCTGAAACAGAAATGAATGGCGCAGAAAGCTTAGTTAGAACACTNNTACATAATGAAGTCGATGTTTGTTTTGCTAATCCTGGAACATCCGAAATGCATTTTGTAGGTGCATTAGATAAGGTGCCTGGAATTAGATGTGTATTAGGATTATTTGAGGGTGTTCTTACAGGAGCTGCTGATGGATACTACAGAATGAAAGGGAGCCCAGCTTCAACTTTATTACATTTAGGGCCAGGATTAGCTAATGCTATGGCNAGTATTCATAATGCTAAAAAAGCCCATTCTGGAATGGTCAACATTATTGGTCAGCACACTTTACAACATCTAGAACTTGAGTCTCCATTAACTGCTGATNTAGAAGCAATAGCGAGACCTGTTTCCCATTGGATTAAAACGTCTAAAAGATCTCAAGAGTTATCAAAAGACGGNGCNGAAGCAATAGAAAATGCNAAAAAGGCACCTGGCCATATTTCTTCTCTTATTTTACCGGCTGACACGGCTTGGGGCAAAGGAGGAAATATTATTAAAGCTAAGGATATATTGGGTAGAACTAAAGTTGATCAAGAAATTATAAAAAATGTTGCTAANTTTTTGAGTAATGGNAAGAATTCTACTCTTCTTTTAGGNGGGGGCGCTTTGACGGAAGAGGCGACTTTATTAGCTGGTAAAATTTCAAAAAAGACTGGATGTGGTATAATTACAGAAGCAGCTAATGCTCGTCTATCAAGAGGAGCAGGCAGATTAGCTATGCTTAGAATACCTGGTGCTGGTGTGGTAGATAGAGCAATTTCCATGTTAGAGAAAGCAGGGCAATTAGTATTAGTAGGTTCAAAACCTCCTGTAGCATTTTTTGGATACCCGGATAAGCCAAGTTTACTTTACAATGAAAATGTACCTATTATGAATCTTGTAAATGTAGATGAGGATATACTTTCAGCACTCACTGATTTAGCTAACGAATTAGGGGCTATAAATGAATCTCCTAAATTTCTTGCAGAATATAATAGGCCAGAACTTCCAAAAGGTAATATTACTAAAGAAAAATTAGCATTAGTATTAGGTAATAAACTTCCAGAGAATGCAATAGTNGTAGATGAATCAGTAACTACAGGTAGAGATTTTTTTCCAGCAACTGCTGGAGCTCCTCCACACGATTGGTTGAATAATAGAGGAGGTGCTATAGGATATGGAATGCCTGTTTCAATTGGAGCTGCAGTAGCATGTCCAGATAGAAAAGTTATTTTATTAGAAGGTGATGGTAGTGGTATGTATACAGTTCAATCTTTATGGACTATGGCTAGAGAAAATTTAGATGTAACTATATTAGTNTTTGCTAATCGTACNTATGAAATATTGAAAGGTGAGCTTACTAACGTAGGAGTTCAAAATCCGGGCCCTAGAGCAGTAGATATGTTAAATTTAGATAGACCATATTTAGATTGGGTAAATATAGCAAAAGGTATGGGTGTTGAGGCTGTAAAAGTTGATGATTGTAATAAACTAACCAAAGCTTTAGATATAGGTATAAAAAAGGATGGACCCTTTTTAATTGAAGTTATTTTTTAATTNTNAAATTATTACTTNTTAGAAATTTATAAAATCTAGGAACAAATTTTTTACATATTTGTTGATCATTATTTATTATTTCTGACCCTTCAATATAATCACCATTAGATGCTAAATTTTTTTTCATTAGACTTAAATATTTATTCTTCATAAATANGATTTGCGCATCTATTTCTTCTTTAATTTTTCTTTGCTCTGTTTTTTTAAGCATGATTTTAGTTATTAGAGCTCCTTCTTGAAGATTTACTGATGCAAGCATTATATTATTATTTGGTGTTAATTCGTTAATAGCTTTAAATAAACTGCCACATTGTAAAGAAAAATTAGCAAGATATTTTAATTTACCTATTTCTGATTTTAAATTTTGTTGTTTTATTAAATCTTTAAGAGGTATTAATTCTTCATCTGCTTTGATATTATCTATATTAAAAAAAAATATACATAAAAATAACATTTGTAAAAATTTAATAATATTCATTTTTTATTTTCTATTATTGTTCAATATTTCTTTAATTATTTAATAGAAATACATCTTAGTATCAAATTAGTCTATTTTTCTAAAATATTATTTGTAAATTTTTCTAAAATATTATTAAACTTAATAACTTAATTTGTAAAAATATCAAATTAAACTTATTTACGAGGGGGGGAATTGAATTGAAGAAAAGATATTTGAATAGAAGGAAATTTGTAAAGGGCCTTAGTGCTGCTAGCGGATATGCAATAGCCGCCCCATATGTAAAAACATCTCACTCAGCAGGAAAATTATTATTAGGGATTTGGTCACACTGGATTCCNGGAGCAGACGATAATCTNAGAAATATTCTTGTGGAATGGGGAGAAAATAATGGNGTAGAAGTTAAAGTNGATTTTATTACTTCGATTGGTAATAAGTTGCTTTTAACTGCACAAGCAGAGTCGAGAGCAAAAACNGGACATGATGTTTTTTCTCTTCCTACTTGGTATTCTACTATGTTTAAGCATAGTTTGGACCCTATTGANGACGTTGTTGAAGATATAATAAATANACATGGTCCANTATTAGATTCAGCTAGATTTTATGCACATCTAGANGGTCATTGGAGAGGGTCACCAGCACCAACTGGATCATTNTTTGATTCTTTTGTATCAAGATANGATTTATTTAAGGAACATGCTGGTATTGATTTAAAAAANATATTTCCAGCCCATGATAATAGAAATGAAGAATTAATAAATAACTGGACTTATGATACNTTTCTAATTGCTGCAGAAAAATTATATAATGCAGGCAAGCCGTTTGGNGCTACAATCGGNGCTACACCAGATAGCAGATGGTTAAGTGCATTATTTACTGCNTATGGNGCAGAATTAGTAAATAAAGATGGNGNAATATCTGTAGATTCAGATGAAGTNAGAGAAGTGNTAGAATACCTTAAAAGATTAACACAATTTATGCCAAAAAGTGTTTATGCNTGGGATGATTCTAGNAATAATCGTTGGATTATTTCCGGTGANGGTTCTGTAATTTCAAANCCTGCTAGTGCATGGGCAGTAGCAAAAAGAGATAATCCGGAAGTATCTAAAAAATTATGGCATCATGATGCTCCAAGAGGACCGAAAGGTAGATTTAGACCAGATAACTCACAATATTGGGGTATTTGGAGTTTTGCACAAAATAAATCTGCTGCAAAAGANTTACTTAGATATGTAGCGGAAAAANCTGTAGTTGATTCTTGTGTTGCAGCATCTAAAGGTTATGATATTCCATTGATAATTTCGCATTTTAATAACAATAAAACCTGGACTGATGCTTCCCCTCCTGATGGTGTTCTCTATAATTATCCAATGAGAGGTGATGAAGTTCCAGTAGCTCCAGGTTATCCTGCTCCCCCTGAAATTGCGTCACAAATTACTACTCAATATATAATTGCTAATTTAGTAGCTAGAATTACTGCAAAAGGACAATCAATCAAAAAGGGAATTAGATGGGCGGAGAATGAATTGGAAGGTATAATGAGAGGCTAATGAAAATAAATAATGTATTTATTTGGTTGAAGCAGAAACCTCGTATCGCATTTTTCATGTGTTTACCTTTAATTTTAATGGTTGCTTGTTTAATTATATATCCATTTTTTTATTCTATATTTTTAGCTACATTGAATAAAGCTGAAACAAAATTTGTAGGGTTAGCTAATTTTCTATTTTTATTTAAAAGAGAAACATTTTGGTTAGTTGTTCAACAATCAATATTTTTTGCCTTAGTAGCAGTTTTTTTTAAGGCTTTAATAGGATTTATTGCAGCTCATTCAATAAACGAATTACCTTCAAAGGGGCAAAGAAAATGGCGAGGAATGTTACTAATTCCTTGGGTAATTCCGCCAGCTTTATCTACCTTAGGTTGGTGGTGGTTATTTGAACCTACTTACAGTGCATTAAATTGGGTACTTGAAAAATTATCGGTTGATGCAATACCATGGTTAAGTGAAACATTTTGGGCAAGGTTTTCAATTATTTTAGTAAATATATGGGTTGGTGCTCCATTTTTTCTTATTATGTATTTAGCAGCTTTGAAATCTATTCCAGAAGATTTATATGAAGCAGCTTCTATAGATGGAGCTAATTATTGGCAAAAATTATTTTTTATTACACTGCCAATGATGAAAAATATTATTTCAATTACGATACTTTTTTCTATAATTGTTACTTTCGCTAATTTTGATATTGTAAGAGTTCTGACAAGAGGAGGTCCAATAGATACTACTCACCTTTTCGCAACTTACGCTTTTAGAGTTGGAATAGAATCTGGAGATATTCCTCTTGGTGCAGCAGTTTCTCTATTTATGTTTCCTGTTTTAGCAGTTTTATCATTTATTATTTTAAGAAATGTTAGAAAAAGAACTAATGAGGTTTAAATGAAAATACTTTCTTATAGAAATAGTATAAATAAAAATAGAAAATGGGCATTATTTGCAGCTTATGGCTGTTTAATATTATTTGTTATTTTCTTCTTATTTCCTCCATACTATATGTTAATTACTTCNTTAAAAACTAATAAAGAGATAGCAGAACTATCATCTAATCCTTGGTTAATTAAACAAGGTTTAACTTTTGATCATTATATATATTTATTTACAGAAACTCCTTTTTTAACATTTTTTAAGAACACCATAATAGTAACTATATCCGTTGTAATTATATCTATGGTCATTAGTGTCTTGGCAGCTTATTCATTGTCTAGATTAAGGTTTTGGGGTTCTGGAGTTCTTGCCACAGGAATATTTTTAACATATCTAGTACCGGATACACTTTTATTTATACCTCTCTTTAAAATAGTTGGATGGTTAGGACTCCTTAATAGTTATTGGGTGCTTGTTTTAGTCTACCCAACATTAAGTGTACCATTTTGTACTTGGTTGATGATTGGATATTTTTCATCAATACCAAAAGAAATAGATGAAGCAGCTTTAATAGATGGAGCAAATCACATGCAAATGTTATTAAAAGTTTTTATACCAGTGGCTATGCCAGGTTTAATAGCAGCAACTATATTTGCATTTACAGTTTCTTGGGCTGGATTTTTATATCCTCTGGCATTTATTTATAGCGAGTCTGAGATGGTCCTCACTGTAGGAACTGTTACAACTTTGATAAAAGGAGATGTTTTTCATTGGGGAGGTTTAATGGCTGGGGCTTTGTTAGCAGCAGCTCCGCCAGTAATTGTATATGCATTTTTAATGGATTATTATATAGCAGGTTTAACATCAGGAGCTACAAAAGGATAAGAATTATGGCAGACGTAGATATAAAANATTTACATAAAATTTTTGATAGGACTGAAGCAGTAAGAGGNATAGACCTTAATATTAAAGATAACGAATTTGTTATTTTAGTCGGTCCTTCTGGNTGCGGAAAGAGCACAGTATTAAGAATGATAGCAGGATTAGAAGAAGTAACNANAGGTGAAATCTACATTGGAGAAAATTTAGTTAATGATGTTCCTCCTAAAGATAGAGATATTGCAATGGTCTTTCAAAGTTATGCATTGTATCCTCATATGACTGTTTNTGAAAACATGTCTTTTGGNTTGAGATTAAGAAAATTTTCTAAGGAAGATATTAAAAAGAGAGTAGANGAAGCTGGGAAAGTTTTAGGTATCTCTGAATTATTAGGAAGAAGACCAAGGCAGCTGTCAGGTGGACAAAGNCAAAGGGTTGCGATGGGACGAGCCATAGTTAGAAACCCNAAAGTATTTTTATTTGATGAGCCACTAAGTAATTTAGATGCTAAAATGCGTGGCCAGATGAGAATAGAAATTAAAAGAGTTCATCAACACTTAAAAACTACAACTATATACGTAACTCANGATCAAGTAGAAGCTATGACATTAGCAGATAGAGTAGTNGTTATGAAAGATGGCAAAATTGAACAAATTGGAACTCCTGATGANATTTATAATTTTCCTAAAACTGGATTTGTGGCAGGATTTATTGGNTCNCCAGCTATGAATTTTATTCCNAGTAAGATAATAAAAAATGGAGAAAATTTTTCGGTNTATGTGAATGAAAATGTTTCATTTTCAATTGATAAAGATANGCAAAAANATATNAGNGCTTATGAAGGTAAAGATGTATTATTAGGGATTAGACCTGAACATATAANTGAAAANAAATCAGAAGATNCTATTGAGTTTGATNCNAAAATTGATTTGNTTGAGCCTCTTGGAATGGAAACTATGGTTTATTTTACTATAAATAAAGTTCAATTATGTGGAAGGGTATCACCAGAAAATAATCTAGTTAGTAATAATACTATTTCTCTTAATTTTAATAAAAACAAGTTTCATATAATCGATCCACAAACAGATAAAGTTTTATAAAGGAAGAAATAAATTGGAAAGTAAAGTAATTCAAATTGATCAGGTTGGTGGTCCAGAAAATATGAAATATAGAAGTGTAAATTTACCTGAACCAGGTAAAGGACAAGTTATATTAAAACACGAAAACATCGGTTTAAATTATATAGATATAATGCAAAGAAGTGGAAAACACCCAATATCTTTTAAAAATTTTCCTGCGACTTTAGGAATGGAAGGAGCTGGAACTATCGAAGTAATTGGAGAAGATGTAGAAGGGCTAAATGTAGGAGATAAAGTCTCTCATTGCATGAATATTGGAGCTTATTCAGAACGTATGTTAATAGATGCAAATAAATTAATTTTGTTAGATAAAAATACACCTTTAGAAATAGCAGCTGCATGTACGCTTCAGGGCCTTACAGCGCAATATTTGTTGCATGAATCATGGAAATTAGAACCTGGTCAAACAGTGCTAGTGCATGCTGCAGCAGGAGGAGTTGGGTTAATATTAAGTCAATGGGCAAAACATATAGGTGCAACAGTAATTGGTACTGTTGGTACAGAAGAAAAATCTGAATATGCTAAAAAGAACGGTTGCGATTATACTATATTGTATTCAAAACAAGATTTTTCAAACAAGGTAAAAGAGTTCACAGAAGGACGAGGAGTTAATGTAATATACGATGCTATAGGTAAGGATACTTTTAATAAGGGTCTTACTTGTTTAGCTGAAAGAGGAAGAATAGTTTGTTATGGTTTTGCTTCAGGTCCAATAGAACCAGTTGATATTTCTCAGATAAGGTCTTTTTCTGGTTCAATTGCAACTGGAGCATTATTAACCTATACAAAGAATCATCTTGAACGACAGAAAAATGCAGACCAGCTTTTTAATTTAATAAATAAAGCAGTATTAAAAATAAATATTAATCAAAAGTATTCTCTTGAGGATGCTGAAGTTGCCCATAGAGAACTTGCTGGAAGAAAAACTATTGGTTCTTCTATTTTAATACCTTAATTTTATTATCTTAATTAGATGGATAATGATGAGAAATATTTATATTCTTTTTTTCCATAATTTTCCTAATATTTTATGTAAATTTATTTAGTGCTTTTTTTTCTTTCTTTAGAATCTAAAAACCTTTTTCTTAACCTGAGATTTAAAGGTGTTACTTCCAATAGTTCATCCTCATTAATATAAGCCATCATTTCTTCTAATGACATNAGTNTTGGAGGTACAAGTATTACNGCTTCATCTGAACCTGATGCTCTCATATTAGTTAATTGTTTTCCTTTGAGNACATTAATTTCTAGGTCATTATCTCTTGAATGTTCTCCCACAATCATACCNTTATATACAACTGTATTATGACCAATAAACATTTGNCCTCTATCTTGCAGTTTCCAAATTGCAAAAGCTACAGCTTTTCCNGTATCTGTAGATATTAAAGCACCGTTNCTTCTACTAGGTACATCTCCTTTATAGGGTGCGTAAGAATGAAATAGTCTATTAAGAACNCCAGTTCCTCTAGTATCTGTTAAAAACTTACTTTGATAACCTATTAAACCTCTTGAAGGAGCATAAAAAGTTAGGCGAGTTTTACCAGCACCAGATGATCTCATATCTTGCATTTCTGATTTTCTTTTATTCATAGAGTCTACAACNGAGCTAACATATTCTTCATCTACATCTATAATTACTTCTTCTAAAGGCTCAATAAGTTTATTATTTTTATCTTTTTTTAATAANACTTTAGGTCTAGAAACGGTGAGCTCNAAGCCTTCTCTTCTCATAGTTTCAATTAATACTCCAAGTTGTAATTCTCCTCTACCGCCAATTTCAAATGAGTCTTTGTTAGAACTTTCAGAAAAAGTNATTGCTACATTTGTTTCTGCTTCTGCTANTAATCTTTCTCTAATTAAAGTGGAAGTNACTTTTTTTCCTTCAGTNCCCGCAAAAGGAGAGTCATTAACTGTAATAGTTACAGCCATAGTAGGGGGGTCAATGGGTGTTGACTTCATAGCAGTTTCTAGAGATAAGTCACAAATAGTATCCGCTACTGANGTTTTAGCNAGTCCGGCTACGCATATTATATCTCCTGGAAAAACTTCATTAACTGGAACTCTATTAAGGCCTTCAAATTTAAGAAGTTTTGTCAATCTTCCATTCTCAATTTTATCGCCATTTAGATTAATAGATTTTACTGTATCATTTACTTTTGCAGAACCTTGTTCCACTCTTCCTACTANGCACCTTCCTAAATATGGATCAGAGTCTAGTAANGTTACTAACATAGCAAATGGTAACTCTTGGTTTACTTGAGGTGGTTTGACATGNTTTATTATCAAATTTAATAATGGATGTAAGTTTTCGTGAGGTTCATTTAATTCATTTACACACCATCCATCTCTGCCCGATGCATATAGTGTNGGAAAATCTAATTGTTCTTCATTTGCATCTAGAGAAATAAATAAATCAAATACTTCTTCTAAAACTTCATCGGGTCTACCATCAGACCTGTCAGCTTTATTAATTATTACAATTGGCTTTAAGCCTTGTGCTAATGCTTTTCCTAAAACAAATTTAGTTTGTGGCATAGGACCTTCTGCGGCATCAATTAGAAGGATTACGCCATCTGTCATACCTAGAACTCTCTCTACTTCTCCTCCAAAGTCAGCATGACCAGGAGTGTCAATTATATTTATTGTAATACTTTCCCAATTAATAGAGGTTGGTTTTGCTAAAATAGTTATGCCTCGTTCTTTTTCTAAGTCACCAGAGTCCATTAAGCGTTCACTTACATATTCATTNTNTCTAAACATTCCACTTTGTTTCATAATAGAGTCAATCAAAGTAGTTTTGCCATGATCTACATGTGCAATAATAGCAATATTACGTAATTCATCGGACATATTATTATTCCTAATATGATTTAATATAATGTGAGCTGGTTACTTTATTAAAGTTAACTAGATACAGGTGCAAGATGTCATAAAATATATTCTAGTCAAGTAATAGTAGATATTTAATTTAAATATTTTAAACTATNTATATAAGATATATTTTTTTGGATAGAATTTATGAGATTATTTTTTATTTTATTTTTAAACTTACTTTTTATTCCTTTATTTTTAATAAACGAGAGCATAGCTCATTCTTTGGTAAATAATAATTCTGGCTTTGCAACTGGATTTAGTCATCCCATTTTAGGNTTAGATCANTTTTTAGTGATGTTAGGAGTTGGTCTNTGGGGNGCNCAGATGCAAGGAAGNCGCATGTGGTCGCTTCCTATAACTTTTCCTATTATAATGAGCCTAGGAGCTATGATATCTATAGCTAATATTTTTGAATTATATTATGTAGAACATATAATTGTACTTTCTGTAATTATCTTAGGCTTATTTATATTACTGAAATGGTTACCAGGAGAAANGATCGCAATTATATTAATATCGTTNTTTGCTATTTTTCATGGGTATGCTCATGGCAATGAAATACCAAANGCAATTNATCCGTCAAACTTTATATTAGGGTTTGTTATTTCTACAGGTTTAATACATTTATTAGGTATATTATTAGGTTATGTTCTTGAAAAATTTTATAATGGATTAGTTTCTAGAGNNCTAGGAATGNTTATTTNTTTATCTGGAATAATTATTNCTTCAAGAATACTTTTCTGATGCTTAAAAAAAATATTAACTTNCTTCTGCTAATTTTCTTTATTGCANTAGTTTCTATATCTATTTTAAAAATTGTAATTACAGCTGGTAAAGATTATGGATTGTTTTTATCGGGTATGTTTAATATTTTAAGTAATTATATATTTTTATTGAGTATATTAGGTTTTTCTCTATTGCTATANCAACTTAAAAATAAATATTATATTTTTATTTTATTTATGTTTCTTATAGTCTTTATTCTAACTCAATTACTATTTAACAGAATTTTGGAATTAATATTTTATGCTAAATTAGATTTAATTTTTGGTTTTGATGAATTTCCATTAACTATTTTATATTTATTAAATATTTTTATTGGGTTTTTCTTATGGTTAAATCCNCTTAAAAATATAATAAAATATNTAATTACTNTAATTTTTTCTTTTATAACTTCTTTGCATATTGGTTTAAATGATATTGAATTTTTTTCATTAAAAAGTCTTATGAATTATCCTGGTGGCAATTTATTTATTGTAAGTATGCTAATAGGTTTATTTGTTTATTCACTCAAATTTTTAAATGTAAAAATGATTAATGTTGCTTCCAAAATATTTGGAAGCTGGATGATAGTAATATCATTAATATCTTGCTTTTTTTCTATTATTTATTAATCGGGAACAGGGTCGTCACCTGATTTACCCCAAGGNTGACATTTTAATATTCNTTTAAATGATAAATATAATGCTTTAATTAAATTATGCTTTTTAATTGANTCAATTGCATAATTTGAGCANGTGGGATTAAACCTNCAATGNGATCCTAANATTGGNGAAATTAAATATTGGTATAATTTTATAAANCTAATAAATATATTTTTTATCATAATAATTTTTATGGTGTATTAGATTCTATTTTTAAATCATTTAATACAGTTTTAAAGCTACTCGTCTTTGTATCATTAGAGCCTAATCTTCTTANGGATAGCTCTTTTTTTTCAGCTTCTTGTTTACCAATAATAATTAAAACAGGAATTTTAGAAGTGCTATGTTCTCTTATTTTATAACCTATTTTTTCATTTCTTATATCTATTTCTGCTCTTAGGTTATTTTCTTTAAATGTTNTTAAAACTTCTTCAGCATAATGATTAGCATCGGAAGTAATAGTTGCAATAACTATTTGCACAGGAGATAGCCAAAGAGGTAAACGGCCAGAATAATTTTCTATAAGAATTCCAATAAAGCGTTCAATTGAACCAAATAATGCTCTATGTAGCATCACAGGTGCGTGTTTTTGTCCATCTTCGGCAATGTAATTNGCAGAAAGTCTACTAGGTAANTTTAGNTCAACTTGAAGAGTTCCGCATTGCCAATCTCNTCCTATTGCATCTCTTAGGACAAATTCTATTTTGGGGCCATAAAAAGCCCCTTCTCCNGGGTTATATGAATATGATAACCCTGTGGCTTCAATTGCTATTTTGAGAGCTTCTTCTGATTTATCCCATATNTCATCACTTCCAACTCTTTTTTCNGGTCTATCAGAAAANTTTATATGTATATCCTCAAAACCAAAATCTTTATAGATACTGATTATTAAATCACATACAATTTTACATTCATCTGTAATTTGATCTTCTGTACAAAATATATGAGCATCATCTTGAGTAAAACCTCTTACTCTCATTAACCCATGAAGAGCTCCTGAAGGTTCATACCTATGGACCTTTCCAAACTCAGATATTCTTAGTGGCAGATCTCTATAACTTTTAATTCCTTGTTTATATACTTGAACAGCACCTGGACAATTCATAGGTTTAAGAGCATAAATTCTATTTTCTTTCTCTTNAGTTGTGAACATATTTTCTCCAAATTTTTCCCAGTGTCCAGATTTTTCCCATAGAGACCGGTCCATAATATCAGGAGTATTAATTTCTTCATATCCAGCAGCGTCTTGTCTTTTCTTCATATAATTTATTAAAGTTTGGAAAAGTAACCATCCTTTTGTATGCCAAAAAACCGCGCCAGGAGATTCTTCTTGGAAATGGAATAAGTTCATTTCTCTACCAAGTTTCCTATGATCACGTTTTTCAGCTTCTTTCAGCATATCAAGATGTATATCTAAATCATTTTTATTCTTCCATGCAGTACCATAAATTCTTTGAAGCATCTCATTATTGGAATCACCTTTCCAATAGGCACCAGCAAGTTTAGTTAATTTAAATGCTCCAATATGCCTTAAATTTGGTAAGTGAGGGCCATAACATAAATCGATAAAACCTGATTTTTCTTGCGCATATATTTGAAAATTAGCATCTTGATCAGAATTATTAATTATATCAATTTTGTATGTTTCATTTCTTTCTTCAAATAATTTAATTGCATCTTTCTTTGAGCAAATTTTTTTATTAATTATTTCACCATTAGATATAATTTTATTCATTTCTTTTTCAATTTTAGGCAAATCTTCAGAAGAAATTGGTTTTTCAAATAATACATCATAATAAAAGCCATGCTCTATAGTNGGNCCTATAGCTAATTTAGCTTCTGGGTATAAANTTTTAACTGCTTTAGCTAAAACTTGAGCAGTTAACGTNTGTCTCATAATATCTAAACCTTCATCNGTGTTTANNGTTATAATAGATATTGATGAATCAGAATNTATTTGNTCACATAAATCTTTTTGAATACCGTCAATATTAATTGCAATAGCTTCTTTNGCTAANGATTTTGCAATACTTTCAGCAATTTGATAGCCAGTTATACCCTTTTCAAACTCNCGTTTATTTCCATCAGGNAATGTAATATTTATATTATNTTTAATGCCCATTTTATTTCTTACTTCACTTANNTTAATTTTTACTTCGCCAAACTGTTTTGTCTTTTGTGTCTTCTATCTCTATTCCCATATTATTTAATTCTAATCTAATATTATCAGCTTCGCTAAAATTTTTATCCTTTCTAGCTTGTTTTCTTTTTTCTATCAATTCTTCAATNATATTACTATCAATATTATNGATATTAGTTCCATACTTTAGCCAAGAACTAGGCGAGTCTTGTAATATTCCAAGTATATTTCCAGAAGCAATTAATTCTGATTTTAACTTTTGTTTTTGTGATGGATCACATTTAGAAAGTTTNTCAGCNAATAAATTTATCTCGTANAGTGCNTTAGANGAATTTAAATCATCACATAAAGCTTCAATTATANTNTCTGATGCNGNNATATTCTTATCAATAATAATATTTTCGTTATCTTTTAAAACTCTATATATACGATCGAGGTTTTTTTGCGCTTGTTCTATTATTTTTGAATTCCAGTTTAACGGTTGTCTGTAGTGNGATGAAATTAAGGCAAGTCTNAAAGTTTCACCAGGATATTTTTTAAGTAAATCATTAACTAAAAATATATTACCNAGAGATTTAGACATTTTNTCNCCATCCATTGTNACNAAGCCATTATGTATCCAATATTTTGCATATTCTTTAGGGTNGTCNAATTTATGNGCTGCACAGCTTTGGGCAATTTCATTTTCATGATGAGGAAAAGTTAAATCTAATCCNCCTCCATGAATATCAAAGGGTAAAGAAAGAGTTTTTTCGGACATTGCTGAACATTCTATATGCCANCCNGGTCGTCCTCTACCCCAAGGAGAATCCCANCCAGGTTGATTTTCATCACTAGGNTTCCATAAAACAAAATCACCAGAATTATTTTTATAATNAGCAACTTCTACTCTACTTCCTGCAATTTGATCTTCCTTNTTTCTTCCAGATAGTAGNCCATAATTTTCATAAGANGANACATTAAAAAGTACNTGATTATCTGANACGTANGCATTATTTTGNTTAATCAATTTATCTATTANTNCNATCATTTCTTTAATATGGTCNGTAGCTCTAGGTTGAATATCTGGACCTAATACTCCTAATTCNCCCATATTTTCATTATATATTTTTTCGTATTTAGNGGTTAANTCTTCTATTGGTGTATTAGTTTCAATAGAAGCATTTATTATCTTATCNTCTATATCTGTAATATTAGAAACATATGTAACTTTTGNATAAATAGACCTCATAAATCTTNCNAATAANTCACATACTACGGCCATTCTAGCGTTACCAATATGTGCATAATTATATACAGTTGGCCCACAAGCATATATCCTAATATGATTTTTATCTATAGGNANAAANTCTTCTTTTTTATTTCCTAATGTATTGTGAATTCTAAAAATAGTCATTTNTAAACCTATAAATTTTTTATTGNATAAATTTTATTTTCTCTAAATTGTTTTAAAAGAGCAATTAGTGGAAGACCTTGAATTGTTTCATTATTTCCAGTTACTTTTGAAAATAGATGAATTCCAANAGACTCATATCTATATGAGCCACAGCTATTGAATGGCTTATCNNTTTCTAAATATTTTATGATTTCATTTTCTTCAAGTTCATTCATNGTAAGTTCTGCTTCCTCTACATATGNCCAAATTATTTTACCATTAAAACATAAACTTATTCCANTAGTTTGTTTATGAGTTTTTCCAGATAATTCCTTTAGTTGTTCAATGGCATTATTTATATTTTTNGGTTTACTGAATATNTTATCATTTAAATTACAAATTTGATCCGCNCCTATTACGTAACTATTTNNATTAGTAATACTTACATTTAAAGCTTTTTCTGAGGCCAGTATAGAAGCTTTTTCTTTGATNCTTTTATTAANTATCTTTTTTTTTAATTTTTCTTCATCCANATCTGAAATAATTACAGAAAATTCTAAACCTGCTTTTCTTAAAATNTCATATCNAATTNTTGANGCTGATGCTANAATTATTGGANTTGAAGGNGTAATANTTATATTNCCCATGAANTTTTCCGTNNTTATNAAGTTANNAAATTAACTATTTATTAAATTCATGAATTCAGANCTNGTTCTGTAGTCACTTCTAAAAACTCCCAGCATTTGACTGGTTATAGTAGTTGCATTTGTTTTATGAATTCCTCTTGTAGTCATACACTGATGTCCTGCATCAACAACTACAGCTACTCCTTTTGGTTGAAGAACTCTATTAATACTTTCAGCTATTTGTGCTGTCATAGTTTCCTGAGTTTGTAATCTTTTGCCATATACATCTACAACTCTAGCTAATTTACTTATTCCTACTACGCGATTATTTGGTATATAGGCTAAGTGAGCTTTACCTAATATTGGAACCATATGATGTTCACAGTGGGATTCTAAACGGATGTCTTTTATTATTATCATTTCATCATAACCGGCAACTTCTTCAAAAGTTTTATTTAAAATTTCATCAGGGTCCATTTCATAACCTGCAAAAAATTCTTCATAAGCTTTTATAACTCTTTTGGGTGTTTCTAATAATCCTTCTCTACTAGGATCATCACCAGCCCATGCAATCATGGTTCTTACCGCATCCATAGCTTCTTCTCTTGAAGGTTTAGATATAGGTTTATTTATAGTTTTATGCTTAGTCATTATTGCTCCATAATCTAATGAAATAATATAATTCACTATTTCATACTAACATATATACTTAGTAATAGTAATTTTCAAAGATTATTTCTTTTAATTTCTTTAATTTTTATGTAAGTATCAGGAAGTTAAAATAGTTAATATAACAATGTAGGGCTTAGAAAATGAACTTTAAAAAAAGAATTTCTATAGAACAAGTTGAAGAAGGAGTAGAATTAGCTCCAAAATTTGATAGTAAGGGTGTTATTCCCTGTATTACAGTTCATGCCCACACAAAGGAAGTTCTTATGTTTGCATATATGAATGAAGAGGCTATGCAATTAACTATGTCTACAGGACTAGCCCATTATTGGTCTAGGTCTAGGAAGCGTTTATGGAAAAAGGGTGAAACTTCGGGTATGGTTCAGAATATTCAAAGAATGTTAATAGATGATGATCAAGATAGTTTAGTTATTGAAGTTACACTAACTGAACCTAATCTTGGAGGAGATGAAGCATCGTGTCATGTTGGATATAGAAGCTGTTTTTATAGAGAAGTACCAATTGGGCAAGAAAATACAGATAAACCTCTTAAATTTATTGAGGATGAGAAATCATTTGATCCTGAGAAAATTTATAAAAATATACCTAATCCTACCAAGTTATAATTACATTATATGTAAAAAGGACCAAGCTGATAAAGTAAGGCCTGCCCAACACGAAATAAATTTTAACCTTTTATTTGAATAAAGGTATAAAAGTAGTGCGCATAAAAACCCATAAATAATGGTTTTAAGGTTTATAATTAAAAATTCTGTCATTTTATTTATCTTTCAAGGGTTTTAGAGGGAAACGCCATAACTAAAAGTTATGGCGTTTTGGGAGTTTAACATATCTCCCCTTGGGAGGAGAGTATATATGTCACGTGGAGTTAAAAGAATATAAACTTATTCGGTGTAATAGATTTTAAATATGAAAGCTCAGTTGGCTTCTTTTTTGTATGATTAACTTCTAGAACTTTATTAGAATTTACCATTTTTTTAATAAGTTTGAGAGCTGCAATATCTTTTTCTACTTTCTTAATATAATAATTGTGAACTATTAATTGCTGATCTTTATTTAAAAAGCTGTATATTACTTCTCTATTTTTAANAGCATTAATATTACCATCTTTTGATAGTTCTACAGCTNTTAGATAACTGTTGACTAATGGATCAAATACTTTTTCTCCAGTTGGGCCAGCAGAAGAGCTAAATGTGTANAATGATGTAAGTAANAATGTAATTAAGTATAGTTTTTTCATNTGAACCTCCATAAAATTGTTAAATAAACAGATTAGCCTGTTTACTTTAATTTCATGCTAAGTAATGAGGGTATACTTTTGGTTGGCGCGTTCCTTCGGTATTAACCTACTTCCGACCTATTTCTAGGTTGAACGAATTCGCTGTCCTTCAGTTCTCTCGCTATTAATTAAAAGAAATTAATAGTAACTTTTGCATGCGTTCCTTCGACTTTTTAAGGTCTACTTCCGTCTCTAAAACTAAGAGATGAACGATGATTAANTTATAAGTGATTACTTTTTAATCGTCAACAAATTTATTATGCCTATTAATTAATCATAATATGAGAAAAATATAAGGGTCTGCTACAANGTTNTGATAGGTTAGTGCTAATTATTTAANCATTATATGCCTAAAATATAATTTTNAATATATTTTTAAGTGATTCGAATTTATGTAANAATTTTNTAAATTAATAATACTTTATNAGANNTTATGGGAGGCAGAAATCTACCTCCCACTTNATAAATTTATTTAGAAATATGACCTTCAATAGTTTTTGAAGCAGTATCTAAAAACTTTTTAAAAGCATTTCCTGTTTTAATTTCTATATTTTTTGGTTTAAGTTCTTCAGGAAGTTTACGTTCNAAATGTACTTGAAGTATCCCGTTTTGCATACCAGCACCAATTACCTCAACATATTCCGCAAGTCGGAATGTTCTTCTAAATGGTCGATTTGCTATTCCACGATGAACATATTGAGAACTTTCATCATCTTTATTTCCTGTTATAGTTAGAAGCCCATNCTCTAAACTAATGGAAAGATTCTTTTCATCGAAACCNGCTACAGCTAGTTCAATAGTATANTTATCTTTACCGTTTGAATGTATGTTATATGGTGGATAGTTATCTGTTNCTTCATTCATTTTTATCATACTATCAAANATATTTTCTAGATGATCAAATCCAATAGAATGACGGTAAAAAGGTGTTAAATCAAAAGTATTCATTNTTATTGCCCTCCTTTGAGCGACTATATTTGAAAGCCCATTTATTGGCACTTTCTNTTAATAAATATCTAGGANAACTAGATAGCTAAAGATGACCCNTTTGGCATCACCATACNTAATATGTGGGGATTGGACCTAGTTTTTACAAGAGTAAAAGATATTATTTATGTTTTTGATTCATATCTCTTTTAATATCTTCGTGATCTCCAGTAACAATATGATGTTTACTTTTTGTAATCCACNTTTCTAAAAATGGAATTGATATTAGAGGTAGAATACCCCCTAAAGCAATACCTAAAACTGCTGATCTAAGATGAGGGTCAACTAAAGAAGCTATAATATCTGCAATAATATGAGACAATGCTGCACCAATAATACCCGCAATATAACCGTTTGAAATTATTTTAAAAAATCTATTTATACTCCAACCTGTATAATATCCAATAAGCATAATAGAAGAATGAACAAATCCAAATGCAAGTCCTTTTAAATGCGCATTCTCTTTATAAAGCCAAACTTCTAATAAATGTTCCAAATTAATTTACCTTATAATTTATAGATATAGTATAATATTGAAATTAAATATTTTAGAGTATGGTATAGATATGAAAGAAGCATTACAAGGANTNAAATTAATAGANCTNACTAGGGTGAGNTCTGGCCCTTCGGCTGTNAGGCAATTTGCGGATTGGGGAGCAGATGTTATAAAANTTGAAACACCAGANANTGTTGAGGGAAGTGAAGANTTAGGAGGAAGAAGAGATGGTTCNGATTTTCAAAATTTACATAGAAATAAANGAAGTATTACNCTTAATTTAAAAAATAAAGATGGACTAANCATATTTAAANAATTGATTAAGAATGCTGANGTATTAATTGAAAACTTTAGGCCAAATGTAAAGAAAAGANTAGGTATNGANTATGAAACTCTTAAAAAAATAAANNCTCGNCTTGTCTATGCNAGTATTTCTGGTTTTGGACAGAGTGGCCCATATGCTAANCTTCCAGGNTTTGANCAAGTAGCACANGGAATGGGAGGNCTNATGTCAGTTACAGGNTATGATGGAAAAGGGCCTTTNAGAGTAGGTATTCCTGTCGCCGACTTGAGTGCAGGTTTGCATTGTGCTTTAGGGGTATTAACTGCTCTTTANGAAAGAGAAAAATCTGGAAAAGGCCAATGTGTTAGTGCTTCTTTATTAGAATCACAAATAGCAATGTTAGATTTTCAAGCTTCGAGATTTTTGGTTTCAAATGAAATTGCAGGTCAAACAGGNAATGATCATCCAACTATGTCTCCGATGGGGACATATAAAACTTCTAATGGGCATATCAATATTGCTTCAACTGGTGAAGCCATGTGGAGAAGATTATGTAAAACATTAAANATTACNGATGCTCTTGATGATAAAGATTTTGANGATGATTCTGCNAGAACNAAAAATAGANNTAAATTAAATNNTATTATNAATAAAGCACTATCTAAAAATACTAAAGAAATATGGATTAANAAGTTAAATGAAGCAAGTATACCTTGTGGCCCAATTAATAATATAAAAGAGGTTTTTANNGACCCTCAAGTCATACACTCTAAAATAGCTGAAACTGTTGATCATCCAAAATTAGGAAAAATAAANTTNGTCGGGCAAGCTNTGAAATTAAGTAGAACNCCAAGTAAATTAAAATCAGCAGCACCTCAAAAAGGTNAACATACTAAGGATATTTTAACTGAACTTGGTTATAGTGAAGATGAAATAAATAATTTAAAAATGGAGAATGCTATATGAATGATAAAGT
Source organism: Candidatus Pelagibacterales bacterium (assembly GCA_002720535.1). Lineage (GTDB taxonomy): Bacteria > Pseudomonadota > Alphaproteobacteria > TMED109 > TMED109 > TMED109. Next base: position 116,810 of record PBIU01000009.1, on the reverse strand, counting down.
CATAGTAGGCGATATAAATTCTTATATAGAAGATAATATTGGATATATCATTTTAGATAATCCTAATAGATTAAATGCAATATCTTTATCTATGTGGGNAAAAATAGGATTTTCNCTTGATAAATTTATGGAGGATAAAAATTTAAGATGTATAGTNTTGAGAGGTAAAGGAAATAAATCTTTCTCTGCAGGAGCAGATATTTCTGAATTTAAAGATAACAGNTCGCAAGAAAAAGCGGTATTANAATATGATAATGTATCAAAAAATACACTTAATAGGATTCAAAATTTTCCTAAACCNACAATAGCTATTATAGATGGTTATTGTATAGGTGGAGGCCTAGCTACCGCTTTATCTTGTGATGTAAGACTTGCTTCAGATAAAAGTACTTTTGCAATTCCTGCTGCAAAATTAGGGCTAGCTTATGATTATTTAGGTATTAAGAGATTGANAGAAATTGTTGGCCCTGCAAACGCAAAATANATATTTTATACTGCAAGGCAATTTTCCTCTNATGAAGCACTACGNATTGGNATTATAGAAGAAGTATTTCAAAATGANAGTTTTAATAAAGATGTTATGTCNGTTTTGAATACAATTANTAGNAATGCNCCATTAACTATTTCTTCTNCNAAATTAGCTATAGATGCNGANCCATTTGATGATNAAATGTNTAAAAAATGTAAAGAACTAGAGCGTATTTGTTTTTCTAGTAAAGATTATGAAGAAGGTCGCTTNGCTTTTTCTGAAAAAAGAAAACCTGTATTTAAAGGCCATTAATGATATAGAGGTATATAAATGCCATATGTAAAATCAAATAAAATAAAATTGTATTATGAAGAAACTGGTAAAGGTTATCCAATAATATTTGTACATGAATTTGGTTCAGATCTAAGAGAATGGGAACAGCAAGTTCGTCATTTTTCTCGAGAATATAAATGTATAACTTTTAATGCACGTGGTTATCCTCCATCTGAAGTACCGGAGGATGCTAAACAATATGGCTACAAGCATTCAGTGGACGATATAGCCAATTTAATGAAGGAATTAAAAATAAATAATGCTCATATTATTGGGTTAAGCATGGGCGCTTATGCTGCTCTGCTATTTGGATTAAAATATAAAAAAATGGCTAAATCATTGGTAATTGCTGGAGTTGGATCAGGGGCAATGCCTCAACATAGAAAAGGTTTTTTTTCTATGGCTAATGAATTAGCGGAAGAATTTATAAAGAAAGGCTCAAAGAAAGCAGCAAGTATTATAAGTAATTCAGGCTCTAGGATTCAGCTAAAAAACAAAGACCTAAGAGGATGGCTTGAATTTAAAAAACACTTAGAAGAGCATTCTAATATAGGGAGTGCTTTAACTATGCAACAATATCAAGCTTTAAGGCCGTCATTAATGGATTTTGAAAATGAATTTAAGAGAATGAATATTCCAGTATTGTTAGCAGTTGGCGATGAAGATGAATTATGTTTGGAGATAAATATATATTTAAAAAGACAAATAAAAACTTCGGGGTTATGGATATGTTCTAGGACAGGGCATGCTATAAATTTAGAAGAGCCAGCAGCATTTAATAGAGAAATTCAAAATTTTCTTTCTACTGTTGAAAGAGGTAATTGGTTTAAAAGGGATAAGGAAAGTATAAAAGATATAAATATATAATAGTTAAATAGGTCAGTTTTTTAATATATAATAATTGGAAAGAGATATGAGTGAATTAATTTTAGTGCGTCATGGACAAAGTATATGGAATCTTCAAAACCGTTTTACTGGATGGTATGATGTAGAATTATCAGATAATGGTTTATCTGAGGCTAAAAAAGCAGGTCAATTATTGGTAAAAAAAAATATTAGAATTGATTTTGCTTATACCTCTTATTTAAAAAGAGCTAACAGTACTTTAAAAATTATTTTAGAAAATATGAAATTAGAAAATATAGGCTTTACCAAGTCTTGGGAGTTTAATGAAAGACATTATGGTAGTTTAACAGGTCTGAATAAATCTGAAATGAAAGAGCAGTTAGGTGAAGAAAAGATTAAAATTTATAGAAGGTCATGGGACATTGCTCCACCAGAATTAAGTGAAGATAGTGAGTTTAATCCAAGAAATGATATAATATATAAAGATATAAATGAGGATGCTATCCCAAATACTGAGTCGTTGAAAGATACATATGATAGAGTTATTCCTTATTTTAATATTAATATTAGGCCAAAAATATTAGCAGGTAAAAATGTCATTATAGCTGCACATGGAAATTCATTAAGGGCATTATGTAAATTACTATTTAATATATCGAGTGAAAATATTAATAAATTAGAGATCCCAACTGGAAACCCTCTATTAGTAAAATTAGATTCTGATTTAAAATTTATTAGTGCATATTATTTAGATGAAAAAAGAGCACAAACTATTATACAAAATAAATAAGATTGTCAGCTGTTGACATCTACTATTATTCTACCGTGAGTTTTTCCAGATAACATTTTTTGAGTTGTTTCCTCTACTTCAGATAATGAAATAATATTAATCATACTATTGAGATGATCCATATTTAAATCTGTAGCTAATCTTTCCCAAGCTTTAATTCTATCTTTTAATGGACAATAAACACTATCAACTCCTGCAAGAGTAACTCCTCGAAGTATAAAAGGCATAACTGTAGAGGGAAAATCAAAACCTTGTGCTAAACCACAGGCTGCAACTGTTCCTCCATATTTCATTGATGCACATATATTTGCAAGAGTATGGCTACCTACGGAATCTATTGCACCTGCCCATCGTTCTTTGTTTAATGGTCGTCCTTTTTCTGATAGCTCATTTCTATCAATAATATTATCTGCTCCTAGTGATTTCAGGTATTCTGCATGTTCATTTCTTCCTGAGGATGCGCATACTGTATATCCAAGTTTTGATAATAAAGAAATTGCTACACTTCCTACACCTCCTGAAGCACCAGTTACTAATATTTCGCCACTATTTGGTGAAATACCATTATTCTCTAAGGCAAGAACGCAAAGCATAGACGTATACCCTGCAGTTCCGATAGCCATAGCTTGCTTAGAAGTAAATTCTTTTGGCATATGTACTAACCAATCTCCATTGACTCGAGCTTTCTGAGATAAGCCACCCCAATGTTTCTCTCCAACACCAAAACCATTTAGTATTACTTTATCTCCAACTTTAAAATTACTATTTGAACTGTCTTCAACCGTTCCTGCAAAATCAATACCAGGCACCATAGGATAACTCTTAATTATGGGTGAAGCAGATGTAATTGCTAAAGAATCTTTATAATTTATGGTTGAATAATCTACATTTACTAGAACATCTCCTTCTGGAAGCATAGAAATATCTAATTCTTTTATTTCATTTGTAGCTTTCTGATCTTCTTCTTTATTTAAAACTAAAGCATTAAACATTTGAATTCCTTCACAGTAATTAATTTATTGAATTATTTTATATTTATTAAATAGAATCACAAGGAATAAAAAAATTACTCCTTGCGATATTAGGGGAAAAAATAATTAGCATTACTGCTAATTTAAACTGTTAAAATTGATCTGTTTCAGTTGAATCATCCATTGCAGTAGTAGCCGATTGACCTTTGGTAACTGCATTAGATACTGCATCAAAATAAGAAACACCGACTTCTCTTTGGTGTTTTGTTGCGGAATAACCATCTTTTTCAGCACCAAATTCTTTCTGTTGAAGTTCAGAATACGCAGCCATACCATTTTCTTTATAAGCTTCAGCTAATTTAAATGTTGAATAGTTTAAATTATGAAAACCTGCTAACGTAATAAATTGGAATTTATATCCCATTGCAGCTATTTCTTTTTGGAAAACTTTCATTTGAGATTCATCTAGGTGTTTTTTCCAATTAAAAGATGGAGAACAATTATACGCTAGCATTTGATCAGGGTGTTCTTTTTTAAGAGCTTCTGCAAATTTTCTTGCTTCAGATAAATCTGGAGTAGCAGTCTCACACCATACTAAATCAGCATAAGGAGCAAAGGCTATGCCTCTTGCGATTGCACAATCTATTCCACCAGTCATTCTATAGAAACCCTCAGTAGTTCTTTCACCAGTTAAGAATTTATGATCTCTCTCATCAATATCACTAGTAATTAATCTTGCTGCTTCAGCATCAGTTCTAGCCATTATTAATGTTGGAACGCCCATTACATCTGCAGCTAGTCTAGCAGAATTAAGAGTTCTCTCAAAAGTTGCTGTTGGCACTAAAACTTTTCCTCCTAAGTGTCCACATTTTTTTTCTGAAGCTAATTGGTCTTCAAAATGCACTGCAGCTGCTCCAGCTTCAATCATTGATTTCATTAATTCAAAACAGTTTAGAGGTCCACCAAAGCCAGCTTCAGCATCTGCTATAATAGGAAGGAAAAAATCAATATCTGTGGTTTCAATATTTTCAAGTTTTTCCATATGCTGAACTTGATCTGCTCTTTGAAAGGCCAAATTAATTCTTTTTACAATATCTGGAACACTATTAACTGGGTATAGACTTTGATCAGGATACATTTGTCCTGAACTATTTGCGTCAGCAGCTACTTGCCATCCCGATAAATATATAGCTTTTAATCCTGCTCTAGCTTGTTGGACAGCCATATTGCCTGTATAAGTTCCTAATGTAGCTACATAATCTTCTTTATGAAGTAATTCCCATAATTTCTTGGAACCATTTTCTGCTAAAGTATGTTTAATTTTGACAGAACCTTGAAGTTTTTTTACATCTTCCACAGTATAGTCTCTTTTTATGGTTGCCCAACGATCGTGAGCCCAAGAAGGGACTTCCCATTCATTATTATCACTTGTCTTAGCAGTGATATTTTCATTGTTATGGGGGTCATATGTTGTATTTGTACTTGGAGATAAACCTTCTAAAATTGTGTCATCCATTAATTTAATCCACTTAATTTATAGTTAATGTTATAATTTGTAAATTATTTACTAAAAAAAATAGCATAAATCCAACATTTTTATTGATATTGTTTGTAAATATGTTATTAAAATTATGTAAATTTTAATAATTTTGTAAATATTTACAAATTATAGGTGTTTAATGAAAAATAATACTCAAGATATAAGATTAGGCGCAACAATTAGAAGGCTAAGACGAGAAAGGCAGTTAAGTCAGCAAGTATTAGCTAATATGCTTGGTATTTCTACTCCTTATTTAAATTTGATAGAAAATAATAGAAGAAATGTTACTGGAAAAATATTACTTACCTTGGCAAAAGAATTTAATATTGAGTTATCAGAAATAGGTAATGAAAATGATTCAGGTTTATTATCAAATTTAATGGAGGTTTTCAGCGATACTGTCTTTGATGATAATTATTTAAAAAATCATGATATACAAGATCTAGTATCCAGTCAGCCAGAAATTGCTAGAGCAGTTATTCGTCTTTATGACATTCATAAAACTAGTCAAATCAGATTAAGAGATATTTCCGATTTAGAAGGAGATCAATATACTGGTGAAGGTATGACAAATAATATTTCTGCTGAAATAATATCAGATTTAATCCAAAAAAAATCTAATTATTTTCCGAGCTTAGAAGAAGCGGCTAATAAAATTCTTGCTAAGCTAAATAAACCTAAAAATATAAACTTATTTGTTCCTTTATCTGAATACCTCTCATCTGAACATAATATAAGAGTAGCAACTATTCCTCCTGAAATAAAACATGATACAATTAGGTATTATGACCCTGTCGCAAAGACACTTGTTATAAGTGATAGACTTCCTCAAGCAAGTAGAACATTTTTGGTAGCGCAGCAGATGGGCCTTTTATTAGCTGATAAAGAAATAAATGAAATTTTAGATGATAATAGTATTGAAGACGGAGAAGTTCGTAAACTAGGAAGACTAGCTTTATCTAATTATTTTGCGGGTGCAATAATATTACCTTATGATAATTTTTTTGAACAAGCACAATTTACTAAATATGATATAGAAGTTTTAGAAAATAGATTTCAAGTAAGCTTTGAGCAAGTATGTCATAGACTCACAACACTAAATAAACCTGGTTCGAGAGCTATTCCTTTTCATATGATGAGGGTAGATATAGCAGGAAATATATCGAAACGTTTTTCAGCATCCGGTATATCTATTTCAAGGTATAGTGGTGCGTGTCCAAGGTTAAATATATATTCTGCTTTCACAACACCAGATCGAATTAAAGTTCAAGTATCTATGATGCCTAACGGCGATAAATATTTTTGTATTGCAAGAGCTTTTCAAAAAAGAAGTGGTGGCTTTGATTCTCCTGAAAGTTTTTATTCAATAGGTTTAGGTTGTAAATTAAATGATGCAAGTAAAATGATTTATGGAGAGAGAGTTTTATTAGATTCTTCTGAAAATATTGTACCAGTTGGAGTTTCATGTAGAAGTTGTCCAAGAATTGATTGTAGACAAAGAGCATTTCCTCCAAGTAGTAGACAGTTATCATATAATGAAAATGTTAAGGGTTTATCAGCTTACGTAACACCAAATTAATTATTTAATATTTACAAATATTATTTTTCTTTCCTTATAATAAATAATGGAAATAACATCATAAACATAATTATTGAATATATACTTAAGGCAATATTAAAATTATTATATAAATCATATATCAGACCCATAAAGAATGGTCCTAATACACCTCCAATTTGTATTATTGAAAAAAATATGCCACCTGCGATACCTAAATTATTAAAGGATATATTCTTGCTTTCTGACATATGGTTTAAAATAATCACAATGAGTGTTCCTGTAGATAACCCAAGAAACAAAAGTCCTATAATAATAATTGATAAGTTAGAAGATTGAATAAAAAATAATGATAATCCTGCATTCACAAATAAAATAGTCAGTATATTAATACGTGTATCCTTATTAGCAAATCTAGTAATAGTTAAAGCGGATAATATACCTATTATTATTGGAATAGTAGCTAATGCACTCGATAAACTTAAATCAATTCCTTTTGCATGAATAATTTTAGGTAGCCAGCCTGAAATGCTGTGAACTAAAAACATACCTCCAGTTCCTAGAATTAAGATATTAATAAATCGTTTTTTTAAAATTATTAATTTAAAAAAAGAAATACTATTTGAGATATTTAATAAAGAGGATTCTTTTTTATTTAATACTACTTTATTTTTTGTAATAAATAGCCATATCAGTCCAGATAAAAATGGTGCTAAGCCATATAAGAAATAAACTAATTTCCAATTATTATTTAGAAGAGGCATTATTAAAGAATTCATAGTCAGTAATGAAAATATTCCTCCACTCATTGGGCCTGTAAATAAAATACCCATAGATATTGCTCTATTTTTTTCACTTTTCCATAAAATGGATGCTTTTGGAACACCTACAGATATTAAAGGACCTCCTATTCCAAATAAAGCTACCGCTAACCACATATGATAAAAATTTTCAGAGAGTCCTCTTAGAATTAGAGATAAAGTGATAATTATTGCTGCTGTAAAAATTGATATTTTTAATCCATATTTATCTAAAATATATCCTGCAGGTAATGCAAATAACATATATGTAAATTGCCATGCACCAAGTATTAAGCCCATTTGTTTGTAGGATATATTTAAATCATGTGTAATATATGGAACTATAGGCGCTATTGATGAAACAGAATAACCAAAACAGAAATATACTAGCCATAGTCCAAATATAATAGACCAGNTTTGATTTTCATTATTTAGATTTTTNGNTTGCATAAAATTTATTTCTATTAATAAAGCAAAAGTTTAATATATACTTTTAAGAACTATAAGTTGCAAATTGATATTATAAAAAGNAGGTAAATATGTATTACTATTGTGAAAGAACTTCAGCTGATATTTTTTCAGAGCCCTTTAATAGTTTAACTAATTTGGCTTTCATATTTATNTCTTATTTGATTTTCAAAAAATATAAAAATTATAAAAATGGCTTAATTTTTTCAGGTTTAATATTTTGTATTGGCTTGGGTAGTTTTCTNTTACATACTNTTCCTTCCAAAATTACTGCATTAATAGATGTAATATTTATTTTATTTTTTATTATATTCTTTTTGTATATTCTTTATAAAAATGTACTGAAAACTAAAATAATTTATGCTTTATTTCTATCTTTTGTTTCACCTGTATTATATTTTTATTTAGGTAGCTCATTGAAGGAAAATTTTCCATTATTTGGAGACTCAAGTTTTTATATAGTNATTTTATTAAATTTAATTTTNATATACTTTTACCTTNTAATTAAAAATACAAATTTTAGTAATTATATTCTAATTGCGAGTATNATTTTTTNAATATCTATATTTTTTAGAATTATTGATCAGGTTTATTGTGATATAAATTTTTATGGAACTCATTTTTTATGGCATATTTTAAATAGTTTGGTATTGTTTTATTTAGTTAGATTCAGCATTAGTAATTTATACTTCCGCCCCAAAAATACCAACCAAGTCCTATAAAGAAAAGTGTATTACCATATAGCCCATGTTCTATTGANACTAATAATAATGATCTATGCTTATTGTAAGTATTTGCAAATANTAAGCCACCAATAAAGCTCAAAATAGGAGCTATAAAATTTAAAAATAATATATGTGTTATAGAAAAAAATAGAGCACTAGAAATAACTAAATTATTATCACTTTTAAAGATGCTTTTATATCTATAAAAGAAAAATTTACAAAATATAAACTCCTGAGGTAGTGCTGAAAAAATAGGATATAAAATCATTATCTTCCATAAAATTTCTGGTTTATTATTTTGAATTATGAAAAATTTTTCGTTAAAGAAATAAAAGGTTATAATTAATAATATTAAGCTGGCAAATATCCAACGTATTATTATTCTAATNAATATATTTATATTTATATTAAATATTTTCTTAAATTCTGAGGAAAAATTTTTATTTTCTATGCAGTAAATTATAATACAATAAACACATACTAAAAGAAGAACAGGTATTATTAGGTTAAATAATTTTAGAACTAAAACAATATAAGGAATTATAGAACTAAGTAATATCAGTTCAATAATTTTATATATATTATGAGTTAATATATTATAAAAAATATTCATATTATTTTTCTTTTAATTATATTAAAGTATTTAATGTTTAAAATTATTTAGTGCTTTTGTATATATTTAAAAGGGATATAAAAATGAAAATTGCTCAATTCTCCTCTTTCGGAAAACCAGACGAAGTTATAGATTGTATTGATGTGAACGATTTAGGAGACCCTAAAGGTAACGAAGTATTAATTGATGTANTAGCATGTCCTATAAACCCAGCTGATCTTTTAAATATAGAATCTAAGTATGGAGTTAAAGCTAAACTACCGGCAAGATTAGGAGCGGAAAGCGTNGGAAAAGTTAAAAAAGTTGGAAGTTCAGTAAAAGGCTTTAAAGAGGGTGATATTGTTTTACCTTTAGATGGAGAAAATTGGGTNCAACAAAAATTAGTAGATGAAAAAAATCTTATATTGCTTCCTGATAANATAGACCCAATTCAATTATCTATGTTGAAAGTAAANCCTGCAACAGCTTATTTGATGNTAAAAAAATATGTGAAATTGAATGAAGGTGATTGGATAATACAGGATGCNGCAAATTCTGGTGTAGGACAGTGTTTAATTAGGCTNGCAAAGATGGATGGTATTAAAACTATAAATATAGTTAGAAGAAAAGAATTAGAAAAAGAACTATTAGAAATAGGAGCTGATATTGTTATTGAAGATTCTGAAAATATGCCGTTAGAAATAAAAAAATTAACTAATGATGCTGATATAAAATTAGCTATTGATGCAGTAGGAGGTGATATTGTTCTCCGGTTAGGGGATTGCTTGGCTGAACAAGCTACTATCTTAAATTATGGCCTATTGTCTGGGAAAAATATTGAAATGACATCATATCAAACTGTATTTAAAAGATTAATTTTAACTGGTTTCTGGTTAATGCCTTGGCGACAAAGTATGAAAAAAGAAGAACTTGTTGATATGTATAATTATCTTGCAAGTCTTATAGCTTCTAAAAAGTTATATGTACCAATAGAAAAAACCTATTCTTTAGATGAAATAAAAGTAGCAGTAAAGCACTCTGCAGCTTATAACCGTTCAGGGAAAATAATCATATTGCCAAATGGATAATATTTAATAGCCTTTATCAACCATCACATTAAGTAGATATGGCTTTTTATATTTAAAGGCTTTTTTGAATATACTATTTAAATTTTTTGGATTATTAATAGTTTCAGATTTAATGCCCAGGGAATTAGAAAGTTTCACAAAATCAATTTTGGGTTTATTAAAATCCATTCCTACAAAATTTGTATTTTTATGAAAAGCTTCTAGTCTTTCTTTAATTATTCTATAACTTTGATTATTAGCTATGATATAAACTATAGGAAGTTTGTAATGAGCTGCAGACCATAATGATTGTATTCCATACATAGAACTTCCGTCTCCAATAATTGCTACAATAGTTTTACTTGGGTTAGCCAACGANACACCTATTGCTCCTGATACTGCCCATCCAATACCACCGCTTGCTAAGCCATAAAAGTCTTTATTATTTTTATAAGGTAAATAATTTAGNAGTGTTCTTGTCGAAACAAGGCCTTCTTCCACTACAATATTATTCTTTGTAATATTATTAGCTATATTCATCATTAACCAATTAGGAGTAATAGGCTTCTTAAATTTATCATGCATAGTTTTAGTGGTAAGGCTTTTCTTTTTTACGTTCCAATTATTTTTAGCTATAAGCTCTAACCTTTTTTTTGCTTTTAGAGTTTCCTCTGATGTTAATGTATTTTTTAAATATTGGTTAATGTCATTAAGAGTATTTTTCACATTTCCTATTATGGCTAATTCTGTCGAATAATTTTTACCAATTTCCCATTCATTTATTCCTATATGAATTATTGGCATTTTTGAAGGAAGTGGTTCAGTATCACTCCAAACTGACATTCTAAGTCCGTCGCATCCTAAACAAATAAGTAAATCATAGTTCTCTAATATATTTTTAGTAGGTTTTTGTAATCTTGGAAGCGTACCCATAAAAGCCATATGTTCAGANGGATAGTGTGAGCCATGGGGCACTGTTTGTTGGTATACTGCAGAACCTGTATATTCTGCAAACATAGTTATCTCTTTAAATGCGCCGGAAGTCGCTACCTCGTGTCCTGCTATAATAACTGGTTTTTTATATTTAGATATTTTTTTTGCAATCAATTCTATTGAATTATGACTTGGTCTATATGTGTCTATAACTCGAGTAGACTTTCCTAAATCTATTTTTGCTTCTTTATTTAGAATATCTCCTGGTAAAGATATAAAAACAGGTCCAGTGGGAGGAGATAGAGCTATTTTAGCAGCTCTTCTCATAATTCTAGGTAAATCCTCTAATCTGTTAACTTCCGTTGCCCATTTTACTAATGGTTCAGCCATTCGGACTAATGGCCCATATAACATAGGTTCCATCAGACCATGACCTTGCTCTTGTTGACCTGCGGTAATAATTATAGGGCTGCCTACAAATTTCGCATTATAAATTGCGCCCATTGCGTTACCTAAGCCAGGCGCNACATGAACNTTGCACGCAGATAACTTGCCAGTNGCTCTTGAATAGCCGTCNGCCATTGCTACTACTATTGCTTCTTGTAAACCCAATATATATTTTATATCAGGATATTCTTTCAAAGCATGCATTATTGGAAGTTCAGTNGTTCCTGGATTACCAAAAAGGTGGGTTACTCCTTCACTTTGAAGAATAGATAAAAAAGCAGAACGTCCAGTTATTTTTTTCATTTATATNTCCATTTTACTTCTATTTATTATTTATATGTTTTATATTATTTGCAATTATTATTTTAATTTAGGTGTNNAATGTTCATTACAAAAATNATTGGAAAAACTATNATTTCATCAGTTTTATTAGGTGGAACATATNTCTTNTATAAAAGAATAAAAAAGAAAAAAACAATGATTAGTAAAGATAAGATTGATAAATAGAAATTTTATTTAAACAATAAGGAATATAATTAATTTTTTCATTAAGATATAAATTACCTGTNTTCATTGCTGCTTGGCTATTCATTATAGCTNCATGGACTATTTTTATTAAATTTGTCTTTCCTATTATATATGCACTNAATTATGGTGAAAGTTTTTCTTCTTTTATAATGTGGGATTTTTGGTGGGTAGCCCATATATGGTTAGGTTGGAGTTTATTAAATATATCTAATAAGACTTATTATTTAGGTTTATTAATATGTTTTTCAGAATTAATAATTATTATTTATAAATTATATAATTTTTTTGTATCTCCTAGTTGGAGTATTTGGGATACTAACTGGATGATTAATAAAGTTTTTGTATTAATTTTATTTCTATTAATTACAATAATATTGATTAATAATAAAGATTATATATTAAAATCAAATTCGAAATAATATGAGGTATATTTTATGTTGTTAAATCGTAGGTCACTATTATTAAGTTCATTAATATCAGGATTTGCAGGTAAATTAAAATTTGCAAATGCTGAAAAAAAATTTTCAGATCCAGAATTGGTAAGGTTAGGAAATACAGATTTAATTATTCCAAATATTGGATATGGATCATCTAGTACATCTGATGAAAGAATTGTTAAACATGCTTTTAATAATGGAATAAGATATTTTGATACTGCAGAATCTTATCATGGTGGTGATTCTGAGATTTCTATTGGTAATGCATTAAAGAATGTTAGGCATGAAGTTGTTATTGGTTCTAAAACTAAAGCGCGTACTTATGATAATAAAAAGGACTTTATGAAATCTCTTGAAGATTCNTTAAAGAGGCTTAGAACTGATTATATAGATATATATTTTAATCACGCAGTAAACTCTGTTTCTAGATTAGAAAATACGGATTGGTGGGAATTTATTGAAAAAGCTAAATTAGATGGAAAGATAAGATATAGTGGAGTTTCTGGTCATGGAAGTAACTTNGCAGATTGTTTAGAATATTGTATTGATAGAAATTTAGTTGATGTAATATTATCTGCTTTTAGTTTTGCTCAAGATCCAAAATTTTTAGAGAAGTTAAGACATACATTTCATTTTGTAGCTATTAATCCTAGATTGCCTGAAGTTTTATTTAAAGCTAAAAATAAGGGTGTTGGAATTATAGCTATGAAAACGCTTGCAGGAGCAAGGNTAAATGATATGAGGCCATATGAAGATAAAGATTATACTTATGCACAAGCTGCTATNAAATGGGCTTTGAATACAGAATATGCAGATGCAGCTATTATTTCTATGACATCGAATTCTATTATTGATGAATTAACAAGTATTCCAAATATTAAATATACAGATAGTAAATCTTTTTCCCTCTTAGAGCAGTATTACTCAATAAACCATGAAAGCATTTGTCCACCGGGTTGTGGCTCTTGTAAAAATTCTTGCCCGAACGATGTTCATATTTCGGACGTAATGAGATCTAAGATGTATGCTTTAGATTATAAAAACCCAAATAAAGCGTTATTATCATATACAGCAATTGAAAATAATGCCTCAGCTTGTTTATCTTGTTCAGGAGAGCCTTGTTCAAATAGCTGTGATTACAATTTAAATATTAAAAAATTGAATACTTTATCCCATAAATTACTTTCATAGTTTGTTACAATATATTTGTAATAATAAATGGTTGATTTCTAGTTAGATTCATGTTTCTAATTAATTTTTATTGCTAATAGGGGAAGTTTCAATTCATGATAGTTAATAATTTATTTTTAAAACAATGGGTAGACGAAATTGAAAAACTTTGTAAGCCTAAGAATGTCTATTGGTGTGATGGGTCTCAAGAAGAATATGATAGACTCTGTGAAGAAATGGTTGAAGCTGGAACTTTCATAAGGCTAAATAAAGAAAAAAGACCTAACTGCTTTTTAGCACGTTCTCATCCAAGTGATGTTGCTAGAGTAGAAGATAGAACATTCATTTGTACTTCGCAGCAAGAAGATGTAGGACCGACAAATAATTGGTCCGATATTAATACAATGAAAAATAAACTAGATTCGTTATTTGAAGGATGTATGTCCGGTAGAACTATGTATATAATACCATTTTCAATGGGTCCTTTAAATTCTCCTATTTCTCATATTGGAATTCAAATTTCAGATAGCCCTTATGTAGTTGTAAATCAAAGAATAATGACAAGAATGGGAAAAGAAGTTTTAGATATATTAGGAGAAAAAAATAACTTTATAAAATGTATGCATTCAGTTGGTATGCCGCTAGAGAACAATCAAGCCGATATAAGCTGGCCATGTGCTCCAAACCCTGAAGACAAGTATATAGTTCATTTCCCTGAAGAAAGATCTATATGGTCTTATGGTTCTGGATATGGAGGTAATGCACTTTTAGGTAAAAAATGCTTTGCTTTAAGAATTGCATCTAAAATGGCAAATGAAGAGGGATGGCTAGCAGAGCATATGTTGATTCTAGGCTTAGAAGATCCTAATGGCGAGACTACTTATGTTGGTGCTGCATTTCCAAGTGCCTGTGGAAAAACAAATTTAGCTATGATGATGCCTCCTGAGGGTTTTGAAGGATGGAAGGTAAAAACTGTAGGAGATGATATTGCTTGGATAAAACCTAATGAAGATGGAAAATTTAGGGCAATTAATCCTGAAGCAGGTTTTTTTGGAGTAGCTCCTGGAACATCATATAGTACAAACCCTAATGCAATGGAAATGTTAAAACATAACTGTATTTTTACAAATGTAGCTTTAACAGACGATGGAGATGTATGGTGGGAAGGTATGGATGGTGATCCACCTAATCATGCTATTGATTGGCAAGGAAATGATTGGACTCCTGATAGTGATAATAAAGCTGCTCATCCTAATGCACGTTTTACTGTTCCTTCTTCACAATGTCCTTCATTAGATAAAGACTGGGAAAACCCTGAAGGTGTAGCAATTGAAGCATTTATCTTTGGTGGACGTTTATCTAAAACTTTCCCTTTAGTATATGAATCTTTTAATTGGGATCATGGTATATTTATGGCTTCTACAATGGGTTCAGAGGCGACAGCTGCTGCTATTAACCAAGCTTCAATAAGAAGAGATCCTTTTGCAATGTTACCTTTCTGTGGGTATAATATGGCACAGCATTGGAGGCACTGGTTAGATTTAGGTCATAAATATACCCAAAGTTCTCCAAAAATATTTAGAGTAAATTGGTTTAGAAAAGATAGTAATGGTAATTTCATTTGGCCAGGCTTTGGTGAAAATATGAGAATATTAAAATGGATTGTAGATAGAGTTAAGGGTAAAGTAGAAGCAAAAAGTAATAGTTTTGGTTTAGTACCNTATTTTGAAGATATTGTTTGGAATGGTTTAGAATTTGATAATGAAAAATTTTCATCTTTAATAGAGGTTCCAAAAACTGAAGGACTAAAAGAAATTAATGAAGTAAAAGAACATTTTGATAGATTTGGTGACTTTATTCCTAACGAATTAGAATCTCAAAGAATAGAATTAGAACAAAGATTAAATAAAGAATTGTAAATAACNATTATTTAATAACAACCTTGATTTTTTTTGCCGCTTTTTTAGCTTCATCAAGTGAAGAAGATAAAACAACTGCCATTCTTCTATGCTTTCTAGTAGTTGTTTTTCCAAATATTCGTATATCTATGTCATCATTTGATAAAGCTTCATTTATTCCTTCATATGAATNAACATTTCCTTCTTTCTCTGCTAATACTACATGACTAGCCCCAGAAGAAAAATCAGAATCTATCATATTCTGCGTAATAGGTAATTCTAGAAAAGCTCTAACATGCAAATCAAATTCACTTAATCGCTGAGTCTTCATCGTCACCATTCCAGTATCATGAGGNCGAGGACTGAGCTCACTAAAAATAACATTATTATTTTTAATGAAAAACTCTACACCAAAAATTCCCATACCACCTAATTCATCTGTAATTTTTTTTGCTATATTTTGTGCCTGTATAATAGCGTCTTCACTCATCTCTTGAGGTTGCCAACTATATTGATAATCTCCTCTTTCTTGATAGTGACCAATAGGTGGACAAAATACAGTCGGTCCATTTTTCTGTTTTACAGTTAATAATGTAATTTCATAATCAAAACTGATAAATTCTTCTACTATTACTCTTACTCTATCTCCTCTTGCACCTTCAATGGCATAATTCCATGCATTTTCAATATCTGAAGTAGAATTTACAGTACTTTGTCCTTTTCCTGAGCTGCTCATTACGGGTTTAACAACACATGGAATTCCAATTTCTTCAACAGCTTTAGTAAAATCATTAATATTTTCAGCGTATTGATATTGTGCTGTAGGTAATCCAATAGATTTTGCTAGATCTCTAATTCTATCTCTATTCATAGTAAGGTTTGCCGCCCTTGCCGTAGGAATAACAGTTTGTCCTTCTTTTTCAATTTCTAATAAGACTTCAGTTCGAATTGCTTCTATTTCGGGAACAATTAAGTCTGGTTTATGTTTTTTAATACATTTTTTCAGTTCTTGCTCNTCAAGCATATTAATTACTTCATATTTGTCAGCGACTTGCATACCCGGAGCATTATCATATCTATCTACTGCGATAACCTCACAACCTAATCTTTGTGCACTTATTATAACCTCTTTACCGAGTTCACCAGATCCTAATAACATAATTTTTTTCATATAAAATTTACCGTATCGTTTTAAATAATATTTTTTATAATTCACTTATTTGATATATACACAGTTAAAATATATTATAATAAAATATTTTATGCTATAATGTTTTTTTATTTTTAAATTCTTAGGAAGGTTACTATGGTTTTAAATCGAAGAAAATTTATTAAATATTCTATTATTTCATCATTAGCTACCCATTCGGTAGGTTTTATTTCAAGTGCATATGCAGATAATAAGGTATCCTTAAGCAACGTAAATGCAGGTTCAGATAGTGATATNTTACTTATCATAGATGTGCAAAATGATTTTTGTCCGGGAGGAAGCTTAGGAGTAAAGGATGGTGATAAGATTATAAAAAATATAAATTTAATACAAGAAAGTTTTAGTAATATTGCTTTAACTCAAGATTGGCATCCTATAAATCATAGTTCGTTTGTAACTGAATACTCTGATAAAGATGTTTTTTCTTCAATTGATATGCCTTATGGCAAACAAACTNTATGGCCAGCTCACTGTGTACAAGGAACAAACGGNGCAGATTTTCATAANGATTTAAATACTTTAAAAGCTAATACTATTATTAGAAAAGGTTTTAGAAAAGAGATAGACTCTTATTCAGCTTTTTGGGAAAATGATAGAGTAACCCCTACTGGATTAGAAGGAGCTCTTAAGACTATGGGTGTTAAAAGGGTATTTGTTTGTGGGCTTGCATTAGANTTCTGTGTTGCATATAGCGCTGTAGATGCATCAATTGCTGGCTTTGATACATATGTAATTATGAATGCAACAAAACCAGTAGATCTTCCAGGATCAGTTGAGGCAACATATGAAGCTTTTAACAAACATAATATAACTAAAGTTGAGCTATAATGACTTATAAAATAGAAAATTTTTTTGCGGAGGGTTTACCAAATGCATCTGGAGCTTACAATGGCTTTCCTGAGTATAATTTTGTTGGAGGGCANAACTCAGAAAAAAATATTCCTGTAAAGGAATTAGTAAAGTCAGCAGAAAGTGTAATTTTAAGAGAAGGAAAAAACTTAGCACTATATGGTCATAATAGCGGACCTCAGGGCAACTTAGCTCTTAGAGATTTTTTAGTTACTTATTTAGAAGATTATATAGGGATGANGNTTGANANTAGTAATATTTTATTAACTTCTGGTTCACTTCAAGCTCTGGATTTAGTAAATACATTACTTTTGCAAAAAGGTGATACCGTTTTAGTAGAAGAAGCTACATATGGAGGAGCAATTTCAAGGTTAGAAAGTTTGGGAGTAAAACATGAAGGAGTCAAACTTGATAACGAAGGAATATGTATTGATCACTTAGTGCAAACCTTAGAGAGATTAAATGCAAAAGGTATTTTTCCAAAATATTTATATACAATTCCTACTGTTCAAAACCCAACTGCCACAATTATGCCTGAAGCAAGAAGACATAAAATACTTGAAATAGCAAAAAAATATAATTTTCTTATTTTTGAAGATGATTGTTATGCAGATTTAACATGGGATAGAACAAGACCTAAATCTATTTACTCTTTATGTAATGATGAAAGAGTTATTTATTGTGGTTCATTTTCTAAGTCAATAGCNCCTGCTTTAAGAGTAGGTTATATAATTGCTTCATGGAAAGTAATAAGTAAAATTTTGGCATATAAAAATGATGGCGGGTCCGGTGCTATTGAACAAATGATTTTAGCAGATTTTTGTAAAAGTAATTATAAAAAACATACAGAGGAACTTGTAAAAGAGCTAGAAAGAAAATGTAATTTAATGATGGAATGTCTTGATATGGAGTTTGGTTCCATTGCAGAATTTAGCAAACCTAAAGGAGGAATTTTTATTTGGATTACTTTTCCGGATATTATAAATACCAATCAACTATACAAAGTGGCATCTGAAAAAGGAGTGGCACTTAACCCTGGTTCAGAATGGGTTAGTAAATCAGAAGATGGAATAAATAAAATACGTTTATGTTTTGCTAATCCTACAGATAAAATTATTACAGATGGAATAAGCCAATTAGCACAAATATGTTATGAAGAGTTTGGTATTCCAAACACACGAGCTAATAGTAAAAGATAATTAGTCACTATGCTCTTTAACTTTTAGAAATTTTATATCAGGCCATTCTTCCATTGTATGCTCAAGGTGCCAATTATTTCTAGCTAAAAAAACTGGATTTTCTTTATGGTCATCACAAGTAGCATCTGTATTTTTTTTAAGAAATTGATTTAATATATTATTACTATCACAGCTAATCCATCTTGCTGTTACTAAATTACTATTTTCAAATATTACAGGGACTTCATATTCTGTTCTTATTCTATCAGCCAAAACTTCAAATTGTAATTGTCCTATTACTCCTACAATCCAGTCTCCTCCTAAATGCCTTTTAAAAGTAGACACTGCTCCTTCTTCTGCTAATTGTTGAAGAGCCTTAGCTAAGTGTTTTGTAAGCATAGGGTCTTCTGGTCTGACTTTTTGAAGAAATTCAGGTGCAAAACTAGGTAATCCAGTAAAATTTAAATTTTCTCCTTCGGTAATAGAGTCTCCAATATGTAAATTACCGTGGTTAGGAAGACCAATTATATCTCCTGCGAAAGCTTCTTCTGCTAATTCCCTATCTTGGGCTAAAAAAAGTATAGCATTATGAAGAGTTAAGCTTTTTTCAGTTCTAATTTGTTTTAGTTTCATACCTCGTTTAAAGTGTCCAGAACATAGTCGCATAAAAGCAATTCTATCTCTATGCTTAGGATCCATATTTGCTTGAATTTTAAATATAAAACCAGATACTTTATTTTCCTCTGGAATTACATTTCGTTCTATAGATGGTTGCATCCTAGGGGATGGGGTAATATCTGCAAGTCCATTTAATAATTCTTGAACCCCGAAAGTGTTTATAGCACTTCCAAAATAAATAGGAGTTAAATTACCTTCTAAATAAGCTTGTTTGTTAAAAGGTTTGCACAAACCTCTTACCATTTCTATTTGTTCACGAAGCTCTTTAAGAGCTGCTAATGGGATTTTCTTTTCTAGTTCTGGATCATCTAGACCTTTTAAAGTGTCTATAATTTCAGGCTTTTTATTTTTATCTTCTTTATTAATTAAAATTAGTTGGTCTTTAATTAGATCATAACAACCTAAAAACCTATTACCCATTCCTATTGGCCAACTAACTGGACATACATCTATTTGCAATGTTTGNTCGATTTCATCNATTAAATCAAACGGGTCTTTAGATTCTCTATCCATTTTATTTATAAANGTTGNAATGGGCATATCTCTTAATCTACATACTTCAAATAATTTTTTTGTTTGGGTTTCAATTCCTTGAGCGCCATCTAAAACCATTACTGCAGAATCAACGGCAGTTAAAACTCTATAGGTATCTTCAGAAAAGTCCTGGTGACCNGGAGTNTCAAGTAAATTAAAGATTTTTTCNTTATATGAAAAAGTCATAACTGATGAAGAAACTGATATACCTCTTTCTCTTTCAACTTTCATCCAGTCGGAGGTAGCTCTTCTTTGGTTNCCTCTTGCNTTTACTGCTCCAGCAAGTTGAATAGCTCCTCCAAATAGTAATAATTTTTCTGTTAGTGTTGTTTTACCAGCATCTGGATGGGCAATTATTGCAAAAGTTCTTCTTTTATTTATATTTTCGTTTAATTGATTCATGAGCANTATTTCTAATAATAATATTGTTACGTCAAGTTAAATTAAATACTATATTATTACTTTAAATTTAATTTAATATAACAAGGTGATAAATGGTAATTGAAAAATGGCATAAATATGTTCGCACCAAAGATATAAGTATTCTTGATAATTTAATATCAGAGAATGCAATTTTTTATTCTCCAGTAGTACATACACCTCAAAAAGGAGCAAAAATTACTAAAATTTATCTAAAAGCAGCTTCTGAAGTGCTTTTTGATAATTCATTTAATTATATAAACGAAATGCAAGATAACAATCAGGCAATATGTGAATTTGAATGCAAATTAGATGACATATATATTAATGGCATAGATATTATTTCATGGAAAAATAATCAAATTACTAATTTTAAAGTTATGGTAAGGCCTTTAAAAGGTATTTTATTATTAAAAGAGAAAATGGCTAAAATATTAGGGAAATATTAATTTAATTTTTATGCAAATTATTAAATATTAAAGATGTCTCTTCTACCAATAATTNCACTAATTCAGTTGCAGAAATATTTCTATTCATAGAAGCGGATTGACCTGCCCAAAGAGATAGAAAGTCATCATTACCATTATTTGCNGCTTTATTTGCNAGTGGTTTAATAATAGATCCTACGGTTGGAAAATCAGGAATNATATCATNTTTATATTCCATATCNTTGANTAAACGATTTACTATTCCTCTNGCAGGACGGCCTGTAAATGCAGATGTTATTCTTGTTTCTCTAGTTGATGCATTATTTAAAGCATCTTTCCANAGTGGATGAACAGAAGCTTCAGGACAAGATAAAAACGCGGTACCAAGCTGAACACCTTTTGCCCCTAGAATTAGTGCAGCTGCTATCCCTTTTCCATCTGCAATTCCACCTGCAGCAATAATAGGAACAGATGTTGCATTAACAACTTGCGGTAATAAAGAAAATAACCCAATTTCTCCTGCTTTATAAGATGAAGAGAATGTTCCTCTATGTCCTCCAGCTTCATAACCCTGTGCAATAATTGCATCAACGCCAGAATTTTCTAATATTTTTGCTTCTTCTACAGTAGTTGCTGAACTAAGAATATATATATTTTGATTTTTAATAAGTTTAATATATTCATCTTTTGGCAATCCAAAATGAAAACTAACAACCTTAGGATTCATTTTAAGCAGTAGTTCAAGATGTTCTTCATTAAATGTTTCAGTCGTATTTACTAAGTTAGGAATATTAGGAATATTATATTCAACATAATATTTTTTAACTTCATTCATGTACTTTTGTGCTTTTATATCATTTTTTCTTGGCTCTTTATGCGTCATAAAATTTAGATTTATACTTTGGTTAGTTTTGTTTAATACTTTATTATAGTCAGGTAAGATATTTTCTATTTTATGGTAACTTAATCCTAATGAACCTAATCCTCCTGCATTTGAAACTGCTGCAGCCAATTCTATACTTGCTGCACTAGCCATAGGTGCTTGAATAATAGGAAATTTAATATTTAGTGCTTTTGTGAAATTATTTTGAAACCATGTCATTTAACTTCCAGTAAATTGAGGTTTTCTTTTTTCTACAAACGCTCTTATGCCTTCTTTATGATCATTTGACTTAGAAGCTTTAATTAACTCAACAGCTTCTTTATTTAATGATTCCTCTAGACTTAGGTTATATGAACTTTGAATATTATCTTTCATTGCTTTGAGAGCAATTGGTGAAAAGTTACTCAAAATATTGGCATATTCTATACAAGGTTTTAATAAATTATTTCCTTTAATTACTTTATCAAATAATCCTAAAGATAAAGCTTCTTTAGACAAAACTCTAGAATTACTTAGCATCATGTCTTTGGCTTTAGAAACACCTACTATTCTTGGTAAAAGCCATGACATTCCATAATCTCCAGTTAAAGCTATTTTTCCGTAACCAGCGATTGCAAAAGCATTTTCAGTAGCATATCTAAAATCACATGCTAGAGCTATAGATAATCCAGCTCCTGCAGCCGCTCCAGGCAAAGCAGCAATTGTAGGTTTAGAAAAATTATAAAGATTGTGCGTTAAAGTCATTTGTTTTTCTTGCAAATTTTTTATAACTATTTTTTCAGATGTACTTTTACTCCACCCACCTTTTTTTGAATTGGAGGAATTCATAGACTTTACATCTCCTCCTGCACAAAAAGCATCACCGGCCCCTGTAAGAATAAGGACATTAACTCTATCATCTATATTAAAGTTTGAAATTTGCCTTCTTAAGGCGGGAGTTAGCTCATCTGACAATGCATTTTTAGATTCGGGTCTATTTAATGTTATTATTCCAACATTTCCATGTATATGAGATAATAATTGTCTAGTTCCAGTTTCTAATTCTATTATATTTTTCATAATACTTATTTTACCTTTTTACATATGGATATATATGATCATTCTTTCTCATATATTATGCAAGAATAAATTTAAATTATATTTTTTTATGTTATAGTTANTTTTACTTATATATTTATAAAATGGGAGCGCAGTATGTTTGATAATTTACAAATAAATATTCCAGGTGGGTTAGATTTTGATATACCAAAAATGATCAAAGTAAAACAAAATTTTGAGGATCATAAAATAGAAGATGTGGCCTTAGCTGTTAAAAATGAAATTTTAAAACCTGAAATTACTCAAACTATAAAAGCTGGTGCATCAATAGCTATAGGAGTAGGAAGTAGAGGTGTTGCAAACATAGATATTGCAGTTAAATCATTAGTGACTTCACTTAAAGAATTAGGGGCTGTTCCATTTATATTTCCGGCTATGGGAAGCCATGGTGGTGGCACAGTAGAAAATCAAACAGCACTTTTGGCAGGATATGGGGTTACTGAAGATAAAGTTGGAGCAGAGGTAAGAGCTACAATGGATACAGTTGTTCCAGTTGTATTAGATGATGGCACAAAGGTTCATATGGACAAATTTGCATATGAAGCTGATGGAGTTATTTTAATAAATAGAGTTAAACCTCATACAAATTTTAGAGGATCTATTGAAAGTGGTATAGTGAAAATGATGACTATTGGAATGGGTAAAATTAATGGTGCTAGTGAGCTCCATGGATCTTATCCAATGAGTAATTTTGGAACTGCCTTACCTAATGCAGCAAAACATTTATTAGAAAAAATTAATTTTTTATTTGGTGTAGGTCTAGTAGAAGATGCTTATGATCATACAGCAATTGTAGAAGCTATTCCTGCTAATCAATTATTTGACAAAGAAGCTAATTTACAAGCTATGGCCAAAAAGTTAATGGGTAAGATATGTTTTGATCAAATTGATGTTTTAGTGATAGATGAAATTGGAAAAGAAATCAGTGGTGGTGGTTGTGACCCTAATATAACTGGTAATAAAAATGAGCCCGGATTTGAAAAACCTAATGTTTCAAAAATTGTTTTATTAGATCTAACCGATAAAACTAAAGGAAATGCGACAGGTTTTGCTGCAGCGGATGTTATAACAAAAAAATTATTTGATAAAATTGATTTTCCTACAACTTATGCAAATGTTGTAGCAAGTTCTAAATTGGAAGGTGGTAAAATTCCTATTCCNATGAAAGATGGAGATCAAGCAGTTAGGTTAGCGCTTAANACATTAAATGGGATAGANCCTATAAAAGCNCGTGTTGTTAGAATTAAAAATACNTTAAAATTAGCGGAGATATATGTNTCNGAANCTATGCTNAAAGATGTTGATGNAAATTCTATGTTAGAAGCTATTACTGTTCCATCTGAGATGTCTTTTAATTCATCACAATTTTAATTATAAAGACTAGAAATGAGTAGAGAGCAATTTAATTTTCATTANTCCTTTAGAATACGTTACTCTGAAGTAGATGCACAAGGTATAGTTTTTAATGCTCATTATTTNACTTTTTTTGANACAGCTATGACTGAGTATTTACGTCACATAAATTATGATTATGTTAATGAAGTTAAAGAAAAAAATGAAGATTTTCATACTGTAAAAACATTAGTTGAATATAAAGCTCCAATTTATTTTGATCAAATTATAGATGTATGCTTAAAAGTAAAAAAAATAGGTAATTCTAGTTTAACATTTTATATAGAAATTCATCCAGANGNCGAAGATAATTGTTTGGCNTCTGGAGAAGTAATTTGGGTAAACTCTGATCAAGANANCCANAAATCTNGTCCTTTATCAGACAGCATAAAAGATAAAATTAATTTACTTGAAAAAATATATTAGTTTTTAAAATTTTTTATTGTTTCTCTTGCAATTATNAATTGTTGTATTTGACTAGTTCCTTCATAAATTCTAAATAATCTAGCNTCACGATATAAGCGTTCTACAGCATATTCTGACATATAACCNGCNCCCCCATGTATTTGNACNGCTCTNTCTGCTATTTTNCCTAAAATTTCTGAGCAAAATAATTTNGCGCAAGAAGANTCTAANGTNACATTTTTNNCTTCATCTCTCATTTTTGCTGNATTAATTATNAGTCCCTTAGCAGCTAAAATTTCAGATTTNCTNTCTGCAATCATNGCTTGAATTAATTGGAAATTAGATATTTCTTCACCAAACTGNTTTCTATTAGTAGCAAATTTTAAAGNTTCAAATAACAATCTTTCTGATAAACCTACGCATATACCTGATATATGAAGTCTACCTTTATCTANAACTTTCATTGCGGTTGTAAAACCTATTCCTTCTTTTGCTCCTAATAAGGCATNTTTATTAACTTTACAATTATCNAATATTANATCTGCAGTTAATGCACCACTTTGNCCCATTTTTCTATCTGGTTTACCTATTGTAATTCCAGGTAATTTAGNGTCCACTAAAAAACAAGAAATAGAAGAAGAAGATTTTTCTTCTTTAGTTCTAGCCATNACTGAAAAAACNCCTGCTATTGGAGCATTAGTAATATACCTTTTNGTNCCATTAATAAGATATTCATTACCTACTTTTTTAGCNGAGGTTTTAATNGACATAGCNTCAGANCCNGAATCTGGTTCNGTAAGAGCAAATGANCCTATTATTTCTCCTGTAGAAAATTTTGGAAGGTATCTTTNNTTTTGTTCATCCGTACCTGACATNACAATAGTTTGTGATCCNATTCCTATATTAGTNCCNGCNATAGATCTAAANGCTGGAGAAGCTCTTCCTAANTCAAATGTNAATTNNACTTCTTGCTCCATAGAAAGATTTGATCCNCCATATTCTGTTGGTATAGAAATTCCAAATAGACCTATATTTTTCATTTCTTCAACTATATCTTCAGGTATACTATTAGTTTCAGCTACCTCTTCTTCTCTTGGAATAAGTTTGTTATCAACAAACTTTTTTATAGTATCTAAAAATATAGAAAATGAATTNTCATCAAGTGACATTNATTTTTCCTTTAGNTAGATATTATCTANAAANTTAAATACTTCTTTATGAGAAGTAAATTTTAATCTTGGNGAANNTTTTCTAGCTCTTTTTATTTCTTCTTNATCAATTTNTAACCATTCNTNCTTAGAAATATATCTTTTATTTTTTAAACTNAAAATANTTTTTAAACCTTTCCTTCCAGAACTATTTTTACTTTTAACNTGNTTTTCTATGTGATTTGCNACTTTAGAGCCATCATGTTTGTTNGTNCCAATAACNCCACTTGGACCTCTAGANATCCATCCAGCTNNATANAATCTATCTTTNATAATATTATCNTGGTNAANTAACATNCCAGATTTATCTGATTNNACTCCTNATATTTTATNACCNAGATATCCAATAGCNCTAATAACNANACCTGCATTAATAANTNNNGGGTTNTCATNNGNANNTAGNTTATTCTTNAATTTTAAGCCACTTATTTTATTTTGTCCTANAAATTCTANAGGNCTTAGATGAAATTTAAATTNCACAGTTTTAGATTTATCAGAATCTTTNGGCTTATTTTCGNTAAATGATGTTAATATTNTATATTGCTTAGANATATCATCATTCATTANCTTTTCATCTATATTNTTNATTGTACCAGGAGATAATATTGAATCACAATCTAATAATTCTNCCATTTCNCTAATTTCTACCGTAGTGAATTTAGCATCTAATGGCCCACGTCTTCCAATNATNTANACATTCTTTATANAAGAATTTTTTAGTGCANTTAANGCNTCTTTTGTTATATCAGTNTCTTGTAATTCTTTNATTGTCTTNACTAAAATCCTTGCACAGTCAATAGCNACATTTCCATTTCCTATAATTATAGCTGAANTNGTATTTAGATTTGGATTTAAGTNTTGGTATTCAGGATGNCCATTATACCAATTTACAAATTNTGTTGCTCCAAAATATCCAGTCTTATTTTTTTCATTTATATTTAATTCTCTGTCCTTANCCATNCCAGTGGCTATNACTACNGCATCATAAATTTCCANAATTTCGTTAACTGTTNGAGATTCATTTATNTCAATTCCACCAAAAAATTCTACTTTTGGATCATTTAATACTCTTTCAAAAACTCTTGAAACATTTTTTGTANTTTGATGATCAGGTGCNACNCCAAACCTTATTAGNCCATAAGGNCAAAATAATTTTTCAATTATATCTATTTCACAATCTATATTTTTCTTAATTAGNGACTGAGCAGTATAAAATGCTGAAGGNCCCGAACCAATTATTGCAATTTTTAAATTCATATAATACTCTTAATTTTTAAATATAGTATATTCAAGGTTATTAACTAAAAAAACTATTTTTAAATATTTTTTNGATAAAGGGTAGTAATTATGCATGGATTAATATCAGATAGACCTCTTTTGATTTCTTCACTATTAGAGCACGCAGCTAGNTATCATGGAAAAACAGAAATTATTAGTGCTGANAGTAAAGATAAAATTACTAGNTCTAATTATGAAAATGTAAATATTAGATCAAAAAAATTAGCGCAGGCTTTAATTAAATTAGGAGCTAAAAAAGGTGATACCATAGCTACTATGGCNTGGAGTAATTTAAGGCATTATGAGTTATATTTTGGAGTATCAGGTATAGGGTCNATTTGTCATACTATTAATCCTCGATTATTTCCAGAACAACTNGTTTTTATAATTAATGATGCTAANGATAAGTTTTTATTTATTGATATAGATTTTATACCNTTAATAGAAAANCTNATNGANAAANTATCNACAATAGAAAAAATNATNGTGCTATGTGATAAAGAAANTATGCCAGANTCTNANATTATTAAAAATTTAATANGCTANGAAGAATTAATTAATAATGAAAATGGAGATTTTNATTGGCCTATATTTGANGANAANACTGCNTCNTCATTATGTTATACCTCTGGAACTACNGGNAANCCAAAAGGTGTTTTNTATGCNCATAGGTCAACTGTTATACATGCATTTGCNGCTGCAGCTCCTGATGCNATGAANCTNTCAGCTAGAGATGTAATAATGCCAATTGCACCAATGTTTCATGCTAATGCNTGGGCNATTCCNTANGTTACTACTATGATAGGNGCAAAATTAGTTTTACCAGGAAGACACCTTGACGGTGAAAGTGTACAAAGCCTTATTGAAAATGAAAAGGTTACNTTTACGGCNGCTGTTCCNACNATTTGGTTAATGCTTTTTGANTATTTAGAACAATCTGGTAAAAAACTAGAATCTTTAAAAAGNTGTGTTGTNGGNGGTTCAGCTTGCCCAAGATTTATGATGGAGAAGTTTTATGAAAAATATGGTGTAGAAGTATTNCANTGTTGGGGTATGACTGAGACTTCACCTATTGGAACTATAAATAGACCTTTATCAAAACATGCTGGACANAGTTTTTCAGAAAGATTAGATGTTGCAGTAAAACAAGGTAGNCCNGTNTATGGTGTAGAAATAAAAATAACAGACGAAAGTGGNATTACTCTTCCAAATAATGGGAAAGATTTTGGNAATCTTTGGATNAGAGGNCCATGGATTTGTTCTGGATATCTAAATATNGAGAATAGTGAAACTCATGGAGAAGATGATTGGTTCATGACNGGTGATGTAGCNACTATTGATGAAGATGGTTTTATGCAAATAACTGATAGAACTAAAGATGTTATAAAATCTGGAGGAGANTGGATTAGNTCNATTGANATAGAAAATTTTGCTGTNGGACATCCNTCAGTTNTGGAAGCAGGNGTAATTGGTGTTTTTCATCCAAAGTGGGATGAAAGACCTTTATTAATAATTGTAAAAAANGAAAATGCAGAAGTGTCTAAAGAAGAAATATTAGAATTTTTAAAAGATAAAATTGTNTCTTGGTGGATGCCTGATGATGTAGTTTTTGTTGACTCTTTACCTCATACAGCAACGGGAAAAATCCAAAAATTAGCTTTAAGGGAACAGTTTAAAGATTATAAATTTTAGATTTATGATTTAAAAAATACTTCAACAATCGTTGGGAGGGATTGTAGATGAAATTTNTCATAAATTTATTAATATTATTTGTGTTAATAATTAATGCATCNTATGCNGATAATGAGCTTATTACTCTAGAAGAGTTGAGATCACTTGATTCTAAAATTGATAATATAGAAGTATCAGAAAATTATAAGGATATTTTAGAGGTTTATTCTTTAAATAATTTACGGGGCTATGCTTTTTTGACATCAAATTTTTCTGATGCTTTAGGTTTTTCTTCTGCAGAATTTAATATTTTAATTTATTTGTCTAAAAATGGCGAAATTTTGGCAGCTAAATTACTTTCTCATTCAGAGCCTTTATTTTTATATGATAAAGGTGAAGTTAGATATGAAGGCAAAGGTATTAATGAAAGCGTTCTATATAAATTTATTTTGCAATATAAGAATAAAAGTATTTCAAATTTAAGTATTAATTCAAAAAATAAAGATCATAATATTGATGGAGTTTCTTCAGCTACTATTACTTCTATATTAATGCATCAATCTATAATTGTATCAGTAAACAAAATTTTAAATCTTATTGGTTTAAATAATAATCAGTCAACTACTTTAGATCATAATAGTTTTAAGCCATTAAAATGGAATGAAATGCTTAAAGATGGCTCCATATCTAATAATAAAAGTTATTATTCAGAGCATAATGGAACTATAAATTACAATTCTAGTAACAAATTATTTTTAGATGTGTATTTTGCTTATGCTAATCCTGTAGGGATAGGCCAAAATATATTTGGAAAGACTGAATATTTAAAAAAATTTTTTAGAAGTGGACAAGATATAAACGACAAAGGGTTTTTTATTGCAACTAATGGAGAATTTTCGCTATTAGTGCCTAGAAAATGTTTAAAATATAAAACATCAATTAATATAAAAAATTGTGAGAACAAAGGTTTAGCTAAAACTTATTTTGATAGATTTTATTTACAGCAAGGTACAAATAAATTTTATTTTAGAACTAGTGATAGAAAAAACTTTATGTTTACTAGAAATATAGAAGATTCTACGCCGAGGTTTTTTAATGAAATTTCTTTACTGTTTATAAATAATCCAGGGAAATTTGATCCAGCTGAAGAGAGCACGTTAGTTTTAAATTTTAATGCTCCTGAAAATAAAACACATGACTTAATTTTTATACCTTACACTCCACCAAGTAGATTAATAATAGAACCTACTAATGTAAATTTAGAAAATATTTCAGGTATCAATTGGGTAGATGTATGGAAACCACAAATGCTTAATATCATCATTTTGATGATATTTATTTTAATTTGTAGTCTAGTTTTATATTATAAGGATATTCTAACAAGAAAACGCAAAATATTTTCATTTATAAGAATTACATGTTTATTATTTTGTTTGATATGGGTAGGATTTATTACAGGGGCTCAGCTGACTATAGTAAATATTTTTAATTATTTACAACTTATATTTGTGTCAAATTTTAATTATTCAGTTATTGTATTTGATCCATTGATTGTAGTTATATCAATGACTACAGCTTTATCATTTACAATTTTAGGCCGAGGTTTTTTTTGTGGATGGTTATGTCCATTTGGATCCTTACAGGAAATTATTAATATTTTATCCCGTAGTTTAGGTATAATTCAATTTAAGATTAAAGATGTATTTCATACAAAGTTAATTTATATAAAATATATAATTTTATTTATAATAACTTTATTTCTATTTATAGATTTAGATACTGCATTATTAATGACTGAAGTTGAGCCATTTAAAACTTCAATAACTTTGAAATTTTTCAGAGAATTTCATTATGTTCTTTACGCTATTATTTTATTATTTATATCTATTTTTATAAGTAGATTTTATTGTAGATATATATGTCCTTTAGGTGCAGCACTTGCATTGGGCGGGAAATTAAGGTTATTCAGTATTTTATTAAGGAGAAAAGAGTGCGGTAATCCTTGTCATTTATGTGAAAGATCTTGTCCTACTCAGGCTATTAAAAATAATGGAAAAATAGATATGAATGAGTGCTTTTATTGTTTAGATTGTCAGGAAGAGTACTATGATATTCATAGATGTCCTCCATTGGTGGTAAAGCAAAANAAATTAGTTAGGTAATAATATGATAGTAAACGCCCTGCAAAAATTAAAATCTTTTGGGTTTGAACCTAAAAANATTCTTGATATCGGAGCTAATAAAGGTAAATGGAGCTTAGAAATTAAGAAAAAAGTATTTCCTAAAGCAGAGTATACATTAATTGAGGCTATAGATTATGAAGAGTTAGAAAAATTAAGAATAAAATACGATAATATAAATTATAAAAACATATTATTAGACGAAATAGAGCACCTTGTTACTTGGTATGAAAAAAGAAATACAGGGGACTCCCTTTTTAAAGAAAACACAGGGTATTTTGATGATTGTAAAGAAATTAAAAGAAGTACCAATACTTTAGATTTAGTATTTAATAAAAATGAAGTTTTTGAATTAATAAAAATAGATTGTCAAGGTGCTGAAATTCCTATTTTAAAGGGAGGTAATAGATTAGTCCAGAAATCATCAGTAATTATTTTGGAAGTACCATTTATGGGTGAGTATAACATAGGTGCTCCTAATTTTTATGAACATATAAATTATATGGAAAATATTGGATATAGAGTATTTGATATTGTAGAGCTGCATAGGGTAGATAATATTTTAATTCAAATTGATATTATCTTTATTAAACAAGGACATGATTTTGAAAACAAAGTAGACATAATTATAAAAAAATTAGGTAGATAATTATTTTTCAAAGGAAATAGATATGAAAAAAGAATTAGTTTTAATGACCATGGAAGATAAATTAGCAATTTTAATGTTAAATAATGCTCCAAATAATTTATTAAATGATAAGTTTTTAGATTCGTTAGAAAATAAAATTACACTATGTAAGAAGAAATCTGCAAGAGCAATAATGATCTCAACAAAATTAAAACATTTTTCAGCAGGAGCAGATCCTAAATTTTTATCCAAACCTAAATCAAAAAATGATCCTATGAGATTAATTAAAATTATAGAAAAAATAGAAGTGCCGAGTGTATCAGCAATAAAGGGTGGAGCTTTAGGAGGAGGATTTGAACTTGCTTTAGGTTGTGATTTTATCATTGCATCAGATACTGCTAGAATAGGTTTAGTTGAAGCTTCTGTAGGACTAATGCCATTATCTGGNGGNGTTCAANGATTNGTAAATAGAGTAGGAATTGCTAGAGCNAAAGAGATGACTATGTTTGGAAGAAGGTACGATGCAAAAACTCTAGAAAAATGGGGGGCAATAAANATGGTGGTNCCAGAATTAAAACTTTTAGATTCCGCAATATCTTTTTCTAAGCAACTTTCTACNGGACCTACTACATCATTTAAAGAAATTAAAAAAATTGCAAATATTACAGCTTTAAGTGGAATTAATGNAGCTGATAAACATATGAAAAAATCTAATAATAAAGTTTTAACTTCCGAAGATGCGAAAAAAGGAGTTTCTTTTTTAGCTGGAAAGTTAAATGCTATAAACTTTAAGGGAAAATAAAAATGTCTGGACCTTTAAAAGGTATAAAAGTAATTGATTTTACTAGAGTATTAGCAGGACCGCACTTTACAAAAATGCTTTCTGATATGGGAGCAGAAGTTATAAAAATAGANCATCCAGAAACTGGAGATTTAGCTNGATTGGGTACNCCTATAAGTGGNAATTTTTCCCATTATTTNGTTCAGCAAAATNTAGGAAAAAAATGTATTTCTTTAGACTTAAATAAGGCTGAAGGAAGANAGATAGTNCGAAAATTATGTNCTGATGCAGATATAATTGCCGAAAATTTTAGACCCGGAACTTTAAGTGCTTTTGGCTTAGATTATGANAGTATTAAATTATTAAANAAAAAAGCCGTATATGTNTCAATTAGTGGATATGGGCAAAATGGTCCANTAAGAGGAAGAGCCGCATTTGCACCTACAGTACATGCAGAGTGTGGAACTGCNCATACNAANTTTAAACATGTTGGTACGGCNTTAGATGATTTTTCTAGTATGCAAAGCGATTTTTCTCATGCAGATGTTTATACGGGATTAGAAGCCGCAGTGTCTTGTCTTGCTGCNTTACATAATGCTGAAAAGACNGGAATAGGGCAACATATAGATGTNTCTTTNGCNGCAACAATGATAGCTGTTAATGAAAGAGCACATGCNGAATTAGCTGGNATGGATGATAGAGATGATGAACCATTTGCTTTATCTGCTCCTGANTCTCCTTACATAAAACTTTCAAATGGAGATATAGCAGTTATTGCAGCTAGTCCAATTTTAGGAGTTGTATTTACACGTTATGCAAGAATGATGAGACGCTTAGATTTATTAGAAAATCCTCTATTTATCACAGCCAAATTACGTCGTAAGAATTTTAAAAAATTGATGAAAGAGGTAAATGATTGGGCTTCTACTTTTAGAANCATTGAAGATTTAGAAGCTCAAGTAGGAGAAGTAGGTTTGGCAGTAGGTAAATTAAACAGTATGAAAGATTTTGCTGAAGGAGANTGGGGNAGNCACTGGGGAGNAATNAGAGATATTGAAGATGGAGANGGAGGAATAATTAAAATACCAGGNCTGCCTTGGAANTTTTCTAAAACTAACTGNAANCCAGGCAATCATATAGCNACTAGAGGTATGGATAATAAAAGTATTTTAAAAAATCTTGGATATTCAGATAAAGAAATAAAAGGTTTTTATAATAAAGAAGTTATAGCGGAAGGAAAATTTTAATTATGTTCGATTTAAATTTAAAAGATAAAGTTGTTCTTATTACTGGAGGNAGTGATGGCTTAGGNTTTGCTTCTGCCAAGTTATTATCAGAACAAGGAGCTAAAGTTGTAATATGTGGAAGAAGGTTAGATTATCTTAAAGAAAAAGCTAATATAATTAGGGAAGCAACAAATAACGAAATTTTAGATATTCAATGTGATGTCACTAATCCAGATCAATGTNAAAATTTAGTTCAACAAACTNTTAAAAANTTTAATAACATTGATGTTTTAGTCAATAATGCAGGTTCTTCAGCAGCTTTTAGTTTTGAAGGTGTCTCAGATGAAGATTGGGAAGAGGATATNAATTTAAAGTTGATGGCAGCAATTAGAATGTGCCGACTAGTATTACCTAATATGAAATCTAGAAATTCTGGCTCAATAATTAATGCTGCAATTGGAGGAGGAAAAGCACCAAATGCTTCACAACTTCCNACATCCGTAACAAGAGCTGCAGGAATAAACTTAACAAAGTCTTTATCTAACGAGTATGCACCATATAATATAAGAGTAAATGCTATTTGTATTGGATTGATTAAAAGTGCCCAATGGGAGAGAAAAGCTCANAATTCAAACGTAGANACTTTATATAAAGAATTANCAAAAAAAGTACCAATGGGTAAAGTTGGGGAAGAAATTGATTTTGCTAANTTAGTNGCNTTTTTATCATCNNATAGAAGCTCNTTTATTACTGGTGCNGCAATAAATCTTGATGGAGGNATGTGTCCAGTAGTTTGAATAAANTTTTTNTTTATTAAANCTTGTAAGGTTNTGTTAATTTAGNCAGTNAATATTAATAATGAATTTTNACTAAAGTATTATTTTTTTTACTTCCATTTATTAGCCAAATTGGTCTTTTAGANTANTTTACACTATGTCCATCTTTTTGATCATGGTTTTTNACTTTTCGNTTAAAATTACTATGAGATGACATATATCTATATACAATTCCAGCTCTTCTATAAGGAGAATNATTTTGATANGAACCATGAATTAAATTAGCATGATGTAGGGATATCTGACCNGGTTCTAATATTATATAATCTTTTNNTTTATTTTTTAAATATNGATCCTCGATCCCAGAATCNAGAGCTGTTTTATCATTNTTAACGANATGTTTTAATGTTTCCCTTTTATGNGANCCTGCAATTACAGTTAAGCAACCATTACNTTTTGTAGCTCTATCTGCAGCTATCCAAACNGAGCAAGTAGACATAGGCTGTATTGGCCAATAATGGGCATCTTGATGCATTGGAACCTTCATTCCATCATAAGCTGGNTTACAAAATATTTGACTACCCCATAATAATATATCNTCGCCTAGAATTAATTTAATTATATTNATTAATTCTTTAGTATGNGCTAATTTTAAAAAATAATTATGATTAATATTATTTAATTCTCCTTTAGTTCCTCCTTTAATATGTGGACAAACTATTTGTTCTGGACGTATATTTGGATTTTTTATAAGTATTTGATCAATATTCTTTTTAAGAAGTTGAACTTGTTTTGAAGTAAATTTCCAAGAAGGAGTAATATAGCCATTATCATGATATTTTTTTAGTTCTAAATTAGTAATAGTCATTTTTATAAATAATCTCTATTCGAATTAAATTTAATATTTTTGTCTAACACAC
Source organism: Candidatus Pelagibacterales bacterium (assembly GCA_002720535.1). GTDB lineage: Bacteria > Pseudomonadota > Alphaproteobacteria > TMED109 > TMED109 > TMED109. Next base: position 81,495 of record PBIU01000009.1, on the reverse strand, counting down.
CTTCTCCAGGAACATAGTTAACTTCTAATCTAATACCATCTGGATCTTCGAATAATATATAATAATAACCGGGCGCCCAATTACCTTCCATTGGGCCGCGAACAATTACTGCATTCATCTCTTTAAGTTTATTACCTAATAAATCTATATCTTTTCTTTCTCTGGCTCTAAAACAAAAATGATGAAGTCCTATATTATTTTGGTTAAAGTTAACACTATCCATATTTTCATCGATTTGTTGAATCATGATTCCTGTTCTTGCACCTACATGATAAATTGATTTGTCACCCTCATGTACTCGGGTTAAACCAAGAAAGGGTAAAAGCGTATTGTAAAAAACTTTTGATTTAGATATATTTTTTACCGATAAAGCTATATGAGCTATTCCATTGATATTTAACACAGTTTTTTTTCCTAATTAATATTATACATTTAAATATTTTATGCTTTAATTACTTTATAGTTATAACATAAGGAATTTATTATGAAAGTATCTAGTATAGACACACTAAGAATAGAAGAATTTCCAAATTTACTTCTTGTAGAAGTAAAAACTGATAGTGGTCTTATTGGATTAGGAGAAACTTTTTATGGCCCAGCTTCTGCAGAAGCGCATATACATGAAATAATTGCACCNTATCTTCTAGGAAAAGATCCTTTGAATATTGAATTACATCAAAAAAATTTAATAGGTTATACTGGTTTTATAGGAGCATCTGCAGAAAGAAGAGGTTCTTCAGCTATCGATATAGCTTTATGGGATTTATGGGGACAAGAAACCTCTCAACCAATTTATAATCTTTTAGGAGGTAAGGTTAAAGATAAAATTAGAGTCTATAATACATGTGCAGGTTCACATTATATTAGAAAGCTACCTACACAAGGTACAAGTAATTTTGGTCTAGATAGTAGAGAAAAATTTGAAGATTTAGATGCTTTTTTGAATAGTCCTGTTGATTTAGCTTATTCTCTTCTAGATTCTGGAATTGATGCTATGAAAATTTGGCCCTTTGATTTTGCCGCTGAAAAATCAAAAGGCCAGTATATTTCAGCTGAAGATATGAAAATTGCGCTTTCACCATTTAATAAAATTAGAAAGGAACTCGGAGATAAAATAGATATAATGGCTGAATTGCACTCTATGTGGAATAAACCCCAAGCAATTAATATCTGCAAAGAATTAGAAAATTATAATCTTTTATGGGTAGAGGATCCGGTTTTTATGGACCATTTATCAAGCTTAAGGGAAGTTTGTAATAACACTTCGGCTCCTATTGCTGTTGGGGAAACAAGAGGAGGAAGAGCAGATTATAGATCTTTATTAGAGCTTAATAGCCTTTCTCAAATAATAATGGATATTTCTTGGGGAGGAGGATTTTCAGAAGCTAATAAAGTGTCTTCAATGGCTGAGATATGGCACTTACCAATAGCATTTCATGATTGTACAGGACCAGTTACTTTGACTGCTAGTACTCATCTAGCATTAGCAAATACTAATTGCTACATACAGGAAATGGTTAGAGCTTTCTATTATGGCTGGTATGATAATTTGGTTACTGCTTTACCACCTGTAAAAAATGGTTTTATTACAGTTCCAGACGGAAATGGATTAGGACTATCATTAAATGAAGATGTTTATAAAAGAAAAGATATTCATATAAAATCAAGTAAGAACTAGTTCATTAAAATTTTATGGTGTGCTTCTGAAATAACTTTATGATTTGCTATTGCATCTTGATCTAAATCAAATTTAGGAGGAGTTTCATGTATAAAATTCTTATATTTATCTTTTCCTCTAACTAAAAGAGCAGAATCCTTAGTATTAATTGCTTTAGTTTGTCTTACTTTAGGAGTTGTATATCTAATAGCTATTCCAATTCGCCTATCTTGAGTAGTATTAATCTTTGATGAATGTGCCAGTTTTACATGATGTAATGAAATTTCTCCTGCATTTAAAGGCATAGCAACTGATTCATACTTTGATAAATCCATATCTATTTCTTGACCACGACTTAANAAATTATTTTTATTAAAAGTNTCAATATGCCCTAAGTCTTTCCATTTATGGCTTTTNGGTATNACTTCCATAGGTCCTGTTTTTAAGTTTGCATTAGANAATGCNAGCCAAGCTGTAACTATATCATCCGGTTCNAGACCCCAATATCCTGAGTCTTGATGCCATGATACAAAAGTATTATCATTTGCNTCTTTAATAAAAAAATTAGAACTCCAACATAATATATCTGGACCTAANATATCTTCAATAACATCTAAAATTTTTTCATCATTAACAATATCNTTTACCCATTTGAACAATAAATGAGATTTATGCCTATCATTACCAGAAATTGTTCTTCCTTTAGANTTTTCAAATTNTTCTAAATTTTTTCTATATAATAAAGCTTTTTTTTCAGTCATTATTTTAATTGGAAATAAGTANCCATTTTCGTTAAAAAACTCTNTTTGACNTTTTTTTAAAATTTTTGCCATTTTTTTATTTTATCCAATTTTTTTTAAAAAGTCGTCTATTAAACCCTCAGGAGTAGATATTATATGCTCTTTTTTGGGGAATTCTCCTGATTGNACTTCTTTAATAAATTGCNTAAAGCCATCAATTCTTTCTAATTGCATTTTTTGTTTTAGTTCNTAAAAGTTNTTNTANTGTTTNGAATGTCTTACATATGGAGGGCCATTATTACCTAAGATNTCNTCNGCAAANAAAAATTGGATATCTCCACCTTTTCCTGCNCCAATAGATGAAGTTAATAGAGANGTCTTTTTACTAATTTCTATTAATAGATCTTCAGGNATAACTTCAACTTCTACAGCATAAGCACCTGCACTTTCAAAAGTTTTAATTTGATTATANATCCAAATAGCTTCATCTAATGTTTTTCCTACAGCTTTTAAACCTCCAGTCCAAGTACTTCTTCTGGGAACTANTCCTGCATGNCCTTGAACAGGAATACCAGCTTTTGTTGCAGACTCTATAAATTCTGGACTCCATTGCGTCATAACTGCATCTGCACCGATTTCCATGGCTCTATAACCTAGTCTTACTGCCTCGTCTTTTGTTGCAGCCGCTATTAATGGGCACGAAAAAGCCATAAATGTATTAGGAGCTGCATTTCTTATAGCTATTGCTAATTCNGGGTTTTTAGGGTCAAACCTTACTTTCATTGTGTCTATACCTGCTTCCTCAGCAGCNGCCGCCTCTTCAACTGAAAAGGGAACAGTTTCCGTTAAGGTCTTTTTTCCTTTTTGATCTCTTAAGTCTTTAACAGTGTAATTTCGAGTTCCATAAACTCCACCAACAGTCATAATTCTTTTTAGACCATTTTTTTTTGCATCTCTTGAAGGTATATTTCCATCACCGGTTGCATGACTAGCCATATTTTTCCCCTTATCTATTATTCTGAAATAACTTCTTTAACACCATCAACTGTTTCTTTAGCCGCATCTTTTGTCCATTCATACGCATCACTTGCATTCTGTTTTATGGCATCATAAGTAGANCAAGANGTNATAAATAATAAACTNAGCNATATAATTAAAANTTTCATTTTTATTTCCTTATTATTANTTTTTGTATTTAAATATATTAAGGATAAATTTTTATCATGTATAGGATTTATATTTAATTATTAAAAAATTAAAAACTATCTTATACTTAAAGTCATTAATAGAGGAATATTTATGCAAACATTTAGAAGAATAATTTTAGATAATAAAATTAAAACGGTATATGGAAATGATGGTATATATTCAGAAATTAATAATTCATCTCAGAAATATAAATTATTAGCACCTGTTGAACCTAATGTAATAGTTTGTGTTCATTTAAATTATAGAAGTAGACTAAATGAACTTAGAAGAGTTCAACCAGATGCTCCTACATATTTTCTTAAGCCAACTTCATGTATTAATAGTCATTTAGGTGAAGTAATTCGACCTTTAGGTTGTAAATTTTTAAATTATGAAGGAGAAATAGCTTTAGTAGTTGGGAAGACAGCTAAAAATATAGATTTAAAAAACGCAACTGATTATATTTTAGGTTATACGATTGCAAATGATTTTGGTTTACATGACTTTAGAGATACAGATGAAAATAGTATGGTAAGAGTGAAGGGAACGGATACTTTAGGCGCTGTAGGTCCAGATGTGGCAGTAAATTGGGATTATAAAGATAAGAATATTACTACTTATGTAAATGATAAAATAGTTCAAAAATCAAACACTAATGATATGCTATGGTCTCCAGAATATTTATTAGCAGATTTATCAAAATCTATTACTTTTAATAAAGGTGATTTAATCCTTACAGGAACTCCTGCAAATTCTAGACCAGTAGAGCCAGGATCAATAGTTAAAGTAGAAGTAGAAGGTTTAGGAGTATTAAAAAATAAAATAGTAGAAGGAGAAACATCTTTAACTAAAGGGGTTGGNGCTATGCCAAAAGATTCTAACCATATTCGTTCTATTTCACTGGGNTCAGATAATAAATAATTAAATATAAGGAGGTTAGCTTGTTAGAAATAGATTCAGGTAATTACTTAAAAGCATGGAATAATAGATCAATTCATAAAAATATTGATAGNTTANNAATNCCAAAGNACAAAANNGAGGCATATAAAATTCAAGCGAGCTATGAAACATTAAGTAATAGTACTCTTTTTGGATGGAAAATTGCTGCGACAAGTGTTGATGGGCAAAAACATATTGGAGTAGATGGACCANTAGCAGGAAGGNTGTTGAAAGAAAGGTATAATAAATCAGGNGCNTCGCTATCATTAAATAAAAATATAATGAAAAAAATAGAAGCTGAGTTTGCNTTTAAACTGTTAAATGATATTTNTCCTAGATCNAATGAATATNCTATTGATGAAATTTTAGATAGTATAGATAGTGTGGTNCCNGCTATTGAAATTCCTGANTCAAGGTTTTTGAATTTTGATAAAGTAGGAGGTAATNTAGCAATTGCTGATAATGCTTATGCTGGTGATTTTATATTAAGTGATCATTTCAATTCTGATTTTAAAANTATAGATTTTACAAATTTTAAAGTTAATTGTTATAAAAATAAGGAGTTATCTGAAATTGGAATTGGTAGTAATGTTTTAGGANACCCTCTCANAGCACTTACGTGGATTATAAATGAACTAAGTTCCTTAAATNTTAATTGTAAGAAAAACCAAATAATTATGACAGGNACCTGCATTAAACCATTAACTGTCGAGTCTGGCGATCATGTGATTATGGATTTTTTTGAACTTGGTAAAGTNGATTGTCATTTTACTTAAATAATAACCAATCNTCTATTAATTGTTTTACTGTATAATTAATTTTAAAATTNATATCTTTTTTTAACCTTTGCCAATTCATAANTGGATATGTAGCACCAATTCCATTGATATTAATTTCTANATTATTATTCTNATAATNTTTTTTAAATTCATTTGCTAATTTTAAAGCACTAGTTCTTAAAGATGGACAATTATATATATTCTTCAATTTNCTATTAGTTTTAATCATTTTAATAACTATATCCGCAGCATCTTTTATATATATTACATCGAGAGGTGTTGATGGCATTTCTATTAATGTTTTTGTATTTCTTTGCATTGTAGCTAACGCCATATCAGATATGCCTGCAGCAACTCCTCTATAATTTAATCCCGGTCCTATTATAATTGGATACCTTATNCCAGTAATATTCATTCTATAATTTTGTATATAATAATNAGCNNCTTGTTCAGCNATTANNTTAGTTAAGCCATAATTAGTGGAAGGTTTTAAATTTGAATTCTCTTTTANNGTTTTTCCTGAATAAAGACTTTCTTCTCCAAATACNACAGTAGAGCTAGCCCATATTATTTTAGTATTCTTATATTTTAAGTTGTCTAACAGATTTGCAAAANCTGTNACATTTATATTTANTGCTTGATNAAAGTCTTCATTAGCAGCTNTTAAGAGACCGTTGCCAGTGCCTCCATATGCNGCNAAATGAATAATATAATCCCANTCTTCAGCTTTTAAANCTNTAGACATTGCCTTTTTNTCTAAAGTGCTAAATTTAAATAAATGTTTAGTTTTATAATTTTTTAAAGNTTTTTTATTTAAGGATGGGTCTAAAATAGAGATGCTATATTTTTTTAAATCAAATTTATTNAGTATTGCTTGTCCTAAGAATCCATTTCCGCCAATTATTAATATGAATTTTTTTTNTANCATNTTTCAAAATAAACCATTTATTTATATAATTTATATCTTATATGTTATTATTACGTAAAATGTGTATAATTCATATATTATTTCAATTATTATTTAGTAATATTATTTGGAGGTATTAATGGAGTTAGATGATATTAANCCAGATGAAAAATTAATAAANTTTAGAAAGTCTTATAGAGAACAGATTGATGGTTGGTATAATGGNTCTTTACATGTAGCGATTATATATTNAATTGGTGGTTTATTGTTATACTATTANATAACTAGCTTAAATAGTATAGTTCCTTNGGAACTTATTATAATTCCTATTACTTTTATANTAAGTAATATTTTTGAATGGGCTTTACATAAATATGTAATGCATAAGCCTCAGAATTTTCCTGGAGCTCGAGCTATTTATTCTAGGCATACTCAGCAACATCATCAATTTTTTAGCAAAGATGAAATGCGTTTTGCAGGAGCTCATGATTGGAGAGTAACATTTTTTCCTCCTTATGCATTAATAGTTTTTACATTAATGTCAATACCTGGATTACTCTTACTAACTTGGTTGTTTTCTCCTAACACAGGGTGGTTATTTATTATAACTACAACAGCAATGTATCTAATTTATGAATCGATGCATTTTTGTTGTCATGTAGGTGATAATTTTTTATTGAGAAATTTGCCGTTCGTAAATACTTTAAGACGTCATCATGCAGCTCATCATGACCAAGGCGTAATGACAAAAATAAATATGAATTTAACTTTTCCTATAGCCGACTGGTTATTTAAAACCTCTGACCTTGATAGAAGCCTTTTAGGACATCTTTTTAACGGCTATAGTGAAAAATATAAAAGGTAAAAACATGCCAACTAAATATAAAGTTATTTTGACATCCCTAGTTATAATTGTCGGTTTTGTAGCCATTATTGTTGAAAACCCAGATTTATCAAGAGTTGCCTTTTTATATGATTATTATTTGTTACAAACTTCCTTATTATTAAAAAAATATGCAAGCGTATTAATTATACTTATAATTCAATTTTTAATGGTGATAGGTTTATGGATTTTTCCTGAGGCAAAAGGTAAAATATCTATTAAGGATATAAAAAGTGAATAATATTAAGGTATCTAANGAATTATCAGAAGACGGAATATTATCAGTAATTATAAGAAATCATAATAAACGAAATGCATTATCTGATGGTATTAAATTAGAATTAGAAAAAATTGCTCTTGAATTAAGAGATATGACAGATGTAAAAGCTGTTATTCTTTCTGGTGAAAAAGGTAATTTTTGTTCTGGAAATGATATAAAAGAGAAAAATGCCTTTGGTGATGGATTAGATTTAGAAGAGGCTAGGCAGAAAAATAGGGTAGGTTTAAGAATGTGTGATGCCTGGACAAATATTCCTCAAGTTACTGTAGCTTCTATAGATGGAGCATGTATAGGTGGTGGAGTATCACTAGCATTATCATGTGATTTTAGATTTTGTGNTCCATCTTCATATTTTTATGTTCCTGAGATTGAGTTAGGTTTTACATATGCTTGGGGAACAATTCCTAAATTAGTATCTATAATTGGTCCTTCAAAAGCAAAATTATTAACTATTGCGTGTAAAAAAATAAATACTGATANATTATTAGAATGGGGCCTATGTGAAGAAGTTTCAGATAACCCATTAAGTACTTCTAAAGACTTTTTAAAAAAAATTATTGTAAAACCATTAGTAGCTCAGCAAATGGTAAAAGAATCAATAAACAGNCAATTTAGTATGAATCAAATATCTATTTTAGAGCAAGATCAAGTATTATTGACACGAAAATTTAAAAGTAGTTAAAACAATTATTTAGTATTAATTTGCCAGGATTGTAATATTAATGTATGTTCTTACAGCGGATTTTTAGTAGGTCAACTGGGGGACCAAGCCGCGCTGTATTNATACAGTTTTTTGAAGAAAACTACAATATGTAGTTATTTATGGAGTTTATTACCAGTCGAATGTATGAATTTACAATTTTGATCTCCTAAATTATAAGATAAGGAAAAAGATATGCCTGTAGGTATTGTTAAGTGGTTTAACCCTAAAAAAGGTTATGGTTTCATTAGTCCAGAGGATGGCGATAAAGATGCATTTGTTCATATTACAGCTGTTCAAGGAGCAGGACTAGATACTCTTAATGAGGGAGATAAAGTAGAATATGAATTAGTGGAAGGCCAAAATGGTAAAGCTTCTGCTGATAACTTAAAAATTGTTACTTAATAATTAATTTATTNTNTTTAAATTTCAGGATTATAATTTTATATAATCCTGAAATTATTTTTTTATTATATCTTTTTTTACAAAGAAAATTGTTCCAAAAATAATTAGACAACTACCTATTATTATATTGTTAGTCATAATTTCGCCGTAATAATACCAACCTACTACTGCAATCAATGGAAGTCTTATGTAATCTATTGGTAAAATAATCGATGCATCTGATTTTTTCAGGGCATTTGTTAGCGATAGGTGGGCAAGTAAGGAAGTAATTGTAAGAAATATTATTATTGGCAATTCATTTACTATATTAAAATTTATTTTTCCAAATATTAANGANCCTATAATTGATAGCGGAAGTTGAATTAGTGACATAAAAAATAGTATTGATAAAATACTATCTGTCTCAGTTAGCTTTTTTGTAAAGTTATGTGCGAATGCATAGGCTATTGCGGAAAATAATACTATTATATTATATATATTAACCTGATTGGTATCNGGCAATAATATAGTAAATGTTCCAATTATTCCTATTATTAGAAATATTACTTTATTAAAAGTTATTTTCTCTTTTAAAAATAGTATAGCNATAATAGAAGCCCATACTGGCATAGTAAATTCTANTGAAAATACAAGCGCTAACGGTAGTATAGTTAACCCCCAAGTCCAGCAAGACTGTCCAATAAAGTGGAAAATATTTCTTATAAAATTAATACCTAGTTGGTCGCTATTTAACTTAGAGTTTTTATTTATGAAAAATATAATTACTAAAATTATTATACTAAATAAATTTCTAAAATTTTGAATTTCAAATGAACCATATTTATAGCTTAATTCTCTAATGCATAAAGCCATAATAGTTATATTTATGATGAAGCCAAACATCCATAATATACCAATGATATTATTATTTTTTATGATTTTTTGCATAATTAATTTTAATATAATAATTATTATTAATCTAAAATTATTTTTAATTGTTATTTTTTTTAATAAGATTAGTCTTAATTATATATTTGGATAATTTAATGATTAATTTAAGATTAAATAGATATGAAAATAATAAAAATTTCTTTGTAAAATCTGCTATTGTTGTAACCTTTATAACACTTTTTTTACTTTTACTTGCTGTATGTGGGTATAGGTATAATTATTTTACCGTAGGGTATTCTTTATTATTTTTAACCAAGTATGCAGTGTATTGCTCTGTTATTGCATTAGCTTTATCTTTAATTTCTATTGGTTACTCATTTAAGCTTTATAAGAAGTTTCTAAATTTAGTAGTAGGTATTTTTATTTTAGCTCTTAATTTAATAATTATTTCTTTTTTTTATTATCAAATTTTGAACCTAAGAAGTAACCCCATGATTAATGATATTAGTACTGATTTTAATGATTTATTAGAATTTAAGGTGTATAAAGNTCATAATTTACCCAAAGATGAACANTATCTTATTCAAAAGTATGGTGGTTTTAAACTTCCTAATTATGATATAACACCACTATTATTAAGTAATGTTTCAAAGGAATTGATATTTAATAAGTCCTTATTAATACTTAAAAATATGGGGTTAGAAATTACTTATGAAAATTTAGAAGAAGGCATTATTGAAGCTGTAGAAAAAAGTTTTTGGTACGGCTTTGAGGATGACCTAATTATACGTATTGAAGAATTAATATCGAGTAATATACTGATAAATGCAAGATCAGCTTCTAGAGTTGGTAGAAGTGATTTTGGAATAAATAGTAAGAGAATAAAAAGTTATTTTTTATTGCTGAAATCAGAATTATAAATTAATCACATGTAATGCATTTATATTCTATAATATCGTCCTCATCAGCATCGAATTTTAGGCCTGTCCATCTTCCTTTATCATCATAATTAACATAATATTTTACTTTTCCATCTATATACCAAGTATTACTATCAATTTGCTCAACATCAATCTCTAAAACTTCACCATTTAATGTATTAAGAAGGTACTTACTTCTTATCTCATAAGGGTGCCAGTGATCAGAAGGAAATATATTATTTCCTTCATGAATATAAATCTCATTCTCTTCATTCGTAATTTCAATTTTATTTTCGTCAATTCTTTTAATTAAGATAGAATAATCATTTCCATCATCATCAATATTTATAATATTTTCTTGTAACTGATTATTCTTCCAGATAGAAGTAGACGAGTATTCAAATATATAATCTAAGAATAAAAGATACCTAGCCTTAATATAAGCGCTAGAGATAATATTAAAACCATCGCTAGTTTTCTGAAATTCTACTTTATGCCATCCTACTTCTTTTTCATTTCTTATAATTATAAATTCTTGCTTATTATTATCATAAAGACAAAACGGAAAATTATCAGACTTTATACAGTCATCATCAAAGCTATGTGCTTTTAAGCTTATAATTATTATCAGTAATGTGTATAATAAAATTCTCATNTTAATAGTATACTTATCAATTATTATTATATTAACTTAGATCTTATTATTGATTANCATGAATAGAAATTAAACGGAATAATTATTTTTATGTTTAAAAATTATTTAATATTAATTAGATGGCATCATTGGGTAAAAAATTTATTAATATTTTTTCCTTTATTATTAAGTTTTAANGAATATACAAATTTAAGTATTATTAATTCAATATATGTTTTTATTGCTTTTTGCTTCGTTGCTAGCGGTATTTACATTTTTAATGATATTAAAGATATAAACTTAGATAAAAATAATACAAGAACTAAAAATAGACCAATTGCTAGTGGAGCAATATCCTATAAAANCGGATACATATTATCTATATTATTAATAGTTTTATCATTATCATTAATAATATTATTTGTACCTAAATGTCTCATTTATATAATTTTATATATATTAATTAATATTCTTTATACTATGTATTTAAANTATTTAGTATTTTTTGATATAATTTCAGTTAGTTCAGGGTTTTTAATTAGAATTTTAGCAGGTGGAATTGCTGCGGATATATCTCAGTCAATATGGACATTATTGATAGTTGGTTTTGCTTCTTTGAGTTTAGCGACAGGAAAAAGATTAGGACAGTTAGTAATAAATCCTAATTATTTATCAGCAAATTGGAATCTTANGTTGTTAAAAGTTATATTACTAATTTCAATATTATTAACTTTATTGTTTTATGGACTTTTTTCATTTGATTCTAATGTAGCTCTAAGGCATGAAAGTGATATTATATGGATATCTTTTCCAATTATAATAACAATTTTTATGAGGTATTTATATATAGCCTGGAATGGTATATATCTTGGAGACCCAACTGATTCAATTTTGCGAGATAAAATATTACAATTATTAGCTTTTATTTGGATTATTATAATATTTTATGTCTTTATAATTTAATACTATTATTTTATATATTAGTTATAATTGAAATAGGGCGATTAACTCAGGGGTAGAGTGTCTCGGTGACATCGAGGAAGCCATTGGTTCAAATCCAATATCGCCCACCATATGTAAAGGTAAATTATGAGTCGCACATTATTTATTTGTATTAGTTTCGTTTTATTTATTAATGTTAATTTTGCTTATTCTTACGATGATGAAGATGTAAAACATTTTTTAAAAAATAGTGAATGTAATGAATGTGATTTAAGTAATTATAATTTTGAAAATAGTTATCTAGATCAAGCTATTATTAATAACTCTAATTTAACTAATACAAATTTTAATAATGCTAAAATGGCCAATTCCCAAATAAAGAATTCAGATTTTACAAATTCAACATTTATTAAAACAGATATGCCTACTACAAAAATAGAAAATAGTATTTTTACGAATGTTAATTTTGAGGAAGTAAACTTAACTTCTTCAACAATTAGTGATTCAAATTTTGTAAAAGCTAATTTTAATCTTGGTAAAATGTTTGGCGTTATTATAAATTCATCTATCTTAGACGAAGCAATTATTACAAATGCCAATATGCAAAAAGCTACTTTATCTTTATCTTCCTTTATTAAAGTAAATTTTAATAAGTCATTATTATCATTATCTTTAATGGATTCGACAAATTTATCTTCTTCTAATTTAGCTCAAAGTAAAGCTAGGGGAGTAAATTTTTCTAACTCTAATTTAGAGTTTGCAGATTTATCATATGCTTCATTTAGAAGGTCAGTCTTCCTCAAAAGTAATATGAAAAATGTTAAATATAGAGGAGCTAATTTTTATAAATCAGTTTTTACAGGTGCTGATATGAGTACTATTTCGTCTGAGAATATTCATTTCAAAAAGTCAATTTTGTGTAAAACTAAGATGAAAGATGTAATTATTAACCGAGACTGTAGAAATTAATCTATACTTGAAGTAACTTTTTCTTGCAGTAAGTTTGCAATCTCTTGATCTTTATAATCAATTTCTTTTAATATTTCTATGCTGTTTTGACCTAAGAGTGGTGCTAATTGATTACCATTTATAGGGCTATCAGAATAAATAGGAGCTGGCCTTGGAGATCTAATATTTCCAAAGAATTTACTATCATGAAACTCTATTATATTATTTTCAATAATTTGTTCATTTTCCAAAAGTTCTGTTCTACTTAAAATAGGGGCACTAGGTACTTCATTTTCATGTAATTTAGTTAATATATCTATAGAATTATGTTTTTTTATTTCATCAGCAATTAATAGTCTTCGCTCAGTTTTATTATCAAATCTAGCTCTTGGAGTATTAAATCTTGGATCACTTAGTAAGTCTTTTCTATCGAATGCATTACACATGCCTAACCATTCTTTATCCGTTACAGCACCAGCAGTGATATATTTATTATCTTTTGTTTGGAATACAAGATCTAACCCCATTTGGCCTTTAGATGGGTCTCCTTCCTCTCCTACAAATGATAATGATGCGCTCCCTTCAGGCCATAAATAGGCAACCATTACATCTAGCATAGCAAGTTTTATATGTTGGCCAGTTCCATATCTTTCTTTATAAAATAGGGCAGAGCTTATGGCTTGTGCTGCTGCCATTCCTGTTGTTTTATCAGGAATAATAGTTCTAACCATTTTTGGAAAATTTGTTTTTTGATCTCTTTGAATATCTGCAAGCCCAGATAAAGCTTGAATAACTGGGTCATAAACTCTTTGATTTGAATATGGTCCTTTTTCCCCAAATCCACTAATAGAAGTATAAATAATTTCTTGATTTAATTTCTTCACTTCTCCGTAACTGAGACCCATCCTTTTCATAGCTCCCGGTCTAAAATTTTGAACTAAAACATCAGCTTTTGTAATAAGTTTTTTAAGAACAGTGATGCCTTTAGGGTCTTTTAGATTAAGTGTAAGAGATCTTTTACTTCTATTTGCGCATAAAAAAGACGTAGTCATTCCATTTTTTGATGCACCAACTTTTCTAGTTAATTCACCTGTTAATGGTTCAATTTTAATCACGTCAGCCCCTTGGTCACCTAACATCATTGTGCATACTGGGCCAGAGATCATTGCGGTTAAATCTATAACTGTAATACCTGATAATGGACCTTTATTTTTCATCTTTTAATCTTTTTTATTTTTTTTGATTTTCTAATATATACTTTTCTAATGTGGGCTGTCCATAGCTTTCTATCATAGCATTTATATATTGGGTTCTTTTTACTGCCCGTTCAAAATAATTATTGATTTTATCACTTTTAATTTCTATTTTATATAGCTTGACAACTTGTAGGCAGCTCATAAACATTATATCAGCACAACTAGGGCTATTTCCAAGTAACCAATTATTATTTGGAACATCTCTGTCACAGGCGAGTAACATCCTATCTACATGTTCCTTTGCCGTTTTAACGGCATTAGGAGCTTCTCCATATAAATTTGATAATCCTCCATTTTCTACTGATTGATGTCTTCTCATAATATAAACACCAAGTGAATCTAATTCCATAGCACACATATATGACCATTCATCAATTTTAGCTATGTCTTTTGCTGAAGTAGGTACGTAAAAGTCTGAAGGTTTTTTAAAATTAGATACTACATAATTCATCGCTGCTACACTTTCACTTATACCTATATCATTATGTCTAAAAAAAGGAATTTTACCTTTTGGATTCATGTCTAAATATTCATTTGTTTGCGTTTCACCAGTTCTAGAACCTATTTTATAGCTCTTATACTTTAAATTAAATTCTTCAAGTGCCCAATAGATTCTAAAAGGTCTAAATGTTTTGAAACCCCATACTTCTATTAGATTACTTTTCATTTTAGCCCCTCTTAAAATGCATATTTGTAGTTAAAAATTAACAATTGTTATTATAAATAGATTATAGGATATATTACATCAAAAAAATTTAAAATATTTTTATTTATTATTAAGGAACATTTTTGTCTGATTTAAATTATAAAAATTTAGGTATGTTTTTAATCATTTTATTTGGTTTTGTTTTAAATGTAGTTAGCATGCAAATAGTTGGTTCTTCGCTAAGGCATCTCCAGGGTGCACTTAACGTTGGTTTAGACCAAGTATCATATGCTATGTCGGCATATTTAATTGCTGAAGTTGTAATAATACCATTTGCAGGATGGTTATCGAGATTATTATCTATTAGAGTCTTATTTTTTATCGCTTTATCGGGCTTTTTAATTGCTTGTCTAGGTTGTGGCTTAACAAATAATTTTTATTTATTAGTAACGTTTAGAATAATGCAAGGATTTTTTGGTGGAGCCTTAATGCCTCTAATGTTTTCGTGCATTTACATTTTATTCACACCTAAGCAATTACCATTTGCATTAGCTTTAACAGCTACTATAGGTTGGTCTTCAATTGCATTTGGCCCTGTAATTGGTGGTTTTATGACTGAAATGATAAGTTGGAGGTGGATGTTCCTATTTAATTTACCTATTGGTNTAATAATTTTAATTTTTGCTTACTTTTTTGTAGACTTAAATGATAAAGAGCCGGAATTAGCTAAAAGAATAGACTATTATGGAATCGCATTATTAGCTGTTGCATTATTATCATTATTAATAANGTTACAAGAAGGTTCAAGATTAGATTGGTTATACGCANCCGAAATTAGAATTGCCANTATTATTTCAATAACTTGCTTTATTCTTTTTANAATTAGAGAACTAACGACAAAGTACCCAATAATTGATTTAAAAATATTCGGTGATAAAAATTTTTTAATAGGATGTGTAAATGTAATAGTTTTTGGAATAATTATATATGCTCCTATTTTTCTTTTACCAGTTTATTTAGGAGAAGTTCGAAGGATTGGCCCTTGGGAAATAGGAATGATGGTTTCAGTAATGGGAATGGCTTCTATGTTAATAGGACCATTTGTTGGAATTTTACTTAATTTTTTTGGTCCTAAGTTATTAATTATTAGTGGATGTCTTTTTGCTATAGTAGGAACTTGGCAACTATCTTTTTTGACATCTGAATTTGGATTTGAGGAACTTTTTCTTCCTCAAGTTTTAAGAGGAATTGGCTCGCAATTATTATGGATTGGAAATCAATATTTGGCAATGCAGTTTGTATTACAGTCTGGAGTTCAAAATGCTGCTTCAGTATTTAATCTAGTTTTAAGAGGTGGTGGCGCAGTATCAATTGCAGTAGCAAATATATTTTTAGAAAAATTAAGCATAATATCATATGGTGATATATCTAATATAATCTCTGATGGANCTCAAATTATATCAGGTATAACACAAAAANTGGAAGGCATATTTAGCAGTTTGCCTATGATTTCTAACTTGGATCCAAATTATAAAACTATTATTGCAACTGAAATGCTAGGCCAAAGAGAAGCTTTTATAATAGCTGTTAATAATATTATGTTCATAATAGTTTGGNTTGCATTTATTCCAATAATATTAATTCCCTTATGTAAAAAAGGGGTAAATAATAATTAGCCTCTTCTTTCCATATAGCCTTGTTCGGCATAGGGAGCTCTNACTCTTACATCNTCTTTAAATTTNATCCATGAATTATAAATTTTTTTATTTATTGCACCATCATTNGCCGTTTCTGCAACAACCTCTTCGCTTATTTTAAACATAGTATCATAAACTTCTTTTGGAAAATTATTCATGATAACTCCATGTGTATCTACTAATTTTCTTTGTGCTGCACTATTGCCGTATGTAAATTCTGCTAACATTTTATTATTTTCTGAAACAGATGCATGCTCAACAATTTTTTGTAAATGCTTAGGTAGTTTATCATATTCTTCCTTATTTACCATACATTCGGCTTGAGTTCCTGGTTCATGGAAACCAGGTCCATAATAATATTTTGCTACTTGGTAGAATCCAAAAGCCAAATCATTGTAAGGGCCAACCCATTCAGTAGCATCTATAGCGCCGGATTCAAGTGATGGCATAATTTCTCCTCCTGGCATTGAAACAGCTGTGGCACCCATTCTGTTAATTACTTCAGCACCTAGCCCTGGCATTCTCATTTTTAAACCTTTAAAATCATCAAGTGATTTTATTTCATTTCTAAACCAGCCTCCCATTTGCACTCCAGAATTTCCTCCTAAAAATGCTTTTAAATTAAAATTAGAATAAAGTTCGTCCCATAATTCTTGTCCGCCACCATAATGTATCCAAGCATCTTGTTCTTGTGCCGTTAAACCTCCAGGTACTGTCGCAAAAAAAGGTGTTGAACGATTTTTATTAATCCAATAATAACTTACACCATGGCTCATTTGAGCTGTCCCTTGACTTACTGCATCAAAGCATTCAAATGGGGGAACTAATTCACCTCCTGCATAAAGCTTAACTACTAACTGTCCCTCAGACATTTCTCCAATTGAATCAGCTATTCTTTGAGCTCCAGTTCCTAAAGCAGGAAAATTTTTTGGCCACGTAGTAACCATTTTCCACTCTATGATACCCCTAGATATTGTGGCTGATTTTTTGGGATTATCTGGAGTTCCGCCATCTACTTTTTCTTTACATCCTGCTAATAAAGCTGCCGATGTTAAAGCTGTTGCTCCTATTAATATTTGTCTTCTTTTAAATAATTTCTTTATATTTTTCATTATTTTATCCTATATTTTTTCGTAAGCTTCGGCTCTATCTCTCATATAACCAAAATCACTATATTTTTGATATCTCATTGATTGATATAAAAAATCACTCCAGCTTTTATAAATTCTAGCATGTAATTCACCAAGAGATGCAGTTTCTTCAACCACTTCTTTAGATATAGCGAACATTTTATTCATGACATCTTTTGGAAAAGGTCTGACATCAACGTTATGTTTTTCAAGCAAAATATCAAGAGATAATCCACTGCTTGCAAAATATTCTGCAGGCGACTCTAAAGCTCCTGCAAGACATGCATGCTTCACTATAGCTTTTAAATCTAAAGGTAAAGAATCGTAACTTTCTTTATTCATTATTAACTCATTAGCAGTTCCACCTTCATGAAAGCCTGGGCCATAATAATATTGGGCAACTTTATAAAAACCTAAAGCTAAATCATTCCAAGGACCTACCCATTCTGCAGCATCTATTACTCCCGATTGAAGTGCTGGCATAATTTCCCCTGCTGGCATATTAACAGCAGTTCCACCCATTCTATTCACCACTTCTGCGCCTAATCCAGGCATTCTCATTTTAATTCCTTGAAAATCTTCAAGCGAATTGATTTCTTTTTGAAACCATCCTCCCATTTGTACGCCAGTATTACCACATAAAAAACTTTTTACTCCAAATTCTGCGTATAATTCATCCCATAATTTTTGTCCGCCACCATAAATTATCCATGCTGCTTTTTCAGATGCTGTCATCCCGCCAGGCACAGTACAAAAGAAGGGAATTGCCTTATGTTTAGAAATCCAATAATAAGGAGCTGCATGACCACATTCAGCAGTTCCTTCTCTTACGGCATCAAATACTTCAAATGCTGGCACTAATTCACCTGCAGCAAAATTTTTTATTTCTAACCTTCCATCAGAGGCATCAGTAATTCTTTGTGCTAACTTTTGCGAATGTGTTCCTCCTCCTGGAAAGTCTCGTGGCCAGCATGTAATCATTTTCCATTGAATTATATTTTTAGATATAGCCGCTGATTGTCCTGGGTTATCTGGTGTGCCACCATTTACATTATCTTTACATGCTGTCAGAACCCCGGCTGCTGTTAAAGCTGAGGCACCAATAAGAATATCTCTTCTTTTATATATTGGTTTCTTTGTATTTTTTTTCATCATAATCCTCCCAATTAATTAATTTATAAAGTCTTTCCATTTATTATTTGTCAACTTTTCTAATCCTTTAAATTTACTTTTATAGGACATCTTAGAAGATTCTTTTATCCAATACCCAAGATAAACATATTTAAGCTTTAATCTTATAGTTTCTTCGATGTGCCAGTCTATTATCCATGAACCTAAGCTATGTTTAGATCTGTCAGGAGTAAAGAATTTGTAGATTCCACTTAATCCATCTTTTACTTTATCCGTTAAACTTGCTGCTACTAAAGTACTATTCATATCTCTAAATTCATAAACGCACGTATCTACAGGTGTATCCTCAACCATGGACCTATATTCATTAAAATTCATTTCTGCCATATCACTATCTAAGTGCCTATACTTTTGATATTCATAAAATAACTCGTACTGTTCTCTAGTGGCAATAGGAGGTCTTTCAAAACATTCAATATCTGTTGCTGCTTTTTTTGCTCTTTTCATTGATCTATTAGGATTATATTTTGACACATTAATTCTTACTGGAATACATGCATTACAGTCATTACAAGCTGGCCTGTAGGCTGTTCTATGAGAGCGTCTAAAACCTGCATTTGTAAGTTTAAAATTTAATTCGTTGGAATTAATTCCCGAAATTTCGGTAATGATTTTTTTTTCATTCTTTTCTGGCAAATATGGACAAACTTGAGGAGAAGTTCCATAGAAAATTTGTAAAGGTTTTTTAATATTAATTGTCATATATTTATTTTACAATAATTTTTAAAATTAATATAGGTTATAATACCAAGGAGCAAATAAAGTAAAAGCTAGCCAACATATAATTGTTAAAGGAATTCCTCCCTTTATAAAATGTTTAAATTTATAATCACCTGCGGCCATTACTAATAAATTAGTTTGATAACCATATGGAGTAGCAAAAGAACAATTAGCAGCTAATATTATTGTTATAACAAATGGAACTATATCAACATTTAAGCTTGTAGCTAATGAAATACCTAGTGGCATAAAAAGTGCAGCACTAGCATTATTAGTTAAGAAATTTGTCATAACTGAAACTGTTAAAAATAATATAGAAAGAATAAGAGCAGGGTTAGATTCTGGAATATTATTTAACATGCTAAATGCTCCATATTCAGCAAGGCCTGTAGCTTCAATAGCATGACTTAAAGCAAGCATAGAAACTATTGTTAAAAAAACATGTCTATTTAAAGAGTTTATTGCTCTTTCTGCACTCAGCACCCTTGAAGCTAGCATTGCTGATGCACCTATCATTGCTGCTGCAACACTAGGAATAATTCCTGTAGCAATAGTTATTACAGTAAATAAAAATATTGCTAAAGATCTTCTAGCAAATTTTTTTCTAGGTAAAATTGTTGATGTATGATCAAGTAATAAAACTTCAGGATAGTCTTTTAAATTGCTTATCGAATTTTTTGATCCTTGAATAAGTAAAACATCTCCAGCTTCTAATACTATATCAGTAATTTGTTCTCTATAAATTCTTGAACTTCTTTTAATACCTAAAACTATACAATTTGTAAGTTTTCTAAATCTAGATTCTTCTAAATCTCTACCAGCCATTCTTGAATCTGGTGATACTAGTACTTCGGCTAATATTTGTTCTCCAGTATTTATATTTTTGTCTTGTTCTCCGAAATTAAAAGGATCGGTATCTGATAGGGTAGGGTGTAATTGCTCTCCGTACTTTATTAATGCTACCTCTATTATCTTTCTATCTGCTGATACAACAATTATATCATCTTTTTGAATTTTTGTGGATTGATAAGCTGATATTGAATGCTCTCCTCTTTGAATTTGTAGTATTTGCATTTCAGGAAGTGCTTCAAATTTTCCACTTATTGACTGCTGCCCTATTAAGTCACTTTCCGCATCAATTTCAATTTGGGCGATAAACTTATTTTGGTCACTTGATAATGAAGTGGAAGTTTTATTTCTTTTAGGCATAAGTTTAGGCAAAATAAAAATTACAAAAATTATACCAGGTATAGCTATAGCTAATCCAGGGATAGTTACGCTAAAGAAGTTTATACCATTTACCCCTAATTCTTTTGCAACTTCTGCACCAATGATATTAGTACTTGAACCAACTAGTGTTGTCATTCCACCTAATATTCCAGCGTAACTAAGAGGAATTAAAGCTTTACTAATAGATAAATTCATTTTTTCTGCAATTATTGATACTAAAGGTATAAATATTATAATAATTGGTGTGTTATTCATTACACTTGAGAATAATGCTACAATCAATAATAATAAAATTAACATTGTGCTTTTGCTAGTTTTAAGATCACGGTTTAAATGCATTATATTATCAACAAATGTATTCAGTATTCCGGTTGAGTAAACTCCCTGAGCCACTACCAGTAATGCCATAACTGTCAGTAAACCATGATTAGAGAATCCTGCAATAAAATCGTCAAAACTTATTCCATCTACAGGATAAATTTCAAAAATTAGAAAAAGTAATCCTAAAACAGAAATAGAAACAGCATCAATCGGAAACTTTCTCGTTGAATAACCAATAATAGCAAATATCATTAAAGATAAAGTTAATAGCATTTCGAATGTAAAAGCCATATTATTCCTTTATGTTAAATTCTTTCAAAAGTTTTGACCTGTGTTCATCTAGTTTAGGAACTTTTTGTCTAGATTTTGGATCATTATGTAAACTCATTTTAATAGGATTGCCTGCAACATAGAAATTATTGAAGTTTTCGTCTTCAATACTAACAATCATATTTCTGGCTTTTATTTGTTCTGAGTTTACAGCTTCTTTAATATTATTTAAAGGTCCAATAGGAATGTTCTCTTTGTCTAATATTTCAATCCATAAGTTTGAGGTTTTAGTCACAAAAAGACTTTCAAGTTCATGTTTTAGAGCAATTACATTCTCAACGCGTTTTGGATTTGTTTTAAATCTTTTATCTTCTATTAATTCAGTTTTATTAATTGCTTTACACATTCTTTCAAACATAGCATTATTTCCGCAAGCCATAACAATATATCCATCTTTACATCTATAACATTCAAAAGGAGCTATTGCAGGGTGTCTAGAACCTCCAGGTGGAGGACTTTCACCCGTAGCAAAGTAACGTGCTATTGCATTTTCTAGTATAGCTATTTGACAATCTAACATAGATACATCTATTGCCTGACCATTACCATGTTTATTTCTATCTATTAGTGATGCCAATATTCCTATCGTGGTAAAAAGGCCTGCAGTTATATCTCCTATTGATGTTCCAACTCTAACAGGTTCTTGTCCATCATGGCCTGTTACACTCATTAAACCTCCCATACCTTGAACTATCATATCATATGCTGGTTTTGATGCCCAGGGGCCTGTTTGTCCAAATCCACTGCAAGAGGCATATATTAAATTAGGATGTTTTTCTGTAAGAGATTTATATCCATAACCTAATTTTTCCATAGTACCGGGTTTATAATTTTCAAGCAAAATATCAGCATTTTTAATAAGTTCATCAAATATTAATTTATCTTTTTTTGATTTTAAGTTTAATTTAATACTCTCTTTTTCTCGATTTAAAGAAGCAAAATATGCTGATTGATTTTTTATAAAGGGACTGAATTCTCTTGAATCATCTCCAAGTGGAGGTTCAACTTTGATAATTCTGGCACCTAAATCTGAAAGTATCATGGATGCGTAAGGTCCAGCTAATACTCTTGTTAGATCTATTACAATTAGTCCTTTTAAAGGGCCAGTTTTATTTTCTGCATCCATTAATTAATTACCTATTTTAAATTTATTATTATAGTATTCAAATATAGTTTATACCAAATTGTACTTTTTAATTATAGGTAATTATATTATATTTAAATTTATGAGGTATTTTATTTTAATTTTATTTNTTTTAAGNNGTAANGCATNTTCTGACAATATTGATNCNAGTTTANCATTGCCATGTTTAGGTTGTCATGGAAAAAGTTCAGATTTAACAATACCTAGTTTATATGGTTTGAGTGAAGATTATATTTATAATTCATTATTAGATTATAAATTAGATAAACGAAAAAATTATTTAATGCAGATAATTTCTAAAGCGTATAGTGAGCAACAATTAAGGATATTATCTTATTATTTTTCTTTAGGGTACAATGATAATGAATAGACGTAATTTACTAAAAAAAATGAGGAATTTTAGTTTATTATCATCTTTTCTGCCTTTTATAGAAGTTGCTTCTTCTAATGCTAAAAATGCTGGAAAGGTAGTGATTGTTGGTGCTGGCTGGGGAGGATTAAGTGCTGCTAAAACTATAAAAAGAATTAGCCCCCAAGTGGAAGTAATTATTATAGATCCAAACAAAAAATTTGTATCTTGTCCTATGTCTAACTGGGTAATAGGTCAGTTAAAAAGTATGGATGATATCACTTTTAATTTTGAGGCACTAAAGAATAATTACGGTATTAAATTTATTCATGAAACTGCAATAAATATAGATCCAGATAAAAAAATTATAATTACAGATAAACAAAACATAATCTATGATAAATTAATTCTTTCCCCAGGTGTTCAGTTAGATTATTCAACAATAGAAAATTGGAATGAAAATTATATACAAGATTTCCCGGCTGCTTGGAAAGCTGGTGAAGAAACCATATTGCTCTCAAATAAAATTAAAAACCTTCCTAATGGTGGTGTAGTAGCTATCTCTATTCCTTTGGGTCCCTATAGATGTCCTCCTGGTCCTTATGAAAGAGCTTCATTAATTGCTTCTTATCTAAAAAGTAATAAAAAGAATACAAAACTTATAATATTAGATTCTAATCAAAAAATTGTTTCAAAAGGCGGGTTATTTCTGGAAGCCTGGGAAGACTTGTATGCTGATATAATAGAATATAGGCCTAATTCTGGTGTAGTAGGAGTAGATAAAAACTCTTCAACATTTATGACAGATTTTGAGAATATTAAGTGTGATGTGGCTAACTTAATACCTTCTCAGAAAGCACCTAATTTTTTAAAAGAAGTTGGTCTAATAAATAAAGGTGCTAATTGGGCTGCAGTTAATTCTTATGATTTTAGTTCTTCTATATTGGATAATATATTTATTGTAGGCGATGCTACCTCGCAATCTAATGTGGGAAGAGTTCCAAAATCTGGGTATATAGCAAATTCAATGGGCAAAGTATGTGGGTTAGCAGTAGTTGCAGAATTATTTGATTTAGAGAAAGTTTCTCCTTCCTTAATTAATACATGTTATAGCTTAGTTTCTAATGAAGAAGGTATATCAGTTAGTGCTGTATATGATTACAACTTAGATGAGAATAAAATTAAAAGTATTCCTGGTGCTTCTGGATTATCTCCAGCTAGATCTTCAATTATAAAAGATAACGCCTGGGATTGGGCTACAAATATTTGGGAAGATATGCTTAGTTAAATTTTGATTTTTATAGGTTTTCCTTTGGTGTCTATGCTTACATAAACAAATTTTCCTTCCGTTACCATTATGGCTTGGTCTTTGCCTAATATATTATTTTTTCTAGTTACCATTGTTGTAATATCAATAGTTATAGAGGTGGTTCCTATTTTATTAACCTCTGTATAAAAGCTTACTATATCTCCTACCATAATTGGTTTATGAAATCTCATTTTATCAACAGCTACTGTCGTCACTCTTTTTTTTGTAATTTGACGAGCAAGAACACTTCCTGCTAAGTCCATTTGACTTAAAACCCAGCCTCCAAATATATCTCCGGAAGGGTTAGTATCTGCTGGCATAGCTACTGCCTGGATAGATGGAATTTTATATTTTTTAATATTTTTCATAATTCAAACTAAGTCATACAAATTGAAATGTAAATTTTTTTATATTAATAGATTTATAATACTCTAGACAAAATTTTGCTTAGATGTAGACTATTTTTATCTTTTTTGGAGGTACTATGACTATAGAAACTGAATGGCTTAGTTATGATGTTATTGTAGTAGGTTCTGGTGGAGCTGGAGCACAAGCTGCTTCTGCAGCTGCAGAATTAGGTGCAAGTGTTTTATTAGTTTCCAAAGATCCTTTAGGAGCATCTGATACAAAAATTTCAGAAGGTTTAGCTACAGTTAGGGAATCCGGTTCTGATGATGATATTGAAGAAGTATTGTCAGAAAATATTAAATTAGCTGGAGGTGACTTACCAATAAAAAAGCTTACTGATACATTTTCAAAATATTCTAAAGAAGCTTATGATAAATATCGTGAGCATGGACTAAGACCATCAATAAATAAATCTAAAAATCGTCCACAATCACTTCCTTTGGCAATGGGTGGACATAATAGAAATAGATCTGTAGGCCATGAAAATCACGGAGTAGCTTTTGGTCATGCGAATTGGGATGCAATTATAAAAGAAAAGAATATTGATTATCTTGAAGATGCATGGTTCCTGGACTTAGTTGTTGATAGAAATAATAAAAGTACTAATCCTGTAATAATTGGAGGTCTAATATATGATGCTAGTAAAGGAGTTTTATTAGCAATAAATTCACCTTCGGTAATAATAGCATCTGGAGGTTTATCTACTTTATTTTTCCCAAAAACTGATACTATGAGAGGAAATACTGGAGATAGTTATGCAATAGCTCTTAGAGCTGGAGCAGATTTAGTGGATATGGAACAACTTCAATTTTTACCTTTTTGTTTAGCTTCACCTCCTTCATATGAAGGTTTACTTGCTGGAGAACCTTCAACAGCAAGTTATTTAGGTGTTTTAAGAGATAAAAATGGAAAGATTATATTAAATGGAGTGCATTTAAGGACTAGAGCTGCCTGTTCGGAAGCAATAATGAGGGCTGTAGAGGATGGACGGGGAAGTCCAAATGGAGGGGCATTTTTAGATATGACTGCAAATAAAGAACTTCCAAAATCAGGCCCTTATTTTATGAAATATTTACAGGATAGCTTACCTACGGCTTATATAAATGCGAGGCAAGCTCTAGGTAAAGAGGCTGCAAAAGTAGAAGTTGCTTGGGAAGTTAGGCCCGGAGCTCATTATATGATGGGAGGAATAAGGGTCAATGATGATGGTGCCAGTGTAGGCGGAGATGATGAAGGTTCTGTAAAACACGGAATAAGTGGTTTGTTTGCAGCTGGACAAGCTATGGGAGGATTGTTTGGTGCAAATAGGCTGGGGTCTACATCTTTAACCGAATTAGCTGTGTTTGGCAGTAGGGCAGGAGCAGCTGCTGCAAAATATTCATTAAATAATTCATTTAAAGTTAATAAAAAGCTATTTGAGTCATATATTAATGAATATTCTAGTTTATTCGGTCAAAAAGGTTCCATTGCATCAAATATTCTACGTGATGATATTCAAAAAGAAAGTTGGAAAAAAATTGGCCCTGTTAGAACTGCTAAAGGCATAAAGGAGATGGAAGATAAAATAAAGGAAATTGAGACAAAACTTAATAATATATCAATACCTAATTATTTTATTTGGAATCAAGCTTTTATGGATTTTGTGGAATTGAAAAATATGATATGTTCTGCAAAATTAATTGGATTAGCTGCAAAAGAGCGAAATGGAAGTATTGGCGGCCATGTTAGGTTAGATGCAAAAAATATATCAATATTTTCAAGACCTTATTCAACTGTAGTTCATAAAAATAATAATACTTATTTGGTAAAAAAGTTAAATAGAACCAGAACTCCACTTAAGAACTTAATTTATTATAAAATTCTTGAAAAAAAGAGATTATTAGAAGCAAGGTTTTTATCTATGCTTCCTAAAAATATAAAAGATAAAAAATTAGAAAAAAAATATAAAGATATCATGTCAGCAAGCGGCAAAGCTCCAGAAATTATGCCAGGTGGAACTGAAGGAGCTATAGGGGAAACAACTTCAGTATGACAAAAAATACTAATTCATTAAATGTCAATATTGTTACAGTAAGAGATGGTAAAGAAACAACAGTAGCTTTTACTTATAATAAGAGGGCAGAAAAAGAAAAGCCTATGGCTTTAGATGTTTTAATGCAGGCACAATCAGAAGTTATTCCAGATTTAGCATTTCGTTATGGATGTCGAGCAAGAAATTGTGGAGTATGTACTATTGATATTAATGATAGGCCTAGAGTGGCGTGTAGAGCAAGAGTGAAAGATGGTGATAAACTTAGTGCAATTGCTACATTACCAGTATTAAGTGATTTAGTCGTAAGAAGAGATGGTATTGCAAGACAGATGCGTGGATTAAAAACATCAGCTCAAGGAAATGATTTAAATGTTGACGCACCAGAAGTTTATCATGACTTAACGTCTTGTATAGAATGTTATGCTTGTTTAGATAAATGCCCCATGCATATGAGAAATTTTGCAGATAAATTACCAAAATATAATGATAATAATTTACCAAATGCTTCAGAAGGGTATATCCACGGAAATCCGTTTTCCTTACTGAAGCTAGAAAGACTTCGAAATGACCCACTGACCTCAGATCAGGGAAAAAATATTGCTTTGAATAAAGCAATAGATTTAGGGTTAGATGCTTGCGTAGAATGCCCAGGGTGTAAATGTGGAGTTGGTATAGACCTTAAAAATAAAGTTATTAAACCGCTTTTAAAAGCAGCAAAAGATAAGTTATAAACGTAATTCTGTAATTTACAGAATAATTTCAAAACAGTATTAAATTTGTAAAATATATTATTCAATATATAGTATTAATTTTATGATATTTAAGGGTTTTTAATATGTTAAAAGAGAACTTAGAATCAAAATGGATAGATTGTTTTGAAAAAAGTTTTTTATTAAGCGGTGTTAATAAAAATAATACAGTAGCAATTATTTCTGAAACTCAATCTAGAAAAGTCTTAATAGATTTGTCTATGCATGCATTATTAAGGATTGGAGCAAAGCCAATTCAATTTAATGTACCAACTCCAAAATTAAAAGACACTATTCCAGTTAGGTCAACTGGTTCTTGTTATTCTTTTGAAGGATATGATGCTATTTTGCCTGCATTAAGTTCATGTGATTTAATTATTGATTGTACTGTAGAAGGTATGCTCCATTCAAAGGAACTTCAAACTATTATTAAAGGAGGTGGGCGTCTTTTAATGATATCTAATGAACATCCTGAAGTATTAGAAAGATGTATGCCTGATGAAAGTTTAACTCCTAAGGTTCTATCAAGTTTAGATATGTTAAAAACGTCTAAAATTATGAAAGTTAGTTCTGATGCTGGAACAAATCTTACAGTAAATATTAATGGAGCTCCTGCTAGAGCTGGAGCAGGTTATTTGACACCAGGAGAAAAAGTAGCATATTGGCCTGCCGGTTTAGCATTATTTTTTCCTCTGAAGAATACGGTTAATGGCAAAGTAGTACTGAATACTGGCGATGTTAATTTAACTTTTAAAAAATATATCGAAAGTCCTGTTATTTTATCTATTGAGAATGATTTTGTAACTAATATTGAGGGTGACGGGTTAGATGCAAAATTAATGAGATCTTATTATGAAGGATGGAAGGATCCTAATGCATATGCTATTTCTCATGTGGGCTGGGGGCTAAACCCTAATGCAAGATGGGATGCATTAACAATGTATGATAAGCAAGATGTAAACTGTACTGAATTAAGAGCATTTGCTGGCAATTTTTTGATATCAACAGGAGCAAATGAGTTTGCTAAAAGATATACGACTTGTCACTTTGACCTTCCAATGAGAAATTGTGATATCAGTATTGATGATATGACTATAGTAAAATCAGGAAACTTGGTGGGTCCCTTGGGTTAATGACTTTAAATAAAATTAAACAAGGCTTTGTAAAAGGCACCCCTTTAATAAATTATAAAGAGATTGGAAAAGGACCACCGGTAATATTTTTGCATGGTATAGGGGGAAATAGTGAAAATTGGTATGAGCAGCAAAATGCTATTGCAAATGATTTTACTACAATAGCATGGGATGCAAGAGGATATGGCAATTCTGATGATTATGAGGGAGCTCTTAATTTTGAAGATTTTAGTTATGATTTAGCTAGGTTAATGGATTCTAAAAATATAGATAAAGCACATTTAGTAGGTTTATCTATGGGAGCTAGAATATTAATGGACTTTTATCCAAAGTATAAAAATAGAGTTGCTACATTATTTTTATGTGATTGTTTTTTTGACTATAAAATTTTAAGTAAAGATAAACAAAAAGAATTTATTGATTTAAGACAAAAACCTCTAAAGAACGGAAAAACATTAAATGAGATTGCTCCAGCTTTGATAAATTCTCTTGTTGGCCCAAATTGTTCAGATGAAGTTAAAAGAAAAATAAAACAAAGTTTTTTAAAAATTCATATTGAATCTTATTTAAAAACTATATCTGAAAGTATTACTTATAATACGAGCAATAATCTATCAAAATTTAATGTCCCTACTAAGTTAGTTTATGGAGAACATGATAAATTAACGCCTGTAAGTATTGGTTATTTGGCCAAAGAAAAAATTAAAAATTCTTCTTTAAATATTATTAAAAATGCAGGTCATTTATGTAATATAGAACAGCCAGTTAGTTTTAATAAAGTTCTTCTAGAATTTTTATTACAACATAAAGATAAGGCAAATTTTAGGAAAGTATAAATTATGAAAGAGGTTTCGGTTTTAATAACAGGTGGGGGTTCTGTAGGTTTGTCTTTAGCCGCAGAATTAGGATGGAGAAATATAGATTGTATGGTTGTAGAGCAATCAGCTGGATTAAATAATCATCCAAGAGCTAATGCTGTTGCTAATAGAACGATGGAATATTATCGTAGGTGGGGTATTGATAAAGAAATTACTGAAGCGGGAATTCCTCCAGATCACCCTGCAGATTATTATTGGGTTTCAAGCCTACATGGAAGACAGTTGCATAGAATATCTTTACCGCCTTTCAAAAAAATTAGAGAGGTAAAAGATACAGGCGGTTATGTAAAAGAAGAACATACTTGGTCACCTTATTTGAAAACTATAACAGGTCAAAATGAAGTTGAACAAGTAATTTTAAACTACATATATTCTCTTCCTAATATTGATATGAAATTTAATTATGAACTTAAAAATTTTGATCAAGACTCACTAGGTGTTATCTGCAAAGTTAAAAATATTAAAACAGAAAAAATAGAAGACATAAAATGTAAATACTTAATAGCATGTGATGGTGGTAAATCCATGGTAAGAGAAAAGTTAAATATTGGCTTAACTGGAAGAGCCGATATGGCTAAATTTGTATCAATTTACTTTAAAGCTCCTGACTTTATGAAATGTCATAAATTTGGAACAGCTAACATTTTCTTTCCTCTTCATAAGGATTACGCGGGTTTTCTTTTAAATTGGGATGGAGGAACAACTTTTACTTATCATTTAATGTTAAAACCTGGACAGTCATGGAATGAAATAAATGCCAAAAATTCTATAGAAGCCGTATTAGGAAAGTCTACCGATATAGAAATTTTATCAATTCAACCATGGTCTGCACATGCTTTAGTTGCAGATAAATATCATGATAATAGAGTCATTATGGCTGGTGACGCTGTACATTTATTTACTCCAACAGGCGGTTTTGGAATGAATACAGGCGTATCAGATGCTATTGATATAGCATGGAAGGTTCAAGCTATGTTGGAGGGTTGGGGAGGAAATAAGTTAATTGATAGTTATTTTAATGAAAGACGTCCAATAGGAATAAGGAATACAAAAGAAGCGGCAGATTGTTTTGATCAATTAAATTCTGTAATGGTACATGGGGATATTTTAGATGAGGAATCTGATCGTGCGGATAAATTAAGAGCGGAACTATCATTGAACCTTAAGGAGCAAGATAAATTAATAGCTTCATCTGGAACATTATTAGGTTATAGGTATAATAATTCATCAATAATAATACCTGATGGAACTCAAGAAACTATTGATAATCCAAGAAAATATATACCAACGGCTAGACCTGGTCATAGAGCTCCTCATATTTGGCTTGAAGAGGGTGTATCAATTTATGATAAATTTGGGAAAAATTTTACATTATTAGTTATCTCAAATGATATTAGTGATGCTAATATTTTAATATGTGAAGCTAAAAATATTGGTATACCTATCAAATTGCTAAAGATTAATGATCAGGATGTTTTAAATTTATATAAAAATAAATATGTAATAATTAGACCTGATTTAATGGTGGCTTGGAGGTCTGACATTATTCCTGATAAACCAGTTGATATTTTAAATAAGATTACGGGTGTAATATCATAATTAATTCAAGCTTAAATATTTTAAGCTTGAAATATATGTCTATGTTAGTAGTTAATGATTTGATTGAAGATAAGGCATTGCTTGAGATAGAAGCTACGGCAATTATTTCTAAAAATTAAAAATAATATCTTTTATGACAAATATAGTTTGATAAGACCCCCATATAGATAATATAAATAGTATTATTAACGTAGAATGTTCAAATATTTTATTTTTATATTTTTCTCCTATAAATTTATTTGAAGAGGTGATTATCCATAGAGAACCACAAAGCAGTGGTAATACAATTACAGCAGCTGCATTTGCAACTAGAGTTAATGTAATAAAACTCGGCATATTTGGAATGCTCCATATAAGTGGGGAAAATAAGCACCATAAAACCACAATGCGATAAACTTTTGAATTAGATATATTTAATGGTTTAGATTTTACGGTATCATTTATTTTTATTACATTTATACTATCTGTAATTAAGTAACCAAAACCCACAGCATTACCAATAACTGAGCTATATAAAGCAGCAAATACTCCAATAAAAAATAGTGGTTCTCCTAACTTACCTATAGAAATAGTTAGTAGCAAGGCTAAATCATCTAGATTATTAATACTAATATTATTAGGAAATAAAAGTTCAGCACCTATAGTCCATATTGATAAATTAATAACTATTAAAATTATAGTTCCGAATGCTAGATCGTATAATTGTGTTTTTCTATATTTCGAGTTGTTCCAACCTTTTTGTTGTATAAAATAAGGGTATAATAAATTTGAAATAGACCCTCCAACAGCTCCAATTAATGAAGTTATAACTAAAAGGGTACCAAATGAACCACTGTTATCTGGAAGTTCAAAAGCTAATGTACCCTTTGTTATTTCTAATGGATCTGGCCCAACCCAAATAGCGGTTCCAATTAAGGAAGTACTTAATAGGATTAGAAAGATATAAAATATTATTTCTATTTTATTTAAAATACCTTTAAAGATTAATATAGAAGCTAAAGTAACCCAAAATATCGACCACATCCAGGCATTACCAAAACCAAATATTTTTAGAGAAGACTCTCCAACTCCTTTAACCATATATGATCCATAAAAATGACCAAATAAGAGAGTAATTACTATTATAATATAAGGTAAGTAGGGGTGTAATCTATTAAGGCCAGAAATTAGACTTTCACTATGTTGATTGCATAAGTGATATTTAGCTATGATAGAAACAAATATAAATCTTATGAAAATAGCTAAAGCCATAGCCCACATTAATGTATATCCGTAGTTTCCACCTGCTACAGCTGAATCAACCAAGTCTCCAGCACCTAGCCAAGTTAATGCTACTATTATTCCTGGTCCCATTGATTTGACATGTTCCCAAAAATTTTTAGGAATAGGAGGATTATTCATAGTATTTAAATAATATTTTAATTATTGTTTCCCTTTATTAATGTGCGAAGGTGAATTCTTGGTTCCTGAATAGGGTAATCAACGTTTACAGAATGTATTAGGCATCTATTATCCCATATTATTATATCACCTATACTCCATTTATGATCATATCTATATTTATTTTGCGTAATGTGATTATCTATTTCATCTAGTATTTGGTCGCTTTCTTTTCTTTCGTATCCAACTATTCTATCAGTTCTATTAGCATTAAAATATATAGATTTTATTTTAGTTTCATCATGAGTACGGATAAGAGGGTGGATAACATCTGGAGTGTCTTTTATTTCTTCTAAAGATCTTGCAACCGGCCTAGCAGGAGCTCTTTTAGTATCGTAACAGTGTACAGCTTCTAAACCATCTAAGACTATTTTTTTATTGTTTGGTAAGTCTTCGTATGCCATATGTGTATTACAAAAACGAGTATGGCCTCCTTCAGAAGGTATTTCATGTGCATGTAATATTGTAGCTTTCGGTGGATTTATTTTAAATGAATGATCTGTATGCCAGCCATTTCTTCTATTTAGTAAAGGATTTTCAGGTTTATCTTTTTCACTTTCATAGGTACTTTTTAAAATTGAAATCTCAGGAACATCTTTATCCCAATGATTTCTTGTTACTTCGGTAAACGGTGTTCCAAAAACATTTGCTAAATTAAATAATTCTTTTGATGACAGTTTTTTACTTCTTAGACAAAGTAAATGATATTTTAAAAAACATTTATTTAAGTATTCTTTTTGCTCACTTTTTAAAGGCCTAGTATAGTCACCTCCAATTATTTCAGCTCCCAAAGCTTTACTTAATGGTGATACTACAAAATTCATAATTTTACTCTCCATAAATTATGTTATCAGTATAAAGTTATTAAACAAAATTATATTTAGCAACAGAATTATATATTCAACTAATGAAGCATATATTTGGGTTTTACTATTAATGAAAAAGCTGTATTTATAATTTTTTTGATATCTTCTTTTTTTGATCCATTAATTTGAAGACATTGCGCTAAGGAAAGTTGAGCGATAAAATAATTGTAGACATCATCTAATTTTAGCGAAGAATCTATTTGGTTAGTTTTTTGCATTCTTTCAAAATAATTCTTAAAAGCTTTCTTCCTATTTTTTTCAAACGCTTCTAATGCATTTTTAGATTTAGTATTAAGTTTATGCTTTTCTAATTTAGATTTTTCAAATAAACATCCTTGTACTTTAGTAGGCACTTTTACCTTATTAGTTTTAGAAATACCCCTAAAATATTTTATATCAACAGGGTAACCTACAGTAGAATAAATATGGTAAAACATAGTTTTAATATGTTCAGCTTTATAATATTGAGGCAATACTTCAGTTAAAAGAATATCAGTATATTTATTGAGAACTTCGCATTTCAATCCATCTTCATCACCAAACTCTTTATAAATTCCTGGTCTAGAGACCTTAGCTAAGTTTGCTATTTTGGACAGAGATACATTGTTAATTCCGTTTAACCAATACTCATTAAAGGCTATATCTATTAAAATAGCCCTATCTAGAGTTTTTGGTCTACCTACTGGATTTTTTAATTTTTTATTCATAAATATTTATTTTTTAAAAAATAACACCATTATTATAATTCGGTAATACATAGAATAGTATTTAATGTCAAATTAAATATTTACCTAAAATTTTTCTTGCAAGTATTTATTAAATACAATATGTATTTAATATACCTTCCTTCTAAGTTTACAATAGTTAAAACTTATAAGCGAGAGACTTTATAATAATCTCTCGCTTATATTAATTATATAAATTAAGTTTGGCTTCCATTTTCATGAGGAGCTAATGCGGCATATACAGCTTTATGCATATTAGTATTTATATTATGTTTAGAACCTAATTTATCTATGGCTCCATTTAAAGCTGATGCTTCCAGTTTTTCTCCTTTTTCTAGGGCAGGAAGAGTTGATGCTTTCATTCCTTCTGGTAATGAATCTAGTTGCTTCATTGTCATTTCTACTTGATTATCTGGTAGAGATATATTCTCTGCTTTGGCTACAGCTACAACTTCTTCTGCTAGGTTTTTCATTAATATTCTAGTTGCTGGATTTGAGCGGCATTTCCCTAGAGGAAGTCTTGTAATACAATTTGCTCCAGCTAAAGTACATATCATTACTATTTTTTGCCACATATCTGTATTAATATTATCTGGTATGGCGTTATTTATTCCTGCTTTTTCACAGGCAGACTGGAATGCAATTACTCTTTCAGTTTTCTCATTACTAAATTCACCAAATTTTAACATTTGCATAGGCGAATTATGACGAATAATTCCAGGTTCTTCTATTAGTGCACTGATTGCTGCAACACCTCCAATAACGTTATTATTGCCTAATATATTTTTCATAATTTCTATATGCCCTAGTCCATTTAGAAAAGGAATCACAGCTGTTTTTGGACCTACTATTGGCTTTATTAGTTTTGCGGATGCTTCTGTATCATATGCTTTTACACAAAAAAGTATTATATCAGCAATTTCTAATTCTTCAGGGTTATCGGTTGCATTTGCAGGATGAATAAGTATATCACCAGTCTCACTAATAATTTTAAGGCCATTATTTTTTATAGCTTCTAAATGTTTACCTCTAGCTATAAAGCAAACATTATTTCCAGCATTTGCAAGTTTAGCTCCAAAATATCCACCAACTCCGCCTGTTCCCATGACTACAATATTCATATTATTTCCTTATTAAATTAATTGATTTAAAATTTTATACCTTAATGAAGTATATTTAAAGATATATATTGTTTTTTTATTTACTAATATTATAGGTAATAAGTTATGATAATAGCGGGTTACATATTTTCAATATTAATGGGCGTAGTTTTAGGTACACTAGGAGCTGGTGGATCAATTTTAATCTTGCCTATATTAGTTTACTTTATGGATATTAATCCAAGCTTAGCCACTGCCTATTCACTAATAATAGTTGCTTTTACTGCATTAGTAGGAAGTATTAAGTATATAACGAATAAGCATATGAATTTAGTTGTACTATCCATATTTGCAGTTCCATCTGTAATTACAATTTATATAACTAGAAGATATCTTCTTCCTGCATTTCCCGAAAGTTTGTATTTAGGTCAAATAATTATTACTAAAGATTTTCTAATTATGCTTATTTTTTCATTATTAATGCTTTCTGCATCATATTTGATGTTATTTTCAAAAGAAATAAAATCATCTACTTCTAGTAATAAATTATACGCTAATTCAAAAATTATTTTAAATGGCTCTTTTGTAGGTTTTTTTACAGGTATAATTGGAGCTGGAGGAGGGTTCTTGATAGTTCCTGCATTGGTTATTTTTTCTGGCTTAAATATGAAAACTGCCGTAGGAACCTCTTTATTTATTATTTTTATAAAATCAATGATCGGCTTTTTTGGAGATGTTCAGGCAGGTGTTCAAATAAATTATTATTTAATTATTATGATAACAATTTGCACAAGTATTGGAATATTAATAGGCGTTAAATATTCAAAAAATATTAGTGGAAATGCCTTGAAAAAAACTTTTGGATATTTTTTAATTTTAATTTCTTTATTTATTATTATAAAAGAAATTATGATTAATTTTACAATTTAAATTATCATCATACTTATAAATTTTTAGGAAAAACTATGAGTGATGAAAATAATATTAAAAATAAAGCTCTTAAGCTTTTAAAAGGTGCCTATGATTTAGAGACTCCTGAAGATAATATTTTATATTATAAAGGTTTTTCGAAAGATTATGACAGGGTATTTGCAGCTGGATTAAAATATAGCTATCCAAAATATGTATCAGAAGAGTTTATAAAAAATTATGATAATAGTGGTCCTATTTGTGATATTGGATGTGGAACGGGATTAGTAGCAAATGAGTTAAAACAAATTGATTCAAGTCTTATTATTGATGGTTTTGATATTTCCA
Organism: Candidatus Pelagibacterales bacterium; assembly: GCA_002720535.1. Classification (GTDB taxonomy): domain Bacteria; phylum Pseudomonadota; class Alphaproteobacteria; order TMED109; family TMED109; genus TMED109. The sequence continues at coordinate 45,193 of PBIU01000009.1, read as the reverse complement.
AAGATATGATTAATATGGCTAAAAATAAAAATATTTATAGAGATCTTTATGAAATTGACCTGACTAAGCCGATTAAAAATGTTCCAAAGAATTATTCTGGAATTATAAGTGCAGGTGCTTTTACACATGGTCATTTGGGCCCAGAAATTATTAATGATTTATTATATATTTGTGAAGATGGAGCAATTTTAACTATAGGTATTAATGCTGGTCATTATAAAGAAAGAGGATTTGAAAGTTTTCTCCATAATTTGGAAATGTTAAAAAAAATAAAAATAAATAAAATGGTAAGTAGTGCTATTTATTCCAATAATAAAGAAAAAGATATGGCAGTAATAGGTACTTTTGAGAAAATTAAATCTTAATTTTAGGTTGTATATTTAATAATTTTATAACTTTAACAAAGTTTTTTAATTTGTCCTCTTGGTATTTTTCAACATCAATATTTTTCCAGTCCATAAAACCACTTTGTGTAGATAATCCTAAATTATTATTTTTAATATGTTTTTTAACAATACTTGGTGAAGAGAATCTTTGAGACTTCATTGTTTTAGTCATATAACTACTTGCATTATCAAGTGTATCTATGCCTCCCCAATCTATAAATTCTAACAATCCAAGTATTGCAAACCTGAGACCAAAACCATAAATAACAGATTTATCTATATCTTCTGCGCTAGCTGCTCCTTCTTCTAATATTCTTGCTGCTTCATTCATCGCTAAGGATTGTATTCTCGGAACAATATAACCTGGAGACGGTTTACATTCAATTGGTACTTTCCCTATTTTTATAAATAAATTGTAAATTTTTTTAATATTGCTTTTACTAGTTTCTTTACATGGAGATATTTCTATTAAGGGCATTAAATAAGGAGGGTTTAACCAATGAGCATTTAAAAATCGTTCTGGATGTCTGTTGTATTTAGCAAGGTCTGTACTAAGTATTGTAGAAGTAGTGGAAGAAATAATAGTTTTTTTGTTTGTATTTTCACTTAACAATTTAAATACATTTTTTTTAATCTTAAGTTTTTCTGGTACACATTCAAATATAATATCTGCTGAGTTAATTATATTCTCATTACTCCAATATTGCATTATTTCAATATTGCTAGTTATTTTTTTTATTTTATTTTTATTTATTAATTTAATTTTATTTAATATTTTTAAGTTTTTAGATATTTCTGCATTAATCTTTATTAATAAATTAGTAAAATTATCATTAGATCGTTTCTTTATGTCTATTAATTGAATTTTATAACCAGCTAAAGCGAATGTAATAGCTATACCTTGTCCCATTCTTCCACAACCAATTATAATAATATTCATTTTTTATCACTTAATATTTTTTTTAATTTATTTAAACTATAGTTAATTCCTAAGTTATTTAATGTTCTTCCATTTTTTTTAATATTAGTTCCTAAAATAGTAGAAGTAATATCTAATAAGCTTGAAGTAATAGGTGCTTTAATATTTAATCGTTCAGCTAACGAGTAAATAAAAGCTAATCCTTCTTTTATATCTTCAATGACATATCTGTGGGAATGTATATTAATTTTTTCTCGCCAATCTTTTGAAGAAACTAATTTGTCATGGGCTAAATTACCATACATCCATTTTTCACCTTTATTTATATAGTGATCTTTGATTGGATAATGAGGAGATGTATACCCTAATTTTTTTCTAATAAGTATTCTTTCATTATCTAGTTTAAACATAACTTTCTGAATACTTTCTTGCGTACCTTCATTATGAATATCCCATTTATTGAAATGTTCTAAGGGTCCTATATTAAAAATAATTAATGGAGGATGAATTATCGGACCTGCATTCATAAGTGCTCCAGATAATATATCGCCACAATAAACAACAGATGGGTATATATTTTTAAGCTTTTGGATAATTCTTTTATGATCCATATTAGAATATATGCCAGTTGGAAGTTTTGATGCTCTCGTAATTATTGCAACCGCATTAATATTCTTCTTTCTTGTAAGGTATGGAAGTGTTCCAGATTCTGCATAGGATATAGTCTTGTTTTTTATTTCTTTCATAAATATCCATGAACCAAAACTTCCAGGAGGTAAAAAGATTATTTGGTTATTCTGTATATGAGGTTTAATTTTTTTAGCGAGATCTTTCTGTGCGAAAGCAGGAAGTAAAATTATAATAACTTCAGAATTTTTTACGGCAGTACTTATAGTATTACAAATTTTATGTATTTTTATTCTATTTTTACCTTTTTGGTCTTGCATTAAAATACTATTTTTATTTTTAATTAATGCTTTTGAAGAATCTTTTGATCTTTGCCAAAAATATATTTCATGACCGTTATTTGTAAGGTCAGCTGCTGCTGCATATCCTCCATTACCACCACCAATTATAGCTATTTTCATATATGCCTCACTATTGAAATTAATTAGTTAATGGTGACTCCACTATCAACAGAAATAACTTGCCCAGTAGTAATATTGGATTCATCTGAGGCTAAATAAACGGCTAGATCTGCTACATGTATTGGTTCTCCTAAACCAAGTAAATGTTTATCAGAAATCGTTTGTATTTCTGGACTATTTTCTAATAATTTTTTTACACGCTCTGATAAAGTAACTGAGGGAGCGATAGCATTAACTCTAATTTTATTTGGAGCATATTCAACTGCCATTGACCTAGTCATGGATGCAATTGCTCCTTTTACAGCTGTATAACAATCTCTTCCAGGTAAGGCCATCAAAGCTACATTAGATGACATATTAATTACAGAGCCTCCTCCAGACTTAATAATTTCAGGAATTACATATTTAGAACAAAGAAATGTGCCTAATAAATCAAGATTAATACATCTCCAAAATTCTTCAAGAGGTGCTTCTGTTACAGGGCCATCTTGTAAAGTAGAGCCTCCGGCATTGTTATGCAATATATCAATTTTACCATAATGTTTTATGGTTTCATTTATTGCATTTTTTACACTTTCTTCTTCACTTACATTTGTCTCAATAAAAAATGCATCTCCTCCGTTCTTCCCTTTTAATTTAGCTGATTCTGCCGCGTTCTTACCTACAGTTGAGTCAATTTCAGCGATACAGACTTTTGCACCTTCTTCAGTAAAGCGTTCTGCTGTAGCTCGTCCTATTCCTCCACCACCTCCTGTAATAAATGCAACTTTTCCTTCTAATCTCACTTTGATATCCCTAAGTAAATTTTTTATTATTTTGAATTAGATATGAATTTTTATCAAATATAAAATTTATTGAGAGTAATTCTTATTTTTTTTTAGAGAGTTTTTATTATTAGTAATTTAGTAAATCTGTAATTGAGTCTATAATTTCTTTAATATCTAGATTTTGGTAATTTTGATTTAATACTTTTTTTCCTTCATCTAAATCAAAATAGGCAAGTCTTATTTCCTCAGTAGATAAAGTTTGGGAATTATCAAAATCATAGTTTAATAAAAATAATTGAGAAAGACTTGGAACAATTGTAAAACTTAATAATTTAGATATTGGAACTGTTTCTGGATTTATTTGATCAGCGTTGTTCATGTATAAATACAGAACAAGTAATTTAATAGCTCTTGTAATTTCAGCAGCAGATAATTCTAAATCTTTACTTACATCAAAATAATTCATTAAGCTTATTTTACATTTATTTCTCATGTTTTTATCTTGAGATATATATGAATTGCATAATTTAGGAACATTACTATCGCTGAAATTTATAATAGGTCCATAAAATAAACTTAAAACAGTAGGTATTAAATTACACTTTTCATATAAAGTGATATTTTGAGATGTAGAATCATTTAAAAATTCATAATCAATTTCATTCCAATTATTTGGAGGATATTTTTTAATTAATTTGTTATTTTGTAATTTTAAAAAATATTTTTCTTTATCCATATCATTAGAAGACCATTCATATACTGTCCATGAATTAAAATTTGTTGTTTTGGAAACACTCAGTGATACGTAATTATAATCTCCATAATCTAAGTAAAGAGAGCCATAATCATATATTATTAAGGAATTTATATTATTGGTAGCGCTACAATCACTACTCCAGATACCTTGCATTTCTATTGGAAAGTCTTGATCTAATTTTATATCGGCTAAAGCATTAGAGGATAAATTAATAGTTATTAAAAAGTAAATTATTAAAAAGAATTTCATAAAATTATTTTATAGAAATTTATTTTTTTTTGCAAATAAGGTATAATGTATTTATGCGGTTATATACCTTTGTAATTATATGTATTTTTAGTATTATAGGTCATTTAAGAGCTGAAGAATTTACTGAACTGTTCGGTCTTAAATTATTAGATCAAGTACAAAGTCATTTTAGTTTAAAAATGATAGATAATGAAAAGTATAAGAATGCTGAAACTATAGATAATTTTTATGATGTAGATATAACTGCTGTTATAAAGAAGAAAAGTCCTCAAATAGATTTTTATACTATTACTCTAGATAATAATAACAGAATTCATTCAATTTATGGCGAAAAACAATTAGATACGATTTCTAATTGTAATGATAGGGTAGTGCCCTCCATAATAAGTATATTTGAAAGAAAATATTCCTTATCTTTTGATTACTATGAAGATAGTTATACAGATTTTAATATTTACTCATATTCTACATATGATATTAGTGAAAATTTATTTAGAATTCAATGTAATGAAGGAATTGATGGTTTAATATACTTACAAATTGTATATCAAACCTTAGAATTGCTAGATGAGGTTAATAGGTTTTATGATTCTGGTTTCTAAATTTTTATTTTAGACTGTGATTGCTTATTGAGGGAGTTTTTTTAATTATGATTATTTTCAATAGAGTTTATTTATTTTTATTTTTAGTTTTCTTTATTATTCTGTCTGGTTGTGTAGATAAAAAATCATCTGTTTATAACCCTGAAGAAGTTGGTATTATTATGGAAACTACTCCTGGAGTTATTGTTGCATCGAGACAAATAGTCATCGCAGGCTTAAAAAAAGATACTCAATATTGGGGGGCTGCTATAGGTGCTACACTAGCTGGTGCTACTACATATGGCCTTACTGGTGGAGATAATGTTTTAGAAGAAGCAGCTATAATTATATCGGTAATAGGAGGAGCAATGGCTGGTACAGCTTTAGAAGAAATGAGAAATAAAAGCGACGGAGTAGAATATACAATCAATATAAATTGTGAAAACGTATCAAGTACTTGTTCAAATGCATCAGATACAATAGTAATTGTTCAGGCTATTTCTGACGAATCTGATATAATTTCTGATGGAAGCAACATTAATATAGTAAGATCTAATGATGGCTATGTCAGAGTAGTTTCAGCCAAATAATATTAATATATAAAATTAAATGTATCTGCGGGTAATAATCGAACTTACGACCGATAGGTTAACAGCCGATTACTCTAGCACTGACTGTGAAATCTGTTGCTCAGTTCGCATAATCTAAGCTCTAGTATTAACTTGTTTAGCTAATAGGCTATCCTTCATTTCGTTTGCAGCTTTGCTCCATTATTTTAGTATTTCAATTTACTTATAAGATTTTAATTCTTTTCTGAATTTTTCTTCTAGGTGTCCAATCATAATTTTTCTCATATGCTCAGCTTTATTAGATGAAGTGAAAGAGTATTCTCTGATATCGTTGCTATCTAGTTTTATAGTAAAAACATAAAACGCGCCCATTTTTTTAACAGAACTTACGTTACCTTTAGCAATAATTTTTGGGTTAGCCCATGCGCCCGTTTTCATTTTAATTATATTTGTCATTTCACATTTCCTCTATAAATATTTATTTAATCAAATTTAATATTATTTTAAAAATTAAAACACAAATAAGTAATTTGTATACTTATTTTTTATTTTAATGAGATAATTTTTTAGTTAAATGGTTCCGCGGGTAAGATTCGAACTTACGACCGATCGGTTAACAGCCGATTAATACCTTGCTCTGTAACCCTTGCAAATCCTCAAAAGTCAGAATATGCCTTGCTCACAGAGTAACATGTGTTCCCAATTATGTCCACACATTGCCGTATTTGTTGGCCACATTTTGGCCAGTAAAAAACCGATTGCCCATAAAAATTGGCCACCAAGCTATTAAAGCAGTTGTCCAGTTCGCATAATCTTTTCTAATCTTAATGCTCTGGTTTTAACTTGTTTAACGGTATCTTCTTCCTCTGCTATGCCATATTCTAGCTTGTTCTTCTCTTTTTCTATTTGAAATAGTTTTACATTTAGAGCAAAGAACTCTTTTGCCAGAAATGTTTGTATTATCTATAAATTCTGAATCAGGAAAAAACTTTTTACAATTTTTACATCTTTTTTGGCCAGGTTTATTAGTATTCTTGCTTCTATTTATTTTTTTTTTTGTTCTCTTTCTAGGAGAACATGAAGAGCAATATCTATTGTATCCACTTTTTCTCTCAGGATTTTCAAATTCTTTTGCTGGTTTATTTTGATTACATTTTTTACAGACTCTTATGTCTCCAGTAGCTATGCCTTCAACTGCAATATTAGTGTTTTCTACAACACTTTTAATTAATGCTTCGCCATTATCTTTAAATTCATTTAGTAAATTTTCAATTCTTTTATTTAATTCTAAAATTGGATCTTTACCAATATTAAATCTATTTATTCTTAATGTTTTATACCCATATGATTCAAGTACTTTCTCACGCTCAATATCTTGATCTCTTAAATAATGTTCCCAATTACCTGCATCAATATCTTCATGGTTTTTAAAGTGGTATTCAAATCCATCATATTCAATTATTATATCGTATTGCTTATTATCAATAAAAAACCTTAGTAAAAAATCAACTCTGTATGCCGGATGATCATAACTTTTATCTAAAGATTTTAAATAGTCACCTATTTTAAATTGAGGATCAATTTCAGGCTGATATTGTCTTATAATAGGTGCGCTTTCTAACCAGCGAAGAACTTTTTTTTCTGCAGGAGAATTTTTATCAAGTTTGTCCTCAGACGGAAGTTCATAGGCATTATTTACTATAGTGGAATAGTGATTAAGAGCCTCTCTTAAACATGATTTAAGTTCATTTATAGGTTTTGAATGGATGAAAATTAGCTTTTCTTTACCTCTTGAAAAACCTACATTTAATCTTTGCATTTTCAGGTTTCTATCTAATTCATCTTCATCTTGTTGATGCAAGTATTTAGGGAAAATTGACCAAAGCATATCTCTTTGTTCATTAGCAACGAAGCTATAATAGATAATATCGCGTTCTTCACCCTGACACGAATCAAAAGTAAAGCATCTAAACTTTAATTTTTCTAAAATTTCCTGATATCTTGTATGATTTGATATTGTTCTACTTATATAAGTTTGCTGCGCAGTAAATGGAGTTATCACGGCCACTGATCTAAAGTCCTCGTCATCAAGTTGTTTTATTATTTTTTCTAAGATTAAATCTGCTTCTTTTTCATTTGTATTTTTAATCTTATCAAACATACTATCTGGTTTAATATGAATAAATTCTAAAACCTCAGATAGAGGTTTACCTCTAATCTTCATTGGCTGCAGAGTATTTTCGTAAAAATATTTTGATGAAAATGATATCATTTCAGGATAGCCACGAAAGTGTTTCTTTAAGCCAATATTGAAATTACTTACCCTTTCCATAAAATCTAAAACTGAGAAGCTTATATTTAATGCTTGAGCCTTAACTTTAATTTCATCTTCTGTACTATCTTTGTGATCCAATTCTTTCATAACATCTGTGAAATAAGAGTTGTTTATTTCTTTAGATGCTTGAGAAGTTTTAACATTCCCAAACTGCTTTCTATCGCCCATAACTACCATTTTCTTAGATCTAATTATTGCGGGCAATGCTTGGGCGATAGATACTTGTGATGCTTCATCGATAATAATAATATCAAAAAGTTCTTTTTCTAGTGGGATATATTCTGCGTAGTCTCTTAATGAACAAATCATACACGGGAAAGCTTGTGATAAAATTGAAAATTTTTCTTTAGGAAATTTTAATTTTTTTCTTATAATATCACTTAAAGTTTTAGCATCATTTTTTTTATTTTGTGCAAAGTCAATTACTCTAGAGTCAATTTCTGTAGCTAATTTCAAAGCATTATAATTTTCAAGCTCTTGTTTTCTAGCTAAATAATTATAATCATCAAAATAAAATGATTTAGAAATTTCATCTCTTGTATTTTGAAGTTCTAGAAATCTTTCTAAAAATAACCCACTGTCACTATCATTTTCACATAGTATATCTATAATTTCAGATGGGTCTTTAATATAAATTATATCTTTTGAATTAATAAGTTTATAAGTTTTAATTACTTCTTCTAATTCTTTAAGGTCAATATCTAGTTCTAATATTTCTCGATATAAAAATAATTTATCTTTCCATCCTTTATTTTCTAAATTCGCAAAAAAAGAATTGGCATCATTATATATCTTTTCTAATTCTTGAATAAGACTTTGAGGCGTTCCATTAAAATTAATACCGAGTGTATTTTTTAAATCATTTTTTATAAGTTGAATTTTTGTACCTGAAAAAAAATATCCAAACATTCCCTTACTTAAGGTTATCTTATTAGAGAAATTTAAAATATCACTATAATTTGATGAATTTACTTTGGTCGCTAAATTATTAAAATTATTAGTATTAGTATTTTTACAGTCTGAAATAAATATCATAAAATTTAGAAATTCTAATTTATTTTTATCAAACTTATGAAATAATTTTGTAAAATTTTTAGTATATTTTTTTAGTTTATTTCTTACATTTGCCAGGTGTTTTAAATTTTCAATTGCGTCCGTATATAAATTATCATTATTTTCAAAGACATTTTCTAAATTTTTATAATCATCAAATTCATTAAAAAATTCTAATCTATCTAACTCATAATTAGTCACTTTAGACATATCTATGTCTTTTGCATATTTTATATGGTTAGATATTTTACTCTTAAGGTTATCAACGGCATTTTTATATAGATTTTCTCTTTTCTGACTTTGTTTTTTAAATTCTCTGTGTTGTATATTTAAGTTTTCTATTGCTCTTCCTGTAGTTAATTTTCTAAAGTTAGAACCTGCTCTCCCTAATCTTAATATAGGGTTTATAAAGTCATCTGTTGGTCTAACTCTTGATAAAGTTTCATTTATTTTATTTTGTACAACATCTAAAGCTTCTTTTTTATCTGATAGAACTAAAATCTTTTTACCTTTTAGAATAGCTTCGAAAGCTATTGCAGATATTGTATGAGATTTTCCAGTTCCGGGAGGTCCTTCAACTGTTATAAATTTAGATTTTTCATTATTAAGTGCTAAAAGAATTTTTCTTTGCTCTTCAGCTAGAGGTAGAGGAGTGTCAAATACTAAACGTTCTGTAATATTTGTTTCATCCCATTCGTCTAAAATTCCTTCGCTAATATCAGTAGGATTCTTGTGAATAAAACTTTCAATTAAACTTGTTAAAAAATTGAAAAGAGGAGATTCATCTGAAGTTCTTAAAATTTTATCTAATAATTCTTCATAATCAGATAACATTGATTCATCTGATTTATCAAATAATGATATTGAAAGTGATGTGTTTATAGTTGCTGTAGAATTTTTTAATTCTTTAGTTTCATTTTCAAAAGACTGATAACCGTTTAAGCTAAAAGAAGCTAAAATTTCTTGAAGTATAGCGTCTATTTTTTCAAATATCACATCTTCTGCATCTAAATAGACTATTCTTTCTTTTATTGGTGAAGCACTTTTTGTTTTAGTTGTTTCTTGAATTTCTCTTGCAATAAAATCTATAGCTTTTTTATTTATTAATATCCTAGAATCTAACTTACACTCTAAAATAGTTTTTTTATCTTTAGTATTAGCAACCTCCATTGGAATATAAAAAATTGGAAATGTATTAGAGTTAAACTTTATTTCCCCAAGATATAGATAAAATTCTAAGTTATCATCTAATTTTTCAACAGTTTGTAATTCACGCATTTCGGAATAAAGGTCATTAGCAGAAAAATCATTAAAAAAATCTTTTAAATTTTTTTTAATGTAATTTTCATTAAAATTTTCATCTATAATTTGTTCTATTAATGATGGGTCATTATCTGTAATAATCTTTGGTATTGCACTAGGTAAATCTTCAGTAATTTTTTCTATGAATAAATTTGTTATTTCGCTATCTACACTTATTAGTCTATCAATTAGATCTTGTTCAGTTTTTTTAAAAGTAGGTTCAAGTAATTCTATAAGGGGTGCTAGAATATCTAAACTTAAATTATTTTGAAGAGCTTCAATAAATGTATTCATTAGTTTTTCGATATCTGCATTTTTCTTGTTTATATCTATTGTAAATTTCTCTATTAATTGTGTATTTTTAGTATCGAAATTTTTAGTGCTGATATTTTTAATCGCACCTTCTATAGCATTTTCAGTAACAATAGATAATTTTGATTTATGTTCATTAAACTTAATTGAAAAAGCATCATTTTTTTGAATATTTTTTATAAGTTTTTTTCTTAAATTAGTTTTAAAGGATTTATATTTTGATAATGGAATTCCGCTTCTTCTACCTTTAGAATCTTTTATTTGAAATTTTCTTTTAGGTAGTCTTCCTTTTTTGAAATCTGTAGATAAAAATTCACTATAGTATCTCGCTAAAGAATCAATAAAACTTGAATTGTTCTTGCTGCTTACATTTAATTTATCTTCATCAGTATTAATATCTTCTACATCAGGCATAACTGCTTACTTTCATTGTAGGAACATTTAGTAAACTTGAAATAATACAAATATTCAAGATATTTTTTTTCCTCATAAAGCACATAATCATATCAATTTATATAAATATCTGTAGCAAGGATTAAATAAAGGAATTAATTATTTAGTAATTTTCCCAAACACACAACTCTTTTAGACCTTGCTGTTTAAAAGTATTCTTAAATTCTTCATTATTATGATCAAATTCTTCTAAGGGATAACAATTGTCTGAGTCTTCTTCATTAATAAGTTCAATAAAGTTTCCCTCATAATCTATTTTTACATTATACCAAAAAGCTCCTCCACCATCCCAATAAGATTTGACTCCATATTTTATTATAGTGTCTTCCTCAAATTCTAGAGTGCCACCAAAACTTAGATCTACTAATTTATTTTTATCTGCATAATAAATATAATTACTTCTATAAGTACTCGTTCTATTTACAAGATGATAAGTATTTTCTTTTAAGAGGGATGTTTCTGCTTGATCACTTGTACGTACATAAATGAATTTATCATTATCTATTATAAGATTATCTTTACAAAAAGGCTCATACTCTCCTGAACAAATATCAAAGACTGATTTTATTTCCATTAGTGTTACTGAAGCTTCATCAAACTTACCAGTTATTTCATTTGTGGATAGTATCTTTGGTTTTACTTGACTATGAGGTGCTAATTCCATTTCTAAACAGTTAAGATCTAAGTTTGAACCTGTATGAATAACTGACTTAAATTTATAGTTTTCTATATCAGAACATTTCTTGAGGACTTCAGAATAAATACGATGATTTTTTTGATATCTAGTCTCCCCATCTTCTTTTACTGCTTGAGAGACTTCATTATTAGGTTCAGGTGTATCTTCTTTTACTGCTTGAGAGACTTCATTATTAGGTTCAGGTGTATCTTGATTATAAAGATAAAATCCTATAGCTCCCATAAAACAGAATAAAACTATGATGATATATTTCATTACTTTCCTATTTAATTTTATTTAGTCTTTATCAGACCATTTTGAGCACGTTGGTGGGTCATCTAATTTATTACGTGCATCAAAACAAATCTTGACTTGACCAGTTTTTGTATTAACCACCCAAACTTCATACTTATCAGCAGTTGCTATCTGATATTTATCAGCATGAGCTAGACTAACAACAAAACTACTTAAAATTACAATTATTAAATACTTCATCTTATACTCCCCATATTTTATTTATAAAAACACATGACATGTTCTATAGCATCTATCCAACCATATCTCTCATCAGGATTATTAGTCAAAGTTATTCTTCCAGCAAAGTTATCAGGAGGAGGTTCATATTCACCATTATGACATCCTTCATCACCAGGATAATAATAAACATAAATATCTTTTATCTTAGAATAATGTATAGAGTAGGCACAAACACCACTACCTTCATAATAGTGTTTAGTTTCTTTATTATTAATAAGACCATCTTTAATTGTAACTATCCCTAAAGTTTTTGTTTCGCAAATATGGTCTTCTTTGGCTTCACTACAAGAAACTAAATTAATTAAAAATAATATAGTAGAAATTATATAAATTAATTTTTTCATATTTAATTATTTAGCACTTCTTGATTACGTATATTTGTTTTTATACATACACCTACTGCTCTATCTATAGCTTCTATCATTCCATTGGTGCTCCAAGAATTTTGTGTATTATCTAAATAGTTATTAGCTTTAAAGAGAGCATCATGTTGAATAGAGAATGTGATTTCATTAATATTATTATGCCAATTTTTTATTGTAGAAACTGTATACCATCCTAAATCAAACCAAAATATCCATGCATCATTATCATATTCTGATTCTTCACTTGGAAGTTTGTTAACTACTGGCACATGAACTAGCATATATTCTTTTAAATAGTGTGTGCTAACATATAATTGTTTAATCCTTTCAATCTTAGGATTATTTTTCATACTTAATAAACTTGTTAATACATTAATAGTTTCGCAATCATGCATTAAACGAAAGTACAATCTATCTGCATGTGTATTTTTTGCATTAACAGATAGTAAAAATTCTCCTTTATTCATACCATCTTCTAAAGTCCATAATCCATCAACACGATCTTCTATAAAACTATAATCCTCTTCTGCATTATGAGATCTTAATTGTTTTGTATCATTCTCAACCTCTTTACTAATTGCTGGAGACATAAGAATAAAAAATATTACGATGGCAAATATGTAAAGTAAGGGAAGTAAGATGAGAGATTTTTTCATAGAGAGTCCTTTGTAATTTAAAAAATACTTATTTGTAGTAGGGCAAGAGTGAAATAAGCGATGGCTTCAAACCACATGATGTGTTCCTTTCGTTGTAAATGTTGCTAAAGACTTAAGAGCATTATTTAGGGGAGAAGAATAAACAACTATATACATGCTCTTAAGTCCTTAATGGTTAATCGTTGCAACTAACAATTATAGTTGTACTAAAGAGATATAAAATTAGGATTTAGAGATTATGGATATTTTATGTAAAAATTTTGAGGTCTTATATTTTTATGATAGCATTTATTATGAAGTATTTAGGGGTAATTAAATATGGATTTTTATTTGGGTACTATAAACTGTCCTGGCTGTGGAGTAGAGAATAAATTAGAAATAGTAGATAATTTTAATTCTTTAAGTTACGAAGACCAAATTAAGTTTCTTGATAATAGAACACACATATTAGCTAATTCTCGCACTAATTCAGGTGAAGTCAATTGGTATTCATATTGTGTACCATGTGATATCTTAACTAAATTTTATAGAAAAAAAACATTTTTTGGTGGTTCCAAGGCAGTATCAGAAGGAGAAGTTGACACTAAAGATTGGAAAAAAGAAGATTGGAAGGAACTTGGAGATGATCTTTATACTCATTTAGAGTACAGACTAGAAAAATGGAAAGATACTGAAACTTGATAATACTATTATTTTAATCTGGGGGTTTACATGGAAAAAATTATTATTGGTTTATTATATTTATATGGTGCAAGTGCAGCTATTGCTGCCTTGTATTTTAATTATCTTTTTGCTGTTGAAAAAGGTTTTATGGCATGGTTGTTATTTGGAGAAATCATTGCAACTTTGCAAGGTTTAATATGGCCTTTATACTATTTTCAAATACTATAATAATTTTTAATTAAAGATTTAAATATGAAAATATTCTCTTTAATTATTATTCTATTTTTCTCATATATTTCTCTAGTTTTTGGAGAATATAGAAACATTGCTAGATGGAATAGTAATGCATTAATACTTGTTGATTCTCCTTCTAGTGGAGCTAAGTGCTTGGTTACAAGCACTATGACATTTAGTACAAAAGACCTATTAAGTAGTTCTACCAGAATTAATGGAACTTTAGGTTTTGAAAGACCTAAAATTAAGACTAGTTGTTTACGTAGTGTAAAAAATAAGTTTAAGGTAAAAACCATTTATTTTCAAAAAAGAGACTTAAATTGGTTAAAAAACCAATATAATTTTTTTAAAAAAAACAATGTGGATAATCTAGATAGTTATTCTCTTATTAGTCGTGGATTGAGTAATAATGATGTTTATCAATGTTTTATTTCATGGATTGATAAACGCGAACCCAAACATTGGGTAAGTATTAGTCCCTGTTTTTTCTAATCTCATTATATTAGTTGAAATTATTCTATTTATTTTAATCGTAAGTATAATTGATAAATACTTAATCCACAAAGTATTGTAAAAATCCACAATAGTATATCAAAAACTAATCCATTTTGTGTTTCTAAAAAAATAGCAATTCCTCCAAATATTATAATCCATAAAATTATAACTTTTTTACTATACATTAATTGTTCCTTTATACTAATTGATCATCTTCTCTCTATTCTCATCTGACATATCTAGAAAAGCAAGAGATTCTGGATCTAAACGACTGGTATTACTCCAAGCCTCCATATCCTCATCATAACTTTCATAGAGTTCCTGAAGTTTTCGAGCATACTCCTCTCTTGGTGTTTCTTCCTGCTCTACATAATAATCTTCCTTTTCTTTTTCCTTAAGAATATCCACTATTACTTCAGCATGAAGCTTAAGAGATTCTTCTATTCCTTCTATTTGTTCTTCAATGGTTGGCTCTTCTAACTCATATTCTTCTGAACTATCTTCAACATAGAAGGGTAGCCACCATTTAAAATCTTTAGTGTCATGGTGCTCTGTAATAAACCATTGTTTCTTATGATCATCCCACAAAGCACCTTGTTCTTTCACTCGACGAAATTCACGAAAGTCTACATCGAGATACTGTTTTCTAGACTTTTTTTTTCTGAAGGTATGTCATCAGGGAACCATTCTTTAAAAGGTTCTGTATCGACACCTTCAGGTACATACCACTTGCGTGCTGATGTATCCCAATAGCCACCTAGTTTTTTACATTTGTCTTTATCAGAGTATGGGCATTCGATATAAAAGCGTGTTTTCTTAGTCATAGATTATTCTCCTTTATTTAGATTCAGTTAGGTTAAAAATATCTTTAATGAGATAACGTCTAGCGAAAGCGTGTGCACTTTCACCAAACTTATTAGTAACTAATTGTAAGATGTTATCCATCGACCAACACTTCATGGGTGTTTGTCGTTTCAATGCAACTTGCTCATTTACGTATTCTTGTATAGACCTGTTGCGATCTTGTATTATGTATTTACTCAAATCACCAACAGAGATAATTTGATCTTTGGATATATCTTTAAGAAGTGTTTTCATTGCGTGCTCCTATTAGTTATTAATTATCTTTAAAGAAATCATAATATTCTTTCTTTAAGAGATAATTAGTTATGGCTCGCAAATTCAGAGAGAAAAATAAGAAGAAAAAATAATGGGGAGTTACCCCAATTCTCTTTCTCTAAATTTAAAAGCCTTTTGCAATTCCATTGAAGGCTTTTAAATTTAGAGAAAGAGAATTGGACATTGCTTGCAAAAAAAAATTACAATTCACGCAAAAAAAAAGCCTGTGATTTTATTTCACAGACCAATGTTGAAAATTAATATTAATCTTAAAAAGACGTTCTGTCAAATTTTAGATTTTATTCTCCCCATTCACATTTAATAAATTTATGGTAAGCTAAATTTACTAAGAAGTAATTAGTAACATTGAAGTATATATAAAAGAGAATATATTTACAGGTGTAAGATGCACTCTTAGAGAAGGTATTATATCTACAGATAAAGATAATATGAGGCGCTTTTATAATTTTCCTCGATGGTGTACTAAAATGGAATATCCTTGGAATTTATAGTGTTTTTTCCTGATTTCTGGGTTTTTTTTAATAATTATCTATAAAAAACCGATTGACCTTTTGGCCACCTATTTTTTTTAAGTTTTTCATTGGCCACATTTTGGCCACCTAGAAAATTTTGCAAAATTATTAACTACAATAAACCTAGGTACATCAAGGAATTAAATGGCTCCGCGGGTAAGATTCGAACTTACGACCGATCGGTTAACAGCCGATTGCTCTACCACTGAGCTACCGCGGAACACTAAGTAGTCTATAGCAATGTATATAACTTTTGCCAAGTATTATAATAAATTAAATTTTAAGTAAATTATTTCTTTTTTATCTTAAATGTGCTTAGTTAAATTATGATTGCTAATAGGGGAAAATAAATGAATAATTTATTCAATTTTAATATGGTGCCTTTCAATTTTAGGAATACGGCATCATTTATATTATTACTAATTTCTTTTTTACTTTTATATTTTGGTGTTACTCAACCAATGATGACAATTTCTGCGGAATATGCAGGACAAGAAGTATTTAAATATAAGCAATCTATTTTACAAGCCGTAGACACATTATATGAGGGCGGTTATTACTTAGTTTCATTTTTAATATTATTTTTTAGTGTGATGATTCCTGTGCTAAAAGGAGTTGTGATTTTATGGGTTTTCTTTTTTGGAGAAATATCAGGTAAATCATCTGCCCATAACTTTATATTTAGAATAGGAAGATGGTCTATGGCAGACGTCTTTGCTGTTGGAGCATTTATTGCATATTTAGGAAGTAAAGCATCTAATATGTTAGATGCAACTTTAGAGGTTGGCTTTTATTACTTTACTGGATATTGTTTGATTTCTTTATTGTCTTTACAGATTAAATCTAAACTAAGTTAAATAATTATTTTTTAATTTCAATCTCAATAAAGGTAAAATTAAAGTCATTTTTGTTTATAACATTATGATGCACACCTTTATTACGTGAGTAAGATTCGCCTTTATTAAGTTCTGATTTACTAAAAGTTTTATCTGGGTTTTCTATCGTTAATACTCCACTAGTCAAAGGTACTACTACATAATCCATTTCATGGATATGCATGCCCGTTTCAGAATTTGGTGGAAAAAACCATTTTGTAACTCTTACAAATTTATTATCTAATTGAGTAGTTGGTTTTGCAGGTGAATGATTCATATTTATATAATTACATTAGCTTCTTACTATGAAGTCATTTTTACCAGATTCATCAATACCGCTCATTAGATATAAAGTTCGATGAGCATGATCTAAATTAAACTTTTTTTCCTGATCAGCTGCAAGCTTTCTATCAAATACTGATGTTGTAGGCATATATCTGATTGTCATTCCTCTCCTCGAGTAAGGAGAAGTATTTACTCCTGATCCATGCACTATAAACACATCATGTAGAGCCATTTGGCCTGCCTTTAATTGTAGATGAAAAGCTTTGTCTTCACTATATTCTGAAGGGTCTATTTCTTGGTTCAGTGTATAATTTTCAGTATTATCAGTCTTATGTTTTTTTAAATCTTTTCTCTTATGCGAGCCTGGCATATATTTAAGGCAACCATTTTCTATATTTGAGTCATCTACTGCTAACCAAACTGTACAGGTAGCTAAAGGTCTAATAGGCCAATAAGCTCCATCTTGATGCCAAGGAGTTTCTTTCCCATTTATTCCTGGTTTGGCAAAAAAACTTTGATTCCAAACAGCTAAATTTGGTCCTATGACTTGTTTAACACAGTTTAAAATTTCTGGGTCTTGAGCATATTTTAAGAAATTTCTATCGTATTTAAGTAATGTTGGACAATAATCTTTAAATTCTGGGTGTTTTTTTAAAATATTGTCATACTTACTTTTGATTTCATCTAATTCTAAGTCAGATAATTGATAATCTAAAATAGTAAAACCTTTTTCACTATATTCATTGATTTGTTTCTCAGTAAGCATTTTTAATCCCAAATTTTATTTCTTAGAGTACATAAAAAAAAAGATTTAGTCTACTGACATTGGTAAGCTATTATCGTTAGCCCATTCTGATAAAGAAGCGTCATAAACTGCAACATTATTATAACCTAAGTTAGTTAATATAAAAGCAATATTAGTAGCTGCTATACCTCCACCGCAATATGCAATTACTTTTTCTTTTTTTAAAACATTATATTTGTTAAATATTTCTTCCAATTCATATAACGGTTTATATAGTTTTGTTTTATCGTCAACCATATCTGAGCTTGGAATATTTATACTATTTTTAATATGGCCTGGACGACCGTAATCAACTGAGAAAGTTCCATTATGTAAGGATCTTCTTAAAGCATTTATGATAGAAATATTATTATTTGTAATATATTTTTTTACTTCTTCTTTTGTACAAAAATAACCTTTTTTAGGTACACTTTTAAAAATATTTTTTGGATAGTTTATATTATCGCTAGTTATTGGTTTGTTTTCGTATTTCCATCGATCAAAGCCACCATTTAATATTGAAGCATTATTAAAACCCATAGATCTTAGCATCCACCACACTCTTGTTGCCCATTGAATATTATCTCTACTATATAAAATTACATGAGTATCTTGTCCAATCCCTTTAGAAGACATTATTTTATCAAAAGTATTTTGATCTGGCATCATAAAACGATATGGGGTATTTTTTTCTGAGATATCATTAATATCTAAAAAGTCTGAATTGGGAATATGTTCTTTATTATAATCCTCTATTCCTGACTCTATAGTGTATATTTTAGTAGGATGGTAATTAAGGTATACAGTACAATCAAATATTCGCAGGTTTTTATTATTATAATTTTTTTCTAGCCAATCTGTTTCTACTAATAATGAATTATTAAATTCTTTATTCATATTAAATTACACCTTTTAGTTATGAAAAAATAATAATTTAGTATAAAGTTATTAATCAATACAAAAAAGTATTATTTAATTTATTTGGGAGAGTTAATATGAATTTATCAGGTAAAATTGCTTTAGTAACAGGTGGAGGAACAGGTATTGGTAAAGCTATTGCTAAAGCAATACTTGCAGAAGGCGCAAAAGTCATAATTGTAGGAAGAAAAGAAGAAATATTAAAAGAAGCACAAGCAGAATTAGGTTCTGATATAGAGATGATGACATGTGATGTAACTCAGGAAGAGCAAGTTAAAAAAGTTTATGAAAATATTATGTCTAACCATGGAAAAATAGATATTTTAATTAATAATGCTGGAATGGCTGCTAAGGCAAAATCTTATGAAATGAGTTATGATTTGTGGAAAAAAGTTGTAGATGTGAATCTTAATGGTGCTTTTTTGTGTGCAAGGGAAGCTATGAAAATAATGGTAAATCAAAAGTCAGGAAGAATTATTAATATTGGAAGTATTTCTGGCCAAATGAGTAGACCTGAAAATGCTCCTTATACGGCCACTAAATTTGCTATCGAAGGTTTAACGAGAGCATTAGCATTAGATGGAAGAGATCATGGAGTAGCAGTTAGTGTAATTCATCCTGGAAATGCAGCTACTAATATTTGGAAAGGGAGAGAAGAAATTTCAGAGAGAGAGGGCTTAATTCCTTTAGAAGATTTAGGTAAGTTAGCCGTAACTATGCTAACAATGTCTCCTAATGTAAATATTCTAGGATCCGTAATTTTACCAATAACTCAGCCATACTTAGGAAGAGGTTAAGTTTATATGTTAGATGAAACAGCTAAAATTATAATAAATTCTAGAGATGATAATACTCTTATTCCTGATTTAGTTAATAATATTCCTAAAGATGTTGAAGAGGCTTATTTAATACAAGATCAAGTTGTTAAAAGCTTTAATTATAATCAAATTGGATGGAAAGTAGGATGTACAACAGAAATGGCTCAAAAATTTTCTGGAATGACAGAACCTTTCTCTGGAATTATGTTTCAAGAAACAACTTTTTTAAGTCCTAATTTGGATATTAAAAGTTATATGAATAAGCCAATTATTGAACCAGAATTATGTTTTGAAATAACTGAAGATATAGTTGATATTGGAGAATTATATAATAAAGACAATATTGTTAAGTACATAGAGGCTATATTCCCTGTTATTGAGATCGTAGACGCTAGATATAAAAAAGGCTGGGATATTAAAGCATTGGAAACAATATCTGATAATGGAGTACATTCTTTATTAATAAAAGGAGAAAAATTAAGAGATTGGAAGAGTTATGATAGGTTCAGTTCTCCTATAAATTTATATATAGATAATAAATTGGTTTGCTCAGGTAGAGGAAGTAATGTTTTGAATGATCCTTTAAATTCTATTTGTTGGTTAGCAAATAAACTTATAAGTAGAGGTAAGTTTATTAAATCAGGAGATATTATTACTACAGGTAATACATTAGATAAACCAATTTTTGCTGAACCAAATACACTTATATCTGTAAATTTTGATGGTTTAGGACAGGTAAAAATGCAATATTCTTAATTACCTTTGAAACTCGGAGGTTTTTTATTTTTAAAAGCTTCTACGCCTTCTTTAGCATCATTGCTGGATGCAAGCATTTCCTGAACGGGATCAAATTCTGACACAGCAGCCTCTCTTCCTTTTTCTAAGGCTATTTTAGCACTTTTTATAGTCTCCTTTACTGCAAGCGGAGCTGCTGCTGCAATACTAGTAGCTATATCTTTAGCTCTACTAAAAACTTCATCAGGTTTAACAACTTCTTGTACAATATTCATTTTTAGAGCTTCTTCACTGTTAAACTCTAAACCAGAAAGTAAATACTTCATCGCATTTCCCCAACCTGCCCTTTGAACAAATCTAATTGTAGCCCCTCCAGTAGGCATTATTCCTCTTAAAACTTCTAATTGTGAGAATCTACAATTATCTGCTGCAATAGTTACATCACAGGCTAATGATAATTCTACTCCATATGTAAATGTTATACCTCTAACGGCGCAAACTACTGGCTTTGTTCTAATATGACCTCTTAAACCTAATGGGTCTATTAGATTTTTTGGATGTAAATAATCTCTATTTCCAGATTTCATTAGTGGAGCTATTTTTGGAAGATCTATTCCGGCAGTAAAATGTGGACCATGGCTAAAAACTATAGCACATCTCGCATCATGATTATTTTCATATTCAGTAAAAGCTTCAGCAATTTGCATAAACATTTCTGGTGTGAAACCGTTCAATTTTGTGGGACGGTCAATACCAATATAAAATATATTATTACTTAAGGAAGTAGTTATTCTACCTATTTCTGGGTCTGCAATTGGTTCTGGGGCTAACGGTGTTTCATCAGTTTTCATAATATTAAACCTCAATTTCTTCTAAAGGATCATTAACATCTTTTGGCAAAGATTTTCTAAAAGCTTCTCTATTTTTTAGTTTATTATAATAACTTACTACATTTTTATATTCAGATATTTTAATAAACATACTTCCCATATGTATACTATAACCAACAGCAGTATCAACAGCAGAAAAACCTGATTCAAGTAAATATTCTCTTCCATTTAAATGATCATTAAGTACTTCTATAGCTTTTTCTAATCTTCTAGATTCAAGTTTAATCACTACTGGTGATCTTAACTCTTCAGCAATTATTATATTTTGCTGAACCAGGGAAGCCCCATGAACTGCAACTGTTTCTGCATAATGAAGCCATTGTAACCATTCAGCATGCTCTTTATGCCCAAGACTTCGTCCTAACTTATCCTCTTTGTCAAAAGTTTCACATAAATATTGGCAAATTGCGCCTGACTCATAAAGCGTTGTTTGGTCATGAACTAAGCATGGAACTCTTCCTAAAGGGTGAACAGATAAATACTCTGGAGACCTTGTATATTTTTGATCAAAAGGCATTTCTACTAGTTCAAAATCGATATTTAATTCATATAAAAGCCAGAGTGATCTCATAGATCTAGCATTGGGACAGTGATATAATTTTAACATTTTACCTCTCTTATATTAAATTCCTCTAATAATACCTCTATAAGCTGAAGTTCCATAAACCTCAAAAGATAAAAGTCCTGCTTTTGCTAATGGTAACTCAGATAATTTACTTAGAGCTATATCTTCATTTTCAGCTTCTACTACGCAAAGAGCTCCTTTCCCATCAGTACGACTATAAATTTCTCTTATAAATCCTTCTTTATATAATTTTAAAGCATAGTCTGCTTCTGGATCCATTAAAGGTGCAAAATCTTCTGCTGGTTTATCTGGATCTCTAGTTGCTACTACAAAAATTTTCATAATTTCCTCCTAATTTATATATTATATGAATTTAATTTATCAAAAAGCTCAATAAAATTTGATGCAGAAACATCTATTTTTTCATCTGCTTCTAAATCAAAGTCTTGATTAGGACCATATTCATTAGACCTTAGAACAAATGCTGTTTTTAAACCATATTTTTTTGCTGCTAGCAAATCTTGGTTATGTGCGGCAACTAGCATTACTTCTTCTGGTAAAAGCTTGAGTATTTTTGCTGCACCCAAATATGTTTCTGGGTCAGGTTTATAATGCAGAAATGTTTCAGCCGAAAAAATATTATCCCATGGTAAATTTTGTTTTTTAGCCATGTTAGATAATAAATCTATTCCTCCGTTAGATAGAGTGGATATAGAGTACTTAGATTTAAGCAAATTAAGACCTTCTACAACATCACTCCATGGTTTTAATCGATGCCAAGACTTATTAAGGTGGTCTATATTTTCATCAGTTAAACCTGTAATATTTAATTCTTTTAAAATATTAATTAAAGATTCTTTATGCAAAGTATCTAGGTTTACCCATTTTCTCTTCCCATTTCTTACTTTATCCATTGATGGCATATAATTCTGACGCCACATATCTGTCAGTTTCTCCCAATCGCCAGAAATTCCTGTATGTTTTTCTAATGAAATACATTCTTCAATTACAGAAGTTCGCCAATCTACAACTGTTCCAAAAACATCAAAAATGAGAGCTTTTATCAATGTTATTCCCTTAATATAAAAAAATATTTAATTATACTAATCTATTTTTATAGAACTTGCGTAGTAAAAACATATTTAATTTAATTAGGGAATTTATAAATGTATTTTTTAAGAAATTTAGTTGTAGTTGTTATGCTAGGATTTTTTGCAGTGGGTAGTTCTTTAGCAGGTCCTGCTAATAAAATTAGTGCTGATAAACTGGTTAATTCATATTTGGTGGTTGAAGAATTGGCGAGCGATGGAAATTCTAATGCTGTAAGTAATAAAAAAACTATGTATAGTTTTTTAAATGAAGATCAAAAAAAGTTAGTTAACAAAATTATTACTCTGAGAAATGAAAATAGAGTAAATCTTTAATTACTTATTGTCTAACTCGTTATATAAATTAGTAAAATTTTTATTTATATAACTTGCAGTCTCTAGTAATTCATAATTTTTCTCCCAAGAATAAAGATATTTTTGACACATATCTTTTGAATTACTAGAGACCTCTTTTATCTTACCAATAACAGTATTTTGCTCACTTATATTCTTATCGATTCCAGCTAATAGATCAGATAAACTTTCTTCGCCTGCAGGCATTGGTCGTTCATCCACTAAAGAAGAGTCAATTGCATGACATGTATGCTTTAAATGTCTTAAAATATTATCCGCATTATCTGGATGGTTAATAGAATATTTGCTATGTTCCTTTATAATAAAAATTATATCTTTAATTTTCTTTATAGGGATATCCTTTTTTGGCAGTTCAAGGCTAACTTCTTTTTTTGAACATTTTCCATCTACTCTTAGTGAATTATTTCCATTTGGACCAAGAGTCAGGTCCATAGTAGAATTTATATATTTTAATCTAACAAATCTTCCCCCTTGAGTAGTTTGACTCCGCCATTTACCATTGGCATAAAAATCCTTATTTTTTTGAATTGATACTCTCAAGTCTGCTGATTTTTTCTTATTATCATAATATAAGTCTAAAGTAGCTCTATTAGAATTAATAAAATTAATATTCCATTTTGCAATAGAGGAAATATCACCCATTCTTAGAACGCCTTTGCACTCAAAATTAAAATAATTAACTGAATTTGCGCTAGCAGAGGTTGTCTTCAAGATCAGAGTAATTAATATTATTAATATAAACCGCAATATATAATTACCCTTCCTTCAGAGCTTGATTAATTGATTTATGAAAATGCTGAAGGCCAGGTTCATTTTTACCAAAAATTAATTTTCTTTTCGGGTCTGCATAAAACCCTTTTTGAACATCTTCTCCAAGAGGGAAATCTTCTGCTTGAACAACATCTATAGCTAAATTAAAATTATTATCCCAGTGTTGTTTTGCACTTTTTGTTATTGCTTTTTCTTTACTATACAAAGAGAAAGATACTTTAGATTCATTTTCCTTTTCTCCTGGTAAAATATGCCATACTTCTACGTGTTCATGGTGTGTAACTAAAACGGTATTGGGGAATAATGTAATGACTTGTATAGTATGAGTTTTAAACTCTTTGTTTGTTTGAAGTTTATTTTTTGATTTTAAAACTGACTTTCTTGGTCCAATAATTCTAATATTTGACCCAAAAGAGTCAAATAAAGCAATATCACTCATTATTATAGGACTTAGTGTTTCATCATGTAAACTATTAATATGATAAAGCTCTAAAAATGTATCAGCAGCTAATTTCCAATTCATATTAATATTAATTATTTTTTTTTTATAAAAATGATAGTTGTTTAAATTATAATCTTTTAATAATAAATTTAAATCTTTTACATTTTTTTTATATTTAATCTCGCTTTTTTTATTCATATTAAGCCATAAAAATCCATTATGATTATAAATATTAATTTGCTTTAAAGAACATTCATTTTTATCAATTTTATCAAACGCATTTTCTCTTGGTCTTGATATAAGTTTTCCTTCTAGGCTATATACCCAAGAATGATAAGGACACTTAAAAGAAAAAGCTTTTTTACCACTATCTTCTTTTGCTACCTTAGCACCCCTGTGGGTACATATATTTATATATGCAGCAATATCAGTAGAATTCTTTCTAACTATCAATAGAGGAGTGTCTATTAAATCTAATGTAAACCAGTCTCCTTTATTAGGAATATCTGATGCAATACCAATGCAAACCGGATTGTTTTTGAATAATATTTTTTTTTCTAAAAGATTTCTTTCGGAATCTATATATTCTTTTACAGGGTTTCTATATATATCGTTAGCATAGTCTGTTTCACGATTTATAACTAAATTATGCAGCCTATCTTTAATATTTATTGTACTTTTCATTAAGTAACCCAATATGATATTCGTTGATTATATATTTTTCTTTTATTATAATTGTTTTTTAATATTTGTAATTAATTTTTTAGGGAGATGGATATGAGTGATACTAGACCCATATGCATGATAACAGGCTTAGGTGAAGGAACAGGGGGGTATACTGCAAAAAAATTTGCTAAAGAGGGTTATAGAATTGCTATGTTAGCGAGATCTGAAGAGAGATTAGATAGGTTTGAAAGAGAATTGGAAGGTTCAAAAAGCTATGTTTGTGATGTTTCTAACATAGAACATCTGGTAGAAATTTGTTCCAAAATTAAAGATGAAATGGGAGCTCCAGAAGTACTTATTCATAATGCCGTAAAAGGCAATTTTGAAACATTGTTAGATGGAAAACCTGAATGGTTAGAGCAAAACTTTAGAATAAATACTACATCTTTGATGTATTTAGCTCATGCATTAATACCTGATATGATAAAATCTAAGAAAGGTGTAATTATAGTTACTGGTAACACTGCTGCAAAAAGGGGAATTGCAAATACACCATATTTTGCTCCAACAAAAGCTGCACAAAGAATTTTAGCTCAATCTTTAGCTAGGGATTTTGGCCCTAAAGGAATTCATGTAGCGTATTTAATGGTAGATGCCTCGATAAATACTCCTTGGACTAGAACGAGAATTGAGAAGCAAATAAATCAACCTGATATAATCTTTGCTCAACCTGAAGATATAGCTGATGAAATTTATCATATAGCGCAACAAGAAAGGTCTGCTTGGTCTTTTGATGTAGAAGTAAGACCAGATATAGAAGAATGGTAAAATAGTGATCTATAAAATATTATTTTTCGTAAATCTTATAAAAAAAGAAAGGTAAGTTTATGAATAATTCAAAAGATATTTTTTATATTGGTGGTTACATATTTTTATGCATTGCAGCATTTTTTGCTGGAGCTTTTTTAATTTAGTAAGGAATAATTTTTCCTGAATAATCGAAAACTTTTCCTGTAGAAGTGTAATCTAATTTCTCTATAACAGAGACCAATTTTCTAGCACTATATTTTGGTTCAAACACATTTTTTGCAGACTTTATATATGGTTTTGACAGTTTTGTAGATACAGTTCCTGGATGTAAACCTATTATTATTAGATTGTTATAGTTTCTAGAAAGCTCAATACTAGCAGTTTTAATAATCATATGTTGAGCTGCTTTAGACGCTCTATATGATAACCAACCCCCAATATTATTATCTGAAATACTGCCTAGTCTGGCAGTCAAGCTTGCTATAACAGTCCTATTATTTTTAGAAATAAATTCAATCATATGTTTTATGCATAAAGCTGATACTAAGCTATTTATTTCCATGTTTTTCATAAAGAAATTTATATCCATATTCTTAATTGATTTTTCAGGATAAATATTATTCACCTCATCATGCAGTATGCCAATTGTATTTAAAATGATATCAAATACTATATTATCTTTATTAAATTTTTCTTTTAAGTCTAACCAACTATTTTCCTTTGTTGCTTCCAAAATAAAATACTTAATATTATTTGAATCTTTATGCTTATTCCTAGAAGTTACGTATATATTATAATTAAGTTTTTCATATACTTTACTAATAGCAAATCCTATACCGTCAGCACCTCCTAATATTAAAATATTTTTAGAGAAATTATTATCGTTATTAGCTATAATATTAGTATTCATAAGTTATCCAATTAAATATAAATATATATATTATTCGAATGAAATGTGATGATGGTTTAAAATGAAAAAAATTAATGTTGGTATTTTAATATTTGATGAAGTCGAAGTGCTTGATTTTGCAGGTCCATTTGAAGTTTTCTCTCGAACAAGATTATTAAAAGGAGCAGAATCTAGAAGAAGTGACGATAGTGCACCTTTTAATCCTTTTACAGTATCTATGGATACAGAGCATTTGACTGCTACTGGTGGCTTAAAAATTATTGCTGATTATACATTTAATAATTTTCCTAAAATAGATATTTTAATTGTACCAGGTGGTTACGGAACAAGAACATTATTAAATAATGAAAGCTTATTAAAATGGATAAAATCTGTTTCGGATAAAGCCAATATTACTGCTTCAGTTTGCACTGGCTCACTTTTATTGGCAAAAGCAGGCTTGCTAGAAGGTAAAAGGGCAACTACGCATTGGGGGGCAATAAAGGCTCTTAAATCTATTAGTAAGAATATTTGTGTCATTAGTGACAGAAGGGTAGTTAATGATGAAATTATCACATCTGCTGGGGTTTCTTCAGGAATAGATATGGCATTTATGATAGTTGAAAATCTTTACGGTGAGGAGGTTTCATCCGATACTGCTAAATATATAGAGTTCCATAGATCTAAACAAACTCTATAGTTACATCGGAATATTTTTTCCAGCAGCGGACTTCATTAATCTTTTTGCAATTGCCCACCTATGTACTTCTGAGGGACCATCATAGATTCTAAATGGGCGTATTTCTCTAAATAATCTCTCAACTAAAGTATCATCAGTTATACCCATTCCTCCTAATGTTTGCATAGCTCTATCAACTATTCTAAAAGCTGCCTCAGAACAAAATATTTTTGACATACTTGATTCATTTCTTGCTTGTTCTCCTTGATCTAGTAACCAAGCTGTATTCCATATAAATAATCGGCTCATTTGAATATCTATTTCATTATCAGTAAGTTGAAAAGCTAGACCTCCATGATCTCCTATAGCTTTACCAAATGCATGACGTTTTGAAGCATACGAAGTTGCAATATCGTGAGCTCTTTGAGCAGCGCCTAACCATCTCATACAGTGAGTTAATCTTGCTGGAGCTAATCTAACTTGAGCATATTTATAACCCTGTCCTACTTCTCCTAAAACTTGATCATCTGATACTAATAAGTCTTTAAATTTAATTTGACAATGACCACCAGGAAAAGATGATTCCATTGAATTTTGAGTTCTAATTTTAATTATACCAGGATCATCGTTATCAACTAGAAACATCGTAGCGCCAAAGCCTTTTTCTATCTTATCTGAAGTTTTTGCCATAATAATATTTAATTTAGCCCCATTAAAACCAGTTATGAACCACTTCTCTCCATTTATTAACCAGCCTTTACTAGTTTTTTTTGCTGTTGTTTGAAGCATGGTAGGGTCTGAACCTGCTCCAGGAGAGGGTTCAGTCATTGAAAAACATGAGCGTATTTCTGCTTTTGCAAGTGGCCTTAACCATTTTTCTTTTTGTTCATTATTAGCAACTACCTCCAACATATGCATATTGCCTTCATCCGGTGCGGAACAATTCATAGCCTGCGGTCCCAGTAAAGAATAACCTGATGCTTCAAAGATTACTGACATATCTCGCATATTTAAACCTAGTCCTCCCCATTCTTTACCAACACTTGGAGATAAAAGGCCTAATGCTTTAGCTTCTTTATTAAGTTCTTTTCTAAGAGTATCATGAGGCCCATGAGAATCTTGTCGTGGATCCTTTTCTCTAGGAATTACATTTTCTAATATAAATTTTTGAGTTTTTTCTTTTAGTTTTTCTATTTCTTCTGGAATTGTAAAATCAATCATTTTTATCTCTTTCAAATATAAATATTTTTATTTAAGGCATTTATTCCTCTCTCATAAGCAGCTTCTGCAATAATATTAAAGGTTTTATATTTATCTTCTTTTATCGTCCCTCTTAGAAATTGTGCATATAATTGCTGAAAAACTACTCCAAGTTTTAGCAGAGATAAAGCATATATCCACTTAAAATCTTTTATATTTCTTCCTGATAATTTTTGATAGAGGTTAAGTGCTTCAGTTCTTGACATAAAACCTGACGATGCAGAGGGCATTTGTTTTATAAGCTGCATATTAAAAGTATCTTCAGAAAGGGTCCAATAGGATAATAAAGTTGCGAGATCAAATAAAGGATGTCCTCTTGTAGCTTGATCCCAATCAATAATTGCTTCAGGTTCTAATATATTTTGATCTGATGAAAACTTTAGTATTATATTGTCCAGCTTAAAGTCATTATGTAATATAACAAATTCTTCTTCTTTAGGTATTGATGATGAATATAGAAGTTTATAGAGCTCTTCCATAGCTTTTGATGAGTTTTTATAATGAGCTATTGCACCTCTTTTATACCATCCTTTTAATTGTCTTTCTAAAAATCCTTCCGGTTTACCAAAGTTTTCTAAACCTACATCTGACGGATTGATATTGTGCAGTTTAACTAGGACTTCAATAAGCATCTTACTTAAATAATTTGCATTTTTTGCAGATTTGAAATTATCTGGAAGTTGATCACCATTTATTGTAATGCCTTCTTTAAAATCCATAATATGAAATGGCGCTCCAAATATACTATCATCTTCACATAATAATATTGAATTTGGTACAAGAGAAAATTTCTTACTTAGAGCATGCATGACATTATGCTCTCTTTTCATATCATTTGCTCCAGGGGGAATGGGACCTAGAGGAGGTCTTCTTAGAACAAAAGGCTGATTATCAATAGTAATTTTATAGTTTAAATTTCCCATACCATTTTTAAATTTATTAGGAATGGGATTTAATTCTAAATTTAAGCCTTTAGAATTCATCCAGATCGATAAATTTTTCCAATATTTTGAGTTCATTAATGGTTTGCATGTCCTGCATCAATTGCAATTATTGTACCTGATATATAATCACATCTAGGAGATACTAAAAATGTAGTTAAATCAGCTACTTCTTCTGCCTTTGCAGCTCTTTGAAAAGGCAAGTCTTTAAATAACTCTTCCCATCTACTTTCATCATTAAATTGCTCTTTTGCTTTTCCTTTCATCATAGTTATCAATCTATCTGAAGTAGTAAATCCTGGATTAATACCTAATACCCTTATTCCATTGGCGGTACTACCATTAGATAGAGCTTTAGTAAATGCCATTAATCCAGCATTTGCTGTAGTTCCAGCTATATAATTATACATTGGTTTTTGTCCAGCTGAGCCAATTATATTTAAAATAACTCCTTTTTTTGCATCTTTCATTTTATTATAGATTAGTCTAGTAAGGTTAATATATCCAAATACTTTTAAGTCCCAAGCGTTTCTCCATGTGTCTTCATTTATGTCGGAAATATTGCCAGGAGGTATTGCTCCAGCATTATTTATTAAAATATCAATTTCATTACAAAATTCGCTTACTTTTTCAACGGCATTTTTTTTAGACAAATCTATAGCTATCACTTCAATGGATATATTATGCTTCTTTTGTAAGTTAACTTTTAACTCATTTAATTTATCAGAGCTTCTAGCAGTTAATATTAAATTACAACCTTCATTTGCCATAGACTCTGCAATTGCTTTACCAATTCCTTTGGAAGCTCCTGTAATAAGCGCAGTTTTATTATTTAAATTCAATTTCATAATTATTCCTTCAAAAAAGTTATTTTTATATATAAGGTTATTACAGAATAAATTTTAAATAAAATAAAAATTATATATATAGGTATTAAATGAAAATTACAGAAAATTGGTCAATAACAAAACCTTCAGTTAGTTCTAAAGGTGGTGGTATAGTAACCAGCCATCATTACGAAGCATCACAAATAGGAATAGATGTATTAAAAAGTGGAGGAAACGCTATAGATGCTGCTGTATCTATGAGTTTAGCTTTAGGAGTTATTGAACCTTGGATGAGCGGATTAGGTGGATGCGGATATATGCTTTACTATGATTCTAAAACGCATCAAACTCATGCTATAGAATTTGGAGTAAAATCTCCTAAAAAGTTAGATTTATCAAAATTTGTTTTATCTGATCAGGGAAAAGATAATGATTTATTTGGTTGGCCTAATGTAAAAGACGATACAAATATACATGGAGCTTACTCTATGGCTGTTCCAGGTTATATTCGAGGTGTTTCAAAAGCTCTTAAAGAATTTGGATCAATGACATGGAAAGATATCATTGAACCAGCATGTATTTTATCTAAAAGAGGTTTAAAGGCTGATTGGTACACAACTATGAGAATTAATCTTGAGGCTAAATTACTAAGTAAATATAAAAGTTCTAAAAATATCTTTTTTGAAGATGGTCTACCTATAGTTAGTGAAGACCCTACCAACCTTAAAAGTATTAAAAACTCAGGATTATATAATTCTTATTGTTTATTAAGAGATGAAGGACCAGAAACATTTTACACAGGTGAATTATCTAAAATATTAGTTAAAGATTTAAGAGAAATTAATTCTTTTATAAATTCTGATGACTTGTCTGACTATAAAAGCGAATTAACGAGAAGTAGTAAAACAGTATATCGTAACTCGGAAGTACATGTTGCACCTAGTTTAAATGCAGGCCCATCTTTAATTGATGCTTTAAATTTCATAGAGAAAAATTGGAGTCCAAAAAATAATAAGCCTGATGCAGATGCATACGAAAATTATTATAAAGCTTTAAACTTTTCTTTTGAAAAAAGGTTAAAAGAAATGGGTGAACCAAAAGAAAATTCATGTACTACACATCTATCTGTAATTGATAAAGATGGTAATATGGTTGCCTTGACACAAACACTATTATCTGTTTTTGGAAGTAGAGTGATTTTGCCAGAAAGCGGTATATTAATGAATAATGGTATAATGTGGTTTGATCCAAGACAAGGTAAACCTAATTCTTTAAGTAAAGATAAAAAACCATTATGTAACATGTGTCCTACAATAGTTATTGATAACTCTGGAAAAAAAATTGCTTTAGGAGCTTCTGGTGGCAGAAGAATTTTTCCTTCTGTTTTCCAAACTATTTCATTTCTATTAGATTATAACTTGAATTTAGATGATGCTTTTACAACACCTAGAATAGATTACAGCGGTGAAAACAGAATTTTAGCTAATGAAAAATTAGGCAAAGACATTATAGATAATTTAAATAACTATGAGAAAACAATTGAGATACCAGACTCCGTGTTATCCCATTCGTTTGCGTGCCCAAATGCAGTAATGATTGATTCTATGGGAAATCGATACGGTAATGCATATATTCCATCACCTTGTAGTGCAGCAATTTCTTCAAATTAAAAACACTATATTAATTATTTAATAGAATATTTCTCTATTATTTCTAGATTAGGCTCCATTCCTAGACCAGGGCCATTAGGAATGGAGATGTTTCCTTTACTATCAATATTACTAATACCATCATAAAGGTCTGCTTTTAAGTCAACATATAGTCTCTCAATTTCACTATCTGGAGTTAATGCTCCAATAACTTGAAGAGTAGCCATAAAACCAGGTCCAAAATATGGAGAATGAGGTACTACCCTATAGTTATTCTTTTTTAATAAAGCAATTTTGATAATTTCTGATATGCCACCTACTTTAGTTACACTTGGCTGTAAAATATCAGCTGCCTCATTATTAATCATTTCTTCAAATTGATAAGAAGTACAAGCATTTTCTCCAGAAGCAATAGTAATTCCATTTTTTCTTAATTTAGATAGTCCTTTATAATTTTCAGGAGGCCAAATTGGTTCTTCTAACCAATATAAATTAGCTTCTTTTAAGATACCGATTATTTCTTCCATATATACTTCAGGCCAGACACAATTTACATCAACCATTAGAGCAGTTTCTCCAATAGCGGATCTACTTGATTTAATTGGGTCCATTTTATTTTCATGTAGCTTAATTATTTCATAACCTTCATTTTTTGCTTTTAAAGATACTTTCGATGTAGCTTCTGCATTATCATATAAAAATAGACTTGCATAAGCTTTAAGAGAATTAACTTTAAGACCCCCTAATAAATCAGCAATAGATTTATTTTCGGCTTTACCTAATAAATCCCATAAAGCAATATCTATACCTGATATAGCAAACATTGTAATTCCGTAACGCCCGAATACATGCATTTTTAAATGAAGTTCTTTATTAATTATTAGAATATCATTTTTATTTTGTATAGTTTTTCCTATTAAATGAGGAATAATCATAGTTTTTAAAGCAGCTTTAGTAGTCTCTATAGAGGTATAACCAAATGCTTCTCCCCAACCTATTAATCCTTTATCTGTCTCAATTTTTATTAATAAAGATTTTAAAAAATTTTTATCTGCAATCGCAAAAGATGATTCAGGGCCAGGGTTTTCAAATGGAAGACCTATAGTTATTACATCTATTTTAGTTATTTTCATATTATTCCTTTATAAATTTTGGTGGATGTATTTTAAATATTTCTTCATTTAGTTCAGCACCCCAACCAGGATTATTAGGAACTAATAAATCTCCATTAATTATTTCAGGTTTCCATGATAAAATATCATCTTTCCATGGAACATCATCGGGATCTATTTCCATTACTCTGAAATTGGGAACAGCTGCACAAAAATGGGCACTCATAAGCGTAGATAAGTTGCCATAGAAATTATGCGGAGCAACATTAGTTTCATAAGCTTCAGCCATAGCTGCAATTTTCATTCCTAACCAAATACCATTCCAAGGAATATCTATAATAGCTACATCCATAGAAGCGTTTTCAAAAAATGGTCTAAACTCTCTAATTCCAAATAAGGACTCGCATGAGGCAATAGGAGTTTTATTTGCATCTCTAATCCTTCGTAAGCCTTCTGGATGATACAGATCAATTTCAAACCAAGTTAACTTAAGGTCATCAAGAGCCCTAGTAATTTGCAAATAGCCTTCAGTCTTAAAGTTAAAATTAAGATCAAGATGTATACCCATATTCTCTCCGGCCCCTGATCTTAGAGCGTCAATTTGTTTTATTAGTCCATTAATTATATGTTTATCAACGTTCAGTTCTGGCCATCCTGGTTTACCAGCAAAGCCTTGCATTTCCAATATAGGTGTTTCTGCAAAAGTAAAAATATTAGTTTTAAGACCTTTATACCCTGCATCCTTAACATCTTTTCCTAATTGTTTTAAATCTTCAAGCGATTTAACCTGAGGTTTTTCCATTATTTTAGATAATTCTTTTGAAATTCTATATGTGCCACAATGTGACCAATAAAGAGGTAGTTTATCTCTGATTGCGCCTCCTAATAATGTGTGTACAGGAACATTTAAATATTTTCCTTTAATATCAAGTAATGCATTTTCTATAGCTGCAATAGCTTGTTGCGCTATTCCTCCTGGGGCTTGCCTTGAAGAAGCATATAAGAATTGGTGTATTTTTTCATGACAAATAGGGTCATGATCAAGAATTTTATCCATAAACCTTCTAATGATTATACTTAATCCAGGGCTACCATAACATTCATTATACTCTGAAATACCTGAAATACCTTCATCTGTTATAATTTTTAAGAAAGAGAAATCTCTCCAACCTGCATTACAATGCTTAATTTCATATTTTATTATTTTCATAATTTCCCCTAAATTTATAAAGCTATATAATTTTGCATATTTAATTTGATTATTAAAATAATAAGTGTCAATAAACTTGAAATATTTTTTACTATCACCACATAACAATTGTATTTAATTTTAATTATAGGAAATATTTAATGACTAAAGAAACATTTACTTTTCAGGCAGAAGTTGGAAAAATATTAGATATTGTTGCGCATTCCTTATACAGCGAAAAGGAAGTATTTTTAAGAGAGTTAATTTCTAATGCATCAGATGCATGTGATAAACTAAGATATGCAGCTATATCTGATTCTAGCCTAATGGATAATAAATCTGATTTTAAAATAGAAATAGAAGCGAACAAAAAAGATAAAATTCTAATTTTAAAAGATAATGGTATCGGAATGTCTAAAGAAGAATTAATTGAATCTTTAGGAACAATAGCAAAGTCTGGAACTCAGGCATTCATGGAAACTCTTAAAAATAAAGATGAAAAAGAAGTTCAATCATCTTTAATTGGTCAATTTGGTGTGGGTTTTTATTCTGCTTTTATGGTTTCTGATAGTATTACAGTAGAAAGTAAAAAAGCGGGATCATCTGAGGCATGGTCTTGGACTTCTGATGGTAAAGGTTCTTTCGAAATAGATAGTATTAAAAAAGATGATGTAGGAACAAAAGTTATTCTCTCCATAAGTACTAAGGATAAAGAGTATTTGGATGCAGATAGAATTGAAACAATAGTTAAAAAATATTCTGATCATATTGCACAACCAGTATCATTAAAATCATCTAAAAAAGATGAAGAGGATAAAGTCTTAAATAATGCGTCTGCCTTATGGACAAGAGATAAGAAGGATATTACTTCAGACCAGTATAAAGAATTTTATCATCATGTTGGTATGGCTTATGATGACCCATGGTTAACTTTACATAATAAAGCGGAAGGACTTATAAGTTATATTAATTTATTATTTATTCCTTCAAATAGGCCTTATGATCTATTTAATCCCGATAGAAAAGCTAATTTAAAATTATATGTAAGAAGAGTGTTTATAACTGATGATTGTGAAGGACTTATTCCTCCGTATTTAAGGTTTGTAAAAGGTATTATTGATACAGATGATATAGACCTTAATGTTAGTAGGGAAATGTTACAAAATAATCCTGTAGTTGCAAAAATTAAGAGCGCAATTATCAAACGTGTTATATCAGAATTAAAGAAGAAAGCTAATAAAGAGCCTGAAGAGTTTGCTAAATTCTGGGATGCATTTGGAGCAGTTCTTAAAGAAGGAATACATGAAGATTTTACAAATAGGGATAAGATATTAGAAGTTTGTAGGTTTAAATCTTCTGAATCAGATAAGCTAATTTCTTTAGATGATTACGTCTCTAGAATGAAAGATGGACAAGAAAAAATTTATTATGTGTCAGGTGAAGATGAAAATAAGTTGTCTCAAAGCCCACATTTAGAAGGTTTTAAAGCAAAAGGAATTGAAGTGATCTATATGACTGATCCTGTTGATGAATTTTGGTTGCCAAGTGTAGGAAAGTTTTCTGAGAAAGATTTTCAATCTATTACTAAGGGTGGTGCTGAACTAGATAAAATTAAATCTGATAAGAAAAGCAAAGAAAAGAAAAAAGATAATAAAAATATAGATAAACTTATAGCTTCTATAAAAGTTGCTTTAGGTGATGAAGTAAAGGAGGTAAAGACTTCAGATAGATTAACTGATAGTGCGGTATGTCTTGTAGCTGGAGAGGGAGATATGGATATGCATTTAGAAAAGCTTCTTAAACAGCATCAACAGATAGACTCAACTAGTCAAAAGATTTTGGAAGTAAATCCAGATCATCCCCTAATTAAAGATTTACTAAAAATAGTTAATAATGACAATGACAAACAGGTTTTTGACGATGCTTCATGGTTATTATTAGATCAAGCTAGAATTATAGAAGGTCAGCCAGTTTCAGATCCTAATAAGTTTGCAAAAAGAATGAATACATTACTTCAAAAAGGAATTGGTTTATAACAATAATTTATGCTTGCTATTATTAAAAATTATAACTAAAACGAATAGTTGTTTGTTTAATTTTTGTTTCCTCCCAGGAATAATAATAAATGAACAACGGACCCAAAGTTGGATTTTCTAACTTTGGGTTTTTTTTTAAATATTATTTATTTCCTGGATATGATTTATTAAGTTTTTGTAATTACTCATTATTTTGGTAGCATTTAAATCCTTAACGGGAATTTTGCTATAACCAAAACTTACGACTATGCTTGGCATATTTAGTGCATTTGCACATAGAATATCATTTTCACTATCACCTATCATAATAGCTTGTTCTATTTTTTTTCCTGATTGTAAAATGGTTTTTTCTAGGTGTCTTGAATCAGGTTTTCTATAATTAAAGGTGTCTCCACCTGTTATAGTCTTAAAATAATCTGTAGCATTTAGACCTTTAATTATTCTTTTTGTCAATAATTCAGGTTTATTGGAACAAATAGCTAATGTAAAATTCATTTGTTTTAATTTTTCTAAAGAATCTAACACATTTTCATAAAAATCAGTTTCATATAACAAGCAACTGTCATAAATTTCTAAAAATCTTAACCTCAACTCCTCAAGGTCATAATTATCTACATCTTCGTATTTAGATATTCCTCTTTTTATTAGTTCCAATGCTCCATCACCTAAATAACCCATTACTTCTTGAAGAGTAATTACTGGAATATTTATTTCTTTTAGAGTTTCATTAAGAGCAAAACATAAGTCGGGCGCACTATTTATTAAAGTTCCATCTAGATCAAATACAATTATTTCTTTTTTATAAATCATAACTTTCCTTTATAAATTATTATATTTGGTCTAACTTCTAGATTATTATTTATATTAAGTGGAATATTTATGCAAAAAGAAACATTTTCATTTATAATACTAGCCGCAGGTAAAGGCACTCGTATGAAGAGTAGCAACTCAAAAGTTCTTCATAAAGTAGCTGGTGAACCAATTATTTCTCTTATAATCAATAAAATACTTAGTATTAAAAAAAAGATATTAATTGATAAAATTGTTGTTGTCTTAGGTAGAGATTCTCAGGATATTAAATCATTTATTGAAGAAATCTTTAAAGGTATAAAAATTGTTATTCAGCATGAACAAGCAGGAACCGCTGATGCAGTTCTTTCAGCAAAAAAAATATTTAGAAATTATAAAAATAAAATAATAATTTTATGTGGGGACACTCCTCTTATTTCTTCAAAATTATTATTAAATTTAACAACATTAGGTGCTAGTTTTAGACTAGGCTTATCAGGATTTAAATCTTTAAAACCTTTCGGTTATGGAAGAATAGTATTAAATTCTTCTAAACAAGTTTCTTCTATTATAGAAGAACAAAATGCTAGTGCATCGCAAAAGAAAATAGATTTATGCAATTCAGGAATGTATGTATCTGAGTCAAAATTATTATTTTCTCTTTTATCAAAAGTAAAATTTAACACAAAAAAGAGAGAAATGTATTTAACAGATATTATTTATCTTGCTAATAAAGATAATATAGAAATAGGTATTACTTATAACGATGAAATTGATAGCCTTGGAGTTAATAATAGAGAAGGGTTAGCTATGGCAGAAAAAGAAATGCAAAATATTTTAAGAAAAAAAGCAATGGAAAAGGGAGTTACTTTAATTGCGCCTGAAACAGTTTTTTTCTCTAAAGATACAAAATTAGCTAGAGATGTTGAAATTGGACCTAATGTAGTTTTTGGACCAGGAGTAAAAATTGGAGAAGGGGTAAAGATAGAAGCTTTTTGTCATTTAGAAGGGGTTACAGTAAAAAAACATTGTACTATTGGTCCATTTGCACGTTTAAGACCAGGAACAGTTTTAGAAGAATCTGCAAAGATAGGCAATTTTGTAGAAGTTAAAAAATCAAAAATTAATAAAGGTGCTAAAGTTAATCATTTATCCTATGTGGGTGATTCTGATATTGGAGAGAAAGTAAATATTGGTGCTGGTGTAATTACCTGTAATTATGATGGGGTTAATAAAAATAAAACAACAATAGGAAAAAAATCATTTATTGGTTCAAATGTTTCACTTGTAGCTCCTATTAAAGTAGGCTCTAACGCATTGATTGGCGCTGGCAGTGTAATTACTAAAGATATTCCAAATAATATGTTAGCTGTTGAAAGAAATAAACAAGTAACAATAAAAAAAAGAAATAAGAAATAATAATTAATTTAAGGACAGCTTTTACTTATGTGCGGAATTATTGGTGTAGTAGGAAAAAATAAAGCAGAAGGTCTTTTATTAGAAGGCCTGAGAAGATTAGAATATAGAGGTTATGATTCCGCAGGAATAGCTACTTTAGTTGATAATAAAATAGATAAAAGAAGAGCTAGTGGTAAAATTTCTAATTTAACTAAATTATTAAAAGAGAATCCATTGTCTGGTTCAACAGGTATTGCTCATACTAGATGGGCTACGCATGGTGCGCCGAATGAAAATAATGCACACCCTCATGCAAATGATAAAGTTGCAATAGTTCATAATGGAATTATAGAAAATTATATAGAAATACGTGAAGAATTAATTACAAAAGGGCATAAATTTTATACAGAGACTGATAGTGAAGTAATTGTTCATTTAATTTCAAATTATATCCAAAATGGAATGGATAATATTTCAGCTGTTAGAGAGTCAATAAAAAGATTAGATGGTGCCTTTGCATTAGGAATATTATTAGCAGGTAAAGAAGATATCTTGATAGCCGCAAGACAAGATAGTCCATTAGCGATAGGTTATGGAAAGGATGAAATGTATCTTGGTTCGGATGCTGTAGCTTTAGCTCCTCTTACAGATAGAATCGTATATTTAGAAAATAAAGATATGGCCGTAATTCGCTCTGATGAAATAAAAATTTATGATGAAAATATGAATTGTATATCAAGAGAAGAAACTAAGACACTTATGTCCGGAAAATCTGTAGAAAAGGGAGGATTTAAGCACTATATGCTTAAAGAAATTCATGAGCAGCCTACTGTTATTGGAGAGACTTTAAAAAGCTTCATTGATCCTCATGATAGGAATATAGTTTTTCCTGAAATGAACTTTGATTTTAAAGCAATTCAGAAGTTATCTATAATTGCATGCGGAACTTCATCTTATGCAGCAATGGTTGCTAAAAATTGGTTTGAAAAATATGCTAATATACCTACTGAAGTAGATATAGCATCAGAATATAGATATAGGTCCCATGCTCATGTAGACAATGAAGCAGTAATAGTTATTTCCCAATCAGGTGAGACAGCTGATACATTGGCTGCTTTAAATAATGCTAAAAAGAGAAATATTAAAACACTAGCAATAATTAATGTTATGGAAAGTTCAATATCAAGGATTGCCGATGCTTCGGTATTGACTTTAGCTGGACCAGAAATAGGCGTAGCATCCACTAAGGCTTTCACTACCCAGTTAGCAACTTTAGCTTGCCTAGTATTGTTTGCTTCTGATGAAAGAAAAACAATGCCAAAAGAATCTATTATTCAGTTGGTTGAAGACTTAATAGAGTTACCTGCTTTAACTGCTGAAGTTTTAGCAATAGATAAGTCTTTAAATAAAATTGCTCAACAATTAAAAAATGTAAAAGATGTCCTATACG
This sequence comes from Candidatus Pelagibacterales bacterium, assembly GCA_002720535.1. Lineage (GTDB taxonomy): Bacteria > Pseudomonadota > Alphaproteobacteria > TMED109 > TMED109 > TMED109. The sequence goes on along the minus strand of PBIU01000009.1, from coordinate 4,903 downwards.
TTGGAAGAGGTATCTCATTTCCAATTGCTTTGGAAGGAGCTTTAAAGCTAAAAGAAATTAGTTATATTCATGCTGAAGCTTATGCAGCTGGAGAATTAAAACACGGTCCTATTGCTCTTGTAGATGAAGGTGTTCCAGTAGTAGCCTTAGCACCTTCTGATGATTTATTTTCTAAAACAGCTTCTAATATAGAAGAAGTTTCAGCTAGAGGAGCAAAGATAATATTAATTTCAGACAAGGAAGGTATTAATAAACTCTCTAAAACGGCGCATATAACTTTGGAGATCCCTAATAGTAATACATTTATTTTGCCAATTTTATATTCTATACCTGTACAAATGTTAGCATATCATACTGCAGTTGCTAAAGGTACTGACGTAGATCAACCTCGCAATCTTGCTAAAAGTGTAACGGTGGAATAGTTTCCTTTGGCCTTAAGAAATTTCTTAAAATATAAAAATCTCTACTAAAATTGCTAAATTTATCTTAGTGTTAATATTATGAATAAAAATCATTTAAAAGATGACCTTACGAAAAAAATTGGCGTTTTAATGCGTAGAGAAACGGAAGTGCGCATTCTTATTCCATTTTTAAAAGCTTTGTATGAAGAGTTTGGTAAAGAAAAAATTCTATATATTCTTGAGAAAACTATTAAGGAGATAGCAAAGACACAAGGTGAGGAATTGTCTAAAGAATATGGAAATAATATTGATGCTTTTCTTGATACGTTGAAGTTTTGGACAAAAGATGACGCATTAGAAATAGATATATTAGAGAAATCAGATTTAAAATTGAGTTTTAATGTTACTAGGTGTAAATATGCTGAGATGTATTCTGCACTTGGAATTTCTGATTTAGGTGCTGTGCTTTCATGTAATCGAGATGCTTCTCTGATTAAGGGATTTAACCCAAAGGCAACTCTGGATAGAAAGAAGACTATTATGAGTGGAAGTAAATGTTGTACTTTCAGGTACAATTTTAAAAAAGAAAAAGAAATTTAAAATTGATAATTGACTAAAAATGGGGAAATAAATTGAATAATAAAAATAAATGGGAGTTTAACGGTATTAAAATTGTTTCAGAAAATGATTTGGATGATAATACACCCCAAACTAAAGGTATGAAGAGGTTTGCTGCTATAGCTAAAAGTAATGTAGGAGCCGAAAAAATTTGGGCGGGAACAGTCAACATAGAACCTAGCGCCAAAACAGGCGCGCATCATCATGGAGAACTAGAAAGTGTAATATATGTTTTATCTGGAAAAGCAAAAATGAGATGGGGGGAAAAATTAGAATTTGAACAATATGCTAACCAAGGTGATTTTATATTTGTACCTCCATTTGTTCCGCATCAAGAAATAAATGCTTCTAATAATGAAATACTTAAATGTGTATTATTTAGAAGTGGACAAGATCCAGTAGTAGTAAATTTAGATATTCCAGAGGCAGATGAGCATAATAACAAATATTGGATAGATGATATTCATAGAGAAAAAAATTAGTATAAATTAATATTACTTTAGAACTACTCTATTACAGACGAATAGTTTTTTTTGTACTAAGATTTCTTTGCCTTTATAACAATCATTTCCATCTGGTCTAAGAATTTGGATCTATCTGCTTTACTAAAAGGTGGAGGACCACCAGTAATTTCACCACTTTCGCGTATCTTTTCCATTATTCCTCGTGTAGCAAGTGCTAAACCTATATTATCGTCGGTAAAGCTTTTTCCATTAGGTTTGAGGGCGAATGCACCCTTTTTAAGGCAACGTCCCGCAAGGGGAATATCATTGGTTACGCAAATATCCGATTTTTCAATATTGTCTGCAATCCAGTCATCGGCTGCGTCAGCTCCCTGGTTTACAACCACAAGTTGTATTAGTGGATTTAGTGAAGGGCGTATTCCTCCGTCACATACCATATAAGTTTCAAGATTGTGGCGTGTTGCAACTCGCTCTACTTCGTTCTTAACTGGACATGCATCAGCATCAACATAGATTTTTATCATTATATAAAAAACAATATTATATTTAAATTTATCTAAACAAAAGTAAAAAAAAAAGAAAGTTTTATTATTAAAATTATTATATTATCAAGTACCTTATTTTTTAAAAAAATAAGGTAATCCTATACCTCCTAAAATAAGAAAAGATGCAATATAAAATTGCCAATTTAATATCTCAGAAATAAATAAATAACCTCCAAGTGCTGCTATCAATGGTACACTTAATTGAGCAATAGATGCCGATGTAATGTTTATTTTAGGTAAGATCCAATACCATAATGTGTATCCTAGTCCTGAAGTTATAGAACCTGAGATGATAGCTAAAAGAATGCCATATGGACTAGTATTGGTTTGATCAGGTATGAATAAAGCAATAGGTATTATTAATAATAATGCTAGGACAAAATTAATGGCTGTATTTGATAATGGGTTATTTTGTCCGTGCCCTAAAATAGAATAAATACCCCAACTAAATGCTGCTAAAAACATCAAAATTATTCCAAATAAACTATTGTCACCAAATCGTGGATCCGTAAGAATATATAGGCCTATCAAAGATAAAAATACTCCGATAAAACGGAGTATAGAAATATGTTCCTTTATTAATAACGCTCCAGTAAACATTACTATCATACTGCCTCCAAATAATATTAAAGCACCAACGCCAGTATTAATTGTTAAATATGCAAAACTAAAACCTACTAGATAACCTACTAATGCTAATGCACTAACAATTGAGTTAATTTTAAATTTAGGAATTTTTTTATGAATAAATATAACTAATAAGACTAATATTAATGCAGCTGACCCTGCTCTTAATAATGCAAAGTTAGAAGGGCCAATTAAATTTGAAGATAATGCTAATCTAGTTATTATTGAGTTGGCAGCAAACGCAGTCATTACTAAAGTTATTATAAATAAATTTTTCATTTTATTAGAATATCAAAAATTAGATTTATAGTCATAAAAAAATTAGTACTAAAATTAGATTATTTATATTATTATATAATAATGAAAAATATAAAAATATATAAAGTAGATGCATTTACTAATAAATTATTTTCTGGTAATCCTGCAGCAGTATGCCCTTTAGATGATTGGTTGCCTGATGCAGTTATGCAATCAATAGCTCTTGAAAATAATTTGTCAGAGACTGCTTTTTTTATAAAAGATAAAGATAAATTTTTTCTTAGGTGGTTTACACCTAAAGTTGAGATCGATTTATGTGGGCATGCAACACTTGCAACTGCACATATTATATACACTGAAATGGATTATCAATCTGATAATATAGTATTTAATATTAAATCAGGTGATGTATTGAACGTAACTAGAAGAGATAATAAATTAACTATGAATTTTCCTGCATATGATCCTAAAATTATTGATCAAAATTTGGATGAATTATCTGATATTTTTGGTTTTAGACCAACTTTATTTCTTAATAGTAATTATGGATTAGCAGTTTTTAATAATGAAGAAGAAATTGTTAAGATTGAGCCAAATCTAAATGCTTTAGAAAAATTATCTTACAATGGAATAATTGTTACTGCACCAGGACAAAATGTTGATTTTGTATCACGATTTTTCGGTCCTAAATTAGGAATACCAGAAGATCCGGTTACAGGTGGAGCACATTGTACACTTATTCCTTATTGGTCTAAACGTTTAAATAAAAAAGATATGCTCGCGATACAATTATCAAAAAGAGGAGGAGTAATATACTGTTCATATTTAAATGATAGAGTAAATATGGGAGGTGAGGCGATTACTTATATGCAAGGGGAGATATTATTAGATAATGTATAAATACTAATAGAGCATAAAATAATGAATAGTCATAATATTAAAATTTCAAAAGTATCAAATACAATAGGCGCTATAATTGAGGGTGTTAAGCTTAATGAAGAATTAAGTAAAGATATCATTCAGGAAATTTATAATGCATTTTTAAAATACCAAGTAATATTTTTTAAGAATCAAAACTTAACAGAAAAAGAATACTTATCTTTTGCAAAAAATATTGGAAAACCTATTAAATATCCATTTGTAAAAGGTTTAAAAAATATTCCTGAGATTACTCCAATTTTAAAAAAAGAAACTGATGTTAATAACTTTGGAGGAATCTGGCATAGCGATACTTCATACTTAAATGAACCTCCAAAAGGAACCATGCTTTATGCCTTAGAGGTTCCTAAAATGGGCGGAGATACAGAGTTTTCCAATCAATATATTGCGTATGAGAGTCTTTCTGATGAAATGAAGGCATTTTTAGACAATAAAAAGGCTCTTAATATTTCTGGCAAGGAAGAAACTACAAAAACACGGTCTGATTTAAGAAAGCATTCTTCAACAGAAATTAAAAGTGATGAGTTAGAAGCTATTCATCCAGTAGTAAGAATTCATCCTGAAACCAAAAAGAAATCTTTGTATATTAATATCGCACATACAAGAAATTTTATTGGAATGAGCATTAAGGAAAGTGCTCCTATTTTAAAAGCCTTATTTAAGCATCAAATTAAGCCTGAATTTAGATATAGATTTAAATGGGAGATAGGTTCAATTGCAATATGGGATAATAGATGTACTTTGCATAATCCTATTAATGATTATCATGGTGAAAGAAGATTAATGCATAGAATAACATTTAAGGGGGATAAACCTATTTAATGATAAAATACATTATTTTTATATTTATTTGTTTTTTTCCATTAATTTCATGGAGTAAAAATATTAGTTGGTATGACTTAGAATTAAGAAATAATTTATATTATGAAAAAAATACAAATATTCCATTTACAGGTGAAATTAAAAGCAAGAAAAATGGAAAAATAATTAAAGGGATGAAAGAGGGGAAATGGTTAGAATATTGGGATGATGGAAAAATAAGTTCAGTGAC
>PBIU01000008.1 GCA_002720535.1 Candidatus Pelagibacterales bacterium | reverse complement strand
TGCCTTTAAAGCTCCTAAAGTAGAAACCAAATGGCCAAATAAGGGAACTGGTGTATGGGAAGTAGCTGCACGTTATTCTCATGTAGATATGGATGATAATAATTCATCTAAAATTTTAGGTGGGGTTATGGATAATTACACATTAGGATTAAATTGGTACATCAATGGTAATGCTATGATTAAAGCTAATTACATTAGATCTATTATGAATAATAAAGCAGCTCAAAATGCGGGAGCAACTTCAGCTTCTCTTAATGGAGGAGGTGCAAGCACCGATATTTATGGCATGCGTTTCCAATATAAATTTTAAAAAACAATCTCCTTAGAACAAAAAGGGCTCTATTCTTAGGGCCCTTTTTATTTTGTAGCCTTCTTTAAAATCAAAAGTGCGGGAATTGCTAATAGGGTCGTTAAAATAAAAAAACAAACCCAATCTATATGTTCTAGGTTATAAAAAGAAATCAAACCGTTCCATCCAATTCCCTCTACCATCCATCCTGCAGGAGCTGATAATTGTGTCCTAGATAAAGCCATAAAAGAAGTCAATAGAGCAAATTGTGTAGCTATATATCTAGAATCCACAAGCTTTGATAAATATGCAAGAAAAGCAGCCGTTCCAATTCCTCCTGCTAAATTTTCTATCGAAATTGTTAGTATTAAAACATTTGTATTTACTCCTACAACTCCTTGAATGGCAAAAAATAAATTAGAAAACATTTGGAGAAAGCCTCCAATAAATAATACAGAAACAATATTATATTTTGCTACTAACATCCCTCCTATAAACAGTCCTATTAGAGTTGCAGTAAGGCCTATAACTTTAACTATGTTAGCGATTTGAATTTTTGAAAAACCTATATCTAATAAAAATGGCGTGGTCATATTTCCAGCTAAAGCATCCCCTAATTTATATATTGCTATAAAGATTAATATCCATATCCAAGATTGTCTTTGTGAAAATTCAATAAATGGATCTAAGACAGCCGTTTTAATCCATTGAATAACTCTATCAAAATATCCAATGTCTTTTTCTTTGCTTTCCTCTATTTTAGTATTAGCGGGTAAAAATAATAAAATTAGTGGGCCTAACAAGAAGCATAAAGACATAATAATAAAGGCTACATTCCATGACATATATTCTGCTAAATAAAGAGCTCCTGCCCCAGCTACAATAAGGGCGATTCTATATCCTAATACATATGTAGCGATACCCGCTGCTAATTCTTTTTCGGAATGCAATTCTATTCTATAAGCATCCAAAGCTATATCCTGTGTTGCAGAAATAAAAGCTGCGCTAAATACAAGAACAGCTAATAGATATAAGTCTTCTAATGGATTGATAGTAGCAATTATAAAAAATATTAAAAAAAGAATAATTTGCGTTATTAATAACCAGCTTCTTCTTTTTCCCAATAAATTATTTAAAAAAGGAATTTTTATAGTGTCTATTAAAGGAGACCATAAAAATTTAAGAGCATAAGGCGTTCCTGCCAAAGCAAATAATCCTATAGAAGTTAAACTTAACCCCGAATCCATCAGCCTTGCAGACATGGTTGCTCCAATTAGAGGCAAAGGCAACCCTGCACAAAAACCTAATGGAATAAATGCTAAAATATTATATTTGTTATATGGTCCTAATTTAGTTAGAACTAATTTATATATACGGTTCATTAAATATACTTTATATAAATCGAATTTAATTAAAAGTATTATAAAGATTTAAAAATGCTATTGGAGGCAAAGTTTATGAAAAAATTATTATACATGATGATAGTAATACCTTTCTTATTACTATTAGGCTGTGGTCAATCAGAGCAAAGCTCCGAAGGAACTACATCCGAGAAAAAAGTTAGATGGAAAATGGCGAGTACCTTTCCTGGTTCATTAGCACAAATAGGAACTTTAGGAGTGCGTTTACAAGATGAAGTTAATAAAGTTTCTGGAGGAAATATTAATATTAAATATTTTGAGCCAAGCGCTTTAGTGCCTCCATTAGAAATATTTGATGCCGTCTCTACAGGTGGAATTGATGCAGGATGGTCCACTCCTGGTTATTGGGCCGGTAAAGTTCCAGCTCTGCAATTATTTTCATCAGTGCCATTTGGTCCGCCTGCCAGTGAGTATATGTCATGGATATATTTTGGAGGAGGCAAAGACTTCTATGAAGAATTGTATGCACGACATAATATAAAAGGTATTTTATGTGGAATAATTCCTCCTGAAGCCTCCGGATGGTTCAGAGAAGAAATAAAAGGCCCAGAGGATTTAAAAGGTTTAAAAATGCGTTTCTTTGGTCTCGGCGCAAAAGTAATGGAAAAAGTAGGTGTTTCCACACAACTACTAGCAGGTGGAGATATATACCCAGCACTTGAATTAGGTACTATAGATTCTACTGAATTTTCAATGCCAGCGATTGATTTAGAATTAGGCTTTTATCAAATTGCGAAACATTATTATTTTCCAGGATGGCATCAACAATCCACATTTATGGAACTTATGATTAATCTTGAAAAATGGAATTCATTATCAGAAACACAGCAAGCTCAAATTGAAGCAGTTTGTGGTGATAATATTCGTCATGCTATTTCAGAAGGAGAAGCCATTCAAGGTCCTGCACTTAAAACTCTCCAAGAAAAGGGTGTAACTCTTCATACATGGTCTCCTGAAATGCTGTCTATTTTTGAGAAAGGCTGGAATGAAGTTGTAACAGAACTTGTAGAATCAGATGAGGATTTTGCGAAAGTATGGGCTTCGCTTAATGAATTCAGAACTAATTATAAAGTTTGGAAAGAACTAGGTTATATAAAATAAAACACAGGCTTATAATTAAGGCTGGGCTTAAACTTCTAGCCCAGCCTTATTTTTTACAAACGCCTTTAATTCATTTTCAGGCCTTCCTCCGTAATGTGAAATAATTTCTGATGAACACGCTGCTCCAAGCATTCCTGCTTTTACTAAATCAAAGTTTTTTGAAACTCCTGCCAAAAAACCAGCAGCAAAAAAATCGCCGGCCCCAGTTGTATCAACCACATTTGTAGGAAACGCTTCTATTTCATGCGCGATACTTTTTTCTACTATAATAGCTCCATGTTCTCCCTTGGTAACTATTCCTATTTCTACCTCACCCTTAAGCATATTAATTGCATCATCTAATGAATTAGTTTCATATAAAGCTTTTACTTCACCTTCATTACAAAATAATATGTCTACATTGTTTTGTACAAATGCTCTCATTTTAGATTTATGCCTTGCGACACAAAAAGCGTCAGACAAGGTAAAAGAAACTTTAGTATTATGTTTCTTTGCAAATTTTGCTGCTGTAATAAAAGCTTCTTGAGCTTCTGGAGGATCAAATAAATAGCCCTCTAAATAAATTATTTTTGCAGCTTCTATTTCATCTTCATTAATATCTTCAACTTTTAATTTGCTTGAAGAGCCTAAAAATGTAGCCATAGTTCTTTCAGCATCAGAAGTAACCAGAATTAAACATCTTGCTGAAGACTCCCCTGTATCTAAAGGGGAAGTGTTAAAAATAATTTCAGATTTCGTTAAATCTGAGTAAAAAATATCACCAAGTTCATCATTTGAGCGTTTTCCTATAAACGCACTTCTACAACCTAATTGTGCCAATCCATAAATTGTATTAGCAGCCGATCCTCCTGACATTTGAATTTTATTTTTCATAGAAGAATAAATATTACTAGACGCTTCTTCATCTACAAGAGTCATAGATCCTTTATTAAGATTATGCTGAGATAAAAAGGCATCATCTGCATCCGCTAAAACGTCAATTATTGCATTTCCTATGCCTAAAACATCAATAGTTTTTTCTAAGGTCATTATATTCCTTTTTAATTTAATTATTAATAAATATATTTATAGTTATATAGAAGATAGAATATTTGTAAAAAATAAAGGAGTAAAAAATGGCATTATCAGAAGAAAATTTATGGAAAAAAAGTGCGACAGAAGTTGTTTCTATGTTAAAGAGAAAAGAAATATCTCCTGATGAAGCCCTCGATACAAATATAAAGAGAATAAAAGAGACTCACAGCAGCATAAATGCAGTAGTTACGCTATGCGAGAAAAGAGCTCGCCATCAAATAAAAAACCTTGATACTTCAAGAAAAGATCAACCTGGCTATCTCTATGGATTACCAATAGTAATTAAAGATTTAACTGAAGTTAAAGATGTAAAAACAACCTATGGCTCTAAAGTCTTTGAAGACTATATTCCTAGCGCTTCAGATTTTCTTGTTGAAAGAATAGAAAAAATGGGGGGAGTTATAATAGGCAAAACAAACACTCCTGAATTTGGCGCAGGGTCGCAAACATTTAATGAAGTATTTGGATATACAAAAAATCCGTGGAACATAAAATATACATGTGGTGGCTCTTCTGGGGGTACGGCTGCAGCGTTGGCTGCAGGCGCCGCTTGGCTAGGAACAGGTTCAGATTTAGGAGGGTCTTTAAGAAACCCTGCTAGTTTTTGTGGTGTTGTAGGCTTTAGAACTACTCCTGGAACAATTGCACGCGGACCTCAAAATTTGCCTTTTAATGACCTTTCTGTGGATGGCCCTATGGCAAGAACGGTTAAAGATATTGCCTTATTTTTAGATACAATTACTGAGGTGGATTATAGAGACCCTCTATCCAGTGTGCCTTTAGGTAAGCCCTATCAGAATTTTATAAATGAAGAAAAACATAAATATAATATTGGTATTTCAGATGACTTTGGAGTTCTAGCATGTGCGCCTGAGGTAAGAGAGGCTGTAAACAATGCAGAAAAAATATTATTAGATATGGGCCATAACGTTGAACGTGTTTCTCCTAATTTATCCAAATCAGAAAGCACATTTCAAGTATTACGCGCGCATCTACTTGCCACAGATAAAAGAGAATTATATGAAAAACATAAAAATATTCTTAAAGAAGATCTAAGGCTAAATATTGAAAAAGGTTTTAAATTAACAGAAGAACAAATTAGTAAAGCCAACATGGCAAGAGGGCAAATTATAAAAAGTACTAATTTATTTTTTGATAAATATGACTTTCTAGTAGCACCTTCTTCAATGGTACCTCCTTTTAGTATCAATGAACACTGGCCTAAAACGGTAGAAAATGAAACTTTTGATAATTACGTTAGTTGGCTAATGACTGCGGCGGCAATATCTTTAACTGCTTGTCCCTCTTTAGCTGTGCCTTGTTCTACTACAAAAAATAATCTTCCAATAGGAATACAAATTGTAGGGAAAAGAAGACATGAAGGTATGGTTTTAAATTTAGGCCATAAATTTCAAAAGCATTCAAATAATTATAATATTACACCATTGGAACCTAATTAATTACGATGAAAGAAATGATGCATAAAAACCATCTATTAAATATTTTCTTATTATCTATTAAAAACTTATTTGAACCCAATATTTTCAAGTGGGTTCTTTATACTACTATATTAACACTAGTTGCTCTGAGCTCTATCTCCTTTGGAATAGTATATTACGTAAAAGATTGGTTAGATACAGGTATACCCTTCCTGGGAAATTTTTTAATGTACGGAGCAACTCTTGCTGCAATCTGGGGATCAACTATTCTATTTGTTCCAACTTCAACAATTATTTTTTCAATATTTCAAGATAAAATAATTGATCAACTTGAGGCAAAATATTATCCGGAAACAGGAAAACAGTTAAAAATTAAAATTTCTACTATGTTTTTTGCGGGAGTGAAACTTTTAGGATGGTCAATATTAATAAATATAATAATTTTCCCACTAGCTTTATTTTGGGGAAGTTCCTTATTTTGGATTCCTATAAATATTTTGATTACCGGTTATTTAATTTCTAAAGAATACACCGAAGCATTAGGATTGCGTAAATTAACTTTTATAGAAGTAAAAGAATTAAGAAATGAATTATTTTGGCCATGCTGGCTATTTGGAATAATAGGGGCATTAATATTTTTTATTCCTATAGTAAATTTATTTGCTGCGCCTTTTGTGGCTATACTTATTTTACATACCATAAATTCAAAAGGCTATAATGGGCCAATATCAGATTAGTTAACTTTAGAAGGACAAAGATCTGAAATAACACATTCTATACATAAAGGGTTTCTAGCCTTGCATGTATAACGACCATGTAATATTAACCAATGATGTGCATGAAAGAAATATTTTTCAGGTAAACGTTTTATTAATTTTTCTTCTACTTCTTCTACATTTTTACCTATTGCCAACCCTGTTCTATTAGACACCCTAAAAACATGAGTATCAACAGCAATAGTAGGTATACCAAAAGCCATACTAAGAACTACATTTGCTGTTTTTCTTCCTACTCCTGGCAAAGATTCTAATTCTATATGAGTTTTAGGCACTTCTCCTCCAAAATTATCAAGTAATTTCTGTGATAAATTGATTATATTTTTTGCTTTATTTTTATAGAGGCCTATTGTTCTAATGTTTTCTATAATCTTATTTTCCCCTATCTTAACCATTTCTCCTGGAGTTTTAGCTATAGCAAAAAGTTTTTTAGTCGCCTTATTTACACCTACATCTGTAGACTGAGCACTTAAAACTACAGCAACCAGCAAAGTATAAGGAGAAGTATATTCTAGTTCTCCTTTAGGCTCAGGAGTGATCTTAGAAAACCTAGAAAAAATTTCCCAAATATTTTTTTTAGATAGACTTTTAGTCACGTTTACCTCTTAAAAGAATATTTTATTTGCAAAATTAAAATATAACCCTACTTTTATTTTATGAAATACTATTTAGACATTAAAGTATATCCAAATCAATCCTTAACTTATAAAGGATTATTTTTTTTAATGCTTTTTATAACTATACCAGCTTCTTATATAGGAATATCTTTTTATTTTATGGGGGCATGGCCAGTTTTAGGTTTTATGGGCCTAGAAATTATATTAATTTATATAGCTTTTAAAATACTATTTAAGAGAAGCGAATCCTATGAACATATTTTATTAGATAAAACTAAATTAAAAATATTTTATAATAATAAAAACAAAACACTAAAAGAAATTGAACTAGAGCCAACATGGCTACAAGTTAAAATAGAAGACATTTATAAAAATAAAGATGTTTTGACTTTATCTTCTCACGGAAAAAAAATAGTGCTAGGAAACTTTTTGGTTCCAGAAGAAAGGCTTAAACTTGCTAAAGAAATAAGATATGGATTAAATGAATGGAAAAATCAATATAGTACTAATTAAGCCCTAAAACATCCTTCATATTATAATACCCTGGCGTCTTTCCGTGTAACCATAATATTGCACTAACAGCTCCATTAGCAAAAACATCTCTATTAGTTGCTTTATGTGCGATCTCTAATCTTTCTCCATTACCCGCAAAAGTTACTATATGATCTCCAATGACATCACCGCCTCTTTGAGTTGAAAAACCTATATCTCCTTTTTTTCTAGCCTCTTCTATACCCCAACGTCCTTTGATTGATCTTTCTGATAAATCAATATTTCTACCTTTTGCTACAGCATTTCCCAAAGCTAATGCCGTTCCAGAAGGAGAATCAATTTTATCTCTATGATGAATTTCATGTATTTCTACATCATAATCTTCATTTAATGTTTTAGATAATAGCTCCGTATAATGTAATGCAATATTAACTCCAACGCTCATATTTGCAGCATGCATAATAGGAATTGATTTTGAAAAACTTTTTATTTCTTCAACTTGTGCTTCATTCAGACCTGTTGTACCTAAAACATAAGCACAATTATGTTTTACTGCGGCTTTTATATTTTCTACTGATGCATCTGCAAAAGAAAAGTCTATTACAGCATCACAATCAGCAAAAAATTTATCCTTATTAGAAATTATATATACTCCCGTTGGCTCTATATTTGCTATCGTTCCTGAATCTTTGCCTATATTAGTATTTGAGTCGTGCTCTAGAGCGCTACTTAACTGTAATTTATTATTATTTACTACTGCACGAACTAGTGCTTTACCCATTTTTCCTGAAGCACCACAAATACCTACATTTATTAATGACATTTTTTACTGCCTTGTTTTATTTACTTTATTAGTAAAGTTAGTACTATCCGGATGATTAGAGTTTTCTTCCAAATTTCTCAACTCCTCTAATACTTTTCTTTGTTGTTTATTTAAGGATACTGGTATTTCTGTATAAACATCAACATATAAATCACCTTTATTAGATCTATTTACAACTGGCATTCCTTTGCCTCTTAATCTAAACCTATGTCCAGATTGTGTTCCGGCAGGAATTGTAACTCGAACCTTTCCTCCTGATGGCGTTGGCACATCTACAGATCCTCCAAGAGCAGCAAGTGTCATTGGAACTTTTGCTTCTATTAAAAGGTCTGATCCATCTCTATTAAATAAAGCATGGGGTTTTAATTGAACAAATAAATAAAGATCTCCATTTGCAGTACCGTTAGGCCCAGCTTCTCCTTCACCAGAAACTCTAATTCTAGTGCCGTCATCCACTCCAGCAGGAATATTTACACTTATTGTTTTTTCTCTTTGTACTCTTCCTTCTCCTCCACAGGCACGACAAGGTTTACTGATTATTTGTCCGCTTCCGCCACAAGTTGGGCACGCTCTCTCTACCATGAAGAAACCTTGGCTGGAACGAACCTTTCCTGAACCATTACAAGTACCGCAAGTGACAGGTTGAGCACCTTCTTCACCGCCAGTTCCATTACATGCTCCACACATTACATATGTATTTATTTTTATATCTCTTTTTAATCCAGAATATGCCTCACTAAAATCTAAATCTATATTATACCTGAGATCTGATCCTCTTTGAGATTGTCTTTGTCCTCCGCCCCCGCCCATAAAGTCGCCAAACAAATCTTCAAAAATATCTGAAAAGCCGCCAGCGCCTCCTGGTCCTCCTGGACCTCCTGGACCTGCAGAGTTACCCTCAAAGGCAGCATGTCCGTATTGGTCGTATGCAGCTTTCTTTTGAGGATCTTTTAAAACATCATAAGCTTGCCCTACTTCTCTAAACTTTTCTTCTGCTTCTTTATCTCCAGGGTTTTTATCTGGATGATATTGCATGGCTAGCTTTCTAAACTTTTTTTTCAGCTCTGCGTCAGAAGTGTTTCTGTCTGCTCCGAGAATTTCATAATAATCACGCATCTAGTTTTTACCTATAATTTCAAAAAAATACGCTTAATTATTTTTTAGTTGCTTTCTCATCTTTTTCGTCAGCTTTAACTTCTTCAAAATCTGCATCCACAACATCGGCGTCTTTCTCTGAAGCTTTACTGTCAGCTCCTTCAGNACNAGCTGCTCCGGCTGCAGCTTGTTCTTGGCTTTCTTTATACATCATTTCNCCAAGTTTCATAGCAGAAGCATTTANCGTTTCAACTTTAGCCGTNATCTCTTCACTAGTAGCTTCTGCGTTAGCAAGAACATCTTTTAAATCTTTTACGCTTGATTCAATTTTTTCTTTGTCCTCTGCAGGAAGCTTTTCTCCATGTTCTTTCATNCTTTTTTCAGTAGAATACACTAAAGCATCAGCTTGATTTCTAGCATCAATAGATTCTTTTTTCTTTTTATCNTCTTCAGCATGAGATTCAGCATCTTTAACCATATTCTCTATATCTGAGTCTGATAAACCNCCAGAAGCTTGAATCTTAATTTTTTGCTCTTTGTTNGTAGCTTTATCTTTGGCAGATACATTTACAATGCCATTAGCATCAATATCAAATGTAACTTCGATCTGAGGCATGCCTCTTGGCGCTGGGGGAATTCCAACAAGATCAAAATTTCCTAACATTTTATTATCTGCTGCCATTTCTCTTTCGCCTTGGAAAACTCTAATTGTAACTGCAGTCTGATTATCCTCAGCTGTAGAAAATGTTTGGCTTTTTCTAGTTGGAATAGTTGTGTTTCTTTCTATTAGTCGAGTAAAAACTCCTCCTAAAGTTTCTATACCTAAAGAGAGAGGAGTTACGTCAAGTAATAACACATCTTTAACATCTCCTGCTAATACAGCTCCTTGTATAGCCGCACCTAACGCAACGCATTCATCCGGATTTACACCTTTATTTGGTTCCTTTCCAAAAAACTCTTTAACAGTTTCAATAATTTTAGGCATACGTGTCATTCCGCCAACTAAAACTACTTCATCAATATCACTAGCAGAAACACCTGCATCTTTTAAAGCTGCTTTACATGGCCCTATTGTTTTTTTAACAAAGTCTTCAACTAAGCTCTCAAGCTTCGCTCTAGTAAATTTAAGAGTTAAGTGTTTTGGGCCAGAAGCATCGGCTGTTATGAATGGCAGGTTAATATCTGTTTGCGCAGTAGATGAAAGCTCTATTTTAGCTTTTTCAGCTGCTTCTTTTAATCTCTGTAAAGCTAAATTATCTGATTTTAAGTCAACCCCATTTTCTTTCTTAAATTCTTCAACCAGAAACTCAACAATTTTAGTATCAAAATCTTCACCACCTAAAAAAGTGTCGCCGTTAGTAGACTTTACTTCAAAAACTCCGTCGCCAATTTCTAGAACAGAAACATCAAACGTTCCGCCTCCTAAGTCATAAACCACTATTGTTCCCGATTCTTTTTTATCCAAACCATAAGATAAACTAGCTGCTGTTGGCTCATTGATTATTCTTAAAACATCCAATCCAGCTATTTTTCCTGCATCTTTTGTCGCCTGACGTTGCGCATCGTTAAAATATGCTGGAACAGTTATAACGGCTTCTGTTACATCATGTCCTAAATGTGCTTCAGCGGTTTCTTTCATTTTTTGTAAGATATATGCACTTACTTGGCTTGGGGCATAATCTTTACCCGCGGCATTAACCCATGCATCACCACCGTCTGACTTAACTATTTTATATGGAACCATATCCTTATCTTTGGACACTTTTTCATCTGAGTAAGGCCTTCCTATTAATCTTTTTATAGCAAATAAAGTATTTTCTGGATTTGTAACTGCTTGTCTTTTTGCAGCTTGGCCTACTAAAGTTTCATCATTGTCTGTAAACGCCACTATTGAAGGAGTTGTTCTAGCACCCTCTGCATTTTCTATAACTTTAGCATTACCACCCTCCATTACTGCTACACAGCTGTTAGTAGTTCCTAAATCAATTCCAATTACTTTACCCATTATTTTTTCTCTCTTTAAAATTTATTAAAATTACTTGCAGTTGATATATGGGAATTAAAATTTGAAACACAAGTGTTTATTATAAAAAAATTAATCTAGCTTTAAATTTTTTATATTCTCGTTCAACACATTAATTATACTGCTTAAGAACATGTCATTAATGTTTGGAAAAACGTATGTGAAATGTAGCCGCTTTAAAATATCTTCTTTGAGCGCAAAAATATGCCAAAAGTAATTATTTAAAGTAACGCCAGCCTCTTGGTCTATCTCTGCTTTATTACAAGAAATCAAATAAGTATCCTTTCCAGTCGAAAGCAACGAAATATCCTTAACACTTTCATCTGCCCCAATAGAAGAGGCAATATGTTGCATATAATCAGAAGTTATTTTCGTTTCACTAGGTATTTTAATCTCATCACAATTTAAAAATAGCATTGCCTCTTCATAACCAGTTACTCTGCTTACAAAGGTTTTTTCTTCCTTATTAATTTCAAAAGGCCAAGAGGAAGGCATTAACAGACTTANACCATCCCAAGGTGAAATTACCTCTTGTTTTAATCTTGATATTCTTCCCAAAACCTTGGCCTCTATATCCAAATCNGTTTCTTTAGAAGCAAAACTNCATNTCTTTAACTTTTCTTCTATNGCTGCCAAGATTTTATTTACAACATCNTCTGAAGNAGGGTTTGANATCCAAGATAAAGCTAAAGTTGCAAGCCTAACAGTTCTAGAACCAACTACTGTTGCTTTTCTCCACACCTTCACCTTTTCGCCNGACTCTAAATTTGCTTGATATTCAATTCCATATATATCATTTGAAGAAACTTTTATATCTAAATCTGGATGAGATTCTAGCAAGATGGGATCAAATAAATGATCTTTAAGTTTATTGTCTTTATTATGCTTTGGGGCATCTATGCTAATAATTTTAACTCCTAAAACAGGGTATTTTTCAGAGTTAAAACGCACATCAGCTTTTGAATCATCCTCATCAAAATATGTAACTTGCCANGAAGGGTCTANAGGCATTTCGAAAGAACTATCNCTTAATTTTAAAACATCCATCAAACCACCAAATAATTATTTCTAAGATTCTTTCTTACTTACGCCAACCATAGCAGGCCTTAATAGTCTATCATAAATTTTATANCCAGTTTGCAAAACCTCACATATACATCCAGGCTCCAATTCATTTGTTGGAACCTCTAACATTGCTTGATGAAAATTGTGATCAAAAGCATCTCCNTTNTTNGGTAAAATAATTTCTACCCCATTTTGTTTTAAAACTGTANNNATCTCTTTAANAGTAAGTTCAACTCCCTCATGCAAAGANNTATAATTCTTTTCAATGTCTTTTTTGTTTTTCAAGTCTTTTGGCGAGGCTTTTAAAGCCCTATCAAAATTATCTAACACTGAAAAAAGTCCTCGTGCCAAGTTAGAAGCTCCATATCTAGCATTTTCTTGTTTTTCTTTTTCCATTCTCCTTCTCATATTTTCAACTTCGGCCAAGGCTCTTAATTTAGAATCATTAGCTTCAGCCAACTCTTCTTTTAAGGCCTCTATTTCANCCGNANTATTATCTTTCTTATCTTTTATTGATTCTTCTTCTATTATATCAGAATCCGCCTCATCAATTTTATTTGTTTTTAAAGTATCTTTTTTGCTTTTGGTCTTTTTTGTCATAAGAACTCCTATTTAATAATAAACTAAATATTGTGATTATGTTATATATATACAAGTAATTATTTAAATAACTTTGAAATTGCCTGAGCAGTGAAGTCGACCATAGGAATAATTCTCCCATAATTTACTCTTACTGGACCTATGACCCCTATTGCACCCAAAGTTTTAGCTCTAGTTTTATTTTCTTTGGCTTTCAATGGAGCCATTATCAAAGAACAACCTGAATAATCAAATAATTTATTATCAGCCCCTATAAAAACATGGACTCCTGTTCCAGATAAAGAATTCCTTAGTAATTCTGTTAATGTTTGGCCTTGTTCTATTTTTTCGAACAGTTCATTTATTTTTTTAAANTCCTCATGTGTNCTTAAATCACTATAAATATTATTTTTTCCAGTAACTATTAATGAAGGATAATCTATATCTTCTGTCTTAACGGCAAGCCCGGCTTTTATAACTTTTTCAGAAATTACATCTATTTCTTTTTTATGTATNAGTAATTCTTCTTCTATTTTATTCTTAACCTCTTTTAAAGTTCCTCCTGAAACTCTAGCATTAATAAAATTTGAAGCTTCAATTAAATTTACTAAGGGAGTTCCCTTTGGGACATCTATTATTCTATTTTCTACAAGGCCAAAAACATCAACAATTACCACCAAGGCTTTGTCATTATCAATTGGAACAAACTCTATATGCTTTAAAGCTCTTTCATAAGTTGGCGCTATTACAAAACTTACACAATTAGAAAGNCCTGAAAGAGCAACAGAAGTTTCGTTTAAAATATTTTTTAAGCTTTTTCCTGTTCCGACCGATAAAGCTTCTATACTNTTTTTTTCATCNCCAGAAATATCTCCGATTTGCAATAAGCCATCAATAAAAAGTTTCAATCCAGTTTCAGTNGGAATTCTTCCCGCTGAAACATGAGGCGATTTTAATAAATTTAATCCTTCTAAGTTTGACATTACATTCCTGATGGTAGCCGANGCTAAAGAGGGGGAAATTTTTTTAGATAAAGTATTAGAGCCTACAGGGTTTCCTGTCTCTAAATAAGATTCAACAATGTGCTGCAGAATAGTTCTTGAACGACTATCTAATGAAGACAGTAATGTCATATTTTTTTTAAATTTATTCAATAATTTTTCTCACAATGTATTATATATATACACATTATATTGTAGAGGAAATAATAAATGAGCAAGACNTTATTAGAAAGGCACTCTAAAAGAAAAAACAATCAAGCCAGAAAAATACATATAACAAAAGATTATATTAATAATGCAGATGCTTCTTGTCTCATAAATGTTGGGAAAACAAGCATTATATGTACAGCATCAATAGAAACAAAAATTCCTAATTGGTTAAAAGGGTCAGGAAAAGGTTGGTTAACAGCAGAATATAGTATGCTTCCCGCATCAACACATACAAGAAATAATAGAGAATCTNCNCAAGGGAAACAAAGCGGCAGAACTTTAGAAATACAGAGATTGATTGGAAGGTCACTCAGAGCNTCTCTAGATTTAAAGAAACTTCAGGAATTACAAATTAAAATAGACTGTGATGTTATAAATGCTGATGGAGGAACCAGAACAGCCTCTATAACAGGTGGCTGGGTTGTTTTAAAAATGTTAGTAGAATCTTTAATAAAAAACAAAACTCTTAAAAAAAACCCAATTAAAGATCAGNTTGCGGCTATTTCATGTGGTATTTTTAAAGGTGAAGAAATACTTGATTTGGATTATTTTGAAGATAGTAATACAGAAATAGATGCAAATTTTGTAGTTTCGAAATCTAAGAATTTAATAGAAATACAGGCAACGGCTGAAAAGGGGGGNTTTACTAAAACTCAGCTAAANACATTAATAGATATGGCTTNTAAAGAATGTGATAACCTATTTAAAGTACAATCAAAAGTCATTAAAAATGAAAAATAAAATAAACGTACCAAGAGAAATAATCATTGCAAGCCACAACCAAGGCAAAGTAAANGAAATTAATATTCTATTAAATGATATTGGAATAAAAGCTTCACCAATTTCTGTTTATTCTAAAATAGAGCCAATTGAAAACGGAACAAGCTTTAAAGAAAATGCCTTAATCAAAGCGCGCAACGCTGTAAATTTATCTAAAATTACTTCTTTAGCTGACGATTCTGGNCTGTGTGTGGAAGCGCTTAATGGTGATCCAGGAATATATTCTGCTAGATGGGCAGGAGTGAATAAAGATTTCGACATAGCAATGTCTGTAATTGAAAAAAAATTAACTGGCTTAAGTAATAAAAAAGCTTATTTTATTTGTGCTCTAGCTCTTATNACTGACAAAAATGAAGANTTTATTTTTGAAGGAAGAGTTAATGGCACAATTACATTTCCTAAAAGAGGAAATATGGGGTTTGGATATGACCCAATTTTTATACCAGANAACCATAAAATTACTTTTGGAGAGATGAATCCTANAGAGAAAGAGCTTATTAGCCATAGAGCGATGGCCTTTAAGAAATTAAAAGAGAATATTATTGTCAAATNAAAATAAAGAGATTTCAATATATATTCACTGGCCATATTGTNTAAAGAAATGTCCTTATTGTGATTTTAATAGTCATGTAGCTTCTTCACAAATAGACATCAAAGAATGGGAAAAGTCCTATAAAAATGAGATAGANTTAGAACAAAATATGCTTGGAAAAAGAAAAGTGAAGAGTATTTTTTTCGGGGGAGGCACTCCTAGTTTAATGNCTCCGTATTTAGTTGAATCAATTTTAAAATATATAGAAAAAAAATGGACATTTTCAAACAACATAGAAATTACTCTTGAGGCGAATCCATCAAGTGTGGAAATAGAAAATTTCAAAAGCCTTTATGAGGCTGGCATAAACAGGCTGTCTCTAGGCTTTCAGTCTCTAAATAATAACTCTCTTAACTTTTTAGGAAGAAATCATTCTGCAGAAGATAGTTTAAAAGCTCTCGAGATAGCAAAACAATATTTTAATAGAATTTCCTTTGATTTAATATACGGTCTACCAGGGCAAAACGAAAAAAATTGGGAAAAAGAGCTCACGGAAGCTATTAATATATCAACTGAACATATGTCAGCATATCAATTAACTATTGAAAAAGGTACGCCATTCTATGCTTCTTTTAGAGATAAAAAANATNCTCTTCCAGAGGAAAAAGTGCTCTTAAATTTATATACTATTACAGATGAATTACTTATGAGTGCTAGNCTTGAAAAATATGAAATATCTAATTATGCATTTAAAGGATCAGAATGTGTNCATAATTTAGATATTTGGAAAGGNGGAGAATATTGTGGAATNGGGCCAGGCGCACATGGNAGAATAATAATAAATAAAAAATGGNATTCTACTCAAAAATTTTCTTCTCCTAAAATTTGGCTTGCTAAAAATTTATCAAAACAGACTGCTTTATTTGAAAATACTAAAATAACTGACAACGAGAGAGCACAAGAAATTTTATTAACTGGGCTAAGATTAAGAAAAGGAATAAATATAAAAAGCTTGTTAAATGAATTAAACATTAAAGATGCTAATATAGTAATAGATAAAAAAGAATTTAAAAAATTTAATCAACTAGGTCTAATAGAAATGAATAAAGAGTTACTAAAAATAACCGACAAAGGGGTTCCTATTTTAAATCATATTACTAATAAATTAATATTATAAATTACGGCATTATTTCCCGCTTCTTTAAAAAGTTCCTCTCCATAACCTCGTATGAAATAAACTTTCTTTGAATGTCGCCTGAGCTATCTATTTTAAAAAAACCAAAAATTCCATTAAAGCCTATAGGGTTAATTAAAAATTTTAACAATTCTTGCATATTTTTAGAGTCTTTTAACCCAATGGATAACAAAGCCAAGATATCATATGCTAATCCGCTAATCTCATTTGGCACCATGTCATATAATTTAAAATATCTTGAAACAAATGTTTCATAAGAAAATTGTTGTGGAGCAATAAAATGGCCTCCAAGCAAAGAGGGTTCACCTAAAATTTCGTCATTGTTCCATCCAGATATTCCAAAATATTTTATTTCTTTTGGGCTTAATCCTTGATATTGAGCCCTAGAAGAAATTTCTTTTAATTGTTTTCCGGAAGCTACTATTAATAAACCATTATCTTCCGATGCTTCTTCTTTGTTTAAAAATTTACCGAATTCAGAAAAATCCTTAGCCCTTCTATCATATCTATGTATATGATTAATTTTTATGTTTTTTAAAATGCTAGCTCGTCTGCTTGCTTGTAAAATAATGTCTCCATATATATTAGTAGGTACTATTATAGATATATCCGTTACAGCATGATAAGACATCTCATGGAATATTGCGTCTATTTGCTGATGTGGCGAAAAGCCCAAAGTCCATAAACCTTCAGTCTTAATAGATTCATCGTTAGTAAAAGAAAATATCGGAATATCTGCACTAATATTCTTTCTAATTTCTGATGCTTGAAAGGAAAAAATAGGGCCAATAATCATAGAGGCCCCCTCTTTTACCGCCTGTTGAGCTGCTTCTGTCGCTTTTTCTAAACTATCTCCTGAGTCATTAAATAATAGTTTGATGTTTTTAGATTTTGTTTCAAATAAAGCCATTTCTAATGCATTAGATATAGACCTGCCTAAAGTTTTATTTTCCCCAGTTAAAGGCAGTAAAATACCAATTTTTACGATTTCTCCAAAACCAATTTTATCTACTTCTTTTTTGCCTACTTTTTCTGTTTCAATCTCCTTATCAATTTCAGGTGTTATGATTAATTCTTCATTTTCTTTTTGTATTTCCTTTACAATTATTTCACTATTATTCTGCTCTTCATTTTTAATAATTTCATCTGTTGGCTTAATTTCTTCTGGCTGTTTTTTTTCTATAATAATAATCTCTTCTGGCTGTTTTTTTTCTACAATAATAATTTCTTCTCTGAAAAGAGATTCCTTTGAACANGAAATTAAAAATATATAAAGAATTAAAAATAAATATTTCACAATTTATNGCCTTTTTAAATTATAGTATTATTNTATTATATAATTATAGGGCATTATGATAAAAAAGAACATAGGAAGCATTTCCGTAATATCTACTCCAATTGGAAATTCAGATGATATTACTATCAGGGCAATAAAAACTCTAAATGANATNGATTTTATCGCCTGCGAAGATACTCGTNTGACATCTAAATTATGTCGAATACATAAAATAAACTATAAAGGAAAGCTTATTTCATATCACGATCACAATTCTGATAAAGCTATACCCTTAATATTTAATAAACTTAGTCATGGTTTTAATGTTGCAATAGTAACTGATGCTGGNACACCACTGATTTCCGATCCTGGATATAAGTTAATAAAAAAAGCATTAGATAGTGAAATAANGGTAAAAAGTGTGCCTGGGCCCAGCGCTTTAACTGCAGCCATGTCTATTTCTGGCATTAGTTCAGATCAGTTTATGTTTCTAGGCTTCTTACCAAGAAAGGCTTCTTTACGAAAAAANAANAATTGCTTCTTTAATTAACCAGAACTGTTCTATAGTTATATTTGAAAGTGCTATAAGNCTCCGTAAGGCGTTATTAGAATTATATGAATTATTAGGCAATAGAAAGATAAGTATAGTCAGGGAAATTACTAAGTTATATGAAGAAAATATTAGAGGAAATTTAAGCGAGATAATAGATTTATTAAAGAGTAAAAAACTAAAGGGAGAAATAGTAATTTTAATTGAAAAGCCGGATGCCCCTCAAAACATTTATACTGATAAAGATCTAATAAATATGCTAAAAATAGTCCTTCCCAAACTAGGTGCATCAAGAGCCTCTAAAGAAATTTCAAAAAATACTTCCATTAAAAGTGATTATATCTATAAACTGGCAATATCATTAAACAAAGATTCTTAAATTAAAAAGGATATAAAATGCTTAAATGTATAAATAAATATTTAGCTCTTTTTCTTGTTTTTATTATTTTAGGTGGCTGTGCTAGTGCAATAGTAGGAGGAGTTGCTACTGTAGGATTGGCTACTGTTCAAGAGAGATCAGTAAAAGACGCTGCTATTGATTTAAAGCTAGAATTACAACTACAGGAAGCATTATTTAGATCTAATACTGAAAAACTTTTTGTTAATGTAGATATTCACATTATTGAACAAAGAGTTTTATTAGTAGGAAATGTAAGCTCTCAAGAGCTAAGAGATCAAGCAGCTAGAATAGCCTGGGAAATTTCTCCAAAAATAAAAGACGTTTTAAATGAAATTACAATTGGTAAAAATGCATCTTTAGTTAGTGAAGCTAAAGACGCTAGAATTTCATTGTCTTTATCTGGTCTTCTTATTGCAGATACAGAGATTTCTGATATAAATTTTAGTCACTCAGTTTCTAAACAAGTAATATATTTAATTGGTATTGCTTCAAATGATAAAGAATTAAATAAAGTTATACATCATGCAAGAACTGTTAAAGGGGTTAAAAAAGTTATAAGTCATATTATGCTAAAAAATGATAAAAGAAGGCTATAGTGTAAATGTCTAAAATATCAATTCAAATGGACCCAATAGAGCTAATAGATATTAAAGCAGATACAACCTTTGCTTTAACCTTAGAAGCTTTCAAACGAGGGCATGATTTATTTTATTACAATCCTAAAGACTTAACTTTTAACAACGGTATAGTCACTGCTAAAGGTAAAAGTATTTTAAATATTAAAAATACTATTAATGAGCATGTTCAATTATCTGAGTTAGAAACAAAACATTTATCAAGCGAAGATGTAATACTTTTAAGGCAAGACCCGCCGTTTGATATGACATATATTACTAATACGCATATTTTAGAAACTCTGCATCCTAATACATTTGTTGTTAATAACCCATTTGAAGTCAGAAATGCGCCTGAAAAATTATTTGTAAATAAATTTAAGGATTTTATTCCTGAAACATTAATTACTAGAGACTTGGTAGAAATTTATAAATTTAAAAAAGAGTATAAAGAAATAATAGTAAAGCCCCTTTATGGGAATGGAGGAAAGCAGATTTTTCATATTAGAGAAAATGACCCGAATTTTTCATCTTTATTAGAAATGTTTTTTGAATATTCTAATGAGCCTCTGATAATACAGAGGTACCTTCCTGAGGTAAGAAATGGAGACTGCAGAGTTATTATGATAGATGGAGAAGTAGCCGGAGCTGTAAATAGAATTCCACCAGAAGGGCAAGCGAGGTCAAATTTACACGTAGGCGGTAAAGCTGAAAAAAAAATTCTTAATAATAGAGAGCTCGAAATATGTGAAGCACTAAGTGAAGAGTTAAAAAAGAAAGAATTAATTCTAGTAGGCTTAGATATAATTGGGAATTACTTAACAGAAATAAATGTGACCTCCCCAACTGGGGTGCAAGAAATATCTAGATTTGATGATTCTAATATTAGCTCAATGTTCTGGGATGCCGTCGAAAGTTATATTTAGTCTAATTCTAATCTTTTAATAAAGCTACCGAGAGGTTGTCCTCCTAAAATATGAAAATGAAGGTGTTGCACTTCTTGATGTCCATCATCACCTACATTAGTTAAGAGTCTATATCCAGGCTTCTTTAAATTATTTAAATCTATTATTTTTTCTATAGAATCAAAAATATCTATTTTTTCNTCTTGTGTGCCAGTAAAAATAAAATCATTTAAATTTATATAAGGTTTTTTTGGTATCAGAAGAA
The DNA here is from genome assembly GCA_002720535.1 of Candidatus Pelagibacterales bacterium. Lineage (GTDB taxonomy): Bacteria > Pseudomonadota > Alphaproteobacteria > TMED109 > TMED109 > TMED109. The sequence goes on along the minus strand of PBIU01000008.1, from coordinate 210,015 downwards.
TATGTATCTTTGCTCTGGGGTTAATATCTTTAAAAGCGAGACAATGCTCCGTTTCTAACACTTTATCACACGGCAATTGATTGTTAATAATTTTAAAAAAAATATTATTCTTATCATAGTTTTTATGCAATTTTTAAACCTTTATTTCCTATTTTTTTTCTCTGTAAGGCCAGAAATTGATTCTCTTTTGTGAAGCTCCTCCATTATTTCTTCAGGCTTTAAGCCAGCAGCTTTCCACAGCACTAAAAGATGAAAAAGTAAATCCGCAGACTCTTTTATCGTGTCTTCTTTATTCATACTAAGAGCCGCNAGTGATGTTTCTACTCCTTCTTCTCCAAGTTTCTTTGCACATTCTTTTAAGCCCTTAGAAAGTAAACTAGAAACATAAGAGTCTTCTGGTGAGGAAGTNAGNGCGCGATCTTCTATTGTTTCCCACAACTCTTCTAATTTTCCAAAATTTTTTTTATCAATCATTAAAATTACCTAAACTTAGTAAGAAAAACTATGTAATAATTATTATAGCCTAGTATTAAGTCCTGCTTCTGTCATTGCTTTTCTTGCATCTTTTATTTTATATTTACCAAAATGAAATATAGAGGCGGCTAAAACTGCACTAGCTCCTCCATTTTTAACCCCTTCCACTAAATGATTTAGATTTCCAACTCCTCCTGAGGCTATTACAGGAACAGTAACTTTAGAAGTAATTTCTTTTAATAATTCTATATCAAATCCATTTCCTGTTCCGTCCCTATCCATTGAAGTAACTAATAACTCTCCAGCTCCCTTGCTAACTACATATTTCGCCCATTCAATTGCATTAAGTCCCGTTTCTTGTCTTCCTCCATGGGTATAGACCATCCACTTATCATTAACTTTTTTTGCATCAATAGCTACTACTATACATTGAGATCCAAATTTATTAGCGCCATCTTTAATTAAATCTGGTGAATTTATAGCACTCGTATTTATTCCTACCTTATCTGCTCCTGCTAAAAGAAGATTTCTAATATCTGACAAGTTTCTTACTCCTCCTCCAACTGTTAAAGGCATGAAACATTGATTTGCAGTTTTTCTGACTACATCTAATAAAATATTTCTATTGTCTGAGCTAGCTGTAATATCTAAGAAGCATAATTCATCAGCTCCTTGCGCATCATAAACTTTGGCCTGTTCAACAGGGTCCCCGGCATCCACTAAATCAACAAAATTGATTCCCTTTACTACTCGGCCATCTTTAACATCAAGGCATGGTATAATTCTAATCTTTAACATTAATTACCTAATATCTTATTACAATCATGAACATTTAATCGGTTATCATATATAGCTCGGCCACTTATAACGCCTAAGATTTTATCATTTGCTCTTTTCTTAATTTCTATAATATCTTTCTCTGAAGAAATTCCTCCTGATATTATAATTGGAATATTAGTTTTATCTGAAAATTTTAATGTCTCTTCCAGAGCTGGGCCCATTAAAATACCATCTCTACTAATATCAGTATATATAATTGCAGACACATCTGCGTCTTCAAATTTTTTAACTAAATCTACAGCCGAAATTTGAGACTGCTCAACCCAGCCCTCTGTCGCTATTTTGCCACCTCTAACATCTATGCCTAAGGCGATTTTTCCTGGGTATTTTTCGCATGCTTCAATAACTAGCTCAGGCTTTTTTAAAGCCATTGTTCCTATAATTAGCCTTTTAATGCCTGCGTTCATCCAGAAATCAATAGTATCGAAATTTCTAACTCCTCCTCCTAGTTGAATTTTTATATCAACACTCTTTATTATTTTTTCTACTATCTTATGATTTATAGGTTTCCCTTCAAATGCTCCATTTAAATCGACCAAATGTAACCAAGAACATCCTGCATCATGAAATGATTCTGCTCTCGCTACTGGGTCTGAATCAAAAATCGTAGACTTTAAAATATCGCCNTGTTTTAATCTAACGCATTTTCCATCTTTTAAGTCTATTGCAGGAAAAAAGATCATTTACTTTTATCTATTCTTTTATGGTAGAAGTAACCTGAAACAACTTTTTCATTTACAATATGATATGCTGGAAGTTTTCCCCACCTTATGTACCCCGCATTCTCATATAGGTTAATNGCTCTATCTTGAGTTTTTCTAACTTCTAAAAGGATTTGGCTAAAGCCNTTCTTGTAAGCTAAGTCTTCTCCTGCTTCAAGCAACATTCTAGCTAGNCCATGNCCTCTTGCCCAGGGAGACACAAAGTGCGTGTCAATACTAGCAGAAAAGGATGATGCTTCATTNCTTTTATTCGGAAAAACTAATTGAAGAGAAGCCGCTACTGCTCCTTCAAAACTTCCAATAAATAGCTTTCTTTGTGGCATTGCAAGCACTCCTTTCCAATAATTTTCTAAGTTTTTTCTAGGAGGAGGTTTTATCCAACTAAAACCAATCCCTTTTTGAATTGCTTCCTCGGTGGCCTTACAAAGTTCTTGTAATTCCCCAACTTTAAACTTTTTTATTAAATTTACAGACAATTTTTTACTATTACTTTTCATGGTGACCATTCTATAAAATTTTTAATGAATTGAATTCCTGCAACTTGGCTTTTCTCAGGATGAAATTGTGTTCCCAATATATTGTCCTTTATAACTATTGCGGTTATATCGCTCCCATAATTTGTTTTTGCAAGAACAAAATCATTATTTTTTACATTAAATTTATAAGAATGTACAAAATAAAAGTCTTCATCCTTTTTTATGTTTTTTAATAAAGGGTGGTCTGTTTCAAACAAGATTGAATTCCATCCCATATGTGGGATTTTGATATTTTTTTGTGTAATTTTTATTGAGTTAACCTCCCCATCTATCCAAGAGAGCCCCTCTGTATGTCCATATTCTGAACTGCTATTAGCTAATAACTGCATTCCAACGCATATTCCTAAAAAGGATTTTTTATCCTCTAAAACTTTTCGTTCTATAGCCTCTAATAAGCCAGGCTTGTTTTTTAAGCCTTTCATACAATCTGCAAATGCACCCACCCCAGGCAATACGATTTTTTCTAATTCCTTTAGCTCTTTGCAATTATTTATTACTTTAATTTTTACTTTTGAAGAAACTAAGCTTGCAGCTTTTTCAAAAGATTTAAAAACAGAACGGATATTACCCGATCCATAATCTATAATTCCTACATACATTATTATCTCTCTTACTAGCCGTCTTTACGTAAAACGCCTTTAGTAGACGGCACTTTGCCTGATATTCTTGGTACTAATTGAACAGCATCTCTTAATGATCTAGCTAAGCCTTTATAACAAGATTCGATTATATGATGATTGTTTGTTCCGTAAAGGTTTTCAACATGAATATTTGCTCCTAAGGCCTGAGAAAAAGCCTGGAACCATTCCTTAAAAAGCTCAGTATCCATTTCTCCTAGTCTTTTTTGAGTAAAAGCAACTTTCCAGACCAAATAAGGGCGGCCAGACAAATCAATTACAACTCTCGTTAAAGTTTCGTCCATTGGTATGTGTGCATTTCCATATCGACTGATTCCCTTTCTTTCTCCTAAAGCTTTAGCTATAGCGTCTCCTAAGACATATCCTGAATCTTCCGTTGTATGGTGATCGTCAATATGCAAATCGCCTTTTGCTTTCAAGTCAAGGTCTATTAAACCGTGGCGTGAAATTTGTTCAACCATATGATCAAGAAAGCCTATGCCTGTCTCAATTTTAGACCTTCCTGTTCCGTCCAAATTGACAGTAGCAGAAATTTTTGTCTCTTTTGTATTTCTCTGTACTTTTGCTTTACGCATTAATTTTTCCTATGTCTTATTTTTTACACTCTTTATCATATAATAATATATTTTTTGCTCATAATTAATTGTTTATTTCTTTATATCGCTTTAAGAGAACATATAGTGCTCCCTCACCTCCGTCACGAGGGGTCGCCCACGAAGTCATCAAAATAACTTCTCTTAAAGGCGAAACATTTAGCCATTTAGGAACCTCTTTTTTTAAAACCCCTTCTGCTCCTGAAGCCCCTACTTTTTTACCTGTAATTATAAGTAAAGCTCTTATATTTCTTTTATAGCACCTTATAATCTCTTCATTCAAATAATTATGCGCTCTGAATTGTGTATATCCGTGTAAATCATAAATTTTTTCTGGCCTAAGCTTTCCTTTTTTTAAATCTTGTGCTTGCTTTAAAGATATGCCCGAAGGAATCTGTTTAGGGTCTAAAGTTTCTAAATTATTTTTATTGATTATAAGGGTTTCTTCTTTGGTAAAATTAGTTTTATTCAGTACATCTTTTTTTTTGACAACTCTTTGCATTTCTTCCTTTAGAGGTTGTGTTTTTATTTCAGCTTTGTCATTTAAAATAATTCTATTAGTTTTTTTATATTTGGTAGCTTTATTTGAAACTGTTTCCCATAACTTATTATCTTCCTCTGATAAATTATTATTTTTATTTTTTACCATTTTAATTCTTCTTTTTATTTATTTCAGAATCTTAGTAAGAAAGCTGATCAAAAATTCCTTTTTTATAAGACAAATCTAAAACATTTTTTCTGCTTAAGTCTTTTATATCTTTTTCACCAAGAAAGCCCATGCTCTCGTCCAAAGAATCGCGCATTATTTCAAGGCACCTTGTAACTCCTTTTTTTCCATTTGCTCCTAGGCCGTATAAAAAAGGCCTNCCTATTAAAACTCCTTGGGCTCCTAAACATAAAGCTTTACAGATGTCTTGCCCAGATCTGATGCCTCCATCCATATATACCTCCATTTTGTTTCCAACTTTATCTACTATATATGGGAGAGCCCTAATTGAGGATAAAGCGCCATCTAACTGACGGCCGCCATGATTAGAAACAATAATTCCATCATAGCCTAACTTAACAGCTTTTTCAGCATCTTCCGGGTCTAATACTCCTTTCAATAATATCTTGCCTTTCCATTGGTTTCTTATCCAATCTAAATCGTCCCATGAAAATGTAGAATCAAATTGTTCAGCAATCCATGACCATAATGCGCCACTATCTGTTACCCCTTCTGCATGCCCAACAACATTTGCGAAGAAATGTCTTTTAGCCCTTAACATTCCTAAAGCCCATCTGGGTTTAGTTATTATTTGTTTAATATGTTCAAGCTTAAATTTAGGTGGTGCAGATAAACCATTTCTAACATCTGCATGTCTTTGTCCTAAAATATTTAGATCCATAGTAATTTGTAACACACTGCATCCTGCCGCTTGCGCTCTTGATAACAAATTAGAAATGAAAACTTTATCCCTCATAACATATAATTGAAACCAAAAAGGTTGTGTTGTTGCTTCTGCAACATCTTCTATAGAACATATACTCATAGTGGAAAGCGTAAAAGGTATTCCAAATTCTTCGCTAGCTTGTGCTGCAAAAATTTCTCCATTATAATGTTGCATGCCGCATAGGCCTGTGGGTGCTAAAGCTAAAGGAATGGAAACTTTTTTTCCGAGAAAGCTTTTAGATAAAGTACGGTTTTCAATATTTACACCAACCCTTTGTCTAAACTTTATATTAGAAAAATCATTTTGGTTGGCCTTATAAGTTTCTCCGGACCACGAGCCAGAGTCAGCATACTCATAAAACATTTTTGGTACGCGTTTTTTTGCCATATTTTGCAAATCATCTATATTTAAAATATTTTTCATGTATTACTTTCCTGAAGCCGTTCTAATGCCCATGGACTTATATCTTATAAGAGAAAATAAATAAAGAATACTCTAGATTAAATAAAAAAGGGGCATATTATTATATGCCCCTTTAATTATATTAAAGNTTTAACTTATATAATTTATTAGCCTACCACATTGCTGTTGGNTGACCAATTGAGCCAGTTGCACCAACAATTGGAACTGGNTTATATATATAAGCNAACTCATATACGCCNGCATCTACNAGCTTACTTGTATTCAAGTTTTCTTGGTTGATNATGCCNTGACGAGTTTGTAAGTATTGGTGTACACAGAAAANACAGTCTGGATCTGGNTTAGGAANTGCATCTCCAGGCCATGTATCAAAACCAGTTACACCAGCTTGACCACCCGCTATCCAACGAGCAACTTCCATTCCAATACCTGGNCATCCNCTATTGTACTTAGCATTATCTACTACCCANTATTGNTCCCAGCCNGTATGAAANAANATAGCNTCNCCTGGCATCATTTTATAATCTGACATGCCTTGCATTTCTANAGCTTTTTTAACATCAGCCATAGTGATTNCATCNCCANCTTCCATTACCTCTACGCCTCTTNCAGCNGCNNCATCTATTAAAANACCTCTTGCAACAATTGGATNAAGNTGTTCTGTTCCAAGCTTANNTANTCCGTAGGCNCCATTCATTTCTTGNACAGTAATTCCATTATACCAACGCATTTCNNTTTTGTCTCCNTCNGCACCAACCTGAACTCCAATGTGGCCTAAACCATCAAACTGAGTTCCGGCTTGTCCTATTTCAGTTGCTANAAACTCATCATTCCACATAATTTTATTTGGGCCAAATGCTCCNCCAGTTGGAGCTCCTGGAATACGTAATACAAATTTACGNGCACCAAACATNGGTTGNNNTGCAGTATAAGGNTGTCCTAATTGCATAGTTTGTCCTTTTTTAANCATAGCTAAAGCTCTTTTAACAACTTCAGGTTTTTTATACCAATTTGTTGAACCCGCTTGATCATCTGCACCCCATAATGGGTTTGGCCACCATTTTTCTCCTAAAGGTGTTTCCATGCANTCGCCATCAACCCATGCTTTTCCCTTTAGATCTGCATATTTATNACAATGTCCGTCNGCCAAAGAAATGCCAGACNAGNCAAACATTGTTGCGANTGCTACAGCAATCGCCATAAAAAATTTATTCATGATATTCTCCTCCNNATTTCCCTTATTTATTAAGGGAATGTTATTAATCTCTCCTGCTNTTGTTTATATTCTCCACAATATATACAAAGCGTTNTAAGACTTAATAAAAGTCTTAGACCTAATTGTAGCCANTAAAATTGAATGTAATCAAGCTTTTTATTAAAAAAATACATTTTATCTAAAACGCTTAGTTAACAATTCCTANATTTATTTAGGAANNAATAACCAAATTTTTCCTCNAGAGCTTAGCTTNCCAGCAATTNCTTCTGCTTCTTTTCCTTTGCCTAAAAACAAATCNATTCTNGTCATNCCGTTTATTGCTGACCCAGTATCTTGGGCAAGAAAAATGTTTGTTAGTCTTTTATTTGTGCTATCGTTATAAAAATCATCTACCTCGACCCATAAAGGCAGGTGATACGGTATAAACCTATTATCTATTGCGGCTGAATGCATAGGCGTAACTATTGTTCCACTTGACCCATTTGGTGGCTCTAAATTATTTCTTTCTTTAAAAAATATGAACCTTTCATTGTTTTGCATCAGCTTAAATGCAGCTTCTTCATTATCTCTCATCCATGTTAAAATAGATTGCATAGACATATTTTCTTTTTTTATAATCTCATCTTCTAAAAGTTTTTTGCCTATAGAATAATACTCTTTGCCATTGTCTCCAGCATAACTAACTGCCATCGTCTCTCCAGTTGGAAGAGTTATTAATCCGGACCCTTGAATATGTAAAAAATAAGCAAGAGCAGGGTCGTCAATGTAAGCCAGAATATATTCCTTAAACATATTTTGGTTTTCAATTATCTTTCTCGAAGGAACAGGAACAAAGTCATTATCTCTTATCATTCCTAAAATTTTTTTATCCTTATATTCATTTCCAAATTTTTCTAAATTAACAGAAATAATACTTGGCGGTTTCCTAAAAATAGGAACCGCGTTAGGAGCTTCATGAATAGAAGGCGTTATTCTTCCTTTAATTTCTATCTCAATATAGCCAGTAAAAAGAGTATTATCATCCCTCAAATAAACAGGGTAAAAATTATTTTCTATCAATATTTTAAGGTCGTCACTGTTTTTAATATCAGGCAGTAATTTACAAAAATTTTTATAAGATTCTATTTTCACATTAAAGTCTGATAGTTTAGCTGAGTCCAAAGCTTCCTTATTTAATATAATACGACAGCTTTGTTCAAAAGATTTTAAAGAAGGTAAAATATTTTTAGAATTCCAATCTGGCAAATCAGAAAATTGAGTTTTTACTAATTTATAATTATTTTCCTGAGCCTTATGCTTGTAAAAATATAACAAAAAGACTGTTAGAAATAAGAAAAAAAATATGCCTTTAAAAATTTTTTTACTTATTGCCATGTAGAATATTACTAGTTAATTTGATTAACGCCAAATAACTTCCAGTTAGGGCTATCTGATTCTAAGGGTCTTGAAAATGTCCAAGCCACTGTTTTTTCATCTCCATCTTTACTTAAATCTAAAAAAACACTTCCATCACTATTATTTATAATAAATTTTTCATTAAATTTAAAATTAACTCTAATATATACAATATTTTCCTGTATTTTTATTTCTTGTATCTGCCTCTCAGAAACACTTATTTCACAATTTTTTACAGTGTGTCCCTTGCTTTCCTGATCTAAAATTTGTTTTTCAAAGATTCTAAATATATCATCTTCTAAAAAGCTTATTAAAATTTTTTTATTTGCTGTATATTTTGCTTCCAATATCATTGGTAAAGCTTTTTCCGCTCCAGAAAGAAAGTCGGCCTCATTAAAGTTTGGCTGTACATTTTTAAGATGCTGCAAGCCTTCTCCATTTTCTATACTTATATTTTCCCTTTCCTTATCCTCTTCTTTAATTTTCTCTTTATTGAGATTGACTACATTTTGGACAGAGTCTTCATTTTTTTTAATTATTACTTTAGATTTAATGCCTAAAATTCTATATAAGCGTATTGCCAAAACCCCTGCTATAACAGCAAATAATATAATATCAAAATATTGCACTTTTTTTCCCGTTTTAATTTATTTATAAATAAGATAGTGTGCTTAGCCAGTTTGGTAAAGTCTATCTAATATTATTTTAGCCAAATAGGTGAATTAATTTTTTTTAGCATTTCTTTATGTTCTTCTCTATCCTTTTCAGTTAATTTGGCAGAGACAAATTTCAATTCTTCCAAACCAAGCTTTTCTTCCTTCATCTCTTCATTAATTACTTCTTTATTTTCTTGAATGAGACTTAAACTCGCTTGCCGGCCTCCAGTTAATTCGAGGTAAACCTCAGCTAATAATTTTGCATCCAGCAGAGCTCCGTGTTTTTCCCTAATTGCTAAGTCTATATCAAACCTCTTACACAAAGCGTCTAAACTAGCAGCAGCTCCAGGAATTTTTTCTCTTGCTAATTGCACCGTATCTATTGTGTTTGCTATATCTATAACGGGCATTTTAAGTCTTTTTAATTCGCTATTCAAAAACCCTATATCAAATTTTGCATTATGTATTACTAATTCTGCTCCATTGATAAAGCTTATAAAATCTTGGGCAATATCTTTAAATGTTGGCTTTTTAAGCAAAAATGATTCAGATAAGCCGTGTACTGCAAATGCTGCTTCAGGCATTGCTCTTTCTGGATTTACGTAAGCATGCCATTCTTTTCCCGTGGGCAAATTAATATCTAATTCAATACAGCCTATCTCCACTATTCTATGGCCATCTAGAGGATTGAGTCCTGTTGTTTCTGTATCTAGTGCAGTTCTTCTCATTTACTAAGCTTCTCTATTATATTTTTTACTTGGTTTCTAGAAAACCTATGGCCATTACCCGTGTTAACCACATAATTTGCCCTTTTTCTTTTATCTTTATCAGGCATTTGTGTTTTTAATATATTATTTAATTTTTTTAGGTCCATATTTTTTCTTTTTAAAGCTCTTTGTCTTTGAATAAAGTATGGTGCTGAAACAACAATAACTTCATCAACGGCTTTCTCTCCTTTAGTCTCAAATAACAAAGGAATATCATAACAAATTATTTTATCTCTTCTTCTGATTGCCTGTTCCGTCCATTTTTTTCTCTCCCTTCCTATCTGAGGGTGAATTATATTTTCTAAATTCCGTTTCAATTTCTTATTGTTAAAAACGATATTTCCCAACTTTATTCTATTAATAAATCTATAGTTTTTAGTTTTTTCTAAGGTAGAAGGAAACTCTTTGGCAATCAAAGGCACTAATCTTCCATTAAAACCAATTAATTGATGTACGCAAAGATCAGCATCAAAAACAGGGACCCCATACGAGCTAAAAATATTTGCTGTAGCACTTTTGCCCATAGCAATTGAGCCTGTTAAACCAAGAATAATCATTTAAACTTTTCTTTCTAGATGATTAAGTGCGCTTTGTCTTAGGGCGTCGCTTACTGTTACCTTTGTATTATGCCACATTTCAAAAGCAGGAACAGCCTGATTAATTAACATTCCTAAACCATCAATCGCTGTAAAATTTAACTCTTTTGCTTTATGAAGCAATTCCGTAATTAAAGGAGAATAAACAATATCATAAACTATAGAATTATTATTCATCTGGTCTAAATTTATGTCAAGCATAGGCTGTCCGCTCATGCCAAGACTAGTACAATTTACTAACAAAGAGCAATTATTTAAAGCTTCTGATAAATTGGAGTGAAAAATTATATTTGACTCTGGGAATAATTTTTTCATGTCGTCAATTAGTTTTAAGCCCCTATCTTTACTTCTGTTAAAAAGCTTAATATTCATTTTATTTTCTTTCAAAAAAGACCAAATAACAGCCCTGCTTGCCCCACCTGCTCCTATTATTGTTATGTCGCCTTTCTTTTTTTTCCAGGAAGGGGCAGAAATATTTAAATGTTTCATAAATCCATATACATCTGTATTATAACCATATAATTTGTTGTCTTCTCCAACTTTAATTGTATTTACCGCCCCCAAATCTAATGCGTTTTTTTCTACATGGTCCAAAAGCTTTATGACCTCAGACTTATAAGGTATCGTTACATTTAATCCATTAATGTTCTTTTCTTTCAAAGTCTTCAAAAAAGAAGCAATCTCTTTTTTATCAATCTCATATATATTGTAGGTTGATTCTATTTTATATTCTTTCATCCAGAATTCATGAAGAATTGGAGACAAGCTATGTTTAATTGGCTTTCCTATAATTCCTGTAGTCATTTATTTTTCTTTTTTTTCTTTAAAAACTCTTAAATATTCTAATGCTGCAGCTGCTGTTTCTTCAATAGATTTTCTTGTTACATCAATAATGGGCCACTTATTCTTTAAAAATATTTTTTTTGCCAATAGCACTTCTTCTTTTATTAGATCTTCTTCAATATAATTGGTTGTTCTTTTTTCGCCAACAGAATTTAGCCTTGATTTTCTAATTTGAATTAGCCTCTCAGGGCTTGTAGTTAAGCCTATTATTAAGGCCTTTGAAGAAAAAATATTCGGCGGCAAAGATACTTTAGGAACCATAGGCACATTTGCTGTTCTTATTCCTCTATTTGCTAAATACATAGATGTTGGCGTCTTAGAGGTTCTAGATACTCCTACTAATACTATATCAGCACTTTCCAAATCATGAGATAATTGTCCATCATCATGAGCTAAAGTATACTGCATAGCTCCTATCCTATCAAAATATCCATGAGATAAATTATGTTGCCTTCCCGGCTCATCCATTGCTAAATCATAATGAAAATAATTATCTATTGCGCTCACTACAGGGTCCAACACAGGAACAATTGGCACCCCTAATCTTTCGCAACCTTTTTCTAACGTTTTTCTTAATTTTTTATCTATTATGGTATAGATTACTAGTCCTTTGTTTTCTTTAATTTCCTCTATTATATTTTTTAACTGTTTATCGGACCTTACTAATACCCAGCTATGTTCTATTGGATTAAAATTTTTAAAATGTGCAATTGCCGATCTTGAAACTGTACTAACTGTTTCTCCAGTTGAATCAGATATTACATGTATATGTATATTTTTATTAATATTTGCTATTTTACTATCCTTATATTATTCCTATTTAAAGTTATACAATTTTTATAAATTGTTAACAAAAAATCATTAATTATATTAATTGCCTTAATAACTATTTAAACAATATTTTTTATTGTATAAAATAGAGATTAAATATTTAATTTTTGTGGATAAATTTTTAATCCCCATAATACCTATTAACAACTACAAATATACTTTATATTACTTTATATATATACAACTTGGAATAATTGTGGATAAATTAAATAATACTTCTAATTTTATAAAAACTATAAATGGCATACATTGCTCTCAAACTCCAATATGGCTTATGCGCCAAGCTGGAAGATATCTTCCAGAATATAGAGAAATAAGAAAAGGAGCAGGCTCTTTTTTAAATCTATGTATGAATCCTAAATTATCAGCAGAGGTAACATTACAACCTCTTAAAAGATTTGATTTAGATGCTGCAATAATATTTTCTGATATTTTAACTATTCCTATGGCTTGTAATAGAGATCTAAAATTTATAGAAAATGAAGGACCACATTTAAAACCAATAAAAAATGAAAGAGAGATTTTTGAGCTAGAATTAACTAGTATTAATTATTTAGAGCCAATATATGAATGTTTAAGCTTAGTTAAAAGTCAGTTAGAATCAGAAAAAGCTTTAATAGGTTTTGCAGGAGCTCCATTTACTATTGCTGCTTATATGATAGAAGGTAAAGGAAGCAAAAATTTTCCAAAATGTGTCTCTTTTTTCCAGAATTATGAGAAATCATTTATGGAATTAATTAAAAAATTAGAATCTTTTATTTCTAATCATTTAATAAAACAAATTGAAGCAGGAGCAGAAGCTGTCCAAATTTTTGAATCACATGCAGAAATAGCTCTAAAAGAAAATAAATTTAAAAAATATTGTATAGAACCCAATAATAATATTATTAGAAAAATAAAAAGAAAATATCCTTCTATACCTATAATTGGCTTTCCCAGAAAAGCGGGGAATTTATACGCGGATTATGTAAGCAATACTAACATTGATTGTCTTTCTATTGATCAAAATGTAAATATTAAAGAGTTGTTAAATAATCTAAAACAGAAAAAAGTACGTAGTTTATGTTTCCAAGGCAATTTAAGTCCTGAAATTTTATTAAAAGGCGGCAAACCTATGATAGATAGCACTAATAAGATATTAGAAAATTTCTCATCTGTAAGTCATATTTTCAATTTAGGCCATGGAGTTATTAAAGAAACACCTACTAAAAATATAGAATTACTTATAAAAACTATAAGAGAATGGAATAAATGAAAAAAAAAATAGGAGTTATCCTTTTTAATTTAGGCGGACCTGATAAATTGTCTGCAGTTAAACCTTTTTTATTCAATTTATTTAATGACCCTGCTATTATTGGGGCTCCTTCATTTATTAGGTATTTTTTAGCTAAGCTTATTTCATCAAAAAGAGAAAAAACAGCTAAAGAAATTTACTCTTTTATAGGCGGAAGGTCTCCCATATTAGAAGAGACGAAAGAACAAAAAAAACAGCTAGAAAATTTATTAAAAACAGAAAAAGACGACTATAAAGTATTTATTTCAATGCGCTATTGGAAGCCTTTTATATACGAAACGGTAACAAAAGTTATGAAATGGCAACCAGATGAAGTTATTCTTTTGCCTCTTTATCCTCAATTTTCGACAACGACCTCTGGCTCTTCACTGCATTCATGGAGGAAAGAAATAGATACTAAGAAATTTAGGGTGCCAACAAAAATTATATGCTGTTATCCTACAGAAGAAAATTTCATCAAAGCACACGTTAATGAAATAAAAAAAATAATTAATAAAGCAAAAAAACAAAATATTAATAATAAAAAAATAAGAATATTATTTAGCGCCCATGGTCTTCCAGAAAAGATTATTAAGAAAGGGGACCCTTATCAAAATCAAGTAGAAAAAACTGTTTCTAGAGTCTTAGAAAGTTTGAATCAAAGTGAATTTTCATACACAATTTGTTATCAAAGCAAAGTTGGGCCTTTAAAATGGATAGGCCCTTCTACTGAAGATGAGATTATAAAAGCGACACAAAGTAAAGAAGTTATTATATTAGTTCCGATAGCTTTTGTAAGTGAGCATTCCGAAACTTTAGTAGAATTAGATATAGAGTATAAGGAGTTGGCACTAAAAAATGGCTGTGAATTATATTTAAGAGCTCCCGCCTTAGGTAAAAATGAAGAGTTTATAAAAAGTCTTTTTAAATTGGTTACACAAAAGAAAAACGAAAAAATATTAAATGCTAGAGTATGCAGCAATGATTATAAAAAATGTTTTTATAACACCTTTTGGGAAAAAAATTAATGACTTTTTATTTATATATTAAAGCTTTGCATATTATAGCAGTTATTTCATGGATGGCAGGAATGCTATATTTGCCTCGCCTCTTTGTTTATCACGCAAATAAAAACAATAGCAAAGAAATGAATGAAACCTTCATATTAATGGAAAGACGGTTATTTAATTATATAATGCGCCCAGCTATGGCGGCAACTTGGCTTTTCGGATTAATTTTAGTTTTTTCTTCAATAGGCGCCCATGAAATGGCCTCAATATGGCTGATAACTAAATTATTTTTAGTTTTACTAATGACAGGCTTACATGAGTATTTTGGTTTTTGTAGAAAAGCTTTAATTCAAGACAGTACTAAATATAGTCAAAAATTCTTTAAATATATTAATGAAGCGCCAACAGTTCTTTTAATTATTATAGTTATATTAGTAGTTGTTAAGCCCTATAGTTAATTTATATTTTGACATTTAAGCCCAAATAATAATATTATTATAAAAACTAGCTTTTAAATCACAATTCTCACTTACTTGTTTCAGATATTCTTATCAACAATCAAAACACATAGGACTAATAATGCACTTAAAAGAACTTAAACAAATGTCACCTGCAGATCTAATTCTTTTTGCCGAAGAAAAAGGCGTAGAAAATGCGTCTAATAGAAGAAAACAAGACTTAATGTTTTCTATTTTAAAAAGCTTAGCAGATAATGGAGATACAATTAATGGCGATGGAGTAATTGAAATACTTCCTGATGGGTTTGGGTTTTTAAGAGCGCCAGAAAGTAATTATTTGCCTGGGCCTGATGACATATATGTTTCTCCGTCGCAAGTTAGAAAATTTGGATTAAGAACAGGGGACACAATTGAAGGCCAAATTAGACAACCAAAGGATGGGGAAAGGTATTTTGCTTTATTAAAGATAGATAAAATAAATTTTGATTCTCCTGATAAGGTGAAACATAAAGTTCGTTTTGAAAATTTAACTCCTTTGTATCCGGAAGAGAGAATAAAATTAGAAATAGATTCTGAAAAACCCGACAAAAACCGAGATAACTCTTGTAGGGTAATTGAGTTAGTTAGCCCTTTAGGCAAAGGCCAAAGAGGTTTAATAGTAGCTCCACCAAGAACTGGAAAGACAGTCTTGCTTCAAAATATTGCACACTCAATAGAAAAAAATCATCCAGAAATATATCTTTTGGTGCTTTTAATAGATGAGAGACCGGAAGAAGTTACAGACATGCAACGTTCCGTTAAAGGAGAAGTAATATCTTCTACGTTTGATGAGCCAGCAATGAGACATGTTCAGGTCGCAGAAATGGTAATTTCTAAGGCTAAGAGGTTAGTTGAACATGGAAGAGATGTTGTTATCTTGCTAGATTCTATAACGCGTTTAGGAAGAGCATATAACACTGTTGTGCCTTCTTCAGGTAAGGTTTTGACTGGCGGCGTTGATGCTAATGCTCTTCAAAAGCCAAAGAGGTTTTTCGGTGCTGCTCGTAATATTGAAGGAGGAGGTTCACTTACTATTATAGCTTCAGCATTAATTGAAACAGGCTCTAGAATGGATGAAGTCATTTTTGAAGAATTTAAGGGAACTGGAAATTCAGAAATTGTTCTTGATAGAAAGCTAGCAGATAAAAGAACTTTCCCTGCAATAGATATTGCCAAATCCGGAACTCGAAAAGAAGAGCTTTTAGTTGCTAAGGGCGATTTATCAAAAATGTGGATGTTAAGAAGAATTTTAGGGCCTATGGGAATGAGCGATGCTATGGAGTTTTTGGTTGATAAGCTAAAAGGCACTAAAACTAACTCAGAGTTTTTCGATAGCATGAATCAATAGTTACAATGAATTGAGAAAAAATAATAAATTTTTTCTTTTTTCTTTAGTTAATGAAATATAATTATTTTTTGCTTTTAGGGCTTCGCCTCCATGCCATAAAATAGCTTCTTCAATTGATTTTGCCCGACCATCATGTAAAAAACGAGTGTGTTTGTTGACTATTTTTACTAGTCCTATCCCCCACAAAGGAGGAGTTTTCCATTCGTAGCTTTTTGCTTCTCCCTCAGCAACGCCATCATCTAGTCCCTTTCCCATATCATGTAATAGAAAATCACTATATGGTCTAATAATTCGATTGCTTAGTTCTGGGTGGTTTGGATGTTCGCCTGTTTTATAAGCGGGTGTGTGACAACTCTCACAGCCTATTTCTTTAAATAAGTTTTTGCCAGCTAAAACGCTTTTGTTTTTTATCTTTCTTTGACGTGGAGGAGCAAGGCTCTGCATATAAACTAGAAGCCTCTCTATTTGAGCATCTGAAACTTCTGGTTTTCCTCCATTAATTTGTTCTAGACAAGCTTTTTGTATTTTCATGCAATTTTCATTGGGAAAAACATTTGATGTTAGGCCCATATCTTGAGAAGCAGCCCCTGTTATATGATGCAGTAAAGTAGCTCTTGTTGCTTTCCATCCAAATTTACCAATCATAATTTTTTTACTTGGTTTATCCACAAGCTTGTGAGCCCGCCCTGATATTCCATCGTTATTTAAGTCTTCTGGGTCGGCATTTTTAAGAAGATCTTTTTCTGTAATTGCCTCAATAAGCCCCAAGCCAAATACTGCTGGCGCAACTCTGCCTGAATGCTTTGTATTTTCATTAAGTGCCCCAAAGGACATAGAATTAAAAGTATAATGTGGGTTAGATATTTTTTTTATAGTGCCATCATTCAGTTCTATATCTATTATTGAATAATCAATTTTAGCTTTTCCTTCATAAGGAACGCCTAAAATAGATTTATCATTTAGTTGATACCCATAACTAGGGTCAGGATAAATATTGTCGTTATCTATCATCGCAAGCTTGATTACCATAGATCTAAACTTACCATCCTCTTTTGGTGGACGACCTCTTCCGTCTTTAACGTGACAGCCTGAACAGCTTACCCGATTAAAAACTGGGCCTAATCCATCTAAACTTTTTACTGAGCTTGGAGCGGGAGTCCATGAACGACGAAATAGATGCCTTCCTCCAGTAAATAGCCTCATTTTTGACAAAGATAATGCAGGAATAGGTGCAGCAAAAGACTCACGAGTTTCTCTTTTTACAGATATTTCTTTATCCATATTTTCAGAGAGCTCTGAACTATTAAGTCTATCAGCAATAAAAAATAATATTATAGCTAATAAGGCTACTAAACCTTTATAAAAAAAAGTTTTTATTCGGCGATGATCACATTCCAATTTAGATTTTTACCTGCTTCTTTAAAGTTTTCTGCAAGAACTAATAAGTTGCTAACAGTTTTTTCGGCAGCTTGTCTGCCAAGCCCATTTATAGGCTCAGAAAGCATTTTGTCAAAGGGAACTGTAATATTATTTATTGTATCATCTGTAGTATTTATAACTTGCATAATATTTTCATGTAATTTTATATCATTTTCCATAACAAATTCTGAAATTGAAGGTTTAAAACTTTTACCATTTTGGCCTTTTCCTAGATATACATTTTTTATTCCATTAAAATTTGCTTTAACATCATTATGTGTTTGGTCGCTAAAGCAAGAGTGTTCGTCTTCAGGGTCGCCAGAATCCAATGCAGTTGCAATTCTTTCTGAAGACAGCTCAAAACCAGCTAGTGTAGCTATACCTGTAAGTATTGCGCCACCGGGATCCTCTTTAGCTATAAATGATTTTCTTCCTTCACCATTCTCTGACCATTGCTCGGCAAGCCAATTAACATGCTCAAGCAACAAAGTGCTTGTTGCAACTAGATATGCTCTACGCCTTACATTAACTTCATTTGTAGGAAGGTAGTCGCTAGCCTCTCTTATGCCAGCGGTTTCAAGAGAGAAGTCTTGACCCCAAAGTAAAAACTCTATTGCATGCCAGCCTGTTGAAACATCAGCATCATCCTCAGACATATTTGCAGCAATGATGGTTTCTGCATTTATCTCTATAGACATATTATTAATAATGCCTGATTCAGGGTTTCCTTGTACGTAATCTATATATGCTTCGTTTAAAGGCCAAGCATTAATAAGGCCTTCTGGCCCTTCTTCTCCATATTTGTTGACCCCATCAATAGGGCCTCCATAAAAACGAAAAGCTTCTGTAATGCCATAAACTATTCTTGCTTCAATCCATTTATTTTTAGCGTTTATCAGACTATTATTGTCGGGGGCTTGTATAAATTTAATTATTGCATCATTCATTTCTTTTGTGCTCAAAGCAACGGCATTATAGTAATGACTTACTAGGTCCGCATAACTGTTTGCAAGACTCTTGTAGTCATTGTTAGCAGCGTATGTAGATTTATTTATAAACAGAAATATTAAAAGCGCTTTAACTAAAATAATAGAACTAATTTTATACATATTTTTTCCTTAATAGTTAGACTAAAACAACAATTATAAATTATATATGAGACTAATTATCAGTGTCAATCATATTTTGACCTCAAAACAATCATTTTTTGTAAAATTTAATAGTTGTATTTTTGTCACAATGTTTCACAAAAAGGGCGGATTGTAAGCAAATACCTTTGACACTGAGATTCATTCTTAATATAAAAATATATGCAACTAATACTGATTCTCAATCTCAGATCGAGTTTTTTTAAAAATTAGTATTTTGGGGGATTGCGAGAATTAAGTAGGTTTAAAACAATTAATAAGGAGACGCATTATGAATAAATTTTTCAAAATGTTCGTATTTTTAATAGCTTCTTTGTTTGCATTTAACGTTGTGGCAGATGAAATGAGCGATTTACAAGATGCAATGAAAGATTTACAAGATAGAATAGACGATTTAGAAGAAAGCGTGGAAGAGAGCGGAGCTGCTGGTTGGTGGACTAAAACTGCTGTTGGTGGTTATGGTGAATTACATTATAACAACTCAGCCGGAGCTGGCGAAATTGACTTCCATAGATATGTTTTATTTATAAATCATAGATTTAACGACTCTGTAGCTATGAACTCAGAATTTGAATTAGAGCATAGTATAGCAGGTGAAGGTAAAGTAGGTGAGGTTGAGCTAGAGCAGGCTTATATTGACCACAACTGGGGTGAATATGGTTTGCCTAACACTAACATGGCATATGGTTTATTTTTAATTCCTTGTGGTATTACAAATGAAATACATGAGCCTCCTACCTTTTATGGCGTAGAGAGAAATGTAGTTGAAAAAGAAATCTGTTCCAACACACGTTGGGAAGGTGGCTTTAAAGCAACTCATGTAATTCCAGATATGGACCTAACTATAATCGCTGGTGTTCACTCAAGTTTAACATCTACGCAAGGTGATATCCGTGCAGGTAGAGATAAGGTTGGATCAGCTACAATGAATAAAGAAGCTTATTCAGGTGCTGTTAGATGGACAGGCGCTTATCCAGGATTAGAGCTTGGTTTCTCTTGGGACTATGAGCCAGATATGAATGAGGGACAAACAGGACCTCAAGTTACTGGTAAAATGTATGCTGTACATGCAAACTATATGCCTTCTAGAGGTTTTGGTACTAGAGCATTTTATGGTCAGTGGAATTTAGATTGTCCACCAGTGCTTACAGATGCCAACCAGTGTGCTGAAAACGGCCGCAATCATCAATGGGGTTGGTATTATGAAGGTAGTTATCGTTTTGATGTAGGTAGCGATGGAGAACAAAGTATGGGCTTTATGCTTAGAAGACAAGAATGGGATGATAAAGCTGGTACAAAAAACGCTACTACAACTAAAAATAACATCACTATGACTACTTTCGGAGTTAATTGGTGGTTAACAGACCAAGCCGTACTTAAAGCAGACTGGNANAGAAAGAAAACTTTCGGTTCTNCAGCAGTTCAAGGCTTTAATATGGGTATGGGGTATAATTTTTAATATAGATTTTATTAATAAATCTATATAATTTACCTTCCTAAGAACGAAGGAGGATAGAATGGTAACTAATATACAGCTTAAAATAGTTTCTGTTCTATCCTTTTTTTATTACAATTCCAGATTTTAATTAATTTAATCTAAACTTACTATTATGTACGTAAAAGAAATATGAAAAATTTTGCAAAAATCTTATTTATACTGACTGTATTTTTTTCTTTTAATGCGTCGTCAGAAGAAGTGTTTTTAAGCAAAGAGGACTTTCTTAAAATAGCCTTTGAAGAAGATATCCCAAGAAGGAAAGGCTTAAGGTTTAAGGATGAGGTCAAAGAAACTGCTCAAAAAATTATGGGCAGAAATTACAAAAAAATAAGAATGAAATATTGGCGCCAAGATCAAAAAACAGCTTGGATTTTGGAGCGAATAGGTAAGGTTGAGCTCATAACAGCTGGATTTATCGTTGAAAATTGTCGCATTTCTAGCGTACATGTTCTAATATATAGGGAGACGCATGGATGGGAAGTTAAATATCCTAGTTTCCGAGATCAATTTATAGGGATCAATATGTTAGAAGGTTTTAAATTAGATAAAAGAATAGATGGAATATCTGGCGCGACATTATCAGTAAATAGTATGCAAAAAATGACGAGGCTTGCCCTTGCCATGAATAGTCTTGTTCCTGAAATAAACTGTAAATAACCTATATAAATGCTTAAAAAGCTGCATAAAATTATAGGGCTAAGTGTTTGCTTAATTATCATACACTTGTCAATAACTGGTATTATATTGATGTATCCTAGCACGTTTAAGCTTCAGGACACCTATTTTAAAAATAGATATATTTCTAGCTTGTACGACATGCATACTGTCGCAGATGTAAGGGCCTTAGAAGCAGCAGAAGAAGATTTAGGGGTTATTAAGAGTAAGGCCATTGTCTCTGATATGGTTATAGAAACAGGAATTAATAATATATTAGGGGCCCTAAAGGCCGATAATTTAATATTTGTCTTAAATAATAAAAAAATTATTTTGATACAAGAAAGTGACTATGGGCTAGAAATAATAAAAGAGAAAAAAATTCCTTTTACAGCATTATCAATTGGGAAAGGTAATGATAATATTCTTATAAAAGGGCTAGAGGATAAGTTTTATATATTAAATGAAAATTTGAACTTTTCTTTGGCGAAAAACAATGATATTGAATTCAATGAGACTTCGCTAGTATTGCCAGAAAAGGAAATAGCGAGATATTATTTGCTTCAAGTGCAAGGGCCAGGCGTTCAAGCGCTAAGATTATTTGCAGATTTACATAATGGTAGGTTTTTTGGGCCTTTTGTAATGTTCATATTTGCCATTACAAGCATTTTAGTAATATTTTTATCTATTAGCGGTTCATATATGACGATAAAGCCATCCATAAAACGGTATATTTATAAAGCAAGAAAGAAAAAACGTTATTAATTGTTTCTTTATGGCTTTAGAATGATACATCCAGTAGTCTTGCGAGCNTCTAAATCTTTATGCGCTTGAACAGCATCTTTAAGGNCATATTGGGCGCCTATTTTTATTGAAACTTTTCCGCTTCTNACCATGTTAAAAACTTGGTTTGCGCTTTCCATTAATTTTTCTCTTGTGTCATTATAATTAAATAGAGTAGGCCGCGTAACATAAAGNCTGCCCTTAGTAGCAAGCGAGCCAGGCTCTATAGCNGGCGCATTACCTGAAGAGTTNCCNAAGATAACTAAAAGNCCNAATGNAGATAGGCANTCAAGGCTCTGAAGAGCTGTATCTTTTCCAACACTATCATATACTACNGGAACNCCTTTCCCATTAGTAATTGCTTTAACTTTATCTACAAAATNTTCTTCTTTATATAAAATAGNGTGGTCACAACCATTAGCTTTAGCCAGCTCAGATTTTTCATGNGAGCCTACTGTNCCTATAACGGTTGCGCCTATNGCTTTTAACCATTGGCANGCAATTAAGCCTACTCCTCCAGCNGCAGCATGGAATAAAACTGTTTGTCCTGACATAACTTTATATGTTCTTCTTATTAGGTATTCNGCAGTCATTCCTTTAAGCATAATAGCAGCAGCAATATCATCTGAAATATCATCNGGGATTTTAACTAAATTTTGTATNGGAAANGTNCGCACTTCGGAATAGCTGCCTAATGGAGCTGAAGCATAAGCTACTCTATCNCCTANCTGNAATTCTGTAACACCAGGACCTAATTCTTCAATAATGCCTGCGGCNTCCATGCCAATAGGAGTNGGAAGAGGNGCAGGATAAAGNCCTGACCTAAAATAAGTATCTATAAANTTTAGCCCAATTGCTGTTTGTTTGATAANNACTTCATTTTCTNTAGGAGAAGCAACATCNANCTGTTCNAAGGNCATTTGTTCTGGTCCGCCTAATTCATGCACTCTTATTGCAGCAGTTTTCATTGTTTTTCTCCAATTTTTAAGTTAAAGACTTTTTTAATAAAGCTAGAGTTCGTGTGTCACTAATTTCTGCAGCAGCTTTATCATAGTTTCCNCCGCCNGTTCTGGCAAANCCATGATCACAGCCCNTATAATTATGAAGAGNAACTAAATCATTANTAGAAAAATTTTCTTCTAANTCTTTTCTTNTTTCAGCAGGNACAAAGGCATCATTTTCTGCAAAATGCAGCATCATTGGTTTTCTGATCATATTTTTATGCTGTAAGTTTTTTTCAATGCCTACGCCATAATAACCAACGGCAGCATCTATATCTAATTGGCAGCCAGATAAAAATGCTAAAAGACCGCCCAAACAGTAACCAACTACAGCTGTTTTGCCAGAGGTGTTTTCGTTTTCTCTAAGCCATCTTAAGGACGCAGCAATATCATCCACNCCTTTTTCTACATCAAANTTTTGATATAACTCAAAGGCCTTATTAGTTGCTGTTTCGGACTGGTCTGGAAGTTCAGTTAGNGNGGCCNCTTGCCTCCAAAATAAGTCCGGNACAACTACTGCAAANCCATGAGCGGCATATCTGTTTGCCATTTCTTTTANGAAAGGACTAATGCCAAAAATTTCTTGAATAATAACTATNCCAGGAGGCCTTGGAAGATCAGAAAGGTATGGNCTAGANGTAAAATAAGCTTTGAACTCTCCCTCTNCATCTGAAGATTTAATGTCTATATATCCTGAAGGCATAATCTTTCTCCTAAATTTTAATTATATGATATAATATATATTTAATAAATAAATAAGTATATATGTTTCACGTGAAACAAAAATTATTGAGGCGGTATGACGAATAATTCTCAAACTATTTATGCTTTATCAAGCGGAGCATTGCCTGCAGCCATTGCTGTTGTTAGAATAAGCGGGGCTTATGCTTTTGAANCGGCGAGGCTTTTAGGCGCAGAAAGNCTAATTTCAAGAAAGCTTGTTTTAACGAAAATTCAACCTACCGGACAAGAAATTATAGATATGGCCTTAGTATGCGCCTTTCCTAAGAAACAAAGCATAACAGGAGAAGACATGGTAGAGCTTCATATGCATGGATCAATAGCAGTTATTGACGAGCTTTTTTTGTTTTTTTCTTCTGTTAAAGAGTTGAGGCCCGCTGAGCCTGGAGAATTTACTAAAAGATCGCTTATTAATGGAAAAATGGATATAACGGAAGTAGAAGGTTTAGCAGATTTATTAGCATCAGAAACCAAGCAGCAGAGAATACAGTCTATCAAACTTTTAAAAGGCGAGCTTTCTGAGAAGTATTCCCATTGGAGGCAGAAATTGATTAAAGCCAGAGCCGAAATGGAGGCTTCGCTAGATTTTTCAGATGAGGGTGATGTTTCTCAAAATACAGATGACAGCAGGTTTGTAAAAAAAATATCTGGCTTAATTAGCGAAATAGAAAAAGACCTTGTAAGGGGAATAGCGGGAGAGAGGCTAAGAAAAGGTCTAAAAATAGCGCTTATCGGAGCGCCTAATGTTGGAAAATCAAGCCTAATAAACCTTTTGTTAAAAGAAGATCGCGCCATAGTTTCAACAAGCGCCGGCACTACAAGAGATACTATAGAGGCTAGACTTAACTTAGAGGGGGTTCCTGTGACATTATACGATACTGCAGGCATTAGAGAAACTAGCGATAAAATTGAGAAAGAAGGGGTTTTAAGGTCTAAAAGTATAGCTGAGGAGGCTGATATCATTATATACATCAGAGATGCTTCGGCCGGCGTAAAAGAAAAAAAAATTGAGATGCCTGATAACAAATTTTCTAGAATTATAAATGTTTATAATAAGACAGACCTTATAGAAGAAAAAAGCCACCTAAATAAAGAAGGCTTTAATATTTCATGCAAAACTAAACAAGGGATAGAGGGCTTTATAGAAGGCTTAGGCGCAGAGGTAAAACAATTAACTTCTATTTCAGANATGACTGTTGGGCCTAATAGGATTAGGCATATTAATCACCTAAACGAAACAAAAGAAAGTTTAGAGCTAGCTTTGAAAGAGGCTAAAATAGGAAAAATAGATATTTCCGCAGAGTTTACTAGATCGGCATCCGTTTCTTTAGGAAGAATAGTGGGTTCTGTTGANATAGAAGATGTTCTTGACGAAATTTTTCTTGGGTTTTGCATAGGAAAATAAAGGTTTCACGTGAAACATTTTAAAAAATATAGTAAGTAATCATTATGTTAATAAAAAAAGATACAATTATAGATATAATAGTTATAGGCGGAGGGCATGCAGGCTGTGAGGCNGCTNCTGCTTCTGCTCGNATGGGCGCNGAAACTCTNCTTATAACTCAGGATAAANATAAAATAGGAGAAATGTCCTGTAACCCAGCAATAGGNGGAATAGGCAAGGGCCATTTAGTAAAAGAGATAGACGCGTTGGACGGCCTTATGGGGTTAGTAGCAGATGAAGCTGGAATTCAATTTCGTTTGTTAAACAAAAGTAGGGGGGCTGCCGTTAGAGGCCCAAGATGTCAAGCAGATAGAAAAATTTATCGTGAGGCTATGCAGCTAGCAATAAAAAAACAAAAANGCTTAACNGTTCTTTCTGGAACCGTNNTTAGTTTTTTACGAAATAGTGCGGGCGTTATAAAGGGNGTTTGTTTAGAAAGNGGTGAAAAANTTCATGCNAAAGCNGTTNTTTTGACTACTGGAACGTTCTTAAACGGCATTATTCATATGGGAGAAAAAACTATAGCGGCNGGNCGTGTNGGAGAGCCNCCTTCTNTTAGNTTGGCAAANGATTTGCGTTCTTTCAAGCTGTCTATGGGAAGGCTAAAAACAGGTACGCCACCTCGTTTAGACGGCAGAACTATTAATTGGGAAGCTTTAGAAGTTCAGCTGGGTGATGAAAATCCAGAAATGTTTTCTGAGTATAGCGTTAAGCCTAATAATCGACAGGTTGAATGCCGTGTAACTTATACTAATAATAAAATTCATGAGCTAATCAAAAATAATATTAGTAAATCAGCAATGTATTCAGGCAAGTTGGACGCTAAAGGGCCAAGATATTGTCCCTCAATAGAAGACAAGGTNATGAGNTTTTCTGANAGGGNGAGGCATCAAATTTTTTTAGAGCCAGAAGGTTTAAATGATCANACCGTATATCCAAATGGAATTTCTACTTCTTTGCCCGAAGAAGTNCA
Organism: Candidatus Pelagibacterales bacterium; assembly: GCA_002720535.1. Lineage (GTDB taxonomy): Bacteria > Pseudomonadota > Alphaproteobacteria > TMED109 > TMED109 > TMED109. The sequence continues at coordinate 184,266 of PBIU01000008.1, read as the reverse complement.
AGAANGTATAATAAAACTAATGCCTGGCTTGGAAAATGCAAAGATATTAAGGCCAGGCTATGCCATTGCTTATGATTTTGTGGACCCTAGAGAGTGCTCTTCGACACTNGAGCTAAAAAAGGTTCCTGGTTTATTTTTGGCGGGCCAAATAAATGGCACTACGGGCTATGAGGAGGCCGCTGGCCAAGGCGTTATTGCAGGAATAAATGCAGCATTAAAGGTTTTAAGAAGAAAGCCTTTTATATTAGATAGGGCTGATGCTTATTTGGGCGTTATGATTGATGACTTAATTACTAGAGGAGCTCCAGAGCCATATAGAATGTTTACTTCTAGAGCAGAATATAGACTTAGGCTTAGAATAGATAATGCGGACCAAAGGCTAACGGAGCTTGGGTACAAGATAGGAGTGGTTTCTAAAAAAAGGTGGTCTTTATATTCTCAAAAGAAAAATAAATTAAACGANGCTTATAAAGTTTTAACAGANTTAAGNTTAACGCCGGANGAAGGAATAAAAAAAGGTNTGAACATNAGAAAAGACGGNGTTNGAAGAACTGCTTCAGANCTTTTATCTTTTCCNGNNATTTCTTTTAAAGAAATAAGNNGAATTTGGCCTAAATTGCTTAAAATTGAACCCAAAATTGCCTTACAGCTNGAAATTGAATGTCAGTATGCCATATATATCNAGCGTCAAAAAAACGATATAGANNCNTATAGAAAAGACAGCAAACTAAAAATACCAAAAAATATAGATTATTCATCTGTTGGGTCTCTTTCTAATGAAGCTAAAGAAGTCCTAAAAAAGGCTAAGCCTGAAACTATAGCCCAGGCCTCTAGCTTGCCTGGCATAACTCCAGCAGCAATAGGCGCCGTAATTATACATATGCGTCAATTGGCGGCNTAAATATGGATTCTAGCTTTCCCTCATTTTCTAAGGAGGTGGTAGGAAAATTAGAATTATACCGCAATTTATTAATATCTTGGCAGAAAAAATATAATTTGGTCGGGCATTCTACTTTAAAAGATGTTTGGGAAAGGCATTTTATTGACAGCGCTCAGCTATTTTCATTATTGCCAGAAGAGCATAAAGAAAAGCCTATATACGATATAGGCTCTGGGGCCGGTTTTCCAGGGATGGTTTTAGCTATAATGGGTAGAAAAGATATTGTATTATGCGAGTCTAGTTCTAAAAAATGCATCTTTTTAGAAGAAGTAAAAAGCAAAACAAACACTAATGTAATCATTGATAACATTAGGGCGGAATCCTTACCTTATTGTTCTGCAAGTGCCATAATGGCTCGAGCGGTTACTTCTTTATCCGGATTATTAAATCTATCAATTCCTATTTTGGCTAAAAAAGGTGTGTGCATTTTTCCAAAAGGCATAAATTGGAAAAAAGAGTTGCTGTTTGCCCAAAAACGTTTTCATATAGATTATAAAGTAGTTGAAAGTATAACTTCAAAAGACAGTAGTATAATTATTATAAATAGAGCAGAGAGAATTAATGCCTTCAAAAAAAACAAAAAGTAAAATTATTGCTGTAACTAACCAAAAAGGAGGAGTCGGTAAGACAACTACTGCGATAAATATAGCAACCTCAATGGCTGCAATAAAGAAATCAGTTTTACTAATAGATTTGGATCCACAAGGCAATGCTTCTACTGGNCTTGGTATTTCCGACGAAGAGAGAGAAATAGGCGCTTATGAAATGTTAGGCGATAAAAATAATATTGAAAGCTCTATAAAAAAAACTCTTATACCTAATTTAGAAATAATTCCTGCTACAGTCGATTTAAGTGCAGTAGAGGTGGAATTAGTAGATGTGACAGATAGGATGCAAAGACTAAAGAGGTTTTCTAGTAAACTAAAGGCAAAATATGACTATGTCTTTATAGATTGCCCTCCATCTTTAGGTTTATTAACTATTAATGCCCTAACAGCGGCAGATTCGTTACTCATTCCGCTCCAATGTGAGTTTTATGCTTTAGAAGGTTTGTCACATTTAAAGAAAACTATATCTAGAATAAAACAAAACTTAAATACGTCCATATATATAGAGGGCATTTTATTAACAATGTATGATAAAAGAAATAGAATAAGCTCTGAAGTTAAAGAAGAAGTTATAAAATATTTTGGTAAAGATGTTTTTAAAACTATTATACCAAGAAATGTAAGGCTATCTGAAGCTCCTTCACATGGTTTACCGGCAATATTGTACGATATTAATTCTACGGGGAGTCAAGCTTATATTTCTCTAGCTAAAGAAATGATAAAAAGAGTTAAATAATAGGAGAAAAATATGTCTGCAAAAATTAAAAGAGGATTAGGAAGAGGAATTGAAGCATTATTTGAAGATAGTGGGGAAAAGAGCGGTACTAATAGTAGAGTAAATAATATTTTTGATACTTTGCCAATTGAGCAAATAAAGCCAAACTCTCTTCAACCAAGAAAGACTTTTGATAAAGAGCTTTTAAATCAATTAGCAGCTTCTATTAAAGATAAAGGNGTTCTTCAGCCCATAGTGGTTAGGGAAGCTAAAGGTAATAAGAAGTCTTGGCAGATAATTGCGGGAGAGCGGCGTTGGCGTGCTGCTCAAATAGCAGGACTTCACGAAATACCTGTTCATATAAAAAATATAAAAGATGAAGAAGTGGCTATAGTTGCTTTAATTGAAAACATTCAAAGAGAAAATCTATCAGCTATAGATGAAGCTAAAGGCTATAAAAGTATTATGGAGAAGTTCTCTATAACTCAAGAGGAGCTAGCTGAAACAATGTATAGAAGTAGAGCTTATATAGCCAATTTTATTAGATTATTAAATTTACCAATTGATGTACAAAAATTAATAGAGGAAAAAAAAATTAGCGTAGGACAAGTTAGGCCTATTATTGGGCATAAAAACTGTTCAAGTTTAGCCAAAACAATTATAAGTAAAAATTTAAACGCTAGGCAAGTTGAACAATTATTAAAAAATGAAAAAACAATTACACATAAAAATAAAATAGAGCCAGATATCAATATTATTAATTTAGAAAAAGAATTAGAAGCAAGTATAGGCCTTAAAACATCAATAAAAGATAAGAATGGAAAAGGGAAAATTTCTTTTGATTATAAAAACTTAGACCAGCTTGAAGAGCTTATAAGCAAAATTAAAAATTAATATTCTCATTGGCTTTAAGCATTCCTATATTTAGTATAGTGTGTTTTATTATAATTTCAGGAGTGCTTTTTAGGCTTTTACAGTTTATTTCTGCATCTTCTATCATTTTTAAGGCTTGTTTTATCATGGGAAAAGACCACTCTTTTATTTGAAGCTTAATATTATCTTTTCTTTTAAAATATATAGGAGGTCTAAAATTATCTAAAACAAAATTGATATCTTTTTTAAGCAATATTCTTTCTTTAATATTATATAGGTTTTGTAGCTGTCTTGTAAAAGCTCTAAGAATTTGGATAGCAGATATGCCTTCGTTTTGCAGCTGTACAAGAATCTTATATGCTTTCTTTATATTTCCGATTAAAATTAAGTCATACATTTTATCAATGTTTATAGAAGCTTGGTCACTTAGAAAAGAAGATACATCTTTTAATGAAAGCTCTTTACTAGTTCCAGAATATAAAATTGCCTTTTCAATTTCTGCCTTTGTAACTAGCCTGTCTACACCTAAATAATTGGCTAATAATTTTTTTGCGCTGATATCAATTTTTATATTCTCATTATTAAACATATTATCAATTATATTCATTATATTCGCAGAGGTGTCACTATAACAAGGCAAGATAACTGCATCCTTATGTTGCTCAAAGAGTAGCCTGAGCTTAGATCTTGGCGAAAGAGCTTCGCTAATTAAAATTAATAAACAATCTCTAGAAGCAAGGCTAATATTCTTTTCAATTATAGGGCTAATTTTATCATTAGCATCACGAACCTTAATAACTTTTTTATCTGCAATAAGAGAAATAGAGCTTAATTCATCAGTAAGAACTTCAGGGTTTGTAATTAAAGACTTAATATCTAAGTCTATTACATTATTAGAGTCACCTAAATAATTTTTAATAATAGCGTCTGATCTTTCGTTCTTTAAGCCATAGTCCTCTCCATAAATTAAAATAGCTTGATGATTGGCATTAAAATTTAAGCAAAATTTATCAATTTCATAATTTTTAATTTTCATTGTTTGCGCATAAATAAATAAACTTTATCTAATACAAATTTTGCTGCATTTAATGATATGTCAGCATTTAGCGATTCTTTAGATGCTTTTGTACTAATAATTTCATCTTCTAATATATTATACGCACCCTTAGAAATTATACTATCTTTATAAATAGTATTATTAGATGCGTCAGATATACTAAATGTAACTTTTAAAGTTTCTTCATGCCTTCTAGTAAAATTTGATTCTGACTTAATTAATTCTTTAAAACTTCTTTCAATTTTCCAATCTAATATATATTTAGTTTCATCTGATTTTTTATCACATAAAATATATTCTAAATCATTCTTAAAATTTACCTCAAAAATTTGTGCTGTTGATTTTATATTTTTAACTTTTATAGAACAAAGTTCTGAGATTATATTTTGACTATTATATACAGGCTCAAATTGGCAGCCTACAAAAGAAAGTATAAAAAAGAAAAAGATGCTTTTATAAAACAATGTTTATTACTCTACCTGGAATTACTATTATTTTTTTAGGCTCTTTATTAAGTATTATATTTTTAATATTATCTAAGGCTAAAGCTTTATTTTCTTGTAATGATTTATTTACAATCTCTTTCGGAGCTATTTCAATAGTATTTTTAAGCTTACCATTTATTTGAACTGCCATTACTATTTTTTTATTTTTTAATATTTCTTCATTTATATCTGGCCATTTTTGACTTAAAATCGAACTGTTAGGGTTCATTAATTTCCATAATTCTTCAGCAATATGCGGTGTTATCGGAGAAAGCATTATTAAATAGGATTCCCAACCCTCTAATATAATTTGATCTAAAATTAAACTTTTTTCATTATTACTTATACCAAGAAGTAAATTTGATAATTTTCTAATACTTGCAACAGCACTATTATATCTAAAAGTTTCTATGCTATCAGTTGTATTTTGTATGCATATATGAATTTCTCTTCTTATTTTTTTATGGCCTTCTTCTGCATCTTTTAAAATTAAAAAGTTTTTCTTAGGCGGAGTATAATTGTGAAAATGTCCCCATATTTTTTTTAAATATTTCCAGCATCCATCTACACCGCTTTCACTCCAGTCCAAGTCTCTTTCAGGAGGAGAGTCTGACAACATAAATAATCTGGCCGTATCAGCACCATATTTGTCTATAATAGACATTGGGTCCACTATATTCTTTTTGGATTTTGACATTTTTTCAGAACGGCCTATTTCTAGTTCTTGATTATTAGATTTCAAAAAAGCTTTATTACCTTTTAGCTCAACATTATCTGGCTCTACCCATCCGCCTGGACTTTTAAATGTTTTATGGCACACCATACCCTGACAAAATAAACCTTTAAAAGGCTCATCAAAATTTACGTATTTTGTTTTTTTTAAGCCTCTATTAAAAAACCTTGAATACAGTAAATGTAAGATTGCGTGTTCAATGCCTCCTACATATTGGTCTGGCGGGCTCCATTTAAGCATTTCTTTTTTATCAATAGGCTCTTTTGATTTGGGGGCAGGATATCTTAAAGCGTACCATGACGAATCAACAAAAGTATCAAAAGTTTGAGTTTCTCGTTTTGCGGGTTTATTACATTTAGGACAATTAACAGTTTGCCATTTTTTATGATGGTCTAGAGGATTTCCTATTTTTTCAAAAGTTACATCATCTGGCAGTAAAACAGGAAGATCAGCCTTGGGCACAGGAACTATACCGCAATTATCACACAGAACTATCGGAACGGGACAGCCCCAATACCTTTGCCTGGATGCACACCAATCATGAAGCCTAAACTGTTTTGATTTTTTACCTATTTTCTTATTTACAGCAAGTTTTATAACTTGAGATTTTGCTTCATGTATATTCATGCCATTAAGAATACCAGAGTTTATAATTTCCCCGTCTCCCGTATATGCGACAGTATCTATATTTTCATAATTATTATTTTTATCTTTTACAACTACTTTTACAGGCAGCTTAAGCTTGTTAGCAAAATCTAAATCTCTCTGATCATGTGCCGGTACTCCAAAAATAGCCCCAGTTCCGTAGCTCATAAGTACAAAATTAGCAACAAATACCGGTAGCTTTTCTCCCTCTTCAAATGGATGAAATACTTTTATTGAAGTATCGAAACCTTTTTTTTCAGCTTTTTCTAAAGCTTCTTCTGAAGTGCCTATTTGATTACACTCAGATATAAATTTCTGTAATTCCTTATTATTATTTGCTAGTGATTTTGCAATAGGATGGTCAGGAGCTATTGCTAGGAAGCTCGCTCCAAATATTGTATCAGGTCGAGTTGTATATACTTCAATATTATCTGAATCAATTTTATCATTTGGCCTTTGATCTATCTTAAATTTTAATTTAAGACCTTCAGATCTTCCAATCCAATTTTTCTGCATAATTTTTACTTGGTTGGACCAATTGTCTAATTTATCTAGACTGTCTATTAAATCATCTGCGTATTCTGTGATTCTAAAAAACCACTGAGGAAGCTTTCTTCTTTCTACTTTTGCACCGGACCTCCAGCCTTTTCCATCTATAACTTGTTCGTTTGATAGAACGGTTTGGTCTACAGGGTCCCAATTTGCCCATGCCTCTTTTCTATAAGCCAAATCATTTTTATAAAAATCTAAAAATATTTTTTGTTGGCATTCAATATAAAGTGGATCGCATGTTGCAAATTCTAAATCCCAATCATAGCTTAAACCCATAGCTTTAAGCTGTTTTTTCATATTATCTATATTTTGTTTTGTCCAAATTGCTGGATGTATTTTATTTTCAAATGCTGCATTCTCAGCAGGCATACCAAAGGCATCCCAGCCCATAGGGTGCAGCACATTATACCCTGAACATCTCTTATATCTAGCAAGAACATCTCCTAAAGTATATACGCGCACATGCCCCATATGAATTTTTCCTGAAGGATATGGAAACATTTCTAAAACGTAGTAATTATTTTTTTTATCAGCAGAAGCTTTATAGACGTTATTTTTTTGCCATTCTTTTTGCCATTTGGTCTCTATTTCTTTTGCTATATATGGCTTGTGCATGCCCATAATAATCCTTTATTTTGCAGGCTAATTATTTATAGATTGTATTTTATATTTTCTAGCTTTAGTTAAAATTGCATCTTCTACTTTATTCTGCAATATAGAACTGCTCTTAGAATCCACCCAATCCCCATCTTCATTTTTTAATCTTTTAAAAACTGACACTTTTAATGCGTCTACTCTTAGTTCTTTATCTAATATATATGTTACAACTTTAAATTTCTCTTTAGATACTGNTGAGGTAGAATACCAATCAGTTATGATAACTCCCCCAAAAGGATCTGCAGATAATAGAGGCATAAAAGATAATGCATCTAATGAAGCCCTCCAAAGATATGTATTTACTGAGATNCCAGTTCCACCTGATTTTTTTTCTTCTTTTCCTAAACCAGTAATATCTTTAAATAAGTTTCCAACAAAACTTTCATCATCTCCAGCGCCTAAAGCTTCTCTTCTTTCTCTTTCTCTTTTAATTACTAAATCTTCAGGTGGAGGNGCTCTTACTATTTCTGCATCATCTAAAGAACAACTATTAGTAAAAAACAAACAGACCAGTGTTGCAATAATTATAAAAAATAAATTTTTAATTCTAAAAAACATATACTTTTAACCTATAAATTTTTTATATAACAGTATATAGATTTACATCTATACTATATGAAAATCAACTGATGTTTAACATAAGACAAAAAAAAAGAGACAGTGTAAATATACGCTGTCTCTTATTTTTAGTTTTAATTTACTAATTATTTTTAGGATTAGAATCCTAGAGAAATATTAGCAAATAGAACTTGTGGATCTGCTTCAGTTGTAGCGTGATCNCCATCAGTATGGTCTATATTAGATAGTTGTAGGTTAGTGCTTACTCCACCACCTAAGTTATATCCAATACCAACTATAGTAATAGAATCTTCTGCAACTAAGTTACCAGCTTGTGTAGATGTAGCGCCTCTAGTTCCTAGAGCTTTCTCTTCATGCGCATATCCCGCACCAACTGTAACATTACCCATGTTATAAGTAGCCATTACTGTGTAACCAGAGTGACTTGCTTTGTCTGCGTCTTCACTTTGACCCCAGCTATCGCCGTTATCAAAAGCATGAATACCCATAGCCATGTTACCCATTGTTACTTTAATTGCACCAGCAATAGATGCTAAGTCATTATTAGTTGATGTAGCACCAGTACCAAGCGTACCAATTGCATTACCGTTAATTGATCCTACACCTATTGTATAAGACATTCCGTCCATTTCACCACTGTAAGAAACAGCTACGTGAGTAGTTTCTCCGTGACTTGCACTTACATCTGAATTAGCAGCTGTTCTACTAATACCTGTACCTGAATTAATGCCCATGTCTGGTGTATATGTTGCTTGTACAGTAAAACCATTTACGGATGGTAAAGCTATGTTAATTCTGTTTGCAGCCATAGCATAATATGCTTCCGCATAGTTAACACCATTAGCAGCAATAGCGCCACCATCAAATAGGAATTGATATCCAGCATCATGTCCACCACCTGGAGCCATGTTACCAATACGAGGAACTAAGTTAGTTACAGCATCAGCTGTTGAACCAATTGTTATAGTCGCCATATCTGTTTGAATGTACATTGAGTTAGATGTAGGTAAATANCCTGACATTCCGCCAGCNGCCATNTTACCAAATTCAGCAGCAAANGANCCNCCTACTGTCCAACCGTTATCAGTTGTAGTGTCAGCACCAAATGAAAATCTATTAAATTTATATGTAACGCCGCCATCTACTTCATCTCCAGCACCAACTATTTGTTGCAAGAAACCACTGATTTTAACATCAGCATGAGCAACACTACNTAGTGCNAAAGCTACTAAAGTAGCTAAAGTTATTAAAAATTTGTTCATAGTTATCCTCCAAAGAACAATATATTATAGCAAAAANGCTTAATNTNNATAATAACNCAGCTCAATAATGCCTAGCAATGAAAAAGANAGNAATNNAANAATATTTTTTAACAATGTTGTAAAAATACAACAAGTAATGTGANAAGTNATTTNNCGCTTTTACTGTTAGTCTTCTGAGAAAATGTCAATACCAGCGCAGCCTGANATNGGNAGGCTTCTTAGNCTGGAAACATTATCATTATTTATTCCACCTAGAGCAATTNCTGGTATTTTAAATAATTTCACNAATAGNCCTAACTTTATTATACCTANCCCCTTTTTATTTTTATGNGATGTTGTTTCAAAAACNGGAGAAATAAATACTAAATTAGCTCTAATATTGATGCTTTTTCTAATNTCTTTACCACTATGANCAGANATAGATTTTATGNCATTTTNTTTAACAANAGATGATTGTAGCCATTGAGGATAATGAATACCNTCTGAATATAGNGTTNTAGAGTNTTTCCCTGCTTTTAANATTGTAAGCAGNCTTCTAGATCTCCATTTACTTATTTCCTTGTTTNTTATTTTTTNATTAGAGTANTTTCTTATAATAACGCCTGATTTTTTTGGTAATTTCTTTAATACTTTTAATGGATATTTTATTTTATTATTATCGGTTAAAAACCATATGTATGGATGTTTAATTCTATTTTTCTTANATTTTTTATTTTTAAAATTAAAGGAAANAGACCTTGAAGNAGNTATAAATTTATTTTTTATCATTTCTTTAATCAATAATTTAGTTAATAATAATTTTAAAGTTAATAATCTTTAACAGATATAAGAAATATTTATAAATGATTAAAAATAAAAAAATTATGNAGAACATAAAAAAAGTAGAGCTAGANATTAGAAATGCATGNAAATTNGCTAAGGTTTCAGAGAAAAACATTAAATTAGTTGCAGTAAGTAAAACGATAGAGCAAAAATATATATGCGAAGCAGCGGAGTTAGGGCAAAGATCTTTTGGTGAAAATAAAGTACAGGAAGCAATAAGAAAATGGCCAGAAATTAAAAAATTATATCCAAAAACGNTTTTGCATATGATAGGACCTTTGCAATCAAATAAAGTAAAAGATGCAATCAAAATATTTGATGTTATAGAGACGGTAGACCGAGAAAAAGTAGNATTAGAGCTGAAAAAAAATATAAATAAATTTAANAGCTTNCCAGATTTATATGTACAAGTAAATATAGGAGAAGAGAAACAAAAGAATGGTTGTCCTCCTTCTGAGGCAAAAAAGTTTATTACAAATTGTAAAGATTTTGGCCTTAAAATTAATGGTGTAATGGCAATCCCTCCTAATGGAGTAAACCCTGCTCCTTATTTTGCGTTATTAACAAATATTGCTAAAGAAGCAAATGTAAAAAATATTAGTATGGGAATGAGTAAAGATTTTGAAATGGCTATATATTTAGGGTCAACATCAGTTAGAATAGGAACTAAAATATTTGGCGAACGAAAAGATGAAAAATTTAAATAGTATAAAATGAAAAAAGCATTATATGATATTTTAGTTTTTANTGCTGATAATGAGGTTTCTGAGTCTTTAGAATCNGTATTATTTGCAATAAATGTTCGCCCAAAAATAATACGGGACTATTCTGCAATAAAAGGCAAAATTACTGAAAANACTAAGGTTTTATTGATAGATGAATATATAATTCATAATGGNAAGAAAGAGCATATAAAAAANCTTTATAAAAAATACAANTTTAAAATACCAATTTTATGTCTAATNGAAAATATTCCGGAGGCTAATGNNAATAACTCATTTATACATTTTTTTCAAAAACCTCTAAGTAAAAATAGTTTAAATAATGCTTTGATGCCTTATCTTAGTGAAGCTAGCTATAGAAAAATTAATTCTACTATTAAATTAGGAAGGTTTAATTTTGATAGGAATTTAAAAACACTTTGTGACGAGAAAAAAAATTTAATTTATCTCACTAATTTAGAAGCAAGATTATTATTAACTTTATTTGAAAACTTAAATAATACTTTAAATGAAGATTTTTTACTAAAACAAGTTTGGGGTTATTCGTCACATGCCAATTCTAACACAATAAAAACACATATTTGGAGATTAAGAAAAAAACTTTATAATAATGATTATAATGTTTTTAATTTAGAAACTANTGNTAATGGATATATTTTAAAACAGAAAGCATNTAATTAAATTAGTCTCTATATTTTGGCTCTCTAATTACTGCTTTTTTGTCAAAAGGGCTAAGCCATACTTTGCCTTCATTTCTATTTTTTTCAGATAACAAGAATATATTTGAGTCGATGTTTTTTTTATTGAGCTCTAATATTTTTAAAATTTTTACTTGAGTTTTGTTNTCTTTTTCTCCTATTTCCCAACCATTTATTTGAAAAGGGTNTGAAGAAGTATATANTAATAAGGGTATATTAAACTGATTNTCTTCATTTTTCATTAGGATTTCATAAGTAGTGAANTTTNTATTATTATTTGAAAAANNTTTAATTTTTTTTAAATAAACGTTTGCTTCAATGTTATCCTCATTGATAGCAATTTTTATATTTTTTTTAGTTAAAATATTCCAAGGCCCTTCATTGGATAGACTGGTGATAATATCGTCATTTGCTTTATATAAAACTAAATATGATGAGTTAGCTATTATTATTAAGTCATTTTCACCTTTATATTCGATACGTAATTTATTAGGTTTTTGGACTAGCATCCATCCTATTTCTTTTTTATTATTTTTATTTTTTTGCTCAAAGATAAATGACATATTATTAATTGAATTAAGATGGTTTTCTAAAGCTACTAAATCTTTTTGTATATTGGAACTGTAACTAGAGGAACAAAATAAAAAGAATAATGTTATAGAATATATAATTTTCAAATTATGGTTTTTTGTTAACATTTTTAGCTTATTTCTTATTTAGTAGAACTTCTCGTTTACCTGTNTGACTTGCGGGCGAAATCATTTTTTCAGCTTCCATTACATCAATAATTCTTGCAGCTCTATTATATCCAATTTGAAGATGTCTTTGAAGAAAGCTTGTTGAAGCTTTTTGTTCTCTAGATACTAAGTCTACAGCTTGGTCAAATAAAGGATCACTAGCTTTACCTGTCTCTAAACTTGTATTTTGATCATCTAAATCTTCCGTTATTTCAAAAACATAATCAGGAGTACCTTGGCTTCTTAAAAATGAAGCAACTTTATCTACTTCTTGATCTGAAACAAAAGGGCCGTGAATTCTTTGAACTTGGCTTGCCGATTCCATGAATAGCATATCGCCCTTTCCTAGTAATTGTTCTGCTCCTTGTTCGCCTAATATTGTTCTACTATCTATTTTGCTTGTAACCTGAAAGCTTATACGTGTAGGAAGGTTAGCTTTAATTGTTCCTGTAATAACGTCGACAGAAGGTCTTTGGGTTGCAACTATTAAATGTATTCCTGCTGCTCTAGCTTTTTGCGCTAATGCTTGTATTGACATTTCAATATCTCTTCCAGCAGAAAGCATTAAATCTGCCATTTCGTCAATTACTATAACTATGTGAGGCAAAATATCAGAGGATAATTCATGTTTTTCTATTATTGGTTTTCCAGTGTCTGGGTCAAACCCGGTTTGCAAAGACTTAGTTAAAACTTGTCCCTTCTCTTTTGTTTTTAATATTTTACTATTGTAACTATGTATGCTTCTTACTCCTAATTCTGACATAAGGCGATATCTATTATTCATTTCTTGGACCGCCCATTTTAAAGCTACTACAGCTTTGTGCGGCTCAGTTACTACCGGGTGTAATAGATGAGGTATATTTTCATATACTGACAATTCTAACATTTTAGGGTCTATCATAATAAATTTAAGTTGATGAGGTTCTAAAGTATATAACAATGAAATGATCATTGCGTTTACGGCAACTGATTTACCCGAACCAGTAGTACCAGCAACAAGTAGATGAGGCATTTTGCCTAAATCAGTTATTATTGGGCTCCCTGCAATATTTCTTCCCAATGCTAAAGGCAAATCATATTTTTCTTCAAAGGCTTTTGCGCTAATTAGCTCTCTTAAAAAAACAACTTCTCTATCCTCATTAGGCAGCTCAATGCCTATGGCATTTCTTCCCGGAACAACTGCAACTCTAGCTGAAATAGCACTCATGGACCGTGCTATATCATCCGATAGNCCAATCACTCTACTTGATCTAACACCTGGAGCAGGTTCAAGCTCATATCTAGTTACTACAGGACCTGATTGTATTCTACCTATTTCTCCTCTTATGCCGAAATCGTCTAATACATTTTCTAACATTCTGGCAGTATTTTCTAATTGTTCTTCATTATTTTTATATTCTTTTTTTCTTTTTGGTTCTGTTAATAATTCTAGATGAGGTAAGGTAAATATTGTGTTTTCTTGAAACCCCAACTCTAATTCTTTTTGTTTTTCTTTTTCCTCCCTAGACCCTAGGTGAGGCATTTTTTTCTTTGCAAATGTTTTTTTATTGCTAGTTGCTTTTTGAGAAACTTCTTTTTTGAGTTTGAATATAGATGATAATATTATGATATTTTTATATAGTAATTTAAAAATATAATTAATTAATAATGATAAATTTTTAAAAATAAATATTAATAAGTTATTGTATATTCTGAATCTCATATCTAATGAGCTTAAAATTAATAAAGCACCGATTATTATTCCTGATAAATTTAAAATAAATTTTTCGTTTTCTAAATTTACTAACGTCTCTAGTTTTAAATATAGTTTAAATGTCCATAGGCTTATCTGTCCTCCGTCTTGTCCTAAATTTTTTAAACCTCCAGAAATTAATAATAAGCCAATAAAAATAAATATTATTTTAAAAATTAAATATTTGATTTCTATGTCATTAAATAATCTATAGCCTAAAGTAAGAGGCAATAAAGGCAATATCCAACATCCTTTACCTATCCAGTATGTAATCACTCCATTAATCCAGGACCCTAAAAAATAGAATAAGTGAACATCTTCTTTTGAAGAGGATAAATAAGGATTGCCGTAGTCTTGAAAATCAAAATAATAAAATGAAAACCATAAAAATATAGAAAATAAAAAAAGCAAGACACCTAGTGTTTGTGTTATTTTATGTTTGGTCCATGAATAAAATCCAGCTGGGCCTTTTGGTAAATTGTTTTTATTTAAACTGTTCATATTTAATGCTTACAAAGAATATCATAAATACCTTTAAGGGCAGTTTTAGTTTCCTTAATGTCAGAAACCAAAGCAATTCTTATATATGGTTTAGAATTATTAAAATTTGATAAATAAGCTCCTGGCATAACCTTTATCCCTTTTTCTTTCCATAGTAATTTTGCAAATTTTTCTCCATTACCAACTTTAAGCCATAAATAAAAACCTCCATCTGGAATATAAAAATCGTTGAANTTTTTAAAAATTTCTTTAGCTATCTCAAATTTTTTTATATATTTTTGCCTATTTTTTTCCGAATGGGAGTCCTCATTCCATAAAGCTGTCGCAACTTCTTGTATTGGAAGAGGCTGTTGTCCAGCACAGTAATGCCTAAGTTTTTTGAAATTTTGAATAAGATATTTATCTCCCACGGCAAAACCAGATCTTATTCCAGGAACATTTGAGCGTTTTGATAAAGAATGAAAACTAATAATATTAGTTAGATCTGTCTTAAGTTTCTTACAAGCTTCTAGTATGCCTAAAGGACGTGTTTTTGTATAGATATCTGTGTAACACTCATCTACTATTAAAGTCGCACCATAATTTCTTGTTAATGAAATCAAATTTTTCCACTCCTTAAGTTTGAGTACAGAACCTTCGGGGTTTGATGGAGAACAGACATATATAATAGAAGTCCTTTTAAGTATCTTTTTATCAACATCAGAAAAAGCAGGTATGAAATTATTTTCTTTTAAAGACCTAATAAATATAGGCTCTGCGCCGCTAATTCTGCAGGCGCCAGCGTAAACTTGATAAAATGGGTCAGGTAAAAGCATTGCAGGCTTTTTATTATTTTTGATAGTAGGGCTTAAAGCTAAAGCAACATTAAATAGGCCTTCTCTAGTTCCTGCTAATTGAACTATATTATCTCTATGATTAATAAATTTTTTTGACAGTTTATATCTTCGATTAAGCCAGTTTACAGATGCAACATTTAATTTTTCTAGACCCAAAGTGGGAGGGTATTTGCTCCAATTAGCATAATTTTTATTTATTATACTTTTTATGAACGAAGGAGGCCTATGTTTTGGCTCTCCTATTGACATTATGATTTCAGGAGAATTTTTAGGTGCTTCTATACCTTTTAAGAGGTCATTAAGCCTTTGAAAAGGATAGTGATTAAGTAGTTTTAAATTTTCATTAATATTCACTAATTTATAACTCATATATTTTTTTTCTAATCTTATAATTTTAAATTAATATAGCTGTGTATTTTAATTAGGTCTATATTATATATACACTCTAAATCTATATAACGTAATTCTTGTCATATTATTTGCCGTATTNTTATAAATATAGTATGTTTGCTTAATATTTAAACATTAAAAATTCATAGTGGGCAATTTTTAAGCTAACATGAATGATAGATTGGGGGAAAAATGGTTGGTGCAGATACAGCGTGGATATTAACTTCTACAGCTTTAGTTCTTTTAATGACTTTACCTGGCTTAGCTTTATTTTATGGAGGGCTAGTTAGGGCTACAAATATAATATCAGTATTAATACAATGTTTTGCTATTGCTTGTTTAGCTTCAGTAATTTGGTTAATTGCGGGATATAGCTTATCTTTTTCTGGAGGNGGTGCTTATATTGGAGATCTTGCAAAAGCATTTTTAGCTGGAGTAGACACATCTACTGCTGCAGGNAATATACCAGAAAATGTNTTTTTNATGTTTCAAATGACCTTCGCAATTATTACTCCAGCATTAGTGGTAGGAGCTTTTGTAGAGAGAATAAAGTTTTCAGCAGTTTTATGGATTTCAGGATTATGGTTATTATTAGTATATGCTCCTGTTACTCACTGGATTTGGGGTGGCGGNTGGTTGGCTCAAATGGGTCTTCAAGATTTTGCAGGAGGATTAGTAGTTCATTTAAATTGTGGAATGGCTGCTTTAGTTATAGCAAAAATGTTAGGGTCTAGAAAAGGCTTNCCAAATGATGTTAAGCCNCCGCATAGTCCCGCATTAGTTTTTGTTGGGGCGGCAATGTTATGGGTTGGCTGGTTTGGTTTTAATGGAGGTTCTGCCTTAGCTGCTGATGGAGCGGCAGGAATGGCCATTACAGTTACACATATATCTGCTGCTACAGCGGCANTAACATGGATGTTTATTGAATGGATGTCCCATGGAAAACCTACTTTAGTTGGAGTTGCTACTGGAACGATAGCAGGCTTAGCAACAATTACACCAGCATCCGGTTTTGTAGGCCCTATAGGAGCTTTAATAATTGGCGTTTTAGCTGGCGTTATTTGNTACAAAATGTGTGGAATAATTAAGAATCAATGGAAGATAGATGATGCACTTGACGTTATGGCTGTTCATGGTGTTGGAGGGGTATTGGGAATTTTANTAACCGCTCCTTTAGGTTCAGCAGCTTTTGGAGGCTTAGGTTTATCAGAACAAACAATTGGAAATCAATTTATCACACAATTGATAGGCGTTNTAGCTGTGGGCTTATGGTGCTTNATTATTACTTGGCTTATAACTTTAGCGGTTAAAAGCACTATTGGTCTGAGAGTGAATGATGATCAAGAAACTGAAGGCCTTGATACATCTATTCATGGAGAAAAAGGATATAATTAATATACTTCCCTAGCTTTAAGAAAGGAGGCAATTTTTTATATTGCCTCCTTTTAATTAATTACATTAAATATAGTTTCTGCAAGGTTTAATAATTCTTCATCCTTGTTAATAGATTTGCATAGCATGATACTAATCGGNAAATCTTCTGGAAGGGGAAGGCTAATAGCACATAAACGTAAAGAATTTGCAATTCTCGTGTTTCTTAGTGCTAGCCTATTAAATTTATCATATGTTTTTATATCCTTTTTTACTTCGCTTATAGTAGGAGGCAAAATTGGAATAGTAGGCATTAAAATGGCATCATAGNTGTCCATAGTAAAATGTAGTTTTTTTGAGAGTTTTTTTTCTGCCTCGTAAATAGCCATTAAAGATAATTTTGTCATTCTTTTTCCAAGTAACATTCTATTTAGAACATCTCTATCAATCAGTGAGCTATGTTTTTCAACTAAGTTTTTCCATTTTGAATAAGCTTCTGCCACAGTAGTTCCACCATTATTTTCTGCAAGTAGGTTATGCATTTCTTCTATTTCAAAAATTTCTTTTTCAACTATTTCTATTCCTGCTTTAGATAATTTAATAATAGCTTTTTCACAAGCTTCTTGAACTTTATCGTCAGCATTTATCCAAGGCATACCCTTGACTACAAGTATTTTTATTTTATTAAAATGAATATTTTCAAAATTGAAATATGGTCTATTAGTAAGTATAGAAAATAATAAGCTAGCATCTTTAACGCTTTTGGTTAAAGGACCAACGGTATCATAAGATGAGGCTAAAGGAGTAACTCCTTTCAAGGATATTCTTCCAATTGAAGTTTTTAATCCAATTAATTTATTCCATGCTGAAGGTATTCTTACTGANCCTCCTGTATCTGTTCCAAAACTAGCAGCACAAAGCCCGTTAGCTAAAGCNACACCTGAGCCAGAAGAAGANCCTCCTGGCACACGTGGCTTATCAGTCATAATAGCATTTTCAGGCGTAATAAAATTATCATTAGTCCCTATTCCTCCGAGCGCAAATTCTACTGTAGAAGTTTTTCCAAGTTGAATAAGTCCNGCTTTTTTTGCTAAATTGACCACTTTTGCATCCAGTTTAGCAGGATTCCTGTTTTCTANTATTTTGGAACCTCCTGTTGTTACACAATTTTTAAAATCAAAAAGGTCTTTCCATGCAACGGGAACNCCATCTAATGGACCTAAAGACTTATCTGCTAATAATCTTTTTTTGGATAAGGATGCTTCATTGTAAGCTCTTTCTTTTGTCATAAGAATATAAGGGCTTGGTTTATTAAANGATTCTATTTCATTAAAATAAAAATCTACTAAATCTATAGGACAAACCTTTTTTTTATGTAAAAGTTGTCCTATATCAAAAGCAGATAATGATTTTATATTTACCGGAATTTGCATACTTAATATTGTCATAGTATTTTTAAATATAAAACAAATTTATATATTTAGAGGAAAAACATTGCATNCAGATGTNATAATATGTGGAGGNGCTTTAGCTGGAATGACTCTAGCACTTNCATTACAAAAAAAAGGTTTTGATGTTTTNTTGGTTGATCCACGGAGCGTAAGAGAATTAATGGAACAAGATAAAAGAACTACAGCNATTGCAGCTGGNCCTAGGAAGTTTTTNGATGATTTAGGGGTATGGGANAAATTAGAAAGTAAAGCCGAAGCAATAAATACTATTAATATATTAGACGGGAGCTCTTCTATTTCTCTTGTATTTGATTACAAAGATTTTGTTAGAAATAAAATTTCTACTAATATTAAAAGTTTGGGCCATGTAGTTGAGAACTCAGATTTAATTAAGCAAATAGATTTAACAATAAAGAATTTAAAAAAATGCGGCAAGGTTAAGAGAATAAATTCTAAAGTATTAAATATAGAAGTGGATAAATTTTCGGCAAAAGTATTTTTAGAAAATAATAAAATAATTTCAGCAAATCTTATAGTTGCAGCAGATGGAAAAAATTCGGTAATTAGAAAAATGGCAGGCATTAAGGAGAATAAGTCTTCTTATGGTCAAGAGGCTTATGTAACACAGATTCTGCATAAAGAAGATCATAATAATATTGCACTTGAAAAATTTTTACCAGGNGGTCCTTTAGCAGTGCTTCCTATGAAAAAACATAATAACTATTATAGGTCTGCTATTATATGGTCTGATAATAAGGAAGTTACTAGAAGTAGATTAAAAGCAAGTAAAAGTAATCCCGATGCTATTTCTTATGAATTGGAACGTCATTGTTTTGAATGGTTAGGAAAAATTAAATTATACGGAGNTTCTAATGCATTTCCATTAGAGTTAATCAAACCAAAAAATATAACCTCAGAGAGAATTATTCTTATGGGTGATGCGGCTCACGCAATTCACCCAATTGCTGGACAAGGATTTAATTTATCTTTAAGAGGCATGGAAAAGTTTTCAGAAATGTGTGCCGTTAGAGCAAGTTTAGGATTAGA
Organism: Candidatus Pelagibacterales bacterium; assembly: GCA_002720535.1. GTDB lineage: Bacteria > Pseudomonadota > Alphaproteobacteria > TMED109 > TMED109 > TMED109. Next base: position 164,853 of record PBIU01000008.1, on the reverse strand, counting down.
TATAGGAAGTATAAAGTTTTTAAAAGATTATGAAAAGAAAAGAAAATTGGATGTTGTTTCATTAATAAACGCTACACATGCATTAAATGAATTATTCAGAAACTCAAAACCTTACATTAAAACTATTAGAAGATTGGGCCTGTCGACTGTAAGTANTACACCATTTCTCAAGAGGGCTTTTATGAAATATGCAATGGGCATTTAAACGCTTCTAATTTTAGCCATTCTTTTTAAATAGTCTTTATATAATATAATGTTGTTCTCGGAAACTTTTCTCAAATAAGACCAAGTATATATACCTGTGTCATGCCCATCATCAAATATAATTCTAATTGCGTAATTCCCTACTTTTTCTATATTAACTATAGAAACATTTTTTTTATTAAGGGGCGTAATTATTTCTTTTTTNGAGTGCCCTTNTACTTCCGCTGACGGNCTTTCGATTCTAAGAAGTTCTGCAGANATTTCAGACTCATAATTATCATAAAATAAAATATTTAGNTTTTGCTTATTACATATGATTGATTTTATTTTATATTTACTGTCGTCTATCATTTTAAATTTCTTGCTTTATCTATCAACATTATAGGAATNCCATCCTCTATGGGAAAGGCAAGGTTTGCTTTTTCGCTAATTAATTCTGAATTCGCTTCATCATATATAAGGGGGCCTTTTGTTTTTGGGCAAACCAAAAGATCTAATAAGCTTTTGTCAATTTTNTTTGAGTCATTTTTCATTACGATACCATATTTTAGTTAAGGTTTTTAATTTCACCTGCAGAATATATTTTAAATAAAGTTATCATTATATTTGTTAAATCATCNAGGTCTTTGCTCTCTAATAGCATCTGCTTTTCTTCTTTATTAAANGGACANGATTGAGCAAGAGAATTTATCAAAACNTTTATAGGCGCTTTTTCNATTATTTTCCAGTCAGCTTCGATTTTTTGAGACGTAAAGTAATTTTTAAGGGANGACAAAAAACTATTTTTCAAGGAAGAATTTAATTCTNTTTTATAATATTCTAAATCAAAGGAAAANTCTTTAAAATCTATATTTGCAATTCTATAATTTTTACTTGTTAANTTATTGCTTAGTAGTTGAAATCTGCAAACTCCAGTTAATTCTATTAANTACTTTTGGTTCTCAAGTTCTGAAAAATGAGTAATTTTTCCGACGCACCCTANAGGATAGAGNTCAGGCTCATCTTTATAATTGNTTTTAGGTTGTATCATTCCNATNAATCGATTACTNGAAATAGCGTCTTCTGTCATATTTAAATANCTAGGNTCAAATATATTNANAGAAATAGTGCCTTTAGGAAGNAATAAACAATTCGATAANGGAAATATTGGTATTTCTTTTGGTATATTATCTATATTTGTTATTTTATGCATATTTATGAAAAAATTATTGATGAAAGTTTAAGTCTAGTTTCTGAAGTAATAGGATCATCTTCTCCAAAAGCATCTAATAGTTCAATTATTTTTTTTCTTGCTTTGTCGTCTTCCCATTTTCGGTCTTTTTTTACTATTATTAATAATTGTTCTATACCTTCTTGCCTTAAATTAGATGCCAAATATGCTTCAGCTAATTTGAATCTGAGTTCATGATTATTAGGGTTTAAATTAACCTCTTCAATATATTCTTCAGGTGTGCCTGCTGTTTTATTATTTTTTTCTAATTTAGATAAGGCCATAAGACTAATTATGTTTTTATCATTAAGCATATCCTCTTCTAAACCTTCTAATAATTCTTTAACTTCTTCATTTCTTTCAAGTTTTAATAAACATTTTCCATAACCAGCAATAATTTTAGCGTTATTAGCTTCTGCAGATAATAGATTTGAAAAAGCATTTAATGCAGATTCAAAATCGTTTTCATTAAATAATTTTTCTGCATCTGCTATTGCTTTTTGTAATTCTTCTATTTTATTTCCTCCGCTAGCCTCAATAACTTTATTTATAAATTTCTTCACTTCATTTTCTGGCATAGCCCCTGAAAAGCCATCTATGGGTTGCCCTTCATAAAAAGCGTAAACTGTGGGCAAAGATTGAATTTGTAATTGTTGTGATAATTCTTGGTTTTTTTCTGTATCTATTTTTACAAGCTTAATTAGCCCTTTATAGGACTTAACTAATTCTTCTAGTATNGGAGTTAATTGTTTNCAAGGAGCACACCAATCTGCCCAGAAATCTACTAAAACAGGNCCAGTTTTAGANGCTTCTATTACATNANTANTAAATGANGCTGTATCTGAATCAACTATAATNTTTTCCATAGTGTTTTCAGGAGAAATTATTGATTCATTATCGTTCATATTTNATCCAAATTCATTANGAATTATATAATATTTTATTTTTGAAATAAATTAAANTAAAAANTAANATTTATTCCTTGNAATACATAGTGNTCAAATAANATTGACCTAAATATTAAAATCTTTTATATAATTCACTTTATTGTAAAGTAAATTTTTTAATAAAATTTATGCGGGCGTAGCTCAGTGGTAGAGCACTTCGTTGCCAACGAAGATGTCGAGAGTTCGAATCTCTTCGCCCGCTCCAAACTAAACTTTTTTGTATAATNATAATATGTGCTACATTTGTAAAAATAGTTAATTATTTTAGGNGNATNAATGATATATTATAGATTTATAGTTTTATTAACCTTATTATTTTTAGTTTCCTGTTCTTCTATCTNTTCATATAAACCGGTAAATAAAGAGGGGCTGCTAGAAGAAAAAGAAATAAAAGAACAAAGCAAGTTTTTAGTGAGATCATTAGCAGAGAAATCAAGAAAACTTCATGACATTGCTTGGCCTATAATGAAGTCCAATATAGATAGTTGCCTCAACGCAAAAATAAATGCTTTTGGCCTTATGGTTTCTCACATAGATGATCTTCCACTATCATTGAATTCATCTTTTTATGCTGCAAGTCCAGAAAATATAGAAAATGATGACATCATTCTTTTTCCCATGATTGTCTCGGTCGCAAATAATAGCCCAGCTCATAGATCTCAAGTAATGGAGGGAGATTTAATTATTTCAATAAATAGTAACTCAGTAAGTAAAGAGAATTATAGAGCATTATTAGACGAGGCAGCAATTAAAGGTAATTTAAAAATTACAATTAAAAGGCAAAAGAAAGAAATTTTACATAATTTAACAAGTGAAGTTATCTGTGGCTATCCTGTACAAGCAATGATTTCTCCTATTCCAAATGCATATGCAGATGGGTCTAAAATTTACATAACTATTGCAACTTTTGATTTTGTTAAAGATGATCAAGAACTAGCTTTTTTAATAGGACATGAGTTGGCACATAATGTTTATCATTATAAAGGAGANCCTTTATATGAAAGTAATGCTAATCCAATACCCGTAGAAGAAAAACCTTCACTTCAAAAAATAAGTGATTTATTAATTTTTCAAACAGAAGAAAAAGAAACTGAAGCTGATTTATATGGAGTAGAATTTGCTATAAAAGCAGGTATTTCGCAAAATAAGGTTGCAAACTATTTTAGAAGACTTTCTATTTATGCGCCTGAATTGATGAAGGATTCTTTTTTTAGAATGCATCCAGGAAATGCAAGAAGAGTTATAGAAATAGAAGAAAAAATAAAAGCTTTACAAAGTGAACAATAAAAGGAAAATGTTTTTCTCAAATAAAATAAAGCCTTTTTTTGCTTACTGCATATATGATTGGGCAAATTCCCCATTTGCAACAGTTATAATAACATTTATTTTTGCAGCTTATTTTGAAAAGGCAATTGTAGGAGATCCAGAGAAAGCATCTATATTATGGGGTTGGTCTATATCTATTTCAGCTTTTTTGGTTGCTTGCATATCACCTTTTATTGGGAGGCATATAGATAAAAATTTAAGTTATAAATTTTGGCTAAGAACTTTTACAATAATTTCTTCCATTGGCGCAGCTTTGTTTTGGTTTGCTTATCCTGTTCCAGAATCTATTTTTTTTGTTTGTATTTTAGTTATAATTTCTAATGTCGCATTTGAACTAGGCGGCATGGTTTACAATTCATTACTTCCATCCTTTGCTAAGAAGGAACAAATAGGAAGTTTATCAGGAAAGTCGTGGGCTTTTGGATATGCGGGAGGTATTATTTGTCTGTTAATTATATTATTTGGTTTTGTGCAAACAGATACTCCTTTATTTGGAATAGAGAAAAATTTATCAGCTAATATTCGGATTGCTGGACCAATTGTTGCTATATGGTTCATATTTTTTTCTATTCCTTTTCTCTTAAAAATTAATAACTTTAGTAAGGATAAAAATACGCAAAAAGAAAATCTATTTATTGAGGTTATTAAAAATATAAAATCCTTATTTTCAAATAGCAATAAGGGCCGTTTTTTATTATCAAGAATGATTTATACTGATGGATTAAACACCCTTTTTGCATTTGGCGGTTTATATGCAGCTGGTACTTTTAATATGAGTTTTTCAGAGATTATAATTTTTGGAATCTTAATAAACATAACTGCAGGACTAGGGGCTCTATTTTTTTCATATATAGACGATAAGGTAGGACCAAAATATGTGATTAATTTATCTTTAATTTTTTTAATAGTTATTGGAAGTATAACCTTGTTTCTTAATAGTAAAGAATGGTTTTTAGTTTTTGGATCTGCTCTTGGATTTTTTATAGGTTCCATTCAATCTTCTAGTAGGTCATTTATGTCGAGGTATATCGTAAAGGGAAACAATGCCGAAACCTTCGGTATATATGCTGTTTCAGGCAAATGCACTGCATTTTTAGGACCCGCTATTCTTGCTTTTATAGTTACTATATTTGATAGTCAGAGGGTAGGAATGGCTTCAATAATTGCATTTTTTTTATTAGGATTGTTTTTATTACAAAGAGTGATTGAACCCAAGCATTATTAGTGTCTGAAGTGTCTGATGCCAGAGAATACCATAGATAAGCCAAGTTTATTAGCCGCATCTATAACTTCGTTATCTCTTATAGACCCGCCTGGTTGAATAATAGATGTTACCCCTGCTTCCGCTGCAGCAATAAGGCCGTCTGCAAAAGGAAAAAATGCATCAGAGGCTAATACAGACCCTTCAGCCATATTGGTTTTTAATCCAGCTAATTTGGAAGCTTTTTTTGATTTAATAGCGGCAATTTGAGAAGAGTCAATTCTACTCATTTGGCCGGCTCCTATTCCAACTGTTGAATTGTTTTTTGCATATATAATTGCATTTGACTTTACATGTTTGGCTATTTTAAAAGCAAAAATTAAATCTGTTATTTCTTTTGAGGTAGGTTTTTTTATTGTAACTATATTTAAATTATTTTCATCTAAAGCTTCATTATCTTTATCTTGCATCAGAAAGCCATCTGATAGATCTTTTATTATATGGTCAGAATTTATAACATTTTTTTGAGGCCTAATTTTTAATAGCCTTAAATTTTTTTTATTTGAAAAAATATTAACTGCAGCTTTAGAAAAACTTGGGGCAATAATTACTTCTAGGAATATTTTGTCCATTTTTTTTGCAAGTTCTTCAGTAACTTCTTTATTGCTAGCGACTATTCCTCCAAAAGCACTTTGAGGATCTGTTCTTAATGCGGACTCCCAAGCATCACAAATTGATTTTTTAGAAGAAACTCCGCATGGGTTTGCATGTTTAATTATTGCTATCGTTGGCTCTTTGAATTCGTTTATTAAATCATATGCTGCATCTGAGTCATTCAGATTATTGTAAGAAAGAGGTTTGCCCTGCAATAGGCCTGCTTTTACAACGCCATTTAACTTATGGTCCATTTTTTTGTATACAGCAGATTCTTGATGTGGGTTTTCTCCATATCTTAATTTTTCTACTAGTTTACCTGAAATAGTGACTGTATCTGGCCATGAAACATTTAATTGTTTAGTAAGCCATTGAGAGATCATACTGTCATAAAAGGCTGTTTTAGAAAAAGCTTTTGAGGCATACAGCTTTCTATCAATTAAACTAGTGCTACCTGAATTTTTTTCTAATATTTTGTTAAGGTCTTCGTAGTCTTCTGGGTTTGTAATTACGCATACATTTTCATGGTTTTTGGCGGCAGACCTGATCATAGAAGGTCCTCCAATATCAATATTTTCTATGCATTCTTCAAAATTTTCACCATTTTCAACTGTCTCTGAAAAAGGGTATAAATTAACTATTAATAAATTAATTGGTTCAATATCATGCTCTTGCATTTCTTTTTCATGTTGACTTATATTACTTCTGCCTAATAGGCCTCCATGAACTTTAGGATGCAATGTTTTTACTCTTCCATCTAACATTTCTGGAAAGTTTGTATAATCTGAAATATCTGTAACTTCTACATCATGCTCTCTAATTACTTTAGCAGTGCCGCCTGTTGACAATACCTCAATATTATATTTTTTAATAATACTTATCAAAGCCTCAATATTATTTTTGTCAGATAAAGATATGATGGCTCGTTTAACTTTAATTAGATTGTGTGACATATTAATTCCTTAATAAATATTATTTTTGGGGTCAACAGAAAATTCCGGTACAAGCTTTTTAAGTGTTCTTAAAGCTTCTTTTTCATCATTTTGCATTAATGAATTATCCATTGAAGATAATATTTCATTTATCTCAGCAAAATTTAATTTTCTAGATTTAGCTATTAAAATATCAGGATGGTCAGTTTTAAGCTTTTCTTCATCTTGATGAAATAATTTTTCATGAAGCTTTTCACCAGTTCTTAATCCTGTATATATTATTTCAATATCTTTACCTGGAGTAAGTCCTGATAGTCTAGCAAGTTGTTTGGCTAAATTATCAATTTTCATCGGTTCTCCCATTTCAAGAACATTTATGTATCCTCTTTCTTTTTTATTTACTGAGGAACTTAATGAGATTAAAACTAATTCTACTGCTTCTTTAACACTCATAAAAAATCGAGTAGTGTCTTTATGGGTTACTCTTAATGGGCCACCTCTTTTAATTTGTTTTTGAAAGAGTGGTATTACAGATCCTGTAGACCCAAGAACGTTACCAAATCTTACTGTAACAAAATTTGTAATAGAATTTTCTTTGTCTAAGTTTTGTATATATATTTCTGCTGCTCTCTTTGACGCTCCCATAAAATTAGTAGGGTCTACNGCTTTATCAGTAGAGATTAATACCATTATTTTAGTTTTATATTTAATTGCAGTCTCAGAAACATTTTTTGTTCCAAGAATATTAGTTTTCATTGCNTCAGCAGGATGNTTTTCACATATAGGAACATGCTTTAAGGCAGCNGCNTGTAGAACTATATCAGGGNTTTCTTCTTTAAAAACNTTNTCTANAGCATGTTTGTCTCGAACGTCTAATAATATAGATGATACATTTGCCTCATTTATTTTAGAAGTAATTTTATCAGTAATATTCCATAAAGCATATTCAGAGTAGTCTGATAAAATTATAGTTTTTGGACTCATNTCAGATATTTGATTAGCTAATTCAGTTCCTATAGTTCCTCCCGCTCCAGTAATTAATATTATTTTATTNCTTATTAACTTTTCTAGTTCTTCTTTATTAAACCTAGTTTCTGCCCTTCCTAANAAGTCTTCTATATCTATTGGGCGTGTCTCATTTGAATTATTATCTTGNGCTTTNTTTAACTCTGATATTTTTGGAAGGCGTGCTAATGATATTCCAATTTTATCNGTATATTTAAGTAGTGAGTCTATTTCATTTCTNGATATATTTTGATCAGCAATTATTATTTTNGTAATTTTNTTTGTTTTAATAATGTTGTTGGAGTCGAAAACTTTTTCGATAGAGCCGATTATGTCTATACCTCTAATTTTTCTNCCTAATTTATTTTTATCATTATCAAATATNCCTATAATNTGATAAGGNCCATCNGGCTTATGAGAAGATCTTATCAAGGCTTCTGCTTCATCAGTTGCGCCAATTAANAAGACTTTAATTCTTTCATTAATNTTATTTATNGGTGCTAANGTTTTATCTCTTAACAGTCTATAAAATATTCTAGTTCCTCCACTTANTATAGTNAGTAATATTAAATAAATAAGCATTGTAGACCTTGGCATATCTTCTAGTCTTGTTGTTAGAAAAAAGGCAAATGCGGCCAAAATTACNGATATTANTGATGCTTTNGTTATTATGAGNAAGTCATCCGTAGATGAATATCTCCAAATTCTTTTATATATTCCAAATAAAATAAAAGAGCATATTGTAGAAAAAAATACAATTAAAGNACTTATAATNGGAGTTGCAGGAAATNCTTCNAGTCTTAGCCAGTATGCACCAAAGAATGCNATTACACTTAATATACCATCTATGTTACAAATTAAAAATAATCTAATCATAGNATGCATTATTATACTCTCTTATTATTTTTTGGTGTTTTATCTAAATAATATAAAAGATATATTGTAGATAAGCTACTTATAAGAATTGAAAAAAAAATATTTATATTATTTGGGTTTATAGTTGAATATAGAGCCAGTGTTATAAGCAAAAGACCATGAATTGCAATAAAAGTGCACACCGCTGAGTGACTGTTNCCATTTTTTATTGCCTTTTGATAAAAATGACTTTTATGAGCTTCCCAAGGCTTTTCTTTATTAATTATCCTTTTTAATAGTGTTATAGAAGCATCAGAAACATAATAACTATTTAATATTATTGCCACATACCAAAGACCATTTTTAAATAAAAGTAAAATTAAAATAGCATTAATAAATCCTATTGGTATAGAACCGGCATCACCAAGAAACACTNTAGCCGGATGCCAATTCCAAATTAAAAATGCTGCCCCTGCTCCAACAAAAAAGCCTGCGAGAATGTTTTCAAGTTTATTTACATCTTGAGATAAAAATAAACAAGAACCCACTCCTATGCCAATAATTATAGATTGAGTACTAGAAATACCATCAATNCCATCCATAAAGTTATATAAATTTGTCATCCATATTATAAAAAGTATTACAATAGTTAATCCTATCCATTTTGGAATTATATTACTTAGTAAAGGNAAATTAATTAGAGGCTCCCATAAAAGTAGAACTAATAAGGCTAAAATAATTTGTATTATAAGCCTGTATATTATAGAGACATGTTTATTATCATTAATAAAAGATATAAGACTAAGTAGTGCAACACAAGTTGTAAAAATTAAATCATTTATAGAAAAAAATATATAATATATAATTAAAAATGATAATACCAAACCTATTCCTGCTCCTTTTGGGGTAGGAATACTATGGTTAGATCTTTTNTTAGGTGTATCTATGGTTTTTGTTTTATTTATAATTAATAATGATAGTTTGATTGTTAAAACACTAATTATAAAACTTATAAATAAACTTTTTATCCAGATAGATGAAGCTAGGTATTCCACTGCGACTTATTCCTTAAAAATTTAATCCAATTAGGATTGCCATAAGCTATAAAATTTGGATTCTTTTTATCTTTTCTTCCATAAATCATTTCTTTGTTGTCCATTTGAGTGACTTTGCCACCAGCTCCTTCTATAATTGCCTGACCTGCTGCACTGTCCCATTCATAGGTATTAGTAGTTCTGGGAAAAACATCTGCTTTGCCTTCGGCAATTAATGAGAATTTCAAAGCACTACCAATACGTTTTTCTTTAACATAAATTAACGACGATAACCATTCTGTTAATTTAGGGCCAGTATGATGCCTACTAATTGCTATTGTAGGACCTTCANTAGGAATATTTCTACAATATATTTTTTGATAATTATATTTTTGTTNTTTCNTTGAGGAACCAATATTTATTCCGCCAACCCATATTTTTTCTGACGGAGGGTGAGCTATGCATCCAATTATTGGCTTTTGATTTAAAGCTAATGCAATACATACGCAAAAATCTTCGTTACCTTCTATGAATGATTTAGTTCCATCTAGCGGATCTATAATCCAATGTAAATTATTACCTATTGTATTTTTTGGATATTCTCTTTCTTCACTTACAATAGGTATGTTAGGAAAATTTTTAAGAAGTAAATTATTAATTAATTTATCTGATTCTTCATCTGCGANTGTCACAGGGGTATCGTCTTCTTTAATTTTTATTGCAGAGTTTTTATTCTGCATTATTACTTTAGCAGCTTGAAGAGATATTTCAGCAATAATATTTTTTATTTCGAGTAGGCTCTGATNTGATAAAGTTGACATTATTATTTCTTTTATAAGTTATATTTTTATTTTATAGTTAAAATTGATAAATTCCACGCTTTGTTTATATATTGTTGTTAATATATTTATTATAGCATTGAAAAATAAATTAAGGGTTTTAATTTTGCAAATTACCGACATAGAATATGTTTTAGGGAATAAAAAAGAGTCACTTGAAGACTTAAGTAAAATAAACCCTGACTGGGTAATAGATAAATTAAAAGATAAAACAGGAATTCATTCGAGGCATGTTTTAGATAAAGGCGAAGACGAGAAAAGTTTAGTAATTGATGCCTCAAAAAAATTACTATCAAGAGTTGGGCAAAATAACGTAGACGGAATAATACATGTTAGCCAATCTCCCTTCTCAAGGCTNCCTACTTCAGCATGTTTAATTCAAGATATTTTGGGTTTGCCTAAAAATTTGATGGCTTTTGATTTAATNCAGGGTTGTTCGGGTTTTGTATATGGCTTATCTGCTGCAAGTTCTATGATATATCAGCAAGGCTTAAAAAAAGTATTAGTAATTTGTGCCGATACTTATACAAACTATATTGCAAAACAAGATAGAACTAATAGGCCTATTTTTTCCGATGGTGCTGCAGTTGCATTGGTAGAAAATAAAGGAAATGGTGTCGTTGGGCCTTTTGCTTTTTTTACTGACGGCAGTGGAGGAAACTTACTTGCTTTAGAAAACCACGAAGGAAAAGAAAAATTATTTATGGATGGGCAAAAAGTGTTTAAGTTTTCTTTAAGAGAAGTGCCTAAGGTTTTTAATGAGTTATTAGAAAAAGCTGATTTAGAAAAAGACGATATAGATTTGTATATTTTTCATCAGGCTAGTGCTGTAATTTTAAGGCAGTTAAAGTTAAAATTAAATATTCCTGACGAAAAGTGGTTTCAAAATATTAAAAATATGGGTAATACTGTCTCAGCAACTATTCCAATAGCTATNAAACAGTCAATAGATAGTGGCTTATATAAACCTAATATGAAGATTATGTTAATGGGATTCGGTGTGGGACTTTCAATAGCTGGTTGTATTATTCGTTCATAATGTTGTTTTTGATAANCACCATTCTATTTGCGCTCCNGCGTTAGAAGTTTCTCCATTAATTACAAATTGATTTGATTTTTTTATTTGGCCATTNTCTTCCACATAGATGGACTCCTCTATATTTAAACTCAATTTAGTATTATTTTTGGTTATGTAAAATTCCCACCCACCACTAGGAATTAAAAGAAGTATCCTCTCTTTATTTCTGGTTAAGCGAACATTTACTTTTGGGTGCAAATGGAAATGTATTTTAAACTTAATTTTGGGGCCAGAAATTATATTGTCTATTCCTTTTAAAAGACTGCCGCGTGAATCAAGTTTTAAAACTCTTTTATGAATTGCAGAATATATATTTTCATATCCATTATGACGAGAAGAAATTATTTCGAAGCCAGAAGTAANTTCTCTTCCCGTATTTACTTTAAATTCTTTATAGTTCTCATTAGTAGAAGAATTGGTATCATTAATTACTAGAGTAGAATGTGCCGCAGAACTAGAAAGAGCTTTTTCCCATTTTTTATTATTAAAAGGAGTAGGACCACAATTAACAATCATTCTNTCTCTTCCGAAACTCATTTCAAAACTTAGGCTTCCATGGTAAAGGTTTTTTTCTTTAATAGAGCAATCTAATAAAATTACTGATCTTCCTGCTGCCAATCTCTCATAACCTGCTGACTTTAAACTTGCAGATATTTTAGATTTTAATTTAATTCCAGTTTTATCTAATACTTTATCTATTGCATCTCTAGAATAAGATTTTCCACCATTTGATCTAAGTAAAGTCCCATCTCCTAGCCTTAATGATCTAATAGCATGACTAATTTTAGTTATGTATGTATCTAAAGTTTCTATCAAAGCATCATTTTCTGGAAGAGCACTTCTTATCCAAATTAAATCAGTTAGTANATCTAATGATATAGAAGGCTGTTTACTTTTATGAACCCCATCATTTAATATTTGATTATTTAAAGCAAATAAAAGAATATTTTTAGCTAAATTATAACGTTTTTCACCACCACTTAGACATATACCTGATATCATTAATCCTCTTAATGCATTAAAAACTTCCGGGATATTTTTATTTTTATTAATTGTTCTGCTAAGGTGTTTTGATTGTGCCGTTATTAATTGATAAAATTTTTCTAAAAATTCCCTATCTGCTCCTTCTTTTAACATTTCAGAATAAGATATCCAAGAAGCTATTCTTCTTCCAAGAATATCCATTTGCCAGCTAATTGGATTATATTTATAATTACCATCTCTTATCCAATCAGAAATTAATGCTCTAGCATATTGTCTAGATGTAACCCCATCTCTAGCCCTAAAATGCCTTAGCCAGGAAAACCCGTGCATTTCTGAAAGCCACCAGGGGCCTACACCATTAGGTTCCCATAAAGGTTTGTTAGGTGCGTGAACTTCTTCACCTGCAAAATTATATCTTCCTTGAAAAATTGCATCAGCCAGTTGTCCTTCCCCTTCCCATGGGTCTTTTACGTCTTGAAAAATATTTTCAGGCTTACTAATATTTAGCCAAAAGTTATATAAAGCACTTTTATAAAATACTTGCTTTATATTAAGGCTGGAAGATTTAGTGGGCAATTTAAACTACCTTAGCTCTCATTTCTTAGAGATTGAATTATTTGAGAGTAATTAGATTTCTTTTCTGAAAAAATAGCACTTCCTGCTACCAATATATCTGCTCCAGCTTCTATACATAATTTTGAGGTTTCTAAATTTATTCCGCCATCGACTTCTATTAAAGTATTCAATTTTTTATTATTAATTAATTTATTAATATTGCTAATTTTTTTTAATTGAGAGGGCATAAATTTTTGTCCACCAAACCCAGGGTTAACAGTCATTACTAATACTAAATCACAAAAATCTAGATATGGCTCAAGTTCATATTCAGACGTAGAGGGTTTTATTGATATTCCGGCTTTTAAGCCTATATCTCGAATGGCTTTAAGAGTTTTTTTAATATTTTCTTCAGCCTCGATATGAATAGTAATTATATCAGCTCCTGCTTCAGAAAATGGTTTAATCCAGTTATTTGCAGGTTGAGTCATTAAGTGNACNTCAAATAATTTTTTAGTATATTTTCTTAGGTTTGATACTACTTCAGGCCCAATAGTTAGATTAGGAACAAAATGACCATCCATAATATCTANATGTATCCAATCGGCCCCTGCGCTATCTATATTAGTAACTTCTTGGCCTAACATTGAAAAGTCAGCTGCAAGAATAGAGGGAGATATAAGTATATTATTTTTTTTCAATATGAAATTAATCCTAAAATTTAATATAATATAGTTAGTTTGTTTTTATTAATCTTGCTATAAAAAATCCATCCATTCCACCTAGTTCTGAATTAAAGAAAGGTAATGTTCTAATAAAGCCTTCCTTAGTAATTGCTTGTTTTGTTATATCAATCTCCGCTTCATTTATTGGATCTATTACANATTTACTATTTTTCTTCATAAAATCAACAATTTGATTAACTCCTTCATCTTCATCTAATGAGCAAACAGAATATANTAGAGTACCTCGAGNTTTTAACATTTTAGAAGCAGAATATAATAAATCTGATTGAATTTTTAAAAGTGAATTTAAATTAGATAGATAATTATTTTTTATATTTGAAAGTCTCCACAAAATATCAGGGTTTTTTCTTATAGTTCCTGAAGAACTACAAGGAGCATCAAGCACAATAGCATCAGCCAATTTTTTTGGCTTATACTGATTAGCATTTTTTATTACTAATTCTGTCTTTAAATTGAGCCTCTTTAAGTTACTCTTTAATATTTTTGCTCTCATACTATTTNATTCAATGGATGTTACATTCAAATTATTACTTAATAATTGNGCTGTTTTACCACCAGGAGCAGCNCATAAATCAATCACATATGCATCTTTTTTTAATTTGGNTAATAAAATTTTAACAGGTAATTGCGCTGCTATATCTTGTATCCACCACTTACCTTCTTTATAGCCATTTAATTTATCAATTTTTCCATAATTATTTAGTAATCTAATGTTATTTTTACCAAAAGCTTTTCCTTTTAGACTAACCTTCCATTTGTTTATATTTTCTTTTGNAGATATTGATATATCAAGAGCTGGAGGAGCTAAAAGGTGTTGATTAGCAATTTTTATTAATTGATCTTCGCTGAATTCATTCTTCCATTTATTTACTATTTCACTAGGAATGTTATTGAGAGGTGATAATTTTTCTAATTTTTTATTCTCCATATCTCTAGATAATTGTCTTAGAACAGCATTAATGAATTTAAAATGATGTGGGGTATTTTTTTTAGCTAATTTTACACTATCATTGACTGCCGCATAACTAGGAACTCTCATATATATTATTTGCACCGCACCAATTATTAAATTTGCTAAAATATGGTTTTGGTCTGTTTTAAGAGGCTTTTTAATATATTTTNTTAAATAAAAATGTATTTCTCCTAATCNTCTTAAAGCATGACTAATTAATGATCTATAAAATGCATCTTCANTATCAGNTGATTTATAATTATCTCCATTTAANATACTAGTAATTTCTTCTATAGCTTTCATTCTTGGATTTGAGTTATTGATTGACATTTAGTATATATTTTCTTTTTATTTATTTAGTAGCTTACTATATATAATATATCTAATCTAAATCTTATGGTACAGACATGAAAAAAATAAAAAATACAGATAAAAAAAATAAAAATAAAAAAAATATAAAAAAAATATCTAAGGAAATAGGCGGACAAAAAGGACCTGAGCCAACAAGATACGGCGATTGGGAAAAAAATGGAAGAGTAACTGATTTTTAGAGTTATCTGTTCATTCGATCATTTATTAANTCTTTAACAACTCCTGGATCTGCAAGAGTTGATATGTCACCAAGTTGATCATGTTCATTTGCAGCAATCTTTCTTAGGATTCGACGCATAATTTTTCCTGAACGTGTCTTCGGAAGACTGGGAGCCCATTGAATAAGATCTGGTGTTGCAATAGGCCCTATTTCTTTTCTAACCCAAAGCAACAATTCTTTCCTTAATTCTTCTGTTGGAACTATATTATCAGTTAAAGTAACATACGCATAAATGCCTTGCCCTTTTATGTCGTGAGGATATCCAACAACAGCTGACTCNGCAACATTTTCATTGGAAACCAGAGCGCTTTCTACTTCTGCAGTCCCCATCCTATGACCACTTACATTAATAACATCATCTACTCTTCCTGTAATCCACCAATAGCCATCAGAATCTCTTTTTGCACCATCACCTGTAAAATATACATTTTCAAATGTTGAAAAATAAGTATCAGCAAAGCGCTGATGATCTCCATAAACAGTTCTCATTTGTCCTGGCCATGATGTTTCTAATATTAAGTTACCTTCAGCTTCTCCTTCTAGTTTATTTCCCTCGTTATCTACTAAAGCTGGCGATATTCCGAAGAAAGGTTTAGTAGCAGAACCTGGCTTTAAGTCAATTGCTCCTGGAAGAGGACTTATTAATATACCTCCAGTTTCTGTCTGCCACCAAGTATCCACAATAGGACACTTTTCTTCTCCAATAATTTTGTAATACCAATTCCAAGCTTCTGGGTTAATAGGTTCCCCTACACTTCCTAGTAACCTTAAACTATTTCTTTTAGTTTTTTTAACAGGTTTATCGCCTTCTTTCATTAAGGCTCTTATAGCTGTAGGAGCTGTATAAAATATATTAACTTGATGTTTATCTATTACTTCCCAAAACCTGGATGAAGTTGGATAGTTAGGCACACCCTCAAACATTAAGGTTTTTGCTCCATTAGCAAGAGGNCCATATACAATATATGAGTGCCCAGTAACCCAGCCAACATCTGCTGTACACCAATAAATATCNCCATCTTTATAATCAAATACATATTTATGAGTAATTGATGCATATACAATATATCCGCCAGTAGTATGCAAAACACCTTTAGGTTTACCCGTAGACCCAGAAGTATAAAGAATAAATAATGGATCCTCCGCATTCATAATTTCAGGCTCACAAATAGAATCTACAGTTAATTTTTCTTCATGCCACCAAACATCTCTATTTGGTTCCATATTAATTTCGTTACCAGTTCTCTTAATAACTAAAACAGATTTTACATTTTCACACCTTTTTAATGCTTCATCTACGTTGTTTTTTAGTGGAATTATTTTACCTGCTCTATAGCCTTCATCAGCTGTAATAATAAAGTCTGACTTACAATCTATAATTCTATCTGCAATGCTATCGGGAGAAAATCCTCCAAATACAACAGAATGAACAGCTCCTATTCTAGCACAAGCTAACATTGCATAGGATGCCTCTGGNATCATAGGCATATAAATTGTTATTCTGTCTCCTTTTTTAACTCCTCTTTTTTTTAATACATTGGCCATTAGACACACGTCAGTGTGCAATTCTTTATAAGTAATATTTTTGCTTTCATTTGGGTTGTCTCCTTCCCAAATTATAGCAGTATTATCACTTTTATTTTTTAAGTGCCTATCTATGCAATTATATGAGACGTTTAACTTGCCATCATAGAACCACTTTATTTCTAGATTATCTTTTGAAAAATTAACTTTTTTAATAGCATCTTTAGTAAAAGGTTTATACCAGTCTATATTTAAAGCTTGTTCACTCCAAAAGCCTTCTGGATCATTAATTGATTTCTCATAAAATTTNTCATAACTATTTTTATCTAAATGAGTATTATTTTTCCAATTNGTTTTTACTGCTATTTTATCTGCGCTCAATTATACCTCCCATATTTTAATTAATTAATAATTAAAGATAANTTTTTTATCCAGCAAGAACATAATCATTTTTTATTTTAAAAGGAAAACTTTTTAAATAAGAATTTTTGCAAGGNCCTTTTATGCACTCGCCTGTAATTGGATTAAACTTTGCTCCATGGTTTGCACATAATAAATCATTATCTTTAGCTTGAACTCGTCCTTCTATTATATCCAATGTTAAATTTGCATGAGGGCAATTATTTAGCCATATGTAAATAAGGCTATTGTGTTTGTAAATTATTATGCCTGGAAGATATTTATCTTTTCCCTTTTTTGTGATGGCCCTTTCTTCTTCTAAATCTTCTAATTTGCAAATTTTAGTATTTTTTTTAATACCAGATTCTGCGTAGATATTACTCATTTTAAAATTTATTTTCGGTTTCTGCCATTAAACATATTTCTTTCCAATGTGCTTTTGAAACAGGAACTACGGATAATCGCGCTTGTTTAATAAGCGCTAATTCTGATAAATTTTCATTAGATTTTATATCAGAGAGATGTACATATTTATTTACTTCTTTAACTGCTTCAATTACNACCATGCCAAAAATNCCTTTTTTATCAGTAGGGTCAGGCCTATGTTCCCCAATGACTCTAACTATTCCTACTATTTGTTTTTCTTTTACAGAATGGTAAAAAAAACCTAAATCCCCAATTTTCATTTTTTTCATATTATTGTTTGCTTGGTAGTTTCTTACACCATCCCATCCTTCACCTTCTTTACCTTTTTTGACCTGATCTTCCCATGACCAAGTGCTAGGCTCTGATTTGAATAACCAATATTCCATTAAACTTTTCTCCAAAGTTAAAATATTTCTTAATTGACTATAGCTCCAAAATTACACATGTTCCAATAAGTAATTACCAAAAATACTAATCATATAGAAAAGAGAGTTATTGTGAATTTTAATATTGATTATAAAAAATTATCAGACCCATTATATATAGCTAAAGAATTAATAAGATTTCCGTCTGAAACGCCGAAAGACGAGGGGGCATTGTTATTTGTTGAAGAGNTTTTAACTTTATTAGGCTTTGAATGTTATAGAATGCCTTCGGGAGACGTTGATGGAGTGGGAAAAGATGCTTTAGTAAACAATTTATATGCTAAAATTGGCAAAGGAAAAACTCTATGCTTTGCTGGNCATACAGATGTGGTACCTGCAGGTAACAAAGAAAAATGGAGCACCTCACCATTCGAGGCCGAAATTTTAAATGGAAATTTAGTTGGAAGAGGTGTGGCTGATATGAAAGGNTCTATAGCCGCTTTTATAGCTGCTTTTGCTCGATATATTAATGAATATAATAAATCTTTTNGTGTAAGTTTTCTCTTAACTGGAGATGAAGAAGGTCATGCAAAACATGGTACAAAAACNATGCTTCCAAAGCTTCAAGATATGGGAGAGAAAATTGATCATTGCATAGTAGGAGAACCTACAAACCCTAATAAACTAGGTGAAATGATTAAGATTGGTAGGAGGGGCAGTTTACATGGATTACTAAAAGTAAATGGAAAAGAGGGCCATGTTGCTTATCCACATAAAGCAGCTAATCCTTTACCACTAATGTCCAAGTTTATATCAGCTTTATCGGAAGTTGAACTTGATAAAGGCAATGATCACTTTCAGCCATCTAATCTTGAATTTATTTCTATAGATGTAGGCAATAATATTTCAAATGTTATTCCTTTAAAAATTGAGTCTAAGTTTAATATAAGGTTTAATACTCTTCATTCTGAAAGCAGCTTAAGAAATATTATTAAAAGTAATCTTGATAGTATTAAGTATGATAAAAGTTTATTTAAATGGGAATTAGANACCGAATTAAGTGGCGAACCTTTTATAACAGAACCTGATGATTTCATTAATATTGTAGAGAANGCTATTAAGGAAAATACAGGACTTAAACCTGANCTCTCTACTAGTGGAGGAACTTCTGATGCGCGCTTTATTAAAGATATATGTAATGTAATAGAGTTTGGTTTAGTAGGTAAAACTATGCATCAAATAGATGAATCTATAAAAGTTGATGACTTGGAATTATTAACTAATATTTATTTTGATATTATAAAAAAATATCAGAATAATATGTCTTAATTTAAAAATTTATATGAAAATTAAAAGTGAAAAAGTAGGCATAATAATTTATATTTTTACATTATTGTCTTTTGCCTCTATGGAAGCTATTGCTAAATTTTTATCTGATGATTTCTCTATAACGCAGATAGTATGGGCTAGGTATACATTTCATTTTCTTATTGTCTTATTAGGAGTTGTATTAGTTTATTTATTAGGTTTTAACTCTGGCCTTAAATACCCTAAGTTAATTTTAGTTCAAGTCTTGAGGTCTGTTGCTTTGTTATTAATGACATATTTCTTTTTTACTTCTTTATCCATTTTAACATTAGCAGAAGCTACTATCATTTTATTTTTTTCTCCATTAATTACTGTAGTGCTATCTCCTTTTTTATTAAAGGAAGAGGTAAATAGTTCTTGTTGGCTAGCTGTAATAATTGGCTTTATAGGAATGATTATTGTTATTGATCCGTCTAATATTATCAATTTTGNAAATGTGGATTTAATTTGGTTTAAAGGAATAATATATGGAATATTAGGAGCATTGTTTTATTCTTTATACCAAATTGGGACTAGAGTTTTAGCGCCGGTAGAGCCGGCTTTAACAAGTCTTATTTTTTCTTGTGTTGCTGGTTTAATTGGAACGACAATTTTAATTTTATTAGATTATGACCTTTCATCATCATTAAAANTATGGAAAACNCCTGGCTTTATTGAGTGGATNTGGCTAGCTACTGTAGGTTTGTTTGGCGCTTTAGGACAATTCTTAATATTAAGNGCATACTCTAAAACGAAGGCCATAACTCTTGCACCTGTAAGTTATACCCACATAATTTGGGCAACATTTTTTGGATATATTATATTTGATTCATTGCCTAATTTACAAACATTATTAGGAGGTCTTTTAATTGTTTCTTCTGGCGTTTATACTTATAGAAAAATAAATTGAAAATTTAGTATATAACTTCTTCCAAGACTAAAGCTGATGCAGGTGCAGTAGGNCCAGAAAATTTTTTATCTTTTGTTTTTAAAGCTGTTAAAATATCTTTTTCTGTTTTTTTAAGTAAGCCAACATCTACAAGAGTGCCAGCTATAATTCTAACTTGGTTCATTAAAAAAGACTTTGCTTCAACATATATTTCAATTAATTCTCCATCATTGTTAATAGTAATATTATCAATTGTTTTAACGGGGGACTTTGCTTGGCAATCCACGGATCTAAATGCTGTAAAATCATGTTTACCTATGAAATATTTTGCGGCATTTTGCATTAATTGAATATCTAAAGGGTTTGGTATTCTCCATGTTTTATCTTTTAATAATGGAGAGGGGGTTCTTCTATTTAAAATACTATATTTATATTTTCTACCTTTTGCAGAGAATCTAGAGTGAAATTCATCAGTTACTTTTTTAGTTTCTAGAATGGATGCTCTATTATCAGAGAGCCGAGATAAATAAAAATTCACACCCATAGTTAATTTACCTAATTTTGAATCTTTATCCTCCAGCCCACTTTCTTCTATGTCAAAATGTGCAACCTGACCAGAAGCATGAACCCCAGTATCTGTTCTGCCGGCGCCATAAATAGTAATTTTTTTTCCAGAAAACTTAAACAAGCTCTCTTCAATTATTCCTTGAACAGTCTCCATATTTTTTTGCTTTTGCCAGCCATTAAAATTTTTTCCATCATATTCTATAGTTAATTTATATCTATTCATTCTTTTAAAGCTCTTTCGCTATTTCTCTTAATTGAAATTTTTGAATTTTTCCTGTTGAAGTTTTAGGAATTATTTGAAATATTATTGTTTTTGGGCATTTAAAGCTTGCGATATGAGTTTTACAAAATTCAATTATCTCTTTTTCAGTAGCTTTTTCTCCATCTTTTAATTCTACGAATGCACAGGGAGTTTCTCCCCATTTTTTATCTGGTTTAGCAACTACCGCTGCTACTAGAACTTTTCTATTTTTATATAAGGCTTCTTCTATTTCGATTGATGAAATGTTTTCTCCACCAGATATAATTATATCTTTAGATCTATCTTTTAATTCAATGTAACCGTCTTCATGCATTACTCCGAGGTCTCCAGTGTGGAACCAAGCTCCAGAAAATGAATCATTAGTTGCCTTTTTATTATTATGATAACCTTTCATGACCATATTTCCTCGCATCATAACTTCTCCAATTGTTTTTCCATCTTTTGGAATAGGTTTCATTGTTTTTGGATCTCTTATTGAGAGTTCTTCCAGAGAAGGGTATTGCACTCCTTGTCTTGCTTTTTTTTTGGATTTTGGCTCAGTTTTTAAACTATTCCATTCTTCTTTCCATTCACATACTACTGCTGGTCCGTAAACTTCAGTTAATCCGTAAACATGGGTTACTTCAAATCCCTTTTTTTCAATTTCTGCTAGTATTGCAGGTGGAGGAGCCGCAGCTGCAGTCATAATGTTAACTTTATTTTTAATTTCTATTATTTCATTTTTTTCAGCATTTATTATCATAGATAATATTATGGGCGCTCCACACATATGCGTTACATTGTGTTTTGTTATAGATTCATAAATATTTTTTGCGCTTATAGTTCTAAGACATATATGAGTTCCTGCTAAAGCCGTAATAGTCCAAGGAAAACACCATCCGTTGCAATGAAACATAGGNAGAGTCCATAAATAAACTGGGTGTTTACCCATAGACCAGACCATCTGATTACTCATAGCTGTTAGCCAAGCCCCTCTATGATGATACAAAACTCCTTTGGGATCTCCTGTTGTACCGGATGTATAGTTAAGGCTACATGCATCCCACTCATCATTTGGCCACTCTAAGGTTGCTTGAGTATTTCCTATTTCTGCTAAATCATCATTAGTGATTTCATTTTTTATTGGTGAGTTTTTTATAAACTCTTCATCTTTACATTTGATAATTAAGGGCCTTTTATTTAAAGGAAGGTCTTCAATAGCTTCAGTGATTACTTTATTGAATTCGGGGTCAACAAAAATCATTTTAGCTTTACCATGTTTAAGGATAAAGGTAATTGCTTTTGAATCTAGTCTTGTATTTATTGTATTTAAGATGGCACCTGCCATCATTACTGAAAAATGACATTCAATCATAGCGGGTACATTTGGAAGAAGTGCTGCGACGGTATCTCCTTTTTTGATGCCTTTAATTTTAAGACCATTTGCTATNTTAAGGCATCTAGANCGCAATTCTTTATATGTATTGCTTTTAGAGCCATGAATCCATGCAATTTTTTCGGGCCAAATTTTATTTGTTCTTTCTAAAAAAGATATAGGAGTTAGAGCCCAATAATTAGCTTTATTTTTTTTCCAATCTGAGGCGCTTATATCTGTTGAAGTAGTCATATGCTTTCCATTATTGATTATAAATTAAGTTTTGTGAATCCTTGCCTCCAATTGTAGCACAAGATATTCCATTTGTGTCTGTTTCTAGAATTGTCCAACTGCCTGTTGAAGAAGAAAAGAGCTCTGTTATAGTTGAACCATCTTCAGACAATCCAAACCAAATTAGTTTCTCATTTTGGCTGTTTTCAAGAAAATCTTTAAAAATACTTTTCTCTTTACAAATTACATTTTTGATAATTTTTTTAGGGTTAGCTAAAGCGCTATTACTAAAATGAAAACATATCATTATAATTAAAAAATATTTAGATATGTGATGAATTATAATTAATTGATTATTGTATTTTTTAAACATTATTTTCCCAATACTTTTTATGAAAGAGTTTTCAAATAAAAAATAATATTATTATTTGCTTTCTTTTTGATTCATAAGTATCAAATATATACTTAAATGTATAAATTAAACTATTTTTTTAATGAAGAATTGAAATATGTCACGAGACTTTAATAAATTAGATACTTTTCCAAAAATTTTAAGGAATAATGCTCTTATTTACAAAGGTAAACCAAGTGTTAGAGAAAAAGAGTATGGCATTTGGCAAACTTTAACCTGGGATGTCTTTTATGAAAGGGCGCTTATACTTGCTAAAGGATTAAAAGATACTGGTTTAAAGCGAGGAGAAAAAATAGCAATAATTGGAGATAATAGACCCAATCTATATTTATCAATAGCAGCGGCACAAATATTAGGAGCTGTTCCTGTACCTTGTTATCAAGATTCTGTTGCAGATGAGTTACAATATATTTTAGAGCATGCAGAAGTTAAAATTGCTATTGTAGAAAACCAAGAACAAGTAGATAAACTTATAGAGATAAAAGATAAATTGCCTTTACTAAAAAGTATATTTTATGATGATCCTAGAGGCTTAGAAAATTATCAAAAAACAGATACTTTAGCATTGGATAATATTTTAAATCTAGATAATGAAACTGATATTAGCCTTGATGAAGATATTGATAATACGGCTAAAGATGATATTTCTATTATGCTTTATACATCTGGAACAACTGGAAGACCAAAAGGAGTATTGCTTTCATATTATAATATAATTTCCGTAACAAGCGTTGCCTGTGAGTTGGAAAATACTTCTTTTAATGATGAGGTTGTTGCTTATCTTCCTATGGCTTGGGTTGGAGATAATATTTTTTGTGTTGCTCAATCATATATCTCTGGTTTTTGTATTAATTGTCCGGAAAGTAGAGACACTTTAACAATAGACATGAGAGAAATAGGGCCTACATACTATTTTGCGCCTCCACGAGTTTGGGAAGGTATGCTTACTCAATTAATGGTAAGAATGCAGGATGCCGCTAAAATAAAACTTTGGGCATTTAATTATTTTATGAATATTGCTAAAAAATGGGGAAACGATATTTTAGATAAGAAAAAAGTACCTTTATTATCTAGGCTCCTATACGGACTTGGCTATTTTTTCGTTTATGGCCCATTAAAGAATAATTTGGGATTAACNAGAGTAAGAATTGCTTATACTGCTGGGGAAGCTATGGGCCCAGACACTTTTCTTTTTTATAGGTCATTAGGAATTAATTTAAAGGTTCTATATGGACAAACTGAGGCCAGTGTTTTTGTTTCTTTACATCGTAATGGAGATGTTGATCCAAAAACTGTAGGACCTGTTTTTCCTGGGGTTGATATAAAAATTGAGGATGGAGAAGTATTTTATAAGGGGCCAGGAGTTTTTAAAGGATATTATAAAAATGAAGAAGCTACAAAAGAGACAATAGATAAAAAAGGTTGGGTAAAAACAGGTGATGCGGGAGTATTAGATAGCAATGGCCATTTAAAGATTATAGATAGGGCCAAAGACGTAGGAAAGTTAAATTCAGGAAAAATGTTTGCTCCTAAGTATTTAGAAAATAAGTTAAAGTTTTGTGGCATAATAAAAGAAGCTGTTGCTTTTGGGGACAATAAAGATTTTGTTTCATGTTTTATAAATATAGATCTAGAAGCAGTAGCTAGTTGGGCGGAAAGAAATAATATAGCTTATTCAGGATATATTGATTTAGCCGGTCAAAGCTCAGTATATGATTTAATTTCTAAAGAAATAGATAAGGTTAATGAGGATTTAGCTGAAGACGCGGAGTTAAGTGATTCTCAGATAAAACGTTTTTTAATTTTACATAAAGAATTGGATGCAGATGATGGCGAGTTAACTAGGACTAACAAGGTTAGAAGAAATCTTATTTCTGAAAGGTATGGGAAGCTAGTAGACGCGTTATATAGTAAAGAAGATCATTGTTATATAGAAACAGAAGTTACATTTGAAGATGGAAGAAAAGGTTCAATTAGTGCTGATTTAAAAATTCAGGACATGAATATTATTAGAGTAAAGGATAAAGTTGCATGAGTGTAGAATCTAAAAATAAAAGTTCTACAAAAACAGAATGTTTGATGGATATAAAAGATATAAGCTTATCCTTTGGAGGACTAAAGGCACTACAAGATGTAAATTTACAAATACAAAAAGGAGAAATATTAGCCATTATTGGGCCAAACGGCGCAGGCAAATCTTCTATGCTTAATGTTATTTCTGGAATTTATGTTCCGCAAAAAGGGGAGGTAGAGTGGAAAGGAAAGTTGAGAAAAAAAATTGCTCCTCATGATATTGCTAGAATGGGAATAGCAAGAACTTTTCAAAATATTGCTCTTTTTAGAGGAATGTCGGCTTTAGAAAATATTTTAACTGGAAGAAATATTTTAATGAAACGNAATTTATTTTTAGAAGCTCTATATTTGGGGATGGGAAGAAAACAAGAAGAAGAGCATAGGCAAAAAGCTGAGGAAATTATAGATTTTTTAGAGATACAATCTATACGTAAAACTCCTGTCGCGCGATTACCTTATGGTTTGCAAAAAAGAGTTGAATTAGGAAGAGCCCTAGCTTTAGAGCCAGAATTATTATTGCTTGATGAGCCAATGGCAGGCATGAATGTGGAAGANAAAGAAGACATGTGTCGTTTTATTTTAGATGTAAATGAACATTTTGGTACAACTATAGTTTTGATAGAGCATGATATGGGAGTTGTAATGGACATATCTGACAGGGTAGCAGTTCTTGATTATGGTATTAAAATTGCTGATGGCACTCCTGATGAGGTTCGCTCTGAACAAAAAGTAATTGACGCATATTTAGGAGCAGGATAATGGATTGGTGGTTTTTTATAGAAGTTTTTATCGGCGGTTTGTTATCTGGTGTTATGTACTCTTTGGTTGCTTTAGGCTTTGTTTTAATATTTAAGGCTTCGGGAGTTTTCAACTTTGCTCAAGGTGCCATGGTTTTATTTGCGGCTTTAACTTTTGTTCGCTTATTAGAGATGGGTATTCCTATTTTGGTCACCACGGCTATTACTGCGGGGNTCATGATATTACTTGCTATATTTATAGAAAGAGTGATGTTGCGACCGCTAGTTAATCAAGATTTGATAATTCTNTTTATGGCTACAATTGGTTTAAATTACTTTATTGAAGGGTTTGCTCAATTAATTTGGGGTTCACATGTTGGTGTTTTAGATTTAGGTGTCGACCAGTATGCTGCTTTTGAGATAGGAGCTGCTTTAATTAATAAATTTGATGTTTGGGCAGCTCTAATAGCTGGTAGTTTAGTATTAGTTTTATCATTATTTTTCAGATACACTGTTATTGGGAGAGCTTTAAGAGCAGTAGCAGATGATCATCAGGCAGCATTATCTGTAGGAATTCCTTTAAGTACGATTTGGATTTATGTATGGTCGACAGCTGGACTAGTTGCACTTGTAGCAGGTGTTGTATGGGGCTCTAAGTTAGGAGTTCAATTTGCCATTTCTACTGTGGCATTGAAAGCAATTCCTGTTCTTATTATAGGTGGTTTTACTTCNGTNCCAGGGGCAATTGTCGGAGGCTTGATAGTTGGTTGTGGGGAAAAATTAGCGGAGGTTTATTTAGGGGCTTACATAGGCTATGGGATAGAAAATTGGTTTCCTTANATGCTAGCNTTAGTAGTGCTGATGATTAGACCAGAGGGATTATTTGGTGAAAAAATAATAGAGAGAGTTTAAAATGATATATAGAGAATCGGGCCAGTTTAAAACTAATTATAAGGCAGATCAGGCAATATTGCCAATATTTCAAGATAAAATAGCAATGGCTTTATTAATGCTTTTTGCTTTTGTAGTCATTCCATTTATTGCTGATGACTATTGGTTAAGTTCTATATTGATCCCGTTTTTAGCTTTATCATTGGCGGCATTGGGTTTAAATGTTTTGACTGGTTATGCTGGACAAATTTCATTAGGGACGGCAGCTTTTATGGCGGTTGGTGCTTTTGCAGCATATAATTTGCAGGTAAGAGTGCCAGAGGTTCCTTTTTTAATAGCTTTTATTTGGGGAGGATTATGTTCGGCAAGCATNGGAATTTTATTTGGTTTGCCATCATTGAGAATTAAGGGGTTTTATCTTGCTGTTGCTACACTAGCGGCACAATTTTTTATAGAATGGCTTTTAACTAATTTTGGATGGTTTACTAATTATGATTCTTCAGGAGTTATTACTGCTCCGCCTATGGGCATTTTTGGTTTTGCCATTGATNATCCTCTTAGTAAATATTTATTAGTTTTAACGATAGTAGTTTTGTGCGCATTCGCTGTCCGTAATTTAGCTAGGTCTGAAATTGGGCGAGCATGGATGGCNGTAAGNGATATGGATATAGCAGCTGAAGCTATAGGAATAAACCTTATGAANACTAAGTTGATAGCGTTCGGAGTTTCTTCATTTTTGTGTGGTTTGGCAGGTGCACTATGGGCATATATTGTTTTAGGAACAGTTGAGCCTCAGGCCTTTGATATTATGAGATCTTTTGAAATATTATTTATGGTAGTTATTGGTGGATTAGGTTCTGTTTCAGGCGCCTTCTTAGGAGCTGGCTTTATGATACTGCTTCCNATTTTATTAAATAATTTGGGTTCTGTAATTACTGGTTCAGCGATATCCACAGAAACTATTGCNCACATAGAATTTATGATATTTGGCGCATTTATAATATTTTTTCTGATCGTTGAGCCAAATGGTTTAGCAAGGTTGTGGCAAATAGCAAAAGAAAAGCTTAGGTTGTGGCCATTTCCATACTAAGATAAATTAATAAAAAATATAGGGAGGTAAATTATCATGGTTTATAGAAAAATTTCGACTTTAATTTCATTTTTTGTATTGTTTCTAGTTTCAGCTTCTTTTGCTGGAGAGCATTTTGTTCCTATAACTTCATACAGGACTGGTCCTTATGGAGTTAATGGTGCGCCAGCCGCAAATGGTTTTGTAGATTATTTAAAAATGGTTAATGCAAGAGATGGGGGCGTAGGAGGTATTAAACTAGCCTGGGAAGAATGCGAAACTGCATACAAGCCTGATCGTTTTATAGAATGTTATGAAAGATTAAAAAATAAAGGAGAAGCAGGAGCTACTGTTTTTCAACCATTAAGTACTGGGTCAACTTATGCTGTATTAGATAGATTAGCGGTTGATAAAATTCCTCTTATAACTATGGGTTATGGAAGAACTGATGCTTCAGATGGTCGGGTCTTCCCATGGGTTTTTCCTTTGATGGTAAATTATTGGTCATTATCTACAGCGAAGATTAAATACATAGCTGAATTAGAGGGAGGTTTAGATAAATTAAAAGGTCTAAAAATTGCTAATGTATACCACGATTCTGCTTATGGAAAAGAGACAGGTCCAATTTTGGCCAAACAAGCAGAGCTGTATGGTTTTGATTTAAAAGGTTTTCCCGTTGCACATCCAGGAATAGATCAAAAGGCTACTTGGTTAAATGTAAGAAGGTATAAACCAGATTATGTAGTTTTGAGGGGTTGGGGAGTAATGAGTCAGACGTCTATAAAAGAAGCAATGAGAGCAAGAATAGATGCTAGTAAAATGGTTGGTGTTGTATGGTCTTGCTCTGAGCAAGATACTATCCCACCTGGAAAAGCGGCAATTGGCTATTCATGCGCTTCTATGATAAACCCTGGCACACATTATAAAGTTTTTCAGGATATTATAAAATATGTTCATGATGAAGGTAATGCGACTGGACCATTAGAAGAAATGGCAAATCAACAAATGTATAGAGTGGGAGTGCTGATGGGAGTTATGACTGTAGAGTCTATTGCTAAAGCAACAGAGAAATTTGGAGATAAGCCTATGTCCGGAGAGCAAGTTAGGTGGGGTATTGAGAATTTAGACTTAACTGATGAAAGATTAGAAAAAATGGGAATTAAAGGCTTTATTCCTAATTTTAAAGTAACATGTGCAGATCATGAAGGNGGTGCGCCTGTTAAATTTCAGAGATGGAATGGAACAGCGTTTGAGCCAGCTTCGGACTGGATTAGTACAGACCAAAGTATGGTTAGGCCGATGATAGAAGCCTCAGCTAATAAATATGCTGAAGAAAAAGGTTTATCTACTGCTTGTAATTAGAGAGGAATATTAGTGACTATAGATGAAATAAAAAACACTAGCTCTAGCGACACAATGATGCTCCAGCTTAATAATGTTGAAGTTATTTATGATCATGTCATTCTTGTGTTGAAGGGGGTGTCGTTTCATGTTCCAGAGGGGTCTATTGTTGCCTTATTGGGAGCAAATGGAGCAGGTAAATCAACTACTTTAAAGTCAGTTTCTAATTTATTGAGAGCTGAACGAGGAGAAGTAACTAAGGGTTCTATAGAATATTTAGGCGAGAGAGTAGATAAGCTGAGTTGTAATGACTTAGTGAAGAGAGGAGTTATTCAAGTTATGGAAGGAAGGCACTGTTTTGAACATTTATCTGTTGAAGAAAATTTATTAACTGGTGCTTATACTTCAAAAAAGNCTAGATCTGAAATCGCTCAACAATTAGAAAAGACATACCATTATTT
The DNA here is from genome assembly GCA_002720535.1 of Candidatus Pelagibacterales bacterium. Classification (GTDB taxonomy): domain Bacteria; phylum Pseudomonadota; class Alphaproteobacteria; order TMED109; family TMED109; genus TMED109. The sequence goes on along the minus strand of PBIU01000008.1, from coordinate 135,391 downwards.
TCCCCGTTTGAAAACAAGAAGAAAAACATCAGCAGGGTATACTTCAGGAGGAGAGCAGCAAATGGTAGCAATAGGCAGGGCTTTAATGGCAAACCCTAAAATGATTTTACTAGATGAGCCCTCTATGGGTCTTGCTCCGCAATTAGTTGAAGAAATATTTTCAATAGTTAAAGATTTAAACAAAAAAGAGTTGGTTAGCTTTTTATTAGCTGAACAAAATACTACTGTTGCATTAAAAACTGCTGATTTTGGCTATATATTAGAAAATGGAAGGGTTGTAATGGAAGGCACAGCTAAAGAGCTTTCCTCTAACGAAGACGTAAAAGAGTTTTATCTTGGCTTAAGTGATAAAGGAAGAAAAAGCTTTAAAGATACAAAACATTATAGAAGAAGGAAACGCTGGCTAACTTAATGTAAACAATGATAACATAAGTTTATAAAGCTAAAATTTGGGAGGTTTTAGTTTGTTTAATATAATCATTGATCATATAAAAGTNTGCTTTTTATCATTTGCATTTATGTTTATTCTTAATGCTNCTTATGCTCAAAGCCCAACTATGTTATCTAAATCTAAAAGTGAGGAAAAAGTTTTAGATAATATTAACTCAGAATCCTGGATATTACCCCAATATTTTAATAAAGAAAAAAAAGAAGAAATAATTAAATATGTTTTACCTGAAAACGCTATGTTTGGTAATATTATAGAGAATNCAGATGCTCCACCGTTAATAGAAATAATAAAAGATAAAAAATTAATAGGTTATGCCTTTGAAACTTATGATTGGGTTAAAGGTTTAGGATATTCTAGAAAGCCATATCATATTATAGCAGGAATAAATCTGGAAGGTGTCGTAACTGGTGTGAGATTAATGTGGCATACAGAACCTATAGCAATACTAGGAAGAACAGATGAAGATTTACATGATTTTTTACTTCAGTTAGAGGGAATAAACATTAATAAAGGTATAAGCATAGTTTTAGGTTTATCAGATTCTGTCTTAGAAGGAGAAACTGTGGCAATGCGAGGAACAGCTGGAGATACATCACAACTTCAACCGGTAGATGGAATTTCAAGAACTACCACTACTTCGTTATTATTAAATGATTCCGTTATGAGAGCTGCAAGAAAAGTTGCTAGATATAAAAATATAATTTTAGATGACAGAGATTTAGGGACTATTTTAAATTTAGAAATATTTAACAAACAAGAATGGAGTCAGTTGTTAGAAAATGGTTCTATAAGTAATCTTAAAGTAACAAATGGAGATATTGTTAAACAATTTGAGACAATTGAAAATTTTAATGCTCCTAGGTCTGCTCGATTGTCTAAAGAAGACAAGCTTTGGACGCAAACTTATATGGCAATTGTTAGTCCAGAAGGAATTGGAGCAAATATTTTAGGTAGACGATGGTATGATCAATATGTTGTTTCTGGAAGAAACGTTGATGACTTAGTCATATGGATAGGTTTTCTTGGGCCTGCTTCATTTTATGAAAAAAGTAAATCTTATGAATTAGATATGCCATATAGAAATTTACAAATAACTCAAGATGGNAAGGAATTTAAATTAACTCCAAAAATGTATAAACCTTTACCATTTCATCATGCTGTTAATGCTCCTGATCTTATTGAACAGGGTCTATTTTATTTTTCTAAAACACAAGATTTGGACCCAACTAAAAAAATGGAATTACAATATTTAGTTAAGGCAGATAAAGAAGAAAGTTATCAAGATAATAACACTATTAAATTTATAATGAATTATAAAATTCCGGAGCAATATATAAATCAAAATGCAACTCTAGATAAGGCAGAAGATAAATATAATTGGAAGGANACGTGGTACAATAAGTCAACTACTGTAATTTTATCNATATTAACAGTAATATCTGCAGCAGCATTGTTAATTTTCAAAGACCTTTACACAAAATATCGAAATATTCACCAGTTTGTTAGAGTTATATTTTTAATATGGGTGTTAGTATGGCTTGGTTGGACTGTAGGAGGACAAGTAAGTATTATTCATTTAGCATCATTAGTACAAGCTATTTTTGACGGAAGAGGATTTAGCTCTTTTATGGCAGAGCCCGCAATTGTAATTATAGGACTTGGAGCATTAATTAGCATGCCGATATGGGGACGAGCATTATTTTGTGGCTGGCTTTGCCCTTTTGGAGCTCTGCAAGAATTATTAAATAAATTAGCTTTATTAATAGGTATTAAGCAAAAAAAAATAAGTGAAAAAAATGATATATTTTTAAAGAAAGTGAAATATGTAGTCTTAGCTATTCTTGGAATAGTATTTGTATATTCTTTTGATATGGGCTTAAATGCTAGCTCTATTGAGCCTTTTAAAACTGCCATTACGTTTAGGTTTAACGCTCCATTAATGGCTTTGATTTGGGTAGGTATATTATTAGTAATAGGCCTATTTGTTGAAAGAGCATATTGTAGAGTTTTATGTCCATTGGGTGGCTCTCTCGCAATTTTTGGAAAGGTTAGAATGTTTAATTTTCTTCACAGAAGAATAGAATGCGGTAATCCATGTAAGGCATGTAACGTTGAGTGTCCAACTCAGGCTATAAAATCAGATGGCAATATAAATATGAATGAATGTTTTCAGTGTTTAGATTGTCAAGTTATGTATTTTGATAAACATAAATGCCCTCCTCTGGTGTCTAAGTATAAAAATACTAAAGCTGGACAAAGCATATAATAGTACCTATTTATAAATATTGATTATAGGAAAAGAATTAGATGAAGCATAAAAAAAATAAATATGTAGATATTTTAAAAGAAGTAAATCTTCGCCCTACTAGACAGAGGGTTGTTCTGGTTTCTAATATTTTTAATTCTGGGAACAGACATATTAAAGCAGAAAAACTTCATGAAGAAGTATTATTTTCCGGAGAAAAAGTTTCTTTAGCAACAGTTTATAACACACTTAATAACTTGACCAATGCAGGGTTATTAAGGCAAGTTAAGGTTAATTCAAATCAAAATTATTTCGATACTAATACTTCTGCTCATCATCATTTCTTTGATGAAGTAAATCATTCTTTAATAGATATTCCTCATGATAAAATAAAATTAAAAGGAATACCTAAACCTCCAATTAACAAAAAAATATCTGACGTAGAAATAATTATTTCAATTAAAAATAAATAATTATTCTAGGTATTGAAAATTAAAATATCTTTTAAAATTAAATTTAATAGTTTAGAATAATTCTAAACAATACAGATCCATTTTAGGATATTAATAGTATAGTAATATAAATAACTTATGACTTAAGGAGGTACAAATGTCATTAGCAGAATCAAAAACATTAGAAAACTTGAAAGCTGCATTTGCAGGTGAATCACAAGCAAATAGACGCTATCTATATTTTGCATCTAAAGCAGATGTTGAAGGCTTTAATGATGCATCTACAGTATTTAGATCAACAGCAGAAGGTGAGACTGGTCACGCTTTCGGTCATCTAGAGTTTATGGCCGATGTAGGCGATCCCGCAACTGGTGAACCTATAGGAGACACTGCTTCTAACTTGAAATCAGCTATTGCAGGCGAAACTCATGAATATACAGATATGTATCCGGGTATGGCAAGAACAGCAAGAGAAGAAGGTTTTGATGAAATTGCAGATTGGTTTGAAACCTTAGCAAAAGCGGAAAGAAGTCATGCTGGAAGATTCCAAAAGGCTCTTGATACTTTAAGTGAATAAATAAATTTGAGCGTCTTTTTAATCTAGAGACGCTCCTAAATTCTGAGTTGGAAAAAGCATGAGTAATGGCGAAGGTGGCCTAAGAGCACCAGTGCGCGAAATAGTCGCTTGGCAGGAAGACGATTATTGGAACGAAGAAAAGTTAGATGAGGAAACACGTAGGCAATTTGACGTATGTCACGGATGCAGAAGATGTTTTAATTTGTGTGATAGCTTTCCAAAATTATTTGATTTAATTGATGAGAGTGAAACTTATGAATTAGATTCTGTTAATAGCGAAGATTTTAAACCTATTGTTGATGCATGTACTATGTGTGACATGTGTTTTATGGTAACCTGTCCCTATGTACCGCCGCATGAATTTGCAATAGATATTCCTAANTTGATGCTGAGACATAGAGCAAAAAGTTTTAAAGAAGGAAAAGTAGGTTTTAAAGAAAAACAAATTGCAGAAATAGATAGGAATGGCAAGTTAGGACAAAAAACCAGGCCTTTTTCAAATGCCATAGTTTCTTTAAAAAATAAGCCCGCTCGTTACATAATGGAAAAAGCTTTAAATGTAAGTAAAGAAGCTAAATTACCTAAATTTGCAATGCCATTTAAAGAAGATTTTCCAATAAATACTAAAGCTCCTTCTTTTGGTAAAAAAGCAATTTTATTTTCTACATGCTATGGCAGTTATCATAATAGTGAGATTATTTCATCGGCTTATAAAGTTTTAAGACACAATGGTATAGATGTATCTCTATTTTATGATGGTTGCTGCGGAATGCCACAATTAGAACAGGGAAACATAGAAAGAGTTATGGAGCAGGCTAAAAATATTTCTAGAAAGCTATTTTCTTTAATATCTGCTGAGGTTCCTTTAATAGCTCCAATTCCTAGCTGCGCATTAATGCTTAAAACAGAATGGCCTCTTCTTTTACCTAAAGATGAAAATATTATATCTTTATCTAAATATACAATGGATATAGATGAATATATAGTCCAACTTTCTGAAACCAAGGGAATAACTAATGACCTTAAACCCTTAGAAGGGGATATAACAGTTCATATGGCTTGTCACAGTAGAGCTCAGAATATAGGGCCTAAGTCTGCTCAAATGTTAAGATTAATACCTAATACAAAAGTGAATATAATTGAAAGATGTTCAGGGCATGGAGGTTCATGGGGAGTCAAAAAAGAAAATTTTGATACTGCTCTCAAAGTAGGAAAAAATTCTGCTAAAAGTATAATGAAATATAGTACAAAATATTTTGCTTCTACTTGCCCTTTAGCCGGAGACCATTTAGTACAAATATCAGAGAAGGAAAAAAACAATGATTTACAGGAATTAAAAGACCCTTCTCATCCTATTGAGTTACTTGCCTTAGCTTATAATATTAATAAAAAATAGAGGAAAAGAATGAAAAAAAGAATTATTAGTCTCGAAGATATCATTTCTAATGAGGAATATGGAAATATAAGAAGTTCAAAAAGAAGAGAGATGATAGAATTTAAAAAATTTAGAAGAATAGATGTAGGACCTGTCGCCAGCTTATATTTTGAAAGTAAAGATACTATGATTTATCAAATTCAAGAAATGGCGTATGTAGAAAAAATTACTAGAGAAGAGTTAGATGAAGAGTTGGCTTCTTATAATCCTTTAGTTCCCAATGGCAGAGAGTTAACAGCCACTATGATGATAGAAATAGATGACCCTCTAAGACGAAAAAATTTTTTATCCCGACTAGGAGGTGTTGAAGAAAAAGTTAAGATTGTTATAGGAGATATTGAAATTTATGCAGATTATGAGAAAGATGTAGACAGAACAACCAGTCAAGGTAAAGCAAGTGCAGTTCATTTTTTACATTTTAAATTCAATGATGAATTAGTTGAGGCTTTTAATAATAAAGAAAATATCATCCAAATTGGTATCGATCATGAGGCATATGGTCACTTAAGTATCGTTTCTGATAGAGTTAGAGAAGAGTTAGCTAAAGAATTTATTTAGTTGTAGGAATATAGGCTCCCCATATATTATCTGTTTTTACATAGCCCTTTATTTTATGCTCTTTAGATTCTACTTTACACCAATCATTTTTGCAAAAGTGTATATCTAAAATTGCATTTTTACTAACGTAAGCAATTATATTCGATTCGATGTNGCTTTTTTTATAAATACTTTCTTTATTCTTAAATATTACAGTTTTTTGTTTATTAGATAATAATTTACCCCACATCCAGCCAATGGTGCCGTCTGGGGTTTGAATTTGATACCATTGTTCAAATTTCTTTAAAATTTTAACAGGAAGACCAGTTTTTTTAAAGTTCCATAATATTTCAAATCTTTTTCCAGGCCCTACTCTCATATTAGCATNATCGCTTCTAATTGACTTATATTCATAATTGTGATTTTTGGAATCTTCAGAAAATGAATTAGAGGATAGAAAAAAAAGNAATAAAGCATTAATTATCAAAATTTTATACCTTNCATAAAAAAAGTTATTTATAAAATTTTGCAATGTTTTATACTCCTATATATTATAATTATATTATTTTTGATTTAAATCTAGTTGAAAATATCAGTTTTTTGCATTCTATTTTTTAATAAAGGTATTATATGACTGAGAANCCACTGGTAATAGTTACAAGACGTCTTCCTGAATTAGTGGAAGCAAGAATGATGGAGCTTTTTAATACNAGGCTGAGCTCAGATGATATTCCCTTAGATAAGCAACAATTAATTGAAGCAGTAAAAGTAGCTGATATTTTGGTCCCTACAGTNACGGATAAAATAGATAGTGAAATAATTAATAAAGCATCTGATAAGTTAAAATTAATAGCTAATTTTGGAAATGGGGTTGATCATATAGATGTTGATACTGCGTTAAAAAAGAAAATAATTGTTACTAATACACCTGGCGTATTAACAGAAGATACAGCAGATATGGTTATGAGTTTATTGTTAGCAGTGCCCAGAAAAATCATTGAAGGTGAAAAATTAATTAGATCTGGTTTATGGAAGGGTTGGAGTCCAACTCATATGATGGGGAGGAGAATATGGGGAAAAAGATTAGGTATAATTGGAATGGGTTCAATAGGNCAAGCTTTAGCTAGAAGAGCNAAAGGCTTTGGTTTAAATATTCATTACCATAATAGAAATAGACTTCCTGATATTATTGAGGATTCANTNGATGCAACNTATTGGGAAGACTTAGACCAAATGCTACCNAAAATGGATATTTTGTCTATTAATTGTCCTAGTACTCCTGAAACATTTCATTTGTTATCTCGAGATAGATTGTCTAGTTTACAGCCCCATGCATACGTTATTAATACTTCTAGAGGAAAAGTTATAGATGAAGAGGCATTAGCAGATATGTTGTCNCAATCTAAAATAGCTGGNGCAGGCTTAGATGTATTTGAGAGAGAGCCTTCTGTTAGTAAAGTTTTATTAGGCGCTCCAAATACTGTTCTTTTACCTCATATGGGTTCAGCTACTGTGGAAGCTAGAATAGAAATGGGAGAAAAAGTTATTATTAATATTCAAACATTGTTAAATGGGCATAGNCCTCCTGACCGNATTTTAAATGACTAGATAAATATAATTTGGTCGTGAGAATTTTTAGGATTAAGTATTGAAGTTAGTCCAGATATATTAAAAATAATGTCTTTTCTTAATTCAGATTCTATTATGTTATTTTCATTTAATGCCCCTGAGCAAACAGTTATCTTAGTTTTAAGCTCTAAGAGAGATGAGATCAGTTCATCAGAAATAGCATAATTTAAACTATTATAATTTTTATTATCTAAAAAGCTTTTGATACTTTTACCTGTTAAAAATAATTCTGTAGGTCTTTCTAAGGCTGCGGCAGTAGCTAACATTCCTAAAGCATAATTTATTTTTTCTTTATCTTCTGAAAAAAGAATTATAATTAATTTATTCTTCATAAGTAATCCTTATGATTTTNAATAGATGTTATGGTCGGGTTTGTCCCACATAATTGACAATTTTTATCTTTTTTAATTTTTACTTTTCGCATTTCAGAACTTAAAGTATCAAAAATTAGTAAGTGATTATTTAAGCTATGACCGATTCCTATAATTTCTTTTAAAATTTCAATTCCTTGAATAGAACCTATACTTCCAGCCAGCGCTCCAAAAACNCCAGCTTCACCACAAGAAGCTATTAAGCCTTTTGGAGGAGGCTCTGGCCATAAACATCTATAACAACAGTTTGGTTTTTTATAAGCTGAATAAGTTGATATTTGTCCTTCAAACCTTAAAATTGCTGCAGATACCAATGTTTTATGCTGCAAATAACATACGTCATTAGCTAAAAACCTTGTTCCAAAATTATCACTTCCATCTGCAACAATATCATAATCTGAAACAATATTTTCTGCATTCTTAAAGGTAAACCTTTCTTTATAAGTTATAACTTTTATATTTGGATTAATAGATAAAATAGCTTCTTTAGCACTATCAGTTTTATAGTTATTGATATTATTATTTGTATGAATTATTTGNCTTTGTAAATTAGATAATTCAACTTTATCATCATCTATAATTCCAATTGTACCTACACCTGCTGCAGCTAAATAAAGTAGTACAGGAGAACCAAGGCCACCTGCCCCAATTACCAAAACTTTAGAATCTATTAATTTACGCTGCCCAGTTCCTCCAACTTGAGGCAATGTTATATGTCGGGCATAACGTTGTATTTCTTCCTCTGTAAAACCTAGATCATTCATTATCAACTCCGGTAGATCCAAACCCATCTGAGCCTCTTTCTGTATCACTTAGAATATTTGCTTTCACTAGATTAATTTTAGGCAAACTACATATTACCATTTGAGCTATTCTCATTCGAGGTTCAATAATAAAAGTTTGATTACTATGGTTAATTAAAATTACTCCAACCTCTCCTCTATAATCTGAGTCAATTGTACCTGGAGAATTTAATACAGTTATACCGTGCTTAATTGCTAACCCTGATCTTGGCCTAATTTGTGCTTCATAGTTTATAGGCAATTCAATCTTAAAGCCTGAGGGAATTAATATTCTTTCTCTTGGGTCAATTTTAATAGGCTCCTTTATAGAAGCCTCAATATCTATCCCTGCNGCCCCTTTAGAAGCATAGCCTGGTATATCTTTAGGGCCATGCTCTAATAAAGTTATTTTTATATTCATATTAATTTCTTTCAAAATTTTCAATAGCTTTAATTGCTAACTTTTCAGCCACTTCTTTTTTAGAACAAGTATCCCACTCATCAACATTATTTTTAGTTACAAGTGATATACAATTATTATCCCCTCCAAAAATTTCTGGATTTTTTGATACATCATTTGCCACTATCCAGTCACAATTCTTTTTCTTTAATTTTTCTTTAGCATTTTTAATCAGATTATTAGTTTCTGCTGCAAACCCTATAACTAACTTAGGCCTATTATCGTTTTTATTTGAAATATATTCCAAGATATCAGGGTTTAAAGATAAATTTAATACAGGCTTATTAATGTTCTGTTTTTTAATTTTATTAGTAGAGGGCTTATCTATTGTCCAATCTGATACTGCAGCAGCACATATAGCAATATCTATATTCTTTAGCTTTTTTATTTGTATTAACATCTCTTTAGCAGTCTNAATATTAATAATATTTATACCTGTAGGAATAGCCTCTTTGCTAGGACCTAATACAAGATTTACATTAGCACCTAGTTTATGAAAGGCTTTTGCTATTTCAATACCTTGCTTTCCAGAAGATTTATTACTTATATATCTTACAGGGTCAATAGCTTCGTGGGTAGGTCCTGCTGTTACTAATATATCAAGTTTTATGTTTTTTTTTTTAATTGTGGAAGTGATATATTTAAATATTTCTTGAGGCTCAGACATCCTTCCTTCACCTTCTTCGCCGCATGCTAAATCACCTGAATCAGGTCCTATAAAATTAAAATTATTATTTTTTAAAAATTTTATATTTTTTTGAGTAATAGGATTTTTCCACATTTCTACATTCATAGATGGAACAAAAAAGATAGGTTTATTTGCAGCTAATAATACTGTAGTAGCTAAATCATTTGAAATGCCTGCAGCCGNATGAGCTATAATATTTGCTGATGCAGGAGCCACTATAATGAGGTCATTCTCTCTAGATAGACGAATATGGCCCATTTCAGTTTCATCTTTTAACGAAAAAAGGTCTTGGTATACATTTTCTTCTGAAAGAGCTGCAACTGATAAAGNTGTAACAAATCTTTCTCCCCCTTTGGTTAAAATGACTTGAACTTTTATATTATTTTTTTTTAAAATTCTTATTAATTCTAGACTTTTATAGGCAGCTATTCCTCCAGAGATAATAAGAAGTATTTTTAAATTTTTATCCATATTAGTCATATTCTTCTTTTTAGTTTTATATTGAAGTATATTCTAACCTTTTAATTAGAGAATTTAAACAAAAATTAAATTCTAGTAGCTATATACAAGTAAGCTGCGCCATTTGCATATTTTTTTATATTAACTAAATGAAAGCCTTTAGACTCTAATAGTTTGCAAAAATTTTCAGCAGAATAAAATGTTTTTATACTTTCGCTCAAATATTGATAGGCCATTCTATTATTTGCTATTTTTTCACCTAGAAATGGAATTACATTTTTTAAGTAATATTCATAAAATTTTTGAAAGGGTGTTATTACTTCTGGGGAAAACTCTAATATCATTAATTTACCGCCTGGTTTTAAGACTTTATAACAACCATTTATAGTTTTTTCTATTTCGGCTACATTTCTAATGCCAAATGCACATGTTATGTTATTAAAGGAATAATCCCTNAAAGGTAAATAAGCAGAATCTCCTGCTACCCACTNTAAACTTCCTTTAAAGGCGACAGTCGAAGCTTTAGATTTACCAATTTTTATCATACTGGGTGTTAAATCCATTACTGTAATATTATTATTTTTGAATTGTTTTTTTATTTCAAATGCAATATCCCCTGTTCCGCCTGCAAGATCTAAAATATCCTTNCTATCATTTGAAAGTTGATCTTTTCTAATTATATCTACTAGGTCTTTTTTCCATATTCTATGTGCACCTAGGCTCATGATATCATTCATTTTATCATAATCATTTGANACTTCTTTAAATAAATTNGCAATATTAATTCTTTTTTGTGATATAGGTATTTTTTTTAGTCCATATATCACATTTTTTTCAGTATTTTTGACCTCTTTTTTCATTATAATATGGCTTTCTAAAATAACTTATCGTAATATGCTTTATGCCTGAGTTGCCCGAAGTAGAAACCGTAACGAGTGGTTTAAATTTTGCAATAAAAAGTTTAATTGTAAAAAAAGTTCTCGTTAATCGGTACGATTTACGTATTAAAGTATCAGATAAGATTACATCTGTCTTGAATAATATAAAAGTTACTAAAGTAACAAGACGTGCAAAATATGGCATTATTCATTTTGAAAATAATTATTCTATAATTTTTCATTTAGGAATGTCTGGAAGAATTGTTATTGAAAGAAAAGTATTCGCTCCTTTAGAGAAGCATGACCATATTACAATAGAGCTTTTTAAAAAAAATAATAAAAATTTTAATATAAGGTTTTCGTTTAGAGATCCAAGAAGATTTGGTTTTTTTAATATATATAAAACTAATAGTAATCAGTATAAAAAATTATTTAAGTCGCTTGGCCCTGAACCGTTAGAGGATNANTTTTCTATTGAAAATTTTTTCTATAAAATAAATAAAAGTTATTCAAATATAAAGTCTATATTATTAAATCAAAATATTATATCTGGCTTAGGTAATATCTATGTATGTGAAGCTTTATTTTTAGCGAAAATATCGCCTAAAACTAAAGGTTATAATCTTTCTTTAAAACAAATACAAAACCTTCACAATAATATTAAAATAGTTTTATTNAAGGCAATTAAAGAAGGAGGAACATCAATTCAAGACCATAAGAATGTTTCTGGCGAAATAGGCTATTTTCAAAATTATTTATCTGTTTATAATAGAGAAAAAGAAAAGTGTCATAGTAATGATTGTGAAGAGTATATTATAAGATTTAAACAAAATGGAAGGTCAACCTACTATTGTCCAAAATGTCAAAAATAATTATTTTAGTTCTTTCTTTATTTTTATATAGTAAATATTTACTAGCCATGGATTTTCTTGAATGTATCCAGGATGTTCCTATTACTAATAAAATAATTGAAATTAAAGAAAGTTGTTTTGTTTTTGACTCAGATACAGGAAAGATTNTTAGTGTAGAAGCTGAGTTCTTATCTAGTAATATAGAAGTTTTAAATTTTTATAAGACCATTTTGATTCAATTTGACTGGGATTTAAAGACTGAGAAGAATAACCAAGCAATGGTATTTATTAGAGATAATGAAATATTAAAAATAAATATTAATAATACAAATACTATTATATTTAATAGTTTTTTAAGTTTTAAAAATAATTAGGAGCAAATATGTCTTTTAAGGAAAAATATAAAAATATAAAAATAAAAGTAANTGAAAAAGTAATCTTAATTACTTTAAATCGTCCCGAAGCTCTTAATGCATTAAGTAGTAATTTGATAGATGATTTAAATCATGCGTTAAGTGTTGCTGAAAAAGATAAAAATATATCCGTAATAGTATTAACAGGCTCCTCCAANGCTTTTGCTGCTGGGGCAGATATAAAAGAAATGAGCTCAAAAAGTTTTTCTGACTTAATAGATAATGATTTCATTAAGCCTTGGGAGAAAATAAGTCTATGTAAAAAACCTACTATAGCAGCTGTAGATGGCTATGCTTTAGGAGGAGGATGCGAATTAGCTATGATGTGTGATTTATTAATTGCTAATGAAAATACAAAATTTGGCCAGCCTGAGATAAACCTTGGTGTTTTTCCTGCTGCTGGAGGAACTCAACGANTACCAAAAGCTATTGGTAAAGCTAAAGCTATGGATATAATATTAAGTGGTAGAATGATGGGTGTTGAAGAAGCTGAAAAATTAGGGTTGGTAAGTAGAGTNATTTCGTCAGAGAATTTCTTANACCAAGTATTAGAAATAGCAAAAGAAATATCTGAAAAGTCTTTACCTGCTTTAATTATGGCTAAAGATGCTATTAATGCATCCTATGAGACTTCTTTAGCTCAAGGAATAATTTACGAAAGAAGATTATTTAGATCTGCCTTTTCATTAGATGATCAAAAAGAAGGAATGCAGGCTTTTATTGAAAAAAGAAAAGCTAAATTTAAAAATTCTTAATATTNTCTNTCAAGAGTTGACCTCTTAGTAAAGATCAGTTAAGAGAAGTATCTAAATTATGAATAAATATGATATTAAGGAATAATATATGGCTAANATAGCTTCTGCAAAAAAAAGAATAAGGTCAACGAATCGAAAAACAATCGTAAATAAAAATAGAATAAGTAAAATTCGCACTTTTGAAAAAAAAGTAGAGGAAGCAATTGCTGAAGGAAATCATGAATTAGCCATGTCCGCTTTGAAGGCTGTTCAACCGGAATTAATGGCTGGCGTCAATAAAGGTGTGATTCATAAAAGTACAATGTCTAGAAAAATCTCAAGATATAATACACGCATAAAACGTCTNAAATAATTTTTTAATTTGTCCGTTGCATTGATATAATTTCTTGCTTATAGTTTTTTACACTACCTATTTCGGTCTTTAAAATTATAAAGGGATAATAATATGCTCTCAGGAGATAATGCTATTGAATTGTGGGAGCAAGTAAGAGAAAAACTTAGAATAGAGGCAGGTGAAACAGTTTTTAATAACTGGTTAGGCTTGTTATCACTTTCTAGCTTCTCTGATGGAAAAATTGTCCTGGCAGTTCATAGTAAATTTCATAGAGATTGGATAGAGCCTAGGTACGGAAATAGAATAAGGACGCTATGGCAAGGTTTTAGTAAAGATATTGTCAGTGTAAGCTTAATTGTAGATGAAAGATTAGCAGGTAAGACCTCAAGAAAAGTTGAAGATTTTGCTTCTACTATACTAAACCTGTCATCACCTCTAGACCCTAGGTATACTTTTGATAAGTTTATAGTTGGCCCCTCTAATAATTTTGTAGCTGCTGCTGCAGAAAGAATATCGGACTCTACTGATGTAACTTTTAACCCCTTGGTAATATATGGAGGAGTAGGTTTAGGTAAAACTCATTTAATGCATGCTATAGCTTGGAAAATTAGAGAAAAAAACCCTAGTCGTAAAGTTGTATACTTATCTGCGGAAAAATTTATGTATCAATTTGTTAGAGCATTAAGACAACAGGAAACAATTACTTTTAAAGAGCAGTTTAGATCTGCAGATGTATTAATGATTGATGATGTTCAATTTATTGCTGGAAAAAATTCTACTCAAGAAGAGTTTTTCCATACTTTTAATGCTTTAGTAGATCAGAATAAACAAATTATAGTTAGTTCTGATCGTTCTCCAGCTGATTTAGAAGGAATTGAAGAAAGANTAAGGTCGCGTTTAGGATGGGGAATAGTTGGTGAAATTCATCAAACAACATATGAGCTTAGATTAGGAATANTNCAGGCAAAATCTGATGANTTAAAAAATTGTTNAATTCCAAAAAATGTAATNGAATTTTTAGCACATAAAATAACATCTAATATTAGAGAATTAGAAGGAGCACTTAAAAGATTAGTTGCACATTCACAGNTAGTAGGTAGGCCGGTTTCCCTTGAAAGTGCTCAAGATGTTTTACATGATTTGCTCAGAGCAAATAATAGAAAAGTAACCATTGAAGAAATTCAAAAAAAAGTTGCAGAATATTTTAACATTAGGCTTAGTGATATGTCNTCTCCAAGAAGGGCAAGAGCTGTAGCTAGGCCTAGACAGATAGCAATGTATTTATCTAAGCAGCTAACTTCNAAATCTTTGCCAGAAATAGGAAGAACTTTTGGAGGTAGAGATCATACTACTGTAATGCATGCAGTTAATAGGATAGATGAGCTTAGTATTGAAGATTCATTACTATCTGATGATATAGAACTTTTAAAAAGAACACTAGATTCATAATTCATATTTTTATTTATAAATTAATTTTATAGTCATACAATTTATAAGCTATATAACTTTATATAAATGAAAAAATGGTTTATAAAGTATATATAAAGAGAGGTTTTAATATGAAGTTTTCTATTGATAGGTCAGCACTTCTTACTGCTCTACAACATGTTCACTCAGTAGTTGAAAGAAGAAATACAATTCCAATTTTATCCAATGTNTTAATTGAAGCNAAAGAAGACGGTGTTTATTTAACAGCAACAGANATGGATATAGCAGTAATAGAAAAAATTAATTTAGAAAAATCAGAAGTTATGCAACTAGGCACAATAACTACTTCAGCTCAGATGCTATATGATATTGTTAGGAAGTTGCCTGAAAACGTTAAGGTGGAGCTTTTATCGGAAAAAAATGACAGATTAGGTATAAAAGCCTCTAGTTCTTCTTTTGCTTTAAATTGTTTACCAGCTGAGGATTTTCCTTCTATCTCTCAAGAAGAATTTAAATTTACTTTTAGTTTAGAGACCAATGATCTGATAAGGTTAATTGATAAAACATCATTTGCAATGTCATTAGAGGAAACCAGGTATTATTTAAATGGAATATATTTACATGCAGTTAAAGATGCAGAAGGAGAAAAATTAAGAACCGTATCTACTGATGGCCATAGACTTTCAAGAGTAGATATGAATATTCCGGAAGGAGCAAATGAGATACCAGGAGTTATTGTTCCTAGAAAAACTATTATGGAAATTAGAAAATTATTAGAAGATCATTCTGATACTATAAACCTTTCTTTGAGTGATAATAAAATCAAATTATCATTTAGTAATGTCATTCTAACCTCTAAGTTATTAGATGGAACTTTTCCAGATTATTCTAGAGTTATACCAGAGCAAAATGATAAAACTGTAACTATTTCAAACCAATTGCTTTCTGAAGCTGTAGATAGAGTATCTACTGTCTCAACAGATAAAACTAGAGCTATTAAAGTCAATATTAGTAAAGGCAATTTAATAATCTCAGCTACTAATCCAGATAAAGGCAGTGCTAGCGAAAGTCTGGATGTTATTTACGATGGAGAAGAGGTTGAAATAGGTTTTAATTCTAAATATGTGCTTGATGTTGCTCGTCAAATTAAAGGTAATGAAATTATTATAAAGCTATCTGATTCCGTATCTCCAACTTTAGTTTATGATAAAGATGATAAAGGTGTGTTATTTGTTTTAATGCCAATGAGAGTTTAGAAGGCATTAATTGAATTGGAAGAGTGCCAGCCAGAAAATATAGCAAGCCTTTCAAATGATATTACTAATAATTATATCTCTTCAATAAAATTATCNAATTTTAGAAATTATAAATCTTTTAAGGCCAACTTTAGTCACTACCCTATAGCGTTTATAGGTAAAAATGGAGTTGGAAAGACTAATATATTAGAATCAATTTCTTTGATGCAACCTGGAAGAGGTATTNGGTCTGTAAAATTAGAAGAAATGTCCTACAAAAATAGAGGTAATTTTGGAGTTTATATTAATTTAGAAAGAAATAGAAGCTCTATTGAAATTGGAAGTTCACTAGATNTTTCATTAAGTAAAATAAGAAAAGTTAAGGTGGATGGTAAATATATATCTCCGTTAGCACTTACTGAATATTTAGGTATCATATCTTTAACTCCTCTGATGGATAAAATTTTTATAGAAGGTGCTACAAATAGAAGAAAGTTTTTTGATAAAATTTCATGGGTTTTTATTAGCGCTCATGCAAATAATGTTAGATTATATGAGAAAGCTGTAAAAGAAAGAAATAATTTATTAAAAGAAAATTCTAATGACAAAGTTTGGTTTGATAATATTGAAAAACATATTGTTAAATATGGCACCCAAATTATCTTAAATAGGTTTAAAGTTCTTAAATTATTGAATGAACAGATTAACAATAATATTATTAATTTTCCAAAAGCTAATATGAATNTAGTTGGAGAAATTGAAAATATTTTTTATCAATATCCAGACATAAATACTTTTAGTGAAATGTATTTAAAATTTTTAAAAGAAAAGAGAAAAATAGACTTTTATAGAGGGTTTACAAGTATAGGTCCTCATAAAACGGACTTAGAGGTAATCTATCGGGAAAAAGAGATGACTGCAAGCTTATGTTCAACAGGAGAGCAGAAATCACTATTAATTTCTATAATTTTATCAGTAGCAAAATCTTATAAAAAGNATACAAATTTATCTCCTATTTTACTCTTAGATGAGGTTTTTTCTCATTTAGATAATGATAAAAAACAGNATCTATCAAGAGAAATAGAAAGCCTTGATTCGCAAGCTTTTATGACCGGAATAGATAAGAGTGATTTTATGACATTTAATAAAGATTCGTGTATAATAAATTTAGACAGTAACTAGTAGGAGAGCAAATGAATACTGATAATAGTCTTGAACAAANTGTTAATTATGATGCAGATTCTATAAAAGTTTTAAAGGGCTTAGATGCAGTTCGGAAGA
Organism: Candidatus Pelagibacterales bacterium; assembly: GCA_002720535.1. Taxonomy (GTDB): domain Bacteria; phylum Pseudomonadota; class Alphaproteobacteria; order TMED109; family TMED109; genus TMED109. The sequence goes on along the minus strand of PBIU01000008.1, from coordinate 118,130 downwards.
GACCTGGAATGTATATTGGGGACACTGATGATGGTACCGGCCTTCACCATATGGTTTTTGAAGTAGTAGATAATTCTATAGATGAAGCTTTAGCTGGTCATTGTGACCAGATAGATATAGTTATGCATTCTGATGGCTCTATTTCAGTAGAAGATAATGGAAGAGGTATTCCTACTGGAATTCATCCTGAAGAGGGGGTTTCAGCTGCTGAGGTTATTATGACTAAGCTTCATGCAGGAGGTAAATTTGATGAAAATAGTTATAAGGTTTCAGGTGGATTACATGGCGTGGGAATCAGTGTTGTAAATGCTTTATCAGAAAAATTAGAATTGACGATTTTTAGGAATAATAAGAAATTTTTNATGACTTTTATAAAAGGNGATGCNGAAGCACCTCTTGAAGAAGTTGGATCTTCTGATAATAAAAAAGGTACTTTTGTTAAATTNTATCCTTCNGCNGATGTNTTTGCATCTGTTGAGTTTGATTTTTCTATTTTAGAGAAGCGTCTAAGAGAATTAGCTTTTNTAAANTCTAATTTAAAAATAAATATATCTGATAAAAGAAATACAGANCCAAAAAATGTACANCTNTATTACGAAGGNGGTGTTAAATCTTTTGTNGANTATTTGGATCGNTCTAAAGCATCAATNCAAGAGAATATTATTTATNTGAAAGGTTTAAAGAGTGANATAGAAGTAGAGTTNGCTTTAAATTGGAATGATAGTTATTATGAAAATGTTTTATGNTTTACAAATAATATACCACAAAGAGATGGAGGAGCNCATTTAGCAGGNTTTAGNGCTGCNNTAACNCGATCCATAACAAANTATGTNCAAGCAAACCCANTAGGTAAGAAAAATAAAGTTAGTCTTAGTGGTGAAGATATGAGAGAAGGAATTACGGCAGTTTTGTCAGTAAAGGTTCCTGACCCTAAATTTTCCTCACAAACAAAAGACAAATTAGTTTCTTCTGAAGTCAGACCTGTTGTAGAAGGTTTAGTAGGGGAAAATTTAACTGCATGGTTGGAAGAAAATCCTGCTGAAGCAAAGATTATTATTCAAAAAATTATAGATGCTTCTTCAGCTAGAGAAGCTGCTAGAAAGGCAAGAGAATTATCTAGAAGAAAAGGGGCTTTAGAATTTGCTAGTCTTCCTGGTAAGCTTGCAGATTGCCAGGAGNGNGANCCNTTAAAGTCAGAACTNTTTTTAGTGGAAGGAGATTCTGCCGGAGGTTCTGCTAAGCAAGGNAGGTCTAGAGAAACACAAGCCGTTCTTCCATTGAGNGGAAAAATATTAAANGTTGAACGNGCAGGTAGNGCNAGAGTTCTAAGTTCTAATGAAATTGGTATAATGATATCCGCATTAGGAACCGGNATACATGATGATTTTGATATAGANAAATTGAGGTATAATAAAGTNATTATTATGACAGATGCTGANGTTGATGGNTCGCATATNAGAACTTTAATTTTAACTTTNTTTTATAGGCATATGACAGATCTTTTAACNGAAGGNCATNTATATATTGCNCAACCTCCTTTATTTAAAGTTAANAAAGGCTCAAGTGAAGTTTATTTAAAGGATGAAGATACTCTAGATAATTATTTAGTAGATCAATTNGTTACAGANACATATTTGACNAATAATTCTGATGANAATAGAACTTCTTCAGATTTAAAATCTCTTATATTATCTGCAAANAAACAGTANTATTCNATAAAATCTCTATCNAAANCNATTAATATTGATTTAATAGANCGAATGGCTATTAGCGGAGCNNTAGNTGTGGGTTTACTTGATGATAGTGAAAAAGCAAAAGTAGTTGCAGAATTTGTATCTAAATCATTGAATAAATTTGCGATTGCTGGAGAANATGGATGGGANGGAATATATATTGAAGAAGAAAAAAAATATATATTTAANCATGATAGGAGAGGTGTAATTTCAGAGTATGTTATTGATAAATCAATATTAAATTCATCGGATGCAAGGAAGTTAGAAAAAGATGCAGCAGAGCTTCAAGAGACTTATTTTTCAGGAGCAANATTAGTAAAAGGAGAAGATTCATTTAGTATATCCGGTCCATCCGATTTATACAAAACTTCAATAGATTTAGGNAGAAAAGGTCTANGTATTCAGNGNTATAAAGGATTAGGAGAGATGAATCCAGATCAATTATGGGAGACCACTTTAGANCCTGATGCAAGAACTTTATTAAAAGTAAGCATAGATGATGCTGCNGAAGCTGATAATGTNTTTGCGACATTAATGGGTGAAGAAGTNGAGCCNCGAAGAAATTTTATACAAGAACGTGCTTTAGAAGTTGAAAATATAGATATATAGGATTTCAAAATTTTAATTTTTAAGCGTTTTATATTTAACTTTTTATATCTCTTTGTAGCATTATTATTTATATTTTTANTATATTGTTGGTTAACTTTACCAAACTTTAAAGATATATNTCAAAATTCTCGAGATGCCTCAGTAGAAGTTTATGCAAGTAATAATNCACGTATCGCAGTATATGGAGAAAAGTATTCATCTTACGTTAACTATGANGAGATATCNCCNCACTTAATAAATGCGGTTATAGCGATAGAAGATAATAGGTTTTATTCTCATCATGGAATTGATTTTAGGGGAATTTTAAGAGCTTTNTATGTCAATATAACTAATTTAGGTTATAAACAAGGTGGCTCGACNATTACTCAGCAATTAGCTAAATTAATTTTTTTTAATGCGGAAAAAAGTATTATAAGAAAAGTAAGNGAACTTTTTATTACTTTTAAATTAGAGGCTTTATTAGATAAAGAAGAAATATTATCTCTTTATTTAAANAGAGCATATTTNGGAGNTGGTAATTATGGTATAAAATCNGCTGCAAATAGTTATTTTAATATAGANCCTTATGATTTGAGTNTTTATNAGTCAGCTATTCTAGTATCTNCANTAAAGGCTCCTTCAAGATTAAATATGATGTCTTCNCCTATTTTGACAAAGAAAAGAGCCTCATTAGTNTTAAATAAAATGCTTAGCTTAGGCTTAATTACTAAATTAGAATTTGAAGATCAGTCATTTAAATTAGAGTCATTTAAATTAAAAAATTATTTTTCAAGTGAGTCACGATATTTTGCAGATTGGATATTAAGAAGGACTTCAAAAAATTATAATAATATCTCGGATATAAAAATTAAATCTACCTTAGATNTGAATATTCAANANATTACTGANAATGCAGCCTTAAAAATATTGGGCGATAGAAATGATTTAGAAGTTGCAGTAGTAGTTATGGATACGACAGGGGCAATCNGNGCCATGTTAGGNGGCAAATCATATTCAAAAAGTCAGTTTAACAGAGCAACGCAATCTCTTAGACAAACNGGNTCAGTTTTTAAATTATTTACTTATTTANCAGCTATCGATTTNGGNTTTAAAGTTATCGACCANATAGAAGATTTNCCATTAGANTTAGATGGATGGAAGCCNAAAAATTATAATAAAAAATATGCNGGATCAATTACACTTGAAGAATCTTTTGCAATTTCTTCTAATGTTGCTGCTATTAGGCTNCAGGAAATGGTTGGNAGATTAAATATTATAGAATGGGCAAAAAAATTNGGNATTTCCTCAAAANTGAAACCTGAAAGATCTTTGTCACTCGGAACGCAAAGTATTTCATTAATAGAAATGACTAATGCATACGCANCNATAGCCTCTGGAGGAATAGTACCATTTATTTATGGTGTAAAAGAAATAACTGATAGAAATAATGAAGTAATATACACTAGGAATACATCTAATAGAGNTGCTTCCATAAATAAAAATGTAGTTGAGTCATTAAGAGTTTTATTAAANTCNTCTATGGATAAAGGTACTTCAATAAATGCAAAGTTACCGTTTTTGAATGAAAAAAATATATTATATGGAGGGAAAACTGGTACTACACAAGATTCTAAAGATGCCTGGTTTATAGGNTATTTAGATAATATAATTATAGGTATATGGGTTGGCAAAGATGATAANACTANNGTAAAAAATCTATCTGGCGGCAATCAAGCAGCAAAATTATATAGAGAGATTATAAAACATTTGTTANAATTATAAATTATAAAGAAAGGTATTATATGGAAAATAATCTTGTCCCATTTCATCTAGCATTTCCAGTAAAGAATNTAAAAGATACTAAAGATTTTTATANAGATATTTTAGGATGCTCATTAGGTCGAACTAATGAAAAATGGATAGATTTTAATTTTTATGGACATCAAATTACTGCACATTTATCNCCAGAATCNTTTATTAAAAAAGATATTTCAAATAANGTAGATGGTAAAGATGTTCCNGTTAGGCANTTTGGTTTAATCNTAAATTGGNAAGATTGGCATAATATTAAGGATAATCTTNTAANAAATAAAGTAACTTTTATTATTGANCCTTATATTCGNTTTAAGGGACAAAAAGGAGAACAAGCAACATTGTTTATTGTTGANCCATCNTTAAATGGAATAGAATTAAAATCNTTTAAAGAAAAAGAAATGATTTTTTNTTCATAATTTAAGGNNTNATNTAAATAGGTGTATTTATNGATACATTTTCATATANNTCTTTTATATCCTNATTNTTTANAGCTANACAACCATCNGTCCAATCTTTAATATTTTTTTTATTTTTATTCATATTNGGTTCTCCGTGGATCATNATANAGTNNCCGGCATTTTTNCCAAAAGATNNTGCGTTTCTTTTATCCCAATTATTTGGGTAGGATATCTNTAATGCCATATAAAAATCACTAGTAGTAGANTTTTTGCTAATAAAATATAATCCTTCAGGAGTTTTACCNTCTCCNTTAAAATACTTATGACCAANGGGNTCAAANCCTAAATCTATTNTATATTCTTTTATTGTAANTCCATTTTTCANNAATNTTAATTCTCGTTNTGATTTNTCAATAATAATTAAATCTATNGCNNTATNTGAATAAGAAAAAGAGCTAAANGNACAAATTAATAATATAATAATAAAACTTTTCATATGATTATCTATCTATTCCTATATTTAATTCTTCTATTATTCCCTTTGCTTGAATTGTTTTNATAGNATCTGNTTTAGGGATAAGANTTTTAGANGTATTAAATTGCTGCCATTTTATTGTATCAANACTATTNCATTTTGNACAAATAAGAGACCATGATTTAGAGATATATGTNCATGAAGTACACCCCCAAACAAAATCTAAATTTGCGNTTTTAGCTNTATTAATCCAATAATCNGATTTANTAATNTTNCCATGTTCCTTTTTTTCTAAATCAGCCATCATCATATAAATATCTTTTGTCCAATNTTTTTCAGGAATAATTTTCAGAGACTGTCTAGCTACANTCCATAANCCNATAGAGATAGCTGCTTTAGCTAAAGTTATATTATTAATAAAAGTATTATTATTAAGTTTAGTAAGAGCTTTTATAGTTTTTAATAATTCATTTTTAGGTTTGTTAGNATATATTTGAGTGACAAAATCAGCAATATCTGGGTGAGAAAATTTTTTCCACGCTTTTTTAATAAAGTTAAAGGCTAAATTATCATTNACTGAATATAGCAGTTTAGCTTTAAAAATGATGGCAGGGGCAAATGATGGGTCATNTTTAAGAGACTCATCAATATATTTAAAATCTTTATTATTATCTTNNTTATTATATTCTAAAGCTTTAAATAAATATGTTCTGCTTTTAATGTGTTTGATATCTAATTTACTAATTTTTGTATATTTTTCTATATTTTTTATAGCCTTTAAAATATCATCCCAGTTTTTTTCTAAAATATTTAGTTTTAGAGAAGTGAGAAAAAACCAATGNGGTGTATTTTTTGATTTTGGAGCTTTATTTATAACTTTAATTGCACTTTCTGAATCGCCTTTTTGAAAATAAAAATTAGATAAGTTTTTTATTCCAAGCAACATTGTTTCCGGATGATTTAACATTTTATTAAGTTTCTTAATATATATTTCTTCATTACCATTATAATTACTAATTTCACTATCTAGTAATAATTTTAACGGGTCATTATTTAAATATTTAGCTTTAAGAGATAATTTCTCTGCTAACTCCATTTCACCCATATTTTTTGCGGATAAAGCTTTAATAATTGTTTTATTAGCTCTATTTGTTTTATTTTCTCTAAATGTTTTTTGAATATTTTTAGGTATAGAAAAAATTTTTGCTAATAGTTTGTATATAATAACGATTGTTAAAAAAATTATTATAATAATACTTATAATAATAGCCGTAGAGGTTTCAATAAGCCATCCTTGCCATTCAATGGTTATAAGCCCTGGATCATTTTTAATCCAAACAGTTATAAAACCAGTTAAGGAAAGTATAATAAATAAGTATATAACTTTAATCATACTTTATCCTTCAAATATTAGCCATTTGACAATTAGATTAATTGATTCATATAGCATCTCTAAATTCTTTATATCTTGAATAGATTCATTGAATTTTCCATTTTGATTAATATTGTTTAATTCATAAATAGATTTTTCATAATTATGGTTACTTAGAGTATTTATAAGATTATATTGAAAACTTTTTGTATAAACAAAAGTACTATTATTTGTTTTAGTAATTTTTACTAATTTTTTAAATTTATCTAATAAAGTTTTTTCTTCATTTACATTTTTATTAGTTATATTATTTATTTTTAATTCAACATTATGGATCTCATCTATAATTTTATTATGACTCTTTAGTTCTAAAATACTCAATTGATCTAGTTTATTTAATGCTATTTCTACATTTTCTGGAACAGTCAAACTTCTTAGATAGCTTTTTATATCATTAAATTCATTCAAGTCAGGATTTGAGAATTGTAAGTCATTTTTTATATTCATTAAATATAATAAACTATAGATAGAATTTATTTTACTAGCGTCAATATTTTGTACTTGAGTTGATAGACTGTTTGATCTCTCTCTTTGAATTTCGTTTATTAAACTTTGAAGATTGTTATTAGAAATAGATATTTCATCAATTTTTGAAGCATTTTTTGTAATTTTATTATTCTGTATTTGGTTAACATTATTAAAATTTTTAATTTCTACTGAGTAGTCTTTAGGTGAAATTGAAGACACTATTTTTTCTATCTTAATTATTTTTTCTTCAACCCTATTAATATTATTATTATTGTAAAAAATATAGATTAGTAAAAATATAGAAAATATAAGTAATAAATATAAAAATATATTATTCAAAAATGTAATTTTATTTTTATTGCCCGTACTGGAAATTATTTCAGTTTTTTTATTATCAGAATCTTTTTTATCTAAAAAAGCATTGTCCATTAAATTAATATTATTACTCGTTGATAACTCTTCTATTGCAGTACGATATCTATAAGGAATGCCATTTTTTTTCCACTTATAAATAGATTCAACAGTTATATTTTTGTTTTTTGATAAAAGGTATTTATATATCCTTTGTGCTCCACCAAGGGATTTAATCAAATCTGCCATATTTTTATCTTCTGGCATAGTTTTTTCACTTATTTTTTTTGCCATAAATATCCTATATCAGTTTTACTTATATGATACTCTTAATAATTTTATTGGCAAAGCTTTTTAATTCTGTATTATTTACAACCTGAATTTTTTTCCACTTATATTTTTCTAAGATTTCTATAGTTTTATTTCCTAAACAAGTTACTGTAATATTCTCATACTTACAATTTTTGGCTATACTTAGAAATATTCTTGCTGTTTCAGGAGAATAAATTACGATGTTGCTTATGTTGTCATTTTTTAAAAAATATAAACATTTTTTACTTAGGCGAAGAAAAGGAATTTTTTTATAGATGCTAATTTTTTCAAATTCTAAGTTANATTCTTTAAATANNNTAGTAGGATCATAGGCTAATACTTCAGCTCCTAATAATAAAACTTTTTNACCATTTTTCTGTGATTGTTTAATNACATTCTTTGCGAGAGTTATTCCAGATTTNGCATTNGTCTTAANNCAATTAAATCCAGCTTTTAACGCATGNTNCTCTGTAACCTTTCCNACACAATACGTTTTAATATTTTTCAACTNTTTTANANTCANTTTCTCAGAAAGTATTTTTATNGTGTTTACACTNGTTANTAATAAGGCCTGATATTCTATAAAATTTATNTTCTTNAATTTTAAAGGNTGAATTTTATATACTGGCTCTACTATTACATTTATATCATTNTTCATAAGTAGCTTTTTTAANAATTCAGCTCTTTCAAAATCTCTTAGAATGAGTACNTNNGGTTTTGATGTATTATTTTTCATAATTTAAGTAATTCAAGNGCTCCCATTTTAATTAAANTATTACCTATGTCTTTNCCTAANATTTCAGCATTTTNNGTAATATCANTTTTACATTGTTCAATCATATTTTTNCCATCAATAGAAAATATTTTAGCAGAGATTGNAATTNTGTTTGATATTATAGAGGAAGTNACGGCAATCGGCGAATGGCAATCNCCATTTATTACATTTAGAACAGCTCTTTCTCCTATAGCTTGATATTGCGTNTTTATATTAATGAGNTTACTAAGTATTGTTTGAACTTTTATATTACTTTTTAGATAAGTTANCCCAATTATTCCCTGNGAAGCTGCTGGCATNCACTCTTCATAATCTAGAATAGAATATGGTATTTCTATCTTCAGTCTATTTATTCCTGCTAAAGCTAATATTATTGCAGTTACTTCTTTATTTTTAACTTTATCCAACCTAGTGTTTATATTGCCTCTTATTGGTAAAATTTTAATATCAGGCCTTATCCTCTTNATTTGNGCATANCTTCTAGGGCTAGAAGTNCCTATAGTAGANTTAATAGGTAGTGAATANATATTTTTTGAATTATTTTGTGAGATNAGAATATCTTCNGGCGCGCCTCTTGGTAGGATAAAAGATAAATTAAATTCTTCNGGAATTGTTGTCGGAATATCTTTTAATGAATGAACNGCTAAATCTATTCTTTTATTAATTAACTCTTTATCTATTTCCTTTGTAAATAGACCTTTACCACCAATNGCAGATAATGGTTGGTCAGTAANTTTATCACCTGTTGTTTTAATTTTTATAATNTCGGCATTTAATAATAATTTTTTTGCTTCATAAGCTTGCCATAANGCGAGAGGNCTGNCTCTAGTTCCAATTTTTAATATATTATTATCTGACATGAATTAATTTTATAACATTTTATACTATTTAAAAACATATATAATAATATATAGTATTATTATGATTGTATTAGGAATTGAAACTAGCTGTGATGAAACAGCCTCTGCTATTGTTAATTCGGACCGTGAAATATTATCTGAGTCTATATATTCACAAATAAAGACTCATGAAGAATATCTTGGTGTTGTACCTGAATTAGCTGCTAGAAGCCATATTGACTATTGTGATAAAATAATTAAGGCTACAATAGCTAAGGCCAATATATCTATCAAGGAAATTGATGCTGTAGCAGCCACGGCTGGTCCTGGTTTGTTAGGAGGCCTTTTAGTTGGTTTGACTACTGCAAAATCTATATCATTGGCTATAAACAAACCATTTGTTGCTATTAATCATTTAGATGGGCATGCTCTGACACCAAGACTTTCACATAAACTACAATTTCCCTATTTACTGCTTTTAATATCTGGAGGTCATACGATGTTTTTATCTGTAGAAGGACCTGGCAAATATAAAGTATTAGGACAATCTATAGATGATGCTATGGGTGAGGCTTTTGATAAAACTGGACGGTTATTAGGCTTAGGCTATCCTGGAGGACCAGAAATAGAAAAGTTAGCTATTAATGGAAATGCCCAAAGATTTAAATTTCCTCAACCACTTAAAGGTCGAAATAATTGTGATTTTTCTTTTTCTGGTCTCAAAACGTCAGTTAGACAAACTGCAGAAAAAATTTCATCTTTAAGTAAAGCAGATAAAGCGGACATAGCGGCATCTTTTCAATTTACTATTTGTAAAATAATAGAAGAACGTCTTGAAAAAGCTATAGATATTTTTTCAGATCATCATCCTCATGCAAAAAATATTGCTATAGCAGGAGGGGTAGCTTCTAATAATATGATTAGAAAAACACTAAGTACTATTGCAATAAAAAATAATTTAAAATTATTTATTCCGCCTCCANCATTATGTACAGATAATGGAGCTATGATAGCTTGGGCGGGAGTTGAACATAGATTATTAGGNCATAAAANTGATTACTCCTTTGATGTTAAGGCGCGTTGGCCTCTTGGAGAAAANTGTTATGNNTTTTAAATTTGCNGTTATTGGNGGAGGTGCTTGGGGTNCTGCAATTGCTAATTTATTAGCNAGATTAAANAATNGTANNGTTATAATCTGGGCAANAGAAAANGAAGTTGTAAATGAAATTAATNCNCAANATAAAAACTCATTATTCTTAGAAGGGATAGAGNTAGAAAAAAATATTTATGCAACAGATAATATATCTGAAGCTATTGCTCCTTTTATATTTTATGTAACTCCTGCTCANCATTTTANAAAAATAGTTAGTCTCCAAAAAAAATATATAGATGAAAAAAGTGAGCTTATTATTTGTTCNAAAGGAATAGAAATTTCTAGTNGTNAATTATTGAGTGAAATAATTAGNATNATATTACCTAANANAAATTATTATATTTTATCAGGCCCATCTTTTGCTAATGAAGTAGCTAAAAATAAGCCAGCNGCANTAGTTCTTTCTTCAAATAATATTAAAAAANCAATAAAGTTAAGCAGTTTTTTATCTTCTAAGAATTTTAGATTATATCCTAACGATGATATTATAGGTGTTCAATTGGGAGNTGCTATTAAAAATGTATATGCAATTAGTTCAGGAATTGTNTCAGGNCTNAATTATGGAGAAAATGCAGGTGCNGCNTTATTGACAAGNGCTATNTCNGAAATGGTNAGNATNAGTATTGGGTTAGGAGGAAATAAAGANACTATATTTGGNTTATCAGGAGTAGGAGATATTCTTTTAACTTGTACAAGTNAGTCATCTAGAAACTTTTCATTAGGAATTGCAATAGGAAAAGGTTTAAAAATNGAAGAAATTATTAANAATAGAANAACTATAGCTGAAGGTTATTACACNACAAAAGCAATTTATAATTTANNTCNAACTTTANGAATAGATGCTCCTATTTTAAAATCNNTTTATGATATTNTATATAATNCNGCTANTCCTACTCAGGAAGCAGAAGNTTTATTAAANAGNCCAATTAAAGAAAGTGAATTTTACTAATCTCTTAATAANTCATTNATTGAAGTTTTTGAACGAGTTTGTTCGTCAACTCTTTTTACAATCACNGCACANTAAAGTGATAATTTCCCATTATCATTTNCTGAATTAGTTTCCATTGATCCAGGAACTACTACNGANTAAGCTGGAACTTTACCATAAAACACTTCACCAGATTTACGGTCAATAATTTTTGTTGAAGCTCCNATATANACTCCCATTGATATTACTGCTCCCTCTTCNACAATAACTCCNTCTGCTATTTCTGATCTTGCTCCTATGAAACAATTATCCTCAATAATAACNGGNGTAGCTTGNAGNGGTTCTAATACGCCTCCTAAACCAACTCCACCTGAGATATGGCAATTTTNNCCNACTTGAGCACAGGAACCTACAGTAGCCCAAGTATCTATCATTGTTCCAGACCCTACTCTCGCGCCCAAATTAACAAATGAAGGCATTAATATAGCTTCAGGTGAAATATGAGCACTGTATCTAACGATAGAGCCAGGCACAGTTCTAAAATTATTATTCTGGAAGTCTTTAGCNCTCCATTTAGAAAATTTAGATGGAACTTTATCCCACCAATTACTATCTCCAGGACCGCCTGAAATTAAATCCATAGGCCATAATCTAAAAGATAAAAGCACGGCTTTTTTGAGCCATTCATTAACTACCCAATTTTTCTCTATTTTTTCACTTACTCTAGCTTGACCCGAGTCTAANAAAGCTAAACAGTCCTCAATTACTTCTCTTTCTTTTCCTGTAGTTGAAGAAGAAATATTTTCTTTATTTTTCCAAATGCTTTCTACATTATTTTTAAGGTCTTCTATTTTTAGATTCATATTATTATTCATTTTTTTCTTCTTTCTCTAGATAATTTTTATTTATAAATAAATTATTTAATTACTCATGTCTAAGTAAATTTGTTCTAGTGATGCTGTAATATTATATGTTACATGATCTATATGCTTAAAGTGTTTTTTTTCTGNTTCTAAAAGATCAGTATTACTGTCTGGGTGAGAACTACTTTTAATTAATACAGTTTGAAAACCAGCAATTTTTGGATTAATTAAGTTTTTTGGAATATCTTCAAAAAAAACAGCTTCTTCTCCCTTAATATCAAATTTTTTCATAAAAGATTTGAGAGATATAATNGAAGGTTTTGGAATATAGTTAGCATTTTTGATATCAAATATATTAGTTATATAATTATTTATGCCTATCCTCTTCATAACATTAATNGCATGGTTTTTTGAGCCATTCGTATAGATATATTTATGACCAGGAAGAGATTTTAATATTTTCTGCATTTTTACATTTTTTTCTAAAGAACTTACATCAATTTTATGCACATAATCTAGGAATTCTTCAGGGTCTATATTATGATTTTTCATCAAACCAGCAAGAGTAGTCCCATATTTAAAATAGTATTTCTTTTGAATGNCATAAGCTTCTTCTGAGTCTATATCAAGTTTACTTTCTATAAATCTTTTCATTCTAATATCTATTTTAGAAAAAAGATTACTTGAAGCCGNGTATAAAGTNTTATCTAGGTCAAAAACCCAATGCTTTATGATTTTTAAATTTAAATTATTATATAGTATTTTATTCAATCATTGTCCCTGAACCACTTGTTGTAAAAATCTCTCTAAGTATAGCATGAGGAGANCTTCCATCAATAATAACTGCGGCTTTAACACCAGCTGCTACNGTTTCTAAACATGTTTCAATTTTTGGAATCATGCCGCCAGTTATTATTTTTTCGTTTATCATTGATTCAGCTTGAGTCGTTGAAATACTAGANATCAATTTTTTTTCTGAGTCTAAAACACCTTCAACATCTGTTAGTAATAATATCCTCTCTGCTTTTAATGCACTAGCTATTGTGCCCGCCGCAGTATCTGCATTTATATTAAAAGTTTCTCCATTAACTCCAAAACCAACAGGAGCTATGACAGGAATCATAGAATTATTTGTAACAATATTTATAATGGTAGGATCAATTTTTTCTGGTTTGCCAACAAATCCGATATCTAAAAATTTTTCAATATTTGACTCTGGGTCCCTGAATTTATCTTTAAGTTTATTAGCCAATATAATTTTAGCGTCTTTTCCAGATAGACCTACAGATATCCCACCAGCGGAGTGAATTTTATTAACAATATCTTTATTTATTGAACCAGATAAAACCATTTCCACAATTCCAACTGTTTCTTCGTTAGTAATTCTAAGTCCATTTACAAAAGATGATTCTATATTAAGTTTTTTTAGCATTGAACCAATTTGTGGCCCACCTCCATGAATTACAACTGGTCTTATGCCTAATTTTTGTAATATAGTAACATCCTCAGCAAAAGTATGAGAAAGCTTTCTGTCTCCCATAGCGTGACCACCAAATTTAATCACAACTATTTTCTTGCTAAATTTCTTTAAGTAATTCTCTATATCTTTTTGATCTGTATTTAAAAGATTAGAAACATTTTTTATTATAGCATTTGTGTCCATAATTATTCTTTCTAAGTATTACCATTAATATTTAAAATCAAATTAAGACATCCATGAATTTTATCAATACCTATCTTTTTATTAGCACTTGATTGTATGATCTCCGGATAAGCTGCAGCATAATTTTCAATTTGGCTAATTAAATCTTTAGTAACTACATTTAATTCTTTTGAAGATATCTTATCAACTTTTGTTAAAATACATTGAAAATTTACTGCTACAATATTTAATAGTTTCATAAGTTCATGGTCAGAATTTTTAATTCCTCTTCTTGCATCAATTAGTATAAAAACTCTGGTTAAGTTAATTCTATTTTTAAAATAGCTTTCCATTAGTTTTGTCCATTCTAATCTTTTATACTTAGGAGCTTTAGCATAACCATAACCAGGTAAGTCAGATAAAAATAATTTATTTTGAATATTATAAAAATGAATTAATTGAGTTCTTCCAGGTGTATTAGACGTTCTAGCTAGTGAACGCTTCGTACATATAGAATTTATTAAACTTGATTTGCCAACATTTGATCTTCCAGCAAAACATACTTCAGGTAGATCTAATTTAGGAAACTGAGATATATCTGATGCGGCTGTATAATGTTCTACCTGTTGATAAAAAATTAAATTTCTATTTTCATTCAATATAATTACCTATGTTTTTGTCTGCTTTTCATTATCCAATTTTTTCATAATTATCCATTGTTGAGCAATAGATAATACATTATTGCATGTCCAATATAGTACTAAGCCGGCAGCAAATTGTGCAAATAAGAAGATAAAAATAAAAGGAAGCATAGCCATTACTTTAGCTTGAACAGGGTCAGGAGGAGCAGGATTTAACTTTTGTTGTAAAAACATTGTTGCACCCATTAATAGCGGCCAGATACCAATAACTAAGAAAGATGGGAGGTCAATAGGGATTAACCCAAATAAGTTAAAAATTGAATAAGGGTCAGGAACTGATAAATCTTTTATCCATCCATAGAATGGAGCTTGTCTCATTTCTAAAGTTACAGTTAATACTTTATATAAAGCAAAAAATACAGGTATTTGTAAAAGTATTGGTAAACAACCGGCCAAAGGGTTTGCCTTTTCTTTTTTGTATAAAGCCATTACTTCTTTTTGCATTTGTACTTTATCATTGCCATACCTTTCCCTAATTTCCATCATTTTAGGTTGAAGTACTTTCATTTTACTCATCGACTTGAATGATTTATTAGCTAGAGGNAAAAGTANNATTCTTATACATATTGTAAGAGCTATAATAGCAAGACCAACATTTCCTAAATAAGATGAGAAAAAATTTAAAAGATAAGCAAGAGGTTTAGTTATTACATAAAACCAGCCAAAATCTATCGCCTTATCAAACATAGGTATGTCATTTTTTTCGTGTTTGTCTAATATGGGTAATACTTTTGCTCCAGAATAAAAACGTGAAGAATAAGATTTTTCTGAATTAGAAAGGACATTAATTTGAGGTCCTAAATAGCTTGTTTGAAATTTAATATTTAAAGATTGATCAAAACTTTGAAAAAACCCTTCAAAGCCTAATTTTTGATCAGGAATTAAGGCTGCTAGCCAATATTTATCTGTAATACCAAGCCAGCCAGTATTTGATTTCTCTGATATTTTTTTCTCTTCTTCTAAATCGTCATAATCTATTTCTTTTACTCTATCATTTAGAACCCCTATCGGGCCTTCGTGTAAAATAAATAATCCAGAAAGTTTAGGAAAACCAGTTCTATTTAGTAAGCCGTAGGGGTAAAGGTTTATATCTTCTGAAGTATTATTAATAACGGTTTGCTCAATATTAAACATATATTCATCATCTATACTTATTTTTCTCTTAAAAATGAGTCCATTACCGTTATCCCAACTCAGAATTACAGGAGAATTTGGACTAATAGTATTTTTATTACTAGTCCAAGTAGAACTCGCATCCGGAAGAATCAAATTACTATTAGTACTAACCCATCCATATTCTACAAAATATGCATCATTTGAACCTTTAGGGGATAAATACTTAACGTTTTCTGAATTAGGCGAGAGGTCAGTAAGATAATTTGTTAAAATAATATCGTCAAATCTTGCCCCGGTAAGCGTTATTGATCCATTGATATATTGATTATTAATTTTAATTCTTTCACTTTCGTTTATAATTTCATTTCTAGCCTTTGGCATTTCTGCAATAACCTCTGGACTAGGGGCGAATGAGCTTTCACTCTCTTGAACAGTATTAGTTTGAGGTACTTTCTCAGCTGGAAATAATAATTGGAATCCTAGTAAAACAACCAAAGAAGCTAAAATTGCTAGTAGTAAATTTTTTTGTTCACCCATTTCTTTTCCTTATGGAATATATGTATATTATATATTTGTTCTTATATACTTTGTTTCTTTTAACGCATTTAATAAATCAGATTTTAATAAACTAATATCTCTATCATAAGTAGTATTTCGAGCAATTAAAACATAGTCGCTATTTTCTTTAGCATGTTTTAATAGGACATCTCTTGCTAACACTCTTAATTTTCTTTTGCATTTATTTCTAACAACTGCGTTACCAATTTTTTTTGTTGCAGTAACACCAAATCTAATCAGTTGAGATGTGTATAATTCTTCATTACTTTTTGCTTGTAAAACAAGACCTATTTGTGGAGATGAGAATCCTTCTTTCGAAAGTTTAATAAAATCCGCTCTTTTTTTTATAGATTGTATATCACAAGACATAATTACTAGCTAAGCAGATAGAACTTTTCTGCCTTTAGCTCTTCTTCTTGCCAAAACTAATCTTCCATTTTTAGTAGCCATTCTTGATCTAAAGCCATGGCGTCTTGCTCTAACAAGTCTACTAGGTTGGAATGTGCGCTTCATCTAAATTTCTCCATCTTTATCTAAATCTTATATTATTTAATCCGAAGTATACTGATATATTAAAAAATTAAAAGCACGTAATTAATATCAATGTATATTTGAAAAGCTTTATATATTATATTTATGAGATTATAGCACTATCTTTTTTAATAAAATGGAATATTTGTTCAAAATGAAAAAACATTGGAAATTAATTTTATTAGTATTTTTTTTAACTGTAATTATTTTACTAAATTATACTGGTATTTTTTCTATATTAAATATCAGTTTTATAAATCAAAACAATGATTTTATTTTAAGCTATGTAGATTCTAATTTCTATTTTTCATCTCTTTTATTTGTGTTTATTTATATAGTGGCAGTTGTTTTTTCGATTCCTGGAGCATGGTTACTCACTGTATCAGGCGGATACTTATTTGGGTGGTTATTTGGAGGTATTTTTGCAGTTATATCTGCAACAATAGGAGCATGCATAATTTTTTTATTGACTAAAAGNCTTTTGAGAGATTTTTTTAGAAATAAAATTATTAATAAAAAAAATATTCTTCAAAAGTTAGAGGATGGTATTAATAATAATTCTTTTTCTTATTTATTGTTTATGAGATTGATGCCGATATTTCCGTTTGTATTTGTAAACATAGCTCCTGCCATATTAGGGATTCGTTTTAATATTTATGCTTTTACAACTTTTATTGGCATAATTCCAGGCACTCTAGTATACGCTTTACTAGGAGAAGGAGCTAGTGAAGTAATTATTTCTAATGATATAACTGCTTTAGAAGGGTATAGTTTTACAAAAATAATTTTAGGGTTATCTGGTTTATCACTATTATCTCTTTTGCCTATAATTATTAAATATATAAAATTATATAGAAATAAGTAAGTGAGTTTTTATATTGCCAATTAATAAAACAAATAATATGCCTATAGATAAAGTTGTATCTATAAAAAATGTTTCTAAAAATTATGGAGATATACAAGCAGTTAAAGATGTTACTTTCTCTGTTGAAAAATCTCAAACACTAGGCTTATTAGGAAGCAATGGGGCTGGAAAAACAACTATAATTATGATGTTGCTTGGAATTTTAAAATCTTCATCTGGTCAAATAAATATTTTAAACAAAGANATTTATAAATATAGAAACCTTATCTCAAAAGAAATAAATTTTGCATCACCATTTGTAGAGCTTCCNCATAAATTAACNGTNCTNCAAAANCTTACNGTTTTTGGTCATATTTATGGTGTAAAANATCTATCAATGNAAATTGAAAAATTANCCAAAGATTTANANATACAAGATTTATTAAAAAGNAGAGTAGGCAAGCTATCAGCTGGCCAGAAAACAAGAGTNTCTATTGCTAAATCATTGATTAATGATCCTAAAATACTTTTTTTAGATGAACCAACTGCCTCATTAGACCCCGATAATGCAGATTGGATNCGTACATANCTTGAACAATATCAGAATACTANCGGTTCTACTTTCATAATTGCTTCTCATAATATGCTAGAAGTTGAGAGGATGTGTAANAATGTNATAATGATGGGTAGAGGAAAAGTAATAGATTATGGAACTCCAAAAGAATTAGTGGATCGCTATGAAACAAGAACTCTTGAGCAAGTATTTCTTCAATTAGCAAGAAATGATAAGGTATAATTCTTAATGATATTATTTTTTAGACGAATTTATGCAATGATTCTTAGGCACATATATTTATTTATGGTGTCATGGCCTAGAGTTTTAGAATTAATTTATTGGCCTTTTTTGAATATGGTTTTATGGGCATTTATGAGTAAATTCCTTGCACAAAACTCTAATATATTTCTATTAGCCTCAGGCGTTTTAATAGCTTCAGTAATTATGTGGGACACATTGTTTAGAGGCCAACTAGGTGTAACATTATCTTTTATAGAAGAGCTTTGGTCTAGAAATTTAGGTAATATTGCAGTATCTCCACTAAAACCTATAGAATTAATTTTATCTTTGATTGCAGCTAGTCTTATAAGAACAATTATTGGAGTGGGTGGAGCAGGTCTAGCTGCTTATTTTTTGTTTGATTTTCAAATACCTTCTTATGGCCTAGGNTTTATATTATTTTTTATTAATTTATTAGTTATGGGTTGGTCATTAGGATTAGCAATATGTGCNCTATTAATCCGTTTTGGTTTNTCAGCAGAAACTTTTGCNTGGGCCGCATTATTNTTTATCCAGCCTTTATGCGGGGTNTTTTACCCTATNAGTATTTTACCTGAATGGCTACAACCAATTTCNTTATTAATTCCTGCAACATATATTTTTGANGGAATGCGTTTAACTTTTTTCGAGGGTATTTTTCAAATGGATTTATTATTAAAAGCTTGTTTTATAAATTTAGTATATATATTTATTGGCATTAGTTTATTATTATTTTCATATTCTTATGCTAAGAAAAAAGGATTATTATTAGGAAATGGGGAGTAAAAATANTGTCTGAGATAAGATTTTGGTGGGTAAGACATGCCCCAGTTATAGGAAATAATGGATGTTGTTATGGNAATAATGATGTAGATTGTGATGTAACAGATCAAGATTCATATAAAATATTATCTGATATATTGCCTAAAGATTCTTACGTATATTCTTCACATTTAACGCGAACTATTAAGACTATGGACGCAACAATTAAAGANGGTTTTAAATATAAAGAATATTGCTTGGATAAAAAATTTGGTGAACAAAACCTTGGAGAATGGCAAGGACTTAAATATGAAAAGTTACAAGAAATAACCAAAGAAATAAATGTTTTTCACCCAACTTGGTTGTGTAATCCAGATTATATTCCTCCTGGCGGAGAAAGCTATAATAATTTATATAATCGTGTAACCTCTGGTATTGAAAATATTATTAAGACGAGGAAAGCAGGAGATATAGTTATATTTTCTCATGGAGGACCAATAAAAGCAGCTATTGCTCACGCTATTAAGGCTGATCCAAATTATACCTTACCTTTTTGGATTGATAATTTGGCAGTTAGCAGGTTTGATTATTTAGATAACGTATGTAGAGTTAGGTTCATTAATTTATTACCTAAAATAATTTATAATAGTAAGAATGTTTATGAAGGGTTTATTTAGAAAATGGGATCACCTTTTTTAGTGGGCATAAAAAGAGGAATAGTAATATCATTAGTATTAGTGATTTTTTGGCTGCTATTAGATTTTGTATATTTGGGCAAGTTAGAAAGTACAAATAAATCCAATCTAGAACTAGAACAGGTTGCTAGCATAGGCGGCGATTTTGATTTAATAGGAAAAGAAGGAAAAAAGTATAATATTACTAGTTTTATGGGTAAGCCATTTTTAATATTTTTTGGCTTTGCCTCTTGTCCAGATATTTGCCCATATGGCTTAACTATGATTAGTAGTGTTTTAGATTCTTTAGATAAAGATAGTAATAAAATAAGTGCTGTTTTTGTTACTTTAGATCCAGAGAGAGATGATTATAAAAAAGTATCAGAATTTGCAAATATATTTCATGAAGAAATAATTGGATTATCAGGTAATCAAGAACAAATAGATAATGCAGCTCTAGCGTGGAGAGTATATAAGAAAAAAGTTTTACTGGAGAGTTCTGATCTAGAATATACTATTGATCATTCATCTTTTATATATTTGATGGACGCAAATGGAAAATATCACACTCACTTTCCACATAATGTAGATGAAGAAGAAATATTAAAAGAGATAGAGACACTTATATAAATTAGTCTTTATATGAGGGGTCTATTTTATCCATTAATCTTATCATCGAATTAAAAGCTAGCTCTCCTTTATCTGAATTTTCAATTTCATTTGCATGTGCTTTAGCTATATTATCAGAAACCTCTATTAAATCTTCATTTGTTGATCTGGCTAAAGTTTGAATTAGGCAAGCTCTTTCAAGCGAATGAAGTCTTATGAAGGCATGGGCAATTGTTGAACCTACTGATAACAAACCGTGATTTCTAAGTATCATAACACTTTTTTTACCTAAATTATTAGACAGTCTTTCGCACTCTTCTTTTCTTACAGTTACGCCTTCAAAATCATGAAAAGCAATTTGATTAGTCAATGACGTACTATCAAAATCAATATTTTTTATTGGTTCTTTTAGAGCTGCAGCTGCCATTCCAGCAGGTGTATGCGTATGCATGACACAATGAGCATCTTCTCTAGTGGAGTGAATTGCCGAATGAATTATAAACCCTGCCGGATTAACAGGATATTCGCTTTTTTCAACAATGTTTCCATCTAAATCTATTTTCACCAAATTAGAGGCAGTAACTTCATCATAACGTAACCCAAAAGGGTTAATTAAAAAATGTTTTTCTGGTCCTGGAACTCTTGCCGTTATATGACCATATATTAAATAATCCCAATTTAAATGATTAAATATTCTATAAGCTGCTGCTAGTTGTACTCTTAATTCTTTTTCAGTTAAGTTTTTAACTTTTGGTTTGAAGTTATTTAATTTTGTAACTTTATTATACTTTTCCATTTTACACTTTTCCAAATTATGAATATGATCAAACGCTAACATATATAAAAATATTTATAAATAAAGAATGGAAGGTATAGCAATGGATAAAAACCCATTATTTGACTTAAAAGGAAAAACAGCCGTAATAACTGGTTCTAGTAGGGGCATAGGAAAAGCAATCGCTGTTAGAATGGCCGAATACGGAGCCAAGGTGATGATTTCAAGTCGAAAAATAGATGCTTGTAATCAAGTAGTTGATGAGATTAAGGCTTTGGGAGGAGAAGCTTATGCAGAAGAATGCAATATTTCTAGTAAAGATGCTTTACAAAATCTTTGTGATGTGTCGTATAAAAAGCTAGGAAAGGTAGATATTCTAGTCTTAAATGCAGCCTCTAATCCATATTATGGCCCTCTTGCTAAAATTTCAGATGAAGCTTTTGATAAGGTAATGAATAATAATGTAAAATCAAATCTTTGGCTTTCTAATATGATTATTCCTAAGATGGCAGAAGCTGGAGGAGGAAAAGTAATAGTAATATCATCGATTGCTGGAATAACTGGTAGTGATGTACTTGGGGCTTATTCAATATCAAAAACAGCTGACCTAGGTTTAGTAAGGTCGCTAGCAGTAGAGTGGGGACCAAAAAATATCAATGTTAATGCTTTGTTACCTGGAATAATAAAAACAAATTTTGCAAGAGCATTATGGGAAAATCCTGAAATTTTAGGAAATGTAGAAAAAAATGCACCTTTAAGACGTATAGGAATTCCAGACGAAGTTGCCGGAGCAGCTATTTTGTTAGCTTCTGATTCAGGAGCATTTATCACAGGTCAGACGATAGTTATGGATGGCGGAGTAACTATATCAGGAACTGCTTAGCCTAAATAAATATTGTATATAAAATAAAGGCCTCAAAAATATTATGAGGCCTTTATTTAAGTATTTAGTTAGCAGCAGGGTTTACTTCAAACAATCCTGCGGCACCTTGTCCGCCCCCTATACACATTGTAACTACTACAAATTTAGCTTTACGTCTTTGTCCTTCAATTAATGCGTGGCCAACTAATCTAGACCCCGACATACCATAAGGATGACCAACTGCAATTGCTCCTCCATTGACATTTAGGTTTTCATTTGGAATACCTAATTTGTCTCTGCAGTATAATACCTGAACAGCAAAAGCTTCATTTAATTCCCATAAATCAATATCGTCCATTTTAAGATTGTTTCTTTCTAAAAGTCTAGGTACTGCTAGAGCGGGGCCAATTCCCATTTCGTCTGGTTCTAGGCCACTTACTGCTAAACCTCTAAATGTTCCAAGAGGCTCAATATTTCTTTGTTCAGCTAGTTTTGAGTCCATTACTACGCATGCGGATGCACCGTCTGAAAGTTGACTTGCATTTCCAGCAGTTATTGTTTTATCTTCNCCNAAAACTGGTTTTAGGTTAGNTAATCCTTCTTTATTTGTNTCAGCCCTAACACCTTCATCTTGTTCNAGCATAACTTCAACTTCTGATATATCNCCAGTTTCTTTATCTTGAACTAATTTTGTAGATTTTAATGGNACTATTTCATCATCAAAAAGNCCTGCTTGTTGAGCTGCNGCNGTTCTNAGNTGGCTTTGCAAACCAAANTCATCCATTGCTTCTCTTGATATATTATATCTTTTTGCTACTACNTCTGCAGTATCTAGCATACTCATATATAACTCAGGCTTATTATTTAAAATCCAATCNTCATGAATATGNTGTTTATTTGCNTGATCATTTTGAACAAGACTNATAGACTCTAATCCACCACCAATTACAACTGGAACATTATCTACAATAACTCTTTGTGCAGCCATAGCAATAGTTTGCATNCCTGATGAACAAAATCTATTCACTGTAACNCCTGCTGTAGAAACNGGNAGACCTGCTCTAATGGCNGATTGTCTNGCAATGTTTACACCAGTTGCTCCTTCTGGAGTTCCACAACCCATTATAACATCTTCAACTTCAGNTGGGTCAATATTTGCTTTATCTATTGCGTGTTTTATTGCGTGCGCACCTAAAACAGCTCCNTGCGTATTATTAAAAGCACCTCTATANGCTTTGCCTATAGGTGTTCTTGCTGTAGATACTATTACTGCTTCTCTCATTTNTNTTTCTCCTTTAGGTTCTTTTTGACGGGTTTGATGTATCTGGAATAAATTCACTAAGTTTNCCATTAGATTCTTCTAACTGATTCATTAACTTAGATTCTGGCCANGACAAATTATCGGCATTTCTATGATTATTTATCTCTTTAGCAATTTTGTTTACTCCCATTTTATCTGCTTGCCACATAGGTCCTCCTCTATGTGCAGCAAAACCATAGCCATTTANATAACAAACATCTATATCAGATGCTCTAAAAGCATGGCCTTCTTCTAGAATTCGNGTACCTTCATTTATTAGTGCACCNTGTAAGCGGGAAAGAATCTCATCATCAGATATTTNTCTTGGATTAACACCTTTTTCTNTTCTTACATCTTCAATAATTTTATGTACCTCTGGNTCNGATTCTCTTTTTCTTGTTTTNGGGTCATATTTATAAAAACCTTTTCCTACTTTTTGNCCAAACCTTCCAAGTTCACATAGGCGATCGGCAACATCAGAAGCATATTTTTTNCCNTCATAATAGTTCTCTGCTTTATGCCTTTTTCTAATTAACCAGCCCACATCGTTACCTGCTAAATCATTTACAGCAAATGGGCCCATAGCCCATCCCCAGTTTTCTGCAACNGAATCAACTTGTTCTGGAGTTGCACCTTCTTCAACTAATAGGTGTGCTTGCATAACGTACTGATGGAACATTCTATTCCCAACAAAACCATCACAATTCCCAGCTATAATACCTACTTTTTTTATTTTNTTTGCTAATGACATTAACGTNGCTANAATATCTACCTTAGTNCTACTTCCTCTTACTATTTCTAGAAGCCTCATTACATTTGCGGGACTGAAGAAATGAGTTCCTACAACTTCTTCTGGTCTATTGGTAGCATCAGCTATTTCATCAATATCTAGAGTTGAAGTATTTGAAGCAAGTATNGCTCCTTCTTTTGCTAAATTATCNATTTTNGCAAATATTTCTTTTTTAATTTCCATTTCTTCAAAAACAGCCTCAATTANTATATCNGCTTCTTTTATTACATCCCAGTCAAGAGTAGGAGTTAANAGNGNCATTCTTTTATCCATATTTTCTTGAGATAATCTTCCTTTAGATACAGTTGTAGAATAATTATTCTTAATNANACTCATGCCTTTATCAAGAAATTCAGATGTTGTTTCTATAACGCTTACNGGAATACCTGCATTAACAAAGCTCATAGCTATTCCTCCGCCCATAGTTCCACANCCTATAACAACAGCCTTATTTATNGGCCTTAGTGGAGTATTTTTATCCATTCCTGGAATTTTATTTGCCATTCTTTCAGAAAAGAAAGAATGAATTAATGCTTCTGATTCATCAGAGTCGTGACATAATTTAAATAAATCTCTTTCATTTTTAATACCTTCTTCAAAGCTAAGATCAACTGCTCCTCTTACAGCTTCTATACAACGAAGAGGTCCTTCTCGCCCTCTAAGTCTTGGNGTTATTTTTTTAATAGCATTATCAAATATGTCAGGAGATATGTTTGTAATTTTTTCAGATCTCTCTCTTGATTTAGGATGATCATTATTTGAAAGAATTTTTCTAGCAAATACNATAGCATTATCTATTAATTCTTCATGTGTTGTATTTTCATAAATTTCTGAAACTAATCCTTCTTTCATTGCTTTATTTGCAGGAATAGGATTNCCGCTTGTTATCATTTCTAAAGCTAACTCTGGTCCAACTAATCTAGGTAATCTTTGTGTTCCTCCAGCCCCAGGTAATAGACCAAGTTTTACTTCAGGNAATCCAAGTAGTGTTTTAGAATTTGCAACACGATAATGGCATCCCATAGAAACTTCTAGACCTCCTCCCAAAGGNGTTCCATGTAAAGCAGCTAT
This sequence comes from Candidatus Pelagibacterales bacterium, assembly GCA_002720535.1. GTDB lineage: Bacteria > Pseudomonadota > Alphaproteobacteria > TMED109 > TMED109 > TMED109. Next base: position 92,951 of record PBIU01000008.1, on the reverse strand, counting down.
AGTTGGTTTACTACTATCTTCGTATTCAAATATAACTGAATTTAAATCTGGNCTCATAGTAGGCTTTCCAAATTCTGAAATATCNGCTCCAGCCATAAANGTTCTTCCTCCNCCAGTTACAATTACTGCTTCAGCTGCAGAATCATTTAGAGCTTCTTTTAAGCAGTCCGACAAACCGGCTCTTACGGCTTGGGATAATGCATTTACTGGAGGATTATTTACAGTAATAATTCCTATATTTTCTTTACGCTCATAAGTAACTGGACTACTCATATTCAACTCCCTTAAGATTTTTCAATTCAAAATTATTCAGAAATTTGATTATACTTTATGTCTAATAACTAGACAACTCCAATTTTAAAGAAAATATAAAATATATCTTTAAAATAGTTGTTTAAAATATATTAAATAAGTTAAATATATAATTAAGTGGGAACGTATGTGCGGTTGGTAAGCACGGGGACGTAGCTCAGCTGGATAGAGCAATTGATTCCTAATCAATAGGTCGGAGGTTCGAATCCTCTCGTTCCCACCATAATAAGGTGCTATCCTAGTAAAATTTTTCGAGGGTCTATTTTTTCTCTAATTATTTTAAGTTCATCATTTGTAGGCAATGTTGTAGTTTTTAAATTATCTAAATCACCTAATTCAAATCCTGTGGAATTTCTAAGTTCATTAATACTTACCCCAGGATGAATAGATTTTACCTTTATGCATCCTTTTATTTTATCAAATTTAAATATACATTTTGGGGTGATAACTAATTCAGGGCCACCTCGAGGAATACCAAGCTTCTTTCTGCCTTTTTTGCCACCTGGATAACCAACTCCTGCTATATAATCCACTTTATTAACAAAGGTTCTTTTTTCATGATGGGGCATCATAATATATTCTCTTCTAAATTGAGAAAAATGTTCAGGTAAAAAAATTGGACCCACCATTTGAACTTTAGGTTTTATATGATTGCCTATGCTTACACTATTAATATTTCCAACTTTATCTACTTGAACTCCTGAACCAAAGGCAAAACTAATATCTCCTCTTTTATAACTATACTGATAAGGGTATGTAAGATATTGAGCTTCACATGGAATATCGCGAAGTGTTTCGTCATATTCGGCTTCTGGCAATTTATCAATTTTGGATAGATCAGGATTTTGAATCCATCCAGCAAAAATAATATTAAGGTCTGGAGCATGNGTTCTTTTTGCAAGTTCCATGGCTACTAAAGGGATAGCAGTAATATATAATGTAGCCTTTTTACCAGTAGCTAAACCTGTAAAACCTACTTCACCGTTTTTAAATTCTTTAGATAAGTTTACGGCAAGTAGCTCGTTTATAGTATAGTTATTTATCATTTTTGTGTATCCACTTGTAAAAGTGAAGATAAATGGGCTCCTCCTATCTTATTTAAATAACCATCGTTTCCTTTTGCACTAATAATATACTTGTTAATATATTTTTTAAAATCTGCAAAATTTTTACAGGCTTTTATATATTCCTTCCAATGCTTAGAGTCGTCTGAATATCGTCCAAGCATAGAAGTAGGATGCGAGCCAAATGGAGCTAAACATACTGCTTTTACTCTGTGTGATGGTATCTCTACTAAATGCGGATGTTTCTTCATAAAGTTATCACTTACTATTTTTTCTAAAGAAATAATAACGTTATCGCAGGATCGCGATAATATAATATCTAAACTTTGAGCCATATTTTTATAGCTTGGTACAATAATATTTCCANAATTATCTCCAGCTAATGCATGGATAATAACTGTATCTGGTTTAGCTGCGGGAAGNGCATGTAATAATTTTTTAGATATTGGAGATTTAAAGNTTTTTATGTTTTTATTTAATTTTACAATATCTGTTCCTCCTAGACCAGATGCTGGCCAGAAGTCTAAGTTTTCCTGACTTGCTCTAAATCTGTCTANACTTAATAATTCTGGATAATTAATTATTTTTAACTTACCCTTTTCACTNTATTTTCGAAAATTAGGCGCAATACCATATTTTTCAAAACCTACATAACTAGTCTCTATGCTTGATATACAATTTGAACCTATTAGAATATCAGATTCAATACTATTTACAATCCCAACTATAGTTAAGTTTTTAATCTTTTGTTTTATCATTTCTCTAACAAAGGCCATTGGTCTTTGGTAAATTCCAAAACCACCTAATGCAACTCTAGAATTATTATTTATTAATTTTACAGCATCTTCTATAGAAATTAGTTTATTAGTTTTTTTCAATTATAAAGCCTTCATTTTAATTATATAAAAAAGAAGTTTATAATAATACATTTANGCTTAATTTTCTATATTAAGCCTAATTATTAAAATAATGTATCTAAAGTAACCCCTATTTCTTTATTTAAAACTTTATCAGCAATAGAGTCTAATTCAGTAGCTTCTCTATTAATAATTATTAATTTAGCCCCATTTTTTTTAGCTAATATAGGTAATCCAGCAGCTGGATATACTTTAAGAGATGAACCAATAGCTATAAATAAGTCACATTCTATAGATACTTTTTCTGCAATTTGCATTTCCTTAATAGGCATAGGCTGTCCAAATGATATAGTCGCNGATTTAATTATTCCATTGCACTCAATACACTTAGGNGGTCTAGAATAATTGTTATCTTTTTCTTCTAAAAATTCTTTTATATAACTTAATTCATATCTTTTATTACAATTAAGACATTTTGCGTAGGTGCTATTTCCATGTAACTCAATAATTCTATCATCAGGTATGCCAGAGTCATGATGTAAGTTATCAATATTTTGAGTTAATATATAGCTGACTTTATTTTTTGAGAATAATTTAGCTATAGCTTTATGGCCTATATTGGGTTTTGCTATTTTCATATCTTCATCAATTATAAATTTTCGTCTCCATGATTCTATTTGAGATTCTTCTGAAGATAAGAAGTCTTGAAACATTATAGGTTGCATTTTTGTCCATATTCCTCCTGGACTACGAAAATCTGGTATACCAGATTCGGTACTTATTCCAGCACCAGTAAAAATTACTATATTATTAGATTCTTTAATCCATTTTTTTACTTCAATCATAGTGAATTATTTTACCGGCCTAGAAGCTGCATTCCAATAATGTTCAAGATTTTTAATAAGTGCGTCACTAAAATGACAATAAGCTTGATCATGGCAATAGGNGCTCATATATTTTCTAAAAGTATCAAGAGGTTCTTGTCCAATACGAAATGCTCTTCTATTACTAGCTGAACCAACAACTCCTGAATTAGTATAAGAATCTATAGTTTCTAATAATTTTTTGTCCATATTTCCTTTTTCTACAATCTCATCACAAATCAATTTTCCTTCTTCACTGTCAGAATGAATAGTCAAACCATTTTGAATAGCTTGTCTTGCTATTCTGTCTCCTGTGAATCTCCAAAGTCTTAAGTTAGCCATTCCAGGAATTATCCCTTCTTTTCTAGCTGGAAGAGTCATATAACTTCCTTTTTCCGCCATTATATGATCCATAACTAGTAAATATTGGCACCCTCCTCCAATTGCGAACGTATCAAGAGTAGCAATCCATGGTTTTTCTTTTAATGGAAATAAAGATTCTTCGGGTCCATAATATTGTGAGGCCAGACCTCTAAACACTTTATTTACCGCTCCCATATCTCTTTTTATATACCATAGAAAAGATATTTTACCTTGGTATAAATGAGTTAGGTTTATCCCTGCGCCAAAAGTTCTTAACCCGAGGTATTTAGGATGTTTAACTGTTTCACCTCTTAAAACCGCAATATCACTACTTTGGTCTAATAAGGCGAGGTCTATGGCAGCCTCTAGAGGAATCAAAGTTCTTTCATCCTCTGCATTTAAGTATTCTCCGTTTTCGAGAGTAACTATTACATGCTTGCCAAATTTTTCTATGCTTGCCCCATCAAACTGAGCTTTCTTAGTTTTTTTAAATTCTTCTTCTTTTTCCAAAGCTAAATCAGTAGGTAGTAACATAGAATGACATAAATGGTTTCCTTCTAACTGATTTGATAGTATAGCTGATAAAAATAAGCCCTGATCCGTTTCTATTCCGTCTTTATCTTTAAGAAACTTTTTATTTTCTATTTCAAGTTCAGTTTGCGTAGGAGTTAAATGAGGTACTACGTCATTAGCAGAAGAAACTAGTTCGTCAATTTTTACAAGTTTATTTCTATTATTAGTTATATGATTATAAATATTTGAAGAGTAAGCCTTTAAAAAAATTTTTTTTGTAAGTTCGATAATACTTCTTAACTCTTTTTTATTTTCTTTAAGACAGTCTCTCCAAAAATTAGAGAAAATTAATTTATCTTTTTCAAAGTCATTGGAAATATTAGGTTCAAAATCATATATATTTGGATTATTAAATTTTTGATTTATTTTTTTTAAATGATTTTTATAAAGCTTAGTTATCATTAATTTTTCCTTAAATATTGGGTTATCCTATTGTTTTTTTAATTTCTTCTGTTGTTTCTATAAGAGCATTTTGAATAGGTTTTTCTAAAGAGCTATGGCCTGCAGCTTCAATAATTCTTATATTAGCATTTGGCCATGCANCAGCTAAGTCATAAGCACTTTCAATTGGACATATAGCATCATATCTTCCTTGAATAATATATCCTTTNATATTTAAAATATTATTTATATTTTTCAANAATTGCCCTTCTTTTAAGAATAATTTATTGATAAAGTAATGAGCTTCAAGTCGAGCTAAATTTACAGCCATTTGTGTATCTACGAATTCTTCATAAACTGAGGCATTTGGTAAGAGTGTAGAGCAGTTAGCCTCATATCTTGCCCAGGAAACTGCAGCTTTTTGATAAATTTTAGGATCTTTACTAGTTAATCTTTTATAATAAGAGTTTAACAAGTCTTCTCTTTCTTCGATAGGAAGGAAGGAGCTAAACCTATTCCAGTAATCAGGAAAAATATTTTTAATTCCGCTCAAAAACCATTTTATTTCTTTTTCTCTACATAGAAATACTCCTCTTAAAACAATACTNATAATATTTTTAGGGTATTCTTGAGAATACGCTAGAGACAATGAAGAGCCCCAGCTTCCACCAAAAATAATCCATTTATTAATTTTTAAAAGTATTCTTAATTTTTCAATATCTTTAATTAAATCCTGTGTAGTATTATTTTTAATACATGCAGATGGTGTTGATCTGCCTGAACCTCTCTGATCAAATATAATTATATTATAATAATTTGGGTCAAAAAATTGTCTTAAAGAGGTATTTCCCCCAGCTCCNGGGCCTCCATGNAAAACTAAAATGGGAACACCTTCACTATTTCCTACTTTTTCCCAATATATTTTATGTATACTATCTACTTCTAAAAATCCAAATTCATAAGGCTCGATTTGAGGAAAAAGTTTAGCCATTTATATTCCCAAAAATAAAANGTAAAATTTATGTAAAAATAATTTAGTTTATTTGATATATTTTTACTACATATAGTTAATATATTTAGTTATAGTGGATATTTGAAAATGTTAAATTATAATTTAACAGCTAATCATTTTTTAAATTCAGAAAATTATTTAAATAATTTAATAGCATTATTAGGACCAACTAATACTGGCAAAACTTATTATGCAATAGAAAGAATGCTACAGTATAATTCTGGAATAATAGGTTTTCCTTTAAGATTATTGGCTAGAGAAGTATATGATAAATTAGTAAATAAAAAAGGCTTATTAAATGTAGCCTTAATTACTGGNGAAGAAAGAATTGTTCCTAATACNGCCAAGTATTTTATTTGTACAGTTGAAGCTATGCCAANAAATTTGAATGTAGATTTTGTTGCTATAGATGAAATACAACTTTGTACCCATAATGATAGAGGTCATATATTTACAGATAAAATTTTGAATCATAAAGGTGANCAAGAGACAATGTTTCTTGGTTCAGATAGTATAGAAATATTATTAAANTATATTTATCCAAATATCTTAATTAAAAGAATGCAAAGGTTNTCTACTCTAAAATATACTGGAAAAACAAAATTAACTAGGATACCTAGAAGGTCTGCAATTGTCTCATTTTCTATAAATGATGTATACGAAATCGCCGAACTGGTTAAAAGAAAACATGGAGGTACAGCAGTAGTTTTAGGAGCTCTTAGTCCTAAAACTCGTAATGCCCAAGTAGAGTTATATGAATCGGGAGAAGTGGATTATTTAGTAGCNACAGATGCTATAGGTATGGGCTTAAATATGGATATTAATAATGTATTTTTTGCAAAAGCGAATAAATTTGATGGTAGGTCTACAAGACCTTTAACTATTTCTGAGTTAGCCCAAATAGCAGGAAGGGCAGGCCGATATAAAAGTGATGGATATTTTGGTATTACTGCAAAATGTGTAGAGTTCTCATCTAATATTGTAAATTCTATAGAAAATCATATTTTTCCTAGCATCAATACGATGGTTTGGAGAAATAGTAACTTAGACTTTTCTTCATTGAAATCGTTATTAAGAAGTTTAAGTCTAATGCCTAATAAACCATACTTAACCATGAGTCCTGAGGCTGAAGATGAAAGACTTTTAAAAGATTTNTCTAAGAAGTCTTCAATTATAGATCANTTATTAAGTGAGAAAGAAGTAAAATTATTGTGGGAAATTTGTTCAATTCCAGACTATAGCAAAAATTTTGATGATTCTCATTCAGAGCTTTTAGAACAAATATATTTATTTTTAATAGATAAAGGAGAAATTCCTGAAAATTGGGTAAATAAAAAATTGGATAATCTAAATAATATTAAAGGCGAGTTAGATCTCTTGGGNACTAGATTAGCAAATGTNAGAACATGGAATTATATTTCAAACCATAAGAATTGGATAAATAGTAAAAGTGGTTTATCTAAAAGGGCCAGATATATAGAAAATAGACTCTCAGATGCATTACATGAAGGATTAATTGAGAGATTTGTAGATTATAAAATGGCAAAATTTTCTAAAAGTTTAGATATAGATAATGAACTAGTTGCTGTTATTNACAAGAATAATTCAGTTTTGGTTGAGGGGCATCATGTGGGAAGACTGGAGGGCTTTAGTTTTGTCAATGAAGTATCTAATAATCAACAAGATAAGAAAGAGGTTCTAAAAATTGTGAGAAGAACATTATATAAAGAACTAAAAATAAGAGTAGCTAATTTCCAAAATTGCAAAGATAGTGAAATAAGTTTTGATAAAGCGATGAATATTTATTGGAAAAATAATATAATAGCCAAATTAATTAAAGGGTCCACTATTACTAATCCTAAAATATTTATAAGTAATTTTATTTTATTGGACGAAATAGATAAAAGTAATTTAAAAAAAAGATTATCAAAATTTGTAAAAAAAAGTATTGCTAGTTTTCTCCCTCCAATTACTTTATTGGACTCAAAAGATAAGAGAGCCATAAATGGGGTTATATATCAGTTAAATGAATCTTTAGGAGCAATTAAANTATATAAAGAAAAAAAAGTTATTAATAACNTAAGTGTTAATGATATAGAAATGCTATTGGAATCTGGCGTAAAAATTGGAGAATTATNTATATGGGTTCCAAAATTATTTGAAAAACGAAATAGAGAATATCTATGGAGTTTAAGACAAATTTTTTATGAATCTAAAAATGGAACCACTTATCCTAGTATAGAAACTATAATTAATAAAAAGAATGCCCCAAAAGAAATATTATATTCGAATGAATTCATATTAATTGGTGAAAATTACTATAATTTTCAATTAATAGAAAAAATTGCAAAAAAAATTAAAGAGATTTTAAAGCATAAAAATATATTTTTTTCTAATAAGAAAAATTCGAGCTATTTTAGTAAAAAATATAAGCTATCACATTCACAGTTAAAAGATATTTTACATATTTTAAATTTTAAAAGAGATAAAACAAATCCCGTTAAATATATAAGAAAAGACAATAATTTAAAAAAGAAAAGTTATATTAAAGTAAATAAAAATAATTCGCCTTTTGCTGTTTTAGAAAAATTAACTATAAATTAAAGTGTCGTCTGGATAAATTGTTTATTTTGTGTTAGTAGGCTCTAAATAGATTAGTAATTTATGAGATCTTTAACCAATTATGGAAAGTATGATGTTTAGTTCTTTTAAAAATATTTTTAAAAACCCAAATATAAAAATAGAAGCTTCTGATGATGAATATAAAGTTGCTAGTACTGCATTGTTATGTGAGGCAGCTTCAATGGACGGAGTTTTTGATGATAATGAAAAAAAATTAATTTTGGTATTAATACAGAAGCAATTTAATGTTGATGAAAATGAAGCAAATAAAATTTATATTGAAGGAAAAGGCCTAGCTGAAAATTCAGCTCAATTATATGGTTTTACAAGANTAATTAAAGAATCTTGGGATAANNAAAAAAGAATTAGTTTGCTTGAGATGTTNTGGGAATTGGCATATGTTGACGGNGAATTAGANGCNGCNGAAGATATGCTNATANGAAGAATTGCTGGNCTTATTCATGTAGANGATAGAGATAGAATTGANGCNAAACAGAGANTTTTAAAAAAATTAAATAANTAAGNNAAATAATTAAAATATTAGAAATTTAGAGAGGTATATTAATGGCTTATGTTGTTACAGAGGATTGTATAAAATGCAAATTTACGGATTGTGTTGAAGTATGTCCAGTGGATTGTTTTTATGAAGGTGANAATATGTTAGTAATNAATCCNGATGAATGTATAGATTGTGGAGTATGNGAACCAGAATGTCCNGCTGAAGCTATTTTNCCTGACTCNGACTCNGATGCTGAAAAATGGNTTGANTTGAANGCNACNCAATCAAATATTTGGCCAAATATAACTGANAAAAAAGANNAAGCGGANGATGCGGAAGAATTTCAAGGAGTCGAAAATAAATTTGAAAAGTTTTATTCTGATAAACCAGGGAATTAATTAAACTACATAGAGGGTATTATGGAAAAAATAGATAATAAATATGAAGTTGGTGATTGGTTAATATATCCTAAGCATGGTTTAGGAAAGGCTATTGATTATGAAGTCCAAACTATTCTAAAAAAGAAAACTGAATTTTTAGTGGTATTTTTTGAACAAGAAAGAATGACGTTAAGGATACCAATTGATAAGATGAATGAATTAGGGTTAAGATCTATTTCCGGTAAAGATGAAATGAAAAAAGCAATGATTGCCTTAAAAGGTAAAGCACGTATAAGAAAAACTATGTGGGCAAAAAGAGAAAAAGATTATAAAGATAAATTAAATAAGGGGGACCCTGTTTCTGTAGCAGAAGTTTTAAGAGATTTATATAGAGGTGAGGGAGATCCAGAACAATCTTATAGTGAAAGACAACTGTATGAAATGGCATTAGGCCGTTTTGCAAGGGAATTAGTTGCTGTTAATGATATAGCAATAGAAGATGCCATTAAGAAAACTGAAGAAAATCTTAAGGCTACTTCATAAATGAAGGTTGATACTTATGAGCAATATTAATTTAAATGCTCATACAGATTATGAAAAAAGAATATATAATAATGTTCGAAATCATAATTTAGGGTCTTTAGACAGAGTATGGGTTGTAGGCGCGGTAAATGGCAAAGCGGAGCTATTTCAAAAAATATGTAAACAAATTATAGAAAAATCAGATTTTAAAGATAGGTTAGTATTTACCGGAAACCTTTTGGGAAGAAATGACAATAAAGTAAATGAATCTAAAAAAGTGATTGATTCAGCTCTTAAGCTAAGATCAGTTTTTATGTCTAATAATGCATTTGATATAGGAGACATAGTTTTTTTAAGAGGCTGTTATGAAGAGTTACTTGATAAATCTCGTGAGCTTCATATGTCTCCTAATCCATTAGAACTAGTAGATTGGATGTATAGTAGAGGATTAGATAAGATTTTAGAGTCCTATAATATTTCATCATCTTTATTATATAATGCAGCGAGAGATGGAGCTGCAGCATTATCTAGAGCTTCAGTAGAAATTAATTTAGCTATAAATAATAATCCCGGCCATATTAATTATATGAATTCTTTGAAGCGTTTAGCGTTCAATAAAGAAAAAACACTGTTATTTGTTTCTGCAGGAATAGCACGGGATAAACCATTAGATAAACAAAGTGAAGAACTATGGTGGGGAGGAGGTTTTGCCGATTTAAATGAACCATATAATAATACATTAAGGTTGGTTAGAGGTTATGATCCTAAAGGTGGAGGAATAGCTTCAGGAAAGTACGGTATTACTTTGGATGGAGGAGAAGAACAGGTCTTTGCAGCTCTAATTAGCAGTGATGGACAATTATTAGATACAATTCAGGCTAATTAGAAAAGCTACATAATTTTTTTTTCTTAGAGCTGGTTTCTTTTTCTAGTACTAGATTCTTTATTCTTAATTTTAATTTGTTTATAGCAGAAGATTCTATTTGTCTTACTCTTTCTTTACTGATTTTAAGATCATTACCTATTTCTTCTAAAGTCATAGGGTTTTCGCAGATATGACGAGAATTTATTATAATTTTTTCTCTTTCATTTAATGAATCCAGGGCTTGAGTAAGCCACTTTTTTTTCCTAACTTTTTCGTCATTTTTTATAAATGCGTCTTCTGGACTTTCTTGTTTACTATCAACTAAAAAATTTTGCCATTCTTCAACTGTATCAGAAGTTAATGGAGCATTTAANGAAGCATCTTTCATTAGAATATGGTTTTCTCTATCTGATATAAATTTTTCTTTTACNCCCAATAGGCTAGCCATTTTTTTTCTTTCTTTATGATTTATTACTCCATTAACCTTAAATCTTCTTAAATTAAAAAAAAGAGACTTTTGAGCAGAACTAGACCCTGTTTTGACTACAGACCAATTTTTTAAAACATATTCTTGAATCGTAGCTTTTACCCACCAACGCGAATATGTNGAAAANCTTAATTCTCTNGAAGGGTCAAATTTATCCAAGGCTAATAGTAAACCAATATGCCCTTCTTGTAAGAGGTCATTAAAAGGTAAACCATAATGTTTGAATTGTGATGCAATNCTTATTACNAANTTACTATATGACAGTATAATCTTTTCNAGAGCTTGGGGNTCTTTGTTATCTTTCCATAATNTAGTTAATGATTGTTCNTGGTCTTTTGATAATAACGGCGACTTCATAGACCGTGNTAGAAAGTTACTACTTAAAAGTGGATCGTTTTTAATATTTTCTGCCATACCATATCTCGTTTTCTTTGNCCTCAATATAAGATACGTATTAAAAACTATTATAGATGTATGGTTTTATAGATGTTATATATTATGTATATATCTTTTATATTAATTAGATTAAAAAATACTTTAACTGGAATATTAACATGATGAAAAAAAATATAGATTTAGAACGAAGATCTGTAGATGAGAGAAATAGTGACCATTTTCAGGAATTACAAAAAATATTAGATCATTCTATGCTTAATTCAGAAGGCTGGAAATCAATTCTTGGAGATGTCATTCCTATGGAAATTACGGATAGAAAGGATTTACAAAAAATTCCTATAACAAGGAAGTCTAATTTATCAAATTTACAAAGTAAGATTCCACCTTTCGGTGGGCTTACAACTAAACCTGTAAATTATTTTAAAAATATATATGTATCTCCTGGCCCAATTTATGACCCTGGCGGTAGAGATGATTTTTGGAGAATGTCTAGAGCAATGAGTGCTGCAGGCTTTAATGAGGGTGATATAGTTTATAATACTTTTTCTTATCACCTTACGCCTGCAGGAGAAATGATGGAACAAGGCGCAAACTATATAGGTGCTTGTGTTATACCTGGTGGTATAGGAAATACAGAACAACAGATACAAGCTATTGATAAATTAAAGCCAAATAGATATGTAGGCACACCTTCTTTTTTAAAAACAATTTTGGAAAAAGGGCAAGAAAGTAACTTAGATGTTTCATCTATTAAAACTGGTTTAGTGGGAGGAGAAGCTTGCCCTCCTTCATTAAAAAATATTTTAAGTGAACTTGGGTGTCCAGTTTTACAATCCTATGGTACTGCTGACTTAGGTCTAGTTGCTTATGAAACATGGGAAAATGAGGGAATGTTTTGTGATGAGAAAGTAATTGTTGAAATAGTAAGGCCGGGCTCTGAAGAAGTTTTACCTGACGGTGAAGTAGGAGAATTAGTTGTAACTAATTTAAATCATGAATATCCATTATTTAGATTTGCAACAGGAGATTTATCAGCTGTAATAACAGATATAAGTTCATGTGGAAGAACTTCAATGAGAATTAAAGGCTGGATGGGCAGAGCAGATCAAACTACTAAAGTAAGAGGTATGTTTGTTAGGCCTGAGCAAATTGCTAAAATATCAAGTAAATTAGATAATGTTTCTAAATTAAGACTAATTGTAGGAAATATAAACCATAAAGATACGCTTAAAATGTTAGTAGAGGTGTCAGAAAAAAGAGACAGTTTTGAGGATGTAATTAAAGAGGAGATAAAGGCAGAATTAAAGCTAAGAGCAGAGGTTGAAATAGTATCTAAAAATAAAATTCCTAATGATGGTTTAGTAATTGAAGATACCAGAACCTATGAATAGTGTTAGATAAGAAATAATGATTAATAAACATATAATCTATGCTAAAGACTTGTCCTTAGAAAGGAGCGGCCGCAATATATTTTGTTCTTTAAATTTTTCATTAGATTCAAGCGAAAGCATAATTATNAAGGGAAAAAATGGTTCTGGAAAAACTTCTTTATTAAGATGTATTGCGGGTTTTTATCCAATTACTAGTGGAAAATTATTATGGTATGGAGAGTCTATTCTTCCTGCTTATTACTCCGAAAAACCTTTAGTATCTTGGNTAGGCCATTTTGATGCTATCAAAGGATCATTGACCGTTAGAGAAAATTTAGTGTTTTATAAAGAAATTTGGTCTGTAAATAAAAATGTATTTATGAAAGCTATCCAAACATTTTCCTTTGAAAAATTTTTAGATTGTCCCGCGTCTTGGTTGTCTGCTGGTGAAAAAAGAAGATTAAGTCTATTAAGGCTATCATTTTGTCCAGCTAAAGTATGGATTTTAGATGAGCCTTCTACATACCTAGATAAAGATAATAAAGAAATATTAATTTCAATTATAAATGAACATGTTAATTCTGGGGGGTCTATTATTTGTGCGACACATGAAAATTTTAATTTACCAAATGTTAAAGAATATTCTTTAAGTTGATTTAATGATAATTAATATATGAGTGATAAATGAGAGTGTTTTTTAAATTAGTTTTTAGAGATATTGATTTAGTCATAAAGGGTGCTAGTGATGCTAGTGCGGCTATTTTATTTTATCTACTTGCAATTATAATGTTTCCTTTGTCATCTGGAACTGACACAAGTCTTCTTACTACTATTGCTGGTGGAGCTATATGGATGGCAGCAATGTTTTCCTCATTGCTATCTCTAGACAGATTATTTAGATCTGATTTTGAAGATGGTTCTCTGGAACAATTAGTTTTATCAGGTATATCAATGGAATTGATTGTTTTATCTAAATGCTTAGCACATTGGGTTACTAATGGACTTCCAATAGTATTACTTTCGCCTATATTATCTATAATAATAGGTTTAGATTTTGAATATTGGTGGATATTGGCTTTAACTCTTCTTATAGGAACCCCTTCTCTTACTTTAATTGGAGCTACACCAGCAGCTTTATCATGTGCTATAGGAAAAGGAGGCGTTTTAACAGCATTGGTTTTATTACCGCTAATGTTACCTGTTTTAATATTAGGTTCAGGAGCTATTACAGCTGAAATATCGGGATTAGGAGGAAAAGGACATATATATGCATTATCAGCTATATTACCAATTTCTTTACTCATTTCCCCAATTTTAGCTTCNAAATCTATTCGACTTGGTTGGGAATAAGAGTGTTATTATGAGTAATATATTTAATTTTTTAGCTAATCCTTCAAGATTTAAAATATTTGCAGAAAAAGTATATCCTTTTTTGTTAATTATAATGTTAGTTTTTATTTCAATAGGACTTTGGTATAGTTTATTTAATTCACCTCCTGATTATCANCAAGGAGAAACCGTAAGAATAATGTATGTTCATGTTCCTGCTGCATGGATGGCATTGACGGTTTATTTAAGTATGACAATTATGAGTATATTTTCATTGGTGTGGAGGCATCCATTAGCAGATATATTATCCAAAAGNAGCGCNCCAATTGGAGCTACTTTTACTTTAATTGCTTTAGTTACTGGNTCTATATGGGGAAAACCAACATGGGGCACTTGGTGGGTATGGGATGCACGTTTAACATCTGTATTTATACTATTTTTAATATATATGGGNCATATTGCAGTAGTTAGAGCTTTTGAAGATGAGTACAAAGGCGCTCGTGCAGCAGCAATTTTAACTTTATTTGGAGCGTTTAATTTGCCAATAATAAAGTTTTCTGTAGATTGGTGGAATACCCTTCATCAGCCAGCAAGTGTAATAAAATTAGATGGTCCTAGTATACATGTTGATATGCTGATTCCATTAATTTTAATGGCATTTGGATTTTTATTTTTTTATTTCTCATTTTTATTGATAAATGTTCAAACTGAATTANATCATAGAAAATTAAAAAAATTATTTATTAAAAAATTAAATTTAAAATAGGNTTATTATGGATCAACATCTAATATTTGTATATGCAGCATATATTTTTACTTTCTTTATATTAATTGTAATTGCTTTACAAAGTATAGTAGCGTTTAAAAAAGCGAATAAAAATATTCAAAATTTTAAAATTGAATCTGATAATATTATTAATAAAAAATGAATATTGCTAAACTAAAGAGACGTAAAAGGCTGTCAGTATTATTTTTGGGATTTATAGCTATTACTTTATCTGGTTTTTTAATACTCTCAGCAAGTAGAGATTCATTAATATATTTTTATTCGCCTACAGAATTAATGGAGATAAAAAATATCGATAATAAAACTATTAGAATAGGNGGACTGGTAAAAGAAGAGTCTATTATATCTAAGGNNAAGTCTAAAATAGAGTTCATTGTTGAGGATGGAAAGAATTACTTATATGTTCATTATGAAGGAATTCTTCCAGATTTATTTAGAGAAGGACAGGGAGTGATTTGTGAAGGGAAATTAGGTGTAAATGGTATATTTATTGCTGAACGAATATTAGCTAAACATGATGAAAAATATATGCCACCTGAAGTTGCAGATGCATTGAAGAAAACAGGTAATTGGCAAGGAGAAGAATAAGAATATGATAATAGAATTAGGACATTATTGTTTAGCATTAGTTTTGACTATATCTTTATTTCAATTTTTAGTTCCTGCTATTGGAGTGCGCTATAATTCTATAACTCTTATGAAGTCTTCGTATATTTCATCATATGTTACTTTTATATTAGTATCTTTATCTTTTTTAGCATTAACTTATGCATATATATCATCTGATTTTTCAGTTTCTTTAGTAGCAAATAATTCGCATTCATTAAAACCACTAATATATAAAATTTCCGGAGTATGGGGTAATCATGAAGGTTCATTGCTGTTATGGGTTTTAATACTTACATTTTATAGCGCTGCTGTTGCCTTATTGGGAAAAAGGCTGCCTTTAAAATTAATATCACTTGTATTATCTTGCCAAGGCCTAATAGCTTCAGCATTCGTAAGCTTTATTTTATTCACATCTAATCCATTTACAAGATTGTTTTTTCCTGAAATAGAGGGAGAGGGCTTTAATCCTATATTGCAGGATTTTGGATTAGCTATTCATCCTCCTTTTTTATATTTAGGATATGTAGGTTTATCTGTAACATTCTCTTTTTCTGTAGCAGCATTACTATTAGGAAAGGTAGATACTATTTGGGTAAAATGGGTTAGGCCTTGGACTTTAATAGCATGGGTATTTTTAACAGTAGGTATAGCTTTAGGTTCATGGTGGGCATATAGAGAGTTAGGATGGGGAGGTTGGTGGTTCTGGGATCCTGTAGAAAACGCTTCCTTTATGCCCTGGCTGGCAACAACTGCCTTGTTACATTCTTCAATAGTAGCAGAAAAAAGAGATACTTTAAAAGCATGGACAATTTTGTTAGCAATAGTAGCTTTTTCTTTTAGTTTATTGGGCACCTTTATAGTAAGGTCTGGAGTCTTAATTTCTGTTCATGCTTTTGCATCGGATCCTTCAAGAGGATTATATATATTAATGTTATTAATATTTTTTACGGGAGGTGCTTTAATATTATTTGCTAAAAAAGCCGCTTATTTAAANTCAGGTAGTTTATTTCAGCCTTTAAGTAGAGAAGGAGCTTTAGTAATTAATAATATAATTTTTGCTTCTTCAGCAGCTACTGTTTTACTTGGGACATTATATCCAATTTTTATAGATGCAATTAATAATTCTAAAGTTTCNGTAGGGCCNCCNTATTTTGAAGCTGTTTTCATACCCTTAATGGTTCCTGCNNTATTATTATGNGCATTTAGNCCTATGTTATCNTGGAAAAGAGCAAAATTAGAAAATATATTAGAAAGNGTTATTGCAGTATTTATATTATCTATTTTATCTACAGCNATTTTAGTTTTNATTTATGGAGGTTCANCATCAGCATTTTTAGGNTTATTNCTTGGCATATGGNTAATTCTAGGAACANTCTATGAATTTTTAATTAAAGTAGGTTTAAAATTNTCTTTTNATACTTTTCTGAAAAGGTCATTNCAATTACCTAGATCAGCATATGGCATGAGTTTAGCTCATATAGGAGTAGCAATATTTGTTATNGGNGTAACAGTTTCTAGTGCTTGGAAAATAGAAATAGAGCAACCAATAANAAAAGGAGAAAAAGTCNTTATTAATAGTATAGAATTGAAGTTTTTAAATATTAATAATGTAGAGGGNCCTAACTGGATTGCGGAAAGGGGAGAGTTTGAAGTTGTTAGATTAGGAAAGAAAAAAGAATTTTTATACCCAGAAAGACGATTTTATCCTGCATCAAAAATAAATACTAGTGAGCCTGCAATAATGTCTAATGTATTTTTTGATTTATATATAGTTTTAGGAGAAAGTTTAAATAATGATGAAAGTTACTCATTAAGAGTTTACTACTCTCCTTTTATAAATTGGATTTGGTTTGGAATTATGTGCATGGTGCTTGGAGGTCTTTTATCTGTTTCCGATAGGAAACATAGATTAGGTTATTCTATGAAGTTAAATCCAGAAACTTCTAATAAATGAGAAAAATATACTTTTATTTACCACTAATATTTTTTCTTATTTTAGTAGCATTTTTTGCTAGACAGTTAATTTTAAATGAAGATCCTTCACAATTGCCATCGGTTTTATTAAATAAAGAGTTACCTATAATCAATTTAAAAAATCTTTCTAATTATAAGTTATTTACTAAGGATAACCTTACATCAATTGGAGAACCAGTTTTAGTAAATGTATGGTCAAGTTGGTGCGCTCCTTGCCAAATAGAGCATGAATTTTTGATGGAAATGAGTAACGTTCATAATATTAAAATATTTGGTATTAATTATAAAGATGATAAGGATGATGCGGTTAAAGTATTGCAAATAAATGGAAATCCTTTTTATGCAATTGGAAGAGATNAAGATGGAACACAGGNTATTGACTTGGGAGTATACGGNGTACCTGAAACTTTTATTATAGATGCTAAGGGTAATATAAGATACAAACATATAGGGCCGATATTGGAACATGACATGAAGAATACTATTCTTCCATTAATAAATGAAATTAGGTGAGAATAATTTGCGATTTATAATATTATATTTACTTTATATATTTTTTACTATTTCTTTCGTTCATTCACAGGAAAATTTTGACTACAATAATACAAAAGCTAAGGAGCTTTATGAAGAACTCAGATGTTTAGTATGTCAAAATCAATCATTGTTAGATTCTGATGCTCCACTTGCTATAGATCTAAAAAATTTAGTTTTAGAAAAATTAGAAGAGGGCGCATCAAATGATGAAATAAAAGATTTTTTAGTTGAACGTTATGGTGAATTTATTTTATTAAAACCCACTTTTTCNTTGAAAAATATCTTGTTATGGGTTGCTCCTTTCATGTTTGTTATATGTGGATTTTTTATAACCTTTATATTCATTAGAAAAAGCTCTGGTAAAAAATATACAGATTCTACTTTGACAAAGGCTGAAGAAGAGAAATTAAAAAAAATATTAGATAGAGATCTATTAGAATGAGTTTCTTTTTTATATTAACACTAATATTTACTATATTTATTGTATTAATAATAATTCTTTATATGAAGAGATCACGTACTATTTTTTCTGTTTCTCAAGTAAATAAAAATATTTTTAAGCATCAGTTCTATGAAATTAATGAAGATTTTAAGAATGGAGTTATTAATAAAAAAGAATTTGATACAATGAAGAATGAGCTTTCCAAAAGAGTTTTAAAATATAGTACTAGTCAAAATTCAATGTTAAAAAATGAAAATAAACAATTAAATAAAAGTATTATTATTATTTCTATGCCGTTAATAATATTACTTTCTTTTTTATTTTATCATTACAATGGTCAACCTGGTCTTCCAGATTTACCTCTTTCGGAAAGAAAAGATGGAATTTTACCAGTTATTTTTTATGAGAGAGCTATTATCGATATAGATAAACGTATATCTAATACAAAAGAGAATTTAGATCTATATATTTTAAAAGCAAATACACTAAGTGCATTTGATAAAAACGAGCAAGCTATAAAAATATGGAAATATATTATTAATAATTTTAAGGAGGAATTAGATGCTACGATTTATCTATCTTATGGCGAAACACTTATCCAAAGCGCAGTAAATAAAGAAAATCAAATTTTGATTTCAGAGGAAGCAAAAGAAGTATTTAAAAAAGCATCTAAATTATCCAGTGTTGAAACTGAGGTAGGTGCCTTAACAAGATTCTATTTAGGCTTATATGATTATCAAAATGGCAATATAGAATTAGCACAAAAAGTATGGCAGGAAATAATATTATCTGCTCCAGATAATGCTATTTGGAAGAAACAAATTGAATTGCAAGTAGAACAAATATCAAAAAACCAAGTAGATTTTGAAAATGATAGAATATTATCCATGGTAACACGTTTATCTGAAAGATTGTATAGAACTAATAGTCAAAATACAGATGAATGGAATAGGTTAGGTAGATCTTATATTGTTTTAGGACAGTTCGAACAAGCTCAGAAAGCATATGAAAGGGCAAATAATTTAAATAAGGAAAATCTAGATTCTTTGAAAGGTTTAGCTGAGGCTATGTTATTAAATAGTAATAAAGATAAACCTGTTGATGAAAAAATAATTGATATATTTAATGATATTTTATTATTGGATGAAAATTATCTTCTTGGATTATGGGTAATTGCTGATAATGAAATATTAGGCAATAATTATATTAAAGCAGAACAATTATTAAATAGAATATTAATTCAGTTGTCTGAGGGAACAGAAGAATATAATTTGGTTTTAAGAAAACTTAATGAATTACAGAATTAAATAAGGTTATTAATATGCATTCTAAAATATCTGTGGTTATACCAATTTATAATGAAGAAGGTAATATTATTAATTTAATAGATGAGCTAATTCCTATAGTAGATAAAATTGGAGGAGAAATTATCATTGTCGATGATAATTCAAATGATGCAAGCAGAGATTTAGTATTAAAGAAAAAAAATAATGTAAATATAGAAATTTTATTATTGCAACATGCTAAGCAGTACGGGCAGAGTGCAGGATTACTAACTGGAATTAAAGCAGCCAAAAATGATTTGATAGTGACATTAGACGGTGATGGGCAAAATGACCCAAAAGATATAACCTCTATGCTTAAGGTATGGGAAAATAATAATGAAAATAGTTATTTGCTAGTAATAGGGCATAGACAAAATAGACAGGATAATTGGTCTAGAAGGTATGCTTCCTTAATGGCTAAAAGATTTAGAAAATTTATTCTTAAAGATATTACTCCTGATAGTGGATGTGGTATAAAGGTTTTTTCTCGTAATCTATTTTTAAGTTTGCCTTATTTTGATCATATTCATAGGTTTCTTCCAGCTTTAACTCGAAGACATGGTGGTTCTGTAATATCACATATAGTTTCTCATCGAAATAGATCATCAGGAGTTTCAAAATACAGTAATTGGCAGAGATTTAGAGTAGGATTAATTGATTTATATGGTGTATCATGGTTAATAAAAAGGTCTTCATTTCCTATCAAATTAAAAGATGAAGATAAGTAAAATTAATAAAGGAGCAGATTAATGGATAAAAACTTAATATGGATGATTATAGGTTTTGTGGGGCAAGGCTTTTTTTCTGCTAGATTTATTTTGCAATGGGTAATGTCTGAGATAAAAAAGCAAAGTATTATTCCTTTAGGTTTTTGGTATTTTTCTCTACTTGGTGGAGCTACTTTATTTGCATATGCAATTTATAAAGAAGATCCAGTTTTTATTGTAGGGCAAGGTGCAGGATTATTTATTTATTCAAGAAACTTATATTTAATTAGAAAGAGGTCTTTAAAAGACTAGTTAAAATTTTTATGTTTTTAAATAATTATAAGCCACATTTATCACTTTTTACTTTTCTCATTGTTATATTTTTTTTGCGAATGTTTTTATGGATATATGCAGATTTGGATTTAGGGTTTGATGAGGCTCAATATTGGACATGGTCTAAAAATTTAGAATGGGGATATTACTCAAAACCCCCTTTCTTAGCATGGCTAATAAATATATTTACTTCTATATGTGGAAATACTGAAATATGCGTAAGAATAAGTTCTCCTATTCTGCATTCTATATCTGCATTTTTCATCGGTTTAACTTGTAAGAATTTTACCCGTAATCATTCAGCATGTTTTATTGCTGCATCTATTTGGATTTTGATTCCTGGAATAAGCCTTTCTTCAGGTTTTATAAGTACCGATGTACCATTATTGTTTTTTACCTCCATTCTTTTATGGTCTTTTAGTCATATTTTATTTATAAAAAATAATAATTTATATTATCTTATATTCTGTCTGGCATTAGCTTTAGGGTTTTTGTCTAAATATGCAATTATTTATTTTGTAATTTCTCTAATTTTAGCTGTAATGTTTGAAAAAAATATATTTATTCAAATCAAAAATAATTTTTCTTTATCATATCTATTTGCTATATTTTTTGTTTTTTTTCTAATAGTATTTAATCATTTACAATGGAATTATAATAATAGTTTTATTACTGCTCATCATACTTTTGCTAACGCAAATATCAATGGAGAAGGAAGTGGCTTTAAGAGTTTAATAAAATTTTTTCTAGAGCAATTTATTGTCTTTGGGCCTTTAACTTTAGTATTTTTACTAACTACATTGTATAAGTATAATAAACTATCTACAGAAGAAAGAACTTTAATATTTTTATCTTTCATTCCTATTCTTCTAGTTATGTTCCAAGCATTTATTTCTAGAGCACATGCTAATTGGGCCGCAATAGCGTATGTGCCAGCTACTGTATTAGTAGCATCACAAATAGTAAAATATTGGCCCAAAACAAAATTTATTTATTTTGGCATAATTATTATTGGTGTATTATTTGCAGTTTTAATTCCATTATCTAGTAAACATAATTTTGGATTAGATCCATTTAAGAAATATAGAGGTTGGTCAGATTTAGGATCAGAAATTTCAAATATATATTTAAATTATCCTTCAGCTATACTAGTAACAGATGATAGGCGTGTAATGGCTGAAGCATTATATTATATGAAAAATAAACCTAAAAAGTGGGTTAGATGGAATGCTGATGGAAATATACATGATCATTATGAATTGGTAACAAAACATGAGGATTTAAAAAATGAAATTGGAGTTATGGTTTCATCTGAGCCTAACAACAAGCATTTTATTTCTAGTTTTACAAAAGTTACATTTTTAAAAGATATTTATAGAGATATTAGTAGACAAAAGAGTAAAGAATATAAGGTATGGCTATTAGAAGGGTATAAAAAATAATTTTTAGTAGGAGAACAAATGAAAAGAATAGTGGATTGGAGCTTAGATCAACTTACTGATGAGCAGTTGAAAATATATAAAGAAATCGCAGAAGGACCTAGAGGTAGTGTTGTAGGTCCTCTTAAGGTTTGGCTGAATAATCCAAAATTCGCTGCATCTGCACAGGAGCTTGGAAAATATGCTCGATATGAAAGTAGTTTACCCCCTATCCTGTCTGAACTAGCAATCATAACTACTGGTAGATGTTGGTCTTCTCATTTTGAATGGGAACAACATGCTCCATTAGCTGAAAAAAATGGTATTAAAAAAGAAGATATTAATAAAATAGCTAATGCTATAAGGCCAATTTTTAAAAAGCAAAAACTGCAAGTGGTTTATGATTTTTCTGCGGAAATTAATATAAATAAAAAGGTATCTGATGAATTATACACAAAGTCTTATAATTTGTTGGGTCAAAATTCTATTATAGATATTGTTGCGATATGTGGGTACTATAATCTTATTTCTATGACAATAAATGCATTTGGAATTCAAGCTGAAGGGACGAAATGGCCTCTTCCAGAGATTAAAAATTTTAATAATATGTTGCCTTAGTTATTTTCTAATTCAGAGTCCCAGTAGACATAATCCATCCAACTTTTATGAAGATAATTTGGTGGGAACTTTTTTCCTACTACTTGAAGTTGAGAATTTGTAGGAGTAAATGGTTTTTTTATAAGTTTCATATTAACTTCTTTCAAAAGTAGATCACTTTTTTTTAGATTACACTTTGCACAAGCAGCCACAACATTTTCCCACTTAGTCTCTCCCCCTTTAGATTTAGGAATAACATGATCAAAAGTTAATTCATTACTAGTAAAAATATCACCACAATATTGGCAAGAAAAATTATCTCTTAAAAATAGATTAAATCTTGTGAAAGGAGGTTTCTTTGAAATAGGAATATATTTTTTTAAAGCTATTACACTTGGTATTTTCATAGAAAAAGAAGAGGACCGAACTTCCGATTCATATTCTGCTATTATATTTACTCTATCTAGAAAAACTGCTTTTATAGAATCTTGCCAACTCCAAAGCGAAAGAGGAAAGTAACTAATAGGTTGATAATCAGCATTTAATATAAGTGCAGGATATTCTTTCATATAAATTTATCTCTCATTTTGCATAATATTATCATAATACAAACTAACTTATTAATATTTCTTACTCTATAAAATATTACATTTTTTTATAAATTCAATACCCTTATTGATCCCTTCTTCATCAATGCTATGTCCTAGATTTAAAGAGATATGGCTTTCAACTTTAGCGCCGAGGCTTTCTAGGGAGGCCTTTGCATCGATCATGCTTTGAACCGGAATAACATCATCTGAATCGCCATGAATGAGCATAATCTTATGGTTTTTTGTAAGAGGTCTATCTTTTGCTATAAATGAACCAGAATAACATAGTAATCCACCTAATAATTTATTAGTNCCAATTTCTAAGCTTAACATAGAACCTTGACTAAATCCTATTAAAATAGTTTTTTCATCTGATAGGGATAATTTGTTTTGCCAGTATTTTATATATTTACTTGCATGTTCTGCAGCAAAAGCTACCTTTTCTGGCATATTACTTCTATCTATTGATCCATCNGTATTAAAATCCAAACCAAACCATTGTTTGCCTCCGAATGGGTTTTGAGGACATTCTTCAGGACCATTAGGACTTAAAAAATAGGCAGAGGGAAAATCTTTAGCAAAAAATGGAGCTAATTGAATTAAATCATCCCCATTAGAACCCCAACCATGAAAAAANATTACTAACATTTTTGCTTCTTTATCTCTAGGTTTAAGGCTTGGTCCTGTAATTAAAAAATCATTTTTCATAACTAAAACTTTCATTAAATTAAATTATATTATACTTCTATTTATTTTTAANAAAAATAATAATATAAACTTTAAAATTAATATGAAAATAAATTTACACTCAGAAAATACTCGTTTTGCTCCAAGTCCTACTGGCCATATGCATTTAGGACATGTTTTTTCAGCTTTATTTGCATATGAAGTTGCAAAAAAGTTGGGAGGGAAACTTATTTTACGAATAGAAGACATAGATTCTCAAAGNTCAAATAAATTATTTGTAGAATCAATTTATGAAGATTTAGATTGGCTAGAAATAAAATATAGTAATAAAATTAGACATCAATCTAATCATATGCAGGATTATAAAGCAGCTATCAATGAACTTATCAATATGGATATGATTTATCCATGTTTTTGTTCTCGCTCTGAAATTAAAGCTGAAATTATGAGAGCAGGAAATGCCCCTCATGAAGAAGATTATTCTATATATCCAGGAACCTGTCGAAGACTCTCTATAGAAGANCGCAAAAGTAAAATTGATCAAAATTTAAGCTATGCATGGAGATTGAATATAAGAGCAGCCTCTAAAAAGTTGGGAAATTTAACTTGGGATGATATTCGTTTAGGGAGACAAACAGTCCCTGTAGGTATAATAGGTGACGTAGTATTAGCGAGAAAAGATATTCCTACTTCATATCATTTATCCGCTACATTAGATGATCANATTCAAAGAATAGGATTAGTAACGAGNGGAGAAGATTTAGTTAATGCCACTCACATACATAAAATTATTCAAGTCTTATTGGACCTTAATTCACCAAAATACCTTCATCATCCCTTAATACTAGACTCAAATGGGATAAGGTTATCTAAAAGAACTAGAGCTCAAACAGTTAAGTCTTTAAAGGCATCCGGATTAAAAAAAGAAGATGTAATTGATTTATTAGGAAAAGAAAATATATTATCATTACTAAACTTAATTAAATAAATTATATTTTTAGGATATAATCATTGATAGATTTTTTAAATTTAATACTTCCTTATGCAATTTTTATAGTTCTATTTTCCGTTTTATTAGTTTTGTTTATTGGAATTATTTCCATGTTAAGAGGAGGAGATTTTAACAAGCGTTGGAGTAATAAATTAATGCGCGCCAGAGTTATACTTCAAGGATTAGCAATTGTTCTTATTTTATTAACAGCTTATTTATTTGCTAATTAATTTTTAGTTTAAATTAAAGTTTATTTTATATATAAATCAATATAAATATTTAAATTATACAAGAATTTTATTTAGAGGGAAATATTATGAAAATTTTAGTGCCAGTTAAAAGGGTAATTGATTATAACGTAAAAATTAGAGTTAATTCTGAGCGTTCTGCTGTAGAAACAAATAATGTAAAAATGTCAATGAATCCATTTGACGAAATTGCGGTTGAAGAAGCAGTTAGATTAAAAGAAGCTGGTAAAGCTGAGGAAGTCATAATAGTATCCATAGGGGATAAAGGCTCGCAGGAAACAATTAGAACAGCATTTGCTATGGGCGGAGATAGAGGAATTCATATTATAAATGAAGCAAACACAGAACCTTTAGCAGTAGCAAAAATATTAAAAAGTATCGTAGAAAAAGAGGACATTAACCTAGTTATTTTGGGAAAACAGGCAATAGATGATGACTCTAATCAGACTGGTCAAATGTTAGCAGCTCTTCTTAATTGGCCACAAGCAACATTTGCTTCAAAAGTAGAAGTAAATACTGATGGATTAAAAGTCACAAGAGAAATAGATGGAGGTTTAGAAACTTTGAGCCTTGCATTGCCATGTGTTGTAACAACTGATTTGAGATTGAACGAGCCAAGGTATGCTTCATTACCTAATATAATGAAAGCAAAGAGGAAGGAAATTATTGAAACTCCTATTTCTGATATAGGTATAGATTTTTCACCCCGTTTAGAAATTTTAAAAGTTGAAGAGCCGGCAGTGAGGTCAGGAGGTAGAAAAGTAGCAGATGTTGATGAATTAATAAATGTTTTAAAAGATGAAGTGGGGATAATATAATGTCAGTTTTAGTTATAGCGGAATCAAATGGTAAGGAAGTAGATAGGGGTACTTTATCAACTATTACAGCGGCACAAAAAATTAGTAACGAAATAAGTTTGTTAATACTTGAGGAATCTGAAGAATTAATTAAACAAGCTCAGAAAATAAAAGGCATTAATAAAGTTATTACTGCTAGTGGAGATTTGATAGGAGGTTTAGCGGAGAATTTAGCACCTCTAATTTTAGAATGTTCAAAAGATGCCTCGCATATTTTGAGTTCTGCTGGAACTTTTGGTAAAAATATAATGCCAAGAGTTTCTGCTTTAAATGACTCTCAGCAAATTTCTGATATATGTGAAGTTATAGATACAGAAACTTTTGTTAGGCCTATTTATGCAGGTAATGCTCTTGCTACTGTAAGGTCTCTAGATAAGGTAAAGTTTATAACTGTTAGATCAACAGCATTTGAAACTGCTCAAACTGAAGGAGGGGATGCAGAAATAGTTTCTGGACCAGAAGCTATAACTAATGGAAAAAGTTCATTTGTAAATAGAGATTTATCAGAATCAGATAGACCAGATTTAACTGCAGCTAAGATAGTGGTATCTGGTGGAAGGGGTATTGGAAGCGCTGATAACTTTTCAATTTTAGATCCTTTGGCAGATAAACTGGGGGCAGCAGTAGGAGCAAGTAGAGCAGCAGTTGATGCAGGATATGTTCCTAATGATTATCAAGTAGGGCAAACGGGAAAAGTTGTAGCCCCGGAGTTATATATAGCTATAGGCATATCTGGAGCTATTCAGCACTTAGCTGGTATGAAAGATTCAAAAACTATAGTAGCAATTAATAAGGATGAAGATGCTCCTATATTTCAAATTGCAGATTATGGCCTTGTAGGAGATTTGTTTGATATAATTCCTGAATTATCAGATAAAATTAAATAAAATATTGGAATATTAATTGCGAATAATTTGTTTAGATCTAGAAGGAGTTTTAGTTCCTGAAATTTGGATTTCTCTTGCAGAAAAAACAAATATTCAGGATCTTTTTTTAACTACAAGGGATATAGAAGACTATTCTGAACTTATGGACCATAGGTTAAAAGTATTTAAGCGAGAAGGGTTAAAAATTTCAGATATTCATGATGCTGTAAATAACTTACAACCTTTTAATGGAGCTAAAAATTTTTTAGATAGTTTATCAAAAGATTATCAAGTTATAATTTTATCTGATACTTTTTATGAAATAGCCTCTCCTTTATTTTATAAGTTAGGAAACCCTAGTGTGTTTTGCCATCATTTAGATATATCAGAAAAGGGAGATATNATTGGTTACAAGCTTCGAATTGATGATCAAAAAACTAAAGCTGTCAATGCTTTCCATAGTTTAGGTTTTAAAGTTTATGCAGCAGGTGATTCTTATAATGATATTGGAATGTTAAAAGCAGCGGATAAAGGAATTTTATATAATGCTCCTGAAACATTAATGAAGAAATATAGTAATTTTGAGAATGCAAATAATTACGAACGTTTAAAAGAACTGCTAACAACATGACCTTTAATTTTTAGGGGCTCCTTTTTTAAGCCATTCTATTAAGTTCTCATTAGTCCAATCTATTACCCCTTCTATTCTCCATAAAACTTTTCCTTTTTTATTTATAATTAAAGTTGTGGGTATGCCCCTTAGAAGAAAAAGTTGATTAGATTGCATTTTAGAATCTATTAATATGTTATTTTTATTTATTCCTATTTTTTCAATAAATGTCTCTACCTCTTGATTATCTTTAGAACTATCTTGGTTTATAAACAAAATTATTGACTCATTAAGTTTAGTTGAAAGTTCTTTTAAATCGGGCATTTCTTTTACGCATGGAGCGCACCATAAAGCCCAAAAATTAATAATGAGCAAATTGTTTCTTTCTATTTTATTTAAATCTAATATTTTATTATTTAAATTTGCAAAACCAATTTCCGGTATAATTTTAAGTTGTGTTTCTTTTTTTATTTTTGAGATAGAATCAGGGATATTATCAGTGCCGTATGAAATTTTATAGAACATAATAAAAATTATGGTAAAATAAAAACAACACTTAAAAATGTTTTTGGTAGAAATTATCATATACTTTTCTCTTTATTGTTGTATAGGTAATATAGGTATTATTGGTGAAATAAATGAATAAATCAAAATCTAAAAAAAATAAACAAACTTCTTCTATATGGGGAGGAAGATTTATAAAAGATTCTTCTGAAATTATGAAAAATATAAATGCTTCCATATGGTTTGATAATAGATTGGCATTTCACGATATAGTTTTAAGTAAAGAGCATTCTAATATGCTTTATAAGCAAAAAATTATTTCCNATAAAGAAAATAGAATTATTCAAAAAGGTTTGAAACAAATAGAGAGTGAAATGATTAATGATCAATTTTACTTTTCAGATGAGCTTGAAGATATTCATATGCATATTGAAGCAAGGCTAATAGAATTAATTGGAGATACTGGAAAAAAATTACATACTGCAAGATCTAGAAATGATCAAGTAGCAACATCATTTAAAATGTGGGTTAGAGATGAACTAGATACTTTATTAATTTTAATAAATAATCTTCAAGCATCCATAATTAAGCAAGCAGAGGCTCATATAAATACTATTCTTCCTGGGTTTACTCATCTTCAGCCTGCCCAACCAATTAGNTTAGCTCATCATTTATTAGCCTATGTTGAAATGCTAGGAAGAGATAGAACTAGANTGGAAGATGCAAAAAANAGATTAAATAAATCTCCTTTAGGAGCTGCAGCTTTAGCTGGCACTTCTTTTCCTATTGATAGATTTTATACTGCTAAGGCATTAGGTTTTGATAATCCCATGGAAAATTCAATTGATGCAGTAAGTGATAGAGACTTTGTTTTAGAAGTACTATCTAATGCATCAATTATTATGGTGCATTTATCAAGACTGGCTGANGAAGTAGTTATATGGTCTTCTCCTGGTTTTAACTTTATTACTTTGCCAGATTCTTTTTCGACCGGCTCTTCGATTATGCCTCAAAAAAGGAATCCAGATGCTGCAGAGTTAATAAGAGGCAAGACAGGAAGAGTATCAAGTGCTTTTAATAATGTTTTAACAATGCTGAAAGGATTACCTTTNGCATATTCAAAGGATATGCAAGAAGATAAAGAACCTTTTTTTGATGCTATTGATAATTTAAAATTATGTTTGTCTGTTTCTGAAGGATTAATCAAAGAGATAAGTTTTAATGTAGATGAAATGAAAAAAATGGCAGAGCTGGGATATATTACAGCTACGGACATTGCTGATTGGCTTGTAAAAGAATGCAATATTCCTTTTAGAGATGCNCATTCAATTACTGGAAGAGTTGTTAAATACGCAGAAAAAAATAATTTAACTTTAGACGAAGTTTCTATAAATGAATTTAAAAAAATAGATAAAAGAATAACTAATAATATATTGAAAGTTCTTAAGTTACAAAATTCATTAGAAAGTAGAAATAGTTATGGCGGAACTGCACCTAAGTTAGTTAAAAAAGCCTTAAAGAAAGCTAAAATAAAATGGCTAAAATAGCACGAAAATATTTTAATTTGAATGTAATTTTGTTTTTAATATTAATATTTATAATNCTTAATGCTTGTGGTAAAAGAGGCTCATTAGAGAGACCTNAATTGGATGAAAATTTCGAGCCAGCAGAAGTAGAAAAAAATTATTAGAGAAAGTTAAAACATGGANAATTTTTTCTATAAAAATGGTATTTTGCANATAGATCAAGTTTCTGCATTAGATATTGAAAAGCAATGCAAAACACCTATGTATATATATTCTAGGTTGTCTTTAATAAATAATTTTAAAAACTTTGAAAATGCATTAAATGCTAAATTAGGTAAAGATTATCCTAAATTGATTGCCTTTTCTGTTAAGTCAAATTCAAATATTGCTGTAATCAATGTTTTACAGAAACTTAATTCTGGTGCTGATGTAGTTTCTTCAGGCGAATTAAAAAGAGCTAAAAAAGCAGGTATTAAAGGAGAAAAAATAGTTTTTTCAGGAGTAGGTAAAACAGANGAAGATCTATCTTTAGCTTTAGATTATAAAGTTCTACAATTCAATGTAGAGTCTCTAGAAGAATTAAAAAAATTGTCTNAAATTGCTTCTGAAAAAAATATGATAGCGCCAGTAGCTTTTAGAATAAATCCTGATATTGACGCCGGAGGACATGAAAAAATATCAACTGGTGGAAGTAATACCAAGTTTGGTATTCCTTTCAGCCAGGCATTAGAATCTTATGACTATGCAAAAAAATTACCTGGTATTAAAGTGNNAGGAATTGATATTCATATTGGTTCTCAAATTACTGAATTAGAGCCATTTGATTTAGCTTTTGATAAAGTAGTTTTACTTTATAATCAATTAAGGGCTGCAGGNCATNATATTTTAAATATTGATCTTGGAGGTGGAATTGGAGTTCCNTATGATGAGACCGTTCAGCCTTTTTTAATTAATGAATATGCAGATTTAGTTAGNAGAAAATTTAGTTCAATTAATTGTAAATTAATATTTGAACCTGGAAGATACTTAACTGCAAATGCAGGAATACTTTTAACTAAAGTTATAAGAAAGAAAAAAAGTTANAATAATCATTTCNTAGTAGTCGATTCAGCTATGAATGATATATTACGGCCTGCTCTTTATGATGCTAAGCATGAGATAATTGCGGTAAAGGAAACACATAAAGAAAAAGAAATGTTTGAATATCAAGTTGTTGGACCTATATGTGAAACTGGTGATATTTTAAATAAGAAAGTTAATTTAAATAATATAGAAGAAGATGATTTATTAGCTATTAAGTTTGCTGGTGCATACGGAGCTGTTATGTCATCACAATATAATAGTAGAGATTTAATACCTGAAATTATGGTTTCAGGTGAAAAAATTAGTATAATTAGAAAGAGAATAACTATAGAAGATTTTTTATCTTATGAAATTATTCCTGAATAGCATATAGTGAGATTATTTTATGAAAAATAGAAATATTAATAACATATCTTTACCTATGAATTTAATCCTTAAGATAAATATCGTACGTATGCTTATTATTTGGGATACTATAGCTAAGCATATTTATAGAATATTATTATTATTATTATTATTTTCTATATTAACTTTGACTGAAGTTTTCTCTCATTTAAATTATTGGCTTCATGGGGCTTTATTAATTNTATTTTTTTTATGTCTTTTANTGGCTTTAATAAATTTTATTTATAGGATTAATTGGCCTACTAAAGTTGATTGTGCAAGAAGGATAGAAAAAGATAATAATGTAGAAAATATGCCTTTTAGTTCCTTATTTGACAAACCTATTCAAAATGAAAATAGTATATTATGGAAAGAACATTATAAAAGAATTTTAAAAATATCACAAAATTTGTCTATTACTAAAATAAAATTTTTCCACCTTAAAAATGACCCATTATTCATTCGNTTACCTATTATTATATTATTTTTATTTATTTTTATGGCATTTAATAGTGATTTGGATAAAAAGGTGCATGCTGCATTGACACCAGAAAAGCAAAATATTGCATTTGAAGCTGGGGTATTTACTGGATGGATTAATCCTCCNGAATATACAGGTATTCAACCAGCATTAATTCCAGAGGGTTCTAATACTTTAATGGTGCCAAAAGGTAGCTCATTATCTGCAAGGGTATTCGGTGGAGATGGTAAAGTTCAATTAGGTATTAATGATACTATACAAGAATTTATAAAGATAGATGATATGAATGCTGCTATAGAAAGTATTCTTGATCAGGATACTGATCTTATGATTAAACAAAATCAAAATATTATTTTTAAAAGTAGAGTGAGTGTTATTAATGATGAGCCTCCTTTAGTAGATTTTTTGGAAGACCCAAAGTCTACAATNAAAGGAGTTATGGACATCAATTATATATTTTCGGACGACTATGATGTTACTAAACTATCTACAAAGATAGTATTAAAAAAACCTATTNAATCTCTTAAAATTGAAGAGATTAATTTCAAACTTCCCATAAATAAAAGTGACGAATTACAATCTATAGGTCAATATTATCATGATCTATCAGAGCATATATGGGCTGGGTTGCCTGTAAAAATCGTTTTGATTGCGGAGGATTTTATAGGCCAAAAATCTAAGAGTAAAGAAATAGAAATACTGTTACCAGAAAAACCCTTTAAAAATTTAATTGCTATATCAATTATTAATCAAAGAAAAAATTTATCCTTAAACAAAGAAAAACCATTTGAAGTTGGGAAGGTACTAGCAGAAATAGCTGCTAGCAAATTCTTAGAAGAAAACTTAGCTGTTGCTAAAGATTGGCTATTAGAATCTTCAGANATTTTATTGGAAAGTAAAGATAATTCATTGCTTACAAGTGAAAAGAAGAGTTTTGTTATTGATTTATTATGGAAAACGGCTTTATTTGTGGAATCTGGACAATTATCTGTTGCAGAAAATGAGTTAAGGAGNGCCCAACAAGACTTAGAGGAAGCCTTATCTGATGGAGGAGATGGAGCCGAAATTCAAGAGATGATTAATAACTTAGATAATGCATTAGCAAAATATTTAGATGAATTGGAGAAACCTCAGGAAATAGATGCACCGCAAGTCTCAGAATCTGATGATCCAGGCGATAGAGGAGGAGAAAATGGAGCTCAGTCTAATGAAAGAGAAAATTTAGAAGAAAAATTAGAAGATATNGCAGAGTTAACAGCTTCTGGTTCTTTAGATGAGGCGCAGGATCAGCTTGATNAAATGCAAGATATNTCAGAAGGAGTGGATAGAGATGCATTAGGTGAAGCAATGGGAGAACAAGAAACGGATAGCCAACCTATGGCAATGCAACAAATATCTGAAATGATGCAGGAGCAAGAAGCTTTAATGGAAGATTCTTTTGAGCAGTCTTTAAATGCTGCTCANGCTGATCAGAAAACTCCTGGTTCTGGGCCCGTAAATGCAGGAGAAAAACAAGAAAGCTTAAGACAGCAATTAGAAGANGTAATGCATGAAATAAGTGAATCAGATAACCCAATGCCTGAGGAACTTGGAAGAGCTGAAAGGTCTATGAGGCAGGCTGAAAAAGAGTTACAAAGAGGAAGACCAGATAGAGCTCAGACAGCTCAAGGCAGNGCAATAGAACAACTTAAGAAGGCAGCAGAAAAAATGGACAAGATGCACTCAGGTAATGGTCCTAGCCAAATGGCAGGAGATAGTAATGGAAATAGTGACCGTGATCAAAGAGACCCTCTCGGAAGAGTTCCGCCNGGACAGGGTAATTCTCCTGGAGGTGATGTAGGCATAACAATGCAATCTGATAACACTAAAGCTAAAAAAATAGTAAAAGAATTATATAAAAAAGCCGAAAGTTCAAGAGAGGGTTCTATAGANAGAAATTATGTGGATAGTTTATTNGATTGGTATTAATAAATTTATCTATTAAATTCTCTACCAAATAAATTGCCTCCTTCTATTGGTATACCCATTTTTATTAAAAAATCANATAATATATTAGGAATAGGTATNGCATTACCATAAACAATTATTATGCCTAAATATAATATTGATAAAGTNATNCTTAATGTAATTATCCAAAATATCCATAAGCCAACATTGGAAGATACTTCNGATATATTATCTTGTTTCCATTTAGCNTTGCAGTAAGAACATTGAACCATTCTTCCCTCTGGGGGAATAAGGCTATCTANAACCTTAAATTTGGTTTTACAATTATTACATATTATAATCANNTTATGTCCTTAATTATTCATATAAATAATTATTATTTTAATATAGTTTTTTTAATTAATATATTAATCTCTANATTTTTTTTAGAGNTTAGATATTTTGTTATTTTATAAAATGAAAGATATAGGATAGAAATTGATAAATAAAAGATTCATAATTTTTATATTTATATTNTTTNTATCTTATATTATTTCNTTTATAAACTTTATTTCAAATTTGAATAAAGATAATACTANTTATGTNCAATCTAAAANTATTGTAGTTATTACTGGTAANGTAGGNAGATTAAAGGCAGCAGAAAATTTAATNAATTTAAANTCAGAGGCCCGTTTANTAATTAGTGGTGTAGCTAAAGGTGTTAAATTTNCAGAAATTATTAAAAGTAAAAGTATTGACCGTAAAAAAGTTGATTTAGGATACAATGCGAAAAGTACACTTGGTAATGCTATAGAGACTAAAGTTTGGGTCGGTAATAATAATTTAAAGGATTTTATTTTAATAACNGATGATTGGCATATGAAAAGAGCCCTNCTTTTATTTAAAAACTCTATGCCTAATATAAATATATATCCTTATGAGTTAAAATCTAATTTCAANAGTCTTAAAGAGCATTTACTTTTTGAAGAACATTTGAAATACCTTATAGCTCATTTACAAGTAATNTATATATGGTTNANAAATTGATTATTCTTCGATCTATAATTTTTAATATANTATTTTTCGTAATGAGCGCNTTTATTGGTTTANTATTTTTACCAATTTTACTTTCTTCTTCCTTNACCAGGAGTATTNCTAATAAGTGGGCAATAGCTACAATTTATTTACTTAATAAAGTCTGTAAGATTGAAATAGAAATTGATAAANAAAAATTAGAAGCTTTTAATAACAGCCAAGTATTGTTCGCTATACGTCACGAATCAGTATTGGAAACAATATTATTTTTAGCTTATTTNCCTGATATAAAATATATAGTTAAAAAAGAACTTTTATTAATTCCTTTCTATGGTTTATTTGTCTGGAGATGTGGACATATTATTATTGATAGAAAAGCAGGGTCAAAGACTATTTTTNTAATGCTTAAGAAAATTAAAATTNATATCNCAAAAAATGAAAAANTAGTTTTGTTTCCTCATGGTACTAGAATAAAACCATCATCAAATGTGAATATTAAACCAGGCATATTCGCAATTTANAAAAATTTAAATGTTCCAATTGTTCCNGTNTATATGAATTCAGGTTATGTTTGGGATAGAAAAGGTCTAATAAAAAGACCTGGTAAGGTAAAGGTTATTTTTTTCGATTTTATAAAAAGCGGATATAATAAAAAAGAGTTTTTAGAAATTTTAAATTTAAAGTTAAATTAATTTATTTAATATATGTTAATCTTCTTTTTATTAAATTTAGTATAATATTTTATTTCCTTAAATGGGATACGGCATGAAAAGTCTATTAAAAAACGTTANAATATCTCTNTTAATAATTATTGTNGCAATTATAATATATTATTTATTTATCAGTTCTCGACCNATAGCAACAGCCAAGCAAGAATCTANTAGCTTGCCTATAGTAAATATTTCAAAATTATCTTCTGTAAAATATTTATTAAATATAAAAACTTATGGAGAGATAGTTAGTGAGCGAATATTAAATATTAAATANAGAGATAGTGGTAAAATTATCAAAATTGGAAAAAATATTAAAAATGGTGAATATATTAAAAAAGGTGACTTAATATTTAAAATTGATTCTTTTTATATTGAAAATGAGATTAAAGAAAAATTAGCTTCGCAGGAAATATTGNTGCTGAAGTTAAAAAATGTAAATTCACAGATTAATACTACTGGATTAAAGAAAAAAGAGATAATTATTCAAAGGGATATTATTAAGAATCAATTAAATAGAAGAACTTCAGTTAAATCAAAAGTGTTTTCAGATAACTCTTTAGATGAACTTCGTTTGTCTCTAAGTTTAAANGAACAAAGTTTAATAGATAATATTGAATTATTAAATACTTTAAATATAGAATTAGAAACTCTTAACTTTGAGATAGAGAGATTACAAATATTAATNGATAAATTGAATAATGACCTTTTGGAGACTATTGTTNATGCTCCATTTTCTGGCCATCTATCTAATTTAAACCTTGAAGTTGGTAAAGAAATTTCTAGAAATGATAATTTGGGTATNTTAAGTGATACAGTTAATTTAGAAGTAAAGTTTTTTGTAGGAGGTAGCGATTATTTTAAGCTNACACAATTTAGAGATAATGGTTTAAATGGAATAGTTGATATAAAATGGATGATTGGTAACAAATTTTATGAGACTAAAGGCAGGGTTTCTAGAATAGATGGATCAATTAATAAAGAAATTGCTGGCATAAATGTGTANGCAAAGATTGAGCANTCCTTACCATTAATNCCTTTGGGTGCTTTTGTAGAAATTAATTTTAATAGNGATTTGACCTCAAGAGCTATAATGGTTCCAACTTCCTCGATATTTGATAATAAATATATTTATTTAGTGAGAAATAATCGCCTCATTAAACATANAATATCTATTATCAGTGAAGAAAATGATGGNGTTTTAATTGAAGATAATAATTTATCAGGAANTTATATNGCAAAAACTAGATTAAGTAATATGCAAGATAATATGCAAGTTAAAACTATAACTAAATGATCTTTTAAATTTTAAATGAAAGTTTATTAATTTGAATATATTAAATCTTTTTTCCTCTCACAAAACTGCTTCNAATGTATTGATGGTAATAATATTACTTTTTGGTTTATTAGGCCTATTGAGNTTAAATGTTCAATCANTACCCGATTTTGGTTTTGACTTGATTACTGTGAGTGTAGATTGGAAAAGTGCTAGCCCAAGAGATATAGAAAATCAAGTTATAAAATCTATTGAACCTGAAGTAAGAACTATAGATGGAGTTCGAAAGGTAAATTCTGTTGCTAGAGAAGGAGTAGGACAATTAAGTATTGAATTTGTAAAAAACACAGATATGCAAAGAGCATTATCTGATGTAAATTCAGCAATTAGTCGAATTCAAAGCTTACCTGAAGATTCAGAAAAACCAAAAGTTAGAAGAATAATAAGATATGAAACTGTAGGAAGACTACTTTTATATGGGGATGTTTCTGAAAATAAACTGAGAGATAATGCAAAAACAATTCGTGATGATTTATTAAATTTAGGAATAGATAAAGTTAATATTTTAGGCATGAGAGATAAGGAAATTATAGTTGCAGTAGATCCATTATCTCTGATGACTTTTAAAAAGTCTATGCAAGATCTTGCTGATAAGATATACGCATTTTCTAAAGATTTTCCAGCAGGTACAATTGAAGATTTAGATACAAGAAAAATTAAATTAGTAGGAAATAAGAATACAATTGAAGATTTAAAAGAACTTTCAATAATAAGTGGAGAGTTTGGTGAGCAAGTATATTTGAAAGATATAGCTAATATATATATTAATTATGATAGTGAAGGTGAATATGGACTAATAAATAATAAACAAGCCATAAGTCTTGATATTAAGAGAGCAGCAGGTAGAAATTCTCTAGAAATGGCAAGAATATTAGAAAATTATGTGTCCAATTTTCAAAAAAAGTCACCAGCTAACTTGAATATTAAGATTTATGATTTAAGTGTGCAATCAGTTAGGGATAGAATTAATCTGTTAATTAAGAATGGTTTAGGTGGTCTGGTTTTAGTAGTAATAATTTTATTTTTATTCTTATCTGGAAGAGTAGCATTTTGGGTGGCGTTTGGAATTCCTATTGCACTTGCAGGAACTTTAGG
Source organism: Candidatus Pelagibacterales bacterium (assembly GCA_002720535.1). Lineage (GTDB taxonomy): Bacteria > Pseudomonadota > Alphaproteobacteria > TMED109 > TMED109 > TMED109. The sequence continues at coordinate 55,401 of PBIU01000008.1, read as the reverse complement.
TGTGATGTTAATATCAGGCCAAACTATAAATATGGTAAGTTTATTCGCTTTGATTATGATGTTGGGCATTATAGTTGATGACGCAATAGTGGTGGCTGAATATGCTCAGACATGTCATGAAAATGGAGACGATGCATATATTGCAGCTAAAAACGGTGCTAGTAGAATGTTTCTTCCTGTTTTTACGGCGGCTATTACTACTGTTGCAGCTTTTATACCTATTTTTTTAATTTCAGGAATTATTGGCCAAGTGATTGAGGCAATTCCTTTAGTGGCTATTGCTGTTTTAATAGCATCTTTGGTAGAATGTTTTCTGATATTGCCTGGTCATTTATCTTTAGCTTTAAATAAGAAGAAGAAAGATATTGGAAACTTTAGACTTAAATTTAATAAATATTTTTTTCATGTGAGGCAAAACTATTTTCGTAAGTGGGTTAGTTATGCAACACATTATAGATACATTACTTTATCTTCTATCTTCGCCATATTGATAATAGTAATGGGCTTAATGTCAGGAGGAAGAGTATCTTTTGTTTTTTTCCCTTCTCCTGAACCAGATATAGTCTATGTTAATTTTAACTTTTCACCAGGTACTCCAAGAGAAAATAGTATTTTTATGATTGCTGAACTTGAAAGAGCTTTGAAGGAAGCAGATAATAACAATGAAGTGCAGACACACTTTTCTATTATAGGCAGATCTTTAGGTTTGCCAGGCAGTGTCCAACAGATACAAGGGCAGCATATAGGTGCAATGGTAGTGGAACTTGTTAGTTCTGACAAAAGAATTACAGAAATCAGTAATTTAATAAATATTTGGAAAAATAATATAGTTAAACCTGCAGGTTTAGAGTCTATGACCATATCCTCGAAAAGACAGGGTCCTCCAGGAAAAGATATAGATATTAGAATTATTCCTAAAACTTTAGATAATGATATTTTACAAGCTAAATTAATAGCTAATGATGTCAAAAGCCTACTGGCTAAATACGAGGGAGTAAGTGATATTTATGACGATTTACCTTGGGGCAAAGAGGAATTAGTATTAAAATTAAGACCTTTGGGAAAATCACTAGGATTTACCACTTTAGAAGTTTCTAACCAAATAAGTGCTGCTTTTAGAGGCATTATAGTACAAAGGTTTTCTGATGGATCTGAAGAAATTTTAATAAGAATTAGATATGATAGTAAGCGACTCAAAGAGATTGATTTAAAAAATATGTTTATCATGTCTTCTAAAAATAATTTTATACCATTAAGTCAAATAGTAGAAATAGCATATGAAAAAGGTTTTTCAATTATAAGAAGAGAAAATGGTAAAACTGAAATTTCTGTTACTGCAGAAATTGATGAAAAAGTAGTTGCTCCAGCTACTATATTAGGAGCATTATCAGCTGGTCCTTTAGATGAAATTATATTAAATAAAGGACATAATTGGAGGTTAGCTGGTAGGTCTGAAGAACAAACTGAAACTTTAATGGATATGAAAATTGGAACTATAATTGGTTTAATTTTAATATACATAATTTTGTCTGGAGTTTTCTCATCTTATTTTAGGCCTTTCATAGTTATGAGCATAATTCCTTTTGCAGCATTAGGCTCTATTATAGGTCATTGGATTACTGGTTTCAATATCACTATTTTATCTTTAGTTGCGCTATTAGGGTTAGCTGGTATTGTAATAAATGATTCTATTATTATGGTTTCTACTATTGATGATAAAATTAAAAAAGGTGTAAATATAATAAATGCTGTAATTAATGGTGCATGTGAGAGGTTTAGAGCAGTAATTTTAACTTCTTTAACAACTATATCGGGTCTGATACCTCTTTTATTTGAAGGAAGTACTCAAGCGCAATTCTTAAAGCCAATGGCTGTAACAATAGTTTTTGGATTGATTGCTACTACTTTTTTAGTATTATTTTTAGTTCCTGCATTGGTTTTAGTTCAAGATGATTTTAAGAATAGTTTCATTAAAATTAGAATGCGATTATTTAATAACTAATTTATGAAAAGGAGTTATGAGTGTTTGTAGTAATAGTAAAATTTAATATCTCTGATGATATCGATAATAATAGTATAAAGGAAAAATTTAAAGAAACAGCTCCCATGTATCAAGAGACTAATGGTTTAATCAGAAAAAATTATTTATTTAATGAGAGTAAAAATATGGCAGGGGGTGTATATATTTTTGACAATTCTGAAAATGCTCATGCTTGGTTTGATGAAAGTCGAATACAATGGTTGACCGATAGGTACTCTGAGCCTGAAATAACTTATTTTGATTCTCCGGTAGAAGTGAATAATGATTCTAATAAAATTTATATAGAATAATATTTTTTGAGAATTTTATTATTTTCTCCAAAATGAAGGCATTATTAATATTAAAACGGCCAAAAATTCTAGTCTACCAATTATCATCGCTGCAGATAATAACCATTTCGCTTGATTTGGTAGATTACTAAAGTTACCTAAAGGTCCTATTTCATTACTCAGTCCAGGACCGACCACAGCAATCGAAGTAGCTGCAGCAGAAAAAGCTGTAAGTAAGTCTAGCCCCATCCAATATAGCAAGCCGGCAATAATAATGATTGATATAATAAACAAAAATATTATTGCTAATATTGATAATGTTGTCTTATCGTCAATTACAGCTTTAGAGTATGTGATTTTAAGTATTTGATGAGGTCTAATAACTTTTTGTATTTGTTGAAGTATTACTTGCCAAAGAATTTGAATTCTAAATATTTTAATACCCCCAGTTGTAGATCCTGTACATCCACCTATTAGCATAAATATAAAAAGCATACTAATTGCAAAACTACCCCATTCTGAAAAATCTTCTGTAGAATAACCAGTTCCAGTAATTATAGAAATTACATTAAACGCGGAAATACGAATAGATTCTATAAAATTTACATTGAGTTTAAGATTAAGCCAGATTGCAATAATAAATATTGAAATAATTAAAGTAAAGAGAAAGCCTTTTACTTGTTTATCCATAAATACAGCTTTTATATTACTTATAGACTTGGCATAAATTATGAATGGCAAGCTTGCTGCAATCATTCCCATTATTATAATTATTTCAATCCAAATATTATCAAAATAACCGATAGAGTTGTTTTTAGTAGAATATCCTCCTGTTGCAATAGTTGTCATTGAATGACAAATTGAATCAAATAAAGACATACCACTAATATTTAATAGTATAGCGCAAATAAGAGTAAAGATTGAATAAATTATTATTATAGTTTTAGCTAGATTATTTACTCTTTCTTTAAGTTTATCATTTGGCTCTATTTGTTCTGAAAAAAAAAGTTGTAAGCCACTCATATGTAGAAGAGGTAAAGCTGCAACAGCCATAACTATAATTCCTATACCTCCTAGCCACTGGAGGATTGATCTCCATATTAGTATTCCTTTGGAAACATTTTCAATATTTACTAAAATTGTAGACCCTGTAGTAGTAATACCACTTGTAGCTTCAAAAAAAGCATCAGTATAGCTTATATTTATATCAGAAAGATAAAGTGGAAGGGCTGCAATACCTGCTAAAAATATCCATGATAAGACACTAAGAAGGAAAGTTTCTCTATTTCCAATTTTAGTATTTTTATTTTTGAAAGCTAAAATAATTGTAATTCCCATTAAGAAAATAATTATTCCAGTGGACGCAAATATACTCCAATTATTATGATTACTAAATAAATCAAAAAGTGTAGGAATTGTCATCATACACCCAAGAGTGGAAATTAAAAGTCCAATAATATATAAAACAGATCTAAAATTCATTTTTAACCTATATACTAAAATTGAGAATTAATTATAAACCTTTTTTAATTTTTAATCAGTTATAGTTTCTTAATTAATTTAAAATGATTTTATTTAAGGGGATATCTAAAGAAAAAGTTGGTATTATTACTTTTAATGTTTTATTCCCTTCGTATAGCATATTATATGTTCCATACATAAAACCAGAGGGTTTTGATAAAGGTGTCCCGCTAGAATATTGAAAAGAATTTTGAGGCTTTATTATGGGCTGTTGACCAATCACGCCAGCTCCCCTCACTTCTTGTATTTGCCCTGTTTCATCAGTTATTTTCCAATATCTATCAATTAATTGTACTTCTTCATTTCTATTATTTTCAATTAAAATACTATATGACCATACCCATAAATTATTATCTTCATCAGACTGATCATTTAAAAAATCAGTTCTTACGCTGACTCTAATATTATGAGTTATAAGCGAATATGGGTATTCTTTATTATTATTTGTGTATATATCCATTTATATTAAAACCTTTTCTAATTATTAGTGCAGCTAGCACCACCTAAAACACAAAATTTAGAACAAAATGGATGATTTAAATAAATTTTATTAAATGATTTTTTTAAATTATTTCCATAACTAAAATCTTTTTCAAATGGAATTAAAGTGCAAGAAACTATATGTGTTTTTGAATCTTCTCTACGTTTAACAATCATTCTCGAGTTAGAGCACATCATGTTTTTAGGATCAGTATTTAAAATATCCCAACAATCAGTAGTAATTTCCGGGGTATCAGATAATGAATTCATTTCAGGAAATACAACTAGGTCATTCTTATTATAAGCATCAATTTTTAAATTGTTATCTTTAAATAATTTAGCAAAGCCTTTTCTTAAAAGTTTTTCATTTTTATTTATAATTCTAGAAGCAATATTAATATTAAATTTATTATCTGTTAACCATCTAATTCCTTTTAAGGCTTTATCCCAGGTATTTTTTCCTCTTATATACTCGTGCCCTTCTTTTGTATAATGGTCTAGGGATACTCTTATTGTGAGCTTTTCATATGCTGCAAATTTTTTCAGTTCTTTTATTTTATTAAGCATTGGTTGCATTGCGTTAGTTAAAATTAAAATATTATAGTTTTCCTCTCTACATAGATTTATAATAGAGATTATATCCTTATTCATAAAAGGTTCTCCGCCTGTAAATCCTATGGTATCACAAGAAAGGCCATCTTTTTTTATTTGTTGTAAATATTGATCCACATCTTTTTTATTTAAATAAAGCAATTTATTATTAATTGGGCTCGATTCTATATAACATCCATCACAAGATAAATTACATAAAGTTCCTGTATTAAACCAAAGAGTTTTTAAGCCAGTAAATTTTACAAAAGCTCTATTATGGCCTAAAGCAGTAGTATATTTTTTGACAAATTTTTCTTGTATACCATTCATTATAAATACTTTATTTAATTTCGCTTTTTCACTATACTTATACTTTGTAAAGTCATAATTAATTCATCATTACCATTAAATACTTTAGAATCTATTATCATGCTGCCAATAGAAGGTTTAGATTTACTTGGCGTTTTACTTATAATTTCTAATTCTCCATTAATAGTGTCATTTGGAAATAATGGTTTTATCCATCTTATCTGATTCATACCTGGAGAACCTAAAGATGCTAAATTTACCAGTAAGCCATCATATAACATCCTCATATACAGAGAACAAGTATGCCATCCAGATGCACAAAGTCCTCCAAATAGTGAATCTTTAGCTTTTTTAGCATCTATGTGAAATGGCTGGGGATCATATTTCACTGCAAACTCTATTATTTCTTTCTCTGTAACAGAAATAGGACCAATTTTAATTTTTTGTCCAATAGAAAGATCTTCAAAATATATCATTTTTTTCATTATTTACCTTTAAATTTATTAAATCTAAACTATGTTGTTATTAACTAGATAATATACTATATTGAGCATCATAAAACTTCTATAATATGACCCTTTGAATATTGCATATTAAAGTGTCTTTATAGTTAAAAATATTGAATTAAGATATATAGGTACATTTATTTTAATTCTAGCAATTAATTTTATTTTTAATGTTTGCTTGTAGGTTAAATTTTGTTTAATCTCCGCATCTTTAGAATTATGTATAAAATATGAGAATGAAGTAAGAAGAATGAAAAATAAAAATAAAGATATTAGTTTTAACAAAAGACCTCTGAATCAGGGTTTATATGATTCTAATTTTGAGCATGATGCTTGCGGAATAGGGTTTGTTGCTAATATTAAAGGTAATAAAGAACATTCCATTATACAAGATGGCTTAAAAATTTTGGATAATCTAACGCATAGAGGCGCGGTAGGAGCAGACCCTACTCTAGGAGATGGAGCAGGATTACTTCTTCAGATTCCTGATTTATTTTTAAGGGAAGAATGTAAAAAACAAAATATTATATTACCTAATGAAGGCGGTTATGCTGTTGCACAAGTTTTTTTTCCTAATGATAATACTTCGGTAAAGTATTCTGAAAAATTATTTCAGGAAGTTATAGGAGAAAATGGTGCTAAAGTTCTTTTTTGGAGAACTGTCCCAGTCAATAAAAAGGCTATATCTAAATCTCTTAATCTAACAGCTCCTGTAATAAAACAAGCTTTTGTTATTTCTAAAAATGAAACAATTAATCAAGACGAATTCGAGAGAAAAATATTTATAATTAGAAAGATTTTATCAAATAAATTTAGAGAAGATAAAAATTTATTATCTAAAAAACAAAATGTTTATATATGTTCATTTTCTACTAGAACTCTAAATTATAAAGGAATGCTTTTATCTGACACAGTTGGCTCATATTTTACTGATTTAGAAGATAAAAGAGTAGTGAGTGCATTAGCTTTAGTTCACCAGAGATTTTCTACTAATACTTTTCCATCTTGGGATTTAGCTCAACCATTTAGGATGATATGTCATAATGGAGAGATAAATACACTTCGTGGAAATGTTAATTGGATGAATGCTAGAAAACATATGATGTCATCAAAAGTTTTAGGAGAAGATTTAAAAAAGATATGGCCAATAATTTCTGAAGGGCAGTCAGATTCTGCATGTTTTGATAATGCTCTAGAATTATTAATTATGGGAGGGTATACTTTATCTCATGCTATGATGCTTTTAATTCCAGAGGCATGGCAAAATAATAAGCTCATGGATAAAAATAGAAGAGCATTCTATGAGTATAATTCGTCTGTTATGGAACCATGGGACGGACCTGCAGCGGTGGCATTTTCAGATGGAAAACAAATTGGAGCTACCTTAGATAGGAATGGATTGAGACCAGCAAGATATTTTATTACTGATGAAGATAAAATAGTTTTATCTTCTGAAATGGGAGTATTGCCTCACCCTGAAGAGAAAATTAAAGAAAAATGGAGATTGCAGCCTGGAAAAATGCTCTTAATAGATTTAGAAAAAGGTGCCATAATAACAGATCAAGAATTAAAAGATGATATATCAAATAAATTTTCATATCCATCAATATTACGTGAGAGTAATCTTACTTTAAATGATTTAAAATCAGCAAATAGTGATTATGAGGAATATAAGTCAGATCTAAAATTAGATCTACAGCAAGCTTTTGGATATACTCAAGAAGATATAAAATTTCTAATGTCACCTATGGTTGAGAACGGACAAGAGGCAACTGGCTCTATGGGAACTGACACCCCAATAGCTGTATTATCATCAAAACATAAGCCTTTATATAATTTCTTTAAACAATTATTTGCTCAAGTAACTAACCCCGCAATTGACCCTATAAGGGAAAAGATGGTTATGAGTCTTATGAGTATTTTGGGGCCTAGAAAAAACCTTTTATCTTTGGAGCCTATAAATAATAAGTGTTTAAAATTAGATCAACCAATTTTAACAAATGAGGATATGTCAAAAATTAAATGCATTGATAAATCTCCTAATAGTGGACATATATCTTCTGTCTTAGATGCTACGTGCGATTTTCAAGAAGGCGTAAGTGGTATGCAAAATTCTTTAGAGTTATTAAAATCTTCTGCAGAAAAAGCTATAAAAGATGGAGCAAATATTTTAATAATTTCGGATAGAAAAGTATCACGTAATAGAATTGCTCTTCCTGCTTTACTTGCAACAAGTATAGTGCATCAACACTTAGTTAAAGTTGGTTTGAGAATAGAAGTAGGGTTAGCAGTAGAAACTGGTGAAGCTAGAGAAATTCACCATTTTTGTGTATTAGGAGGATATGGTGCTGATGCTATCAACCCATACTTAGCATTTTCAACAATAAAAGATATAATTTCTAACCTTTCGATATCTTATGAAATGGCATGTGATAATTATATTAATGCTGTTGGAAAAGGCATGCTAAAGGTAATGTCTAAAATGGGTATCTCTACATTCCAATCTTACAATGGTGCTCAAATATTTGATGCTGTGGGGCTTTCTTCAAAGTTTGTTAAAACATATTTTCCAGGTACTCCAAGTAAGATAGAAGGTTTGTCTTTAAATGATATTTTAGAATCTTCTTATGATTGCCATAAAAAAGCCTTTAGTTTGGAACAAATGCTACAGAATAATTTAGAAGTAGGTGGAGATTATGCTTTTAGAATTAGAGGTGAAAGCCATGTTTGGACTCCAGATACTATTAAAGATTTACAACATGCAGTTAGAGGAAATTTTCCAGAAAAATATGAATCTTATGCTAAGATGATTAATGAACAGTCAGAGCAAAAAATGACACCGAGAGGTTTATTTAAATTAAAATATAATAAAAAACCACTTGATATAAATGAAGTGGAGTCGGCAGATAATATTGTTAAAAGGTTTGCAACTGGTGCTATGTCTTTTGGTTCTATATCAAGGGAGGCTCATACAACACTAGCAATAGCTATGAATAAAATTGGGGGGAAATCCAATACTGGAGAAGGTGGAGAAGAAGTAGATAGATTTACTATAAATGCAGACGGTACTTCTATGAGATCTGCAATAAAACAAGTTGCTTCCGGAAGGTTTGGTGTAACAGCAGAATATTTGATCAATGCAGATGATATTCAAATTAAAATATCTCAAGGAGCAAAACCTGGAGAAGGAGGCCAATTACCTGGTCATAAAGTAGATCCTATTATTGCAAAGGTTAGGCATTCTACTCCTGGGGTAGGTTTAATATCACCTCCTCCACATCATGATATTTATTCAATAGAAGATTTAGCGCAATTAATTTTTGATCTGAAGAATGTAAATCCAGAAGCTAGAATTAGTGTAAAACTAGTATCAGAAATAGGAGTGGGAACTGTAGCTGCTGGTGTAGCAAAAGCTAGAGCTGATCATATAACTATTGCTGGTTTTGAAGGTGGTACTGGGGCTAGTCCGCTTACATCTATAAAACATGCAGGTTCGCCATGGGAAATTGGTTTAGCCGAAACTCAACAAACTCTTGTACTAAATGGTTTAAGAGGTAGAACATCTCTTCAGGTAGATGGCGGATTTAGAACAGGAAGAGATGTAGTTATTGGAGCTCTGCTAGGTGCAGATGAATTTGGTTTTGCTACAGCACCATTGATTGCTTCAGGATGTATTATGATGAGAAAATGCCATCTTAATACTTGTCCTGTTGGCATTGCAACTCAAAATCCCGAGCTAAGAAAAAAATTTACAGGTACTCCTGAACATGTGATTAACTATTTTTTCTTTGTAGCTGAGGAAGTAAGAAGTTTAATGTCTGAATTAGGATTTAAAACATTTAATGAGATGATAGGAAGAGTTGATAAGTTAGATACAAATCATGCTATTAGCCACTGGAAAACAAAGAGTTTAGATTTTTCAAAATTGTTTTATAAACCTGAAGTTGGAAAAAATATAGCAATATTTAATTCTGAAAGACAGGTACACCCTATTGACAATATTTTAGATAAAAAATTAATTCCTTTATTTGAAAATTATTTAAAGAATGAGGATAGCCAAGAAATTGAATTGAATATTAAAAATACTGATAGGACAACAGGAGCTATGTTGTCAGGTAAGATAGCAGCACTTAAAGGTCATTCTGGTTTAGAAGAAGATACATTAAAATTTAATTTTACTGGGACAGCTGGCCAATCATTTGGAGCATTTTTAGCAAAGGGTGTTACTTTTAATCTTTATGGAGAAGCAAATGATTATGTTGGAAAAGGTCTTTCAGGGGGAAAATTAATAATAAGGCCGGCAAAAGATTCTAAAATTATACCTGAAGATTCTATGGTTATAGGAAATACTGTATTATATGGAGCAATATCAGGCGAGTGTTATTTCAATGGTATCGCAGGAGAACGTTATTGTGTGAGAAACTCAGGAGCAATATCAGTTATCGAAGGAGTAGGCGATCATGGCTGTGAATACATGACCGGAGGCATTGTTTTGTGTTTAGGCTCTATTGGTAGAAATTTTGCTGCAGGTATGAGTGGAGGAATTGCTTATATATATGATCCTAACGATAGAATTAACAATTATTTAAATACAGAAATGGTAAATATAGATGATCTTGAAGTGAGTGATATTAATAATTCAGAATATAATAATGATTTTAAGGTTTCTGATAACCTATTAATTAATGATGATTTACGTATTAGGTTTTTAATAGATAGACATATAAAGTATACTGATAGTAATTTGGCTAAAAATATTGTTAAAAGTTGGAGAAATAATCTTAAATATTTTAAAAAAATTATGCCTATAGATTATAAAAAAGTATTGATGCAAAACGAAAATAATAATAATAAAATTGTTGCATAAAATAGAGGTAAAAAGATGGGAAAAGTAACTGGTTTTTTAGAAATTGACAGAGTAGACAAGTCATATAAGCCTGTAGAAGAAAGATTAAAAAATTTTAATGAGTTTACAGAAGACCTTGAGAAAAAAGTTATATCTGATCAAGGAGCACGTTGTATGGATTGTGGAATTCCTTATTGTCATACAGGTTGCCCAGTAAATAATATAATACCAGATTGGAATGATTTGGTTTATAATAATAAATGGGAAGAGGCCATTGAAGTACTTCATTCAACTAATAATTTTCCAGAATTTACAGGCAGAATATGCCCTGCTCCTTGTGAAGCAGCCTGTACATTAAATATAGATGATAATCCTGTAACAATTAAAAATATTGAATGTGCAATTGTAGATAATGCATGGAAAAAAGGTTTAATTAAACCACAAATTGTAGATTTAAATACAAATAAAAAAATAGCAGTTATTGGGTCTGGCCCTGCCGGTATGGCGGCTGCTCAGCAACTTATAAGGGTTGGACATAATGTCACACTTTATGAAAAAAATAGTAAGATAGGTGGGCTATTAAGATATGGTATTCCAGATTTTAAAATGGAAAAACATTTAATTGATAGAAGGCAAAAACAGATGGAAGATGAGGGATTAGTTATAAAAACTAACGTAAATATTGGAATAGATATCAGCTTAAATGAATTAAAAAATAACTTTGATGCTATATTACTGAGTGGTGGAGCAGAAACGCCTAGAGATTTAAAAATCCCAGGAAGGGAATTAAAAGGAGTAATGTTCGCTATGGACTTTCTTCCTTTCCAAAATAAAAGAGTTTCTGGAGAGAGTTTTAACGAAAAATATAATGTAACAGCTAAAGATAAAAATGTTGTAGTGATAGGAGGAGGTGATACAGGGTCAGATTGTATAGGCACTTCCTTTAGGCAAGGAGCTAAAAGTGTCACTCAGATTGAAATTATGCCTATTCCTCCAGAAAAGGAAGATAAAGCTCTGACATGGCCAGATTGGCCAATTAAGATGAGGGTATCGAGTTCGCAGGCAGAAGGCGCTATTAGAGATTTTTCAGTATTAACAGATAGTTTTTATGGGAAAAATGGAGTATTAGAAGGATTAAAATGCCATCGTGTAGATGAAAATATGAAAGTTATTCCTAATACTGAATTTAATATCAAAGCAGATCTCTCTTTATTAGCCATGGGATTTACGGGTCCAATTTTAAATAATATTAATAGTGATAATTCATTTAAGTTAGATAATAGAAATAATATTAATGCTAATACTAATGACTATCATACTTCTGTAAAAGGGATATTTTCTGCAGGAGATATGAGAAGAGGGCAATCTCTTGTAGTGTGGGCTATAAGAGAAGGAAGACAAGCAGCAAGATCGATAGATCAATATTTAATGGGCACGTCAGATCTGCCTAGATAAATAATACTTGACCAAATTAGTCTAGAATACTATATATCCCTATATATAACGATCTTAATATTTTTTTGGGAATTATTAAAATGATAAAAGTATCTAGGATGGCAGATTACGCTATTCTTTTGGTTTGTAAAATGTCTAGTGTTGAGAATAAAGTTTATAGTGCACATGAACTTTCAACTATCACTGCATTAAAAATTACAACTATAAGTAAAATTTTAACAAAGTTAACCAAAGCTAACGTTACTAATTCAATTCGCGGGGTAGCTGGAGGATACAAGTTAATGATCAAAGCAGAAGATATTTCTATAGGAGATATTATAGATATTATAGATGGGCAAGTAGCATTAACTGTCTGTGTAGAAGAAGATAAAAATCATTGTTGTGAATTAGAATCTATGTGTCCTTCTCAAGGTAATTGGCAAATAATAAATAATACAATTAGAGAGGCTTTAAATTCTGTAAGTATTGCTGAAATGGCCAATCCATTTGTAGGTAATTTACAGTATAAGAAGAGTATGAAACCTTTTACTATTAATAAGAGGATTGAATAAATTATGGCAGCAAATACAGAAACAATTAGTGCAGTTGAAAAAGCTACCAAAGATTATAAATATGGCTTTGTTACAGATATTGAGACAGAGTTTGCCCCGAAGGGGTTAAGTGAAGATATAGTAAAATTTATTTCTAAAAAGAATGATGAGCCTTTATGGCTACTGGAATGGAGATTAGATGCATATAGAAAATGGTTAAAAATGAATACAGAAGAACCGAAGTGGGCAAATATCCATTTTCCTAAAATAGATTTTCAAGATGCATATTATTATGCGGCTCCCAAATCTGACGCTGATAAACCTAAAAGTTTAGATGAAATAGACCCAGAGATTTTGAGTACCTATAATAAGTTAGGTATTCCAATCAAAGAACAAGAGATGTTGGCTGGAATTGTAGGTTCCGGCAATGTTGCTGTAGATGCTGTATTTGATTCTGTTTCAGTAGCTACCACTTTTAAGTCTAAATTATCAGAATTAGGTATAATATTCTGTCCTATTTCAGAAGCAGTAAAAAAGCATCCAGATTTAGTAAAAAAATATCTGGGATCAGTAGTACCTCAAACTGATAATTTTTATGCTGCATTAAATTCTGCAGTATATTCTGATGGTTCTTTTGTATATATCCCTGAAGGCGTAAGATGTCCAATGGATTTAAGTACATATTTTAGAATTAATGCTGCGGAAACAGGGCAATTTGAGAGAACATTAATAATTGCTGATAAAGGTTCATATGTGTCCTATCTAGAAGGGTGTACGGCTCCGATGCGTGATGAGAATCAACTTCACGCTGCAGTAGTTGAGTTAGTTGCGCTTGATGATGCTGAAATAAAGTATTCCACAGTTCAAAACTGGTATCCAGGAGATGAGAATGGTAAAGGTGGTATATATAATTTTGTTACAAAACGTGGAGCATGTAGAGGAGTAAATTCTAAAATCTCTTGGACGCAAGTCGAAACAGGTTCATCTATTACTTGGAAGTATCCTTCTGTTTTATTACAAGGAGATAATTCAATCGGGGAATTTTATTCGGTAGCTATTTCAAATAAAAAGCAACAAGCTGACACTGGCACAAAGATGATACATATTGGCAAAAATACTAAATCTACCATTATTTCTAAGGGTATTTCTGCAGGACATGGGCAACAAACTTATAGAGGATTAGTTAGAATGCAGGCTGGTGCAGATAACGCTACGAATTTTTCACAATGTGATTCTTTATTAATAGGCAAAAATTGTGGAGGACACACAGTTCCATATATTGATTCAAGAAACCCTACTGCAGAAGTTGCACATGAAGCTACGACTTCAAAAATAAGCGATGAACAACTTTTTTATGTTCAGCAAAGAGGCTTAAATCCTGAAGAAGCAGTAGCATTAATCGTTAATGGGTTTGCAAAAGAAGTTTTAAAAAAACTTCCTATGGAATTTGCAGTTGAAGCTCAAAAACTTTTAGGTGTGAGTCTTGAAGGTTCTGTTGGTTAACTATAAATAATAAGAGGTACAAATTGAGCACTACACTAGAAATCAAAGATTTATATGTTGAGGTAGATAGTAAAGAAATCCTCAAAGGTTTATCTTTAAAAATAGAACATGGAGAAATGGCTGCTATTATGGGCCCAAATGGGTCCGGTAAGTCCACACTTGCATCCGTCTTAGCTGGTAAGGAAGGGTATAATATTGTAAATGGAACAATAAAATATCTGGGTAATGATTTACTTAAAATGTCCACTGAAGAAAGGGCTTCTTCAGGAGTTTTTTTAGCTTTCCAATATCCGGTAGAGATACCTGGCGTTGCTACATCTACTTTTGTTAGAACAGCATTAAATGCGCAGAGAAGAAATAGAGGTGAGGATGAACTAGATGCAATGGAGTTTCTAAAATTAGCTAGACAAAAAGCTAAAGAATTAGAAATGAGTGAAGACTTTTTTCAAAGGGCAGTTAATGTTGGTTTTTCAGGAGGTGAAAAGAAAAGAGCAGAAGTATTTCAAATGTCTATGCTTTCTCCGACCTTAGCTATATTAGATGAAACTGATTCAGGTTTGGACATAGATGCTCTAAAAATTGTTGCAGAAGGAGTTAATAAATTACGTGATAATAAGTTAAGTGGAATAGTTATAACACACTATCAGAGACTTCTAGATTATCTTAAACCGGATACTATACATATTTTAGCAGATGGAAAAATCATAAAAACTGGTGATAAATCCTTAGCATTGCTTTTGGAAGAAAAAGGTTATCAGGGTATTACTGGGGCAAATTAGTTTTGAAAAATTTACAGCACAAATACTATGAATCTTACAAGGATAATAAACTACTATTTCCTGGACTAGATATTACTTGGTTAAAGGAACTAAGAGAAGAAGCTATTGCCCAATTTAAAAAAGATGGGTTCCCGGATAAGAGTGTTGAAGAATGGAATAATCATTCATATAAAAACTTAAAAGAAAAATATTTTACACCTTTTTCAGATAATAAATTTGAAATTAATTCTAAGTTAATAGAAAAAAGAGGCTCCAATTGTGTCATTAGAGTAGTTTTTTATAATGGTACACTTACAAATATAGAATATGATAATTTACCAGAAGGAATAGAAGTAAATACTTTAACTCATTTTATAAAACATAAGCCTAGTTTTCTAAAAGATAAAATAAGTTCTGCATATAAATATGCAGAAGAAAGGCTATCAAATATTGTTGATAGCAGACCACAAAGTATCGTAGCCTTTAATACGGCATTTCATCAAGAAGGGGCTGTAATACATATTAAAAAAAATGTAAAGGTACCAGGTTTTATCGAATTATTACATATTGGAGAATATAGTAAAGATACTATGCAACATATGCGTTCATTAGTTTACTTAGAAGAAGGCTCTGAATGTGAAGTATTAGAGAATATAATAAATGATACGGCTAATGATTTAGTTTTTACTTCTAATGTTACAGATATTTATGTTTCCAAAGGTGCCTCACTGTCATTTAATTGTTTTATAAAAGGTGGTACTAATAATATACATATAAATAATATTCATGGTGCAGTTCATGAGGATTCTAAATTTACTAGCACTTCTATTATGAGCGCATTAGGACAGGTGAGATCTGAAAATAGAATTAATCTTTTAGGGGAAAATGCATCAACTAAAATAGATATGTTGTTGCTCGGTTCTAAAGATTCTCTTCTAGAGGGCTTAACAAAGGTTAAGCATTCTAAAAAAAATACTTTTAGTGATCAGAAAGCTAGAATAATTTTAAATGAAAATTCAAAAGCATCATTTCAAGGTAAAGTTAGAGTGGATAAAGGGTCTGATGGTACTTTAGCAAATATGTCTAGTAAAAGTTTATTATTAAGTAAGAAAGCTAGAGTAAATTCAAAGCCAGAATTAGAGATATTAGCTGATGATGTAAGGTGTTCACACGGAGTGACTATAGGAAATTTAAGTTTAGAACAAATGTTTTATTTACGTTCTAGAGGAATTCCTGAAGTTGAAGCCAGAAAATTATTAGTAAGTTCTTTCGGCAATATAATCATAGATGATCTTAATAAAAATTTTATAGATAAGGCAAAAAAAATAATGACGGATTACTTTAATGATTAAATACCAGAAAAAAAGATATAATCATAAAGAAATAAAGGCACAATTTCCAATATTTAATAGTGGTGATTTAGTATATCTCGATAGTGCGGCTAGCTCACAAAAACCAAATTCAGTTCTTAAATCTATTAATGAGGTATATACAAATCATTATGCAAATATTCATAGAGGAGTTTATAAGCTTAGCCAAGTAGCAACTGACATGCATGAGGATGCAAGAGAGATTGTAAAAAATTTTATTAATGCTAATTCTGTTAGAGAAATTATATTTGTAAGGGGAGCAACAGAAGCCATTAATTTGGTAGCTTCAACAGTTGCAGATACAAAAATTAAAGAAGGCGATGAAATAATTTTGTCACGGTTAGAACATCATTCAAATATTGTACCGTGGCAGATTATAGCAAAAAAACATAATGCAGTTATTAAAATTGCAGAGTCAGATGAAAATGGCGAGGTATCATTTGAATCAGTTTTTAAAAATGTTACTTCTAAAACAAAATTTATAAGTATAACACATATTTCTAATGCAATAGGTTCAATTATTCCCGTAAAACAAATTTGTAAGGAGGCTAAATCAAGAGGTATATACACTCTTATTGATGGCTGTCAGGCGGCTCCTATTTTAGAAGTTGATGTGCAAGATATGGAATGTGATTTTTATGTTTTTTCTGGTCATAAAACATACGGGCCTACTGGAATAGGAGTATTATATGGTAGGGAAGAAATTTTATCCGAAGCACCTCCTTATCAAGGAGGAGGAGATATGATTGATAAAGTTACATTTGAAAATACTACGTATGCAGGGTTGCCAAGTAAATATGAAGCTGGAACACCAAATATAGTTGGTGCTATTGGGTTAGGGTCTGCTCTAAAATGGATGCAAGAGATAGGAATGAATAATATTTATGATCATTCAAAAAATTTAATTAATGAAGGCATAAGTATTTTAAAAAATATTAAAGGATTAAGGATTATTGGTGAGCCTTCTAATAGAGGGGGTGTAGTATCTTTTATATATAAAGATATTCATTCTCATGATTTAGGTACATTATTAAATACATATAATATTGCCGTAAGAACCGGTCACCATTGTGCTCAACCAACAATGGAAAGGTATAGAGTACCTTCAACAGTTAGAGCATCTGTAGGTTATTATAATAATAAAGAGGATTTTGAAGCTTTAGCAGAAGGAATTTTAAAAGTAGGTAAAGTTTTTGAAAAAGTTTAAAAAATTATTTATATTTGATTTAAAGAAGGTATTTTAAATGAGTATAGAAAGTGAAAAATCTAATATTATTCTTAAAGAATCAATAGTTGAGGCTTTAGGAACAGTATATGATCCAGAAATTCCAGTAAGTATTTGGGAATTGGGTCTTGTATATAATATTGATATAGATGATAAAAATAATGTATTAATTACAATGACATTAACTACCCCTAATTGTCCGGAAGCTGAAACTATTCCTGACAGAGTCGCTGAAGCCGTATCAAAATGCGATAATGTCGGAGATGTTAGAGTTGAAATAGTTTGGGAGCCTACTTGGACTCAAGATAATATGAGTGAAGCTGCGCGACTTGAATTAGGCTTTTTTTAAAGGAAAGATTATGAATAAATTATCCCAGCCTAGACCTGATATATTAACTTTTTCGAACAGAGCTTTGAATAGAATTAAGACTTTACTTAAAGATGCTCCTAAAGAAGCAATGGGAGTAAGATTTGGTATAAAAACAGGAGGATGTTCGGGTATGACTTATGATGTAAGTTATGCATTGGAAGAAAAGTCTACAGATGAGAAAATTGTAAAAGAAGGAGTAAATATTTATATTGATGCAGCCGCTACTTTATTTCTTATAGGGTCGGAAGTAGATTGGAGCCAAGATAAGCTACAGTCAAGTTTTACATTTAATAATCCAAATGAAAGCGCTAGATGTGGTTGCGGGGAGTCATTTAAAGTATAGCTTAAATTTTTTTAGATAGAAAAATTGCTAATTTAGTAATAGTTTTTATTCCTTTAGTCATTAATTGATATCCTTTAAGATCTTGAGCGTTATGTTCTAAAGCAATATCTTTGTGTTCTATTTCTTCCTCTCTAAATTTGTTAATTATTTTTATAAGTTCTTTTTCAGTATTATCTTTTTTTAATATATTTTGCTGGTCTTTATAATGTTCTTCAATAACTTCTTCAACTGCAACTGTACAAGCCATTGCGGCTTTTCTATCTATTAAAGCTGTAGTGACTCCAAGTAAATAGCCTCCTAAATCCCAAAATGGTGATAAGGCAGTCGGTCTTATCCCTCTTTTAATAAGAATTTTATTAAATGTTTCTAAATGTTTTTTTTCTTGCTCAGACATTTTTTTAATAGTTTTATCATTTTTTAAAACTGCTAATTGGCCTTCATATATTTTTTGTGCCCCAAATTCTCCAGCTTGGTTAACCCTTATCATCTCTGATATAATTTTATTTTTAGTTTTATTATTAGTTAATTTATTTTTCATTATATATCTTTTTTTATATTTAATTTTATATTTAATATAGTTAAAAATATAGAAGAAACTAGTGCATATATAAAACTCCATTGAACTAAAGTAATATTTAAAAATTTTGGTGAAACTTGATCACAAGTAGCAACCGGCCTATTATTAATATTCTTTAATTCTTCTTTTAGACTACCAATATTTTCTGTAATGCCAGAGCATTCTAATGATGCTGCCCACCATTGTTGCTCTATCCCTAAATGCCAAAAACCAATAGATGTTATAATTATAAATAATATAATTAGTAAAATAGGTATAGGCTTGCTTTTATGTAAAAAGAATCCTAGAAGACTTAATAGTATAACTAATATATATACATATCTTTGATACATGCATAATTTACATGGTTCATGACCCAAAATATATTGTAAATAAAAAGCAAACAAGAGTGCAAATATTGCTATAATAAATGATATAAATGGAGGTTTTGAAAGGCTAAATTTTAGTTTATTAATCACATGTATATCCATAAAGTTAAAAGTATTAAAATGAAGCCTACAATGAGAGTTAAAAAACTAAAATATTTATCAATAAATAATTTTGCGGTATTACCAAAAATTCTAATTATTCCTGTCAGCAAGAAGAAACGTGCTCCTCTTGATAAAATGGATGCTATTATAAATATTATTATATTTAAATTCATTCCTCCTGATGCAATGGTAATTAACTTATAGGGAATGGGAGTAAATCCAGCAATGAATACAATGAGAGCACCATTTGTATTATAATTATCTTTAAAATTAATAAATTTTTCTTCTAAATGATAAATTTCAATTATATACTGTCCTATTGTTTCCCATAAAAAAATACCAATTAAGTAGCCTAGTATACCTCCTAAAACTGAAAATACTGTTGTAATTAAAGCTAATCTTATCCATTTTAAAGGTCTGGCAAGAGCCATTGGCAAAAGTAATAAGTCAGGAGGTATTGGAAAAAAAGAACTCTCTGAAAAAGCCACCAATGCTAGAAATTTCTCAGCTTTAGGTTTAGCTGAAAGTTTTAAAATACTATTATAAAATTTTTTTAATATCATATTATATTTCTAAATATTAATTAAAGGTTAATGTTTGAAATTATAAACACTTTTAGCTATATACTATATATATATGTGTGGGGAAAACTTTGATTAAACTTTTTTTAATTTTATTAACAACTTTATTTGCATTAGAAACTTTTGCTGGACCTTTTTCTGATTTTAAAGCGGGAGCTGAATTATCTGAAGAATTATCTTCTAGCCCTACAGGAAAAAGAAACACACCTAATTCAGATAGTTTAGTTCAGTCTCAAGAGGCTTTAAATCCTGATAATTCTAGTATTTGGTATGACTTGCAAAATAACTTATTAGGTAAAGACGTTAATGTTTTATTTGTAGATGATATAAAACTTATTATGCAAGATTATATTGAGGAGGCGCATAAGGTCCCATTAATAGTCACTCTTCCTAAAAGATTGCATAATTTTAAAAATTTTATATTAATTATAGAAAATAATCCTATTCAACAAGCAATGTCAATAAAACCATATAGGTCTATAGAGGCACTTGGAATGAATATTAGATTAGAGGATGATTCACCTGTAAGAGCGGCAGTTTTAGGAGATAATGGCATATGGTATGTTGGCTCAAAAATGGCCTTTGTAGCAAGTGCTGGTGGCTGCTCAACTCCTGCCTGTGATCCTTCTGTAGAAGTATGTGAGACTGGAACTATAGGTAAAATAGCTATAAAACAATATGAGAGAGAAGCCGGAGCAGAAAGAATAAAATTAAAAATTACACATCCAATGGAGACGGGCTTTGTTACAGATTTACAAGGTGAAATTATTCCAGAGTATTTTGTAAAAAATATACATGTAGATGATGATGAGGGCCCTATTGCAGATATCACAACATTTGCTGCTCTATCTAGTGACCCTGTTATATTATTAGATTTACCTAAGAGGGGGCAAAGTGTTCGAATACATGCAAAAGATTCTCTAGGATTAGAATTTTTTTCATTTAAAAATAATAATACTATGTGATGAAATTTTTTAACATAATTTTAATTTTTATATTATACATTTTTTCTAATCCTGTTTTTTCTGCAAATAAATTTAATTTAATACCTATAGAAGTAAGTAAGAATGTTTACGTATTTTTAGGAGATATTGATGATGTAAATAATAATAATGGAGGTGCAATAAGCAACACAGGATTTATAATAGGAGATAATTGTATAATTGTTATAGATGCTGGTCCTAGTTATTTATATGCTTCAAATGTTATAGAAATTATTAATTCTTATTCAAATTTACCTATAAAGTATTTAGTAGTAACTCATCATCATGCTGATCATTCTTTCGGAATTTCGAGATATTTAGAGATGAATACTGAAATTATTATGGCGGAGGCAGAAGCAAAAAGATATTTAAAATATGGTAATAGATCACTTAGGCAATTGCATAACCTTATCGGAGAAGAATGGCTTTTAAATACAGAAATAAATACATTTAATAATTTACGAAAAAAATATCCTATAAATCTAGATTTAGGAAATAGAAATATTACTATAGAACTATTTGAAGAAGGACATTCTGATGGTGATTTAATTATTAAAGATATAAGTAGTAATATTTTATTTGTAGGGGATTTAGTTTTTAATCAAAGAGCTCCAACCTCTCCTCATGCTAATATTTATAATTGGAAAAATTATTTAGATGAAATTATGAATAAAGACTGGGATTATCTAATTCCAGGACATGGTAATATTATAAAAAATAAAGAGGATATTTTACAAACTAAAAAGTGGATCAATTTTATAGATAAAACAGCAAAACAAGCTTCTAAAAATGGGGTAAGCGCATTAGAAATTTTTAATAAAGGACTTCCACAGATTATTAAAAAATATAAATTAGGTAAAGAGACTTGGTATAGAGATCTTCCTATATTAATCAACAAGTACGAATTTGATTAATTTTTAGTTGCCCTATTAAAAATAATATATTACTGATTATTTTTATTAGGCCACTGTGGCGGAACTGGTAGACGCGGTGGATTCAAAATCCGCTTGAGGCAACTCAGTGTCGGTTCGAGTCCGACCAGTGGTACCATAAATATTTTTTAGGTGTACTTATTTTATGGATTCATATTCTAAATATTCAAAAAAAACACATATTGCTTATGATCATTTTGTGGAAGAAAATGGTCAAATATTTGCAGGCCATCATTATTTAATTGATATGTGGCATTGTCTTTATTTAGAAGATGAAAATAAAGTTAAAGATTTACTGAAGAGGGCAGCTGAAGAAGCTGGAGCTTCTGTTTTACAGATAAATATTCATCATTTTGGAGAAGGACAGGGAGTATCTGGAGTTGCCATATTAGCTGAATCGCATATTAGTATTCACACATGGCCTGAAAGAAATTTTGCGGCATTTGATATTTTTATGTGTGGTAATACAAACCCTGAATCATCATTAAATTTCTTAAAGAAAAAATTTAAGCCTAGAAAAATAGAAATAAAAAAATTAAAAAGAGGAATAATTAGCTAAATTATGAGTGTTATTAAAATAAATAATTTTATAAAAAATTCTAAGTTAGAAACCCCTTTTTTGGTGATTGATTTATCATTAGTTTCTAAGTCCTATAATAATATTAAGAAATTTTTTCCTAAAAATAGAATTTACTACGCAGTAAAAGCTAATCCTTCAATAGAAATACTAAATTGTTTAAAAAATGAAGGTGCCTATTTTGATGTTTCTAGCAAAAATGAAATAAAATTATGTCTTTCACAATCAATAAGTCCAGAGCATTTATCCTTTGGTAATACTATAAAAAAAGATAAAGATATTTTATGGGCTTATAAAAAAGGAATAAAGTTATTTGCTTTTGACTCCATAGAAGAACTAAATAAGATAGAAAATAATGCAAAAACCTCAAAAGTCTTTTGTAGATTACAAGTACCAAATCAAGGAGCTAATTGGCCTTTATCTAAAAAATTTGGTTGTTCTGTAAATATGGCTAAAGAATTAATGTTAGAAGCAAGCAAAAAAAAATTAACTCCTGTAGGCCTATCATTTCATGTAGGTTCTCAACAAGTTAATATAAGTAGATGGGTAGAATCTCTTAAATTATGTTTTGAAGTTTATTCTTTTTTAAAAGAAAAAAATATTTTTATAGATTTTATAAATATTGGAGGAGGAATACCAGTTAATTATGATGATTTTAATTTTAATTTAAAGTCATTTTCTCAGAAACTAAATAAATCAATTAATAGCATATTTGGAAGTAACCCAATTAATATTATTTTAGAGCCAGGTAGGTCTATAGTAGCGGAGGCGGGAGTTATAGAATCAGAAGTTATTTTAGTATCAAAAAAACATGTTAATGATAATAAAAGATGGGTTTACTTAGATATTGGCAGATTTGGNGGTTTAGCCGAAACAGAATCTGAAGCAATACGATATAAAATTATTCCGGTAAANAATAGNTCTNAATGTGGTCCAGTAAATATNGCTGGNCCGTCTTGTGATGGTGCNGATATAATTTATGAAAAATATAATTACGAATTGCCTAAAAATTTAAAGTCAGGAGATAAAGTCAGAATTTATTCNGCAGGAGCTTATACTTCTGTTTANGTTTCTGATTTTAATGGGNTACAGAGATTAAAAGAATATTTTATTAAATAAAATTATATTTAAATTTCTTTTATCCACTTCGGTAAAANAAATGAAGTGTAATGAATTTCTTTTGTATAATATTGTGTATTTAATTTNTTAATTACTTTAGAATGTTTATCTANATTTANTTTTTTTGAGATATCTATNGCATTTGATGACCAAGTTAATGCCATATAACCTCCAATATATGTTGGTACAACAGTTAAATATACTCCAGAATAATTAAAAGTAGATTTTANATGTTTCATAGTGTCTTTAAGTTCCTTTTTTTGGAAGAAAGGTACTCCATTTTGAAATACAGCTATCCCGTTATTTGATAATNCATTTTTAATATCTTTATAAAATTTAATTTTNAATAAATTTTTTCCAGGACCTATTGNATCGGGTCTATCTGCTATNATTAAATCAAAATAATTTTTGAAGTTATTTTTTTTAATAAATTNTGAAGCATCTTCTATTATAATTTTTACTTTAGNGTTTTTTAAAGATCCAAAATTAATTTTTTTTAAATACTTAANGCTCAAATTTATTACNTCTTGATCTATTTCACATATAAATACTTCTTTAATNGAATTATGNTTTAATACTTCATGAGCTATTGCTCCATCGCCTCCGCCTATAATTAATACTCTTTTTACTTTTCCGTGAGTGATTATTGGAATATGACTTAGCATCTCTGAATAATAAAAATGATCAAATTCTGTTATTTGTATGACTTTATCTAAAGTTAAAATTCTTCCAAAATATTTTGAGTCAAATATTAATATATTCTGGAATTTACTATTTTGGCTAGTTATAATTTTTTCTATAGTTATATTTTGATTATATTTTTTATAGAGTTCTTCCGTGAATTTTTTCATTTTATATAGATGTTATTACTTTCTCGTTATCCATTGTTTGCCCATTTTCCATGTAAACATAGGGCGGTTCTTTAACATTCTTTTTATACTAGAGATATTGCCATTATATTCTAGCAATTCATTTATCATGAACTCTGTTACATCTGCCATTGGTAGTTTAGTAGCTGTTTTTAAAGGTATCCATTTAATTTCAACTAATTCACTAGTAGTTTTTATCTTTCCTGTTAGGTCTTTTGCATCTGCCATAAAAAACCTTGCATGAAAACGAATAGGACTAAAAGTAGGAGTTATTGCTCTACCTAGATAAGAAAGTTTAGCCAAGTCAGGAATTAAGTTTCGTTTTGACATAATAGTTATACCATTATTTTCATCATCATCGTTTATATGCGAAACAATTCTAGCTCTTCTACCTAGTATTAATCCTGTTTCTTCAACAGTTTCTCTAATAGATGCAATCGCGAGAGCATTTGCAGTTTTTATGTTATTTGATACTACTAATTTTTTTATAATATTATTATCTAATTTAGTTGATTCAGATATTTTATAATCATTTTTGTCTAAAACACCGCCAGGAAAAACCCACGCGCCTGGCATAAAACGTGTCTTATCAGATCTTTTACCTAATAATACTTTCACCTCTTTATTAGATTTTTTTAATAATACTAAGCTGGCGGCATTTCTTGGCCTAGCTATTTTAGTTCCTTTTTCTTTTTTTGGGGTGAATTTTAGCTCTTTCTTCACCATGCTTCTTGCGATATATTTTTTTTGTTGCATAATTTTATGTTTTTTCATTTTAAGAAGGTTATAATCTATTATATTTTATATATATTTATTATTCAAAGGTATACCGATTTATAAAAAAAGTAGGAGTAAATTTTTGGAAGAAACAAAAATGAAAAATAAACCTTTACAAGAGTTATTATCTCATGAGCTAGAATTTAAATATGCTATCTCTAAAGAAGTTCTACCTGGTATTAGAAGAATAGTGGCGCCTAATCCTAGTCCCTACACACTTTATGGAACTGGAACATATATAATTGGTAATGGAGAGATTGCTATAGTAGATCCAGGGCCAAATATACCTTCACATATTGAAGCTATATTAAATCAAACGAAGGGTGAAAAAATTACTCATATACTTGTTACACATACTCATGCAGATCATTCTCCTGCAGCAAAACCCTTAGCTAAATTAACTGGTGCAATAATAATGGGCTATGGACCTCATGGAGAAGCAGAAGGTGAAGAAGGAGCTGACTTAAATTTTACTCCTGACTATATAATCAAAGATAAAGAGGTGATTACTGGAGCAAACTGGGAATTAGAATGTATACATACCCCAGGCCATACTTCCAATCATATTTGTTATTGCGTTAAGGGCACTAAAGCAGTACTAACAGGAGATCATATTATGGGATGGTCTACTACTTTAGTATCTCCACCAGATGGAAATATGAAGGATTATTTTGCAAGTTTAGAAAAAATGTTATTGAGAGAAGATGAATATTATATTCCATCACACGGGGAAATGATAAAAAAACCAAAGAGATTTGTTAAGGCTCTTATTGGTCATAGAAAAATGCGAGAAAAACAAATTATAAAATATTTAGATGTTAAGACTGTAACTTATATTCCTGATTTAGTTTCAAAAATGTATCCCAATCTTGATAAAAGATTATTAAAAGCAGCAGGACGGTCAGTTTTAGCACATTTATTCCATATGAAAGGCCTAGGTTACGTTAAATCAGTTGATGATTCTAATGGTAGAGGCTGGTACTTATTATAATATATTAAAAAAGAGTTAATTAATGGTTTCGATTTATAGAGAATTTAATTATTTAGAGAATATTATAAAAAAATCAATTGTTGTAATAGGTAATTTTGATGGAGTACATTTAGGACATAAAGCTGTTCTGAATTATGCTAAATCTCTTAAAAATAATAATAATGAAAAAGTAGTTGTATTAACATTTTACCCTCATCCTCTAAAAGTACTTCGTCCAGAGTATGCTCCCAAAAATATTTTATCTTTTAGAAGTAAAGTAATGAAAATGAAAGAGTTGGGCATTGATATCATTGTAGCGCAACGGTTTAATAAAAAATTTTCTAATATAAGTGCAGAAAATTTTATTAAAATAGTTCTGTGTAAAGGTCTTAGCGTAAAACATATTGTAATAGGTGACGATTTTAGATTTGGTCATAATCGAGAAGGAGATATTAACTACTTAAAATCACAGGAGAATAAAAATAACTTTAAAGTACACATAATTAATGAAATTTCTGGTGAAAATGTTAGATACTCTTCAAGCATTGTAAGAGATATGATTCTTAAAGGAAAAATGTTAGATACAAATAAGGTATTAGGGTATTTTTATGAAATAGAAGGAAGAGTTGTAAAAGGGGAACAGCTGGGAAGAGAATTAGGTTTTCCTACCGCAAATGTACACTATTTAAATACAATAATACCTCATGATGGAGTATATGCTGGTTGGGTACAGTTTAATAATAAAAAATACAAGAGTGCAATTTCTACTGGTTGTAGGCCACAATTTAAAGGAAAAAAAAGGTTTTTAGAAGCACATATTATAGATTTTAGTGGAGATATTTATGGAACACGTATAAAAGTTTCATTGGTAAAGAAAATTCGTAATGAAGAAGTTTTTTCTAATATAGAAAACCTAAAAAAACAGATGGGTTTAGATTGTAAGGAAGCTATAAAAATATTAGAAGAAAACAAAATATAATATTTTTAAGGTATAAGGAAACATTGAATGGATTATAAGGACACAGTATTTTTACCTAAGTCAAGTTTTGGAATGCGTGGAGGGCTTCCTCAGCGNGAGCCAGAAATGATTGAGAGGTGGAATAAGATTAATTTATGGGGCAAATTAAGAGAATTATCCAAAGATAGAGACAAGTTTATTTTACATGATGGCCCTCCTTATGCAAATGGTCCAATTCATATTGGTACTTCTATGAATAAGATTTTAAAAGATATTATTAATAGAAGTAAACAGATGAGTGGTTATAATTCTCATTATATTCCTGGATGGGATTGTCATGGTTTGCCAATCGAATGGCAAGTGGAACAAACCTACAAAAAAAAAGGAATTAACAAAGAAGAAATTCCTATCGCTGATTTTAGAGCAGAATGTAGAAATTTTGCAGACAAATGGATAGGTGCCCAAATGGATGATTTTAAAAGATTATTTATTCTTGCGGATTGGGATAATAAATATTTAACAATGAGTTTTGATGCCGAGGCACAAATTGTTAGAGAAATAGGTAAATTTATTGAAAATGGAAGTTTATATAAAGGTTCTAAACCTGTTATGTGGTCTCCTGTAGAAAAAACAGCTTTAGCTGAAGCTGAAGTAGAGTATAAAGATATAGAATCTACTGCTATAACTGTTGGTTTCAAAATTAGAAATACTCAGGAAGTTATATTAAAGGATGCATATGTTCCTATTTGGACAACGACTCCATGGACAATTCCTGCAAATAGAGCAATTGCTTACGGTAAAAATCTAGATTACATAATAATTGAAATTAAAAATAACAATGATAATACTCAAATTAATATAGGACAAAAGATACTATTAGCAAAAGAACGATTAGANAAATTTTTGATAGATACGAATATTAAAGAATATGATTTAATATCAGAAATAAAAGGTGACTTGCTTAAGGGGTCTATATGCATGCATCCTTTAAATAATGATGGCTATAAATTTGATGTACCTTTATTAGAAGGTGATTTTGTTTCAACAGAACAAGGAACAGGTTTTGTTCATGTAGCTCCTGGTCATGGAGAAGATGATTTTGAATTAGGACAGAAATTTGGAATTCCTGTTCCTGATGTAGTTGAAGACGGAGGAACTTACTTCTCTAATGTACCACTTTTTGCAGGTGTACATGTATTTAAGGCTTTAGAACCAGTCTGTGATGCGTTAAAAAAGAATTTTTCTTTATATGCTTCAGAAAAATATACGCATAGCTATCCTCATTCTTGGAGATCTAAAAAACCAATAATATACAGAGCTACTCAACAATGGTTTATTTCAATGGAAAAAAATGATTTAAAAAAGGTTGCCTTAGAATCTATTGAAAAGACTATCTGGGTGCCTTCGATATCTAAAAATAGAATTAAATCTATGGTTAAAGATCGTCCTGATTGGTGTGTGTCGAGACAAAGAGTTTGGGGAGTTCCAATTACAGTTTTTTTAAATAAAAATACAGGAGAAATTTTAAGAGATCCGGAAGTAATTGATCGAATAGCTAAGGCAGTAGAAGAAAAAGGAGCAGATGCTTGGTTTACAGAAGATCCTCAAAAATTTTTAGGAGATAAATATGATGCAAAGGAATATGTAGGCGTTCAAGATATTTTAGATGTTTGGTTTGATTCTGGTTCTACACATTCTTTTGTTTTAAATAGTAATAAACAAAAATGGCCTGCTGATTTATACTTAGAAGGTTCTGATCAACATAGGGGATGGTTTCAATCTTCATTACTAGAATCATGCGGCACTAGAGGAAGAGCTCCATTTGATGCAGTGCTTACTCATGGTTTTGTATTAGATGGTCAAGGACGTAAAATGTCTAAAAGTATTGGAAACGTAGTTTCTCCTCAAGACATTATAAAACAATCAGGTTCAGATATTTTAAGACTTTGGGTTGCTATGACCGATATTACAGAAGATGTAAGAATTAGCCCCGAAGTATTAAAAGGAGTAAGTGAGTCATATAGGCGTCTTAGAAATACTATTAGATTTACTATAGGTGCTTTAAATGATTTTGATGAGTCNGAATCAATAGATNTAGATTTAATGCCAGAGTTAGAAAGNTGGGTTTTACACAGATTAAAAGAGCTAGATTTATTACTAAAAGATTCTGTTAAAAATTATACTTTTCAAGCATTTTATAGTGAATTACACACTTTTTGTTCNTCAGACCTTTCAGCATTTTATTTTGATATAAGGAAAGACTCACTTTATTGTGATGAACTTAATNATAAAAAAAGGAGAGCAACTAGAACGGTATTAAATGAAGTNTTTAAATGTTTAACTACNTGGCTTGCNCCNGTTATTAGTTATACTGCNGAAGAGGCTTGGTTAGCNCATATTGGCACCGATAATGAAGANAGTATTCATTTTAAACAATTTCCAAATATCCCAGAAANTTGGTTAGATAATGATTTAAATACAAAGTGGATAAGTATTAGAAAAATAAGAAGAATTATTAATGGTGCTCTTGAACTAGCNAGGCAAGATAAGATAATAGGGTCAAGTTTAGATGCTGAAATTAAAATATATATTAAAGAAAANAACTATTTTTCGTTAATTGAATCAATAGATATTAATGAAATAGCAATTGTTTCAAAATCTGAGATTGTTGAAGGNAGTAANATTAAGGGTGCTTATAAAGAAGATAGTATTGANGGTTTGGAAATAGTTGTTTCTAAAGCAAAAGGACATAAATGTGTGAGATGCTGGAAAATATTTGATAATTTTGTTTATTCTACGGAAGAACCTTTATGCGAAAGATGTACAAACGTAGTAAAATAGAAATGAAAAAAAGTATTTATTTTTTATTATTAATGCTAACTATTATTTTACTTGATCAATTTTCCAAAATGAAAATTTTGAGNTATATGTTGAGTAATTCTGAAGAGTTGACTCTATTACCTTTTTTAAACTTTACCTTNGTATTTAACTCTGGAGTAGCTTTTGGAATATTTAGTAGTTTTGGCCAAGTAGTCCCTCATATATTTTCATTGATTGGGCTATTATTTGGAATTGGACTAATATCATGGGCAATTATTACAAAAAAACATTATTTTGCAATGACATTAATTTCTGCTGGNGCATTAGGTAATGCTATTGATAGAATAAGACTAGGAGTGGTTATAGATTTTATTGATNTTTACTGGAAAAATTTACATTGGCCAACTTTTAATATTGCTGATATTAGTATATGTGTGGGTGCTTGTATTTTCTTATATAACGAGTTTAGTGAAAGTAAAAAAAGAAGGGTTTTAAAATGAATAAGATNAACATTAAATTTTATTTAAAANTTATATTATTTATAAAACTTTTATTTTTATTTGGTTGTACNGGTGTTAAAGAAAAAATAGGTATTATAAANAANTCGCCNGATGAATTTCANGTATATGAACAAAAACCTTTAGATGTGCCTCCTAATTTNGAGTTAAGGCCTCCNATAGANGGGGANAAAGTAGTTAGAGATTCNAAAGATNANGATATTATTTTTAATGAAGAAGTAAATATAAATGAATCCTTAACGATAGAGGATGAAGTTCTGTTAATATCTATAGGTGATAAAGATTCTGATANAGATATTAGGGAAGTAATCAATGACGAAAATTCAATTCGTGAAATTNAAAAACCTCTTTTAGATAAAATTTTAGATTTTGACCCTATTTTAGAAGTTAATAAAGAAGAAAATAATGAACTTGACCCTAATGCAGAAAAAGAAAGAATAGATAAGTTAAAAGAAGAGGGAAAATTAATAGATGCTAAGCAAGAGAAAATAATAATTGATGAATTAAGATCGGATATTAAAGATATAGAAAATAAAATAGAAGAAGCTGAAAATAATAATTTTNATGAAACTACATCACAAAGNACTCTTTTAGANGNNGATGAAAATAGAGAAAATGATTATAAGAAAAAAATAGATNAGGAAAAATCATTNATTGATAAAATTTTTGATTTTGATTTATTTAGNTCAGANGATGAAGAATTAGAACCTATAAATCAGAGAGAACGTACTTTTTTTGAAAGAAAAAAAGTTGAAAGTGATGATNATAAGGAAAGAACTATAAGTGATAAAAATGAAANAAGAAATTCNTCAAAAGATAAAGTTATAGATGCAGTAATTTCTGAAAAAGAAGGAAGNATAGATTAGTAATAATGGTTCAAAAAGAAAATTATATTTTTAATTCTGCTAANTGGGAAATTAACAATGATTTGTTAAACAGAACTAATAATATACTTCTTAAATTTAAAAATGATATTCAACATAACAAAATACCNTTATTTTCTTTAATTAATAAAGATATTGATATTGATGAAATTATATCNAATTCAAAATTTTTTAATTCTGATAATAATTTAACTGATTTTATTTTAATAGGTACTGGTGGNTCTAGTTTAGGGGCAGAGGCTCTAATTCAAGCTCATTCAAATCAGAAACNGGATAAAAATATAAATTTCCATGTTTTAAATTCCTTAGACTCAAANTCAGTATCTNAGGTATTNAATTTAATAAAGCCTNATAGTTCTAAATTTCTTGCAATTTCTAAATCAGGAAAAACCANAGAGACNATTGCTCTATTATTAGTTGTTATAGAATGGNTATTTGAAAATGATATGAAAGTTGATGAATCTGTGATGGTTATGTGTGAGAATATAAATAATACAGAAAATNCTTTAATGAAAATTGTTCANCAATATTCTTTGANNNCTATAAAGCATACAAATATAGCCGGACGTTTTTCCGTTCTTTCTTCTACAGGTTTATTACCTGCAGCTATAATGGGTTTAGATTTATACTCTCTAAGAAATGCTGCTAGGCGTTCATTAAGTAACATCTTTGATAATAGTNCATTAATATTAAGTTCTTCGATTTTTGCAAAACTTAATAATTCATCTGAAAAATTAAATTGCATTATTCATTATGGAGATGCTTTATCTTCATTTGTTAGTTGGTATAAACAATTATGGAATGAGTCATTAGGAAAAGANTCTAAAGGTGCCTTNCTNTTGACAGGTAAAGGAAGTNTAGACCAGCATAGCCAACTTCAAATGTGGTTAGATGGACCTAACATTGCAAATTATACTTTTATTAAAGTAGAGAATAAGAATGGATATAAAGTTNTAGGAGATGATAAGGATCTCTTTTTATCAGGATTAACANTNGAACAAATTCAGAATATTATGGCTGATTCTACTTTCGATNCATTAAAGGATAATGGCAGATCTGTAAGGATGATAAGTATTCCAGATATTTCAGCTGAAANAGTAGTAGAATTAATGGTCAAGTTTATGTTAGAGGTCTTGGTAGTAGCAGAATTAATGGAAGTAGATCCATATAACCAAAATGCAGTTGAGAAAATTAAAATTAATGTTTCTAAAAGATTAGAAAATAGATGAATAATATAAAAAAATTANCAGATAATTTGATAAATCAGATAGCTGCTGGNGAAGTTATAGAAAGACCAAGCTCTGCATTAAAAGAATTAATAGAGAATTCTATTGATGCTGGAGCAAGTAAAATATCTNTATATTTATCTGAAGGTGGGAAAACATTAATAGAAGTAATTGACGATGGTATGGGTATGAACCTTNATGATTTAAAAATGTGTTTAGAAAGACATGCNACTTCAAAAATTAATGATGGTGATTTAATACATATAAACTCACTTGGATTTAGAGGAGAGGCATTACCTTCTATTGGATCTATAGCTAATTTAGTAATTGAGTCATATGATAAATTAAAAGANGAAGCNTGGAAAATATCAATTATTAATAATAAAAAAAATATNGAGCCATCTCTTATAAGGTTTGGAACAAAAGTCACAATTACGGATTTATTTCTAAAAGTACCCGCAAGGCTAAAGTTTATGAAAACTAATNCTACGGAACTTCGTTATTGTAAAGAAGTAGTTAAGCATTTGGCAATGTCTCATCCTAAAATATCTTTTTCTTTAACTATAGATTCTAAAAGNATATTTAATTGGGAGAAGAGTGAAAAGGCTGATTTTGAGGGTANAAAAAATAGACTGTATCAGGTAATGGGNGAAGATTTTATAAAAAGTTCTGTATCAGTTCATATTGAACGGGATGGNTTAATATTGGCTGGTATGGTAGGTATGCCAACTTTAAATCGTAATACAGGAAGAGAACAGTATTTATTTGTAAATAATAGGCCTGTAAAAGATAGAAATTTAATTGGAGCNCTTAGAGGGGCATATAAAGGTTTAATAGAACATAATCGTTTTCCTGTAGCAGTGTTATTTCTAGATATACTTTCTCAAGATGTAGATATAAANGTGCATCCAGCTAAAGTTGAAGTTAGGTTTAAAGATTCNGGTAAAGTTAGATCTATAATTGTTTCTGGAGTGAGAAAAGCCTTAGAGAAAGCTGGATTAAATACTGCATCTGAAATCTCAAATGCTTTAATTGATAAAATGAGTTTTGATGAACAAGTAATTAATGACAATTCTAGTAANATAAATCTACAAAATATNAATTTATCNCCATCATCAAGGTTTGCTGAAAATATTGATAGTGAAAGNTTTAATAATCAAAGGACTTATCCTTTAGGTTCAGCTATCGCACAAGCACATGGAACTTATATTATTTCTGAGACTGAAAATGGCCTTATTTTAATTGATCAACATGCAGCTCATGAAAGAATTGTTCTAGAAAAAATTAGGGAAGGGTTTTTAAATAGTAATATACAAAAGCAGATATTGCTTATACCTGAAGTTGTTGAATTATCNNNGGATCATTTTGAAGTAATTATNAAATACAAAGATAGCCTNATAAAATTGGGATTAGTAATAGAAGAATTTGATAATAATNCAATTATTATTAGAGANCATCCTGCTATTTTAGATAAGGTNAATTTTTCTATNTTAATTAAAGATATAGNGGAAGAAATTATTGATTTTGGNAGTGAGTTTGTTNTATCTGAGAGATTAGATAATATATGTGGAAATATGGCATGTCATTCTAGCATTAGGTCTGGTAGATTACTTTTAACTTCTGAGATGAACGCTTTACTTAGAGAAATGGAAGTTACTCCAAATTCTAGCCAGTGTAATCATGGCAGGCCTACTTTTATAAAATTAAGTGTTTCAGATATAGAAAAATTATTTGGAAGAACATGATATTTTTTTTAAAATAATTATCTCACTAATACCTTGTTGTTTTTTTTCAATAATATCTATATTNTTTTCTAATTTNAAAGGCGTATTTTTGTGCTTTTCATAAACATAAAGTGTATTGTTTTTCACTAAATTTGATTTTATCCANTTGTCCAGAATACNAGAAAAATCAGGNANATCATAGGGNGGGTCAAAAAAACAAAGGTCATATTGNTTTATAAATTTTATGGGTTTTACAGCATNTGCTTTTATAATATTAGTATTTTTTTCCTCATTTAATATCTTAATATTTNTTTTAATAGTTTCTACAGCTTCTTGTGAGGAGTCTACAAAAGTGCAATACTTGCATCCTCTAGATAGTGCCTCTATTCCNAAAGCCCCACTTCCTGCAAAAATATCAATTATCTCCATATTTTTAAAATAAACAGGCAAATGTTTTGAATGTAATAANATATTAAATATAGACTCTCTTAATCTAGAAGAGGTTGGGCGAGTTTTGNAATTATGAGGCGTATTAATATATTTTCTTTTATGTTTCCCNCCTGATATTCTAATCACAATCCACCTGTGCTCTTAATAAATAAATTTAATTCTTTCTGCGAAATTTTTTCTAAATATCCTCTCTCAATATTNTTTAAATGAAAAGGTCCAAATTGAACTCTTATTAAATCATTTATGAATAAACCNTAATATTCCATTATTTTTCTAATTTCTCTATTTTTTCCCTCATGAAGTTTAACATTNAACCATGATGTTTTTTCTTTATTTTTTATTAAATCTANATGAACTGGTCCATATTTTACATTATTAATAGTTAGNCCGTGTANTAATTTTTTTTTATCTATATTTTTTATATTNCCATATACTTTAACTTTATAAGAACGTTCAATTTTATTTAATGGTAANTCTAAATATCTCTTTAATTTNCCATTATTAGTTAATAATAACAATCCTTCAGTATTATAATCTAATCTTCCNACATAATGGAATTGTTGCATATTTGAAGGAAGAAAATCGTAAATAGTTTTTCTTTTTTGAGGATCATTTTTACTTACTATAACATTTTTAGGTTTATGAAAAATATATAATTCTGTTTTTANAAAACTTTTAAGTAATATGTTCTTTACTTTAATTTCATCTTTTTTATTAACAAAAAATGTGGGAGTTATTATTTTTTTACCATTAACNGTTACCTCNCCCATTAAAATTAGTTTCTCTGCATNTCTTCTTGAACAGTANCCTGTTGCGGCAATACTTTTAGCTATTCTTTGTTTTTTTTCTTCTTTTTGCATAATTAATTAACAAGAATTTATAAATGCTTTTAGTAATAATTTATCACTATCTTGAATAAAAAATTCAGGATGCCATTGAACTCCAATACAAAAATTCATACTAGGGTCTTCTATTCCTTCTATCACTCCATCTTCTGAAAAAGCATTTATTANTAATCCTTCTCCNGGCTCTTTTACTGCNTGATGNTGAGCACTATTAACCATAATTTTTTTTTNGGATATTATTTTATGTAGTCTAGTATTTTCTTTTATAAATATACTATGGCCCGCTTCATTTCTAGGATTCGNTTGNTCATGTTCTAGATAATTTTCAATTTCATCAGGTATGTGTTGTATTAGTGTTCCTTGATAGAGGACATTAATTAGTTGCTCTCCNCCACAAATACCTAAAAGAGGTTTATTATCATTAAGTATAATTTCTGAAGCAAGCATCTCAAATTTTGTTCTTTGTTCTTTTAATTTAACTGTTGAATGAATATTATTTTCACCAAAGATATNTGGGTTTATATCAAAGTTACCTCCGGT
This sequence comes from Candidatus Pelagibacterales bacterium, assembly GCA_002720535.1. Lineage (GTDB taxonomy): Bacteria > Pseudomonadota > Alphaproteobacteria > TMED109 > TMED109 > TMED109. Next base: position 19,464 of record PBIU01000008.1, on the reverse strand, counting down.
AATTAATAATCCATCTACTTTTTTTAGAAGTAAACTAGCGTCATCAGTATTATGGGGAACTCCAATACCTATTCCACCNCATTCTTCAATAGCGGTAAAATAATTTTCCCTTATAGCGTACCATGGGAATTTAGAATATTNTTTATTTGTCTCATAATCTAATGTTAATGCAATGATAGGTTTTGACATATTGCTCAATATCTTTTTATTAATATATTTATAGATATATGCTATTTTATATAATCATGGAAAATAAATATATAAAAAAATTTATGTTATTAGCTATAGAAGAAGCAAAAAAAGCCTGTAAAAATGGAGAAGTTCCAGTAGGTGCGGTCATAGTTTATAAAAATAATGTAATCGCAAGATCTGGGAATTTAATGNTTAAGTATTCTAATCCTTTANTNCANGCNGAAATGATAGTTTTNAANAAAGCTNCANANGTANTATCNGAAANNGGATTATCTATNAGANANGAAAAGTTNGANNTNTATGTGACTTTAGAGCCATGCGCTATGTGTGCGCAGGCAATTTCTTTGTGCAGAATAGAAAATTTATATTATGGAGCAGATGATCCAAAGGGCGGAGGTATTAAACATGGAAGTAAAGTATTTGATCATAGTACATGCCATCATAAACCTAATGTTTTTAGTGGAATAGAAAAAGAACAATCTAAAACTATACTTTTAAACTTTTTTAAAAAATTAAGAAATTGAAATACATATAATTTTTATTTTTTTCCAATATCTTTTCTATAAAAGCCTTCATCCCATTTAATATTATCTAAAGCACTATAGACTAAGGTTCTTGCCTCTTCCATGGTTTTAGCATTAGCTGTGACAGACAATACTCTCCCTCCATTAGAAACTAGCCTTCCATTAGATTCCTTTTTTGTTCCTGCATGAAATACTTTAATACCATTAATATTATTTGTTTCTTTAATGCCGCTAATAATTGATCCATTTTTGTACTTGCCAGGATAACCTTTCGTTGCAAACACTACGGTTAAAGATGGTTCATCGTTAAATCTAATATGGAAATTATCTAAAGTATGTTCAACCGCAGCAAGAATAGCTTCAAATAAATTAGATTTTATTCTTGTAAGGATTACTTGGCACTCTGGGTCGCCAAATCTAACATTATACTCTATTAGTTTGGGCCCATCACTTGTAAGCATTAAACCTGCATATAATATTCCTTGAAAAGGAGTACCTCTATTATGCATTGCTACTAAAGTTGGTTTAATAATATTATTTAAAATATATTCATTATCAGCTTCCGAAAGGTTTGGTGTAGGAGAAAACGCCCCCATTCCTCCGGTATTAGGGCCAGTATCACCATCTCCTGCTCTTTTATGATCTTGAGCATTAGTTAGAGGTATAGCAGTTAATCCGTCACATAAAGCAAAATAACTTGCTTCTATACCTTCCAAATATTCTTCGATTAAAACTGTTTTACCTGCATCGCCGAATATTCCTTTAAAAGAATTTTCTATAGCTAATACGGCCTCATCTTTATTTTGTGCAATGACTACACCTTTTCCTGCAGCTAATCCATCAGCTTTAATTACTACAGGTACATCAGTATTATTTAAATAATTTATAGCCTCGTTCTGGTCTGTAAAAACTTCATACTTAGCCGTTGGAATTTTTGCTATTTTACATATTTCTTTAGTAAAATTTTTAGAACCTTCTAGTTTCGCTGCTTCTTTGGAAGGGCCAAAGGCTTTTATATTAACTTTTTTTAAGTCATCAATTATTCCATTTACTAGTGGTATCTCTGGACCTGGTATAACTAAGTCTACTTTTTCTTTTAAAGCAAAAGAAATAATATCATTATTATTATTAATATTTAAATCTATACATTCAGCTTCTTCTTCTATTCCAGGGTTTCCAGGAGCACAGAATAATCTTGTTATAAGAGGAGAGTTAGCTAATGACCAACACATAGCGTGTTCTCTTGCCCCACTTCCTAATACTAATACCTTCATTAATTATTCCTATTTCATATTCATAATGTTAAAGTTTATAGCAATATATAACATTCTATTTTATTATTATTAAGTCTTTAATTAAGAAAGTGGTAAATGGATTATAAAAATACATATGAAAGTAATATAAAAGAATACACCGTTACAGAACTTAGTAATGCTTTAAAAAAAACGTTAGAAGTTAATTTTGATATTATCCATCTTAGAGGAGAAGTTTCTAGCTTAACAAAAGCTGCCTCTGGACATGTGTATCTTTCATTAAAAGATAAAAACAACTCTTTAATTGATGGTATTATATGGAAAGGTCAAGCAAATAGAATTAATTTTAAATTAGAAGATGGGATGGAAGTTTTAGTAATAGGACGTCTTTCAACATATGCTCCAAGGTCAAAATATAATATAATTATTAATTCTATTGAGATTGCTGGCGAGGGAGCTTTATTAAAACTAATTGAGGAAAGAAGAAGATTATTTGCTGAAGAGGGTTTATTTAATGAAGAATATAAAAAGCCATTACCGTTCATTCCTGAAGTCATTGGTATTGTTACTACAGATTCTGGTGCTGCATTTGATGATATTATTGTTAGGATAAGAAAAAGATTTCCCGTAAAAATTCTTTTTTATCCAGTATCTGTTCAAGGACCAGAAGCAGCTGGGCAAATTTCAAAAGCTATAAAATCTATTAATAATCTGCCACAGTTGAATAAAAGTATTCAGGTGCCCGATATTTTAATAGTTGGAAGAGGAGGAGGAAGTTTAGAAGATTTGATGGCCTTTAATGAAGAAGAGGTAGTAAGAGCAATATTTGAATCTGAAATACCAATAATATCTGCAGTTGGTCATGAAATAGATAATTCTTTATCTGATTATGTTGCAGATGTAAGGGCTCCAACACCTACAGCAGCTGCAGAGATAGCTTTGCCAGATATGAGTGTTCTTAAAAAGAATATAGATGTTTCTGCTAATGCTATTTTATCTTCTATTCATAATAGAATTAATTTTTATGGTGAAAAATATAAAAAATATATTTTGCCTAGTTTTTTTAAAATTATTGAAAGTAAAATTCAAAGTTTAGATATAACAAATAGTGAGTTGAATTATAAAAAAAATACTTTTATAGAAAATTCAAAAAATAAAATTATTAAAAACAAAATAGAATTTTACTCACCATTAAATTATTGTAAAAATCAAATGTTAAACTTAACTTCTAAGGCTAAGTTATTGGATTCAGTTTATAAAAATTTAATAGATAAAAAGTATTATTTATTTGCAAATAAACCTTTAAGCATACATGAAAAATATCAGAATTTTATAAGCGGTATGCGATTAGCATATACTAAGTCTTCATCGGCTTTAGAAGCTTACAATTACAATAATATACTTGAGAAGGGTTTTGCACTGGTAAAAAATGAAGATAGCCAATCTATCACAAGGTCAAAAAGCATCATTAAAGATACTAAAGCTACTATTTATTTTTTTGATGGAACAATTAAAGCGATATTAAAAAAAAATGGTGAGTAATATTGTGTTAAAAATTTTTTTAGTTTTTTTATATTTTCTATTTTTATTTAATACTTCAATAGCTATTGCTAAAACTANTATAAAAGGTGAAATAATAGCTGGCGGAATTATTATAGTAAATACACTTCCCGGCTCTAACGCAAGATTGGATGGAAATGATGTATTGGTTTCTGATCAAGGAACTTTTATTATTGGGTTTCAAAGAGATCCAAAACCTATACAAGTTTTGGAAATAATTTCTGAAAATAGAGTAACAGAAAAGATTACATTAAATGTAAAAAAAAGAAACTATAATATTCAAAGAATAAATGGTATTGAGCCAGAAAAAGTTGANCCACCAAAATCGGTATTAGATAGAATATATTTAGAGCGTAAAATAGTAAGGGAATCTAGAAATAAAGCTGCTCTAATTAAGGAGCTTTTCTATAATAATGGATTTAGTGTTCCNGCTTCAGGGCCTATTTCAGGGGTTTATGGTAGCCAAAGGATACTAAATGGCAAAGCAAAAAGTCCACATTATGGAATAGATATAGCACTTCCTGAAGGATATAATGTCCTTGCTCCAATGGATGGAATAGTTCTTTTTGTTCATAATGATTTATATTTTAGCGGAGGGACAATAATAATTGGACATGGGCAAGGTTTAACTACTTCTTATTTGCATTTAAGCGAAATTTTAGTAGAAAAGGAAGAAATAATTAAAAAGGGTGATTTAATTGGTAGAGTGGGTTCTACAGGAAGAGCTACTGGCCCTCATTTACACTGGGGTGTAGAATTAAATGGTAAAAGGCTAGACCCACAATATTTAACAGTATTTCAAAAATAATCATATTACCATCTATTATGTATCCACAACCATTGTGAAGGGTTTTTTAGTATCCATTTCCCTATGATTTTATTAATTTTTTCTAATAATAAATTTAGCTCATCATTATGATTATAATCNTTCTTTAAATTATAAATTGGTTTTTCAATTACGTACTTAAATTGCGCACCTTTTATTCTTTCTACATGAATAGGAATAATAGGAATAGATAATTTTAGTGATAATTCTGCTATAGCTGTAGCAGTTTTAGCCGGATGCTCTAAAAAATTCACCATTCTACCTTCATTAAGTTTTTGATCTGCTAATATTGCAGCGTATTCATTATTACGCAAAACCTTAAATAATGTTTTAGCTCCTGATGGACCTTTAGGAGAATAAGTGGAAATACCTTTTCTTAACCATTGAATAATTTTTTCATTAATTGGNTTATTAGCATGTCTATATATACTAGTTACTTTTAACCCTCTAGCGGAAAGAATTAATGGACATATCTCCCAATTACCTATATGTGCACTAAAAAATATTACTCCTGTTTTAGTTTTATATATTTCTTCTAAATATTTTTCTCCTTCTATTAAAAATCTTGGCTTTTTATTAATAGAATTAATATTTTCTGAATTATAGGGGTTTAATTTTTTTGCAAATGCAAATTCACCTATATTTCTTCCTAAATTATCCCACATATCTCTTTTTATTTTTTTATATTCTACATTATCTAGTTTTGGATAAATTTTACTTATATTATTTGATGCTCTTTTATCAAACTTTGTCATAGGCCCAATAAATTTTAAAACAATAGAACCTAATTTAGAGGCTATATCAATACCAATTAATCTACATATTATTATCCAAAGACAAAGTAATATTGCTTCCATGATATAAATTATATTAACTAATAATTTTTTCATAATATTAACTTTTGCCCTCTATAACAGACAATAATAGGTCATCTAGTATTTTATAATTATTTAATGCTATCCTTATTGGAAAATAGTAAATTCTATTTTTATAATTTTCCATTATTTTTATATGATCTTTTTCTGTAGTGATAAGTAAGGCGTCTAATTCTTGAGATTTTTTAAATAATATTTTAATATCTTTTTCTGAGTACTCGTAATGATCTGGAAATGATTTAGAAAATAATATATTACAACCAATTTCTTCTAAACTTTTAAAGAATTTATTAGGATAACCAATTCCGCAAAAAGCTATAACATTTTTATTTTTAAAATTATTGATATATTGGTCCTCTATTATTAAATTTGAATTAACTATTGGTATAGTATTACTTATTAAGTTTGATATATTATTTATATCTTTATCTATTATTAAGGCTAAATGAGATTTTTTTATTGCTTTATCCATGCTTTCTCGCATTGGACCAGCAGGAATAATTCTTCCATTACCGATGCCTTGATATCCGTTAAAAACAATAATATTTAAATTAGAAACTATACTCTCATCTTGAAGTCCATCATCTAATATAACCAATTCTGCGCCATTACTTATTGCATTATTTATACTTTCCGTCCTACTTTTACCAACCCAAGTAGGAGCTATGGCAGAACATATAAGCGATTCATCGCCTACTTCTTTGTAAGTGTGTAATTCGTTATTAACCTGTATACTTTTTTTTGCGGAGCTTTTATAACCTTTTAAAACAATATGTACATTTATTTTAGAATTAATTAATTTTTGACTAAGTGAAATAACAGTAGGAGTTTTTCCTGCTCCCCCAGCTACTACATTACCAATCTTAATTATAGGAATATTAAATTTTTTTTCGCTTTTCTTATTTAAAAAACTAGCTAATAACCATANATAAGAAAGAGGAATCAAAAATAATGATAAAATACTTTTTTTTTGACTCCAAAATACAGGTGTTTTCAATCTTATACTCCATTATTTTTTTAAGTATGGTTTAAGTTCATTTAATATTATACTACTAGGGTTGTTGAATTTACTAGTTATGTTATATGCCAAATCTGATAATTTATTAATATTTTCTTCATTTTGATATAAATTTATTATTGTTTTATGTAATTCTGTAATATTTTTAATTTGAATAGCAGCATTATTTTTGATTAAAATATCTGATATATCCTGATGATTTCTAACGTCTGGACCATAAATTATAGCACATCTTTCCATTGCGGGTTCAATTAAATTATGACCTCCTTTGGCCGACAGTGTTCCTCCAATAAAACATATATCGGTTATTCTATAAAAACTTCCGAGTTCTCCAATAGTATCAGCAATATATATGTCAGTTTTATTATCTATAGATTGTTTGTAACTTCGTATTTTAGTATCAAGAGAATATTTTTTACATAAAGATAAAATTTGATCACTCATTTTAGGATGTCTTGGTACTATGATAGTTAATAAATCTCGAGTATATTTTTTAGCCTCTACGTGAGAAGTGATGGCTGCCTCATTTTCTATATCATTGTGAATACTAGCAAAAAGAAGTACTTTTCTGTTTTCTATACTTGATATAATAGATTCTTCTTTAATTTTATCCATAAAAGGTGCAGGAACTGAGTTTTTTAAATTGATTCCTTTTATTACATTAGTGGCACCTAGTTTCTCAAAACGATCACCATTTATAATATCTTGCGAGATTACTAAGCAAAATTTTCTAAAGATATTGTTAGATAAAGATTTTATATATAGCCACTTCTTGTAGGACTTTTCTGTTATTCTGCCTTGCAATAGAACTAAAGGAATTTTTCTTTTAAAACTATTATTAATTAAGTTAGGCCAAATTTCAGATTCTATTAAAATTATACAAGAAGGTTTCCAGTGATTTAAAAAGATTATATTAGCTAAAGGATGATCAATCGGAGAAAAATGGTGAATAATATTTTTATTATCAATTTTATTTATAATAGTTTTAACGTGTGATGCACTAGTTAGTGTAACTGTTGTTATAAGAATACTATAATTTTGTTGAAGTAGAATTTTTATAAGAGGAATGGTTGACCTTAATTCACCTAAACTTACCGCATTAACCCATATTAATTTATTATTAGGTCTTTTTAATGGGGAATAACCTATCCTTTCATATATTCTTTTATAATTTTCCTTGCCACTTAAGATTCTATAAATAAAAATTATAGGAATAATTGGAGTAATTATAAACCATAAGAGGAAGTATATTCCATTTAGAAGGATGGCTAACAATTTTAGTATCTTTCTTCTTTTATTGATAAATTTATTATAATCCTGCAACTATCATTTTATCAATCATTAAAGTAGGGGCATCAATTCCTGTAATCATTTTTAGGTCTGAAGCTGGAGTTAGCATATTGTACATATCTAGAATATTACCTGCTATTGTTACTTCACTTACTGGGTAAGCTTTTTCCCCTTTTTCTATCCAATAACCAGAAGCTCCTCTACTATAATCACCTGTAACTTGGCTAAATGACATGCCTAGCATTTCAGTTATATAGAAACCTTGATCTATAGACTTTATTAACTCTAGGTTTGTTTTCTTTCCTGGTGACATATATAAATTGGATACACCACTATAATGTCCTGTAGATTTCAAATTTAATTGTCTAGCATATTGAGAATTGAGTAACCAAGATTTTAGTTTTCCATTTTCAACTAAGTTAAGTTTTTTAGTAGCAACACCTTCGCCATCAAATGGAAGTGATCTTGCTCCTCTCTTAATGTGAGGATCATCAATAATATTAATAGTATTTTTAAAAATATCTTTATTCATCTTATCTTTTAAAAAAGANGTACCTCTAGTAATTGCTTGTCCTGATATACCTCCTATAAAGAGTGATAAAAGNCTTCCAGAAACNCTTGGATCAAATATTACTGGAACTGAATTGCTTTTAANTTTTTTGGGGTTTAATCTGGAAATTGCTCTTTCNGCNGCTTTTTCNCCAATTNTTTTTGGAGTATCTAAGTCTGAAAAATGAACTTTAGATTGATATTCATAATCTCTTTCCATTTTTGTNCCTTTACCNGCAATNACAGATATACCAGTAGAGTAATTAGTTTTATCATTTGTATTAAAAAAACCATCAGAAGTNGCTAAATAAAATTTATTTTTTGAGTAAGNTGATGATGCACCTTCTGNATTTGTAATACCCTTAATATTTAANGCACTATCTTCNGCCTCAATAGAATTNTTAAGTAAATCATNNTTTTCTGGAATATAATTATCAACTAAATNTANATCTAAGTTACCATNATAAAGCATATTTTTATCAGCTAATCCGCANTATTCATCTATAGGAATAGATTTAACCATATTCATTGCATTTTTTGCCAATTCCTCAAGAGATTCCTTATTTAAATTAGTGCTAGATAGTGAAACTTTTCTTTTTTTATCAATTATTTCAAGACCTATACTGCTAGATTCGTTTCTTTCAACATTTTCTAATTTTCCCAATCTTGCAGCCACATTTACTGAAGTATTCTCGTTAGCNATTACAGTTGTACACTCAGCTCCTAATTTTTTTGTTGTATCAAGTAATAAATTTAAACTGCTTTCTATTTTATTAGTCATTCTACTGTTCTACCAATATATCATTATTATATAATACCATCTCACATTTACATGTATTTTCTATTTTATTTGCTCTTCTCATTCTTTCACAGCCCTCTAAAGCAGCTTTTTTTGCAATTTTAATATCATATAGGTTAAATCCATAACCAAGAGCTATAAAAATACCTTCTTTGATAAAAGTTTTATCTATTGTATTCCATGGTATACAGGCAGCACCTGATTTATTTTCGTCAAGTGTATCATAATTAATTTTCCAATGATTCATAGATCTTTTAAAGATAGAAACGATATCTTCGTTTTTTATAGAATCATCTGCACTAGCATTAATATTAATATTAATGCTAAGAAAGTATAATAGTAGTAATAGTACTTTTAACATGAATTTATCCTTGGTTTTTAAGTAAGTAATGATATTTATATAGTCCAGGTTTGACCCTTTTCCATTATTTTACCAATATCATTATTATGATTATTTATATTTTTAGAGTAATAGGTATCTANAGTAGGTTTCTCAATACAGTATATNACACCTAGTGCAACGGGCATTANATTTTGGTCCATTTGAGTCAAAAGACTAGCTATGGTTTTATTAGAATAATCGTGAATGAGTACTTTTGAAAGTTCTTCAGGATTTTTTTCTAAATCTAATATTTCTAGAGAGGAATAATCTTTATTAATACTAAGTCCCTTCGTATTATTTTCTCCAAATAACATTGGTTTGCCATTTTCTAAATGGATTTGTTTATCTATAGCAACTGATTTATCTGTAAATGATTTAAAAACATCATCATTATAAACTATACAATTTTGATAAATTTCTACTAGAGATGTTCCAATATGTTCCTGTGCTTTACTAAGAGTGGGAACAAGTTGTTTAATGGCAGTGTCTACTCCTCTTGCAACAAATGTTGCTCCTGAACTTAGTGCTAATTCACATGCTGACATAGGAGATTCTAATGATCCGCTTGGAGTAGACGGAGATACTGTTCCTGTTCTCGAAGCTGGCGATGCTTGCCCTTTAGTCAATCCATAAATTTCGTTATTAAATAATAATATCTGACAGTTTAGATTTCTTCTTAACAAATGAATAAAATGATTGCCTCCTATAGATAATGCATCCCCGTCTCCAGTTATTATCCATACATCTAATTCAGGATTAGTGAGTTTTATACCAGTTGCAAATGCAGGAGCTCTTCCATGTATTGTATGAAAACCATATGTATCCATATAGTAGGGCAATCTTGAAGAGCAACCTATTCCNGAAACAAAAACAGTATTTTCTTTTTTAGCTTGTTTATCTGCTAAAGATTTTTTAACAGCATTNAGAATAGCATAATCCCCACATCCTGGACACCATCTTACTTCTTGATCAGATGCATAATCATTAGGTTTTAGTTGAGTAGGTTCTTCATTAATTCCCATATTATTTTCCTAAGTTTACAATTCTTTGAAATTCTTCTAATAAATAAGATACTCTAAATGGCTTTCCCGATACTTGAGTTAAAGACTGGGCTTTTGGAATAGTTTCTACTCGAAGTATATTATATAATTGACCATCATTCATTTCTACGACTACTATTGATTTAAAATTTGAAGCTATATTTTTTAAATTATCAGATATTGGCCATAAACAAGCAATTTGAATATGAGATATTTTAATATTTTTTTGTGAAAGTAGTTCTTGAGCTTCAGAAATAGGACCATTCGTTGAACCCCAGCCAATGATAAGTATATCCCCTTTATTTGGACCAGTAATATTAATATCTTTAAACTCTTTTTGAATATTTTTAATTTTTTTAGCTCTTAAGTTTGTCATTTTTTGATGGTTTTCTGGGTCATAGCTTATGTTGCCTGAAAGTGAGTCTTTTTCTAATCCACCAATTCTATGTTCCATGCCTTTTGTACCAGGCTTAACCCATTTTCTTGCAAGAGTAATTGGATCTCTTTCAAACGGTAAAAAATTTTCATGATACNCTCCAAAAGATATAGGATCTTCTTTAATTTTAGAAATATCTGGGATTAACCAAGGTTCTGAAGCATTAGTTAAATAGGCATCTGAAAGTATCATGACTGGTGTCATATACTTTGTAGCAATATGAATAGCTTTTTGTGCTATCTCAAAACAATGAGATGGGCTTTTAGGTGCAAGGACTACTAATGGTGCTTCACCGTGTCTTCCATATATAGCTTGCATAAGATCTGACTGCTCAGCTCTTGTAGGAAGTCCTGTAGATGGCCCTGCTCTTTGACTATTTATAATTATTAGCGGTAATTCTACTGAAACAGCTAACCCTATTGCTTCAGTTTTTAGAGATATACCTGGGCCAGAACTAGATGTTACCCCTAATCCTCCTGCATATGATACACCTATAGCAGAACAGCATGCTGCTATTTCATCTTCTGCCTGATATATACCTATCCCTTTTAACTCATAGTTAGCTAGATAATGCATAATAGGTGATGCTGGAGTAATAGGATATGAGCATAAAGTCATATTTAATTTTTTTTTCATAGCTCCAGTAGCTAGTCCAAATGCTAGAGACTCTGCTCCAGTAATTGCTCTCCATTTGCCTTTGGCAGATTTTGCTTTAGGCACAATTTTTCTTATTATATCACTTGAAATTTCAGAATTTTCTGCATATCTATGGCCTGCATTTAGTGCTGCTACATTTGCTTTAGTTAAAATATTATCTTTCCCAAATTTACTTTCTAACCAAGAAACAGTTTCTTTAATTTCTTTAGTAAATAACCAAAGAATTAAACCTAGTGTCCACATATTTCTACACCTTAGACCATCTTTATTCCCTAAACCAAATTCTTTTACTGCTTCTATTGTAAGATTAGATATATCGGCAGCTATAAGTTGCATACCCGATAAAGTATTATCTTCCATTGGGTTTTCTATATAACCAGCTTTTTTAATACCTCTATCATTAAAACTACTACTATCTAATATGATTAAACCACCAGGTATAACTTCTTTTATATTTACTTTTAAAGCAGCTGGGTTCATAGCTACTAATATATCAGAATGGTCACCAGAACTAGCAATTAATCCTTTCCCAAACCTAACTTGAAATGATGATACTCCAAAAGTTGTTCCTGCAGGAGCTCTTATTTCGGCAGGATAATCCGGAAATGTGGCAAGACCCATACCAGAAATTGCTGCTTCAAAAGTTAATCTTCCTCCTGTAAGCTGCATTCCATCACCTGAATCTCCAGCAAATCTAACAGTAGTTGACCAATTTTCTTCAATATTCTTTTTTTCAATTTTTGAAGAATCGCCGTCCAAATAACTTCTCTTTTTTTATTACTAGAATTTATGCATAATATTATATTATATTTTGAAATAATTATAACAAAAAAATGTATTTTATAGTTTTTTGGCTGGGGCGCCTGGATTCGAACCAGGGATGCCGATACCAAAAACCGGTGCCTTACCGCTTGGCCACGCCCCAACATGCTTGAATAGAATATTTAGCGTTAGAATGTCATTTAGGCAAGAGTAACTATAAATTAATTTATATTTAGCATTCAAGTAATTGACAGCAATTATTTTAAATGTTTAAACAATCTTATTATGGCAGCGAAAATAATAGATGGAAAACTTCTAGCTAGTAAAGTGAAAGAGCAAGTAAGTATTGCTGTATCTGATCTAAATCAAAAAAGTATTTTTCCTGGTCTAGCTACAATAATAGTTGGTAATGATGCTGCCAGCTCAATTTATGTAAAAAATAAAAGAAAATCAGCAAAGGAAGTTGGTATTGAGTCTTTTCAGTATGAATTGCCTGAAAATATTCAAGAAAAAGATCTTTTAGAGCTTATAAATGAACTTAATTTAAATAGCGATGTAGATGGNATATTAGTTCAATTACCTTTACCAAAACATATAAATTCAGACCTAATCATAGATTCTATTGATGTAAATAAAGACGTTGATGGTTTTAACGTAATTAATGCAGGTAAAACCTTCATAGGTAGAGATAGTGTAATTCCTTGTACACCTTTAGGCTGNTTATTAATGTTAAAAAGTATAAAAATAGAATTAAAANGAAAAANTGCGGTAATTATTGGNAGAAGTAANATTGTTGGAAAGCCAATGGCACAATTATTATTAAATGAAGATTGTNCTGTAACTATAGTTCATTCCAAGACCTNTAATATACAAGCATTAGTTAAAGAAGCTGATATAGTAGTAGCAGCTGTAGGGAGTGCAAACTTAGTTAAGGGCANTTGGATAAAAAAAGGTGCTGTTGTTATTGATGTAGGNATTAATAGATTAAAAGTAGAAGATAAAAATATNTTGGNAGGTGATATAAATTNTAATGAAGTNAAGGATATAGCTTCTTATATTACTCCTGTNCCTGGAGGTGTAGGNCCNATGACTATAGCTTGTTTNTTAATGAATACAGTNTTTCAATGTGCTAAAAGAAATAATGTTTCTATTCCNAATAATTTAAAAAAACTATTTTAGTTTCTTATTGAAGAAAAAGNTACCCACCATTTAGGTCNAATTTTTTTAATATTATTTTTNGCTTTTATTCCAAGGTTNTTATTATTAAAAATTCCAAAACAAGTGCCTCCGCTTCCTGACATTCCAAAAAATTTTATACCTTCCTGATAAGATAAAATTTTTTGTATAAGTATAATTGAGGTATCAATATTTTCTGCCGCAGATTTTAAATCATTAATACCTATTTTTGGATATTTTTTATTTATATTAAAAATATTAGTAAGATTAGAATTATTTTTCCAATTATTAAATACTAATTTAGTAGATAAATTTGTATTTGTATTTACTAAAACAATATAAGTGTTTCTATTTAACATTTTCTTTATATTAACTGGTAGTTTAAATATTTTCTCTCCAGTTCCTTTTATATTAAGAGATTTAGAAAATATGCAAGCTGGAATATCAGATCCTAATTTTTTAGATATATCTAAAAAAATTTTTTTATTAAAAGACTTTTTACTTATATTGAAAATTTCTGATAATTTCCTTAAAGTTGCTGCAGCGTCAGCAGACCCTCCTCCTATTCCTGATGCTATAGGTAAATTTTTATTTAAACTTATAATTAAATCATTATCAATTTGATATTTTCTCATAAAATAAAGAGCACTTTTATAAATAATATTTTCTTTAATATTCTTATCTAACTTATTTTTAAACGCTCCATTAATAATTAATTTTATTTTATTATTTTTTGTATTTTTAGGAGTGATCGAAATAGTATCGTATATATTAGCAAATATTAAATCGGAATTGAGGTTATGATAATTATCTTTTCTTTTATTTATTATATTTAAATTGAGATTAATCTTAGCATAAGCCTTTTCATCTTTATTATATGGCATATTAGATTGGTTTGGAGACAGCATTTACTCCCGCCTTAGGTAAAATATCTCCATCAATCTTATCATTTAAAATTTTAATAAGCTCTTCACTAGGATTAAATTCAAGCGCTCTTTTCCATTGGAATACAGCTTCCACTTTTCTACCCGAATAAAATAATGCGTCACCTAAATGATCAATAATTACTGAATCACTTACTAATGCTACNGCTTTTTCTAAATTTATTACAGCTTCTTCATAGTTNCCAATTTGGAAATATGCCCAGCCTAAACTATCTATAATATAACCATCATCTGGTCTTTGTTCAGCGGCATTTACTATCATTTCTAGGGCTCTATTAATATTAACTCCTTGATCAATCCAAGAATAGCCTAAATAATTTAAAACTTGAGGGTTATTAGGAACAAATTGTAGAGCTGTTAAAAATTGCTTCTCTGCACGCTCCCAGTTATTGCCTCTTTCTAATGCTATTCCACTAGAATAAAATAGTGGCCAATGCTTAAACTCTATTCTATCAATTTTTTCAAATATCATGTCATAATATTGAATAGAACTCTTAAAGTCTTCTGCCTTATAAAATAATTCTGCCATAGTTCGTAAATAATTAATATTATCAGGAAAAGATTTTTTCATATTATTCAGAAATTCTTTAGAATTAGATAAACCTTCTATATCATAAAGGGTTTCTGCATAAGCAATATTAGCATCATGTATTACTAAGGAATATTCATTAACCTTTTTAAAATATTTTATAGCTCTTTCATTACTATTAATAGATTTAAAAATTCTACCAAGTAAATAGTTGGCACTATCCGACTTTGGTTCTAAATATGAAGAAATTTGAGCATAAATTAAAGCTTGCCTATCTAAGCCTTCATTAAATAANATTTCAGCACTATTTAAAAAAACTTCCGATATGCCTTGTTTTATATTAGTAATCTTAGTTTTATTTGCATAATTTTNATTTTTCTTAAGTATGAATAATTCATTACTATAAGGGTCTATTGTTTCTAATTTATTTANAGTTTCTGTNTATAAATCTNGAAGATTATTATTTGCAAAAAATATAGCAGCTCTAGAATATACATGAGCATTCGCATTATTGGAGCGTTTTATGATATTTTTATAGGAAATATGTGCATTTTCTATGTCTCCTATAAATTCATAAATTAATGCACTTTGATAATCATAAAGAGGATCTAATACTCCTCTATTTGCTTGTCCCTTCATAATTTCAAGGCCTCCTAATTCTTTATTTGAACCAGCAGCTGCCCAAGTTTGAAGTATTGGAAGTATAAAATTATCTATTCCATTAGGAGAAATATTTAATAATATATCTAAAACTTTGCTATAAGAGTTAGAATTTAAGCTATCTATCATNCTAATGTATTGTGCTAATGTTATTTCAGGCATATTCTTTGAGATTTTTAAGCCAATCGGAAGTGCTTCTATAATTTGACCATTAGNAATCAAAGCCTCTAAAGCTATTNCTCCTAATGCAAACGAATCGGGATTACGATTATAAGAATATTCTGCAAAATAAGCCGAGTTTTCTATATCTGTCATAGAGCGAGCAATTTTACTGCTTAAGAAAGAGCCAACTTGATTGGGGCGCCAGCTATCTGCGAAAACTTGGCTAGAAAAAATAACAAGTATGNTTACATATATAATTTTTTTATAATACATTAAGACCCCCTAAATTAATTATAATATACTATACTAAAATATATATATTATGGATTGTATTATTTTAATTTTTTGATTATATAGGAGCATATAAAAAAAGAACTTACCTTAAAAGTTCNATAATTAGAATAAAGGAAAATTAAGTGGCTATTACAAAAAATAATCCTGCTGCCAGAGGTGCAAAACAAAAAGATAAAACTTTCAATGGTAAAGTTGCTAAACCAGTTAGNTATNTTGGATCTTGGCTAGGCCATGGTAACTATATTGCAGCTCAAGACGAGGCGGGTAAATTAATCAAAGATAATGAAGGTAGGCCTATTCCATACGGTTCTATTTAATCATAGCTAAATGCCTAAAAATCATACTAATGAAGTAATTATTGAAGCTATTAAATGGTTAAATGAGATCGGATGTGATGAACCATTATGTATTGATAAGCAAAGCTCTCATAATTTAATATCTGATNAATATAATATTAATGATGAAAAAAAGGATTTAAAGTATNGTAATGATATTGATTTAGAAAAAATCNATACTATGAAATCATTAGAACAATATCTACTATCTAAAAACATTATTTCAGATTTCAACATTCCTTTTTATAGTGGTTCAGAGAAAGCAGATCTTATGGTTATTGGAGATAAACCNGAAGATTTAAATAAAAAAANACCCTTTCAAGGNAAGGTGGAAACTTTATTGGATGCTATGTTAAAAGCAATAAGTTTTGATAAAACTAATACCTATTATACAAACCTATATTTTACACCTCTTAGTCAAAGTTCAAAATTAGTTTTAGATATAATAAAAAAACAAATTANAATTGTTAANCCTAAAGTTATTATTATGTTTGGAGCAGAGGTAACTAAGATTTTATCAAATACCGAAGATAGTATTTTTCATAGTAGAGGTAAGTGGTATGATATANATATNGGCGATAATGTAGAGTCAGTTACTGGTATTTCAATGTTTCATCCTCGTTATATTTTAGCTAATAATGAGAGCAAAAAAGAAACTTGGTCTGATCTTAAGGATATAAGAAAAAAATTAAGTTGATTAAAGTTGTATTTTTTATCTTCAATGTAGTATTTATTCGTAATTTTATTNTTTNANATTCATAAAAACCTTGGTGTAGTTTTGCATTTAATTTTTCGCTTTAAATTTACTAAATTGTTTTCTAGAGCTTTAATCTTGCTGTTATTTTACATATGTATTATTAACC
Source organism: Candidatus Pelagibacterales bacterium (assembly GCA_002720535.1). Classification (GTDB taxonomy): domain Bacteria; phylum Pseudomonadota; class Alphaproteobacteria; order TMED109; family TMED109; genus TMED109. Next base: position 2,338 of record PBIU01000008.1, on the reverse strand, counting down.
AGAGCCTTGCTAATACTATAGTAAATAGTGAAAGTGAGTATTTTGAATCTTTACTTATAGAAACTGCTAAAAATTTGAATGAAGAAATTATCTTAAATATTGAAGATAAAAAAAAGTATAAAAAAATTTTTTATCTACAAAAATTAGGTAAGTGGNAAGAAGCTAATGAAGTAATAAATTTATTANATAATAAGNTTTTATTAGGCCACGTAANATATCAAAAACTTATGCACCCTACAAAATANAGATCTAAATATAAAGAATTAAAAGAGTGGTTGTATTTATATTCTGACCATCCTATGTCAGATAAAATATGGAAACTAGCTGAGAGAAGAAAGCCTGAAAATACTAAAAGTCTTAAACGACCGGAAAAATTAAATAGATTAGCTGGATATGGTAGAGATTTTAAAAGTATTACACCACTAGAAAATTTCTCTATACCAAAAAAGTATAATCCTGTTTATAAAAATATTAGAANCCTTGTTAAAAGAGGTAGACCTACGCAAGCACTTAATAGCTTAAGCAATAGTAATCTNCCTGATTATATAGAAGATGATTTAAAAGCAATTATTTCAGCTGGTTATTTTGCCGTCGGTAAAGANAAAATTTCTATGAAANTCGCAATTAATGCTGCTAGTCGTTCAGGTATAAATAATCCTAAATTATTTTGGAGAGCAGGCTTAGCATCATATAGATTNAATAAAAAAGAAATTGCGCTCAAAAATTTTATTGAGCTTACTAAAATAGAAAAGAATATTTGGTTAAAGTCTGCAGGAGCTTATTGGGCTGCTAAGATTTACTTAGAGTTTAATAATAATATAGAGGCAAAAAATAATTTTATTATAGCCGCAAGGCAACTAAATACGTTTTATGGGCAGCTTGCTTTGGAATATTTAGGTTATGATGAAAATATATCATGGGATATCAAAAATTCAGGCAGTTTTTTTAAATTAGATGTATTAAATAATGAACATATAAAAAGAGCCATAGCTTTATCAAGTTTAGGCAGATATGGAGAAGCAGATCAGGAGATGAGGTTTGTTTATGGTATATTAGGAAATGATAAAATTCATGAGCTTATAGAATTAACTAATTATTTAAATTTACCTGCAGTTCAGCTTAGACTGGGAGATAAATTATTTCAAAAAGGGGAGATGAGTTATTTGGGTTTATTTCCGTCTCCTCAATGGTTTAAAAACCAAGAAAGAAAAATAGATGAAGTGCTCTTATGGTCTTTAATGAGAAAAGAATCTAGTTTTTATTTAAAAGCTAAAAGTCCTAGGAATGCTAGAGGTTTATTACAATTAATGCCAAGTACAGCTAGAACTATTACAAAAGATCGTACAATTAGAGGCTCTAATTTATGGAAATTATATGATTTAGAGTATAATATTCTTATAGGACAGAATTTATTATTAAGACTAATGGATAAAGAAAATATTTCGGATTCATTGATACCACTTTTAATAGCATGGAATGCAGGCCCCACAAGGTATAAAAAGTGGAATGAAAAAATTAAAGTTTATTCCGATCCATTACTATATATAGAAAGTATACCAAGTTATGAAACAAGATGGTTTGTAAAAAAAGTTTTAAAAAATATGTGGATATATAGAGATAAATTTAAACAACCCAAGTTAAGTAGGAAAGATTTAGTGAATAACACCTGGCCAAAATATAAAAATTTGAGTTTTTAAAAGGAGGATTATGTTAGGTATAGATAAAGAGAGAGTTTTTAAACCTGTAAATATAGCATTACTAACTGTATCAGACACTAGAACTATAGAAAATGATAAATCAGGGGATACTCTTCAAGAAAGAATTTTGCAAGCTGGTCATGATGTTTATGATAGATATATTGTAAAAGATGACGTGGTTCAGATTAAAAATAAGCTAAATAAACTAATTGATAATAAAGATGTGGATGTAGTTATAACTACAGGAGGAACTGGTATCACTGGAAGAGATTTAACACCAGAGGTTTTCAATGAAATACTTGAGAAAGAAATTCCAGGTTTTGGGGAATTATTTAGATGGCTAAGTTATAAAAAGATAGCAACTTCCACTATCCAATCAAGAGCAATGGGTGGCGTAACAAAAGGTACTTATTTATTTTCTTTACCCGGTTCGGTAGGAGCTTGCAAAGATGCATGGGATGATATTTTAGTTCATCAATTAGATTTTAGACATAGGCCATGTAATCTTGTAGAATTAATGCCTAGATTAAGAGAACACGAGGAAGACGTTTAAAGCCTTATGTACTGGTTATCTGCCAAAAATTGAGGGTTAAATTAGGTAACGTTGTCTAAAAGTGTTGTCTAAAATTTTCATAAATACT
>PBIU01000007.1 GCA_002720535.1 Candidatus Pelagibacterales bacterium | reverse complement strand
TTTTAGATGAATTATTATCATCCATATCTACATGAGAATAACGTGCAGCTACTTCCCATACACCAGTTCCCTTATTTGGCCATTTGGTTTCTACTTTAGGAGCTTTAAAGGCAGCTTTTTTTATATCATATCTTTTTTTACCATTTAAAACGTAACCCATAGAAAGAGTAGATGAATCTGCATTATAATCCGGTACTTCAGCGCCATCTAAACCACTTCTGAAAGCGGTATAATCGGTATATTCTCCCAATGCCCAGAATTGGCCGTCTTGCCCTAAATAAGCAGCTTCTAAACCATAATGTTGAGCTCCTTCACAAATATTATTTCCAGAATGAATAGATGAAGTTTTTAAAGGTTTTGCGTCGGTAACATTTAATTCAGCTCTGTATTCTAATTTACATAACGAAGCTGCATAGCCACCGCCAAAATCTACTGTTGCTCCCCATGCCCCTAAATGCACAACTTGAGTTTTAGACAGTACAGGAGCAAAAGCCGCTCTTATAGTATTAAGCTTATTTCCATCTTTATTATCTATTTTATTTTCTGGTCCAAAACCATGGGCTACTCCAAAAAAGTACCCTAATTTTTTATCATAAGTAGTAAACCTTATAGCAGGCCTCTTAGGACCAAACTGCTTATCGCTAAAAATATCAATAGCTACTGAACGCTCTATAAAAGAAATATTATTAGAGGAGATTGCTTCTTCAAAATACATTGGCATCTTTAATTTACCAATTGATAGTTTCATAGTTTTAGTTGGATGGTAGGAAAAGTGTATTTCATCAATACTAGTTTGGTCTGCAACATCTGAAGCAGCCTTAGCTGAAGCACCTTTATCAAAGGCAGCAGTAAAACTAAAGTCATCTGCTTTCCCTTTAAACCCTAGTCTTGCTCTTCTTATATTAGTTCCGGAACCATAAACATCTTGATCTTTAACTTCACCATAATAACCTACATCCCAATGCATACGTCCATGGACTTTAAAAGATTTGTTGCCATGTTTTACAGAAAAGCCAGGGCCAACTTTAAACTTAGGAGCATCATCAGAAGCTTCTTGTTTTTTATTTGCAACTTTCATTTGAATGGTTAAATCTTGAATTTGATTCTGCAATTCATCAATTTGTTTTTGTAAGGCATCAGCTTCTTGGGAAAAAGCATTATGATTTACTAAAATCATCCCAAATAGTATTATTATAAAAATATTTAATTTTCTCATTCTCTTTTCCATACATTAAATTAAAAAAAATCTAATTGGAAAGTAGCAATCAAATATTAAAATAATTTTTAATTAATATTACAATTTTATTACATTATATTTTAAATATATATTGTACGTTAATTATTATATTAAACATCTACTTCTAATGAATATCCGGCATCTCTTACAGTTCTAATAATATTTATTTCATTATTAGCAGTAATGGCTTTACGTAACCGCCTTATATGTACATCTACTGTTCTCGGTTCAACATAAATATTTTCACCCCAAATTTTATCTAATAATTGGTCTCTACTAAAAACTCTTTGAGGTTGCTCGAGAAAGTTTTTTAGTAATTTAAATTCTTTTGGCCCTAATTTGATCTTACGACCATTTCTAATTATTTTATGAGCTACTAAATCCATTTCTATATCTGCATATTTAAGTTTTTTATTATTATTTCTTTCTATTCTTCTTAATATTGCTTTCACTCTGGAATTAAGCTCTGCAGTTGAAAATGGTTTAGTAATATAGTCATCAGCTCCACTATCTAGGCCGAGAACTTTATCTTCTTCTGTAATTTTTGCGGTTAGCATTATAATAGGAATATTTTTAGTATTTATATCTCGTCTTATACTTCTGCATATTTCTAGACCAGATACAGAAGGAAGCATCCAATCTAGTATAACTAGATCAGGTTTATTTTCTTTTAACATTTTTATTGCCTTTTCACCGTCATCAGTAGAAATAGTTTGGTAACCTTTCCCTTCGAGTGCATAAATAATTAAATCTCTTATATCTTTTTCATCTTCTACTATAAGGATTTTATTATTCATTTTTTTATTCCTGTTTAATCTTTATTAGACATATGCATATTTCTATCAGCAGTAAGAATGAAAGATATATCTTCGGCAATATTAGTGGCATGGTCTCCAATTCGCTCTATATTTTTTATAGCAAATGATAAATGTGCAGCTGGCGTAGCAATTTTTTTATCATTATTCATAAGTTCTAAAAGTTGCTTAAATATTTTTGCATACAGGTCGTCTATTAAATCATCTTTATCCCAAACTTTTCTTGCCATCTTCAAATCATTTTCTACATATGCGTCTAAAGCTTCTCTAAGCACATTTTTGGTAATTATAGTATATTCTTCTAGGTCATACAGCTTATCAATTTTAGCGTGTTGAGTTATTATTATAGCTCTTTTAGCTATATTTACAGCTAAGTCTCCAACTCTTTCTAATTCTCTGGCAATTTGCATTGCTGCTAAAACATTTCTTAAGTCTAAAGAAATTGGTTGCCGTAAAGTAATAATTCTTTCTACATAATTTTGAATATTAATGTGTAATTCATCTATTTCATTATCACTTTTAATTATTTTTACACAGTCTTTTGAGTCGTGCTTCAGGATACTGTCTAATGAAAGTTGTAATTGATTTTCAACTAGGCCAGCCATTTTGAGAATCATATTTTTTAATTGAATTAAATCTTCTGAGAACGATTTTACTATATGTTCATGTTCATCTGACATTTTTAAACTCCTTTCTTTATATACTAACCATATCTTCCCGTTATATAGTCTTGAGTCTTTTCTAATTTAGGGTTAGTAAATATCTGATCAGTAGGACCTAGTTCAATAAGTTTTCCGAGATGGAAAAAAGCAGTGTTTTTAGAGACTCTTGCTGCTTGTTGCATATTATGAGTTACTATTATGATAGTAAATTCTTTTTTTAATTCGTCCATTAGCTCCTCAATGTTTGCAGTCGCTATTGGGTCAAGGGCGGAGCAAGGCTCATCCATTAGAATGATTTCGGGTCTAACTGCAATTGCTCTAGCTATACAAAGCCGCTGTTGTTGTCCTCCTGATAAACTGGTTCCTGGTTGACTTAATCTATCTTTGACTTCACTCCATAGGCCTGCTTGCTTTAAACTCTTCTCTACTATTTCTTCTAGTTCTAATTTATTTTTTGCCATCCCGTGAATTTTTGGACCATATGCAACATTATCAAAAATTGATTTTGGGAATGGATTTGGTTTCTGAAACACCATACCTATTTTAGTTCTTAGCTGCACGACATCTATTTCAGGATTATTAACATTAGCATTATCGATATTTATGTTTCCCTTCACAACACAATTTTCTATTGTATCATTCATACGGTTAAAGCATCTTAGTAAGGTCGATTTTCCACATCCAGATGGCCCAATTAATGCAGTGGTTTCTTTCTCATTAATTGATATGTTTACATCAAATAAAGCCTGTTTTTCATCATAGAATACACACAGGTCATTAGTTGTTATTTTTATATTATCGTTTTTTATCATATTATTACCATCTTACTTCAAATTTTCTGCGTAACCAAATTGCTAGACTATTCATTATAATTAAAAACAAAACTAAAACAATAATAGCTGCAGATGTTTTTTCTACAAAACCTCTTTCGGGACTATCTGCCCATAAATATATTTGCGCGGGCAGGACTGTTGCAGGATCAAATATGGATGTAGGTACTTCAACTATAAAAGCGACCATTCCCATTAATAGTAGGGGTGCTGTTTCTCCAAGTGCTCTAGCCATCCCAATAATAGTTCCTGTAAACATTCCTGGTGCTGCGCTTGGAACGACATGGTTAAATACAGCTTGCAGTTTGCTAGCTCCTAATCCTAATGCGGCTTCTCTTATTGTTGGAGGAACGGCTTTTAAAGAAGCTCTTGAGGAAATTATTACCGTAGGAAGAGTCATTAGAGTTAAAACCAATCCACCCGTTAAAGGAACAGACCTTGGAAGTCCAAAAAAATTTAAAAATATAGCTAGACCTAGGAGCCCAAAAACTATAGAGGGCACTGCTGCTAGATTATTAATGTTTATTTCAATAAAATACGTAAATTTATTCTTAGGAGCGAATTCTTCTAAATAAATAGCAGTCAATACTCCTATAGGAAATGATAATAATAAAGTAATAATTAGTGTAAACATTGACCCTAATAAAGCGCCAAGAATTCCNGCCTCTTCTGGGTTTCTACTATCACCGTATTTAAAAAATGAAAAATTAAGTCTTTTTTTAATAACACCTTCAGTATTTAATTGGTCATATATTTTTAAGGTAGCATCCGAAACAGGTCTATCACTTTCTGGTACTTTAATATTGATATTATTTTTTCTTAATTGATCTATTGTGCTGGATGAAATTAAATCAACATTAATTGTCTTGCCTATTAGCGATATATCATCAAGAACCATGTTTTTTAAAAGATAAGGAGANCCCCTACTAAATATTTTAGAAATATTTCTATACATTTTTCTATTATCTTTTGCTTCTGGGAATTTTTGTAAAAGGCTTTGTTTAAAAATTTTTCTAAAGCTGGCTTTTTTAATTACGGCTATATCTCTAGTATTTTCAGGGTCAATAATTTCTTCATTAAAATATATTGGAATTTGAATTGTAGTTTTAGTAAAACCTGATAAGCCCTTGTAGGCTAATGAAGATAGCAATATTATTAAGAATAATATTGCCACTATTACGGCTCCTAAGCACAAAGATTTAAATCTTTTTTCTTTTCTGTGTCTTTTATTGGTTGAATTTTCAATATTTTGATTTTTTGATAATATTCTATTCATATTTTTCTCTGTATTTTAAAACAACTTTAAGAGCTATTACGTTTAGAATTAAGGTAATAATAAAAAGTGTTAGTCCTAGCGCAAAAGCAGCCATAGTTTTGCTACTATCAAATTCATGGTCTCCTATTAAGAGCGTAACAATTTGTACTGTAACTGTAGTAACTGACTCTAACGGGTTAGCAGTAAGTTTCGCTGCTAGCCCAGCTGCCATAACGACTATCATTGTTTCTCCTATAGCTCTTGAGGTGGCTAAAAGAATGGATCCTATTATTCCGGGTAGGGCCGCAGGAAAAATAACTAATATAATAGTTTCGTATTTTGTAGCCCCTAATCCATATGAGCCCTCTCTTAGAGAATTAGGTACTGCGCTTATAACATCGTCAGAAAGAGAGGATATAAAAGGGATTATCATTATGCCCATTACAAGACCAGCAGCCAAAGCACTTTCTGAAGCTATAGATAAACCAAAAGTTTCACCTATATTTCTAATAAAAGGGCCAACCGTTAAAGCTGCAAAAAAACCGTATACGACTGTAGGTATTCCTGCGAGTATTTCTAAAAGAGGCTTAACTATTGTTCTTGTTCTTTGACTGGCGTATTCAGCTAGATATATTGCTGCCAGTAAACCGATAGGAATTGCAACACACATTGCTATTATAGTAATTAATAAAGTGCCTGTAAAAACAGGAATAGCGCCAAATGACCCAGAAGCTGCTACTTGGTCTTCTCTAAGAGCAATNTGTGGAGACCACGTTGTGCCAAAAAAGAATTCGAAAGGTGAGACGTCAGAAAAGAATTTTAGAGTTTCAAATAATAATGATAATACAATTCCTAGTGTTACAATAATTGCAATAAATGATGATATAAACATCAATANCATTAAAATACTTTCAATTTTATTTCTTGCTCTAAGGTCTGGATTTATTTTACGTATAACAAAAAATAAGCCTATGATAGCTATGCCTAAAGTCGCTATAAATCTTATAAATTCAGACTTTTGATTGAGTGAAATGTAATTACTTAATATTTCTTTAGGAACTTGGTCAGTCAAAATACCATTAGCNGCATTTTTAATAGCATTTAACTGTAAACTAATATTTGTTGCACCTTCTTCATTGATGCTTAGAGTTATAATATTAATAATAGTTTTATCTATCCATACACTAGAACAAAAAGTCCAAAGACAAAAAAATAGTAATGCAGGAAAAATTGTCCAAAACAAACAATACCAACCGTAATATGAATGAAGCGGTCTATGTTTAGTGTTTAGGCTTTGAGCTGATTTAATTTTATATACGGCATAATAAAATGCGAATATAGAAAGGCCAATTATAAGAATTGTTAGTAAAGTTGTATTCATTAGCTCTTTCTATTGTTTAAGGAGCANATATATATTTTATATCCNCTCCTTATTATCATTATAATTTATCTAAAATAATCATTTCCTGCCCTGATTTTCTAAAGAATTCTCTTTCTTCATCAGGCATTGGAATTAAACCTCTCTCAGATAAATACCCATCAGGTCCAAACGCATCATCTGAAGTATAAGCCTCGACGAATTCTCTTATTCCAGGTATTACATCGACATGTGCAGTTTTAATATAAAAATATAGTGGTCGCGATACAGGATAAGCTTTTGACGCAATATTTTCAAAAGTCGGTTCATTTCCNTCAATATTTGACCCTTGNATTTTGTCTTCGTTTTCAGCTAAGAAAGAAAANCCGAANACTCCAAGAGCATTTTTATTCTCTGCTAATTTTTGCACGATAAGATTGTCGTTTTCTCCTGCTTCTATATAAACGCCATCCTCTCTAACTGCTCTGCATATAGCTTTATATTTCTTTTTATCTTCTTTCTTTATGGCCTTAAGGTTTGGAAATGTTTTACATCCCCCCTCAATAGCTAATTCATTAAATGCATCTCTAGTTCCCGATGTAGGAGGAGGCCCTAAAACTTCAATTTTAATATCAGGCAGACTAGAATTTACCTCTTTCCATGTTTTGTTTGGGTTAGGAATGAGTTTTCCTCCTTCTGCATTTCCTTCTGGCACATCTTTTGCTAGAGCTAAGAAAATATCACGTTTTGACAAATTAAATTTTTCGCCCTTTTTAGAATTTGCAATGACTATTCCATCATAACCAACTTTAATCTCTACTACCTCTATTCCTGCCTTTGAACATTTTTCTAATTCTGATTTTTTAATACGGCGAGATGAATTTGTTATATCAGGGTGATTTACTCCTAAACCTGCACAAAAAAGCTTCATGCCTCCACCTGAGCCTGTGCTTTCTATTTTTGGAGTTTTCATACCAGTATCTCTTCCAAAGTTTTCTGCTACTACAGTTGAAAAAGGATACACTGTTGATGACCCAACAACGCTTATTTGGTTTCTTGCATGACTAGTAAAAGAAAACATAAAAACGATTGCACATAATATAATTAATTTTTTCATGATATTTCCTTCCTTAATATTTCTAATAGGTTAATTAATATAGATTATGTGTTGATAAATATTTCATTTGGAAATTATATTACGGCAATATTACAGTTTTATTACATTATTTAATAAACCTATTAAAATATAGGCAAACTTCAGTTCCTTTGCCAAAGATGCTAAAAATATCAAATTTTCCCTTATTTTTTTCTAATAAACTTTTTACTATTGAGAGTCCTAACCCTGAACTGTTACTACTTTTACTTCGAGCCTTATCCACTCTGTAAAACCTATCTTTTATTTTAGGTAAATGCTTCTCTTCTATTCCAATTCCATTATCTTTTATTTTTACTAAGACCAATTCTTTATTATTTTTATTCTCTATTATAGAGGTCGTTATATTAATTTTAGAATTTTTCCCAGAATATTTTATAGCATTATCAATTATATTATTGATGATGGTAGATACATCACTTTCTTCAGCTAAAATTGAAATTTTTTTTGATTTTGTATATGTCAGAATTTGATTATTGGCTGTAACAATTTGTTTTCTTTGGTTGATGCTATCTGTAATCACTTTTTTAATATCTGTAACGGAGGAATTTTTTACTTTTGCTGCATTTTCTATTCTTGATAGCTCAATCAATTTATCTAATAATTTCGTCATATTATTAATCTGTTTATTAGCAATATTTAAAAATTTATTTTTAGTNTTTTTGTCATCTACATTTTTAAGAAGTTCTGTAGTATTTTTTATNACAGTTAAAGGTGTTCTTAATTCATGGCTTGCATCAGCAATAAAGTCAGTTTTAATTTCTTCGCTTTTTTTATTTTCTTTTGGCTTCAATATAAAAGCTATTTCGTCTTCATGATTGGTTAAATTTTCAGCTGAAATAAATATAGGCACTGCTGTATATAANTTATTTTTATTAAAGTTTGTTATGGAAAACGGTTTTATTTTATTATTATTTTTAGGCTTATTTTTAAAAATTTTTTCAATTACAGGAATTAGTTTNGGTTCTCTTGAAATGATNGAAATATTTTCTCCTATGTTGGCCGNGGGGAAAATATTTTTAACAAGGTGATTGATATAAATTATAGTCATACTTCTATTTATCACNATTACAGGATGCCAGTAATTATCAATTATATAACTAAATCTAATATTTTTTTCTGAGTTATCAGCATTGGATTTAATATGGTTTTCATTAATTTTGGATACTAGCTTCATGGTATTCGCTAAAAGACTATTATCTATTATAGGAAAATTGCTCTTTGGGTTAATACTATTTTTACTATCATGTGTTAATTTTTTAAGCCATTGATTAAAGTTATCCCAATCTTTTTTTAAATAAAGTGTAATAAGTAAAATAATAATAAATTTAACAATNCAAATTANTACTAAGTGCAAAATATTTATAGAAAAATAAAGCCCTATTAGGATTATAGTAGCAATTCCGGGTAAGGATAATTTGGTAGATAAAGAAAGGGTATTAATTAAGTTCATTTTTGGGACCTTATTCTTTATAAAGCTATATAAAATTAAACTTATTTTTAATATGTTTATATTACAGAAATATTAAAAATAAAGCATTTTTAGATATTACTTATTGCCAACTTTTGAAAGNGCATTATTATTTTTCACTTTTAAAAGTGTTGCATCATGCGCTGCAAACATNGCATANTTAAGTATTTCTGAAACATTTGCACCTATTGGCATTATTTGAATTGACTTAGAAAAACCNTTTAATATGGGCCCTATAACCTCTCCTCCACCAACTTGTCCTAATAATTTTGCTGCAATATTNGCAGAATGAAGACCGGGCATTATTAAAATATTAGCAGGTTCTGACAATCCACTAAAAGGGTAAAGTTCTAATAATTCTTTATTTAAAGCAACATCTGCACTCATCTCACCATCATATTCAAAGTCTACTTTTCTTTTATTTAATATTTCTATGGCCTCATGAATACGTTCCGTGCCTTTCATCGTNGGATTTCCAAAATTAGCAAATGATAGCAACGCAACTCTTGGAGTGTGTCCAAGNGCTCTAGCTTCATTAGCCGCTTGAATTGCAATATCTGCTAGTTCTTCAGAAGTTGGAGTATGNATTACAGTACTATCTGCAATAAAAAGTGTTNTACTTCTTGTAANCATAATTGATAAACCAAATAGAAGTTTNTTTTTCTCTATTGCAACTACACGCTTAATATCTTTTAAGCTTGCATAATAATTTCTAGTTGTTCCCGTTACCATCGCATCCGCATCTCCGGTAGCAACGACACANGCAGCAAAACTATTTCTATCTTGATTAATTAGTCTTACACAATCCCTTCTTAGAAAGCCTGATCTTTGAAGCCTTGAATATAAAAAATCAGTATAATGTGTNTTACGTTTACTAATTTTTGCATTTAATATTTCTATTCCCTCAAGGTTAGGGTCTAGCCCTAAGTTTTCAATTGCATCTAGTACCCTACTTTTTCTNCCTATTAATATAGAGCTTCCATAACCATCTTTAGACCATTGATATGCNGCACGNATTATTCTTTCTTCCTCNCCTTCTGCGAATACCATTTTTTTAGGGTTGTCTTTAACTCTAGCAGATAACATTTGAATCATAGAAGCTGTTTGGTCTAGTCTCATTGCTAGTTCTCTNCGATAAGAAACATCGTCTTTAACAGGTTTTTGTGCCACNCCTGAATCAGCTGCTGCTTTAGCAACGGCAGGTGGAACTGTTGTTATAAGTCTAGGGTCAAACGGAGTAGGAATAATATATTCTGGACCATAATGTAATTCCACTCCACTATANGCAGCAGAAACTTCATCAGGAACATCTTGTCTTGCAAGTTGNGCTAGTGCATTCGTTGCCGCAATCTTCATTTCCATATTTATTCTTGATGCTCTTGCATCCAAAGCNCCTCTAAAGATAAAAGGAAATCCCAAGACATTATTAACTTGATTTGGATAATCGGATCTTCCTGTTGCAATTATTGCATCAGGACGAATTTTTTTTAANTCCTCTGGAGTGATTTCTGGGTCTGGATTAGCCATAGCAAAAACTATTGGATTAGGAGCCATAATTTTCATCATTTCTTTTGTAAAAGCTCCTTTTACAGATAGACCAAAAGCAACATCTGCTCCTTTTAAAGCGTCAGATAAAGATCTCTTTTTAGTAGAGACAGCGTGTGCAGATTTCCATTGATTTAGGTCTGTTCTCTCTCTATGTATTACACCTTTTGTGTCACACATAATAATATTCTTTTTAGGCATTCCCATTGCATTTAATAATTCNGCACAAGCTATACCAGCTGCACCTGCACCATTAATAACCATTGTAAAATTATCAATAGTTCTGTTTGTTATATCTAGAGCGTTAATTAATCCTGCTGCTGCTATAATAGCCGTACCATGTTGATCATCGTGAAATACCGGAANATCTAAAAGCTCAGATAATTTTTCTTCAATAATAAAGCATTCAGGAGCTTTTATATCTTCTAAATTTATGCCCCCCCAAGTTTTACTTAGAACCTTTATACTATTAACAAATTCATCGGCATCTTCCGTATTAACTTCTAAATCTATCCCATCAATATCTGCAAATTTCTTAAATAATACAGCTTTACCTTCCATGACAGGCTTTGAAGCCAATGCTCCTATATTTCCTAAACCTAAAACNGCAGTTCCATTAGATATGACAGCAACCGTATTTCCTTTTGAGGTATAGTCATAAGCAGTTGATGGATTTTTCTCAATTTCAAGGCATGGTATTGCCACTCCTGGAGAATAAGCTAAAGATAAGTCTCTTGCNGTTGCTAACGGTTTCGTAGGAGATATTTCTAATTTTCCAGGCTTGCCTTTACTATGAAAGTTAAGGGCATCTTTAGGGTGTATTGACTTAGGCATATATATTATCCGTNTGATTTACAATGTTTATAGATTACATTTATTACTAAATAAGGTCTATCTATTTAATACAGAATTATAATTAAAGATATACTGTATTCTATAGAATATATTTATCATGAGATAATCTATACAATATGATATAGTATTATTCATACACTAAAAAAATTATATTAGAGTAATATTATGCCTAGTGAGAACAANTTAGAACAACAGTCTTTACCTTTATTATCAAAAGCTACCGGTGAAGCAATATTAAAAACTACTCCAATGTTTCAACAATTTATGAAAGTTAAAGCTGAAAATGATGATTGCTTACTTTTTTTCAGGATGGGAGATTTTTATGAATTATTTTTTGAAGANGCTGTTATTGCTTCTAATGAATTAGATATNGCTCTAACAAGCAGAGGCCAATATGATGGAAAGCCGGTTCCAATGTGTGGAGTACCTTATCATTCTTACATGCCATATTTAGANAAATTAACAAAAAAGAACTATAAAATTGCTATATGTGAGCAAGTAGAGAGCCCTAAAGATGCAAAGATAAGAGGAGGCTATAAAGCAATAGTTCAAAGAGAAGTCGTAAGAATTGTTACACCAGGNACTTTAACNGAAGAAGTATTNTTAGAAGCTGANAAGAACAACTTTTTACTTTGTATATCTTATTCAAAAAATAACATTGGCTTGTCATGGATAGATATTTCGACAGGTGAAATTTACACAGAATTATGTTCCAAACAAAATTTTTTAACATCTATTTCTAGAGTTAGACCTAAAGAAATTTTAGCTATAGATAATAAACTGATAGAAGAGAACAATTATATAGAAGTGTTAAAGAATACATTTGATTGCATAATTACTCCTGTTGCTCAAAATATTACGAATAGTAAAAAAGCAGAAAAATTAATATGCCTAAATTATGGAGTTAAATCTCTAGACTCATTTGGAAGCTTTACAGAAAATGAGATTATGTCTTGCTGGTCTTTGCTAGACTATGTTTCTCTTACACAAAAAGGAAATATTCCTCCAATAAGGTTTCCTAAATCTATAAAAAATGAATCAACAATGCAGATTGATAATTCTACAAGAAAAAGTTTAGAAATTAACCAGACACTGTCAGGAAATAAAAAAGGTAGCTTAATTGACTCGGTTGATTTTACTCTGACTGCTGTAGGGGCAAGGCAATTAGATAAAGATATATCAGCGCCTTTAACTAATGTAAATGCGATAGATGAGCGTTTAGATTTAATTGAATTTTTTGTTGAGTCACAGNCTATTAGAAACAGTATAAGAAAAATATTAAAATCTTCTGCAGATATTGATAGATCCAAAGCAAGAATAATTTTATCCCGAGGAGGACCTAGAGACCTTCAATCTATAAAATTAGGAATTGAGGCCGCTCACAATCTTGCAGATATTTTAGATAATATGAAACTAAAAAAGATTCCTAAATTATTAATAGAAGTAATTAGTAATTTAAAAAAATGTTTACCTCTCTTAAAATCTATTGAAAATATTTTATCAGATAATCTTCCATTATTTGCTAAAGATGGAGGATTTGTAAAAAAGGGCTACTCTAAAGAGCTTGATAAAGTGACCTCTTTTAGAGATGAGAGTAGACAGCATATTATCGAGATGGAATCAGAGGAGAGAATAAAAACAGGGTTAAGCACTTTAAAAATTAAATATAATAATGTACTAGGGCATTTTTTTGAAATTACTCAATTACAAAAAAAGAAGTTTCTTCAGATGGAAGGTGTGGAGAGATTTATTCCTAGACAATCTTTAAAAGGTGTTTCTCGTTTTGTAACTGATGAGCTTTCAAAATTATCAGAAGAAATAAGTAATTCAGCAGAAAAAGCTATAGAGATTGAATTAAAAATATTTGAAGATATTAGAGTTACAATTGAGAANCAGCACAATGATTTGGCTAGCATATCATATGCTATTTCAAGGTTAGATGTAGCTTCATCTTTAGCAGAAATAGCAACATTATATAATTTTGTAAGACCATCTATTTTAGAGGACCAAAGCTTAGAAATTTTAGAAGGGCGTCATCCTTCTGTAGAATTATCTATGCGTAAGTCTGGTGAAGATAGTTTTTATAGTAATAATTGTAATTTAAATAATGAAGACAAAATATGGTTAATTACAGGGCCAAATATGGCAGGAAAGTCGACTTTTCTGAGACAAAATGCACTTATTACTATTCTTGCTCAAGCAGGCTCTTTTGTTCCTGCTAAAAAAGCTTCAATAGGTATAGTTGACTCATTATTTAGTCGTGTGGGTTCTTCAGATGATCTTGCGAGTGGAAGATCAACTTTTATGGTTGAAATGTTAGAAACAGCTTCAATATTAAATCAAGCTGGAAAAAAGTCTTTGGTAATTATGGATGAAGTAGGCAGAGGAACTTCTACTTATGATGGATTATCTTTAGCATGGGCTATATTAGAACATTTACATAATGATAGTAATTCTAGAACACTTTTTGCAACACATTATCACGAATTAACTAAATTAGCAGATTCTCTAAAATCTTTATCATGCCACACCATGAAGGTTAAGGAGTGGAAAAATAAAGTTATTTTTCTATATACAGTAGAAAAAGGAGTAGCTAAAGGTTCATATGGAATTCATGTTGCATCTTTAGCAGGAATTCCAAGTTCTGTTCTAGAAAGAGCTAAGAATATATTAGATGAGTATGAAAGTTTAGATAAAACTTCTAGTTTNGAGAAGATAGAAAAAAAACAGTTATCTCAAGAGACAAAAAACAATGATACTAAAAATATTTTAAATAGTATTATTTCTGATATAAATGCTACAGACATAGACAGTTTATCTCCTAGAGAAGCTCTGGAAAAGCTGTATGCTTATGATAAAAATATAAAAAAATTAGATAAATAAAAAAAATAGGAAAATGTGTGAATAATAAATATCATTTTAATCGAAGAAATTTGATAGAAAAGATAGAAAGTGCTTTATCTAAAAAAGATTCTAGCAAGTCTCTTAAACAGAACTTGTTGCCAATTTTAAAAACTTTTATTGATAATAACAATNCAAATATAAAAGACCTCTTTATGGAGAATAAAGATGGCTTTTATTCTGGCGAATTAAGAGCAAAAGCTATAGACGCAGTAATTTTAAGTACTTTTGACGTTGTAAACACATACGCATTTCCTATTGCAAACCCTACCAAAGCTGACAAATTATCTATTATTGCTGTAGGAGGTTACGGACGGGGTAATTTGGCTCCTGGGTCAGATATAGATATATTAATTTTAACTCCATATAAGNTTACACCTAGGATAGAGCAGATTGTTGAAACGCTTTTATATATATTATGGGACTTAAAGCTTAANGTAGGTTATGCCATTAGAAGTTTAGAAGATAATATTTCGAAAGCAAAGTTAGANAATACAATATGTACTGCTTTACTAGATGCNAGATTAATATCTGGGGATCAAGATTTATGGATTCAATTTAATTCAGTTTTTAAATTAGAAATTTTAAATAAATTAAAAGAGAAATATTTTTATGAAAAGATAAAAGAAAGAGATGTCAGNCATAAAAAGATGGGAGANTCTAGATATCTTTTGGAGCCAAATATCAAAGAGGGTAAAGGNGGTTTAAGAGATTTAAATACCATCAGATGGATTATCTCATTTTTGTATCAAGGTNATAGTNCTAAAGAATATTTATCACTTGGNCTGATGACAAATAAAGAAGCATCTTTTTATAATAAAGCNGAAAAATACTTTATGACTTTAAGATCCATGATGCATTATTATAGTAAAAATAATTCTGATAGGCTTACATTTGACTTACAGNTAAGTATTGCTGAAAAACTAGGTTATAAATCACACTCAGGATCTACCCCAATAGAACGTTTAATGAAGCATTATTATTTATTTGCTAAAGANGTTGGCTACCTTACTAAGAGTGTACTTGAGAATATAGAAAATNATAACTTTAAGACAGATAAATCCTTTTTTAAAAAGTTAGTATTTAATATCAAAAAGAATAAAAATGGAGTCTTTGAATTTTATGGCAATAGTATTCATCTTGCAAAGACNGAGAAAAATATTGAACCATTAGATATATTTCGAGCATATGATTTTTCNGCAAAATATGATTTAANCTTAAGCAACGACCTTATTAATATAATTAAATTAAATATTAGAAAAGTTGATACNTTAAGGAATAGCAAAAAAGCNAATACCTTCTTCATAAATATATTAACAAATATAAATAATTCTGAAAAAGTTTTAAGAAGTATGAGTGAGATAGGTTTNTTNGGAAGGTTTATTCCTGANTTTCAAAAAGTTGTAGCTAGAGTTCAACACGATATGTACCATACTTACACAGTCGATGAGCATACTATAAATGCTATAGGTATTCTGCGTAAAATAGATAATGGAGAGCTTAAAAGTAAATTTGATCTAGCCTCAGAAGTTATAAAAAAAATTGTGTCTAAAAAAGTTTTGTACATTGCCTTATTTTTGCATGATATTGCAAAAGGTAGAGGTGGAGATCATTCTATATTNGGAGGAGAAGTAGCANAAAACCTATGTCCNAGATTTGGATTAAATGCTGATGAAACAGAGACTGTCGTTTGGCTAGTTGAAAATCATCTTTTAATGTCTCAAGTNGCGTTTAAAAGAGATTTACAAGATCCAAACACTATTATTGATTTAAAGAAAAAAATTCAATCACCAGAATTATTGAAATTGCTTTATGTTTTAACCGTTGCTGATATTACAGCAGTAGGCCCTGAAATTTGGAATAGCTGGAAAGATAATTTATTAAAAATTGTTTATAATGAAACANTAATGNAGATNAATGGNGGAGGAGATATCAAGTCGCGTACAGTTNTAGAAGANANGGCAAAAACTAAATTGAGAAACTCNTTATCAGATTGGTCTGATNAAGAATNTGAGAAATATATTAATAGGTTCTTTCCTTATTACTGGACAAATATTAATTTTGATGTCCATCTGCATCATGCAAAATTAATTAGAGATGCCGATTCTAAAGATTTAAAAATTAAAATTGATATAGAAAATTTAGATGATCAGGGAGTAACAGAAATATCAATATATACTCAAGATCACTTAGGGCTTTTTGCAAGAACTTGTGCTGGACTCGCTTTAGCTGGAACTTCTGTTCAAGATGCAAGAATAGTAACTACTAAAGATGGTATGACAGTAAACACATTTTTAATTAGATCAGCAAATTCTTTTTCCTTTATAGAAGATAAAAATAGAATAAGCACTCTTGAAGATACAATTAGAAAAACTATTTCTGAAGAGAGAGATCCTAAAATATTAATTAAAGAGTTCAAAAGTATACAGATCCCTTCTAGAAAGGACTCATTTATTATTGAGCCACGTGTCTTGATTGATAACTTATCATCAAAAACTCATACTCTTATAGAGATCAACTCCAAAGATAAGATTGGATTATTACATACTCTTGCAAGCGAATTATTTTTAATGGGTTTACATATTTCTACAGCAAGAATTAGCACATATGGCGTTAGAGTGGTTGATGTATTTTATATAAAAAATATGACGGGAGGAAAAATAACTGAAAAAGATAAAATTGATGTTATTAAATCTAAATTAATGAAAGCTATAAACGAGCATAAAGATGTTAGCAGTAAAGTTTTAGAAAAAATATAATGACTAATTTGGCTAAAGTATCAAATATTTATAAGTCAAGCGCAGTAGTGGGTTTCTGGACATTATGTAGCAGGGTAATGGGCTTTATAAGAGATATTTTGTTTGCCTCTATACTTGGTTCTGGAGCAGTTGCAGATGCTTTTTTACTAGCTTTTAGGATACCAAATTTATTTAGAAAATTTTTTGCTGAAGGCGCCTTTTCTGCTGCATTTATCCCTTTATTAACTGAGAAAAATGAGAAGTATGGATTGCAAGCAGGAGTTGCATTTACATCAAATATAGCTTCTCTTTTATTATTTCTTGTAATTCCATTAATAATTTTATCAGAATTTTTTATGCCAAGTATAGTAAATTTTATAGCTCCTGGTTTTATTAATGATATTGAAAGACTAGAGTTAGCTATACCATATGCAAGGATTGTTTTTCCTTATTTAGTTTTTATAATTTTCACTGCTCTTTTTGCTTCAGCTTTAAATACTTCTGGTAGATTTTGGTCTGGAGCTGCAGCTCCAGTAATACTTAATGTTTTTTTAATTATAGCATTAATAATATCGATATATTTTGATAAAGAGACCGGTATTATTATGTGTTGGGCTGTTCTTCTAGCAGGAGTATTTCAAATGCTTCTTCTCGCCTGGGCAAATTTTAAAAATGGACTTTCCTTTAGTATTTTTTTTCCTAAGGTTAATGAAGATGTAAAAATATTTTTTAAGAAATTTTTACCTGGTGCCATAGGCTCAGGAGTTACACAGATAAACTTGCTGGTAGCATCTATATTTGCTAGCCAGATACCCGGGGCAATATCTTGGCTATATTACTCAGATAGAGTTGCACAATTACCCTTAGGCATAATAGGAATAGCAATAGGAACTGCGCTTTTACCAGATTTAGCAAAAAAGATNAGCTTGGGGCAAAATAAAGAACAAAATATTATACAAGAAAAAGCTATACTTTTATCTTTATTATTTGCATTACCTTCCGNAGTTGCACTTTATTATTTATCGGAATTAGTAATATCCTCTCTTTTTGGTTATGGAGTTTTTATTAAATCAGATGTTACAGCTACATCTAATGCTTTAAAAATATATGCCATAGCTATACCTGCTTTTATGATGATAAAGGTGCTTTCACCTAATTTTTTTGCAAGAAANGATANTAAGACTCCTGTTTTAATAGGGACACTTTGTGCCTTTATAAATATTATTCTTACTTGGTATTTAATGAATAAGTATGGATTTGTAGGTATTGCAATTTCTTTATGTATTGCCGGATACCTTAATGCAATTTTNTTGTTTAATATTATGATAATNAGAAAATATTACAATTGTACTCAAATATTTTTGGGTATTTGTTTAAAAATTATATTAGCAACTATCTTTATGTTGCTTATTTTATTTNTTTTAAATAATTTTTTATTATCATTTAAATTCGGAGAAGTATTTAAACTAATTTTATTTATTATATCAGGTTTAATATCATATTTTTTATTAAATTATTTATTGGGGGTTAAAAAATATTTTAGTTCTAATAGTATTAGTTTATAGTCAAATATAATTAAAATGTAGAGGTCTATTATGGGAAGAGTTTTTTCAGGAGTTCAGCCGACAGGTAATTTGCATTTAGGCAATTATTTAGGAGCTATCAAAAATTTTGTTTTATTACAAAATGACCATGAGTGTATTTACTGTGTGGTCGATATGCATGCNATTACTGTAAAACAAGACCCTAAAATTTTAAAAAGTAATATTTTAGAAGTTGCTGCAGCATTTGTAGCTTCAGGTATAAANCCAGAAAAATCAGTGATTTTTGTTCAATCTCAGGTCTCTGCCCATGCCGAACTTGCATGGATTTTTAATTGTGTTGCGCGTCTTGGTTGGCTGAATAGAATGACACAATTTAAAGAAAAAGCTGGCAAGAATAGAGAAAATGCTTCTGCGGGCCTTTATACTTATCCGGTATTAATGGCTGCAGATATATTAGCATACCATGCGACGCACGTTCCTGTAGGAGATGATCAAAGACAGCACTTAGAATTGGCTAGAGANATAGCTCAAAAATTTAATAATGATTTTAAAGCAGATTATTTTCCTATTACAGANCCAGTAATTATGGGAAATGCTACTAGAGTTATGAGCTTGAGAGATGGTAAGAATAAAATGTCAAAATCAGATGTTTCTGATTATTCAAGATTAAATCTCACAGATAGTGCAGATGATATTTCAAATAAAATAAGAAAAGCTAAAACAGATCCATTACCTCTTCCCAATGAATCTTGTCTTTCCAGTGAAAAAAAATTTAATGAAGATATTATTGCCAATAGACCAGAAGCTGTAAATTTATTAAGCATTTATTCTGCACTTTCTAATGAAAGCCTTAAAGAGGTGGTTTTAAAGTTTTCAGAAAAACAGTTTTCATTTTTTAAAAATGAACTTAATCAGCTTTCTGTGGAAACACTAAGTCCAATAACTAAAGAGATGCGTAGATTATTAGATGATAAGTTTTATCTAGAAGGAATCCTAAATAATGGAGCAGATAAAGCTAATAGTATTGCAGAACCTATTTTGAAAGATACAAAAGAAATTGTAGGATTTTATTAATTTATGGAAATATATCTTCCTATAGCAGGGCTTCCGATTAATTTTTTTATATTAATGTCTCTGGGTTTAGTTGTAGGTTTTTTATCTGGAATGTTTGGAGTTGGCGGAGGTTTTTTAATGACCCCAATGCTAATGCTTCTAGGAATTCCTCCTGCAGTTGCCGTAGCATCTGAGGCTAATCATATTTTAGCCGCTTCTTTCTCTGGTTTTTTGGCTCATATGAGAAGGTTAAATGTAGATTTTCTAATGGGCTTTATTTTACTTACTGGCGGAATATTAGGGAGCATACTTGGTGTATTTTTATTAAAGTACTTATTAAATATAGGACAAGAAAAAATATTTATATCTTTATCTTATATTTTCACACTTATTTTCGTAGGGATATGGATGTTACGCGAAAGCTTAAGTACATTAAANAAAACCAATAAAGGAAAAATAAATAAATTACATGAACATATATGGCTTCATGGACTACCGTTCAAAATAAAATTTAGAAAATCTCATTTATATATTAGTATAATACCTCCAATATTTATAGGTTTTGTGGTAGGTGTTTTATCTTCAATTATGGGGGTTGGAGGAGGGTTTATTTTAGTGCCTGCAATGATTTATATACTTGGCATGCCTACTCAAATAGTAATAGGAACTTCTTTACTTCAAATAGTATTTGTAACATTCGTATCTACAATAATGCATTCTTATGTTAATCAAACTGTAGATGTTGTATTATCTTCATTGCTTCTAATTGGAGCAGTTATTGGAGCACAAATTGGAACGCGGGTAATGGTTAAGCTTAAAGGAGAACAAATAAGGTTTTTATTAGCAATAATTATTATTATAGTAGCAGCTGTTCTTATAGGAGAAATTTTAGTAACCCCCAAAGAGACTTTTATAATTGAAAATTTAAAGGAAAATATATGAAGTACTGTATTTTCATTTTTGTACTTATTTTTCATATATATCCATCTTGGGGAAGAGCGCCCTTACTTACTGATGTTGTAGATAAAGATATCAATATTACTGCTTCTTTTGATGGAGCAAAAATAGTAATTTATGGTGCAATTGATACAAAATTACATAAAGATTCAATTTTAATTATTAATGTTCTTGGCCCTTCTAGTCATTTAAAAATTAGAAAGAAAGAAAAATTTTGGGGAGCATGGTTAGCCGGCAATAATGAAATGGTATTTGAGGATGCACCAGGATATTTTGCAAGCGCTAGTAATATTGATAACTTAGATAGCATAGATGATTCTATTTTAGAAGAACTTCAAATAGGATGGAGTAATTTAATTATTAATACTAACTTATCCAAGAATAATAATATAGATGACTATAAAAACTTGCTAAAAATATTTTATAAGAATAGGGAGCTTTACCAAACTACTAGCAATATAGATATTTTGGGAGAAACTTTATTTAGAACAGAATTTTTGCTACCCGCTATTACACCTACAGGGACTTATAATGTAAAATCTTTTTTATTAAGTAATAATGGCAAACTAATTTCTTCATGGAATAATAGTGTTAAAGTATCTAAGGAAGGTTTAGCAGAAAATTTATACGACTATTCTATTGAACATCCTTTTTTATATGGATTATTAGCTGCCTTAGGCGCTATACTAGCAGGATATATAGCAAGTGAAGTATTTAGAAGAATATGAAAGGTAATATCTATTTATGCATATTCCAGGAGAAGTAAAATTTTTAGTTTGTGTTGATTCGTCTGATGAATGTAAGGCAGCTTTAAGATTTGCTTGCATGAGAGCAAAAAACTCTGCGGGTTCGGTATGTATATTGTATGTTATAGAGCCAAATGATATACAACATTTTGCTGGTGTAGAAAAAGTTATGGAAAGAGAAGCGGAAGAAGAGGCTAATAGAGTATTAGAGAGCTTAAAAAAGGAAACTTTTAATGAATTTTCTATAGAAATTGAAACTATAATATCCTATGGAGTTAAATATACTAAAATAGTAGATTTGATTAATGAAGATAAAACGATTAGTATTCTTGTGCTTGGAGCAGCACCAGAGGGAAAAGGTACAAACGATTTAATTAATAAATTTTCTACAGGACTTACAAGTAGTATTCATATACCTTTAACTATTGTGCCGGGAAATTTAAGTAAGGATGAAATAGAAAAAATAACCTAACAAAGAGGAAAAAAATGTTTATACAAACTGAGCTAACACCAAACCCTAAAACTGTTAAGTTTCTCCCGGGTAAAGAAGTTTCTCCTAAAAAGAGCGTTAATTTTGCTAAAACAGATGATGCTTCAAATTCACCATTAGCGAAAAGGCTTTTTTTAATTGATGGCGTAGAGAGTATTTTTTTAGGCTCTGATTTTATTTCAATAACGAAAATAGAAAATATAGAATGGCAGGAATTAAAACCTTTAATATTAAGCCAGATCATGCAGCATTATATGTCAGGAGAGTCTATAATTGAAGAAATTAAAGATGATATCTTGTTAGAATTAAGTGAAGAAGATAAAGAAATTGCAACTCAGATAGAAGATTTATTAGAAACTAGAGTAAGACCTTCTGTAGCAAGTCATGGAGGGGATATAGTTTTTCATAGTTATTCTGAAGGAATAGTAGAACTAGAAATGAGAGGCGCATGTTCAGGATGCCCATCTTCAATGGCAACCCTTAAGATGGGTGTAGAGAATATGCTTAAGCACTATATTCCTGAGATTATGGAGGTTAAAGAAGTATAGTAATAAATTTATTCATTAACCCAGTATAATGAACCATGCCAGGTTAATCTATTATTAGCATTTTTTGATACACAATTTATTCTAGCTTTTGAGCCTAAGAATGCTCTAGTTCTTACTTCTATTCTATTTTTTCCTATTAAATGGACCTCAGCCTTATTTCTGTTGTTAGTATAGCATTTTGGAATTTGTTTTTCGTTGATTATTGTAAAGCCATAAAGAGGAGGATTATCGATAAGTTTATTTCCATCAGGAAAAATATTAGTGATTTCTAAAGGCAAAGTTTCTAAAACTGTTTTTAGTCTTTCATTGTTTGAAAATTTACCAGACATATTAAATCTGGGAAGTTTATATTTGTTCATAGTTTTACTTATTGGCCCTGAATTATCGGTAAAGGCAATTTTGATATTATTATTATTTAATATTCCTATTTCTTCTTCAGACCAAATACCACTTCTATATAAATAAGATAATGGATCAAAATTTAATTTACTTTTGTATAAAGTAATGTCTTTTAATATATTTTTTGGAGAGCTCCTTATTCCAATGTCAACTCCATTATTTTTTAAAAAATTAATATCATTCCATGACATATAGCTTTCATTTTTATTTATATTTTGGGGATCTATGAATAAAGTAAATGGTAAAGATGCTTTAGAAAAAATTGGCCATATATCTTTTATAATTTGTTTTTTATTACTTGCAATAGTAAGGCCATATGAATAGTCCGGTAAAGTTTTTGTANTGTTAAGNAANTTTGTAATTTCATTTATAGGATATATAAAGTATTCTTTTTTAGTTAAAATTTTTATATGCTCTTTTATTGAAGCTAGATTAAAGTCTTCTTCCTTATGGTTCTCATAGGATATAATAACAATATTCGCAAAACTTATTTTTGTATATACATTATTGAAGTAGAAAAAAAAATTTAAAANAACGANCTTTANTATTATATTTAACATAATTATTTATTTCTTTTCATAATATCTATTTTAGAATTTGAATTAGATACTAATGGCCATTTTTTACTATTATGAAGNTGATAATGCCACCATTCATTTTNATAATAATCCCAACCTGCNGCTGTCATAATCCCTAATAGGATTAACCTGTTTTTTTGAGCTATTTTTGATATATCTGTATTTCCATGATGAGATTNTTTATATAAATAATCAAACTGAGTTCCCATATTTAATTCTTTATTATCTNTCATTAAAGTTAAGTCAATTGCTATGCCTCTAGAATGNGGAGAGCCAATATGTGGNGGTGTAATAAAATTTTTATCTGGACAAAAATCCCATAAAATATTTTGTGCTGCAATTGGNCGAAANGCGTCATAAATTTTAAATTTATATCCTAAGTTTNTGGCGATAGAAATAGCCAAAATTAATTTAGGNATTGCATCTTTATGGAGGAAGCATTTATTTTGTAAATAAATATTTTTNCCTGTAAAATTTGCATTNTTAGCATATGCTAAATCTATATTTACATCATATTNTTTTTCTGTAATTTCTATTAAATCCATATTTTACCTTTAAAAATAAATAAAAAAGACTAAAAATACTATAATAGTTAATATATAGTCCTTGGTTTGTTAAGTAAATTAATGAGGAAATGTACTTGAAATTTTTAGCTTTAGATATNTCTTTAAACGATTTAATTATGGTTTATGGTGATCATAAAAATTTATATTTTAAAACAAGTATTCCNTTGATTAGAGATCGAGCAGGACTAATGTTCACTAAATTGGAACAAATGATCAATGAATTAAAAATTGATTTAGCTTCATTAGANACNCTCTTTTCCTCCATAGGGCCAGGTAATTTTAATGGCATAAGAATATCTCTATCATTAGTTAAAGGGCTAGCNATTTCTAACAANACAAAGTTAGCAGGTTTATCATCTTTAGAGTTGTTAAGNAGAAGTTTTGTAAATAAAAATAATAAAAATATATGCTCTTTTATAAAAGCTTCTCCTGATTTCTATTACTTAGAAGTNTATAANAATTTATATAATTCTCTNTCAACACCAAAACTCATAAACACNAAAGAAAAAATAAAATTGCCCTTTCCGGANTCNGAAATGATTTTTGTAGGCAATGATGCNAAAAAACTTTCCAAGGAGTTAAAATTTAATGTGGAAACCATAACTTTAGCAAGCCCAACCCCNGATAGTTTATATTCTTTAGTNATAGATGCAATAAATAAAAACAGGTATTTGGATGCTAGCCCNCAATATCTTAGAGAAGTAAACGCAATTAAGCCTTCTTTATGGAAAAGGAAACCAATAATTAATTAAATGAANTNTAAAATAGAAATATTACAAGAGGAGAATAAGTTTATATTAATGAATTTAGTAAAGATTCATTTAAATGCTTTTNAAAAATTTAATTTTAGGNATTGGNATTATTCAGATTTTTCTGACTTTTTAAATAGTAGTAGTAAAATTTTTTATTATGAATCAAATAATAAAATTCTTGGTTTTGTGGTAGTAAACTTTAATTCAGATTTTAATGAGATNATTACTATTGCNGTTGATAAAATTTATCAAAGAAAAAAAATTGGAAAAATACTATTAGAATATATTATTAATTATTTTAAGTCTAAAAAAGGTTTATATTTAGAAGTAGCAAAAAATAATTACCAAGCTATTAATTTTTATAAAAAAAATGGTTTTAAAATTATTGCTGAAAGAAAAAAATATTATTCTATTTGTAGGGGNNAAAATAAAGGAGCNAGAGTAGATGCTTTAGTAATGAAATTACCTAACAAAGATATTATTTTTCAANAATAATATAAAAATTATTTTCATCTANATCATTAATTGTAANAACTTTATAATTTAATTCTTTTAATGATTTNGGAACATTAATTTTNGCTTCACTACTATTAAAAAAAATTTTTAACCTTTCTCCTGAATTGAGTTTTTCTATAGCTAACTTTGTTTTTACAAAAGTCATTGGGCATACTTCGCCTTTTAGATTTAATTNATTCACTAATTTTTTTTTCATAGCTTTCCTTAAATAATATTTTTTTATACTTTGTATATAAATAGTGTTAAATATAAGATATTATATTAATTATTAAAGATATTTTATACTTTAATGGAGTAATAAAATGGCAAAGTCAGCAATAGAGGTTATGTGTGCATCTAAAGGTATTAAGCTAACGCACCAAAGAAGAGTTATTGCAAAAGTTTTATCAAAATCAGATGATCACCCTGATGCAAACTTAGTTTTTAAAAGGTCTTCGAAAATAGACTCAAATATTAGCATGGCCACTGTATATAGAACTATGAAGTTATTTGAAGATACTAATATAGTAGTAGTTAGAGATTTTGGTGATGGAAGGTCTCGCTATGAAATTTACAGCAATGAACACCATGATCATTTAATTGATACTGAATCTGGAGAAGTGATAGAATTTNTAAATGATGAGATAGAAGANTTACAGCATAAAGTAGCTANAAAGTTAGGCTATGTATTAACCGGACATAGGCTTGAATTATATGGCAAGAAAAAATAACGTATTAACTATTAGATAATGTAGGGAAAATTTATGGCAGCTGTAGAAGATTATTTTAAAGACATAGAAGCCGTTCATTCTGGTAATCTTGAGGTGCGGTTGGCGAAAAATAATCAGGAAATTGATGCTGCGCAAGCATTAAGGTATAAAGTATTTTATGATGAAATGTCTGCTAAACCTAGCCTGGAGATGAGAAAATCTAAAAGAGATTATGATCGTTTTGATAAATATTGGGATCATTTGTTGGTTATAGATAATTCTAAAAGTAAAATTACAGACCAAGTCGTAGGTACTTATAGNTTAAATAGAAAAAGTGAGGCTAAAAATAATCAGGGGTTTTATTCTTCGGAGGAATATAACATTGATGGTTTATTAAATTATAATGGAGAAACTTTAGAGTTAGGCCGTTCTTGTGTAGATAAACATTATAGAAATGGACAAACTATGCAACTTTTATGGAGGGGTATTGCTAATTATGTTTTTTATTATGATATAAAAGTTATGTTTGGTTGTGCAAGTTTTCCTGAGATTTCTTCAGAATTAATTAAGAAACCTCTCTCTTATTTATACCATTATCATTTAGCCCCTAAAGAATATAGGCCTGTAGCCCTTCCTGATAGATATATAGATATGAATCTTATGCCAAAAGAACAAATTGATATTAAAGAAGCCAGACGTCTTATTCCACCTTTAATAAAAGGATACTTGAGATTAGGGGCTTATATNGGAGAAGGAGCTGTTTTAGATAAACAATTTGGAACTACCGATATATTTATAGTCTTAAAAACAGACCAAGTCACTAAACGTTATAGATCTCACTATGAATTAGATAAGACGGATATNTCTATATTGTGAAGATATTTNATAGTTTGCAAATTATAGCCGTTTTTNTAAGAAGTATTATTAAATTAATACTAGTCTGTANTACACTTTTTGTTTTATTTATTCCTTTCATAATTCTTAAATTATTAAATATTAATTTTTATAAGGATATTCCTAGGTATTTTCATTTATTATTTTTGAAAATTTTAAATATAAAAATAAAGCTAGTTGGTGAAATATATACTAATAGGCCAGGCTTATTAATATCCAACCATGCGTCTT
Organism: Candidatus Pelagibacterales bacterium; assembly: GCA_002720535.1. Taxonomy (GTDB): domain Bacteria; phylum Pseudomonadota; class Alphaproteobacteria; order TMED109; family TMED109; genus TMED109. The sequence continues at coordinate 58,597 of PBIU01000007.1, read as the reverse complement.
GGATAGATATTTCAATATTATCTTCTTTAGCTAATATTAGCTTTATAGCTAAATCAGAAGTTGCAAAGTGGCCATTATTTGGTTTTTTAGCTAAGATGCAAGACACTTTATTCATTGAAAGAAGGGCTATAAAAGCTATAAAACAAAAAAATGAAATAAAAAGAATATTATCAAAAGGTAAAAGACTTGTTTTATTTCCAGAAGGAACTTCTTCCGACGGTAATAGAGTATTAAAGTTTAAATCTTCACTTTTTTCAGTAGCAGAAAAGGAGCCAGATGTGAAAGATACTTATAGTATTCAGGCTGTTACAATCTGTTATAAGGGNCTTAATGGTNTACCTATGTCTAGAAGTGAGAGACCTTATCTATCATGGTGGGGAGATATGGGCTTGATAGGCCATATTTGGAAGATGCTNTCATTTAGGAGCGCTGATATTATTGTTATAGCTCATCAACCTATAGTTNATGAAATTAATAGGAAAATATTATCTGACATTGCTTGGAAACAGGTTGCTTACGGTTTGGGTCTTGCTATGTCCGGTAGGGCAAGGCCATTAAAGCAAAATGATACAGTATTTGAGGTTTTGTAATGTCTTTGATAAAGTTATTTTTTATTATTTTTAAGTAAGGTGTCATGAAGAAAATTTATATAAAAACTTATGGTTGCCAAATGAATGTTTATGATTCTGAGAGAATGTATGAGTTAATGAAACCTCATGGTTATAGAATTTCAGAAAATTATGAAGATTCAGATTTAATTATATTAAATACTTGCCATATAAGAGAAAAGGCTGCTGAAAAAATTTATTCTGAATTGGGGAGAATAGTTCCTTTTAAAGAAGATTCTANTAAAAGGGGAAAACAATTAAACATAGTTGTTGCAGGTTGNGTAGCTCAAGCTGAGGGAAAAGAAATTATCAAAAGACAACCCATGGTTGATGTAGTAGTAGGGCCCCAGACTTATCATCGTTTACCAGAAATTTTAAATAGATTATCAAATAAATCTCGCAAGATAATAGATACTGATTTTCCAATAGAAAATAAGTTTGATGAATTAAAAAAAATTAGAACAAATAAAAACCCTGTTGCTTTTTTAAGTATTCAGGAAGGATGTGATAAATTTTGTAGTTTTTGTGTGGTTCCTTATACAAGGGGAGCAGAGTATTCTAGGCCAGTATTAGATATTATTTCTGAAGCTAAAAACTTAATTCAACANGGAGCAAAAGAAATCTGTTTATTAGGCCAAAANGTAAATGCATATCATGGAGACTATAGAGGTAGAACTTTATCTCTAGATGAACTTATCAANGAGGTTGCAAATTTATCAGGCATTAATAGAATTCGTTATATGACCTCTCACCCTGTAGATATGACTGAAGGTNTGATAGATGCTCATGGCAAGGTAGATAAACTAATGCCATATATACACTTACCTGTTCAATCTGGCGATAATAATGTTCTGAAATCTATGAATAGAAAATATTCAGCGGAAAATTATATGAAAATAATTGATAAATTAAAAAATGTTAGAGAGGATATGGCTTTTTCTTCCGATTTTATTGTTGGATTCCCAGGAGAAACAAAACAAGCATTTAATAATACTTTAAAATTAGTTCATGATGTTAATTATTGTCAGGCTTATTCTTTTAAATATTCAAGACGACCAGGTACTCCAGGATCGATATTACAAGGACAAGTGTCTGAGGAAATAAAAACAGAAAGACTTGCTGAGCTTCAAGGTATTTTGAATGAACAACAATTAAATTTTAATAGGAAATTTATAGGACAAAAATTTGATATCCTCTTAGAAAGAAATGGTAAGAAAGATGATCAATTAGTAGGAAAAAGCCCATACATGCAGGCTGTGCATGTAATTGCAAAAGACCATAAGATAGGTGATATAATAAAAACTCACATATTAGATGCAGATAAAAATAGCTTAGAAGGGAATTATGAATAGTTTATGCAAGGAATAAATAATTGAAAGTTTCTAACGAGCTTAAAAACGATACTATAGTAGTCTCTTTTAATGAAGAGGAGTTTATTCCAGATTTATTTGGGTTATATGATAAAAACCTTCATAGGATTGAGGCATTATTAAATGTTAATTTACAAGGAAGGGGAAAAAATATATCAATTTCAGGAAAAGATGGTGTCTTAGCCAAAAATGTTCTTAATGATTTATATGATCAACTTAAGAAAGGCTTTGACATTGGCTTTGAGGAAGTAGATGCTAGTATTAGAATGAATAGCGAAATAAACATTAACTCAGATAAAAAACAAAATGGTGTCTCTCTCATTAAAACGAAAAAAAAGATTGTAAGAGCTAGGACACATAAGCAAAATGAATATATTCTTGCTTTAAATAAATCTGAGTTAACATTCGGAGTTGGACCTGCAGGAACAGGAAAAACATTTTTGCCAGTAGTCCATGCGGTAGAATTATTGGAAAAAGAAGAGGTTTCTAAGATAATTTTATCTCGTCCAGCTGTAGAAGCCGGAGAAAAATTAGGTTTCTTACCTGGAGACTTAAAAGATAAAGTAGACCCTTATTTAAGACCTTTATACGATGCATTAGAAGATGTATTACCTATAAAAAAATTAGAAAAATATATGGAAATTGGTATAATAGAAATAGCTCCTTTAGCGTTTATGAGAGGTAGAACTCTATCTAATTCATATATTATTTTAGATGAAGCACAAAATACGAATAAAATGCAAATGAAGATGTTTCTGACTAGACTGGGATTTAATTCAAGAATGGTTATAACTGGTGATTTAACTCAAATAGATCTTCCTAATAATATTATTTCTGGCTTGTCAGAAGCCTTAAAAATCACCAGTGTTATTAATGATAAAGTTTCTCAAATTTATTTTAGCGAAAAAGATGTAGTCAGACATCCTTTAGTTCAAAAAATAGTCAATGCTTATGAAAGGTCAGAAAAAACTATTGATAGATGATAAAAATATAATCATAAATTTTGATGTAGTAAATGAAGATTGGGGTAAATTAAAAGCTTACGGTATGGCCTATGAGGCTATTAAAATTACCTTGAATAAATGTGATAAGTTAAGTTCTGAAATAACTATTAGGTTAACAGATGAAAAAGAAATGCGAACTTTAAATAGAAAGTGGAGAAATAAAGATAGCTCTACTAATGTTTTAGCATTTCCACTCAATAATAATATAAATATTGTCAATAAATCAGAATATATTGGAGACGTTGTTTTGTCTTACAATGATATAAAGTCTGAAGCAATTGAAAGAAATATTACTTTTATAGATCATATGATCCATATTTTAATTCATGGTGTTTTGCATCTATGTGGATATGATCATTTGAAAAAGAAAGATGAATTTATCATGATAAATAATGAAAAACTAATTTTAGATAAAGTTGGAATAAAAGACCCTTATATAAGTTACAATTAACAGTGTGGAATTATAAATGCTAATTAGTAAATTTAATTTAAATAAATTCTTTTTAAGAAAAAAGGAAAATAAAGAAGTAGATTTAGAAAGTACAAGAGGTGAAGTTAGGTCTTTAGGAAAGAAAGCAGGTCTCTCTTACTATGACAGAGTAATGTTAGATAATGTAATTGGTTTTTCATCCATTGAAGTTGAAGAGGCAATGGTTCCTAGAGCAGATATTGTAGCTATTCCAGAAAAAAGTTCATTAAATGAATGTATAGATCAATTTAGAAAAGCTGCTCATTCTAGATTACCAGTATTCAGGGGAACTCTAGATGAAGTGATAGGGATGGTGCATGTAAAAGATATTCTTACTTTTTGGAATAACGATAAAGATTTTATTTTAGAGAATATTATTAGAAAAGTTATTATCTCTGCTCCATCTTCATTGATATCAGATTTATTTCAAGAAATGAGAAGAACAAAGGTCCATCTTTCTATTGTAGTAGATGAACATGGTGGCACAGATGGTTTAATAACTATTGAAGACTTACTCGAGGAAATAACAGGTGAGATAGAAGATGAGCATGATACAAATTTCAATAGAATTTTAAATGATAATTTAGATAATTCAATAATTGTTGATGCTAGAATACCTATAATTGAATTAGAGAATTATTATAGTTGTAAACTAATTAATTCTTCTATAGAGGTGGATACTTTGGGAGGCTTAATATTTTATTATGAAAAAAGTGTGCCAGAAGTGGGTAAATTAATAAAACATTCTAATGGCTTAATATTTGAAATTATTGAATCTGATATGCGAAGAATTAAAAAGATAAAAATTACTGGCACTCCAAAAGTATAAGACCTTGATAAAAGACAAAATCATAGAAGTTTTTCAAAATAATAGTTTTTATTACTTTATGTTCATATTTTTTATAGGATCTCTAAGTGGACTATCTTTTAGTTCAGCATCTATTTTTATAAGTTTTCCTATAATGTTTTTTACGTTATCTAGTTTATTTTTTTTTCTATTTACTATTAATAAAGAAAGCTACTTATATTATTTTTTTATAGGCTGTTCATTTAGTTTTGGTCAATTATTTATAAGTTTATATTGGATCGCTAATGCTTTTGAATTTGTTTTTACAAATGGAATATATATAGGATTAATTTCTATTATCTTTTTGACTATAGCTTTATCAGTATTTTATGGTTTTTCCTGTATAGCTATAAGATATATCTATAATATTTGGCGATTAAATATACTTGGTTTTGCTATAATCTTTTCTGTATTTTTATCTTTGGGAGAATATTTAAGAGGAAGCATATTAGGGGGCTTTCCCTGGAATATAATGGGCTATATTTGGACAGATTCTCTCGTAATGATGCAATCTCTCTCCCTAATAGGTATTTATGGTTTAGGGNTATTTACTTTCNTATCAGCTACTTCTGTAATTCTTATTTTCAATAAGACTAGTTATGCCATTTATAGTCTATTACCAATCATATTGTGCGCTATATATGGGGAAATGAGATTAAGTTTAAAAATGGATGATGTAGATAATTTACTACCTATAAGAGTTGTACAACCTGCAATTAGTCAGGAAGAAAAATGGGACAAAAAATTAAGTCATATGCATCTAAAAAAGCTTATTANCTCTATCATTAAAAGATAATGTTGCAATAAAGCCTAAGGTAATTTTATGGCCAGAGTCTGCCCTACCGTATAATTCATCAACTNTGGAAAATAGTATAGAAATAGTTAATTGGTTANATGAAGACCAAATTTTAATTGCGGGTATNACGCGAACAGAATTTACTAATAATAATTTATCAAAAATTTTTAATAGTGCTTTTATTACAGATAAATTTTTTAATAATATTTATTACGATAAAATTAAGTTAGTACCTTTTGGGGAATATAACCCTTTTAAAATGATTTTAAATTTTAATAAAATGACAACTGGTACAATAGACTTTTCTAGTGGAGAGAATAATAATATAATTAATTTATTCGATAATAGATATAATATTGGAGTATTAATTTGTTATGAAATAATTTTTCCTGGCAAAGTAATAAATGGAAAAAGGCCTAATTTTTTAGTAAATTTAACAAATGATGCTTGGTACGGAAATACATATGGTCCTTTACAACATTTAGCAGCAGCTCGTGCTAGGGCTATAGAAGAGGGCTTGCCTGTTATTAGATCTGCAAATACTGGAGTTTCAGCAATTATTAATGAATATGGACAATACTTGAAACGCTTAGAATTAGGTGAAGAAGGTGTTTTAGATATAAATTTAGCTTTAAANCAGAAAAAAACTTTGTATTCAGTTTACGGAAATTTTTTATATTTAATTAGTTTAATCTTTATGTTGATGTTAACTAGATTTACATTTATAAGTANAAATTTCAAACAAAGGAAACAGAAATGAGTGACAACTATTTATTTACTTCTGAATCTGTATCAGAAGGACACCCAGATAAAATATGTGATCAAATATCCGATGCTGTTGTTGACTTATATTTAAAAAATAGTGATCAAAAAGATCAGGTTAGAGTAGCTTGTGAGACTATGGTTACAACAAACAAAGTTATTATAGCCGGAGAAGTTAGAGGACCTGATATAAGTAATGCAGAAATAGAAAATATTACTAGAGAAGTTGTTAAAGAAATAGGCTATGAGCAAGATAACTTTCACTGGAAAAACTTTGATTTTAANTGTTTTTTGCATGCGCAATCTGTAGATATAGCTCAAGGTGTAGATGCAAATAATATAAGAACTGAAGGGGCTGGAGACCAAGGAATTATGTTTGGTTATGCATGTACCGAAACTAAAGAGTTTATGCCAGCTCCAATTCACTATAGCCATTTAATTTTGAGTGATTTGGCTAAATTAAGAAAGTCTGGCAATGCTAAAGGTATTTTACCCGATTCTAAATCACAAGTAACGTTATTATATAATCCAGATAATAAGCCTATAGGTTGTGATAATGTTGTGGTTTCCACTCAACATGAACCAGATATGACTAAAAGTAAAATATTTGATTGTTTATACCCTATTATACAAAATATATTACCAGATGAATGGATACCTCCAGAAGAAAAAATATTTATTAACCCTACTGGAAAGTTTGAAATAGGAGGACCTGATGGAGATGCAGGTCTTACAGGTAGAAAAATTATTGTAGATACATATGGCGGAGCTTGCCCNCACGGAGGNGGGGCTTTTTCAGGAAAAGACCCTTCTAAAGTAGATAGGTCTGCTGCGTATGCTGCAAGATATGTAGCAAAAAATATTGTTTATGCCGGAATTGCTGAAAGGTGCACTATTCAATTAGCTTATGCTATAGGAATGGTTGAACCTTTATCTGTATATGTTAATACTTATGGAACTGGAAAGTTAAGTGATATAGAAATAATAGATTTAATTAATAAAACTTTTGATTTAACACCTAGAGGTATTAGAGATATNCTTAACCTCTCTAACGTTAATTATTTATCTACAGCTGCTTATGGACACTTTGGACGAGATTCAGAAAGTAGTGAATATTTTACTTGGGAAAAAATAGATAAGGCTAAATCAATTTTAGAGTCTATAAGCTAAATCATGCTTAAAACTTTACATGGCAGAANAGTTGGAAGGAAGTTAGGTAAAAAAAAACTTTATTAATAAATAATATTTTACCTAATATTGTTATTAAATCAGATGATGTACTTAATCTATCTGAATTATTTGCCTCCCATATTAAAGAAATTTGGCTAGAAGTTGGCTTTGGTTCTGGTGAGCATTTAAAATGGCAAATAGAAAATAATAAAGATATTGGTATTATTGGCTGTGAACCATATATTAATGGTATAGCTAATTTATTAGAGTTACTTAATGAAGAAGAATTAAAAAGGGTAAAGATATTTAATGGAGATGCTAGAAAAATAATTAGCACGTTAAAAGAAAATAGTATTTCAAAAATATTTATTTTATTTCCTGATCCATGGCCAAAAAAGAAGCATTATAAAAGAAGATTTATACAAAGTAACATTTTAGAAAAACTATACAAAATTCTGAAAAAAAATGGAGAATTGAGAGTCTCTACTGATCATAATGATTACTTATCTTGGATTCTTCATCATTTTTTAAAGTTTAATAAATTTTATTGGTCTGCTAAGGACAGATTAGGCTTTTTATCTAAACCTGAAAATTGGGCTAAGACTAAATATGAGTTAAGGGCTAGTANGTTAGGAAATACATGTTACTTTCTTCAATATTATAAACGTGATAAGAATAATTGATTTTAACTATTTATTAGTTTATAATGTAAAAAGTATATTTTGTAAGTTTAAAAGAATAAGCCGAAAGGCTTATTTTTTTTTGGAGATTTTATTTTTTGGTTAGTGATAAATTTAATATTAATAAAATATTTCAGGTAAGAGAGTTAGAAAAATTAGCTCCTAAGTTAAATGAAAGTATTAATATTTTAGGTTTTAAAATTGTTAGAGTTATTATGATTGAGTCTTCAAATAAAACTTTACAATTTATGATAGAAAGATCTGATTTAACTGATATTACAATTAAAGAATGTGCTAAATTAAGTAGAGTAATATCAGAAATTTTAGATGCAGAGGATTTAATTGAAGAAGAATATTTACTAGAGGTTTCATCACCCGGTTTAGAGAGGCCAATAATAGAATATAATGATTATAAAAGATTTAAAGGAAGTATAGTTAAAGTAAAATTAACAGAGAAATATAATAATAAAATAAGTTTTAAAGCATATATTAAAGATTGTGAAGATGATAAGATAACTTTTATTGATAATAAAGATGAAGAAATTATAACTTTACCTCTTTCAATAATTAGTAATGCAAAACTAGTATATAATGAATTTTAGTATAGATTTAGAGAGGATAATTAATGTTTGAAGATAATTTAAATCAAAATATAGCAAGACCAGAATTGTTGCAAATTGCTGAATCTGTTGCTAGAGAAAAATCAATAGATCAAAATATTGTTATACAGGCAATGGAACAGGCAATTCAGTCTGCAGCTAAACGAAAATATGGACAAGAACTGGAGATTAGGGCGGGTATAAATAAAAAAAGTGGTGAAATTGAAATTGCTAGAGTCTTAAAGGTTGTAGAAGTTGTTGATAATAAAGCTATAGAAATAACATTAGAAGAGGGGCAAAAAAGAGACAGTTCTGCCAGAATTGGAGATTTTTTTTATGACCCTTTACCTCCAATTGAACTTGGAAGAGTAGCTGCTCAGACAGCTAAGCAGGTTATAGTTCAAAAGGTAAGAGATGCTGAAAGAGAAAAACAGTATGAAGAATTTAAAGATAGAGTAGGTGAAGTAGTAAATGGCTTAGTTAAAAGAATTGAATATGGAAACGTAATAGTAGACCTGGGAAGAGGAGAAGCCTTTATAAGAAGAGACGATGTGATTCCGAGAGAAACATTTAGACCAGGAGATAGAATTAGATCATGGATTTCTGAAGTAAAAAAGGAACAACGAGGCCCGCAAATATATTTATCTAGAACTGCTAATGAATTCATGACGAAATTATTTACCCAAGAAGTACCCGAGATATATGATGGCATAATCCAAATTATTTCTGTTGCTAGAGATCCAGGAAGTAGAGCAAAAATTTCTGTTATGTCTAAAGATAACTCTATAGACCCAGTAGGCGCATGTGTAGGAATGAGGGGTAGTAGAGTTCAGGCAGTTGTTGCTGAATTACAGAATGAAAAGATTGATATTATTCCATTTTCTGAAGACGTTCCAACTTATCTCGTAAATGCTTTAGCTCCTGCAGAAGTAACTAAAGTTGTGTTGGATGAAGAAGAGAAAAAAGTAGAGATTGTTGTTCCTGATGATCAACTTAGTTTAGCTATTGGAAGGCGTGGCCAAAATGTAAGATTAGCTTGTCAATTAACTGGTTGGGATATTGATATTCTAACCGAAGGGTCAGAATCAGATAGAAGACAGGCAGAAATGAGTAATATTTCTCAATTATTTATAGATAAATTAAATGTTGATGAGGTAATCGCACAGGTTTTAGTTACCGAGGGTTTTTCTTCCTTAGAAGCTGTCGCCTATGTGCCAATTCAAGATCTTATCGAAATAGAAGGCTTTGATGAAAAAATAGCTGAAGAGTTAAGAGAAAGAGCTTTAACCAGCTTAAAAGAAAAAGAAGAAAAAATTAAAGATGATTTAAGTAATATGGGCATTAGTGAAGAATTATCTCAATTTGAGGGGCTAACACCTTCTATGCTTGTTAAATTAGGTAATGCAGGTGTTAAAACTGTTGATGATCTTGCAGATCTATCTAGTGATGAACTAAAGGAAGCTTTAGAAGAGATAACCTTATCTAATAATGAAGCAGATGAAATTATTATGAGTGCACGTTCATCATGGTTTGACGATGATAAAAAAGAAGAGAATAATGAGGAAAATTAAAAAAAAAATTTATGGAGAAAAAGAGTAAATATTGTTGTCCATTAACCGGAAAGTATTTTTGTATTGGACAAATGTTATTGTTTAAAGAAATGAATAATATATTAATTTGTGATGTTAATGCTAAGGTAACAGAAAAGGGAGTTTGGTGTAACCCGAATAGAAATGATATAGAAAAAGCAATTAAGAATAAAGTATTTGATAGACTTTTGAATAAAAAATTAAAAATACCTAGTTTTTTTATTGAAAGTATAGAAAGTAATCTAAAGCTTAAAATTTTAAATTTATTAGGATTGTCTAAAAAAGCGGGTTTACTTGAAATAGGATATGATAAAGTATTAAAGGCTATAAAAGATGAAACTGTAGATGCTGTATTAATCGATAAAGAAGCGGATAAATTGAAAACTTTATTTATAGAAAATAATGATAAAAATAAAATTTCATTGTATAGATGCTTTTCTCGTGAAGAAATTGGAAAGGCCATAGGATATAAAAAAGTTTTATGTGTTGCATTAATAGCAAGTAAACTATCTAATGCTTTAAAATTAGACTTTTATAGATTAAAAGAATTTAAATGTGATTAAAATTTTAATATAAGGTTAGAGATATGGTTGAGAAAACGCCAGATATAAAAAAAGAAGATAAAGATAGTGAAAAAAGTTCTAAGAAATTGGGTTTTTCTTCCTCTAGACTAGAATTAAAGAAAACAATTGGCGGTGGCACTGTAAGACAATCTTTTTCTCACGGTAGAACTAAATCTGTATCTGTTGAAGTTAAGAAAGTTAGAACATATAAGGCTTATGATACTTCTAAACGTGATGCTACAAACAAATCGGATAACAAAGATATGCAATTATCTGATTTAGAGAAGGAAGCCAGGTTAAAAGCTATTAATAACTCTATCAAAATGAAAGAGATTGATGAGAAAGAAAAAAAAGAAGAGTTAATTGATAAACCTCAAAATAATAATCAAAGTGATATAACAAACACTAAAAAAGTTGCTTCAAAAATAAACGATAATAAAAATCAAACAATTAATGATATTATTCCAACGCCTATAAAAGAATCTGATAGTGATAAATCAATTCGTCTAAGAAAAGAGGAAGAGGCCGAAGAAAGAAAAAAGAACACAAAAAAGCAACTATCTTTGGGAAGAGANTTTGGTAGAAGGAGACAAAAGAAATTAAGTATTAACCAAGCATTTGAGGATGAAGAAAGACAGCGTTCGCTTGCTTCTATGAGAAGGGCGAGAGAACGTGAAAAGAAAGTTAATGCAGGCGGTGGNNCTGAAGCAACTAAAAAAATTATCAGAGAAGTTACAATTCCTGAANTGATAACTGTCCAAGAATTAGCCAACAGGATGGCAACAAGAAGCAGTGAAGTAATAAAATCTTTAATGAAAAATGGAGTTCTTGCTACAGCAAATCANACTATTGATGGAGATACAGCGGAACTAGTAGTTATAGAATTTGGACATACAGTAAAAAGAGTAGCAGATGCAGATGTAGAGATAGGTTTGGAGATTATAGATGATAGTTCTAAAGGAGAAAAACGTCCACCTGTTGTTACAGTGATGGGACACGTTGACCATGGAAAAACCTCTTTATTAGACGCAATAAGGTCTACCGATATAGTAAGCAGAGAGTCTGGAGGAATTACACAGCATATTGGTGCTTATCAAATTGAGACTCCTGATGATCAACTTATTACATTTATTGATACTCCTGGACATGCTGCATTTAGTGCTATGAGAGCTAGAGGAGCAAATATTACCGATATAGTAGTATTAGTAGTTGCAGCAGATGATTCTGTAATGCCACAAACAATAGAGGCGATTCAGCATGCACTTGAAGCTAAAGCGCCAATAGTTCTTGCTATTAATAAAATAGATACCCCAGGCTCTAATCCACAAAAAGTTAAGCAAGATTTATTGCAACATAATGTAATTACAGAAGATGTTGGAGGTGAAGTAGTATCAGTTGAGGTTTCTGCTCTTAAGAAAACAAATATTGATGATTTATTATCAGCTATAAATCTTCAAGCNGAACTATTAGAATTAAAGGCTGTTAAAAAAGGAGAGGCTTCAGGTGTTGTAGTAGAATCTAGAATTGATGCAGGAAGAGGAGTAGTTGCAACATTATTAGTATCCAGGGGCACATTAAAAATTGGAGACATTGTAGTTGCNGGAGCAAACTGGGGAAGAGTAAAGGCATTGTTAAATTATAATGGAACGAAAAAAAGTGAAGCTATTCCTAGCGAACCAGTTGAAATATTGGGATTAAATTCAGTNCCTCAAGCAGGAGATCAATTTGCAGTAGTAAAGAGTGAGGCTAGAGCAAGAGAAGTTTCAGAATATAGGCAAGGTTTAGCACAAAAAAATAATCCATTATCTTCTAGATCTACTGTAACAAATGTTGATCAAATGTTAACCCAAATAAAACAAGGAGAAAGGAAAGCTTTACCTATTATTTTAAAAACAGATGTAAATGGATCTATGGAAGCTATTTCTGCAGCAGTAAGTGATTTACAAAATGATGAAGTTACTTCTCAAATTATATTATCTGGAGTTGGAGCTCTTAATGAGAGTGATATTATGCTTGCTGTATCTTCTGGTGCAATAGTTATAGCCTTTAATGTTCGTGCAGATGCTCCTGCAAAACGAATTGCAAAACAAAATAATATAGAAATAAAATATTATTCTATAATATATGAAATTTTAGATGATATTAAGAATTTACTTTCAGGGTTAATGGCACCAATAGAAACAGAAAAATTTCTTGGTTATGCAAAAATTAAGAAAGTATTTAAAATTACAAAAGTCGGTAAAATTGCAGGGTGTGAGGTAACTGAAGGAGTAGTAAAGAAAAATATTAAAGTAAGACTTCTTAGAGAAAATGTTGTTATTCATGAGGGTGATCTTGCTACACTTAAACATCATCAAAAAGAAGTTGATGAAGTTAAAGAAGGCACAGAATGTGGTATGTCATTAGCTAATTATGAAGACATTAAAGAAGGCGATTTGATAGAATGCTTTGAAATTAAGACAGAAATTCCTACTTTAAAATAATGAAAAAAAATAATTTAGGGCCTTCATCACGTCAATTAAAGGTAGGCGAAAATTTAAGAAAGGCCATTTCTTTAATGATTCAAAATCATAGTTTTCATAATCCTATTATAGATAGAGCGTCTATTTTAATAACTGAAGTAAAGATTTCTCCTGATTTAAGTAATGCTTCTGTTTATATTTCTACTCTAGGAGGAGTAAATAATTCTCCAGAATTAATTTCTGCCTTAAATAATTCCTGTAAGCCTTTAATAGGNCCTTTAACAAGAGAATTAAAATTAAGAAGAGCTCCTAAGTTAAGTTTTATTTTAGATGATAGTTTTGAAAGACAAGTTTATATTGATAATTTAATTAATGATGCAAAAAATAATAAATAAAAGGATATATATTTGCAGAAAAATCACGTTTCTAAATATAATGGTTGGTTAATNATAAATAAAAATATAGGAATTTCTTCAGCTAAAGTAGTCAATAAAATCAAAAAANTAATGGATATAAAGAAAGCTGGCCATGCAGGTACATTAGACCCTCTAGCNTCAGGTGTTTTACCAGTTGCTATTGGCGAGGCAACTAAGACTATAAAGTATGCAATGATTTCTGAGAAATCATATGAATTTGAAATTAGCTGGGGAATTGAAACTGAGACGGATGACTTAGAAGGANAAATACTTAGAAAAAGTAAAATTAGGCCNTCTAAGAGAGAAATTATAAATGCTTTACCAAATTTTNTCGGAAAAATTATGCANAAGCCACCTCGATACTCAGCAATTAAAATAGCAGGAGTTCGCTCATATAAATTAGCTAGAAATTCAATTGCAGTAGATATTCCANAGAGAGAAATATTTATTAAAAGTTTCAATTTATTANAGCAAATTGATGAGAATAAATCCCGGTTTATAGTTGAATGTGGTAAAGGAGTGTATATAAGATCTTTGGCTAGAGATTTAGCNATACATTTAAATACTTNCGGTCATATTAGTTATTTAAAAAGGCTTTCCGTAGGCACTTTTTTATATAAAGATGCGATTTTACTTGCAGATCTTGCTAACCTAGTAGATAAAGCTACAATATCTGAAGTTATAAGGCCTATATCTTTTGTGCTGGACGACATCCCGGCAATCGATATTAATAGCGATGAGGCATTTCTTATTTCTAGAGGGCAAAGAATTTATAAAGAGGATATGAAGATATTAGAAGGAAAATTATATAAAGAGGCTTATATTACTAGTAAAGGCAAGCCAATTGCTTTAGCAAAAATAGAAGATAAATATATATTTCCTTTTAGAGTGTTTAATAATTAATTAATGGAGAATTTCGATGTCGATAACAACAGAGAAAAAACAAGAAGTAATAAAAAAATTTGCTATAGAAAAAGGAGATACGGGTTCTCCTCAGGTACAAATAGCAATATTAACTGAACGAATTAATAATCTAACTGGACATTTTAAGGATCATAAGAAAGATATACACTCCAGAAGGGGTTTATTGAAAATGGTAAATAGAAGAAGACGTTTATTAGATTATTTAAAAACAAAACATGAAGAATCATATAAAAAGATAATTAAAGATTTAGGTTTACGTAAATAAAATATTTAAATAAAAAGTTTAATTATTGTAGGCAAGATATTAATAGAAGAATTTAAAGGAAAAAGCGTATGTTTGATATTTATAGAGAAGAGATGGATTTTGGCGGAAAAAAATTAATATTAGAAACAGGAAAAATAGCACGACAAGCGGCAGGATCTGTAATGGTTACCTATGGAGGAACGCAAGTTTTATGCACTGTAGTTGCTGCAAAGGACGTAATGCCAAACCAGGATTGGTTTCCTCTTTCTGTTCATTATCAGGAAAAGTCTTCAGCTGCAGGTAAGATTCCAGGAGGATTTTTTAAAAGAGAGGGCCGCCCTAGTGAAAAAGAAGTATTAACTTCTAGGCTAATAGATAGACCAATCCGACCTCTATTTATGGATGGTTTTATGAATGAAGTTCAAGTAATTTGTACTGTTTTTAGTCATGATTTAGAGAATGATGCAGATATTCCCTCTATTATTGGAACATCTGCTGCTTTAACTATTTCTGGAGTGCCATTTTTGGGCCCTATAGGAGGAGCTAGAGTTGCTTGGATTGATAATAAATATGTATTAAACCCTTCATATGAAGAATTAGAAAATTCTAAATTAGACCTAGTGGTTGCAGGCACTAATCAAGGTGTTTTAATGGTTGAGTCTGAGGCTAATGAGTTATCTGAAAAGGTTATGCTAGGTGCTGTAGATTATGGTCATAAAGAAATTAAAAAAGTTATAAAAACTATTATTAGTTTGGCTGAGCAAGCCGCAAAAGACCCATGGGATTTTAATCCTCCTATTGTGGGAGATAAAGAAGTAAAACATGTTGAAAAACAGACAAAAACAGTTTTAAAGAAAGCATATTCAGAAATAGTAAAACAAAAACGTCAGAACATGCTCAGTGAAATTAGAAGTAAAGTTTTAGAAGAGGCAGAAGCTTTAGATCTAGATATAGCTCAGGTCAATAGCCAATTAAAAAAAGCTGAAAAAGACTTAGTAAGAGGGCAAATATTAAAAACAAGCAAAAGAATAGATGGGAGAGGATTAAATAAGGTTAGACCTATAGTTTCAGAAGTTAATGTTTTAGAGAGAACACATGGTTCCGCATTATTTACTAGAGGGGAAACTCAAGCACTTGTATCAACTACATTAGGTGGTGGTAGAGATGAGCAGATTTTAGACTCTCTAGAAGGAGATTCTAAAAGAAGTTTTATGTTGCATTATAATTTCCCTCCTTATTCTGTTGGAGAGGCAGGTAGATTAATGACAGGAAGAAGAGAAACAGGCCATGGTATGTTAGC
Source organism: Candidatus Pelagibacterales bacterium (assembly GCA_002720535.1). Lineage (GTDB taxonomy): Bacteria > Pseudomonadota > Alphaproteobacteria > TMED109 > TMED109 > TMED109. The sequence goes on along the minus strand of PBIU01000007.1, from coordinate 42,794 downwards.
TTGGAGAGCTATTCACCCAATGTTACCGGATCATGAAGACTTTCCTTATACTATAAGAGTTTTGTCAGAAATTACAGAATCTAATGGCTCCTCTTCAATGGCGACTGTTTGTGGGGCTTCATTAGCTTTAATGGATGCAGGTGTTCCTATAAAAAAGCCAGTTGCTGGTATAGCTATGGGTTTAATTAAAGAGGGAGATGATTTTGCTGTTTTATCTGATATTTTAGGAGATGAAGATCATTTAGGTGATATGGACTTTAAAGTGGCCGGTACTGATAATGGTATAACTTCATTACAAATGGATATTAAAATCACTTCAATAACAAAAGAAATTATGACTTTAGCTTTAGAGCAAGCACGTGAAGGAAGATTACATATATTATCTGAAATGGCTAAGGAAATAAAAACAGCTAGAAAAGAAGTGAATGAATTTGCTCCTAGAGTGGAAAAAATTCAAATTTCTGTAGATAAAATTCGAGAAGTTATCGGATCAGGAGGAAAGGTAATAAAAGAAATATCAGCTAATTCTGATACAAAAATAGATATAGATGATACTGGTTTAATTTCAATATTTGGACAAGGTAAAGAGTCCATTGAAATAGCTAGAGAGGAAATAAATAGTATAGTAGCTGAACCAGAAGTAGGAGAAATATATGAGGGTAAAGTTGTCAAAGTAATGGATTTTGGAGCTTTCGTAAATTTCTTAGGTAAAAAAGATGGTTTAGTCCATATTAGTGCTATGGCACCTGAAAGAGTTGAAAAAGTGACTGACATTTGTAATGAAGGAGATGACGTAAAAGTTAAAGTAATGGGCTTGGATGATAGGGGAAAAGTAAGGCTTTCTATGAAGGTCGTAGATCAAAAAACAGGAAAAGATATATCTGATCAATTTCCCGATCAAGAAAATGATCGTCCTAAAAGATCTTCTAGGGGAGGCAAGAGAAGACCTCAACATAAAAGGTAGACCTATGAGAAAGGAAAATTAGTTTTGTTTCCTAGATTGAATTCATTAAAAATATCAGGTGCAGATGTTCTGCCTTTAATTGAGGGTGGAAAAGGTGTTGCTGTGACAAGTGGTAAGTCTTCGGGAGCATGGGCTGAAGCTGGCGGAGTTGGAACCATATCAGGAGTGAATGCAGATTCTTATGATAGCCAAGGAAATATTATTCCACAAATTTATTCAGGTAAGACTAGAATAGAAAGACATAAAGAGCTAATAAATTATGCGATAGACGGAGGTGTTCAACAAGCAGAAATTGCCCATGAAGTAAGAAAAAATAANGGAAGAATTCATATNAATATATTATGGGAAATGGGCGGAGCAGAAGAAGTTTTANTNGGNATATTAAGAAAAACTAAAGGTATTGTTCATGGAGTTACTTGCGGTGCCGGGATGCCTTATAGGTTAGGAGATATCTGTGCCAGCTTTGGAGTGTACTATTATCCAATTATATCTTCTGCTAGAGCGTTTAAAATTTTATATAAAAGAGCATATGTAAGAAGTGCAAAATGGTTGGGCGGAGTAGTTTATGAGGACCCATGGTTAGCTGGAGGACATAATGGCCTTTCTAACAATGAACACCCAGAAAAGCCTGAAGACCCTTATCCAAGATGTATAGACCTTAGAAAGGCAATGAATTCTGTAGGATTAAATGAGACACCAATAGTTATGGCAGGAGGAGTTTGGCACTTAAGAGATTGGAAAGATTGGATAAATAATAAAGAATTGGGGCCTGTAGCTTTTCAATTTGGAACAAGACCTTTGTTGACTAAAGAAAGTCCGATTTCACAAATATGGAAGGATCGTTTATTAACTTTAAATAAAGGCGATATTTTATTGCATAGATTTAGCCCAACAAATTTTTATTCATCAGCGGTAAAAAATTCTTTTATTAGAGAATTAATAGATAGAAAAAAACGTCAATTAAAAACATCTTTATCTAAAGTAGGAGAAATGATTGTACCCTTAAAATTAGGAAAAAATAAAACATTTTATTTTACAAAACAAGATGCAGTAAAAGCTGCAAATTGGGTTAAACAAGGTTTTACGGAAGTGCTTAAAACACCTGAAGACTCAATTGTATTTGTTTCTGAAGATAAAGCCAAAGAAATACGAACAGATCAAAAAGATTGCATGGGGTGTTTAAGTCAATGCAAATTCTCAAACTGGTCTGATAATATAGAAAATAAAAATTCTACAGGAAAAAAAGTTGATCCAAGAAGCTTTTGTATACAAAAAACTCTCCAAAACATTGCTCATGGAAAGGATCCAGAAAATGAATTAATGTTCGCTGGACATAATGCTTGGAAATTTAAAGAAGATCCTTTTTATTCTAACGGTTTTGTGCCTAGTGTTAAAGAACTAGTAAACAGAATAGCGTCAGGAGATTAAAAGCACCTAAAGTTTTTAATTTCAGATGCTTTAATTTTATTCTTTAAAGATATATAAAGTTACTGGACCAAAAGTGTGGTCTGGAGGAGCTAAACGTCCAGGTAGTTTGTTGAGAGCAACCCCATCATCATCATATCCAACCTCATATTGAACCCAATTTTTATCTTGAAATTCTGCCGGTAAATTTTTCGCAGTTTCACTATATTGTACTTTTACTTTAAAGCGCAATTGGTTCATACTTTTAGGATCAGCAGGTGTTTTAAGACATGCAGGCCCTTTACCAGCAAATTCAGCTCCGCCTTCTGTAACACACCACTCGGGTTGAGGGCTTGCCTTTGAACTTCTTTTTAATTTAAATATGGTAGACTCTCCTCCATGAACTTTACTACTCTTATCAATTTCTAATACTGCCCAATATTCTTTATCTACCCATGCTGATGCTGTATCTTCAGGTATACCACCTTGCATATAAAAAATATAGCTTGGAAATAAACCTCCAAAGTAAAGACGCGCCTCATTAGCTTTAATAGTTACTATTTCAGTTGAATTAACTAATTTAAAATTAAAACTTACTAATATTAAAGTGTTAAATAATATAAAAATAAACATTCTTATAAATTTCATAGTTTAAATCCTTTTATTTAGAAAAAACCCCGCCCCTTAGGGACGGGGTTTCCTTATATATTGAAACCTAATAAACTTTAATTATGCTGTACGTACATAGCCATATCGTTTATTAGATGGGCTGCCACCTTCTTCTTTAAATCTTTCAGCTAATTGTGCTATTTTATCTTCAGAGAATGAAGGCATATCTGGCAAGTTGTTTGCTTCATTCATACCTAAACCATAGATACGAGCAGAATTTAAACCAAATATTGCTTGTTTAGTAAGACTATTTTCTCCACCAAGAGCGGGAAGACCATATTTCTTTTGCATATCTTCAGGTACTTCTAGTCTTCTCATAGCTTCAATTTGCCATTGAGGTGAACCATACCAAACAGTATCCGTTCCCCATACAACGTGATCTGCACCTAAGCCTTTAACAAGAGTTCCAATAAATGCTGCGCAGAAACGGGGATGAGCTACAGCTGAGTTAGCAAAGGTAGAGCCAATTTCTCCGTATACGTTGGATACTCCATACTTCTCAGGAATAGCGGCTAAATCAGAAGCCCATTTAATATACCCACCACTTTCTTCAAATTCATTCCAAGCTTGATCAGGCAGCTCTAGGAATGGACGTAAAGCAGAGTGATAAATTACAAAATTCATTTCAGGCCAGTCTTGTGCAGCTTTTGGCACATCATCAACTGTAGCATATTGCCATACACCTTTAAATGAAGTTTCGTAATCTGGTGGTAATAATCCTTTATGTATACAAATGGTATTTATACCTGCTTTTACAGCTTTTTCATAAAAAGGATACATAAGTTTTTCATCATCTAGGCGCCATGGATATTTAGACGGTGATAATGGATCTCCAATTGTATATGATTTCCAAGAATTAGGTTTTAAAGTTTCTATCGCTCTATCAACTTCGTCCATCCACCCATCTTGAGCTGGTGTAATAACAGAATGACCAAGCATACGTTCTGTTCCTGAAAAATCATTAATCATATCTCTAGCAGCAACAATTTGATCATTATGTAATAGCCACCAAGATGGATCGTCAAAAGGAGCTCCAGATAGAAGCGCCATTTTCGTATCTGACCTATACCAAAGTTCAGCTATATAATTTTCAAATTTATACCGTGTTAATGAAAGCCCTTCTTCTTTTAGCTTTGGATTCCAATGCTCTGCTGCAAATTCTCCAAGTCCCAGAATTGCTTCATGTGGAAAATCATCTCGCAAGAAGTGAGTCTGATCGTCAAATATAAATTGCCCCTCAACTCTTGCTGTCCTTTCTAACATCATCTCCGGGTCTCTAGCTTCTGCTTCATTAACTTGGAAGACACCGCCGCCATATATTTCGTTCATAGCTAAAAATGCAGTTGCCATTCCACAGCTTGTTTGAAGAAATTGTCTTCTTGACATACCTAAATGTTTAGCGTTTTTATCAGCTAGTTCTATAGTTAAATCTTCAACTTTCTTTTGAACATTTGACTGTTTAGGTGGAAGATATTCTCCATTTGATACTATTTGTGTAGGAATCGGCAAATCTATACTTAATTTTTCCGCTCCATCCACTAAAGCAAGCTCACGCTCGCTGAGCCAAGTTCCGCCCATTTTCGTTTCCTCCCAATTAATTAAACTTACTTAAGCTAACCATGAAAAAAATATAATAGCAAATATTTTTGAAATTTAATTAGTATTTTTATGTTTTATAAATTAAGTTTTATAATATTGTTCTTTGGGAGGAAACATGTGATCAGATCTACTATAATATTTTTTTCAATATTATTATTTGTAATTACCTTTAATGCTTTTGCTCAAGAATCTATTGACTCAGAAAATAAAGGGCATGCTGAATATGCAGATAAACTTAGAAATCCTGATTATAAATACAACAAATTAGATAAAAAAGAAGAGAGTTTAACTACTAGTTATATAAATAGTTTGAGNTCCGGAAAATGGGGTGCTTCAGATCCTGCATGGGTAAATTTAGATTTAGCTAAAGAGTTTTTTCCTGAAGCTACAAAAATAGGAAGGTTGGAAGGAGATGTCCCTTCTGCAGCTGTAAGTTCGGAGGCNAACTTGTTAGGCTATATGTTTATTACTAAAGATATAACAAGTTCTTTGGGATATTCCTCTCAAGTATTCGATATCGTTGTGGCTCTTAGACTTGATGGAAAATTAGCAGGAGCGAAAGTNATAGACCATTTAGAGCCTATAATTGGCATGTATACCCCAGATGGAGAACTTGTGATGCCATTATTTACCGCTCAATATAAAGACTTAGATATTCGTTTACCAATAAAAATAAATTTATTAAGAACTGAAGGGCCAGGAGATTTNGATGGTATTTCTTCAGCAACAGTTAGTGCCGTTTTATTTAATGGGGCTATTTTAAGGGCTGCGAGGACATTAGCATTATACAAAGGAATGAGACTTAGTGATGAGCCAGTTATAGATATAGTTAGTTTTGAAGAAGCTCTTTTTGATAAGTTAGTATCTGATGGNTCTGTAGGAAGACTAAAATTAACTATTGATGATTTAATAAAGTCTGGAATAGAAAATCCTGATATTACAAATAGAACAGGGGTGGCAGATATTTATAGATATGCTGCTCAATTCGCAGGTAACACTCCTGTCGCCGCGGAGCAAAAAGAAGTTAAGAGAGGTTATAAAGATACTGATAGAAATTTAGTAATTGATTTATATGTAGCACCAGTGATAACTCCAACAATTGGAAGGAATCTTCTTGGTGATAAATGGTATGATATATTTGTTGCAGGTCGCGATCCAAAAGAAACAACTCTAGTAGTAGCTGGATTGGGAAGGTATCCNCTTGATGGAGAACCACATATTGCAGCAGGCGAATTTAAAAGAATGGCAATCATTCAAGGCGANAAAAGATTTCAGCTGTCCAAAGATCATTTTAGAAATTTAGGTTTTTTACATGGGGAAGATAAACCTTTTTTTGCGGAAGCTGGCATATATAGGATTCCTGCATTTGTAGGAATAGACCCTGTTAAACCGTGGAAGTTTGAATTATTGATTGAAAGCAAAGATAAGCAAAAAAGTAAAGTTTTTTATATAAATTATAATATGAATGAAAAATATATTATTCAACCAGANGGTTTAAAGGTACTAGCNAATAATAATGAACCAGTATGGCATGCTGCCTGGCAAAGCCAGAAAATAAATTTAAGCTTATTATTTTTTACCTTAGCCATATTATCGCTTGCTCTATGGAGAATGGATTACTTGGTTAAAAGGGAAGTTGTATGGAAAAATTTTCGCTATATATTTTTAGTTTGGGTATTAGTATGGTTAGGTTTTTATGCTGGAGGACAAGTAACAATACTTAGTTTATTAACATGGATAACAGCACCTTATCACCAACCTTCTTGGGACGTTCTTTTATCAGACCCTATTTTAGTATCTTTAATGATTTTTGTTATAGTAAGTTTTGTCTTGTGGGGAAGAGGAGTTTTTTGTGGTTGGTTATGTCCTTTCGGCGCAATGCAGGAACTTTTAGCTAAATTGGCAAAATTTATAAAAATTAAACAAATTGAAATAAGTCACAGAGGGCATCAATTATTATGGCCAGTTAAATATTTTATTTTAGTTGGATTAATAGGAACTGCATTTTATTCATTGGCAAGTTTAAATATAGCTTCTGAAGTAGAACCTTTTAAAACTGCTATTTCAATGAAATTTGGGAGAGAATGGTATTTTGTNACATATGCAATAATTTTATTATTTATTGGTGTTTTTGTAGAACGTTTTTTTTGCAGATTTTTATGTCCTTTAGGTGCTTTAATGGCTTTAGGTGGTAANCTAAGAATATTTGAACCTTTAAAAAGAAGAGAGGAATGTGGAAGTCCTTGCAAGCTGTGTTCAAATGAATGCCCCATTAATGCTATTAAACCATCTGGTGAAATAATAATGGATGAATGCTTTTATTGCCTTGATTGTCAATCACTATATAGTGATGAACATAAATGTCCGCCCTTAGTAAAAATAAGAAAACAAAAAGNTAAAAGTAATAAGCCTATATTTACTCCGAATTTAGCTGAATAATATATTATAAATTTATAATTTAGGAGGATAATTCTAATTGAGCATTAAAGTAAGGTAATTTCTCTCTATTATGACATCCCATAATTACAATCCTTTCTCCAATTTGAAGTGCTTTTTGATATTTTCTCTCTAATTCTTTTATTGTATGACCTTCAAATTTTTGTCCACACATAAATATTCCATAATGAGCTTGGACAGTTCTAACTCTTTTTCCTAATAGTAGTCCGTCAGCTATTGCTGCAAAACTGAACTCTTCTTGTTGAGTAACACTAATATTTTTGCTAATTAGAAATTTTCTAACATTAATTTCTGCTTCTATTATTAAGTTCCAATACTCAGACTCAGAATTAGTTTTATTTCCACTTATATAGTAAAATGATTTACAAAAGATTAGAAACGTAAGTTCTTCGATGCTTTTATAGTTCCAAGCTTGTCTTTCTAAACTATTCCATACGCTAGGCTTAAGTTCTTGAAATATTCTAGGAATTCTATCAAAAAACATTCCATGTAAATTAAGATCACTCACATTAGAATCTACAAGTTTTTCTTTATGAATATCTATACAAGCGGTAGATGAACAGACGGGACATTGATCATCTTTATAAAGATCCTTTTTATAAATATAGGAGCATCTTTCTTCATCTTTATTTTTTCCTTCACATATAAAAAACGAAGACTTTTTTTCTTGCTCGTCAAATTGTTGAGCAATCCAATTAAATCTATTTTGAAATTTAATAAATGATCTTCTGTGACTCCACAAATCCCATTTAAGGTCTTCTACTGGACCAAAAGTACTCCAATTTGAGCTAACATCTATAATAATACATTTATCCTTATCTTTAGCACACCTTAAACCTCTTCCTACTGATTGTCCCCATAACACTTTTGATAAAGTAGGCCGACAATGTACTATGATATTACAATTAGGGTTGTCCCATCCTTCAATTAAAACACCTACGGATACTACTGCTTCAATTTTACCGTTTAAATGATCAGACAGTATTCGATTTCTTTCTCCTGTCGGAGTCAAAGCTGTAAGAATATCACTTTTTATTTTTGCTTTTTTAAGTATATCAAGAGTTTTATTAGCTACTGCTACATCTGGACAAAACCAAGCTGAAATAGGAGTTGGAATAACTTTTGTTCTCTCTTCTTTATAGATGAAAAGAGCATAATCAATCATTGAAGATTTTATAATTGCATTAGATAAAACTGAAATTGGAAAATCTCCATTTTTGATTTCAGCATTATTTAAATTTAGATCATGAATAAAATGGGGTCTATAAATTGGTTGAACCAAAACTTTATCTTCAATTAGAGTTTTTATATCAGCGCAATCAATAATCGCGTCAAAAACTAAACCTAATTGATCGTTTTGATTTCCAGTCCTTCTCTCTGGGGACGCGGTTAAGCCCATTATATGACTAGACTTTTTACCTCTTTCATCGAAAATATTTAGAACTCTTTGATAAGCAGATCCTACAGGAGAAACCCTATGAGCTTCGTCAATAATGATTAAATCAGCTTCTGGAATTAATGAAGCAATGGCATACTTGGATCTTAAATTAGTTGATAAAATAATATCTGCATTACCAAAACATTTTATATCATCTGAAATACCAAGTTTTCTAACTTTATGATTTATCTTTAATTCTCTTTCTAGTTGTTCTAATAAAACAATCCTATGACATAAAACTAAGATTTTTTTATGTACATAGAACTTTTTAATAATTTCACTAGCTAAAACTGTTTTTCCTGCACCAGTTGGAGCTTTTAGAATAAATTTTTTATGAGTTTTTTTAATTTCTTCGTATTTTGTTATTATTTCTGATTGCCACTTTCTTAAAATCATAAAACCTATACCTAATTACGAATATATTACTTTTTAGCATTCCTGCTATGCAAAATTAAACTATATAGCAACTATAAAATTTTACTACTTCTTTTTTATATTTTTCATATTATGATAAGTTATAAATATCTGTCTCAAATTAGATTAAAGTCTGACGATTTTTAGAGAATTTATATGGCAATTGAAAAGCGAAAATTTGGCAATACTGGGCATTTAAGTTCATCANTAATATTTGGNGCGGCTGCTTTATGGAATGAGACACAATCTACTTCAGATAGAATATTAGATTTATTATTAGAGTATGGCATCAATCATATTGACGTTGCTCAAATTTATGGAGATGCGGAATTAAGAATAGGACCTTGGATGAAAAATCACCGAAAAAACTTTTTTTTGGCCACTAAAACTTACGAGAGAAGCTATAAAGAAGCAAAAGAATCCATATTACGCTCATTAGAACGCTTAAATACTGATCACATAGATCTAATGCAATTGCATGGTTTAACGAATCCTATTGAATGGGATCAAGCTATGGGGGAAGAAGGTGCTTTAGAGGCAATAAAAGAAGCAAGGTCTGAGGGATTAGTTAAATATATAGGAGTTACTGGGCATGGATGGACAGTTGCTGCTATGCATCAAAAAAGTATAGAGCAATATAACTTTGATTCTATTTTGTTGCCATGGAATTGGTTTATGTCAAAACATAGGAATTATCCTAGAGATTTTCAAAATGTCTTAAAATTATGTAAAAATAAAAATATTGCTGTTCAAACTATAAAAGCTGTTGCTAGAGGTCCATACGCAGCCGGTATGAAAAAAATTTATACTCCATGGTATCAGCCTTTAGATGATAAATTTAGTATTCAAAAATCTGTAGACTGGGTATTAGGGCATAAAGATATATTTTTAAATTCATTAGGAGATGTAGATATTCTTCCTTTAGTTCTAGAAGCAGCAAGTAATTTAGGTACAATTCCATCAGATGAGGAAATGAATGAATTAGAAAATAAAATGGGATTGGCTTCAATATTTGGAGTTTAATGGCGCGCCCGAGAGGATTCGAACCCCTGACCCTCTGATCCGTAATCAGATACTCTATCCAGCTGAGCTACGGGCGCATTAAAAAATTTTTTTATAGTTTGATATTATCTATCAATCTTACTTCATCAATATATACGGCTATGAATAATCTTGCATTAGATTTATTATTATTACTTATATTTTCTAAATTATGATTATCTCTAATTTCTATATAGTCTATTTTATTTATCCCAACTTTTTCTATGCTCTTTCTAACAAAAGATATTGTTTCATTAATATCAACATTATAAAAATTTTTAGCTGCTTCAGTCATAATTATATTAATATTATTAGCTATATTTATTTGTTTAGGGTTTAAATATTGATTTCTTGAGGATATTGCTAACCCATTATTATCTCTTACAGTACTTATTGGAACAATTTTACACGGAATATCCAAGTCTTTAACTAAGGATGTTATAATTAATAATTGTTGATAATCTTTTTCTCCAAAAATTGCATAATCAGCTCCAGACTGAAGCAATAACTTAGCAACTACTGTAGCTACTCCTTGAAAGTGGTTTTTTCTCTCTTTTCCACATAATACTGAACTTAATTTTGGAACATTGATAGTCAAATCAAAATCATCTGGATACATGGTTTTATTTTCAGGAATATAAACTATATCACAGCCTTTATCTTCTAAACGTTTAATATCTTCTTCTTCGGATCGTGGATATTTATCTAGATCTTCATTTTCTCCAAATTGCATAGGGTTTACAAAAATTGTAGCTAAAACAATATTAGCATTTTTTTTTGCTTCAACTACTAATGCTTCATGAGCCTCATGAATAGCTCCCATAGTTGGAACTATTGCTAAGGAAGCGGCGGTATTTAATGGCCCATTTCTATGTCTCGCAATGGAAGAATGTAAGCCTCTTAGATCTCTAATAACTTCTATACTCATTATAATCCANCATAAAAAATCATTTTATAAACTTTTATTTTATCGTACTCTTATTAAATAAACACTATTCTAATAAAGTGATTATGAGTAGTAAGCAAGAAATTTTTTTCTAAGAGATAATATATGATTTTTAAAATAATAATTACATGGTTTATAAGTATAATAATTTTATCAAAATCCACTATAGGTGCAGATGAAATAGATAGTTTTAGATCATCACCTGAAGGCTCTGTCAGCAGTATTGGTAAGTCAAAACATAGTATAGCAAATAATTATATGGTTGTTACAGCAGATTATAGAGCCACTCAATCCGCCAAAAGAATTTTAGAGCTTGGAGGAAGCGCAATTGATGCAGCTATATCTGCACAAATGGTATTAAATTTAGTTGAACCTCAGTCCTCAGGTATTGGCGGAGGTGTCTTTATCTTATATTATGATGCCTATTCTAAAACAATTGAGGCATGGGATGGAAGAGAGAAAGCTCCTATAAATTATTCACAAGACATTTTTTTAAGTTCTGATGGTAAAAAGAAAGGTTTTATTGAAGCTGTATCTGGAGGATTAGCTGTAGGTGTCCCTTCTTTAATTTCTACTGTTGAAAAAGTACACAATAAGTATGGCAAATTGCCTTGGAATTCTCTTTTTAAAGATGCAATAAATTACTCTGAAGAAGGTTTTATTATAGGCAAACGTTTAGAAAAACTTATTAAAAGAGCACCTCATTTAAAAAATCAAAAATATGCTAAAGATTATTTTGAATTGGATAAAGGCGGACTAAAAGCAGGCACTTTAAAAACTAATTATGAATTTGCATCAAGCTTAAGAGCTATAAGAGACGATGGTTCTAAAGCATTATTAAAAGGAAAGTTAGCAAATAATATTTTATCTACGGTAGTTAATCACAAATTGAATCCAGGAAGAATGATTAATGAGGACTTTAATTTAGTTAATCCATTACTTACAAAACCAGTTTGTAGTAGTTATCGAAGTTGGAAAATTTGTGGAATGGGTCCACCAAGTTCCGGAGGAATAACAGTTTTGCAGATTTTAGGTATATTAAATAATTTTGATTTGAGTAATAAGTCTTTAACTAATACTAATGTTTGGCATCTATTTTTAGAGGCTTCAAAATTAGCATATACCGACAGAGGGTATTATATAGCAGATAATGACTTTATTAATATTCCGATAAAAGAACTGTTAGACCCAATATATTTAAAAGAAAGATCATTATTAATTAAAAATAATGATGTGATAAAAAACCCAAAAAAAGGTAATTTTAAAAATTATAAAGCGAGTTTTTTAGGACAAGATGTAACTAGTGAGAAATCTTCTACTACACATATTTCTATTATTGATGGAAATGGAAATGGAATAGCTCTTACTTCTTCAATAGAGTTTATGTTTGGAAGCGGTTTAATGACATCAGGGTTTTTATTGAATAATCAGATGACAGATTTTTCTTTCTATCCTAAAGATAAAGAAGGAAATTTAATTGCTAATCGCCCAGAGGCGAAAAAGAAGCCACGTTCTTCTATGTCCCCTACATTAGTATTTGACCCATCAGGAAATCTTAGAATGGTTTTGGGCTCTCCCGGAGGCTCTCAAATAATATGTTATGTTGCTGCATCGTTAGTAAGAATGATAGATCTTAATATAAGGCCAGAAAATGTTACGCACTTTCCAAATATATGTAATAGAGGTTTTGCATCATTTGTTGAAAAAGGTGAAAAAGGTGATATTCTATCTGAGGAGTTAGAAAGAATAGGCCATGAAATTAAGAGAAAGAATATGACAAGTGGTTTACATATTATTGTTAAAGATACAGATGGCTATTACCATGGTGTGGCAGATCAGAGAAGAGAAGGTACTGCTACAGGAAATAACTAATAAGAGGTGAAGATGAAATTAACGGTTGAACAAATAAATTCTTATAAAGAATTAGGGTATGTATTTATTGAAAATGTTTTTGATTCAGTAGAGGTTTCTAAAATGAACAAGGAGCTTCCTAGATTGTATAGTATGGATAAAGAGCAAATTCAAAAAGAAAAAGACGGTAAAGCAGTAAGGACAGTATTTGCTGCACACGAATTAAGTGATGTTTTTTCGAATCTTTCTAGACACCCTAGGATCGTTGAACCAGCTAAACAACTTTTAGGAGGGGATGTATATATTCATCAATTTAAAGTTAACGGAAAAGAAGCGTTTGATGGAGATTTGTGGCAGTGGCATCAAGATTATGGAACATGGAAAAATGATGATGGAATGCCGGAAGGCTTAGCTCTTAATGTAGGTTTATTTTTAGATGATGTGACTCAATTTAACGGTCCGCTAAATTTTATTCCTAGATCTCATAGAGGTGGATATATAGATGCAAATCATGATGTAACAACTACTTCTTATCCATTATGGACAATTAATAATCAGACTATTTCTAAATTAGTAGAAAAAGGTGGAATAGTTGCACCTCAAGGCAAAGCTGGTTCTATGATATTGTTTGATTCTACTCTTGTACATGGATCACCATCAAATATGTCTCCCTGGAGTAGAACAATAGTTTACATTTCTTTAAATAGAACAAGTAACTGTATTACTAAATTTAATAGACCTGAATACAAAGCTCATAGAGACTTTACTCCTATTACCTGCGTAGATGATTCTTGTCTAAGATAAATAGAATTTTAAGTTCTAAATGAATATAGATTTATTTGATAGATTAATTAATCAACAGGAAAATGGTAAGTCATTTCGTATAGGAGTAATTGGTTTAGGTAAGTTTGCTACCATGTTTCTCTCACAAGCAAAAAGTACNCCTGGAATCGAAATTAGTGCAATAGCGGATTTANATTNTAAAAANGCAGAAGCCNCNATNANANCAGCCNNTTTTGAAAAAAATTTAAATANATCTGGNTTNAATNAAGCTCANGCATCAAATNAGATCTGGTATACAGANTCAGGATTAGANCTAGCTGAGTGTGATCAATTAGATCTTGTAATTGAAGCTACAGGTAATCCAGAGGCTGCAGTTGATCACTGTCTTGCTGCTTTTAATGCCAAATCACATGTAGTATTAGTAACAGTAGAAGCTGATNTATTATGTGGATCTGCAATTATAAAAAAAGCGAATGAAGCAGGAGTTATATGTTCTATGGCTTACGGAGATCAACCTGCTTTAATTTGTGAGTTAATAGATAGAGTAAAAAGCTCAGGTTTCGAAGTTGTAAGTGCTGGAAAGGGAACAAAATATTTACCTATATATCATAAAAGCACTCCTTCAACTGTTTGGAATTACTACGGTTTGTCTGAGCAAGAAGCCAATGCTGGAGGATTAAANCCTAAAATGTTTAATTCATTTTTAGATGGNACCAAATCTGCAATAGAAATGGGAGCCTTGGCTAATGCNACAGGTTTAAAAGTTCCAGAAAATGGGNTGCTTTTNCCATCTGTAGGAACTNCTANGCTTGCAAACGTTTTAAAACCAAAAGAGTTTGGAGGAATATTAGATAATTCAGGGACTGTTGAGGTGGTGTCTTCTTTAAGTAGAGAAGGNAAGGAAATACCTGATAATTTACGTTGGGGTGTATTTGTTGTTTTTAAATCAGATTCTAAATATACAGAACAATGCTTTAGAGAATATGGNGTTCCAGTAGATGATAGNGGTGAATATGCAGCGCTATGGAGACCAATACATTTAATTGGATCTGAATTAGGTTTNAGTGTTGCTACTACTTTATTAGATAATAGATCTACTGGATCAACNAAAATGTTTATTGGTGATGCGGCNTCTGTAGCAAAAAGAAATTTAAAGGCAGGAGAAATTTTGGACGGNGAGGGAGGTACAACAGTTTGGGGAAAACTAATTCCAGCTTCTAAGTCTATTTCTTTAAATGCTTTACCTATAGGCCTAGCTCATAATGTTAAACTGATAAATAATATTTCAGAAGGACAAGTGATTTCACAAAAAGATATAAGCGCTATCTCAGAATCTAANGCATATAGACTAAGAAAAGAAATGGAAGNTGATTTTATAGAAAGTCAAAAAAATTGAAATTNGACTTAATTTCTTATAANGGGTTTTTTCCAAAAATAGAAAAAGATGTANTTAGATCTTCTACTTCAANNGCTATAGGAAATACTGTTTTGGGTTCAAAATGTATTCTTAAAGATAGAGTTGTTTTAAGAGGAGANGGAGCTGAAATTATTGTAGGAAANGAGGTTACATTTTTAGANAGAAGTACTGTGCATGTGGCTAGTGATTTNATGGGCTCTTATATTGGAGANGGCTCNATTATTGGAAGGTTNTCTCTTGTTCATGCTTGTAAAATAGGAAAATCTGTAATTNTTGGNGATCAGGCAATTGTTATGGATGGATCTCAAATAGGNGATAATTGTATTATTACTGCTAATTCTTTGATTCCNCCAGGAAAGACTTTTCCTAATAATTCATTAATATCAGGGGCNCCAGCTNGAGTAATAGGAACAACTNAAAATAAAANTTTNAGTAAGTATANATCTGAAATTTTANCTNATGAGTTTGTATCTGNNAGTATTGTNCGATGTGANTTAGNAGGGGANGACCCATTGGNAGAACTTGGTTTAGAGCCNTGGCTAAATTATAAAATAGGATTAGAGAANATTAGTTCTAAAGCTTTTATNGCTCCCGATGCAATNATAAGAGGCGATATTACNGTAAAAGATAAANCCAGTTTATGGTTTNCTACAATTATTTCTTCACTACCTGGAGGNAATATTTTTATAGGAGAAGGCTCTAACATTCAAGATAATACTATAATTGACGCNGGANAAAAGTCTTTGGTTATAGGTGAAAAGGTAACGGTAGGACATAATGTAAGACTGGGAGCTTGCACTATCGGAGATAATTGCTTAATTGGAATGGGATGTACTATTGAAGATGATGCAGTAATTGAAGAAGATGCTTTTGTTGGAGCTNGAGCAATNGTCAAAGCTGGAACAGTCGTCAAAGCTAATACTATTTTTGCTGGAAGGCCAGCTAATTATTTTAGAGATGTAAAAAATGAGGAAGCTAATTTTTTTAAAATGGGNCAAAAAGTATATGAGGGATTTGCAGAAGATTATATTAAAGAATTAGGANCCTATAAAATGCAGGCTAAAANTTAATGTTNTTTATGACGTTAATAAAATTATTAGTAATAGCGGCNGTTNTAATAATATTGAGAATTCTTTTTCCTACATTAGTAAAAGGTTTTAAAAGAATATTATTTATCATTATTGTTTCTATGATAATTTTCGCATTGGTTGTAATGTATGCTTCTTAAATATTCAGGTTTATATATTTAAGCTAATTTGTCTATCATCTTCAAATGATGGGTTAACATATTCATAGTCATATTTTGCAAATGTTTTTAGAATTGCTTCTAAAATTATATTTGCAGCTTTAACAGGAATAGCCATACCTATTTGCTTTCTCACACTTTCTTTATTTCCATAAAAATCAAATGTATCAGG
This sequence comes from Candidatus Pelagibacterales bacterium, assembly GCA_002720535.1. Lineage (GTDB taxonomy): Bacteria > Pseudomonadota > Alphaproteobacteria > TMED109 > TMED109 > TMED109. Next base: position 26,393 of record PBIU01000007.1, on the reverse strand, counting down.
AAAAGTTTGTAGTCTGGCTCTTTCTCTATTAGTTAATGCTCTATTTTCTTTCCAGTGGTAAACATGAGTTCCTCCGCCACCACTTCCAGTAATTGTATAAGCAGGCTTATCAGGGTCTAATCTTTTGTAAATATTACTTAATTTAGCTCCTTTTACATTGAGTTGAAGATTCTCGGGAATATTTTCACTCCAAGCATTTTCTCCTTTTTTAATATACTTTAATCTTTCTATGACGGTTTTACTTTGCTTTGTATATTCTTGTCCTGAAATATTTTTTGGTATAGGGTTTTTTTCGAGGGCTTCTTTAACAGTAATAATTTTTCCTTGAGGGGCAGGAACCTTAAAATATAAATTTAAATCTTTTCTAAACCCAACTAATATATATCTATGGCGTTTTTGTGGAACTCCGTATTCTTCAAATTTAAACAAATGCGTTGTAATATTATATCCTTTGCCAGCATTTTTTAAATCATGAATAATTTTTTTAAAAGCTTTTCCTTCGTTAGCTGATGAAATTCCTCCTACATTTTCAGCTAAAAAAAATTTAGGATTGTTTTTATTAATATATTTAACACCATATCTGTATAGTGCACCAAACTTGCCATCAAGCCCAATAGATTTTCCAACAATACTAAAGTCATTACACGGAAAACCATACATAAATCCATCGACATAATTTAGTTCATTGATATCTAGTTTATGAATATCCTTACAAAAACTTTTAAAATTTGAATCATTATTTTGAATATTGTTTTTATAAGTAGTGCAAGAATCACTATCGATATCAGTAGTCCATAAATGTTTGAAAGAATATTTAATAGATTTATTATAGACAAAATTAGCATTTTTAGCTGCATAACCTAGACCGCCAGGACCACTAAACATTTCCCCTAATGTAAACTGTATTTTCTTCATAAAAATGTCAGTACCTAAATCTCATTTATTACAAACTGTAATATACTATTTGCTACTTATTATTATTTCTGTTCTAATTTAAATCTTTTTTTTAAATAAGGGAACAAATTTAAATTTATATCGTACTAGTTATGAAATATTAAATTAAATGAGTGAGAAATGGTAAAATATAGATCTAATCCTCCTAATTCTGAAAATGTGATGGCATCAATAAGTTATATGGGACATTATAATTTGGCTACCGCTTTGGCTGATATAATTGATAATAGTATAAAAGCAAAAGCAAAAAAAATTAGTATAAATTGTCAGTGGAATAATAATAATCCTTTTATTACAATTTTGGATGATGGCTATGGAATGTCCACTAAAGAACTGGAAAATGCCATGAAATTGAATAGTTCTAATCCTAATGAAGTTCGAGAAAAAGATGATCTGGGAAGGTTTGGATTAGGTTTAAAAACGGCATCATTTTCACAGGCAAAAATTCTTACCGTTATAACATCTAATGGAAATATTATTTCTGGAGGTGAGTGGGACTTAGATAATGTGGGAAGTAATTATAATTGGGGAGAATTAGAGGTTAAGGATATTGAAAAAGAAGCCAAGGCTGAAGTCAAAAGTAAAAAGAGCTTTACTAAAGTTATTTGGAAAAATTTAGAGTTTTTAACTAACAATTATACACTTAAAGAAGATGAGTTTGATGCATTAATTTCTGATACTATAAATGAAATAGCACTTACTTTTCATAGATTTATAAAGGGTGAAGAATTTAAAAATAAAATTAATATTCTAGTAAATGGTTTAGAGGCGCCTGTTATCGATCCATTCATGGAGGGACATGCAGGTCAGCAAGAGTTAAAAGGAGAGGTGTTTACAATTAATAACAAGAAAATTACCATGACTCCTTTTATAATACCGCATTATTCAAAAATTAAAAAAATAGAATATGAAAAACAAGCCGGTAAAGATGGTTATATAAGAAAGCAAGGCTTTTATATATATAGAAATAGAAGATTAATTATTTCAGGAGAGTGGTTTGGTTTAGCACAATATGGAGAGTTATCTAATCTCGCAAGAATTAAAGTAGATCTTCCTAATACTTTAGATAAGGAATTTAAGATTAAAATTGATAAAAATAGTGCAGAAATAGACCCTAGATTAAAACCTCGTTTTAGAGATTTAATAAAAAGAATAAAAGAAAAAAGCGGAAGAGTGTATAGAAATAGAGGAAGTAAAATAGATAAAGTTAACTCAGTTAATTTTTGGACTAGAAAAATTAAAGAAGGGGAAATTAAATATGACATAAATGTGCAACATCCAGTTATCAAAAGTGCTTTAGATAAATTAGATTCTAAGGCGTATAAGGAGTGGCAAAATATTTTTAGATTTATTGCACAATCATTTCCTGCGGAGTCTATGAACATAGATATAATAGACAATCCTAAAAAGGTTTCTTTAGGTAATACGGATAGAGAAAAAATAATTGATTTCTGTGATATTTTTGTTAAAGGGCAAATTAAAAACGGCCTATCACAAGAGAAAATATTAGAGATATTAAAAAATACAGAACCATTTAAAAAAGATTTTAATATTCTTATAGATCACTTAAAAGAGGAAAATATTATAAATGTCCTTTAAAGAAGAAATATTGAATTATCTCAAAGATAAAAATAAACATTCAAGTTTAGTTGTAGAACAGGCAGAGAATATTATTTTATTATGTGAGGATAATATTCAAAAATTATTAGTTAGAAGTTCTCAAACTATAAGAGAATCTATAAATAAAAATGTTGGTATATATAATATATCTTCTGAGGGTTTAGAAAATATCGCGAAATATATAGAAGCTACATATGTTATTGAACAAAATACTGGAAATGCAGTAGTAGAAAAAAACCATAAAGAATGGCTTAAAAGTTTTAAAACCGATAGTAAAAATGAATTTTATTATTGGGATAGACTGAGATCTTTCCTTTTAAAAGGAGATGAGATTACACCAGGGGTTGTGTCGACTTTAGACGAGGATACTGATAAAATTATAGATTTAGTTGGAAACCCAAATATTGATGGAATATGGCCTCGCACAGGAATGGTTTTAGGATCAGTCCAAAGTGGTAAAACTCTAAATTATTCTGCAGTAATAGCTAAAGCTGCGGATGTTGGATACAAAGTAATTGTACTACTTGCAGGTATAACTAATTCTTTGCGCTCTCAGACCCAACAAAGAATTGATTGCTATTTTGTAGGTAGAGACACTTCCTCCCTGGGAGCAGAACGAAGAAAATGTGTGGGAAACATCAATAATAAAAGAGTTCCTATTACTCTCACTAATGTAAAAGATGATTTTTCACTTAATAAGGCAAATATAAACACCTCTCTTTCTTCTATTAAAGAGCCTATAATCTTTGTAGTTAAAAAAAATACAAATACTTTAAAGAATCTTGTTACATTTTTTAATAATGACGAAATGGAAGTAAGGAGAAGGTCCTCACTTTTAGTTATTGACGATGAGGCAGATAATGCCTCTATTAATACAAAAAAAGATAATTCAGAAACTACACGAATAAATGAAGGTATAAGAGACATACTTATGTGTTTTTCTAAATCTTCATATTTAGGTTATACAGCAACTCCTTTTGCTAATATTTTTATAGATCCTGATAGTTATATAGAAGGAAAAGGAAATGATTTATTCCCAAAAGACTATATATATGCTTTGGATCCTCCCAATAATTATATAGGTCCCCAACAAATATTTGGAGAAGAGAGGTTAGCTACACATAAAGATCACTTAGTGGAAATAGATGATTATCAAGATATTATTCCAATGGAACATAAAAATAGAGAACCTTTAAAAGGAATACCACCCTCATTAGAGGAAGCGGTTAGATCTTTTATAATTACGAGAGCAATATTTATATTAAAGGGTAAAGAAAATAAAAATTGTACTATGATGATTAATGTTTCTCGATTTAATTTTATGCAGGAAGAAGTCCATAACTATGTTTACCCTTATTTACAGGAATTAAAGAAAGCTCTTCAAGTCAATAGTGGGCTAGAGAATTCTGAACAAGACCATTATATAATTAAAAGTTTTTATGATTTATTTAATGATAAGTTTTCACTTACAAGAGGTGGTATAAAAAAAAATATAGTTGAAGAAAATAGGATTATTACATGGGATAACATAAAGAATAAGTTATTTGATGCAGTGAGTACTATTGAAGTACAAACAGTAAATATGAGAAGTAGTCCATTAAAATACCCTGATGATAAAAAAGAAATGGGACTTCATGTTATAGCTATAGGAGGTATTGCTTTATCTCGAGGCCTTACATTAGAGGGCCTAACTGTATCATATGTTTTAAGAAATTCTTCGGCATTTGATATTGTAATGCAAATGGGAAGGTGGTTTGGATATCGAGATGGATATGGTGAGTTCTGTAAATTATATCTACCTGAGAAATCTATTAATTATTATACAGATATTACAGCAGATGTAATTGAGTTGGTAGATTCTATCAAAGATATGAGTGAACAAAAGCGTACGCCAAAAGATTTTGGTTTAAAAGTAAGAGATCATCCCGGAGTTTTAAGAATTACTGCAGCAAATAAGATGAGAACTTCTCGAAAAATAAACTTTGCTTTAGATTTTAGTGGTCAACGTATTCAAGTAGATAAAATTATTAATACTCAAAAAACAAATGATAATAACCGAAATACTATTAAAGCTTTTATTAGCAAAATTGGAAATAAATATATAACTCAAGATATAGACAATAAAAAACCATATTTTTGGACTGATGTTTCTATAAAAGATGTTCTATCTTTAATTGATGATTTTATATATGCTCCAGGTAATGTACATTTTAGAGAATTCAGATCAGAAGGTAATAAATCTACTATTTATGAATATATATATGATAGAAAAGAAGAGCTTAAAAATTGGGATATATTTTTACCTATTACACAAAATAAAACTAAAACAGCGAAATACTTTGAGAAAGATATTATTAAAAATCAAAATTTTCCTGTCCGAACAAGAAGTGCAGGAGGAGTAGATACAACTACTAATATTTACTCACCGTCTGAAAATAGGCAAGTAGAGTCAGCAGATGATAAATTTATAGGTCTATGTGACGGAGAAGAAAGGGAAAAACCGTTACTTATAATCCACGTAATGAAATGTACAGGGACTAGTAAGTATAAAGGAAGCTCTCAAAATAAACCAAAACCAGTATTTTCAAATAATTTTGTTACAATTGGTATTCATTTTCCCAAACGTAATGCAAACAGTATAAAACCTGTTTTTAAGTCTTACGCGGTAAATCAAACTTATTATCAACAAGAACTAGCATTAGAAATAAATGAGATTGATGAAAATGATGAGGAGTTAGTTAATGAGTGATATAAATCCATGGGAAGATATAGAAAAGAATTTTCAAGAATTTAAAGATAAATTAAATAAAATTAGAGCATCTTCTATAATGCATCCACAGAATTTTTTTTGGGCTATAAATTTTCAAAAATCTTATTGTTTTCTATATGAAGGAAACAAAATAGAAAATAATAAAACTCTTCCTAAATTTGAAGGCTTTGAAATATCTCAACAACAACTAAAAGATACTACGCAGTTATTAATAGTTCTAAAAGACCCAGGTAACAGAGATATATTTAGAATTATTTGTAAAGATATATTGAAAGCAACAGATGTAATAACGAGAGATGACTCTAAAGCAACAATAGGCGTAATAATAAAAAGATTAACGCGCTGGCAAGATATTTTTAGAAAATCTATTTCTAAAACCTTAACAAAAGAGCAGCAAATAGGATTAATTGGAGAATTATTATTTTTAAAAGATATAATGTTTAATGAATTATCTTTTAAAGAAGGTTTACAAACTTGGCAGGGGCCTCTAGAGGGAGAACAAGATTTTGCCTTTAATAGCAATCTTTATGAAGTAAAAACTCAATTAAGTTCTTCTGACCATAAAATTAAGATTTCCTCATTAGAGCAATTGAATAATGAATCTGGAAAAATATATTTAATTCATCAAATTCTTTCTCCTAATAAAGAGGAGGATAATAATGATAAAGATATAATTTCTCTTCAGGAAATTATTAATAATATAAGAAATATACTTAGTGAAGATTTAAATAATTTAGATCTATTCGAGAGTATTATTTTTGAGGCTGGATATGTAGATAACGAATTATATAATAGAGAAAGATATAGTCTCTTTAAGAGAAAATTCTTTATTATAGATGATGACTTTCCCAAATTAGTAAAGAAAAATATTCCTACATTAGTAGTATCAGCGTCTTATGTTTTGGATATAAATTCATTAGATAAATGGGAAATCAATAAAGAGGATTTTTATATTTTAGAGGATAAAGCATAAGTTTTTTTAATATAAAAGTAACAAAAGTATGAATTTTTCGTTTGGTATTTACAGAATATTAATAAGGAAAAAAAAATGAAAAAAGAATTAGACGAATTAGAAAATTGTTACAAAGAGTTTATAGAAGATTTAGATCTTAAGTCTCATGCAGAAGAAGACTTTAAAGCAGCAACAATGTTTGCCTTATTTGAAGAGGTTGCATCAGAGTTTGGTCATATTGATAATTTAGATTACGCACCTTTTATCTCTAAAGGCTTACAAGTTGATGGTTATTCTTATGATGAAGAATTATGTGAGCTAACTATTGCAATATGTGATTATAGGACAAATTTAAGTTTAGATACTTTAAATACAGATACTATAAAAAGCTTTTTTAAAAGAGCAGAAAATTTTGTAATTAAATCGTTAGATGAAAACTTTTTAGAAGATTTAGAGGAAACATCAGATGGTTTTCAATTAGCTTATTTTATTCAAGAAAAATATAAGCATAAGAAAATTAATAAGATAAGGTTTTATCTGTTCTCTAATGCAAGATTAGCTTCACGTTTAAATAGAATAGATAATAAATCAATAAACAATATTTTATGCACCTATAGCGTCTTAGATATGTCGCAATACTATAGAATGATTAATTCAAAAAAAGGTTTTGATGACATAGAAATAGATATCAAAGATATGGGTTTTCCTTCACTTTCATATTTAGACGCTGGTACTTATATAGATGGTGAGTCAGGCTCTGAAAATTACAGTTCACTTCTATTAGTTTTCCCATGTGAATTATTGGCTAATATATATTCAGAATATAAAGGAAGGCTTTTAGAACAAAATGTAAGAAGCTTTTTAAAAGCTACAGGAGGAGTTAATAAGGGAATTATAACTACATTAATTGAAAAGCCAGAAATGTTTTTTGCTTATAATAATGGAATTACTGCAGTGGCATCGGATATTATTATGGAGAAAGATAAAAAGGGTGTTTCAAAAATTAAGAAAATAAAAGATTTGCAAATAGTAAATGGAGGACAAACAACAGCTTCAACATTATATGCAAGAGAGGTAGGCCTCAATTTATTTGAAAGTGGTAATAAAAATAAAGTACTTAAAAAAGCAGACTTAAAAAAAGCTTTTGTTCAAGTAAAGTTGTCTCTAGTTAAGTCAGATATCATGGATGAAACTATTAAAAATATTTCTTTATATGCTAATACTCAAAATAAAGTAAATGCTGCTGATTTTTATTCTAATCATCCTTTTCATAGAAGAATTCAAGATTTTTCTAGGCGTTTATCTGCTCCTCCTAAAGAGGGAGAATTTATCTCAACTAAATGGTTCTATGAAAGGGCTAGAGGACAATATACAGATGGCACTGCATATAAGACAGAAGCAGCTAAAAAGAAATTTTTAATGGAATACCCTAAAAGTCAGCTTATAAAGAAAATAGATTTAGCAAAATATTTAGTATCATTTGATAGACAGCCTCATATAGTATGTTCGGGGCCAGCAAAATATATAGGATATTTTCAAACAGATATAGCAGATAAATGGAAAACTCAAGACGTTAAATATAATGAACTATGGTTTAAGGAAGCTATTGCTAAAGCTATTATTTTTCAATCATCAGACAAATTAATTCATAATTCTTCTTTCAATACTAAGGGAGGGTTAAAATCTGTAGTTTTAAATTATACTATTAGTTGGCTAAGTGAGTTTTTGAAAAGTAAGAAGCTAGATATAGATTTTAATAAAGTTTGGTTAAATCAAAGTATTAGTGAGCAATTTAGTGATGTAATAAATATAATTAGTAAAAATGTTAATGATGAGTTATTGAGAACTGATCCTATGAATAATATAACGCAATATGGAAAGAGAGTTTATTGTTGGACCGGAGATAAAGAAAAAATTTCAGGCATAAAAAATTTAAAAATTGATATAAATGAGAGTTTAATAAATTCTATTACGTTAGGCAGTGAAGAAAAAAAAGCAATTCATCGGGAAGCTATTAATAATCAAAAAATTGACAATACAATTAATGCACAAATAGAAATTATGAAAATAAATAAAGTCATGTGGGATGAAATAACAAGATTTGCTGTTGCTAATAAGCTAATGACGCCCAAAATTAATAATTTAATATTTGCTACTAAGTTAGGGAAAATACCTAAAGACTTCCAAAGTGTAGAAATGCTAAAATTAGTTAATGACTGCAAGAAGAAAGGTTTAGAAATTTAAATTATGGATAATAATATTGATAAAATATTAATTTCTGTAGCTGCAATTGATGGAATAATTCATCCTAATGAAAAAAAATATCTCTTAAAAGAATTATCCATAGATATAGATGATAGTAAATATGCTTTTTTTCTAAAAGAGTTGTATGACAATATCAATAATAATAAATTTTTAAGTTCTTTAATAAAAGATATAAATAAAAAATATGAAAGAGAAGAATGTATAAATCATTTAACAAAATTAATCGCTGTAGATAATATTTTTCATGAAAAAGAAAATGAGTTTATTGTTTTGATCTCCAATGAGTGGAATGTATCTCTAGAATTTTTATTAAGAAAAATTATTTTGGAACAGCGTGAAATTATTGAAAAATCAAAAGTGTGGTATGAGTATTTTTACTTTATATGTGATGATGATTCCTGTAATCAAGAAATGATAATTGAAAAAAAAGATATATTTCCTGATAAAATCCCTACAAAAATAGAAGTTTCAAATAAATATAATCAATATTGTTGTTCTGATTGTTCTAATAATAGTTTTATGATTTATGATTCTTCAAGAAGATTATTATTTAGTCCTCATGTGAACAATGTTTCTGAAAGTGCTAATAAACCTTTTAATATAAAAGGATTAGCAAGAGACTTGCTAGATAATGCAAAAAACTTTAAGGATCAGAATGATATAGAGAATCTTAATAAGATTTATGATGAATTAGAATATAGAATTAATAAACGCTTAAAAAAAGGTAAAAAGCCTACATATCCAAGTTTGTTAGCCCGAGATAAAATCAAAATGTGGCTAAATAAATAATATTTAGGAACATTTTTATTATTATTTTCGTCTTTTATTTAAATAACTAATAAAGGAGAAAATAATGAATAAAGTTAACCTTGAAGATTGGAAGAAAAGTGAATTAAAAAAATTTTCTATAAAGGAAATTCAAATTATAGAATATTATGAGCAACTTCTTAACAACCCTAAAAAAGCTAAAACTGAAGAAGAAATTCATTTTCTGAGAGTAATGTTTTCAAATTATGAAGCAACAAATACAATTGAAAAGTATTTTGTAGAAAAGCAGTTAATAGTTTCAAGTTTGAATGCTCCTGATACAAAACATGATATAGAGGACGCTCCAATAGGTGGGCGTAATTTCAGATCTCTAAAGGATTCTAAATGGTATGCGGAGTACCATAAGGATTACGATTGGAATGAATTTATATGGTGATTATTAAGTTTTAATTTAATAAGACAGGAAGAATTATGATTAAAAACCTTTTTGCAAGAAAATATGATAATTTATTATCATCCAAAGAAAAAAAGCTATTAGAAAATAGTTTCTTTTGTAAAGATTTATCAGAAGATAAAAGAAATTTTTTAAAAGAATCTGCAATATATGACCAATGGTCAAAAAAAAGAGTGATAGATACTACTGATATTATATATGAGCTAGAAGATAAAATAGCTTATAAATTTTTTGATCAACATTATGAAATTTCTCTAAAATTAGGTTTTCAAACGAGTTTAATTTTTCACAAGGAAGGAGATATATCAGCCACAGCTACAATAGGGTATTGTTATTATATGGGACATGGGACAGATATAGATCTATCTAAAGCTTACAAATATTTTCTAAAAGCTGCAAAAAAAAGAGAGCCTATGGCGCTATATCATTTAGGTTTTATGTATCATAACGGAGAATACGTAAAAGAAAATTATCATAAAGCCTTTGATTTTTATCAGAAGGCGGCAAATTGTAATCACCCTGAAGCTACAACAATGATAGGACTCATTTATGATAAAGGTGTTTGGGTAAAGAAAAATGATAAGGAAGCTTTTAAATGGTTTTTAAAGGCATCTGACCTAGATGATATGGTGGGTCATTATTGTTTAGGTCATAGTTACTTTGAGGGAGAAGGAATAAAGCAAGATAAGACTAAAGCTTTAGAGTCGTATAAAAAAGCAGCAGATCAGGGCCATGAACTAGCACAATATAATATAGCTCTTATGTTTGATAAAGGTGATGGAGTTAAGCAGGACTTAAAAGAAGCAATTAAATGGTATAGTAAGGCTGCTGATCAGGGATATGCAGAAGCGCAATATAATTTAGGTGTAATGTATGGAGAAGGAGAAGGAGTTAAACAAGACTTTAAAAAAGCTTTATATTATTATTCGAAAGCTGCAGAACAAGGAATAAATGAGGCACAATTTAATTTAGGTCTATTATATGATAAAGGAAAGGGAATTAAAAAAAGCACCAAAGAAGCTCTATACTGGTATAGAAAAGCTGCAAGGCAAAATAATAAATATGCACAATTTAATTTAGGACACATGTATGAGTATGGAGAAGGTGTTAAAATTAATAATAAGACAGCTATTTTATGGTATAAAAAATCTTCTTCTCAAGGCTTAGCTGAAGCACAGGCTAGATTAGGATATGTATATTATGAAGAAAAAAATTATTCAAAATCATTACTTTGGTATGGCCGTGCAGCAAAACAAAATAATGGGTTCGCATTAAATAATTTAGGTGTAATGTTTGATGATGGATTAGGTGTGAAAATAAATAAAAAGAAAGCTATTAAGTATTATGAGCGAGCATTAGATTTAGGAGAAGCATCTGCAGGATTTTATATTGGAGAAATATATTATTATGGTTCAGGAGGAATAGATATTGATTATCATAAAGCCTTTAAATGGTATATGAAGGCAGCAAAATTAAATAATTCGGATGCTCAATATTCATTAGCGTGCATGTTTCAAAATGGGGAAGGTGTAGATATTAATAATGAGAGATGTCTATATTGGCTGGAGCAGTCAGAAAAAAATGGTAATAGTGAAGCTATGGCAAAACTAGGTTATGAAGAAAAAAAACAATCATTAACTATTTCTCCTTCAGCGAAAATTATACATTTAAGTGAATTTCGTAAATAACTTATTTTTAATATTAATTATTGAGTTTTTTTTATAAATACGAAGTGCCCTCCTTCACTGCCTGCCATAGGAATCCTTTCATAAAGTGGAGTTTGTTTAGAATTACTTATAATATTTTCTTTTATATTTTCATATATATCTTTGGCGGAAATTATTTTAGTATTACTTATTAAGCTTTTGATAAAATATTTTGCAAAAATTGAATGTTGCTCTCCTATTGAGCCATCTTGAACTGGTTCATTGTTTCCAGAGGTCAACGCAGTCCTTCCCTTTAATGTTTTATTTCTTTTTAACCAATTGTCATTTTTAGCATCAGTTTCCTCTATTACAGCTAGAGCTCTTTCTAAAATTTTTCCAGAGAAGCAGGAGTCTGCTACAATTAAAATATGTTTTGATTTAAAACCTCTTAATTCCTCTGCAATAGTAGAGGTTCTTATCCAAAAAGTAGTATCTTTTGGTGCTGCGTCTATAGGAAGCCAATAACTAATATTTGTTTCTTTATCGAGTTCACCGTGGCCAGCATAATAAATTAATATATTGTCTTCTTTACCTGCTTTGTTTCGTAATATATTGAATTCTCTTAATATATCTTCTCTATTAGCGTTAATCAGATTAACAACATTAAAGTTATATTGTTTTTCTAATAAAGTTGATAGAACTTCAGTATCATTTACAGCTGTTTGAAGATCAGGCAAGTGATAATAATCATTGTTTCCAATGATCAGTGCATAATATTTGCCATAATCATTAATATTATAATTAATATTATATTTTGCATTTAATTCTTCAATATCTGCTTTAGCTAATTCAGCATATTGACCTAATGGATATCTCTTAAGGTATAATTTTAAATAACTAATATCATTTTTATCTCTTACGTATCTCCAATAATCTAATTCTACAATTTTATCAGCATCTTTAATATCTTGGCTAATATTTTCGTCTTTATTTAATGTTAAATTCACAGTCGAACTAGTATTGCTATTTTTAATATCATTCTTTAAACTTTGTAACACATTCTTAATATTTAAATATTTATTTTCATCCACCATAAGTTCTAAAGATTTTAGAGTAGGTTCACCAAAAGCCATGAAGTTATTTTTTGTTTGAAATTCTCGTATAGCTTTAACTGTAATAGGTCCTGCAATTCCATCTATTTTTCCAGAATATTTATTTTTATCTCTTAAAGCTCTTTGAATATTATTAGTAATTATATATGCCATTCGCATATATTTTTTACCTGTTTCTGATTTTATTTTTCCTCCATAACCAAGTATATATAGCCTAGCCAGATCAGAGAATTGATATGCATTATTAGAGGCAATATTCATTTCTAAAAGTTTTCTAATTTTTTTATATGGGTATAATTCTTTTTTATGTTTTAAGTTTTGATAAGCTAGATGTTGTGCACACATAGCTAAAATTTCAACTTTAGAAAAAACCTTTTTATCATTATCTGATAAATTTAAAGAATTATTTTCTATGCCTTCTATAATATCTTTATATTTTAGAATAGATATCTCTGCTTCTTTACTTTCAAATAGTACTTCAATATCTATCAATCTTATCTTGGCAATAACTGATCCCTCTTTTGCCATACTAAGAAAAAGCTCTTTTGCTATTTTATAATTCTTATCATTCAAATTATTAGATGCTGTATTAAATTCTTTAATATAATCATCCATATTTTTAGCGTAAGTGAGGCTAATAAAAATAAAAAGGCTAATTAAAATAGTATAAAGTAATAAAGTAATTTTTTTGAAAATATTTCTCATACTTAAATTAAAACAGAAATAAATTTAATTATAAAGTAATTTTTTAATGGATAGATTTAATATAATAAATAAACTCTAATGATTTTTTCATATTATTATTAGAATAATTTATTATAATTTTTTGTTCTCTATTAGATTCTTTTATTTGTAAAGTTCTGCTTGCGATTTTACCTGGAATTAAATTTATATCTTCAAAAATAAAAAAGGGATCTTTATTCTTTTCTTTTAAAAACATTGATACATAAGATTTTTCTAAAACTTGTAAATTAAATGTAATAGTTTCATTTACAAAAACTTCTCCTTTATTAGAAATAAAGCGACAATTTGCTTTTTTTTCATTATCACAAGCTGTTATATTAAACATAATTTTGTCATTTATTACCCAATGATCCCAAATAGTTTCATTAATAGATCTCACTGCGCTCATACTTGCTATTTGTGTAGTTGTTACTAATGCTCTTCCACCCATAAAAGCGATAATTATTAATGAGACCATTAACGGAGCCATATATTTTGTTGGAAATGAAAATAAATTGCTAATTTTATAGAGCATATTATTTTTTTGTCTATTTGACCTCATCATAGGGTCAGGAGCATTTTCTACTGCATAATCATAACCTACTTTAGCAAGAGCAGCTCCCATTTTTAAATCCTCAACAGTTTGCATTAAATCTGGATCATCTTTTATAATAGAATAAACTTCAGCAGCTTCTTCTTCATTTAGAAGTCCATCCGCATAATCCATGAGCTTTTCTTCATTAATTTTCATTTATTTTCCAATTATCTTTATACTCTGCTTTTAACTTTAGTCGGCCTTTAAAAATTAATTTTCTTATATTAACTTCACTTTCTCCCATTATTGTTGCTATTTCAGCCCCACTCATTCCTTGTCTCCAGTAATTTATTGCTAGCGCCATTTTAGGAGGCATCTTATTTTTGCAATAGTGATCTATATTTTTTTTTATTTTTCTTAAATCATACTTTTCAATAATATCATCTTCATTTTGTCTTATATTTTCTTGAGTAGCTATTTTCTCATTTAAAGTAAGCGCATTAGGATCGTCCTCTTTTCCCTTATAACCAGAGTATTTTGCTTCCATTTCTTTTTTATAGTCACCTGGTTTAATAACGATATCTCTTAGTACTTTGTTCCTTTTATTTTTTTTAGAATATTGGTCTATAGCTAAATTTTTAGCACTTCTTTGAATAGTATATTCCATAGGGTAAACATTTATATTTAAGGAATCAGGCTTCATAGAATTATTATTTAATAATATCTCATTATTTTTAGGCTGTTTATTACCAGCTAGATTAATTTCTATCTCATTAAAAATATATTCTACATTATTTACTTCTGATTTATTATTAATAGTCTTAGATAATGTATCTACAGATATAGAAACTACTTTTTCTGAATCATTTTTAAATGAAATATTCAATAATTTTCCTTGAACTATATCTATTGAAACTTCTTCCTCTTCAAACCCTTCAGCTCTACCTTTTTGTTTCCTAAAATACATTTTTGTTTTATCCAAATTACTTACTAGTATTTTAATATTTTGAGGCTTATGAATATGTTCCCTAAGTTTTAAAAAAAGATCGTTTTGTAAATCCATAGCATCATCTTCAGGGCTATTAGAACCATTTACCCTACAAACATTAATAAAAGCAGGATACGATTTGCTAAGTGAAGTATAAATATTATTTTCTGCTTCTCTTAATTTTTCTTTCAACATTACTTTGTTTGCCTTTAAAAAACATATATGCAAAGATTATAATCTTAAAAAAAATGTAAATGCAAAAGTTATTTATGATGATTAAGTTTTTTTATTTTTTATATATTTTACTTTTTAGTATGCTAGCAATAGCTGACGATAAAATAGATATTCCTGGTTCTCAAGAATATTATGACGGAAATTATAAAACAGCTCTTGAATTATTACTACCTCAAGCAAAAAATGGGGATGATCAAGCTCAACTCTTACTTGGTTATATGTATAATTCAGGATACGGTGTTGAAGAAGATATTCATAGAGCTGTAGAGTTTTATAAATTATCTGCAAACTCTGAAAATGATTTAGCCCAATTTGAGTTAGGAAACGTTTACCAATATGGACATGAAGATTTAGAAATAGATTATAATTTAGCTGTGTATTGGTATGAATTAGCCTTTAAAAATTTAAATTATAATGCCGCTGTCAGTCTCGGCTATTTATATTCTCAAGGACTAGGAGTAAAAAAGAATTTAATTAAGAGCTTTCAATTATATGAAATAGCAGCACAAGCTCAAAATAGAATAGGTTTATATAATATGGCAAGGGCGTTAAGCCTAGGTGAGGGTACTAATATTGATATTAATAAGTCAATAGAGCTGTATAAAAAATCTGCAGAAAAAAAATATGATTTGGCGCAGTATAATTTAGGATATATGTATTATAACGGAGAGCAATTTGGTTTAAAGATTGATTACAAGGAAGCGACTAAATGGTTTTTATTATGCGCCTATCAGTCTAATGCTGAATGCGAAAACTATTTAGGTTTAATATATGAAAATGGTGGATATGGAATTAAAGCTGATCAAAATACAGCAGTAAAATGGTTTAAGAAAGCCGCGAGAAATGACCTTCCTTTAGGGCAATATAATTATGCTAGAAAATTACAGCAAGGATTAGGAGTAGAGAAGAATATATCAGAAGCTTTTAAGTGGTATAATATTTCCGGATTGCCAGCATCATATTATAATATGGCATATGAATTGATGGAAGGAAAAAATATAGAAGCTGACACTAATGAATCTGAGAGATTATATATACTAGCAGCAGAGATGGGTAGCCAGATGGCACTGAATAACCTCGGTTATTTATATGAGTATGGCGAATATGGTTTTCCTATTAATGAAAAATTAGCGTATTATTGGTATGGTATTTTACTTGATACTATGTCGGGAGTACATGGTCCTGATTTTGGAAGTTCTTATTTGATCCAAGATAGATTAATAGAAAGAGAAGACGTTAATTCTTGGAAACAGGATTTATCTCTATCTCTAAGTAATGAAGAGATTGTAGATATTGAAAATAAAATTGCTATTTTTAGTATAAAAGATAAAAATTCTGATATTGAATTTGTGGAAGTTGCAGCTAAAGATAATTATAAAAATACAAATAATTCTACAATTTTAGAAAAAAGCGAAAAGAGAATTGCTTTAGTTATTGGTATTGAGAATTATAAAATTGCTCCATTAAAAAACCCTGTAAACGATGCTCTTTTAATGAAAGATACTCTGGAAGATTTAAATTTTGAAGTTTTATATTACGAAGATTTAGATCAGAGAAGTTTTAAAGAAGCTATATATGATTTTGAAGATAAGATAAAAGATCTAAATTCTCCAAATACAAATGTATTGTTTTATTATTCTGGTCATGGAATTCAGCATAATGGCGAAAATTATCTTATACCTATAAATTCAAAATTTGATAGTCCTCGAGATTTAGAATATGAAACTATCCCTTTGGGAAGAGTAATTTCTACTTTAGAAGGAACTGATGGGGTAAAAATTGTTTTTTTAGATGCATGCCGTAATAGTCCTTTTAGAAGTTATGTGAGAGGAGCAAATAAAGGTTTATCTTATTTCATCGCACCTAAAGGAAGTATAATTAGTTTTTCTACCTCACCAGGTGCTGTTGCAGATGATGGAAATGATGTTAATAGTCCTTATACATTAGCATTAGCAGATAGTATAAAAAAGAATAATATTTCTATTGAACAAAGTTTAAAACTTACAAGTAGAATAGTTTTAGAAAAAACAGATAATGTACAACAACCATGGTATTCTTCATCTCTTTCAGTAGATTTTTATTTTACTAAATAGTTAATTATTACATTTATAAAAGAGACATAATTTAAATTATATTTTTTAAATTATGTCTCTTAGTTAATCTTTAAATTTTAATATTGTTATTTCATATTAGTCCTCATAACTCCAAGTACCTGAATGAGGGTTATAATGCATGGTACTACTTGGAGATTCATAATCCCATGAACTAGAATGGGGATTATATTTCATCACATCACCTGGGTCAGTATACGTCCATTCGCCGTTGTGCGGATTATATCGTAAATCTGCTCCAAAAACGGAAGAAGATAATAAGACAGATATAATTGTAATTAAAGTCGCTAAAAAAGTAATTTTCATTATTTTTTCCTTTCTATATTTATTGAATATTGTCTCATTTAATAAACGAAAGTTTATATAAAAATGTTCCTAAAATGTTTTTTTAAAAATTATTATTATTTAATTTTTGTATATCAGTCGCGTATTTACTTTCTTTTATTCGAGTAATCAGTGTTTTTAAAAACCGGCGCTTGTTGTATTTTTCGTTATTTAAATATAGATATTCCCCTTTAGGCCAAGCAGAATCCATGAAGTTTAATGCAGCTTGCCAATTACCTTTATAAATGAGATGAAGCATATATTGCCATAAATTGGCAGGCCATTTATTCCAATTCTCTCTAACTTCTACTTTCCATTTATCCAATATTTTTTTATCTGGAATAGGTTGTCTCATCATTTCTGTATTTAAAACATATTGATTGGTTTTAATATCATAATTTAAATAAATTAGTGGAGCCGGACTTCCTGCAAAAGAAGCATTCCAATAAGCATAATTCCAATCATTTGCCTCAATGACGAGCCCAGGCTGCTGAATATTTTTATAAATTTTACTTGAGCTAGAATGGCCTAACTCTAATTCTGTTATTAAACGAGGATTTTTACCTACATCAAATATTAGATATGAGTAACAACAATGGGCGCCACCACTCCATGTGTTGATGACTAAATTAGGACTTCCATCTCCTGTCACATCATAATTTGGAGGAAAAGAATTGAACTCCCATTCCCAGTTTAACGTAAAATCATTGTCGACAGTTATTGGATATTTCTCAGTATGTCTGGGAAAGTCTGCATATAATTTTGAATAATCAGTATATTTAATAATAAAATTATTATCTTTATAAATTCTTATAATAGAATAATCAAAATAACATCTATCATCCATTTTTTCGGTTATATAAATTTTTAGATTGTCTGTTTTAACTTCTCTAACCCACTCCGGACAAAAGGAAGACTGTATTTTTGTTGTAGAATTATTTTGTAGTTTACTCAAATTAGAATTATTTATATTTTCTAGTCTTTCTTTATAGTTAAATAAACTCAAAATTAATAAAGACATAATACATATAATAATTACTTTATTCACTTTGATCTCCTCCAGTTATTTGGGCATCATTACAAAAGAATATTTAGTATTGATTTAATTAAAATGAAGATTTTATACATTAGTTAAAATGGTAGTAGCATTATAAAGCAACTATAATGCTACTATAGAATTTAGTATGATTTACAGTTAAGGTCTGTATTGATATCATTAGAAATTTTTTGTCTTATATTACATAATGCTTCATTAGGTTCAGAGTAAACACTAGCTGCATAAATGATATCTACTGTTTGCTCACAGTAACTGCTATATTCTTTAATTTCGAGCGTGCAAGCAGCGGCTACAAATAATAGATTATTATCATCTGTTTTCGAAACAGTATCTATTACTGCATTTACTTTCCAACTCGGCATTTTTTCTTTCAATGACATAAATTCTAATGTTGCTCCAATCAATAAAACTCCTCTTTCTATAAATTCATTATTAGAAAGCTGATCATTAGATTGAGCATTAGTATTGAAGTTAGTTAACATTATTAGTGTTGTTATTGTTACATATATTAGTTTTTTCATTTTATTTCCTTTATTAAAATTAATTGTTTTTAATAAAACGAAAACATAAAAAATTTGTTCCATTTGTTATTATATCCTTTCTAATATTATCTTAAACATAGAAGTTTTTATTAAGGATTAAGGAACAAACATTATAATTAATTCGTTGTAATCATAATATTAATTAATTTGGTTTATGATTCATGAATAACAGTTGTAATTTAAGTTTAGTGTCTGAAACTTATTCAAGAGGTTTATCTAAAAGAATAGTAAAAGATATTGAAAATATATCTCAAGGCTTTATTGATAGTTTACTGATAGAATTTAAAACACTTCCATTTAATCCTAAGTCATATAGTCGAAAAAGAAAGAGACTTATTAAAAATTACACTAAAAACACTATTATCAACTTTAATCTTTATAATGATAAAATTTTAAAAAATGATGATTTTTTTTATTGGCTAGGAAATACACATTATTTTAAAGGAATGCAGCCTAATGATAATAATGCATTAGGATTATCAATCTATGAAACTTCTTTAAAATTAGAAAATAATATTAATAATATTAAAAGTTATGGATATATACCTAAATTAAATATGACTTATCATTGCTTAAAGAGATTTTTTCAGAGATATGAGTGGAATTCTAGGGTAGAAATATATGATGTGATAAAAGAAATATTCATTCATTCATTATATATTATTGATATGATAAAAGGTTTTGATGACCAAATTATGGTAGATGAAAACAATAAATATAAAACCTTATTGATACCATATAAAAATGATTTATTTTTAGGAGATATTAAATATGTAGAATTTAAAGATGGAATTACTTCTAAAAATTTAAAGTCTATATATTTTGATTGCAGAACTTTTATAAATTTTAATCAGATGAAAGAAAGTCAAAGAAATATAAATACGGAATTTTCAAAACTAATATCTGACTTTAATTTGAGAAGTATAGAAGATAATCAATTACAAATCAGTAAATACTTTGACCTTGTTGAATCACATATACAATCTAAATCATTTGAATACTTTTGTTAAAGTTTATTATCCATAATTTATTAATATTTAATAAATTTATGCTAAGCTAATTTTGGGAGATAACAAATGCGATCATTTATAAATATACTACTCTTTAGATTTTATTCTTTCATAGATAAAAGACACTTAGCATTGAACTATTGTTTTGATCTATCAGATAAAAATGACAATATGCATTGGATTGATGGAAATAGACAGTTTTTTGCTTCTGGTAAATATATTAATGGTAAAAAACATGGTGAGTTTAGAAGGTACGATGAAAATGGAAATCCTATAGCTGTAGAAAAGTATAGAGATGGTGTGTTGTATTCTAGATTAAATGTTCGAATGAAGAAAGGTTATATTAGGTATAGTTAACTAATGTAGGACCTGTAGAATAATGCATATACTATTGCATTAATTTTCTAATTTATAAAAACACAGAATATTCTCTATAACATCCACCCAACCATATCTTTCATCAGGATTGTGAGTTAAAGTGATTTTACCTGCATAGTTAGCAGGGGGAGCTACATAGTCACCATTATGACATCCTTTGTCTCCAGGGTAGTAGTAAACATAAATATTGTTTATATTAGAATAATATATGGGGTAGGCACAAACACCACTACCTTCGAAGTACTCTTTGGTATCTTTATTATTGATATGAAAATCTTTATAAGTAACTATTCCTAAAGTTTTCGTTTCGCAAATATGCACTTCCTCTGCTTTACTATAAGAAACTAAATTAATTAAAAAGAATGCTGTAATACTTATATGAATTAATTTTTTCATTTTTAATTATTTAACACTTCTTGATTATGTAAATTTGTTTTTAATAGACATACACCTACTGCTCTATCTATAGCTTCAATCATTCCATTAGTGCTCCAAGAATTTTTTGTATTATCTAAATAGTTATTAGCTTTAAAGAGAGCATCATGCTGAATAGAGAATGTGATTTCATTTATATCTTTATGCCAACTTTTTATTGTATCTACTGGATACCATCCTAAATCAAACCAAAATACCCATGAATCAGTATCATATTCTGATTCTTCACTTGGTAGTTTGTTGACTACTGGTACATGAACAAGCATATATTCTTTTAAATAGTTTGTGCTTACATATAACTGTTTCATCTTTTCTATCTTAGGATTATTTTTCATACTTAATAAACTTGTTAATACATTAATAGTTTTGCAGTCATGCATTAAACGAAAGTACAACCTATCTGCATGCGTCTTCTCTGCATTAACAGATATTAGAAATTCATCTTTATTCATGCCATGTTCTAAAGTCCATAATCCATCAACACGATCTTCTGTAAAACTATAATCCTCCTCTAAATTATTTGATCTTAATTTTTTTGTATCATTCTCAATCTCTTTACTGATTACTTGGGGCATAAGAATAAAAAATATTATGATTGCAAGTAATAAAAATAATGGAAGTAAAATCAGAGAGTTTTTCATAGACAGTCCTTTTTAATTTAATAAATATTTATTTGAAGAAGCGCGAGAGTAAAATAAATGATGGCTTCAAACCACATATTTTATTCCTTTCATTTTATGGTAAAGACTTAAGAGCATGCTTTTGGGGAAGGAATAAATAAACAACTATATAAATGCTCCTAAGTCCTTAAGGGGGTTAATTATCATAACTAACTATTATAGTTATATTTTAGGAAAATGAGTTTGGGATTTAGAAATTATGGATATTTTATGAATTTAATTTGATCATTAATGCTTTGGATGAGATGAGCAGCAATATTTATTACAAAAACATTATTAGTATTATCTTTAATTAATTTTACCTAACAAGATATTATCTAATAGCTTAAGTTTATTATTTTTATCTAGACTGAAATGTTCTATTTCTACTTTGTATAATTCTTTTCTTCTATTTGTCTCGTTAGGCTCATAAGTAGTAGGGTCTTCTTTAAGAAAATTAATTAGTATACCATTTTTTATTTTCTTTAGAATACTTTTTGGGTTTCTCTTTATAGAAACCATATACATTTTTAATTGTTGTCTATTTGAGTTATTGAGATTAGAGCCTAATTTTATTTCGATTATTGTAGGTGGATTAATATTATTCAAATAAAAGTCTGGGGCACCTAATTTAATGGGCATATCTTTATAATATAATTCAATATGTGTTTCTCTTAAATAATCTATATTTTTTTTCTCTAATTCATAACCGAGAGCAATTTGAAAATCTTTCTCATCAAAGTTTAACCCTCCTAGATATTTATAAACTTCAAGTGATGCATCACTAAGTAGTTCTATAATTTGATTATTTTTTTTCATTTCAAATACCTATTACTATTTTTATAGTAACTGCAATTCTACATAAAAACTACATTTTTAATATATAGGTAATGCATAAGGTTGTGTAAAACTAGGATAATCAAACTTGTAAGGAGGTAAAATGGATAGATCAGAAATTAAAGGTTTAATAGCCACATTTCTATTATTATTAGGACTTTTCTTTTTTGGATATTATGGACAAGATCATCAATCTGATGATGCTTCAGAATTATCAAAACTGGGAGATAGTCAATTATTAATTAATAAAGATATAAAAGAATAATAGACAAAAACTTAATATGTGATCGGAGAATAATGGTATTAGAGATTTTATATAAAATATGTTTAGCCCTAATGTTTATTTTAGTGATTTTATGGTTTTTTTTACATTTATATTATATGGGATCATATCCTGAAACAAACTTCTCCCTTGATTATGAAGAATTTTCTCCGATTACAGAAAATATTATTGCCTATCAAAATGAAAGTAATATTAATAACTGATTACTTTTTTCTCCATTTCCAAGGCTCTATAAACTCTCCTTGCCATAAGCCCTTAAGATTAATTTTTGCCCAATCTTCCTCATCTGTATATATAGTAGAATATTTCCTATAAGCTAGTGCCCAGCCATTTTTAACTAACCAACTATTTATATTTAGGTCCTTAATGAAGCATGTTCCTATTAATCTTTTGTATCTATCCTTGCCATTAATGAGACATTTAATTTTATGCTTATTAATTAAATTTATAAGAGCGAGTTTTGCTTTTATGCCACATTTGTAATCTTCATATTTATTATTTTTACATATTTGTTTTATTTCGGGAGTATCTATTCCATGAAGTCTAATTTTTTTATTGTTAAACTTTATAGTATCTCCATCAACTACAATAACTTCAGTATTAGAAATAATTTCTTCATTAGCATTTAAGCTAAAAGCATATAAAGTTATTAAAAAAAATAATATATATTTTCTTAAACCAAACATTAAGGTAATGGAACTCTTCCTCCATCCGTTACTATAGTTTGTCCTGTTGTATAATCTGATCTATTAGATAATAAATAACATACTGAATTTGCAATATCTTGAGGTTTACCTATTCTTTTTAAAGGTGTATTTTCAATCATATTTTTCCTAGTTTTCTTATCTAGTGATTCAATCATGTCGGTCTCTATTAGGCCAGGCGCTACAGAGTTTATTCTAATATGTGGAGCTACTGCTGCAGATAAATTTCGTACTAAGGCTATAACAGCTGCTTTTGATGTACCATAAGTTATCATGTTTGGCCTCATTCCTAAGCCGGCTATTGAGGAAAGACAAACGATTCTTCCATATTTTCTTTTTATCATGCCTGGAAGAACTTCTTTAATAGGTAATAATGTTCCGTCAACATTAGTAGCCATAGTTTTTTTCCATATTTTATAATCTAATTTTAATGGATCCTTAGATAATAGAGCAATGCCCGCATTTGTTACCAATAGATCAATTGGACCCAATTTTTTTTCAGTTTGTTTAATGAGTAATTTGATACTTTTTTCTTTTGATACGTCCGCTTTAATTATTTCTGATTTTACGCCTGTTTTATTAACTAGTTTTTGCGTTTCTTTTGCAGATTTAAAATTTGAGTTATAATTTATAGCTATATTAGCTCCATTCTTTGCAAGTTCTATAGCTATAGCCCTTCCTATGCCTCTTGAGGCACCAGTAATTAAAGCAACTTTTCCTTTAAATTCTAAATTTTTCATTTTATTATGATTCCTGTCACTAATATTTAATTAAAGATTAATTTATTCTATAAAGGTTAACTAAAAATACTTAATTGTTAAGGAAAAAAAATGAAAAGTTTATTGGTCGTACTTAGTTTTATTATATTAATGTTTACTAATTCTATATTTGCTAATCCTTTAGATGCAGCGATATCTAATTCAGATCGAACTGCTAATTATGTTAAACGAGATCAATACAGACATCCTAAAGAAACACTTACTTTCTTTGGAATAAAGCCAAGTATGTCAGTAATAGAATTGTGGCCTAGTCGAGGATGGTATAGTGAAATTTTAGAACCTTTCTTAAAAAATGAAGGAACATTTTTTGCGGCAGATTTTGATCCTAACTATGCGGCTTGGACGCCTAAAGCAATAAAACGTAATGCTGATAATAGAGCTAAAAGTAAAATCTTATCGGATATGAAGATGATTACTTTATTTATAGATGAAAAACCCCTTTATGATAAAGAATCTGTTGATATGGTTTTAACATTTAGAAATTTACATAATTGGTTAAAGGCAGGCTTACTTATGGATGTCTTCAATAAGTCCTATGCAGTTTTAAAGCCAGGAGGGATATTTGGTGTAGTAGAACATAGAGCTCTTCCTGAAACATCTATTGAGGATATGAATAAAAGTGGATATGTAACAGAGAAATTAGCTATAGAATATGCTGAAAAAGCGGGCTTTATTTTAATAGCAACGAGTGAAATTAATGCTAATCCTAAAGATGGAACAATTCACCCCAAAGGAGTATGGACACTTCCTCCTTCACTAAGACTTGGTGATGAAGATAAAGAAAAATATATTGCTATAGGTGAAAGCGATAGAATGACTTTAAAATTTATTAAACCTGAATAGGCGACTAACTTTTAAATTTTTCTTTTAAAGGAGAAAAATATATAAGTGTTATAATAGCTCCATCCGTTAATGTAGCGATGTATTGGAGTACATATGTAACTTGCCCTATTATTTGGATTTTTCCAAGTAAAAGGCATATTATATATCCTGCAATAGTTAACAAAAATAAAGATCTACCTATAGGTTTAAAATTATAGAGGCAATAAACCGCAACCAGATACATTAATAAAATTATTATAACTAAAACAACACCAAATTTAGTATCAAAAAAACCTGGATCTAAACTCTTTGTTAACTCTATAAGTAATGATGATTGATATTGAGTTGAAAGAATAATTAAAATAAACATACCTATGTTTAATAGTATTAAATTTTTAAATATTTTTTCTATGCTCATATTCTTATCTTTTAAATTGTATTAATAAAAGGGAAGCACTTTGTGCTTCCCTTCGTGATAATTTTTATAAATAAATTCAAATGTTTTATATAGAAACCTTTATGAGGCTTTCCTTATATCTATTTATTAATTTGAATATATTTAATTTATAATCCATATCACTAGACATTGGACCACCTCCTTTCGTTGATTAATAATAAATTCAATTTATGTCTCTTTGAACCCATATTCAAGGTTATATTTTTTTATACGGATATTCTTTGAATAAATCAGATTTAAATTTTAATCCATGCCCTGGCCTGTTTGGAGGTATTGCATGGCCATTATTTGGAATTATTGGTTCTTCCCATAAATGATTATACCATCCCATATGCTCAAGCCATGCTGCATTGGGTATAGAAGCGTTTAAATGAGTATTTAATTCCATAAATAAATGAGGAGCAATATTAATATTTTTTTTATTTGCCATCTCAGCAATAACTTTAAGTTCTGTATAACCACCTCTCATAACATCTGGTTGAAGATTAGACACTATATTATTTTCAATAAAAAATTTCATATCGTGGTGAGTAAAATGATTTTCTCCAGTAGCTATTGGCGTATTTATTGCATTCGCAATTTTTTTATAGCCTTCAAAATCGTCAGCAATAACGGGTTCTTCTAAAAACTCGATATTATATTCATCAATGGCTTTGCCAAACTTTATAGCCTCATCAGGGCTCCAGCCTTGGTTTACATCGATCATAATTTTTATATTATCTCCTAATTCTTCTCTCATATCCCTAACGTTTGTGACATCTTCATCATGAGTAAATCCCCAAGCAACTTGCATTTTAATAGCTGTATATCCTTCAGAAACAAACCTTTTTGCTTTTTCGATCATGCCATCGTGACCTAGGCCTCTATAACAGCCAGAACCATATACTGGTAGAGGATTATCAGACCCTCCCCAAAGTTTCCAAAGAGGTTGTTTTTTATATTTTCCTATTAAATCCCAAAGAGCAATATCTATT
>PBIU01000006.1 GCA_002720535.1 Candidatus Pelagibacterales bacterium | reverse complement strand
ATCACCTAATTCGACTTGACAAGAACGCACTGCTTCACCGTCTAAGTGCACAGTACATGCTCCACATAGTCCCATGCCGCAACCAAATTTAGTACCAGTTAAACGCAAATGTTCGCGAACAACCCATANTAATCTTGTATCTGCTGGCGCATCAACTACATGTTTAAGTCCGTTGATATTCAATACAGCCATATTACCTCCACTGTGTGAACGTTAATTTATAGGAATTAGAAAAAAANTTGGTTCAGAACCTNGACTTTTAAGAANACCTTCANATNNTCTTAACAGTCATTCCTCCCTAANACTCCCTCGTGAGCCATAAATTTAGCGCATCANATAAGTCAGGGCAAGTACTTTTTTATTTTATTCTNTACGATATATATCATGCAATATTACGNAAATTATTAAACGCATCTNCCGCCATCCACTTCTAGCATAACTCCTGTAATGAAATCNGCTTCATCCGAAGCTAAATAAAGNGCAGCATTTGCCATATCTCNTGGCTTACATAATCTTCCTAATGGAACAGTAGATACAAATCTNCTATATGATTCGTTTTTCGGACCATCCCCNAAAAACCCNTCTAACATAGCAGTATCTCCAGCTACTGGNCAAAGACCGTTTACCCTAATATTATCAGGAGCCAACTCAAGTGATAAGCCTTTGGTCATAGTAACTAATGAACCTTTTGTAGCGTTATAAGCAGTTAAACCAGGCCTAGGTCTAATTGCAGCAGTTGATACTGTNTTAATAATAACACCAGGAGACTTCTGTTTTCTAAATATAGGNACTGAATGNACTGCNCCCAAATAAACTGATTTAACATTTATATTAAAAAGTGTATCAAACTCCTCTTCAGAAGTTTCTATTAATGGAGTCGGGCGCATACCTATTGCAGCATTTTGAATTAAAATATCTAATTTTCCAAAAGCTTCGCANCCNCGATCTATCATACCTTTGGTTTGTTCACTATCNGAAACATCCACTCCAAAAGCAATAGCATTTCCACCCTCGTTATTAATTTCAGAAGCCACCNTTTCAGCTCCTTCAATATTGATATCAGCTACTAGTACTTGAGCCCCTTCTTTTGCNAATCTCTTTACAATACCTTCTCCAAANCCAGAAGCACCTCCNGTAACAATTGCTACTTTGTTNTTTAATCTCATTACNAATTCCCCTTAACTTAATTTTATNTATTTTATTNATTNTNTTTATATAGTAGATGTATTATTTCGATACAAATNTTTAAAAATATAAATNNAAAGATTAAATATGTACAAATNTATAGTAACNTTATCAGTTTTTTTTATTAGTAATATTTTATATGCAGATAACTTANACTGTAAAAATGANTCCAATGATATTGCNTGNAATTATATTATCAGTNCTAAAAAAAATAATGCTTCAGACTTAGGAACATANAATATAAATATAAATATAATTAAAATAAAAGATTTATCTGGAATTTTTAATTCTAATATGTCTATTAGCGCAGGTTTATGTTCTNANTCTCTTGAAAAAANGGNNGAAGAAAAAATTCAAATANCNCAANCNTTAAAACACCAATCATACAATTTTCCTNTGTACCTNCATAAAAAAAAAATAGAGGCTGATTTTTGTGTAGANCTATTAGTTGACAATTGTATTGACACTTGTGGAGACNTGATTAAGTTGGAAGCAATTATTTCACCTATAATGCAAATGCAACAAAGATAAAAATCTTTAAATATGGAGAATATAAATGAGTAAAATCAATGAATACTCTAGAAGAAAAATTTTAAAAACTTCTGCAGCTGTTACTGCCGCAATAACTATTAATTCTGGTTTCCCAGCTATATTGCGTGCGGATAACAATATAAAAATTGGTGTGCCAACAATATTATCAGGAAGAGTAGCTCAATTAGGAATATCAGTAAGTAACGCATTAAGAATGGCTGTTAATAAGTTTAATAATGCTGGTGGGTTAGATGGAAGAAATATAGAACTTATAATACGAGATAGTAGAGCGAAACCTGACGAAGCTGCAAGGGTATGTAGAGATTTTATAAATTCCGATAAAGTTGATGCTATTATTAATGCAGAAGCATCTGGAGCTTCATTTGCAGTGCAAGAAGTTATAAGAGAAAGTGGTACATTATGTCTTCATACTGTATCTGAAACAACATCCCTAACAGCAGATCCTTCAATTAGAGCATGGAATGCATTTAGATTCTCTAGACAAGGTATTCATGATGCCGTAGGAAGCGCAAGATATGCAACTAAGATAATTAAAGAAAAGGGCATAAAAAAATGGATGTCAATTAATCCTGATTATGCCTATGGTAGAGATAGTGACGATACATTTTTTTGGGCTTTAGAAAAATTTGCTCCAGGGTTTGAGATGGTTGGCAAAGGTTGGCCCAAAATATTCCAACCAGACTATACTGAAGTAATTACAAAAATTGCTCGTGAAAAACCTGATGCTATATATAGTAGCTTATGGGGAGGTGATCTAGTATCATTTATTGACCAAGCAACGCTTTACGGTATTTTTAAAAATACAGAATTTTTTGCTATAAATTTGGCTGATTACACAACAATGAGTGCTATAAGAAATCTTCCTNAAGGATTACATTCTGCCACTAGGTATGTTGCTGCATGGCCTGATACTCAAGAAAATAGAAACTATGATAAATCTTANACTGATCTATATGGAGATCATCCTACTAATTGGTCATGGGAAGCATCTATAGCAATAGATTATTTGATTGAAGCAATGAAAGAANNAGGGGGAACNGATAATAAAAAATTAGCAGAAGCTATGCGAGGTAAAACTAGTCCATCCTTTATGGGNGTNGGAGAAGGCAACTCTGTAACTATTAGAGAGAGAGANCAAACCATAACAAATTATTCNATTGGATGGGGAACAACAATTCCTAAAGAACCATTTATTCAAGATGTTCAAGCTGCTGATTGGAACACAATTGAAAAAGTAGANGAAGAATGGCTAACCAATAAAGGATGGATCTAAAATATAAGGTTTAATTATGGAATTTTCTGCTTTTCTAGAATGTCTNACTTCAGCTTCTTGTATTATATCACAAACCGCAGGTGGCCTAAAAATTGGAATGCTCCTTTTTTTAGTAGCATCTGGGTTAACTTTGGTTTTCGGTGTATTAGGAGTAATTAATTTTGCTCATGGAGCGCTATATATGTTAGGTGCTTATTTTTCATGGCAAGTAATGAACGTTTCAGGCCATTTTGGCTTATCAGTATTTCTTGGCGCTCTTGGAGTAAGCATAGTTGGNTTACTTTTTGAGAGAGGCTTATTAAATAGAGTCTATAATGCTGAACTTCTTATTCAAATACTATTATGCTATTCAATAGTTTTAATTTTAGANGACTTAGTAATGATTATTTGGGGCGATGAATTTTTATCAAGTATTGGGGTGCCAGAAATATTTCAAGTTCCACCNTTATTTGTTTTAGATGCAGTTATTCCTCCTTTTCATTTGGNAATAATTGGAATCAGTCTATTAGTAGCTTTAAGTTTATGGTTACTTATGACTAAAACAAGGTTTGGTCACTTAGTTAGAGCAGCAGCAGTGAATCCTAAAATGTTAGAAGCATTAGGAATCAATACCACTGTAATTAGAGCATCAGTTTTTGTTCTNGGAAGTTTTTTGGCTGGTCTTGGNGGAGCACTTGCATCAAGCATAGGAAGCGTAGTTTCTGGTATGGGAAACTCTATATTAGTAGAGTCCTTTATTGTCACAGTAATAGGAGGAATGGGATCNATAGGAGGAGCTTTTTTAGCTTCTATAATAATTGGTATGTCAAGATCATTTGGCGCTGTAGCAATGCCCCTATTTACTGATGGTATAATGTTTTTAATTATGGTTTTAGTATTGATACTTCGTCCTCAAGGTCTTATGGGCGANAAAAAATGATTTCATTTTTTAAAAAAGATACTTTTTTTAGAGATGCTTGCTTAGCATTACTTTCATGGATATTTCTTGTCATTATTTTCTTTGTAATTCCTGACCCTGGTATTCATGATATTATTCAAAAAGTATTTATATTAGGGTTATTTGCCTTATCTTTAAATATATTAATAGGNTATTTAGGTTTAATAGCTTTTGGTCATGCCGCGTTTTTCGCAGCAGGGGCTTATACCTTAGGATTATTTCTACAGTCAGATTTTATAAAGATATATAATTTTGGAGCATTTTCGATTCCTGTTGCTATTATTTTATCTATTTGTNTATCAGCAATTTTAGCTGCTTTTATTGGAGCAATATGTATTAGACTAAAAGATATATATTTCTCATTTTTGACGCTTGCTTTCCAAATGGTGCTTTATAGTATNATTCTTGCNCTTGTAGACATAACAGGAGGAGATCAAGGACTAATGGGAGGTTTTCCTAAACCTCCATTTTTAGGTATAGATNTAAGTAAACCTTTTGATTTTTATGCTTTTACAATTTTTATTTCAATATTTGTTATTTTACTACTACGACAAATTATAGAATCTCCTTTTGGATATGGTCTTAGAATGATAAGAGATAATGCAGAAAGACCCGCTGCTCTNGGTTTTAANAATCAAAACCATAAACTAATAGCTTTTATTATTGCTGGATCAATTGCTGGATTAGCAGGCTCTCTTCAAGCGTTATTAGATGTAGGAGCATATCCGGAATGGGCTTTTTGGGCAAAGTCAGCTGAACCATTATTTATGATTTTATTAGGAGGAATGAACACATTTTTAGGCCCTTTAATGGGAGCACTAATATTTGAAATTTTAAATGACTTTGTTACTGCAAATACAAAATATTACGGTTTAGTATTGGGTCTTGTTATTTTATCTTTTGTTTTAGGNTTGAAACAGGGATTATTAGATTGGATNGTGATAAAATTCAAAGAAAGTAAAAATNATAATGCTCAAAATTAATAATTTAAAGAAAAGTTTTGGCGGGATTGTTGCTACAGACAATGTTAACCTNGAACTAGAAAAACAAACTATAAATGCTATTATAGGCCCTAATGGTGCCGGAAAAACTACACTTTTTAATTTAATAACTGGTAAACTAAAAACAGATTCTGGTTCAGTTTTTATAGAAGATAGAGAAATAACAAATTTAGATGAAACAGAAACTACACACATAGGAATAGCACGNGCTTTTCAAATAACTAATATTTTTCCTAATTTAACAGTTTATGAGTCTATTAAACTTGCTCTATTATCAAAAAAAAATGGACTAAATAACATGTGGNCTCGTTTTAAAGANCATAACATAAATAGNGATGCAGATGATATTATGAAACTTGCAGGCTTAATAAAATCAAAAAATCTCGTAAGCTCTGAATTAAGTCATGGAGATCAAAAATTATTAGATATTGCTCTTGCTTTGTGTTTAAAGCCTAAATTATTACTTCTAGATGAGCCTACAGCAGGAATGGGGCCTGAAGAAAGATGGAAAATGATTGATAGAATAAAAGAATTATGGAAAAAAACANAAATTACTATCTTGTTTATTGANCATGATATGGACATTGTATTTGGCATTGCCCAAAAAATATTTGTACTTCAACAAGGAGCTATATTAGCTNCAGGTAAGCCTAAAGATATTAAAAAAAATCAAAAAGTTATTNAGGCATATTTAGGTGGAGGAAAAAAATAATGTCTTTATTAGAAGTTAAAAATATAAATGCTTTTTATGATAATAGTCAGGTACTATTTAATATGAATCTAGATATTTCTAAAAATAAAATTATTGCTTTATTAGGAAGAAATGGGGCAGGAAAAAGTTCAACATTTAAAGCAATTACAGGAATTATAAACGTTAAGTCTGGTTCTATAAAACTAGAAGGAAAAGAATTAATGGGAAACTCTATTAATTCAAGAGCAAAATNCGGAATAGGTTATGTGCCNGAAGATAGACAGGTTTTTCCCGATCATACCGTAGAAGAAAATATTAATTTAGGAAAAAAAAATAATCTTAAAAATATAAACAATTGGGAAATAGAAAAAATATGGGAAACCTTTCCNTTACTAAAAAATCTAAGGCATAGATTAGCAGGTCAGTTATCCGGAGGGGAACAGCAAATGCTATCTATTGCCAGAACTCTTGCAGGTAACCCGGAAATATTATTGTTAGATGAACCTTCGGAAGGATTAGCTCCAATAATTGTAGAAGAAATAGAAGTACTAATAGATAAATTGGAAAAGATTGGAGTAACAATTCTTATTGCAGAGCAAAATATGAATTTTTGTATGAAAGTTGCTAAAGAAGCTATAATAATAGACAAAGGACAATCAGTTTGGNNTGGTTCTATTAAAGAACTTAATAAAGATAANAAAACTAGAGATAAATATCTTGCTATTTAACGTGAAAGAGTTTTCATAGCTTCCTCAATACCTGAAAGATTCATTTCATACATTTTATCCTCAAATATTTCTCTTATCATCTTATTAGAGGCAGAAGAATTCCATATTTTTTTATTTTCAGGATTAAGCCAAGCTACTGAATCAAAATGATCTGTAATTCTGTCTAACCAAACTGAACCTGCTTCTTCATTCCAATGTTCTATTGAGCCTCCAGCATAAGCAACTTCGTAAGGACTCATGGAAGCATCTCCAACAAATAATACTCTATAATCACTTCCATACTTCCTAATAATATCCCAAGTAGAAATTATATCTTCAGATGAACGAGGGTTATTTTTCCATAGAATTTCATAAGGNCAATTATGAAAATAAAAATGCTCTAAATCTTTAAACTCNCTTTTTGACGCAGAAAAGAGTTCCTCACAGGCTTGTATATAGGGGTCCATAGAGCCACCAACATCTAAAAATAATAATAATTTTACCCTATTTTTTCTTTCAGGCATCATTTTAACATCTAAATAACCACCATTATTTGCTGTAGCTGATATTGTTCCATTTAAATCAAATTCATCTGGAGTTCCNGTTCGTGCAAAATGTCGTAACCTTCTTACAGCTACTCTAATATCTCTAATACCTAATGTTTTTTTATCATCAAAATTTGTCCACAATCTTTTTTCCCATACCTTTACCGCCCTTCCTTGTCTTTTACCCTCATTTCCTATTCTTATGCCTTCCGGATTATAACCTCCAGATCCAAATGGAGAAGTNCCACCTGTACCTATCCATTTATTTCCTCCTTGATGTCTCTTTTTTTGTTCTTTAAGACGCTCTTTTAAAGTTTCAAGTAATTTATCCCANCCACCTAAAGATTCTATTTTTTCTTTATCTTCTTCAGTAAGATTCTTTTGTAAAGCATCTTTGATCCATTCNTCTGGAATATTATTGAGAATCTCTCCTCCTTTTTTAAGTGCTCCCTCAAAAAATTCAGAAAAAGTTCTATCAAATCTATCATAATGTCTTTCATCTTTTACTAGGGATGCTCNAGCAAAATGATAAAATGAATTAGTATTAAGATTAGTTATCCCTTTATCTAAACCGGATAAAAAATCTAAATACTCTCTGATAGATACAGGAACACCTGCTTCTTTAAGCTGATGTAAAAAACCTATAAACAATAGCTTTCCTATACTTAGTTAGTTCTTTTTACTCTTTTTTCACAATCCTCGGGAAATTCCCAGNTTTCTATTTCAGGAGAACATTGACCTGAGGTGCCATTGACTCTAAAACAAGCATAAGCAACTAAATCTACTGTCGTTGTTTTNTCATCAAATGAACATACATCTTTAACTTCTATATTTTGGATTAATGCTTCGATTTCATTAGTATTAATACATCTTCCTCTTCTTGGGTCAACCCATTGCATAGAATGACCAACAATCATAGCTATAGGATCCTTACCAAAATTGGTGACACAAATTTCTTTGGAAAAAGCGGTTGCAGTAAATCCTAAAAATACAATAGCAAACACAATCAATTTACNAAAAATATTATAAATAAAATNTTTACTCATTATTTTCACTCCTAATTTTAGTTATTATCTCNTCTTGCCATAAAGGCAAGTCTTTCAAACATATGAACATCTGCTTCATTTTTTAAAAGTGCTCCATACAAAGGAGGCAACGCATTCTTGGAATCTTTCTCCCTTAATAATTCAGGAGGNACATCTTCAGCCAATAATAGTTTTATCCAATCCAACAATTCAGAAGTAGATGGTTTTTTCTTAATTCCCGGCACTTCCCTCACTTCAAAAAACGATTTTAAAGCTGAGTCAACCAGCTTTTTTTTAATTTTAGGAAAATGAACTTCAATGATAGATTTCATGGTTTCTTCATCTGGAAATCTTATATAATGGAAAAAGCATCTTCTTAAAAANGCGTCAGGTAAGTCTTTCTCATTATTTGAAGTTATAATTACAATCGGCCTTTCTTTTGCAACTATATTTTGCTTTGTCTCATAAACATAAAATTCCATTTTATCTAATTCTAGAAGCAAATCATTAGGAAATTCTATATCGGCTTTATCAACCTCATCAATAAGTAATACAGGTTTTTCTTTAGCCTCAAATGCATCCCATAAAACTCCTCTTTTAATATAATTATTTATATCCTCTACCCTTGCATCTCCAAGTTGAGAATCTCTCAGTCTAGATACAGCGTCATATTCATATAAACCTTGTTGAGCTTTAGTAGTAGATTTAATATGCCATCTTATTAATGACTTACCAAGCGAATTAGCCACCTCTTCAGCCAGCATAGTCTTACCGGTACCAGGTTCACCTTTAATGAGCAATGGTCTTTCTAAAGTAATCGCAGCATTCACCGCTAGTGCTAGCTCATCTGTAGCAACATAATTGTCAGTACCAGAAAAATAATCTTTCACTCTAATCTCCTTAAACTATAAAAACATATACAATGTATAATTGCATAAATATTATATAGTAAATCTAGGAAGAATTAAAAGTTAATAATTACATTTGCGACTGTAGCCAATTTTCTTTTCCAATTTTATCCGCTAATTCTATTTGAGTTTCCAACCAATCATAGTGTTCTTCTTCAGAATCAAGTATTTCTCTTAATATATCCCTACTTACAAAATCTGAAACTTTTTCACAATGCTGAATGGCTTCTTTTAAGTCAGGTATTGCCTTTACTTCTATTTGAAAATCACATTTTAAACATTCTATTGGTTCTTCACCAATCATAATCTTATGCATCTCCTGAACATTTGGTATTCCATTTAGAAATAAAATTCTTTCGATAAGTTTATCAGCATGTTTCATCTCATCAATTGATTCTTCATATTCTTTAGAACCTAATTTTTCATATCCCCAGTCTTTAAACATTCTTGAATGAAGAAAATATTGGTTAATGGCAGTTAATTCATTTGTTAAAATATTATTAAAATGCCTAATTACTTCTTTATCGCCTTTCATAGGTACCTCCTTAATTAAATCTACTCCCTAATTATATGGCCATAAATTAATAATAATCAAGAAAAAATGTTTAAAATCAAGCACTTGCGAAGCAATCTCATTCTCAAAATAAAGCCTAATTTTTTAACAAATTTATATATTTTTTTAACTAAAAAGATATTAAAAATGATTTAATTTTATGCGTTTACTGGAAAAAAATTATAATCTTTAACATTTTGATTATTGATAGGATCCGAGTCCTTTTGTTCTTTTAAAAGACTATCGATAGTTTCTAAACACTTGCCACACTGCATGCTACAGCCAAGTTTTTTATATACTTGACCGGATTTTGATACACCTTGATCTCTTACTTTCTTAACATCTTTACATGTGAATGCGTTGCATATACAAACGTACATTTTATCTCCAATCCCAACTCATATTATATAATAATAGTCGATAATGAAAGTCAATCGCAATTTAAAAAAATTAAAATAATTTGCTTAAAAAAAAATTATTTTTTTGATATAATTCAACATTATTAACTGTTGAAAGAAAATAAAATGAATAAAAGATTATCAGTTAGAGATATTAGAAGAAAAAAATTAGGTGATAAAAACCAAGAGCCTATTTCATCTCTTGTATGCTATACTGCACAAATGGCACGGTTAATAAATGATCACGTAGATATTATTCTAGTAGGAGATAGTATGGGAATGACTATATACGGTTATGAAAATACATTATCCGTAACATTAGATATGATGATTAATCACGGAGCGGCTGTAGTGAGATCAACTAACCAGCCTCATATTGTTGTAGATATGCCGTTTGGAAGCTATGAAGAATCACCAGAAGTAGCATTTAGATCTGCTAGTAGAATCATGAGAGAAACAGGAGCTCAATCAGTAAAATTAGAAGGTGGCGAAGAATTTGCGGAAACTATTCATTTTTTAAGTCAAAGAGGTATTCCAATTATGGGGCACATTGGCCTTATGCCACAGAGAATACAAACATTAGGTGGTTTTTTTACTCAAGGTAAAACAGACAAAGAATCATCTAGGCTTATGAATGATGCAAAATCTATATCCCAAGCTGGAGCGTTCTCAATGGTAATTGAAGCCATACCTGAAGAAGTAGCTTCAGATATTACTCAAAGTATCGAAGTTCCAACTATTGGAATAGGCGCAGGAAGAAATTGTGATGGGCAAATTCTAGTTTCTCATGATATTCTTAACTTATATGGAGCATTTACTCCAAAATTTGTAAAAAAATATGGCAATATAGATGAGAATATTGTTAATGCTGTAAAAGACTATTCTCAAGAGGTAAAAAAGAAAAAATTTCCTACTAAAGATAATATTTTCACTATTAAAAAGTAATAAATTACTTTAAATTCCCTCAACTAATACTGAGGAATTATTACCAGCTTGAAGTCTCAATTCTTTTATTGGGGCATAGTCCTCAGAAGTATAAAAGTCGTCAGCAGATTTTCTATCTGGAAATTCCAGTACAACTATTCTATGTTTAAAGTAGTCGCCTTCAATAATTTTTGAATCTCCTCCTCTTACTAAATATTTACCATTATATTTTTCAACTATCTTAGGAACCTGTTCTCTATATTTTGCCATCAGCTCAGGATTCGTTACTTCAATATGAGCAATTAAATAAGTTTTCATCTGTACTCCTTTAAATATAATTTAAAAGGACAATAATAATGAATCATTTTGAACTTAGCAAGAGATCTTTAACTCTATTTTCAACCATTTCCACAGTTAAAGTATCCATTAATGTTGGGGAAGTCCTATGATTAAAATTAGGTATATCCATTAATTCTTGAGGGCTTTTTGGGGTTCTGATAAAGAAAGCATTTTTACCCGTCGGCGAGTATAATTTATCATCAGTTGGCCCAAACAAACCCAAAGTAGGGATACCTGTAGCGGCAGATAAATGCATTAAACCAGAATCATTTCCAATAAAAATTTTTGATAATGAAAATACTGCTGCAGTTGGTAAAATAGGCTTTCCTATTAAATTTATAAGTTTAATATCAAGTAATTTTTTACTTAAATCTTCCCCAACTGATTCTTCTCCTGGTCCCCCAACTAAAATAACCCTACTTCCTTTTAGTTCTTTAAAATCTAAAATTTTTCTAATTAACGCAGCAAAATTATCCGTAGACCAAACTTTTGCCGGCCAATTAGCAGTTGGACCAATTGCAATAAATGGGCCAGAATCATTATTTAAATATTTTTTTGCTATTTTCATAGACTGATCACTAATCCACACTTTAGGTATAGGCATCTTTCCAGAAGGGTTTAATTTAGCTAATCTTTTTATTCGATGCAATGCATCTCCACTAGACCTTAAAACTATTCGCTTTTTAGCTTTTACAAACCATATAATCGGAGTACTTCGCAAGTCACATATGATATCCCATCTATTCAGGCGAATTTTTTTCCATATATCTAGCCAATGTAAACTATATTTTTTCTTATTTATTTTAATGACCTTTTCAATAAAAGGACAGTCTTCAAATACAGGGGCCGCTACCTTACCACAAACTATAGTTACCTTAGCATCATAATAATTAGTCAATTCATTCAATAAACCAGTAGACATAACTGCATCGCCTAAACGAGTATTTCCTATAAATAATAATTTATTCATAATATGTATTACCTAACTTTTAAATACTTGTATAAACTCTTCTGCAACCTTGTTCCAGTCTCTTCCTATTTTTAAAGACTTACTTTCTTTATTTACAGATTTAAAATAAGTTAAATCACTTAATAATTTTATTACATATTCTGAAAATAACTTTTCATTTTCTGCGATAAATCCTGTCTTACCGTTATGAATTTTTTCTGAAGCTGCACCTAATGGCCGCACTATAGCTGGCATTCCTAAAGCCTGAGTTTCTGATAGAGAAAATGCAGAAACTTCAAATTTATGAGATGGGTATAAATGAACTCTGATATCTTTTATTTCTTCAATCATTTCTTTATCTATTTTAGGAAGATTAATTTTTATATTATGTGTTAAACTTTGCTTCACTTTTTCTATTATATCATCATATACCTCTGGAAGTGTCTCACCTAATAAAGCCTTATGAAGGCTATATGAATATATGTGTAATTCAGCCCAAGGAAGTTTACTATGAATATATTTATTCCATATATCTATTATCCAATCTAAACCCATCAAGGGATGAGTTGTAACCAATGCTTTNGGAGTAACAGAGGGAAACAAATCCTCATTATTGATATAATAATTACTTTGCCCTGTCGGAATTATAGTCGCATCCAATGACTTTAAACCTTCAGGAATAGAGTTTATATGATATTCTCCCTGAATAATTAGTGTTGGCTTATGTTTCATAATTATAGAGAAATTTTCTGGTCTAGCTAATTTAAGGCCTGAACTAGTAAGCCATAATATTTTTTTATCATTCGATGGGATTAAATCTAATAAATTAGGATCATTATGAACCACCCATACATCTGAATGACTAGCATCAAAATTATCAATTTTCTGCCAACTTACCTTATTTATTACTTTAGTTTCATTACAGTTATTGTAAACTCTCACTATATGACCTATACTTGCTAAAGCTTCTGATAGCAATATTACTGATTTCAGAGCACCATCAAGTGGTTTAATTTTAATAGTGGATCCATCATATTTATAGTTTTTATCTAAAAAAGTAATTAACATATAATGGGTTTACGAAGGTAATTAAATGAATGCAAGTATTTTTATAATTCTAAAGATAAGAAATAAAATAAATGTTTAAAAACTTAAAAATTATAAAATTAGAAAATAGAGCTTTATTAAAAATAAAAGGTGAAGAAAGCAAAGAATTTTTACAAGCTTTAGTAACAAATAATATAAATTTTATTTCTAATGAAAAATCTATTTATTCCGCATTATTATCCCCACAAGGAAAATATCTATATGATTTTTTTATTTTCCAAGATAGTAAAAGTAATTATTTAACAATTGATTGTGAAAAAAATTCTTATCAAGAACTTATACAAAAATTAACTATATATAAACTGAGAAATAACGTTGAAATTACTCTTCAAGACACTAAAGACGTCTTCATTATATTTGGATCAGATTTAATTAAATTCATATCAAATTTAAAAATGGCCTATCAAGAAGGTTATACCAAAAATATGTCTAATAATTTATTTTTTATCGATCCAAGAAGTAGAAGTTTAGGTCTAAGAGTTTATGGTAATAATTTACCAAATGAATTTAAAGAAATTGCTACTGGCATATTATCAGATTGGCATTATTTAAGGATAAAAAATAAAATACCGTATCCTTATAAAGATTTAGAAAAAGAAAAAAGTTTTATTATTGAAAACAATTTTGAACAAATTAATGCGATAGATTTTAATAAAGGTTGCTATATTGGACAAGAAAACACAGCCAGGCAAAAATATAGAGGAACAGCTAAACGAAAATTAGTAACAGCAGAGATTATCGGTAAAGATGTTCCTAATGGTGAAAAAATAGTTTTTGATAATAGAGCAGTAGGAACAATTCGAT
This sequence comes from Candidatus Pelagibacterales bacterium, assembly GCA_002720535.1. Lineage (GTDB taxonomy): Bacteria > Pseudomonadota > Alphaproteobacteria > TMED109 > TMED109 > TMED109. The sequence goes on along the minus strand of PBIU01000006.1, from coordinate 60,780 downwards.
CATCAAGTAAAGATATATGTCTAGTAAGTATAAGAAGTGAGGTATACGATAAATGTAAAAGGGATAATATAAAAATAAAAATTAATGAGAGTGAATTAAAATTTTTATAAATATTATTTTTTTATTCTTGCTTGTGCGGCTGCCAACCTTGCAATTGGGACTCTATAAGGTGAGCATGAAACATAATCAAGTCCTATTTTATGAAAAAAATCTATAGACTTTGGATCTCCGCCATGTTCTCCACAGATACCTAATTTTATTTTTTTATTTATTTTTAATCCATCTTTCACCGCATTTGATACTAACTTACCCACTCCACTTTCATCTATCGAAATAAATGGATCATTATCTAATATATTATTCTCAATATAATCTGGTAAGAATTTAGCACAATCATCTCTACTAATTCCAAGTGTAGTTTGAGTTAAATCGTTTGTACCAAAACTAAAAAAATCCGCATGAGAAGCTATACTCTCAGCATTGAGTGCTGCTCTAGGTAATTCAACCATTGTACCAAGAAGGTATTTAGGAGTAACTCCATATTTTTCTTTTATATTCATAGCTGTATTTTCTACTAATTTTTTAAAATATATAAATTCTTTTTCACTTATAATTAATGGAATCATTATTTCAGGTTTTATTTCAATGTTAATACTTTTTGACACCTCTATTGATGACTCAAAAATAGACTTAACCTGCATTTCATATATTTCAGGAAATGTTACGCCAAGTCTACAACCTCTATGGCCTAACATTGGATTCTGCTCTTCTAATTGTAGAGACCTTGAACGAACATATGACATATCTTTGTTGAGCATATTTGCTAATTCTTTTAGTTCTTCTTCTTCTTTAGGTAGAAATTCATGTAAAGGAGGATCTAAAAGCCTAATTGTAACTGGCAATTCTTTCATTAATTTAAATATCTCTACAAAATCATTTTTTTGCATCGGAAATATTTTTTCTAATGCTTTTCTTCTATCTTTTTCNCTATCAGAAAATATCATTTCTCTGACAGCAAGTATTCGTTCATTNTCAAAAAACATATGTTCTGTTCTACATANNCCTATTCCTTCTGCACCAAATTCTANGGCTGTTTTTACATCTATTGGAGTTTCTGCATTTGATCTAATCTTTAATGATCTAATTTGGTCTGCCCATTCCATTAACTCAGAAAAATCTTTAGAAAGTTCCGGCATAATAGTAGGCACATCTCCTTTAATAACTTCTCCTAAACTTCCATCAATAGTGATAATATCTCCAGAATGTACAGTTACATCACCAACAGAAAACATATTATTTTCATGATCAATTAAGATATCCCCTGCACCAGCTACACATGCTCTTCCCATTCCTCTTGCTACAACTGCAGCATGGCTTGTCATGCCNCCTCTACTGGTTAATATTCCTTTTGCGGCATGCATTCCATGAATATCTTCTGGACTTGTTTCCATTCTAACAAGGATAACTTCTTCACCATTTTTGGACATTTCGACAGCTTCTTCAGAATTAAATACTACTTTACCCGATGCNGCACCAGGAGAGGCTGGCANACCGNGNGCAATAATTAACTTTTCAGCTTTNGGGTCCAAAGTAGGATGAAGCAANTGATCTAAACCTAATGCATCAATCCTAGATACAGCAATTTCTTTACTTATTAGACCTTTTTTTTGCATTTCTACAGCTATTTTTACTGCTGCAGTAGTTGTTCTTTTCCCAGATCTGGTCTGCAGTATCCATAATTTATTTTTTTGAACAGTAAATTCTATATCTTGCATATCTAAATAATGCGCTTCTAGTTTTTCAAAAATACTAACTAACTCTTNATANATTTGAGGAATAGATTCNTCCATTGATAAAGNATCTGAANNCTGTTCTTCTTTTTCTTTAATAGTAAGATTTTGAGGAGTTCTTATTCCTGCTACTACGTCTTCTCCTTGAGCATTTATTAAATATTCACCATAATAACTATTTTCACCAGTAGATGGATTTCTTGTAAATGCTACACCTGTACAACAATNCTCCCCCATATTTCCAAATACCATAGCTTGTACATTAACTGCTGTACCCCAAGATTGTGGAATATCATTTAACTTTCTGTATGTAATTGCTCTTTGATTCATCCAAGAGTTAAATACAGCACTTATTGCGCCCCATAACTGTTTAACTGGCTCTTGAGGAAAAACATTTCCTGTTTTTTCCTTAACTAAATCTTTAAANTTTTTACAAATAACTTTCCAAGATTGGGCTGTAACCTCAGTATCTAANGTAATATGGTCTATTTCTTTTTGATTTTCTATAATTTCTTCNAATTCTAAAGAGTCTATTTCTAAAACAACATCTCCATACATTTGTATAAACCTTCTATANCTATCATANGCAAATCTTTCATCNCCGCTTTCAATAGCTAAACCCTCTACAGTATCATCATTTAATCCTAAATTTAAAACGGTATCCATCATACCAGGCATTGAAGCTCTTGCACCAGATCTCACAGATAATAACAATGGCCTTTTAGTATCACCAAAAAGCATACCAGTAATTTTTTCTATATTTTTTAAGGCTGCATTTAATTGATCATCTAGTTCTTTGGGGTATTCTTGGTTATTGTCATAATAATAGTTACATACTTCTGTAGTTATAGTTAATCCTGGGGGTACTGGTATACCAATATTATTCATTTCAGCTAAATTAGCACCTTTACCTCCTAGAAGATTTTTATGACTAGCATCTCCTTCCGCATTACCAGCTCCAAAATTATAAACCCATTTATTCATGAAAAGATAATCCTTTTAATTAGTATTAAATTATATGCTTATTTAACTTCGTTTTCAGCTTCAATCAATGAAAAATCTGCAAAATTTAAGAAAACATCTCTAATCAAAGATAACAGCTTTAATCTATTATTTCGTATTTCTTTATTATCAACATTAACCTGAACATTTTCAAAAAAATTTTCCAACTCTAATGAAATTTCTGAAAAAGTCTTCATTGCCTCAATGTAATTTTTTTTCTCCAACGAAGATTGCGCTTTTTTTGAATATTTAAGATAAGATTTATATAAATCTATTTCTTCCTTTTGTTTTAATAATTCTTTCTTTGGCTCAGNTTTTATCAAAACATTATCTCTCTTTTCTTCAATATTTAATATTCTTCTTACCCTTTTTAAAATACTTAAAAAGTCTTTTCCTTTAGCATCTTCCATAAACAAACTTAACGCATTAATTTTATCTACATCATCTAAAATGTCTGTAAATTCTGAGACTTCAAATATAGCCTGAATAGCTGATTGTGATAATCCTCTATCTCTAAGAAAAACTCTTAAACGATCATATATAAAATCTAATGTGGATTTATTACTTTCGTTTTTAGATAGTTTTAACTTTATATTCTGTTTTTCATATGAAGCATAAGAAGAATTGATTACATCTATGATGGAGATCCTAATTCTTTTTTCTAGAATAATTCTTATAATNCCTAAACACGACCTTCTNAGTCCAAATGGATCCTTTGATCCTGTGGCTTTCATATCCATTGCAATAAAACCGACCAAACTATCAATTTTATCTGAAAAAGACAAAATAGCTGATTCAGGAATTGAAGGACATTTATCAGAAGGACCGAGAGGAGAATACTGCTCTTTAATAGCTATTGATACCTCTTGTGGATAATTTTTTTCTGATGCATATATGCTACCAATTATACCCTGTAATTCAGGCATTTCAAAAACTACCTCACTGCATAAATCAGCCTTACATAATTTAGTAGCCGTTATAGCTAATTTACTATCAGCTTTAAAACATTCTGAATATTTAGAAACAATATANTTTACTCTAATTATTTTGTCCTCCATAGTTCCAAGAGATCGATGAAATATAATATTTTTTAGGCTTTCAGATAATTTAATNAGGCCTTTTTTAATATCATTATCAAAAAAGAAACGTGCATCAGATAATCTNGCTTTTAAAACTCTTTCATTTCCAGAAATAATATTTAAGTTATCACTTACAGGNATATTGGAAACACCCATAAAATTTTTACTTAAAGANCCATCCTTATTATATAATGGAAAGTATTTTTGTTGTTTTATCATAGTAAGTTCTAATATTGGTTCAGGAAGAGATAAATATTCTGCATCGAAAGAACCTATAAATAAAAAAGGAAATTCTACTATATTACATACCTCATCTAATAAATTTTCATTTGGATTAAAATTTAATCCAGCTTTATTAGTAAGTTTTTTTCCGGCTTTGATAATAGCTTCTTTTCGTTCTGTTGGATTAATTATTACATTAGCTTTTAATAATTGATTTATGTAATCCTTTTTATTTGATATATTTAATGAATTTGCAGCAAGNTATCTATGACCGTTAGTTAAAGAATTACTNTTAAGACTATCAATATTAAATTTTATCGGTTTACCATCAAAAATACATAAAATATTATGTAAAGGCCTAATCCATTTTAAATTATTAGAACCCCACCGCATTGATTTTTTCCACGGAAAAGAGACCACTATATCTTTAATAGCATTCTTAATAATTATCTCAGCACTGGTTCCTTTTTTTAAATTTTTATAAAAATAGAACTTACCTTTTTCAGTTTCTTCTACAACTAAATCACTTTTATTAACTTCTAAACCTCTAGCAAAACCATTTATTGCTGAGTCATTAGCATCAAATCTTGGTCCTCTTTTGTTAATGGATATATCNTTTGACTTTGAATCCATACCTTCNACACATAAAGTTAACCTCATAGGACTCCAGTAAACTTCAGATTTATTATAATTCAAACCTTCTTCTTTAAAATTATTTAGCATCATCAATTCAAAAGTTTTTANAGATGATTGCTGTAAATTAGCGGGTATTTCCTCTGAAAATAATTCTATTAATAATTCTGACATTTAAGATTTTTCATCCATACTATTTAAATAAAGATCGGCACAAGCTTTTACCATTGCCCTAACTCTTCCAATATAATCAGCTCTCTCATTAACGCCGATAACTCCACTCGCATCTATAAGATTAAATATGTGACTTGCNTTAATACACTGTTCATATGCAGGTAAAACTAAATTATCTTCAATTAACTTGTTACTTAATTGTTCTAATTCNCCAAAATTTTTTATTAAGATATTAGGGTTTGATTTTTCGAAATTATATGCTGATTGTTCTTTTTCATTTTGTAAAAATACATCACCATATTTTATACCTTCTGAGTTCCAAGCAAGATCATAAACATTATCTACTCCTTGAATATACATCGCTANTCTTTCTAAACCATATGTGAGCTCTCCTGTAATAGGAAAACAATCTATTCCACCTACCTGTTGNAAATATGTGAATTGTGATACTTCCATACCATTACACCAAACTTCCCATCCTAACCCCCATGCGCCTAACGTAGGGCTTTCCCAATCNTCTTCTACAAATCGAATATCATTGTTTTTAGAATTAATGCCNAAATGATTTAAGCTATCAAGATATAATTCTTGAATATTATCTGGTGAAGGCTTAAGTACTGTTTGAAATTGATAATAATGCTGAAGCCTATTTGGATTTAAACCATATCGTCCATCTGTTGGTCTTCTACATGGTTGAACATAAGCTGCATTCCACGAATTTTTTCCAAGAGCTCTTAAAACAGTAGCAGGATGAAAAGTACCAGCACCAACTTCCATATCTAAAGGTTGCAAAATAATACAACCTTGATCCGACCAAAAATGCTGTAAATTCATAATAATTGATTGAAATGAATTATCTTTCATTATCTTCATCTATTTCCGTATAATCAGCATCTGTAAAATTTTTATTTGAGTCTTGAGAGTCTTCATTAGTATTTTTACTAGAATATTTCTTATCTTTTTCATTACCTACTTTATTAGAAGACCGTCTTTCTATTATTTTAAATCCATACCATACTATCAAGATTATTAAACATAATAATAATATTTTTGGAATACTAAACCCTAACATANAAATACTACCCTATTAATATCACTAAAGGCCATATCTAGAAAAAGCAATTTTTTCTTCAATATAATCTATTACTTTATAATATTTTGACGATGATAAACCAAGTCTTTGCCCTAATTTTTTTCTTCCAGAAATTTCCTTAAAAATTACTTTTTCATCAATACGTTCTCGTAAGACCTGTTTTAACTCTCCAATAGAATCTGCAAGACCAATTTCACACGCCTTAACTCCTGAAAAAATCTTAGCTTCAAAAATACCTTCTTTATTTATTATTTCTTTATTAAGCCTATTTCCTCTCCTTTTACTTACCCAATCTTTAAACTGGTTATGAATCTCTTCTTGCAAGTCTGTAATTACTTTAACATCATCTGGGTTTTGCGGCTGAAAAGGATCCAACATACCCTTGTTTTCTCCTTTTGAAAATACTCTTCTCTCTACTCCTATTTTTTTAATTACATCTACGAACCCAAATCCGGCTGATATAACTCCTATAGAACCAACTATTGATGCAGGCATCACAAATATTTCATCTGCAGAACAAGCAAGCCAATATCCTCCTGAAGCTGCAACATCCTCTACAAACGCGAACACAGGAATATTATTTTTACTTGATAACTCAACTATCCTCTCTGATATTAAAGCAGATTGAACAGGAGACCCTCCNGGTGAATTAATTATTAAAGCTACTCCAGCAATCTTTTTTCCAGCAAAAGCCCTTTCAATCTGTTTCTCTAAACTTTCAAGAGATAAATTACTTGAACCGGGAAACTTTGAACCACTAGCTATTACTCCGTTCATTCTAATTACATTTATAATTGGTTTATCACTCTTAAAAAGTTTAGAAATAAATTTCATTAATTAAATCCTCTACTATCTATAATGTTATCAGTTAAGCTCTATAAAACTTTTATAATTTAATATATTATTACAAGCCTTTGTATAACTTCCGTCATTATTATGCAATACAAGCCCAGGTAGAATTTGTACACCCGCCTTAACATCCTTTTTTGCTTGTACAATCATTAATTTAGATTTTATATTTTTTTTAGGCCAGAGAGGATATATTTTTATTTCACCCCATTTAGGATATAATATACTTAATATTAAATCTAAACTTTCAGACCTAAATATAAAATTCAAATATCCTCTAGGCTTTAATTTTTTATAAGCTGCTAAAAACCATTTACTGATATCATACTCATATCTAGAAGAAACTTTAGAAGAGTTTTTTGATACTAGAACTTTATCCGGAGAAAAGTATGGTGGATTCATTATTACTCTATCATATCCATTATTATATTTTTTCAAGAAAAAATTGTCATCCAAGTCATTTTGAACGACGTCCGCAGTAATTTGAGTAATTTTATTNTCTTTTAAATTTNTTTTAGCCAAATTAACTAAATCAATATTCTTCTCAATTCCTAATATTTTTGAATCTGGAAATTTTTTTGATAAATATACTAAAATAATTCCTGAACCAGTTCCAAACTCTATACATTTAGTATATTTATTAACTGAAGATGCTAATAATACTGAATCTATTCCAATCCTAAAGCCTTTTTTAGGTTGATATAATGTGGCTGTACCACCTAAAATTTTATTTCTACTTAAGCCTAAAGAATTATTATTCAAAAATCACCTACAGATTTATNTATTATAAATAAATATATTTATTTTATATATAAATTACACTATAGAAGAAAAATGATTAATTAAATTAAAAAAAGCCTTATATAATAATTATACTTTTTGATGTATTTAAATTATTAACGTGGAATGTGAAATAAATTGAACTCAATAAAAAAAATATACTTAAATATTGCTCAAATACAAGAGATAGTGAATAACGATTTATCTAAAGTGAACGATATAATTATTAAAAATATAGGAAATGAGGTTCCTATGATAAGCGAGTTATCTCAGCATATACTTGCTTCAGGTGGAAAAAGAATACGGCCAATAATTACTTTATTAACTTCTAAGTTATGCAATTATAAGGATGAAAACCATTTATTTTTAGCAGCTTGTATAGAATTTATACATACTGCAACATTATTACATGATGATGTCATAGATGAGAGCAAACTAAGAAGAGGTGTTGCTACTGCAAATGATCTTTTTGGAAATAAAACCAGTGTATTAGTTGGCGATTTTTTATTTTCAAGATCATTTGAACTAATGGTTGCAAATGGCTCGAAAAAAATTCTGGAAGTACTTTCTGCCACTTCTTCCACAATTGCAAAAGGAGAAGTATTACAGCTTTCTACTATCAATAATTGTTCTACATCTGAAGAAACTTATATGAATATCATAAGAAGTAAAACAGCTAGTTTATTTGGAGCAGCAGCTGAAATTAGTGGAATANTATCTGAAAAANATAAAAATATNCAAAATGCTTTATCAACATATGGNCAAAAACTAGGTATTGCTTTTCAACTTACTGATGATGCNCTCGACTANATAGGTTCTGAAAGNTTNGGAAAAGATATCGGAGATGATTTCAAAGAAGGNAAAATAACTCTTCCCATCATAATATGTNTAAGAAATGCAAATAAAGAAGAAATATTATTTTGGAANAAAACAATCGAAGATTTAAAACAAACAGATCAGGATTTAACTAAAGCGCTTGCACTAATTAAAAAACATCAAGCAATAGAANAAACTTTATCATTAGCTAATCAATATTGTTCTGAAGCCATAAATGCATTAGATGTATTTCCCCATTCTGAAACTAAATTAGCCTTAGAATCTCTTGCTAAATTAGCTGTTAATAGAGTTAAATAAAAAATTGNAATTATAATTCTTTTAAAATTTCGTGATAAATTGATTTAGNATAATTTCACTATTTATTTTAAGTTAATAATTATAAATTACCGGCAGGCAGTCTCCACCAACCTAAGAATTCAATAGAACTTTCTCCTGCAGTAAAAATTTGTTCCATATGNAGTCTAGCTGTACCATTAACTCCTGAATATTTACCAGTACCAGACATAAAATCTAACCTTCCTTCACATCTTACATCTGTCGAAACTGTTGCTCCACTTGAACATTCTAATTTTGCTACAATTGATTCATTATTCTTATCTTTTATTACACAATACCCGGATACATTTTCCATTTGTGCAAACCCACAACTAAAGCCTCTTCCTGGAGCAGCATAAGCAGTAACTTTGCAATCTATGAAACCTCCATCTAATTTTCCTTTACTAGTAATGAAAGCAGAAAAGCTAGACATGGCTATAATAGTTTCTCCTATGACAATTTCATTGACTNCCGGCTTATCAATATATTTTGCTACTAAAGAAATTTCTTCTGCATCATCAGGAATAGCTGAACTATTTGATAATGCTATTTCTGTATTTATAAATATAAAAATAAATATAATATAAAATAATTTAAACAATTTTTTTCCATTATAATTTGCTGCTTATAATAACATATCGCATAATGACTTATGATCAAACTTTCTGCAAATTTATCATTTTTATTTACTGAGCTACCATTTGAAAAAAGATTTAATGCAGCAGCAGATTTAGGTTTTAAAGCAGTTGAGTTTTTATTTCCATATAATTATCAGATAAATAATATTAAATCCTGGTTAGAAGAGGCAAACCTAGGCTTAATTTTATTTAATTCCTATCCTGGTTATTTAGAAAAAGGAGAAAAAGGAATTGCATGCCTTATAGGAAGAGAAAATGAATTTAAAGAAAAATTTAGTATAGCATTAGAATATGCAGAACAGTTAAGTTGTCCTTTTATTCATATAATGCCTGGGATTGAATTAGATGAAAAAAATAAGAATAAATACAGAGATATATTTAAAAATAACCTTAGCTATGCAGCTAATTTGTCTAAAGAAAAGAACATAACTGTATTAATAGAAGCTATTAATAATAAAGATATACCTAACTACCATCTAAATTATGTGTCTGATGCAATAGATATTATTGAAGAATTAAAACATCCATACCTAAAGCTTCAGTTAGATTTATACCATGCGCAAATTATGAGCGGTAATTTAACAACTATAATTGAAAACAGTCTTAATCATACAAAACATATGCAAATTGCAAACCCTCCATTNAGGTATGAACCAGATAAAGGCGAAATTAATTACCAATTTATTTTTAGTTTAATAGAAAAATTAAAATATAATGGATATATTGGTTGTGAATATAATCCTTCAACAAATACTAGCGATAGTTTTAACTGGGCAAAAAAATATTTAAAATAAAGTAATAGTATGATTAAAATTTATAAAATTAAAGGTGATAGTATGTTGCCTGAATATAAAAATAATGATTATTTAATTGTTCTAAGACTATTTAGAGAAAATTCTATTAAAAAAAATAGAAATACTGTCTTCATTCACTCTAAGCTAGGCTTACTAGTAAAAAAAATTTCATCTGTTAATTATACTGACAAATCTTTTTATGTTAATGGCAATAATAATCTTAGCATTCAAAGTAAAATGCTAGGCAAAATAAATTTTTCTCAAATAGAAGGTTTTCCTATACTTCATATAAAAAAGTTTTATTAAATTTATAAATTATCTTCTTGATGTTTATGTTCATGTTTTTCTTTTTTATCTATATCATAATTGTCATGAGCAAAACTAAAGTTACATATAAAAGAAAAAATAATTATTATTAAAATTTTCATAAGTTACTCCTTATTAATTATAAATTAGGAAATATAATTTCTAAATTTGGCATACAATGATATTGCTTTTTTGTATATTCAATACCTTTAATCTTCCAAAATATTTCTGCAAAATTATTTAATTTTTCTACCAAATTTCTAGAAGATTCTTTATCAATATTCTGTTTACATTTTGATGCTAGTAACATTATTTCATGAACCAAATTATGGATTTCTGGATATGTATTAAATTGTGGTTCTTTAAAAAAATCACCCCATATAATTCTTATTTCATGTTTTATTAGCTCTGCTGAACGCTCTTTCTCTGCCACCATTCTGTTTATCTTGTTTTGAAAGTTTATATCTCTAGTATTATTATGGTCTTTGGTTTCGTGTTCATCTAATTCTTTAATAGTATCCATCATTCTTGCTACTGTCATAGCAGCTATTTGAGCAGGAATAGGATCATAAATTCCACAAGGTACGTCACAATGTGCCTTTACTTCTTGAAAGGAATATAACTTATCTAATTTATTTAATATTGAATAAAACATTTTAGCCTCATTTAATTAATTTAAAAAACATAAATATAACTAAAAATTTATGAGAATGAAAGTCATTCTCAATAAAAAAAATACTTATTAAAAATATAATTTTATTTTTTATTTATTATGTATTATTTATTATCTAAATAATTGGGAGGCTACTATGGCTAATATTTTAACATCACTAACAAAAACTATATGGGCAGGTTCTGCTCTAACTATTTTATTTATTATTTATTATATTTCTACAGGAGGAGCTTTAGATACTGCATTCTGGTCTTTAATTCTTAGATATGCTCATGTTCTTTCTGGAATAATGTGGATAGGTCTTTTATGGTATTTCAATTTTGTACAAATTCCAAATATGCCGAAAATTCCTGATGAACAAAAACCTGCTATTGGCAAAGTAATAGCTCCAGCTGCTCTATTCTGGTTTAGATGGGGAGCAATGGCGACCATTATTACAGGATTATTAGTAGCGCACGTGAACGGATATTTAATCCAAGCTATAACTATAGGCTTAATTGATGGTGTTGCAAAACATACTGCTATTGGAATAGGAATGTGGCTAGGAACTATAATGTTTATAAATGTTTGGTTTGTTATATGGCCAAATCAAAAAAGAGCTCTTGGTATAGTTGAAGCTGATGCAGATTCTAAAGCTGCATCTGCTAGAACAGCTATGCTATTCAGCAGAACTAACACATTATTATCTATTCCTATGCTATTTGCTATGGCATCTGCCCAAAACATATGGTGATAATTTAGATATAAAATTAAGGAAGAGGAAGCTTTATTCCTCTTCCTTTTTTAATTATGCATGAAATCCACGAAGTACTTTTCCTGGTAAATTTTTATTATCGATTATAGAATTTTCACTAAAAACCTTTTCTCCGTTTATCCAAACACTATGAATTCCGTGTCCATCAATATTTAGTCTACTAGAACCACCAGGAAGATCATTAACCCTATATGTTTTTGATACACCNACTTTATCAAAATCTATAAGCATCATATCTGCATATTGTCCAGGAACTAATCTACCTCTTTGATCAATCCTATAAATATCAGCCTGTTTCCCTGTTAGATTATAAATAGCTTTTTCCTTAGACATTAAATTTTTTTCTCGAACCCATTTTTCTAACATGTATAAACCATAACCAGCATCATTAAAGAATGTTAAATGTGCTCCTGCATCAGATAATGTAATATTAGAACGCGGATGCTTAAGTAATCTTCCAACTGCTTCTTCATCACTATTTAATAACATAGCAATAAATAAAGTATCCATTCCACCTTCACTTAATGAGTGATTTAAGAGCCAATCTAATGGATTAACATTATTTTGTTTTGCGATATCTTTGATCGATAAACCCTCTAAATCTAAAAATTTTTTATTTGCAACTTCCCGAACAATGATTTTATCCCAATCTCCATTAAATAATCTTACCTGAGCATCATCTTCAATTTCATTTAATAAGTTTTTACGAAAAATACTATCAGCTAGCACCCTTCTATATAGTGCATCATTGGAGCATTCCATTGCTGGCCTCCAACTTTTAATTCCTTCAAATAAATATGGAGATTTCATTGTAAACTCCATAGAAAGTGGTCTACATGAAACTTGTCCCCACATTTCATTTCCATTATCTGTTGCTTCAGTAATATCGGACAGAATATTAAATGTTGAATTATCAGATAAAGGATTATGTAAAAGTGCAGCAACTACTGCAGGCCTNTTCGACCCTTTCATCCATTCCTGGATATTATCTACGGAAGTATTAGAACCTCTCGTTAGCATAAATACCCCTCTACCAAATGAAGACATAGCTTTTATAAGAGACTGCATTTCAGTTTTATCTGCTAATCTAGAAGGCATAGGAACACCATTTTCACCATTATGTCCTTCAAAAGTTGAAGTAGCAAACCCTAACCCTCCTTTAATCATACCTTCTTTAATAATATTTGCCATTTCTATTATTTCATCATTATTTGCTTTTCTAGTTAAGGCTTCTTCTCCCATAACGTAAACTCTTACTGAGGAATGTCCTATATAAGCTGCTACATTTGGTCCAACTCCTCTATCTTCTAAAAATTTAAGATACTCAGGAAATGTTTCAAAGTTCCAATTGATTCCCTTTTTAAGTGCGTCTAATGACATTCCCTCTACATTAGTAAGGTTTTTTATTGTTAATTCTCTATGTTCAGCTTTACATGGTGCAATTGTGAATCCGCAATTACCAATTATAATTGTTGTAACTCCAAGTTTTGGCGATGGGTTAGCCCATGGATCCCAAGTTAACTGCGCATCATAATGTGTATGACTATCTATAAAACCTGGAACTAAACTTAAACCTTTTGCATCAACAATAGTTTTTGCATTCCCTAAATCTTTTCCTCTATTTACTATAATGCCATCTTCTATGGCGATATCTCCTATAAAAGATGGCATACCTGTTCCATCAATAATATTTGCGTTTTTTATTATTAGATCAAACATATTATTTTAGTAAATCTTTTACGGCCTCAATGGCTGCAATTGCACATTCTTCATCTTGATCACCAGTAGCTCCACTTATTCCTATAGCTCCTATAAGATGACCACTTTCAGTTCTAATTGGCATACCACCAGGAAAAGGTACTAAAAAATCTACAGTAGAAATTCCAGGAAGCCTTCCTGCATTACCATCTTTACCATAGGCCAATTCGCCTATTACTCTAGTGGGATATGGAATCATAATAGCAGACTTAGCTTTATTTAATGCGATATCTATACTTCCTAAAAATGCTCCATCTTGTCTTCTAAATAGAATTAAATCAGAACCAGAATCTACTATAGCAATATTTAATGGTCTCCAATCAGTAGTAGCTTTTTTTGCTTCACAAGCATCTGCCATTTTTTTAGCTAAACTTAAGTCCATAACTGGCTTTAATTCTAATGCAAATACAACTTTACTTATTAGTATAAGTCCTAATGTAATTGTTAATAGCCAACTAAATAATCTCATATTATTCTCCTTTTACTTTTGTATTTTTCCTAAATAAATAATCATTATATATGCAAAACTTAAATAATACATAGCTCTTTTAAAATTTTTACGAGCTCTCCATCAATTTTACCTTTATCTAAAGATAGATCTTTAGGAGACTTTTCTATATTTAAATATCTCCAACCCTGAAAAGGTCTATACCTAATCACTTGAGTTTCAATTAACTTTTTATCTAAAATTATATGGCAGTATTTAATACCATTATCATGTTCTACTTTTTTAATATCTTTAATTTCTTGCCTTGCAGAAATAAAACCATTTATCACCCAAAACATTGAGCCACCATTTTTTATTTCTATATGCTTTTTAGGAAACAATCTTGTAATATGATTATTATTACCATATTTTTTACGTTTAAACTCTTGTTTACTTCTTAACTCACTAATACTATTTATGCCAACTGCTAACTTAACTATATTCATTAAAAAATTAAATATTTCTTTTTTTCTTTGATTGTAAGGCATTAAAAACTCTTGAAGAAGGCACTCTTCCTAGCTTTTCAAATACATACTCTGAAGCGTTACATATCTTTTCAATATCTACACCTGTTGTTATACCCATTCCATTTAACATAAACAATACATCTTCTGTTGCAACGTTTCCTTTTGCGCCTGGAGCATATGGACAACCACCTAATCCTCCTACAGAAGTATCTATCACTTTAATACCCAGATCTAAACTTGCTAATATATTTGCCAAAGCTTGCCCATAAGTATCATGAAAATGTACAGCTAATTTTTCTACACCTACGGCTTCTATACATTCTCTTATCATTTCCTTTGTCTTTATCGGTGTTCCACTTCCAATAGTATCTCCTAACGATATTTCATAGCACCCCATTTTTATTAATTCTTCTGCTAATTTTGCTACCTTTATAGGTTCTATTTCATTTTCATAAGGACAAAACATTACTGTAGAAATATAGCCTCTTACTTTTAAACCTTTAATTATTGCCTCTTCTGTTACTTCTTGTGCTCGATATAATGCTTCCTTAACAGTGCAATTCGTATTCTTTTTTGAAAAAGACTCACTAGGTGTAGCAAAAACACATGCTGTGTCACTGTTATATTTTATTGCATCTTCTAACCCCTTTAAATTAGGAGTTAATACAGGATACATAATATTATTTTTTCTAACTATTTCAGAAAGTACTGTATTTGAATCAGCCATAGCAGGAACCCATTTAGGTGATACAAAAGCACCACTCTCTATAAACATTAGACCAGTATCAGAAAGAATATTTATAAATTGAATTTTATCATTTGTCCCTATAGGTATTTTTTCATTTTGAAGTCCATCTCTTGGACCAACTTCATATATAGTTACTTCTGACATCTACTTCATTTCCATTTCTACTACCGTAAAACCTTCATTTACCTGNTGACCTTCAATAGCGTCTACATTAATTACTTTTCCATCATATGGAGCTGAAATAGAATGTTCCATTTTCATTGCTTCAATGATGACTAAAACTTCACCTTTTTTAACATTTTGATTTTTTTTAACAAATACTTTAGCTATTTTTCCCGGAACTGGAGCATCCATAGTACCCGCTGAAGATTCTAAAGTTAAATCCATATAATACTTGTTTATAATTTCAGAAGTAAGGGAATAACCTTTTACATTTATATATATTTTTTTATTATCTAAAAATAAAAAATAAAAATCTATTTTATTATTTTTATAAATTATACTTAGATCATCATTAACTGTATCAAATAAATATGTGAATATGTTTCCCTTTGTATCATTATCTTCAGAAATTAATACATCGTTATTATCTATAGTTTTCACAATATAATTTAATATCTTTTTGTCATATCTAATAGATATATTTTCTGAGTCATTTCCTACATGTCTCCAATTTAGGTCATTACTCCAAGGATCCAAATGAGTATAATTTTTATCTAATTCTCTATTTTTTAAATACGCTGCAATAGATAATTGAATTAATAAATCTATATTTTCTTTATTTGGAACTAATTTACGCCAATATTTATTAATAAAATCTGTACTAATTTTTTTATCTTTAAAGGCTGAAACATTCAAAATTTTATATAAGAAATTTAGATTATTTTTTATTCCTATTAAATGCGTACTTGAAATAGCATCTGAGAGCTTTGTTATGGCGTCATCTCTATCTTTTCCATAAGAAATAATTTTTGCAATCATAGGATCATAATATGGAGAAACTTCATCTCCAGAGACATAACCCGTATCCATTCTTAAATATGACTTACTAGGAAATATTAATTGAGAAATTATTCCAGGTGAAGGTTTAAAATCATCCTCAGGTACTTCTGCATATACTCTGGCTTCAATTGAATGACCTTTAATTTTTAATTTGTTATCATCTAAGATAACTTTTTCATTATTTGCTACTCTTATTTGTAATTCCACTAAATCAAGATCTAATATCAATTCAGTCACTGGATGCTCTACTTGAAGACGCGTATTCATTTCCATAAAATAAAATCTATCTTTTTCAAAAAGAAACTCTATAGTTCCTGCTCCAGAATATGAAATATTTTTTGCAACATTTTTTGCTTGTAACGCCATTTCTTTTCTCACTTCAGGCTTAATATTTGGAGCAGGAGCTTCTTCTATGACCTTTTGATGACGCCTTTGTATACTGCAATCTCTGTCTGACAAAGTATAGATATTATTATGGTTATCTGCCAAAATTTGAACTTCAATATGCCTTGGATTTTCTAAATATTTTTCTATTAAAATAGAGTCGTTTCCAAAAGAACTTAAGGCCTCTCTTTTTGCACCAGCTAATTTAGATTTTATTTCTTCTCGCTTACTTATAACATGCATACCTTTCCCTCCACCTCCAGCAGAAGCTTTAATAATAAGAGGAAAACCAATATTATCGCATTTTTTTACAATCTGTTCATAAGAAAGAGAGTCAGCAGAAAACCCAGGTAAAACTGGAACGCCTGCTTTCTCCATCATACTGCGTGCATCATTTTTAAGTGACATGCTTTTCATAGAAAATACAGAAGGGCCTATAAACTTTATTTTTTTCTTTTTTAATTCCATAGCAAAATTTGGATTTTCAGATAAAAATCCATAACCAGGGTGAACTGCATCTACCTTATTTTCTATCGCAACTTGAACAATTTTCTTATAATTTAAATAACTTTTATCTGCAGGAGACTCTCCAATAAATACAGCTTTATCTGATTCACGAACATGCAAAGAATTTTTATCTGCCTCTGAATAAATAACTAATGTTTTAATACCCATTATTTTGCATGTGCGAATTATTCTGCATGCAATCTCGCCCCTATTGGCTATTAATATTTTTTTAATCATTTTTTTGCCAACCTGGTTTTATTTTATTTAGAAAGGCATTTGTACCTTCTTTACCTTCATCAGTAGCCCTTGCATCAGCAATTCTTTTTGCAGTTTCTGTCATTACTATCTCATCTATTTTTTTACCCTCCACATAAAAGACTAAATCTTTTGATGCTTTTATCGCTTCAGGACCACCTTTTAAAATATTTTCAATGTTTTTTTCTATTACATTATCAAAATTATTATTTTGGGTATAGTGAGTTAATAAACCTAAATGATGAGCCTCTTCAGGAAAAATAAGATTAGAAGTCATAAATAAGTATCTTGCATTCCTAGATCCAACTGCTCTAACTACATAAGGACTTATAGTTGCAGGAATCAATCCTAACCTTACTTCAGAAAGAGAAAATTTTGCATATTCATTACCTATAGCAATATCGCAAGCGGATACTAATCCTACCCCACCTCCAAAAGCTGCACCGTTAACAGCTGCTATAGTAGGAAATGGTAATCTATCTAACTTTTGTAGCATAACCGCTAACTTCATTGCATCTTTATGATTTTCTTCATAGCTTAAATTAGCCATTCTTTTCATCCAATCTAAATCTCCTCCGGCCGAAAATGCTTTTCCTTCTCCAGTTAAAACAAGTACTCTGATTTTTCGATTATTGGATATATCAGATAAAACATTATCTAATTCTTCAATTAAATTTTCGTCAAAAGCATTCATGACATTAGGTCTATTAAGAGTTAAATAATAAACACCTCTATCATCTAATTTACTTAATAAATTTTTCATATATTACATCCTAAATAGACCAAATTTTGTCTCTTCTATAGGCTTATTATATGCAGCTGATATTGATAAACCTAAAACAAAGCGAGTATCAGCAGGATCAATAATTCCATCATCCCATATTCGCGAAGAAGCAAAATATGGGCTACCTTCTGTTTCATATTGATCTAAAATTTTAGTTTTAAATATATTTTCCTCCTTTTTAGACCATTTTATTTTTCTTCTAGCGTTAACATCTTTTTTAACGGTTGCTAATACATTTGCAGCCTGTTCTCCACCCATAACAGATATTCTAGAGTTAGGCCAAGCCCACATAAATCTAGGACTAAATGCTCTTCCACACATACCATAATTTCCAGCACCAAATGACCCTCCAATTATAACTGTAAATTTTGGAACGTTAACCGTTGAGACAGCTGTAACTAACTTAGCTCCATCTTTCGCAATACCACCTTCTTCATATTTTTTCCCTACCATAAAGCCAGAAATATTTTGCAGAAAAACAAGAGGTATTTTTCTTTGTCCGCATAATTCAATAAAATGTGCTCCCTTTTGAGAACTCTCAGAAAATAAAATTCCATTATTAGCAACTATACCAACCTTAAATCCCATAATTTTAGCAAAACCTGTTACTAAAGTAGGTCCATATAACTTTTTAAATTCTAGAAACTTACTTCCATCAACTATTCTTGCTATAATTTCTCTTACGTCATAAGGAATAGATAAAGATTTTGGAATTACGCCATATATACTTTTTAAATCATACTTTGGCTCTTCTGGTAGTTCTAAGCTATTACCTTTATTATCTTTCTTTTTAAACGTAGATACTATATCCCTAGCTATTTTTAATGCATGTTTGTCATTTTCTGCTAAGTGATCAGTAACACCACTTTTCTTACTATGTAATTCCCCTCCACCTAAATCTTCAGCACTTACTACTTCACCTGTAGCTGCTTTAACAAGAGGTGGNCCACCTAAAAATATGGTNCCTTGGTTTTTAACAATTATAGCCTCATCACTCATTGCTGGAACATATGCTCCGCCAGCAGTACATGAACCCATAACTATAGCTATTTGGGGAATACCCAACGCAGACATATTTGACTGGTTATAAAAAGTTCTACCAAACCCTTCTTTATCAGCAAACATCTCACTTTGATTAGGTAAATTTGCGCCTCCAGAATCNACNAAATAAATGCATGGTAAATGGTTTTCTAATGCAATATCTTGAGCTCTTAATTGTTTTTTAACAGTGATAGGATAATAGGTGCCACCTTTTACCGTAGCATCATTAACTATTAAGACACACTCTCGACCGGATACCCTGCCTATACCGGTTATAAGACCAGATCCCGGAGCTTCATCATTATAGTGCCCATATGCAGCTAAAGATGAAAATTCTAGAAATGGAGAACCTGGGTCAATTAAATAATTTATTCTTTCTCTTGGCAAAAGCTTACCTCTTGATATGTGTCTTTCTATAGCTTCTTTTCCACCACCCATTTGCGAAAAAGCTATTTTCTTTTTNAGATCTGAAACAAGAGATTCCATAACTTTAGAATTTTCTAAAAATTCTTTAGANCCAGTATTTATATTACTTTTAAGAGTATCCATTTAAAAAATTCCTAAAATTAACAACGTTCTAATGCAATAGCCGTAGCTTCTCCACCACCAATGCATAAAGAAGCTATTCCTTTATCAACTTTATATTTATGCATTGCAGAAATTAAAGTCGCCATAATTCTTGCACCTGAAGTNCCTACTGGATGTCCTAAAGCACATGCCCCACCATGCACATTTACTATGTCTGGAGAAATACTTAAATCTTTCATTGCGGCCATAGGTACAACAGCAAAAGCTTCATTAATTTCAAATAATCCAACATCTTTTATATCCCAAGCTGCTTTATCTAAAACTTTCTGAATAGCTCCAATTGGAGCAGTAGTAAACCAAGCGGGATCATGGCTATTTGTAGCATGAGCAACAATTTTAGCTAATGGTTTAGAATTCTTTTTTTCTGCTTCTTGCATAGTCATCATAACTAAAGCAGCAGCTCCATCAGATATAGAAGATGAATTTGCAGCTGTAACTGTACCATCTTTACTGAANGCAGGTTTTAAATTAGGAATTTTATTAATATCTGCATTAAAAGGTTGTTCGTCCTTAGTAATTTCTACTGAACCTTTTCGCGTTTTAATTGTTACAGGCACCATTTCTTCATCAAAAGAGCCATCTTCATTAGCTTTTTTTGCTCTCTTCAATGACCTTATAGCAAAATTATCTTGTTCTTCTCTTGTAAATTGATATGCCTCAGCAGTAGCTTCAGCATAAGAACCCATTAGTCTNCCAGGCTCATAAGCATCTTCTAATCCATCAATAAACATATGATCTTGTACTTTTCCATGACCCATTCTTAAACCATCCCTTACTTTAGGAAGAATGTATGGAGCATTTGACATACTTTCTATTCCNCCNGCTAAGGAAATTAAACTAGAACCTGCTAATAATTGATCAGTAGCTATCATTGCCGCTCTCATTCCAGAACCACACATCTTATTAATAGTTGTCGCTCCTGAAGTATTTGGNATACCTGCNCCTATTGCTGCTTGTCTAGCAGGAGCTTGTCCCATTCCAGCTGGCAAAACACAACCCATAACTACATCATCAATATCCTCAGGCTTTATATTAGCCCTTTTGATTGCTCCCTTTATAGCTATACTTCCTAAATCTGGAGCTTTTTCACTAGATAAACTTCCCTGAAAGCTTCCCATAGGGGTTCTGGCCATACCAGTAATAACTACTTGTTCTTTATTCATTTTATTCTCCTATATATTATCTACATTGATTTATACAAACAATCATCTGTGATTGGCACATTTGTTCTGATTGTGGATTATCTATTTCTATTTTAAGACATGCATCTCTTCTTTTAAGACAAATTTTTGCACATCTTTTTTTTTGTGTTGCATTTTCTTCTGGATCATAAGGAAAATCAGGCATATTTTCTTGAGAATATGCTAGAGAGTTGCTTAAAATAAAACAAATAAAACTTAAAAATAAAATAATTTTTTTAAAACTCAAATTATTTATAGAATAAAAAGATAATTTATAACTAAATAGATTCATTAAATATTTCTCTCCCAATTAACATTCTTCTTATTTCACTCGTGCCTGCACCTATTTCATATAGTTTAGAGTCCCTTAAAAGCCTACCTACAGGATAATCATTAGTGTAACCATTTCCTCCTAAAATTTGAATTGCTTGTAGTGTAATTTCAGTACATTTTTCTGCAGAATAAAGAATAGCTCCCGCAGAGTCTTTTCTTGTAGTTTCGTTTCTATCACAAGCTTGGGCAACATTATAAACATAGGACTTAGAAGCATTCATTGATGTATAAATATCTGCTAATTTTCCCTGTATTAATTGAAAATTTCCAATTGGTTGATCAAACTGTTTTCTTTCATGAACATAAGGAACAATTATATCCCAACAATTTTGCATAACTCCGAGAGGACCTCCAGCTAAAACTACTCNCTCATAATCTAANCCNCTCATTAATACTTTNGCTCCAGAATTAACTTTNCCTAGNACNTTTTCTTNNGGNACTTCACAATTATCAAAAATNAGTTCNCANGTNTTNGATCCNCGCATACCTANTTTNTCTAANTTNTNTCCAGTNGAAAANCCTTTNANNCCTTTNTCAATNATAAANGCNGTAATNCCNTTTGAACCAGCNTTACTATCAGTTTTTGCATANACNACNANATAATCTGCATCAGGNCCATTTGTTATCCACATTTTTGANCCATTTAANACNTAATGATCANTTTTTTTAATTGCNGANGTNTTCATNCCTACNACATCNGAACCNGCNGNNGNTTCACTCATNGCNANNGCNCCAACTTTTTTTCCNGANATTAANCCAGGTAAATATTTTTCTCNNTGNANATCATTTCCATTTANTCTAATTTGNTTNATACATAAATTTGAATGNGCNCCATANGAAAGNCCTACTGANGCNGANGCTCTGCTAATTTCTTCTACACATACAGTATGCTCTANNTAGCCTAAACCGCTNCCTCCCCATTTNTCTTCNACNGTNACNCCTAAAATNCCTAANTNACCCATTTTNTCCCANANNTCNGAGGGAAAATCATTNTTNTTATCTATTTCNGNTGCTCTNGGNGCTATTTCATTTTGNGCAAAACTAGANACAGTTTCTCTAATCATNTCTGCNGTTTCACCTAAATAAAAATTAAANTCNTCTGGNCTATTTACNATCATTTNACCTCACANTANTTAAANCANTAANATTTGTGCNAATCCNANAAANACAAAGAAACCTACTACATCTGTNACAGTAGTCAACAAAATTGAAGCNCCTAATGCAGGATCAATTTTCCATCTTTGTAATAATAAAGGAATNGCNGCACCAAAAAAGCCCGCAACAAATAAATTAAATAACATTGCTAAAGCAATAACTATTCCTAATCCAGATTCTCCAAACCAAAGTGCCGCAACTAAACCAACAATTATTGCAAAAATTAAACCATTAATAAAACCAACTAATATCTCTTTTCCAAAAACACGCATTGCATTTGACTGATTTAATTCTCTTGTTGCTAGTGCTCTTACTGCTACAGTTAAAGTTTGAGTTCCTGCATTACCCCCCATAGATGCAACAATAGGCAAAAGGATTGCTAATGCAACGATTTGTTTGATAGTTCCTTCAAATAAACCAATAGCAATAGATGCTAGAATTGCTGTTAGTAAATTTACAAATAACCATGAAAATCGGCTTCTAGCTGTTTGCCATGCCGCTAAATATAAATCCGTGTCACCTGATATTCCTGCTAATTTTAACATATCCTCTTCTGCTTCTTCTTGAATAACCTCTACAACATCATCCACTGTTACCATTCCAATTAATCTTTTTTGAGAATTTACTACAGGAGCAGAAGTTAGATCATACTGCTCAAATAAAAAAGCTACATCCTCTTGGTCCATTGTAACTGGAACAATAACAGGCTCTTCAGTCATTATATCAGATAATATAACCTTTCTCTCACTTCTCATTAATTTATGTAAAGGTATAGTGCCAACAGGCATGTGTCTTGGGTCAACAATAAAGATAGAATAAAACTGATCAGGAACTTTTACAGAACCCCTTAAAAAATCAATAACCTGTCCAACATTCCAATAACGCGGAACGGCTACATAGTCTCTTTGCATCAATCGACCAGCTGACATCTCAGGAAATTCTAAAGCTTGAATTATTAAGCTTCTAGGAACTTTAGGTATTTGCTCTAATAATGCATCCCGCTTTTCAACATCTAAGTTTTCTAATATATATGAGGCGTCATCAGTATCTAATTTTCCTATTAAGTCTCCTAATATACTCGGCTGATAATTATCTATTATATCCTTTAAAACTTGCTCGTCTAGGGAAGCTAGTGCTTCAGCGGGTAATTTATCTTGTAAACAAGAAAATAATGTTTTTCTTTCTTCTTTAGATAATATTTCAAAAATATCTGCTATATCTGCTTGATGTAANATTAATATTTCATCTTTTAAATATTGATAATTTTCTAATCGAATTGCTTTACGAATTGCATCTATAAAAATAGAAGAAANACCAAAACCCAGAGAAGTTTCATTATTATTTATATTATCAGCAATATTTTTAGAATNATTTTCCATTTTTNATAATTTCAATGTACTTGAATTATTAATATTATAATTTATTCTAACTCTATAANTTAATTATTACTAGGGTNTTAAATGAGTAAAATTAATATTAAATCTAAAANNGATATNNTNATTGAACTGGAAAAATGAAGNAAAAANTGTACCTTATAATTCTGCAATTAAAATTATGGAACAAACAGTTAAAGATATTTATAATAAAAGTTCTTCTGAACTTATATGGCTATTAGAACATCCTTCTATCTACACCTGCGGAACCAGTTATAAGAAAAGTGATATTTTAAATATTACTGAAGTGCCAATAGTTGAAACGGGAAGAGGGGGTCAAATTACATATCATGGACCAGGACAAAGAATAATATATGTAATGTTAAATTTAAACGAAAGACATAAAGATATTAAAAGATACGTCAAATGTTTAGAAAACTGGATGATAGATTCACTAAAAATAATTGGATTGGACTCATACACCTGTAAAGATAGAATAGGTATTTGGGTAAACACTCCTAAAGGAGAAGCAAAAATAGGAGCAATAGGAATTAGAATTAGTCGTTGGATAACATATCATGGNATATCAATTAATATTAATCCAGATCTGAGTTATTACAAAAATATTATTGCTTGCGGATTAAAAGAATTTCCTATTACTTCTCTTCAAGAATTAGGTATAAATATTAATGCTTANGAATTTGATAAAATAATAAAAACTACGGCTAAAAATTATTTTTAACTTATGAGAATACTATTAATTCTTGATCTACAGATACAGTATCTCCTTCTTTTATATTAATTTTTTTTATTACTGCATCTTTATCTGCTTTTAATATGTTTTCCATTTTCATGGCATCTAAAATAATTAAATCATCGCCAGAATTTACTTTTTGATTTTCTTGAACACATACTTTTACAACCTGTCCAGGCATGGGTGATAAAAGTAATTTAGATAAATTACTTTTTGACTTCTTAGGTATTAATTTTGATAATTTATATATATCAGTTTCTCTTACTATTGCATGTACATCAAATCCAGCATGTTTTATTCTGTATTTAGAAATGTCATTAGTTACTTGTACAATAGAAGTTTGATCGTCCATATTTATACTTAAAAGAGGGTACCCGATATCCCACTTAATACTAAAATCATAACTTTGTTCTTTAAACATTATAGAAAAATCATAAATATTTTTAGTTTGGTTATAAACCATTTTATAACTTATATTAAANTCCAGTTTATTTATTATAACCACGCAACTTTCTGCTGTTAAATTTTGACTTCTATATTTTTTAATTGCTTCCATAGCTANTGCAACTAAAGAAATTAGAAATAATTTTGATTTAGTTTTTAATAAACCAGAATAACCCTTAGGGTATTCTTCTTCTAAAAAAGCAGTAGTAATATTACCAGAAAGAAACTTTTTATTATTTAATACGCTATTTACAAAAGCAATATTAGTTTCAAGACCACTTATAAAGAAAGAGTCTAATGCTGAAGATAATTTTAAACAAGCATCATCTCTATCCTTACCATAAGATATTAATTTAGCAATCATTGGATCATAATACATTGAAATCTCGCCACCTTCTTGAACACCAGAGTCTAGTCTTATAGAAGAACTATTNTCATTTGGTGATTTAAAAGTTTTTAACCTTCCAATTGATGGCGCAAAGTTGCGAATTGGATCTTCTGCATATATTCTAGCCTCAACGGACCAACCATTCATTTTTATATCTGATTGAGTCAAACCTAATGGTTTTTTAGCACTAATGTTTATCATTTTTTCAACTAAGTCTATTCCTGTGACTAATTCAGTTACAGGATGTTCAACCTGCAAACGAGTATTCATCTCTAAAAAATAAAATGATTTATCATTTGATGCTACAAATTCTANAGTTCCAGCACTTGAGTAATTTACCGCTTTTGCCAAACGAAGTGCTTGTTCTCCCATTTCTTTTCTCATTGCTTCATCAACTAATGAACTAGGTGACTCTTCAATTACTTTTTGATGTCTTCGTTGTACTGAACATTCTCTCTCACCTAAATAAACCATATTTCCGAATTCATCTGCTAGAATTTGTATTTCAATATGTCTTGGACCAACTATAAATTTTTCTATAAATACTCTATCATCTCCAAAAGACTTTTGAGCTTCATTTTTAGCGCTTTGAAAAC
Source organism: Candidatus Pelagibacterales bacterium (assembly GCA_002720535.1). Classification (GTDB taxonomy): domain Bacteria; phylum Pseudomonadota; class Alphaproteobacteria; order TMED109; family TMED109; genus TMED109. The sequence goes on along the minus strand of PBIU01000006.1, from coordinate 34,596 downwards.
CTGATTTCAGTTCCTCCTTATTATTTGCGATACGCATTCCTTTTCCTCCACCACCTGCAGAGGCTTTAATCATTACAGGGTAACCAATTTCCTTNGCTGCTTTTATTGCAAGATCAACATTTTTGATAGCTCCATCAATGCCAGGTATTATGTTAACTCCGGCTTTCTTAGCTATTCTTTTTGAAATAATTTTATCTCCCATAGAGTGAATAGCTTCTTCAGAAGGACCTATAAAAGNAATGTTCTCTNTCTTTAACGCCTTCGAAAATTCTGNATTCTCTGATAAGAAGCCGTATCCTGGGTGAACCGCTTCTGCTTTATTATCTTTAGCTGCCTTAATAATATTTTTTATATTTAGATAACTATTTGTGGAGTCAGCTGGACCAACGTTTACTATTTCATCCATATAATCCAAGTGTAAAGACTTATTATCTGCATCGGAATAGATACCTATAGTTCGTATTCCCATCTTTTTACAAGTCTTAGCAATTCTACAGGCGATTTCCCCTCTATTAGCTATAAGTATTTTTTTAAACATATTCAATCTCTTTATTTATAACGGTATATTTCCNTGCTTTTTCTTAGGNTTAGTTAACTTTTTAGTNTTTAAAAGTTCCAATGCTAAAGCTATTTTTTCTCTGGTATTATGAGGAGTAATTATATCATCTAGGTACCCTCTTGATGCGGCTACAAAAGGATTAGCAAACTTATCTTGATATTCCTGTGTTTGTTTTTCTATTTCTTTATCACTTGAACCTCTAAAAATAATTTCTACAGCTCCTTTTGCACCCATAACTGCTATTTCTGCTGAAGGCCAAGCATAATTAATATCGCCTCTTAAATGTTTTGAAGCCATTACATCATAAGCCCCTCCATAAGCTTTACGAGTAATCAATGTAATCTTAGGAACAGTAGCTTCCGCATAAGCATATAAAAGCTTAGCTCCATGTTTGATAATCCCATTATATTCTTGAGAGGTACCAGGTAAAAAACCTGGAACATCTACACAAGTAATTATGGGTATATTAAAACAGTCACAAAAACGAACAAATCTTGCAGCTTTTCTAGATGAATCAATATCCAAACAGCCAGCAAGCACCATAGGNTGATTTGCAACTATACCTACACTATAACCTGCTAAAGTAGCAAANCCAATTATGATATTTTGCGCATAATCTGGCTGTATTTCAAAAAAATCATATTCATCTACTATAGTGGTTATTAATTCCTTCATATCGTACGGACTGTTAGCATTATCAGGTATAAGAGTATCTAAATTTACTGATTTCCTATTATTAGGATCCTTTGTTATTCTAAANGGAGGCTTTTCTTTATTCGAAAGNGGTATAAAATCTAATAATCTTCTCGTTTGTTCTAATACTGTAATATCATCGTCAAAAGCCAAATCAGCAACACCTGATTTTTTTGTATGAGTTGCTGCACCGCCAAGTTCTTCAGCAGTTACGTTTTCATGAGTAACAGTTTTTACNACATCTGGTCCTGTTACAAACATATAAGATGAATCGCGAACCATTAATATAAAATCNGTAATTGCAGGAGAATAAACTGCTCCACCAGCAGAAGGCCCCATTATTACTGATATTTGAGGAATAAAGCCTGATGCCAATACATTTCTCTGAAAGACTTCAGCATAACCACCAAGTGAGGCTACACCTTCTTGTATACGTGCTCCACCAGAATCATTTAATCCTATTACTGGAATTCCTAATTTCATTGCCTGATCAAGAATTTTACATATTTTTTCTGCGTGTGCTTCACTTAATGATCCCCCATAGGCAGTAAAATCTTGACTATAAATTAATACGGGCCGACCATTAATTTTACAATTACCTGTTACAACACCATCGCCTGGAATTTTATTTTTTTCCATACCAAAATCAGAAGATCGGTGCTCCACAAACATATCGTATTCTACAAAAGAACCTTTATCAGCTAAAACTTCTATTCTCTCTCGGGCTGTTAATTTACCTTTAGCATGCTGAGCTGCCTGTCTTTTTAGACCCCCTGATATTCTGGCTCTTTCTTTTTTTTGTTTTAATTCTTTTACTATATCCCTCAAAATAAAATCCTTAATTAAAATTATTATTAAACTGAATCATAATATTTTTTTATATTTCTTATATCAACTTTTATAGTATTTAGTCTATCAAAAGCCTCTTCATCTTTTCCCCATTTTGAAATTTGATATAATTCCTCTAAATTACTATTCTCAAATGCCTTTTTAGCACTGATCTTATTATTTACAAGAGCTAAAGAAATGATAATTGATTTAGTTATTTGAGATAATGTATAGATAGCAGATAACTTAAAAATATTTATTTCATTTAATATATTCTTTAACTTTAATAAACTATCTGGCTTTTGATTTATAGAAAAAAGCTTTGAGGTATATATCAATTCAATATTATAAGATGATTTCATATAATTTATAAGAGGTAACCATTCTTTATTTTGTAAATCTACTAATTCTACTGGCGAATTTGCAAAATAACAAATCATATCATTATTTAAATTATCAGTTATTTCATTAATATAAAAAATATTATTAGGTTTTATTTTATCTATTGCCGTATTAGTTATTTTAATAGGCCTAACTATATTTAAGGGTTTAGACTTAAAGCTAGACTCATAATCTTNNAATAAAATCTTTGCTAATTTCATACTAGGTAATTCAATTATATTTCCATCAGGTGTTTTTAAGCTCTTATTATTTATATATAATAGGTATTTACCTTTTTTACTTTGAATAATATCAATTTTAATATTTTTGATTAAATGATCCATTAATATTTATATATCCAATAAGTTTTTGGGTAAATTCAATAATTTACATGCGTTTATCATATGATTTGGCATAGGACATTTTATTCTAATAGTAATTCCATCTATATCTGGTACACCCAATTCTTTAGCATGTAAAAACATTTCTTCTTCTAATCCTTCAATATTAAAATTTTTAACTGAATACTTTGTATCGCCAATTATAGAACAACCCACATGATTACAATGAGCTCTAATTTGATGTTTTCTACCGGTTTCTGGTTCAAATTCTACTAATGATATTTTTATAGAATTATATTGACCTTTCCAGAGAACATTATAAAGGGTTTTACTTTCTTTACCATTCAAATCAAACGTTGTTTTTTCATAATTTTTAATTTTTATTTGCCCTAAAGGAGCATTAATTGAGCCTTTTGTTTTTGGCATATGACCATACAACAAAGCTAAATACTGCTTTTTAATCTCTCTATTTCGAAATGCTTCTGTTAAACGCCTGGTTGCTTTAGGTCTCCTAGATAAGAGTAATACTCCGCTAGTAGACTTATCTAATCTATGTAATAATTGTGGACGGTATGGTGAATTAAACCTAAAATAATCAAGCAGTCCATCAATATGATTTATTACTCTCGAACCACCTTGAACTGCTATACCAGCAGGTTTATCAACTGCTATTAAATCATCATCAATATATAAGACATTACTAGAAACAAAATGTTTAAATTTTTCATCTAATTCTTTAAAGGTATAAAACTTAGGTTTTCCAATATTAATTATATCTAAAGAGATAGAAACTTCATCACCAATTTCAATTTTATAAGAACCTAATGCTTTTTTATTATTAATTTTGATCTTACCTNTACGTAATAATTTTTGTATTGCAATAAATGACAGTTTTTTAGAATATGATGCAACAAATTTATCTAGTCTTTTACCTGAGTCTTCCTCATCAACCTTTATTAACTTAATATTTTTAGTCATTACCTAAAAAATAACTCTAATGAAATAAATACCTGACACTAGGCCCACTATAGACAAAATTACTGACAATAAAATAAATATTATTGCAGCACTGTACTCCCCTTTTTCTAACATTAAAAAAGATTCGAGAGAAAAAGCAGAAAAAGTTGTAAAAGACCCTAATATACCTACTTGAATAAATAATTTAATATTATCACTAAATAATGATCCTTTTGAAAGACTATCATATAATATACCAAGTATCATAGATCCAAGAATATTACAGATAAGCATACCATAAGGAAAAGAGTTTCCAGATATATTTTGTACAGCTGATGAAAGCATATACCGTGAAACTGCTCCTATTGCACCACCGAAAGCTATTGATAAAATTACATTCATATTTTAGCCTTTATATAATTACATTTATAACTTACAGGGATAAGTATTCAAACTATAATAACTAAAAATAAATTTTATTACTGAATTGAATTTTATTATTTTTCTGGTTGCTCAGCTTCTTCAGTAGATTCTTGAACAGGGCCACTATCTTGGCCTTTTGCATTAATATCTCTATCTACTAGCTCAATATAAGCCATAGGAGCACTATCGCCATACCTATTACCGTCTTTTATAATTCGCGTATAACCACCATTCCTATTCTCATATCTCTTTGCCACCTCTCCAAATAACTTATCTATATAAGCATCTGGGGCTAATCTAGAGATTGCATTTCTTCTTGCATGAAGACTGCCTTTTTTACCCAAGGTAATTAACTTTTCAACAATAGGTCTAAGTTCTTTAGCTTTTGCCAAAGTAGTTCTTATTTGCTCATGTTTAATTAATGCGGAAGACATATTAGCAAACATTGCTTTTCTATGTGAACTTGTTCTATTTAACTTTCTATGACTTAATTTATGTCTCATCCTTTAATTCCTTATTTAAAATAGCCTCTATTAAAATTGATCATCAATCTGCTTTGCAAGCTGTTCTAAGTTTTCTGGAGGCCATTCAGGAATTATCTGACCTAAATTTAATCCCATATTTGTAAGCACTTCTTTAATTTCATTTAAAGACTTTCTTCCAAAATTAGGAGTTCTAAGCATCTCAGACTCAGATTTTTGAACTAAATCACCAATATAAACAATATTATCATTTTTAAGACAATTAGCTGATCTTACAGATAGTTCTAACTCTTCTACTTTCCTTAACAAATGAGGATTAAGTAGTGCTTCAGGAGTAGGCTCTTCCTCTACAACTTCAGGTTGTGGATCTTCAAAATTAACAAAATTACCCATTTGTTCTATTAGTATTCTTGCTGCTAAGGCTGTTGCATCTTCTGGAGTAATGGTTCCATCTGTCTCTATATCTAATAAAAGTCTATCAAAATCAGTATCTTGTCCAACTCTTGAATTTTCAATTTTATATGACACAGTTTTAATTGGACTAAAAATCGCGTCTATAGGTATTAAACCAATAGGGGCGTCCTCTGGTTTATTATTTGCAGCTGGTGAATAACCTCTGCCAGTGTTTATTGTAAATTCAATATTTAATTCAGAATCCTTATCTAAATGACAAAGCACAAGGTTAGTATTTTTTATCTCTACATTAGCATTGCTTTGAATCATTCCTGCTGTTACCTCACATGGACCGTTAGCGGTTAGAGAAACTTTACTCGCACCCTCAATATGTGATTTAACAGAAATATTTTTAATATTTAGAATAAGATCAACCACATCTTCTCTAACCCCTGGAATAGAAGTGAATTCATGCAGTACATTTTCAATTTTAATTGCTGTTATAGCAGCTCCTTGTAATGATGAAAGTAAAACTCTTCTTAAAGAATTTCCAATAGTTAACCCATAACCTCTTTCAATTGGTTCAGCTACTACTGTTCCTTTTATATCTCCATCTTTAGCTGTTATTACTACATTTGAAGGCGTGATTAAATCGTTCCAATTTTTTTCTAACACTATAAATTCCTTATTTATTTAAATATATTTTAATATTAATTAAACTCTTCGTCTTTTTGGAGGTCTGCATCCATTATGAGGAATAGGTGTAACATCATTTATTGTAGTTACTGTAAACCCAATTGTTTGAAGAGCTCTTAATGCTGACTCTCTTCCTGCTCCAGGACCACTTACTTTAACTTCTAATACCTTTAAGCCATGTTCTTGAGCTTTTCTTCCTGCATCTTCTGCAGCCAATTGAGCAGCGAAGGGCGTAGATTTTCTAGAACCTTTAAAGCCTTGCATTCCAGCAGAAGACCATGAAACTGTATTGCCCTGATGATCAGCTATAGTAATAATAGTATTATTAAAGGTAGAGTTCACATGAGCTACCCCTGAAGTAATATTCTTTTTTTCTTTTTTCTTTTTTGTTTCTTTACCGGCCATAGTGCCCCCTAATTATATATTAAACTGTTTTTTTATTAGCAATGGCCATATTTTTACCTTTGCGTGTTCTAGCATTAGTTTTTGTTCTTTGTCCCCTTACTGGTAAACCTTTTCTATGTCTAATTCCTCTATAACAGCCAGAGTCTCTGAGTCTTTTAATATTCATAGAAATGATACTTCTTAAATCTCCTTCAGTAGTTATTTTAGAAGATAAATCTCTTAAAGTATCTAATTCCACTTCCGTTAAATCATTAACCCTTCTGGACCTTGGGATTCCTGCCTCATCCATTATTTTACTAGCTGTTGATCTTCCAATTCCATAGATATACGTAAGAGCAATTTCTACTCTTTTACCTGTAGGAACATTTACTCCAGATATTCTTGCCAAAAAAACCTCCAATATTTACTTTTTATAACAAATAGTACGAAGACCGCGATTATATTCACCTTTACACTCAAGTCAACGGTATCTATCTCATTTTTTTATTAAACTCATTAATTCAGTTGTAACACTATCTATATCAGCTAAACCATCAATACTATGCAAAACCTTCTTTTCCTTATAATAAGGTAATATAGGCAGAGTATCTTTATAGTATGCTTCTAATCTTTTAGATACTGTCGCTCTATTATCATCTTTCCTTCTTATAAAATTACTACTCCCACATTCATCACATATTCCTTCTTTAGTAGGAAGTTTAGTGTGATCATTATAACCTTCTCCACAATCACCACATGAGAACCTTCCCTCAATTCTTGAAATTAAAGCTTCATCATTTACAGAAAAATCTACTACTAAATCTACCTTCATGTTTTCTGTAGTTAGCATAATGTCCAATTCTTTAGCCTGAGATACCGTCCTAGGAAATCCGTCTAGAATAAAACCATTTTTACAATCACTGTTACATATTCTATCCTTAATAATATTAATAACAATTTCATCGGAAACTAATTTACCCTCTTCCATAATGGAAGCTGCTTTAAGCCCTGTTTCTGTTTTCGACTTAACCGCATCCCTTAGCATATCTCCCGTAGAAAGATGAGGAATTTCTATATCTTTAGCTATAATACCAGCTTGAGTCCCTTTTCCACATCCTGGAGGACCGAAAAGTACCATTATCATTAAATTCTTCCTCGNAACTTAGATTTTTTTATTAAACCTTCATACTGTTGCGCTATTAAATGCGAATGAATTTGAGCAACAGTATCCATAGTAACATTAACTACAATAAGTAGACTAGTTCCACCAAAATAAAATGGTACTGCATACTTAGCTATTAAAATTTCTGGTAATATACAAACTAAACTTAAATATAATGCTCCTACTACTGTCAATCTAGTCAAAACATAATCAATATATATGGCTGTATTTTGCCCAGGTCTAATTCCTGGAATAAAGCCACTATTTTTTTTAAGGTTATCAGCTGTATCCTCAGGNCTAAAAACAATTGAAGTATAAAAGAATGCAAAAAACATAATTGCTGCTACATANAAAGCCATATATAAAGGCTGCCCTCTACCTAAAAGAGAAGTTACATCTAATAACCAGCTTGGCCCTGTCCCCGCATTAAAACTCATAGCTGTAACTGGAAGTAATAATATAGATGAAGCAAAAATAGGAGGAATTACTCCTGCTGTATTTAGTTTTAAAGGTAAATGACTTGAATCACCTTGAAAAACTTTCATTCCCACCTGCCTTTTAGGATATTGAATTAAAAGTCTTCTCTGAGCTCTCTCAACAAAAACGATAAAAGCTATTACAACTACTGACATTATTAATAAAAATATAATAAATAAACCAGATAATGCGCCTGTTTTTCCTAGTTCTAAAGTTGAAACTAAAGAGACAGGTAAATTAGCCACAATACCTGCCATAATTATTAATGAAATGCCATTACCAATTCCTCTTGCTGTAATTTGTTCACCTAACCACATCAAAAATACTGTACCACCTGTCAGTGAAACTACAGTCGTAAATTTAAACATTAGTCCTTGATTNATTACAGCTGGACCAGATGAAGACGTCAAGTTTTCTAAACCACTAGCAATTCCTAACCCTTGAACTGCTGCTAGTAGAACNGTACCATAACGAGTATACTGAATTATTTTTTTTCTTCCAGATTCACCATCTTTTTTAAGAGCAGCCAAATGTGGAGAAACAGTAGTCATTAATTGAATGATAATAGAAGCGGATATATAAGGCATAATATTTAATGCAAATATTGTCATTCTACTCAGAGCGCCCCCTGAGAACATATCAAACATTCCTAATATACCCCCAGCATTTTGCTGGAAAATATCGTTTAATGCTTGAGAATCAATTCCTGGTAACGGTATATAAGTACCCAATCTATATACTATTAATGCGGCTAAAGTGAACCATATCTTTTTTTTCAGTTCTTTAGCTTTAGATAANGCCCCAAAATTTACAGAAGCAGCCAACTGTTCAGCAGCAGAAGCCATTTTAAATCCTTTTATAAATAATTATTAACTAAACATTAGTTTTTAGCGCTAATATTTTCATTATCTTTCTTAATATTTTTTAATACAATGGAAATTTTTCCATTTACTTTTTCTATTGCCTTTTTAGCAGAAGCTGATGCNGCTGCTACTTCAATATCTATTTCTGATTTTATTGAGCCATTTCCCAATAATTTAATACCATCCTTTANCCTTGTTATAACTCCATTTTCTTTAAGAACTGCAGCATTAATAGGTTTTTTATGATCAATTTTACCTGAATCTATAGCATTTTGAATTATATCTAACCCAATAATTGAATATTCTTTTCTAAAAATATTATTAAAACCATGTTTAGGTAANCTTCTATGTAGCGGCATTTGCCCACCTTCAAAACCTTTTATAGCTACACCAGATCTAGCTTTTTGTCCCTTATGACCTTTTCCAGAAGTTTTTCCTTTACCAGATCCAATACCTCTACCTACTCTTTTTTTTGCATGTTTAGCAAAATCATTATCTCTAATTTCGTTTAGTCTCATTTATTCCTCCATTAAAACCNNNATAATTAATTTTCATCNACTACTTTNACAAGNTGTTTAACTTTTGATACCATTCCTCTTACTGAAGGAGTATCTTCTAGCACGCTAGTACGGTTTATTTTATTCAAACCCAATCCTATTAGAGTCTTTCTTTGATCAGATTTCCTTCCTATAGGACTATGAACCTGAATAATTGTAATTTTACTATTGGCCATAAANTTATTTCTCCGCAACNTTCTTGTCTTGTTTTTTNCCTACTACTGAGCTAACTTTTAAGCCTCTTCTACTAGCTACTCCTCTNGGNGATTGAAGACTTGCTAATGCATCAAATGTTGCCCTAACCATATTATAAGGATTTGCACTTCCTTGAGACTTAGTAACNACGTCTTGAACACCTAAAGTTTCAAAGACTGCTCTCATTGGTCCTCCAGCTATAATACCTGTTCCTGCAGGNGCACTTCTTACTAATACTTTAGACGCACCATGNTAACCAATTACATCATGATGGACCGTTCTTCCTTCTCTTAATGGAACTCTTATCATTTCTTTCTTAGCNTTATCTGTAGCTTTTTTTATAGCTTCAGGAACTTCTTTTGCTTTACCTGATGCAAAACCAACTTGTCCTTTTGCATCACCNGCCACAACTAATGCGGCAAACCCAAACCTTCTACCACCTTTAACNACCTTAGAAACCCTATTGATACCTACTAACTTATCNAGAAGATCATCACCCTCTTTTTCGTTCTTTTTCCCTCTAGCCATAAAATACTCCTAATTTTCTTAAAATACTAAGCCATTACCTCTTGCTGCTTCTGCCAAAGCTTTGACTCTTCCGTGATACAAATATGCTCCTCGGTCAAAGACCACTTCTTTTACACCTGCTTTTGATGCTGTCTTTGCTATTATTGATCCAATTTCTTTTGCTGCAGATATATTTCCCCCAAAAGCNTTCTTTTTCTGNAAACCTTTATCCATAGTAGAAGCGGCATATAATGTTGTNCCNTTTATGTCATCTATAATTTGCGCATAAATATGTTGATTTGATCTANAAACACTTAACCTAGGTTTAGAACCACTATGTTTTTTTAAANTATATCTATTCCTATTTTTTCTTTTAANATCTCTTTTTTGTTTATTTAAAGCCATAAGTCACCTATTTTTTCTTACCTTCTTTTTGTCTAACATATTCATCACTATATCTAACACCCTTACCTTTATATGGTTCTGGTTTTCTTAAAGACCTGATTTCAGCTGCAAATTGACCAACTTTCTGTTTATTGGCTCCTGAAATAACTATTTCAGTGGGTTTTGCACATTTTACTGATATTTCTTTTGGNATAGCTACTTTAATATCGTGACTATAACCTAGTTGAAGTTGTAAAATATCACCTTCTGTTGCNGCTCTATAACCTACACCATTTACCTCTAGAGTCTTAGTAAACCCTGATTCAACTCCAATNACCATATTATTAATTAAAGNCCTTACTAAACCCCAATGAGATAAAGAATCTTTATCTTTACNAGAAGGTTTAACTGAAACCTTGTTATCTTTATATTCTANTTTAACTAAATCTGNAATTTCTTCAGTTAGNTCTCCTAACTTTCCTTTAACAGATAAAATTCTACCTTCAATGCTNAAATTTACACCTTCAGGAACAACAACTTCATTTTTACCTACTCTTGACATTATTCACTTTCCTCTAAAATACACTGCACAAGATTTCGCCGCCAATATTAGCATTTCTAGCTTCATGATCTGACATTAATCCTTTTGATGTTGAAACTATAGAAATGCCTAAACCACCATAATTTAANGGCATATCCTTTTTTGAAGAATATAATCTTAAACCAGGNCTAGATGCTCTTTTTATTTCTTTTATTGCAGGNTTGCCTTCAAAATACTTTAACTCAATCAATAATACAGGTTTTTTATCATTATCTTTTTTTACAGTATATCCTCTTATAAANCCTTCTTTTTTTAAAACTATTAGAACAGATTCCTTTAANCTAGACNTAGGACATTCTACTAATGATTTTTTAGCAGTCAGCCCGTTCCTAATTCTTGTTAACATATCTCCTAATGGGTCAGTCATTGTCATCTTAAATCTCCTACCAACTTGCCTTAGTTATACCAGGAAGCTGGCCGCTTGAAGCTAANTCTCTAAATGCGATCCTGCTCATTCCAAATTTACGATAATTGCCTCTTGGCCTTCCTGTCACTTCACATCTATTTCTAATTCTAATTTTTGATCCATTCTTAGGAAGTGNAGNTAACTTCAAAACAGCCTTAAACCTNTCTTCTTGAGACACATTTTTATCTTTTATAACTTTTTTAAGAGCCGCCCTTTTATCTTTTTGCTGCTCTACCATCTGTCTTCTTTTTTTATTTTTATCTATAGCACTTTTTTTAGCCATTTTTACTCCTATNTCCTAAACGGTAGATCGAACTTTTTAAGTAAAGCCAATCCCTGATCATTATTTTTTGCACTAGTACAGATTATTACATCTAATCCTCTAACAACATCTACATCGTCATAGTTTATTTCCGGAAAAACTATTTGTTCTTTTATTCCTAAAGCAAAATTTCCTCTNCCATCAAAGCTTTTTGGGCTTAAACCTCTAAAATCTCTAACTCTAGGTAAAGAAATATTAANTAGTCTATCTAAGAACTCATACATCTTTTCTTTTCTCAATGTTACCTTACATCCTATACTCATACCTTCTCTTAATTTAAATGTAGCTACGGATTTTTTTGCTTTAGTAACTAATACTTTTTGACCAGAAATTTGAGTTAAATCCTTAATAGCTCCTTCAATTTTCTTTTTATCAGAGGCGGACTCACCTACTCCCATATTTAAAACTATTTTTACTAATTTAGGAACTTCATTGATATTTTTACAAGCTAATTCCTTGTATAGCTCATTTTTTATATTTTTATCATAAAGTTCTTTTAATCTTGCACTCATTTATAACTCCATTAATCTACTAAATCGCCAGATCGTTTCGCAAACCTTACTTTACGACCATCTTTAAGAAACTTATANCCTATTTTAGTAGCCTTTTGATCTTTAGGATCAATATGCAATACATTCGACACATGTATTGAAAGCTCTTTGTCAAGAATTCCGCCTTGTGAAGTTTGACTTTGAGCTGTATGTCTTTTAGCAATATTAACACCTCTAATTACTACTCTACTAGTTTTTGGAAATACAGATACTACTTCCCCAGACTTACCTTTATCTTTTCCTGTAATTACAATAACATTATCACCCTTTTTAACTTTAAGTTTATTCATAACTATAGNACCTCCGGAGCTAANGATATTATCTTCATAAAATTTTTTCCTCGAAGCTCCCTAGTTACAGGTCCAAATATTCTAGTACCNATTGGCTCTTCTTGTTTATTAATTAGAACGGCAGCATTATTATCAAATCTAATTGCACTTCCNTCCACACGACGAATTTCTTTAGAAGTTCTTACTACAACTGCTCTATGGACATCACCTTTTTTAACTTTACCTCTNGGTGCAGCTTCTTTAACTGATACAACTATAACATCTCCTACTGCAGCATATCTTCTTTTAGAGCCTCCAAGCACCTTAATACATTGAACTCTTTTAGCGCCTGAATTATCTGCAATACTTAAATTTGTTTCTGTTTGTATCATATTCTTTCCAATTNTTTATTCTTATTTGCCATTATTTTCTGATATTACAGTCCAAGTTTTCNTCTTAGAAATNGGCTTACATTCAATGATTCTTACCTTATCACCAATTTTACAAACATTNCCTTCATCATGAGCATGAAATTTACTAGAACGTGTAATAGTCTTTTTATAAAGGGCATGTCTAACTCTTCTGTCCACATTTACTACTATTGTCTTATCATTACCATCACTGATGACGGTTCCTTGTAAAATTCTCTTAGGCATTAGCCATTCTCCTTTTTTGTTCAGACAATGCGGTGTGAACACGAGCTATATCTCTTCTNACTGCTTGAATTTTAGAAGAATTCTCAAGTTGACCTGAAGATTTTTGAAACCTTAAATTAAATTGTTCCTTCTTTAATTTAACCAATTCAGCTTTAAGCTCATCTTCTGTTTTATGTTTTAAATCTGTAAAATTCATTTAAACTCCTAGTTGTCTGGTAACAAATTTTGTTCTTATTGGNAATTTAGCAGAACCTAGCTCAAAAGCTTCCCTAGCTAAAGATTCAGCAACTCCATCTAATTCAAATATAATTCTTCCTGGTTTTACTTTAGCTGCCCAAAACTCAACAGAACCCTTACCTTTTCCCATTCTTACTTCAGTAGGCTTTTTAGTAACAGGCAAGTCCGGAAAAATCCTGATCCATACTCTTCCTTGCCTTTTTATATGCCTAGTTATAGCTCTTCTAGCCGCTTCTATTTGNCTAGCAGTTATTCTTTCGGGNTGAAGTGCCTTCATGCCATAAGAACCAAAATTAAGTGAGGTTCCACCCTTAGCATCACCATGAATTCTACCTTTATGNGCTTTTCTATATTTTGTTCTCTTAGGACTTAACATTACCTTGGCGCTCCCTGTTGTGTGCTTCTAGAATTCTCCATAGCCATAGGATCATGTGACATTAATTCCCCTCTAAAAATCCATACCTTAATTCCACAATTTCCATAAGCAGTAGCTGCTGTAGCTACGCCATAATCAATATCNGCTCTAAGAGTATGCAATGGAACTCTACCTTCTCTATACCACTCAATTCTAGCAATCTCAGCNCCTCCAAGTCTTCCGCCNGCATTAATTCTAATTCCTAGNGCTCCTTGTCTCATTGCTGATTGGACAGCTCTTTTCATAGCTCTTCTGAAAGCTATTCTCTTTACTAATTGTTCTGCAACATTTTCAGCTACTAATTGTGCTTCAATATCAGGTTTTTTTATTTCCACAATATTAAGTTGCACTTCTCCTTCAGTCATAGAAGCTAATTTTGCTTTTAGTANNTCTATTTCTGATCCTTTTCTTCCAATTATTATACCCGGTCTTGCNGAATAAATTGTCACNCGGGCAACCTTTGCAGGCCTCTCTACAGTAATTCTACTAACAGCTGCGCCCCTTAGCTTATCTTTAAGAAAACTTTTTATATTTAAATCTTCACCAAGTANTTTAGTGTATACGTTTCCTTTAGCAAACCATCTNGAGTCCCATGTTCTATTTATTCCTACTCTTAAACCAATAGGATTTACTTTCTGACCCATTAAACTTCCTCCTGATTTTCTTTAACTATGACTGTTAAATTGCTAATNGGTTTTAATATCTTTCCACCTCTACCCCTNGCTCTTGGTCTAAACCTTTTCATAACTAGAGCCTTTCCAACATATGCTTCTGATACAACTAATTTGTCTATATCTAAGTTATGATTATTTTCAGCGTTGGCTATAGCAGATTGTAAAACTTTTTTAACATCNGTTGCTATACGCTTTTTTGAAAATTCTANTTGAATTAAAGCTTTAGAAGCATCCATACCTCTAATACTTTCTGCCACTAAATTAAGTTTTTGGGNGCTAGAACGAATGGACCTATCAAGTGCCATGGCACAATTATCTGGTAAATTTCTATTTTTACTTGNTTTACCCATTTTTAACCCTTTTTAACCTTTTTATCAGCAGTATGTCCNTAATATGTTCTGGTCGGAGCATACTCACCTAATTTTTGACCTACCATTTCTTCAGTAATAAATACAGGTATAAATTTCTTACCATTATGCACCGCNAAATTTAATCCTACAAACTGAGGTAATATTGTAGAACGTCTAGACCAGGTCTTAATAGCACTTCTAGAACCTGTCTTAGCAGCCTCTTGGACTTTTCTCAGTAAATGCCCATCTACGAATGGGCCCTTCCATATTGATCTAGACACTACTCAAAATCCTCCTATTTATATCTTTTTCTTAAAATTAAATTATCTGTTCTTTTATTTGTTCTAGTTCTTTTTCCTTTTGTAGANACTCCCCAAGGTGTAACCGGATGTCTTCCACCAGAAGTTCTTCCTTCTCCTCCTCCATGGGGATGATCAACTGGATTCATTACTACTCCTCTAACATTAGGTCTTCTCCCTAACCATCTTGATCTTCCTGCTTTACCTAAATTAATATTTTGATGATCAGGGTTTGAAACAGAACCAATTGTAGCTCTACATTCTCCTCTAACTAATCTTTGCTCTCCTGATTGTAATTTTACAATTGCATACCCACGATCTTTACCTACTAATTGAGCATATGCNCCAGCGGACCTCGCAATNTGACCGCCTTTACCAATTTTTAATTCAATATTATGAATAATAGTTCCCATAGGCATATTTTTTAAAGGCATTACGTTTCCAGGTTTTATATCTACCTTATCTCCACTTATAACTTTATCTCCCTTACTTAATTTCTGAGGAGCTATTATGTANGTTAATTTCTCATCAGCATATTTTATTAAAGCAATAAAAGAAGACCTATTAGGATCATATTCAATTCTTTCTACAGTAGCCTCNATATCATCTTTAACTCTCTTAAAATCTATTACTCTATATCTTCTTTTATGACCACCGCCTCTTTGCCANGCNGTAATTCTTCCAGTATTATTTCTTCCTCCAGACTTACTTTGTCCCCTAGTTAAGGATTTTAAAGGNCCCCCCGAATATAATTCGGACCTATCAATTGTAACTAATTGACGCCTTGAAGGTGAAGTAGGTTTATATTGTTTAAGTGCCATATTTATACTCCGCTAGAAAGATCAATAGTTTGACCTTCCGCTAAAGTTACCATTGCTTTTCTTATTGAAGCTCTTTTTCCTNTGATACCCTTAAATACTTTATTTTTTCCCTTAATATTAACAGTATTAACTCCAACTACTTTCACACTATATATAGCCTCAATAGCTGATTTTATTTGAGGTTTTGTGGCATCAGNAGCAACTTTAAAAGCTACTTGGTTATTTTCTAAAATACGTGTAGCTTTCTCCGTTATAATTGGAGAAACAATAACATCAAAATCTCTTGGCTTAGGNGCTGCCATTATTTTTTCTCCTTTTTAATTTTNACTTTTTCTTTCTTGTTAGCTAACCTAGNAACTAGAGCTTCAACGGAGGATTTACTTAATACCAGTGTTTCTCTCCTAAGTATATCATAGACATTAGCACCTTGAATTGGCAACANATCATGCATAGGTATATTTTTAAGAGCTTTATTGAAATTTTGATCAAGTTCTTCACCAGTTACAAATAANGCAGACTTGCCTATTGGTAGCTTATTTAATGATTTCTGTAAAAGTTTAGTTTTCATAGAAGAAAAAGAAATATCATTTAATACTACTATATTTCCTTCTTTCAATTTTGATGATAATGCACACCTCATNGCCATATTTCTTACTTTCNTGGGCAATTTGTGTGCATGACTTCTAACTCTTGGACCATGTGCTACGCCNCCACCTCTATACTGAGAAACTTTTCTATCTCCGTGTCTGGCCCCGCCAGAGCCTTTTTGTCTTACAATTTTTGCCCTAGAACCAGTAACTTCATTTCTTTCTTGAGTTTTTCTATTTCCTGACCTCCTCTTAGCTAGCTGCCAAGTAACCATTCTATGTAAAATATCAGCCCTAATATCTGCCTCAAAGACTTCTTTATTTAACTCTAAAACAGAGGATTTTTTATTATCTATAGTTAAAACATCTAGCTTCATTTTTAATTCTCTTTTTCTTTCTTTCCATCATTTTTTAATTGCTCACTAGCTTCTGCAGGCGCTTCTTCTGCAGCTGTAGTNTCTTCTTTNGNNNCTTCTTNTNTAGCTGNTAATTNTTCTNTAGGCACTTCTNCTNTAGCTGATTTAGCTATTTCTGCTTTAGNTGNTTCTTCTTTAGGTGCTTCTTCTATAGNTGGNATCTCTTCTTTAGNAGCTTCTNCNNAAGCTTCTTCTAATTTAGTATTTTCNATTTGATTTGATTTATCATCTTCATTTTTAGTGTTATTAACTCCCTTTAACCCTGCCGGATATGGAGCATCAGANGGNANTGCTTTTTTAACAGCATCTTTAAGACTTATCCAAGAACCTTTTGAGCCAGGTAATCCTCCTTTTATAAAAATTAACCCTCTATCCTCATCAGCAGCTACCACCTGTAAGTTTTGAATAGTTCTTTGCCTATTTCCCATTTGACCTGCCATTTTCTTACCTTTAAAGACTCTTCCTGGNTCTTGGCTATTACCTGTAGAACCATGACTTCTATGAGATATAGATACTCCATGAGAAGCTCTAAGACCTCCAAAATTATGTCTTTTCATTGCTCCAGCGAAACCTTTACCTATAGTAATACCGGTTGCATCTACATATTGTCCAACTACAAANTGGTTAGCTCCNAATTCGGAGCCAATAGGAAGCATATTATCTTCACTAACTCTAAACTCCATTTGTTTTTGCTTTGGAGTTACTTTAATTTTTGCAAAAGCTTCTCTCTGAGATTTATTGGTNTTTTTAGGTTTAGTCTCACCTGTAGCTAAAGTAATAGAGTTATATCCGTTCTTATCTAATGACTGATTAGCAATAACTTGNCAATCTTTAAGGCTTAAAACAGTAACTGGNACATGTGTTCCATCTTCTAGATATAATCTAGTCATGCCTACTTTTTTTACAATTAATCCCGAACGCATAATTTTTAATCCNTATAATTTCTTAAAGTTTAATCTCTACATCTACTCCAGCTGCAAGATCTAATTTCATAAGAGCGTCAACTGTTTGTGGAGTAGGATCAACTATATCTAATAACCTTTTATGTGTTCTTATTTCAAACTGTTCTCTAGATTTTTTATCNACATGCGGAGAACGGTTCACTGTATATCTTTCAAATTTTGTAGGCAAAGGAATTGGACCACGAACACTTGCGCCTGTTCTTCTAGCAGTATTTACTATTTCAACTGTAGATACGTCCAGAACCCTGTGATCAAAAGCTTTAAGCCTTATCCTAATATTTTGATGTTCCAATGCCATTTATAAATTCATCCTTTTAAATTAAAATNTTATTCAATAATTTTAGATACAACTCCTGCACCTACTGTTCTTCCGCCCTCTCTTATAGCGAACCTTAAACCTTCTTCCATCGCAATTGGTGCACCTAAGTTTACTTCAAATTGTATATTATCGCCAGGCATTACCATCTCAGTTCCACTAGGAAGTGCAATAGTGCCAGTTACATCTGTTGTTCTAAAATAGAACTGTGGCCTATAATTTGCAAAAAATGGTGTATGCCTTCCACCTTCTTCTTTTTTCAAAATATATGTTTCTGCCATAAATTTAGTGTGAGGTTTAATTGATCCTGGTTTAGCTAANACTTGACCACGCTCAACACCATCTCTTTCAANACCACGTAATAAAACACCAACATTATCACCCGCTTCTCCTCTATCGAGAAGTTTACGGAACATCTCTACACCTGTACAAGTTGTTTTAGAAGTTTCTCTAATACCTGANATCTCTATTTCATCTCCAACATTAATTACTCCACGCTCAACACGACCGGTTACAACAGTACCTCTACCTGAAATAGAAAATACATCTTCTATAGGTAGTAAGAATGGCATATCTACCGGACGATCTGGTTTTGGAATATAAGCATCGACTTGCTTCATAAGTTCAACAATAGCTGGNACNCCTATATCACTAGTATCACCTTCTAAAGCTTTTAATGCTGAACCTTTAATAATAGGAATATCATCACCTGGGAATTCATACTGCGTTAAAAGTTCACGTATTTCCATTTCAACTAATTCCATTAATTCTGGATCATCTACTTGATCACATTTATTTAAAAATACACAAAGAGCTGGAACACCAACTTGTCTAGCAAGCANAATATGTTCTCTAGTTTGTGGCATTGGACCATCAGATGCAGAAACTACAAGAATACCACCATCCATTTGTGCGGCACCTGTAATCATATTTTTNACATAATCTGCGTGACCAGGACAATCAACATGGGCGTAATGACGTTCAGCTGTTTCATATTCAACGTGGGCAGTATTAATTGTAATACCACGCTCNCTNTCTTCTGGAGCTTTATCAATATCATCGTATGCTATNGCGTCACCACCTGATGCTTCAGACATCACTTTAGTGATAGCAGCAGTTAACGTTGTTTTTCCATGATCAACATGGCCGACTGTNCCTATGTTTACATGGGGTTTATTACGCTCAAATTTTTCTTTAGCCATTCTCTTATCTCCGTCTTATATTTATTATTTTAATTATGCCATTTTCTTTTTAACTTCTTCAGCGATCATTTCAGGACATTGCTCATATTTTTCAAAAAACATTGAATAACTNGCTCTTCCTTGAGTTAATGATCNNAAATTATTAACATATCCAAACATAGTAGCTAATGGGACCATAGCTTTTACTAAAGTATTAATCCCTTGAGGTTCCATACCTTGAACTTGGCCTCTTCTACTATTTAAATCTCCTATNACATCTCCAACAAAATCTTCAGGAGTAACAACTTCNACTCTCATAACAGGTTCTAATAGTTTNGGTCCTGCTTTTTGTAGTCCCTCTCTAAAGCCCGCTCTACCAGCTAACTCAAATGCCATAACGCTTGAATCTACATCATGAAATGCTCCATCGTATAATACAACTTTAACATCAGTCACTGGAAAGCCAGCTACTACACCAAATGTCATAGCAGCGTCTATNCCTTTTTCCACACCAGGTATATATTCTTTAGGAATATTTCCCCCAACAACAGTATTTTCAAAATCTAATCCACACCCAGGTTCTCCTGGCTTAATAACCATTTTGACTCTTGCAAACTGTCCTGCACCTCCACTTTGTTTTTTGTGAGTATAATCTATATCTGCCTCAGTAGTTATAGTTTCTCTATATGCTACCTGCGGTGCTCCAACATTAGCTTCAACTTTAAATTCTCGTTTCATTCTATCTACTAAAATATCTAAATGTAGCTCTCCCATACCCTTTATAATAGTTTGTCCACTATCATGATCTGAAGTTACTCTAAATGAAGGGTCTTCAGCAGCTAGTCTTCCTAAAGCAACACCCATTTTTTCTTGGTCAGCTTTAGTTTTTGGTTCTACTGCTACTTCAATTACCGGATCAGGAAATTCCATTCTTTCCAAAATAATAGGCTTTGTAGACTCGCATAAAGTATCTCCAGTTGTTACATTCTTTAACCCAGCAATTGCTATTATATCTCCAGAACGTGCTTCTTTCACATCTTCTCTATGATTTGCATGCATTAAAAGCATTCTTCCAATTCTTTCTTTATTATCTTTAACGGTATTAAAAACAGTAGTACCTGCNTCTACCACACCTGANTAAACCCTGCAGAATGTCANTGAACCAACAAAAGGATCATTCATAATTTTAAAAGCTAACGCAGAAAAAGGAGCTTCATCACTTAGTTCTCTATTCATCTCTGAATCATCTGCNGGATTAATACCTTTTACTGGAGGNAAGTCTTCGGGAGATGGTAAAAAATCTATTACAGCGTCTAACATTGGCTGCACTCCCTTATTTTTAAAGGCAGAACCACATAAAACTGGAACAAAAGAACTGCTTAATGTACCTTTTCTAATACATTTTTTCAATGTCTCTATATCTGGCTCTTCACCTTCTAAATAAGCTTCCATGGCAGCATCATCTTGCTCAACAGCNATCTCGATCATTTGTTCTCGCCACTTTTTTGCATCATCCAATAANGCCTCATTAATTTCCTCAATAACAAATTCAGCACCTAAACTTTCATCTTTCCATCTAAGTTGCTTCATTTCTAAAAGGTCAATCAAACCTAAAAAATCGGACTCAGCACCAAGAGGTAATTGAATTACTAATGGTGTTGCACCTAGCCTAGACTTCATCATATCAACACATCTATAAAAATCTGCCCCTGTTCTATCCATTTTATTAACAAAACACATTCTAGGAACGTCATACTTATCTGCTTGTCTCCAAACAGTTTCGGATTGAGGCTCTACTCCTGCTACTGAATCAAAGACGCATACCGCACCATCTAATACTCGTAAAGATCTCTCAACCTCAATAGTGAAATCAACATGGCCAGGCGTATCAATAATATTTATTCTATGATCTTTCCAAAAAGCGGTAGTAGCAGCTGAAGTAATAGTTATACCTCTTTCTTGCTCTTGCTCCATCCAATCCATAGTAGCAGCACCATCATGAACCTCACCAATTTTATGTGACTTNCCAGTATANTATAAAACTCTTTCAGTCGTAGTAGTTTTACCTGCATCAATATGTGCCATAATACCTATATTTCTATAACGGCTTATTGGTGTTGTACGTGCCATTTCTTAAATCCCTATCTTACCATCTATAATGTGCAAATGCNCTATTAGCTTCTGCCATTTTTAATGTATCTTCTCTTTTTTTAATCGCTACTCCACGATTTTGTGAAGCGTCTAGTAGCTCATTAGCNAATCTTTCAAGCATTGTAGACTCAGACCTACCTCTTGCAGCTCCAATAATCCATCTTATAGCAAGAGCCTGCCTTCTCTCTGGTCTAACTTCTGTTGGAACCTGATAAGTTGCTCCACCTACTCTTCTAGACCTAGTTTCTATTTGNGGTTTTACATTCTCTATAGCTTCCTTAAATACTTTAAGTGCNTCTTGGCCTGTTTTTTCATTTATTTTCTCTAAAGCTCCATATAATAATTTCTCTGATATAGCTTTTCTTCCATGTTGCATTAAACTATTAGAAAATTTTGAAACTATAATATCGCTGTACCTTGGATCAGGTATAAGTTCTCGTTTTTGTGCTTTGCGTCTTCTTGACATAACTTTCCCCTATTTTGGCCTTTTAGAACCATATTTTGAACGACGCTGACGTCTGTCNGAAACACCTTGAGTATCTAATGTTCCTCTAATAATATGATATCTTACTCCAGGTAAATCTTTTACTCTTCCACCTCTTATCATAACAACTGAGTGTTCTTGAAGATTATGTCCCTCGCCAGGTATATAACTAGTAACTTCAAATCCATTTGTTAACCTTATCCTTGCAACCTTTCTTAAAGCCGAGTTTGGTTTTTTTGGAGTAGTTGTATATACACGTGTACATACTCCTCTCTTTTGCGGACAAGCCTCTAAAGCTGGAACTTTATTCCTTTTTATTGGAACTTTTCGTCCTAATCTTACAAGTTGGTTAATAGTCGGCATCTATATTTCCCATCAATTTTATTGNTATTTACCTAAAAAAAACATAATAATTTCGAAGGCCGGATATTACGTTCGAATAAGCCGNCCGTCAACAAATATATTACTTTTATTTATTAAAAAAAATAACCTACTTAAACATTAACAAAATAATCTAAGTTAACTAATCAGCAGTAATATTTTCTTCTGATATTTTCAACTCTGATTCTTCTCTCATTTTTATTATTTCTTGATCTTTACTATANGCTAAAGATTTATATCCTTGAACTGTTCTTCCAGTTCCAGCAGGAATTAATCTACCTACTATAACGTTTTCTTTNAGCCCTAAAAGTTTATCAGCTTTACCTCCAACAGCAGCCTCNGTTAAAACTCTAGTAGTTTCTTGAAAAGAAGCAGCAGAAATAAATGAAGATGTAGATAAGCTAGCTTTAGTTATACCTTGTAAAACTGGTTTAGCTTCAGCCTTAGTCATGTTTTTNGCTAGAGCTNTATTTTCATCCTGAAATTCTTTAATCCCAACTTGNTCTCCGACTAAGAAGGTTGTATTACCAGGATCAGTAATTTCTATTTTTTGCATCATTTGCCTTGTAATAACTTCTATATGTTTATCATTAATTTTNACACCTTGTAATCTATAAACTTCTTGAACTTCATTTACTAAATATGATGCTAGAGCCTCTACTCCCATAGCTGTTAAAATATCATGCGGTACTCTAGGNCCATCTGTTAAAGTATCGCCTTTTCTAACTTCATCACCTTCTTGAACAGTAATATGCCTTCCTTTAGGAATAAGATATTCCTCAATTTCACCATTTTCAGATAAAATTTCTAATCTTCTTTTTCCTTTAAAATCTTTACCTAACTGAACTTTTCCATCTACTTCTGAAATAAATGCATGCTCTTTNGGTCTTCTAGCTTCAAATAATTCTGCCACTCTAGGTAAACCGCCAGTAATATCTCTAAGTTTAAATTCTAANGGTATACGAGCAATTAAATCTCCTGCAAAAACCTCCTGACCATCATTTACACTTAGAATAGCATCTACAGGAAGCTCATATGAAGCATTTGCACCAGAAGATATTTTNAGAGCTTTTCCAGATTTATTTGTTATTTCTATTCTAGGATTAAAATCTTTCATTTTAGGATTAGACTTTGATAGTTGAGAATTCGATCTCCAGTCCTTTACTCTTTTAGAAGATATTCCTGTTTCATCATTCATATCTTCTTGAATAGATAAGCCTTCAACTAAGTCAGTATATTTAATAATNCCTGTTTTTTCTGATATGATAGGGCGNGTATATGGATCCCATTCCACAAGCTTATCGCCTTTCTTTACCTTTGAACCATCTTTAAATAATAATCTAGCTCCTTTAGGAACTTTATTTTTAGCCCTCTCTCGCTTATTAGAATCTAGTAAAACTAACTCAGCATCTCTGCTCATAACAACTTGTGAGCCGTTTGAATCTTTAATAATATTTCCTTTAACTAATTTAAAAGTACCNTCAATNGCACTTTCTATGCTTGATTGCTCTGTTTGTTGTGCTGCACCGCCTATATGAAATGTTCTCATTGTCAGCTGAGTTCCAGGTTCGCCTATTGATTGAGCNGCAATTACTCCTACTGCTTCGCCTTTNTTTACCATAGTTCCTCTAGCTAAATCTCTTCCATAGCAAGTAGNACATACTCCTTCTTCTGTCTTACAAGTAAGAACAGACCTTACTTTTACAGAATCTATATCTNCCNNTTCAATAGCCACTACGTCAGCTTCCATAATTAAATTTCCAGNTTTTANAATTATTTCTGAACTAGATGGATCAATNATATCATCGCAAGCTACTCTTCCTAATATTTGCTCTCCAATAGTCTCAATAATATCTGAACCTTCTATAATTGTTCTTTTAATTATCCCATCAGTTGATCCACAATCATCTTCAGTAATAATTACATCTTGAGCAACATCGACTAACCTTCTTGTTAAATATCCAGAGTTAGCAGTTTTAAGAGCAGTATCAGCTAATCCTTTTCTAGCACCATGTGTTGAATTAAAGTATTCTAANACAGATAAACCTTCTTTAAAATTTGATATAATAGGCGTTTCAATTATTTCACCTGAAGGNTTGGCCATTAAGCCTCTCATAGCTGCTAATTGTTTCATTTGAGCAGTNGAACCTCTAGCACCTGAATCAGCCATCATAAATACTGAATTCATATCAACTCCTACACCCTTAGCCATTTCTCCCATCATTGCTTCAGTCACTTGATCAGTACATTGTGACCAAGCATCTACAACTTTATTATATTTCTCTTGATAAGTTAAAAGACCGTCGCTGTACTGCTGTTCATATTCTTTTACAAGATTTGATGTTTTATTAACCATTGATTTCTTAGCCTCAGGAATAATCATATCATCTTTTCCAAATGATATTCCTGCTTTACAAGCCTCATTGAAACCTATTTTCATCAATCTATCAGAAAATATTACTGTCTCTTTCTGCCCACAGTGTCTATAAACCATATCTATTAAATTACTAACTTCTTTTTTCTTTAATGTTCGATTTATCAAATCGTATTTAATATTAAAGTTTCTAGGTAATATTTCTGCTATAAGCATTCTACCAGCAGTGGTCTCTACTATTTGAGAATATTCTTCATTTTGCTCATTAACTGAGATAAACCTGGCTTTTATTTTAGCATGTAAAGAAAGATGACCTGAATTTAGTGCATGTTTAATTTCAGCTACATCAGAAAAAATAGAACCTTCTCCTTTTTCTTTTTCATGCATTAATGACATGTAATATAATCCTAATACAATATCTTGAGTAGGAACTATTATGGGTTTTCCATTTGCAGGACTTAATATATTATTTGTAGACATCATTAAAACCCGTGCCTCTAACTGAGCTTCTAAAGATAATGGGACATGAACTGCCATTTGATCACCATCAAAATCAGCATTAAAAGCTGTACATACTAGAGGGTGTAATTGTATAGCCTTACCTTCAATTAATACTGGCTCAAATGCCTGTATACCAAGTCTATGAAGTGTGGGAGCTCTATTCAATAAAACTGG
Organism: Candidatus Pelagibacterales bacterium; assembly: GCA_002720535.1. GTDB lineage: Bacteria > Pseudomonadota > Alphaproteobacteria > TMED109 > TMED109 > TMED109. The sequence goes on along the minus strand of PBIU01000006.1, from coordinate 9,186 downwards.
ATGTTCTCTTATAACCTGCTCTAAAATATCCCATACTTCAGGCTGTTCTTTTTCAACCATTTTTTTTGCTGCTTTTATTGAAGTTGCAAGTCCATATAATTCAAGTTTTGAATAGATAAAAGGTTTAAATAACTCTAAAGCCATTTTTTTTGGTATACCACATTCATGTAGCTTTAACTCTGGACCGACTACAATAACTGACCTTCCTGAATAATCGCACCTTTTTCCCAATAAGTTTTGTCTAAATCTTCCTTGTTTACCTTTTAACATATCTGCTAATGACTTTAATGGTCTTTTATTAGACCCTGTAATNGGACGAGACCTTCTNGAATTATCAAATANAGCATCTACAGACTCTTGAAGCATTCTTTTTTCATTTCTAATAATAATATCTGGTGCCTTTAAATCTAATAATCGCTTTAATCTATTATTTCTATTAATAACTCTTCTATATAAATCATTTAAATCACTAGTAGCAAACCTACCTCCATCAAGAGGGACTAGAGGCCTTAATTCAGGTGGTAAAATAGGAACAACATCTAAAATCATCCACTCTGGAAGGTTTCCTGAATTTATAAAAGCTTCTACTAACTTTAATCTTTTGACAAACTTCTTCCTTTTTATCTCCGAGGTAGTTGTTTTAAGCTCTTCCCTCATTGAGTCTCTTTCTTCAGTTAAATTTATTTCTGAAAGCATTTCTTTAATAGCTTCAGCACCAATTGAAGCTTGAAACTCGGAACCGAATTCATCCAGAGCATCTTGATATTCTGACTCTGATAAAAGTTGATTTAATTTTAGATCAGTAGTGCCAGGTTCCATTACCACAAAATTCTCAAAATAAAGTATTTTTTCAACATCTTTCATAGCCATATCAAGTAATAAACTTATTCTAGAAGGAAGTGATTTTAGAAACCATATATGAGCTACAGGTGCTGCTAGAGTAATATGTCCCATTCTATCTCTTCTAACTTTAGATTGAATGACTTCTACACCACATTTTTCGCAAACTACTCCTCTATGCTTCATTCTTTTGTATTTACCACATAGACATTCATAATCCTTTATTGGTCCAAATATTTTTGCACAGAAAAGTCCATCCCGTTCAGGCTTAAAAGTTCTATAATTTATAGTTTCTGGTTTTTTTACCTCACCATAAGACCATGATCTAATAACATCAGGACTTGCTATAGATATTTTTATCTCATCAAAATTATTATTTATAGTTACTGGCTCAAAAACTTTTAATAATTTACTCATATTTTTTTCTCACTATTTGCTAATAATTACTATTTATTTTCTCTATTATTTAACCCAACATTTAAACATAAAGCCTGTAATTCTTTAGTTAAAACATTAAATGATTCAGGAATACCTGACTCAAAACTATCTTCGCCTCTTATAATTGCTTCATAAACTTTTGTTCTTCCAGAAACATCGTCTGATTTAACCGTCAACATCTCTTGAAGAGTATAGGATGCTCCATATGCCTGCAGTGCCCATACTTCCATTTCTCCAAATCTTTGTCCTCCAAATTGTGCCTTACCGCCTAAAGGTTGTTGAGTAACTAAACTATAAGGTCCTATTGAACGGGCATGTATTTTATCATCTACTAAATGATGGAGTTTCAGCATATATACATATCCTACTGTAATATGTCTTGAAAAGGTTTCTCCAGTTCTTCCATCGATAAGTTTAACCTGACCTGATAAATCTCTTAATGAAGATTCTAGTTGTTTTTTGATATCTTCTTCATTAGCTCCATCAAAAACAGGAGTAGCCATCGGAACACCTTTTTTTAAATTACCAGCTAATTCTATCAAATCATTATCATTTATTTCCTTTTCTGCATTATTCCAGACTTTAGCACCGTATATTTGTTTAAATTTATCTTTTAATTTAGATATACGTTGTTCTTTTTGATAATCATTTACGATAGAAGATATCTGCTTTCCTAATCCAGCCGAAGCCCATCCAAGGTGGGTTTCTAAAATTTGCCCTACGTTCATTCTTGAAGGAACACCTAAAGGGTTTAAAACTATATCTACTGGCGTTCCGTCTTCTAAATAAGGCATATCTTCTACAAGTGAAATTCTAGATATAACTCCTTTATTACCGTGCCTACCTGCCATTTTATCTCCTGGCTGTAACTTTCTTTTTACTGCTACAAAAACTTTTACCATTTTTAATACACCTGGTAATAACTCATCTCCATCTTGAATCTTATCCACTTTCTCTTCAAACCTTACTTGAAGTCTCTTAATCTCATCATCAAATTCTTTTTTAAGAATCTCTATTTCCGTCATAATTTTTTGATTTGAAACTACAAACTGCCAAGACTGTCCCAGAGTATATTTTGAAATTTCATCAATAGTTAATTTTTTACCTTTACTAAAGCCTTTCGGACCATCCGTAGCTTTATTAGATAAAAGTAGACCCTTCAATCTATCAAATACATTGTTTTCTATTATTCTTAACTCATCATCTCTATCTTCTGCAAACCTAGAAATGCCATCTCTTTCAATTTCTAAGGCTCTTTCATCTTTATCTACGCCTCTTCTAGAAAATACTCTTACCTCTACCACTGTTCCTGAAACACCTGGAGGAAGTCTTAAAGAAGAATCCCTGACATCTGCAGCCTTTTCTCCAAAAATTGCACGTAGTAATTTTTCCTCTGGAGTTGTAGGAGTTTCTCCTTTAGGAGTTACCTTTCCAACTAAAATATCATTTGAACTTACTTCAGCACCTATATATACAATTCCTGCTTCATCAAGGTTCTTGAGTGCTTCTTCGCCTACATTAGGTATATCCCTACTTATTTCTTCTGGTCCTAATTTTGTATCCCTAGCCATAACATCAAATTCCTCGATATGAATAGATGTAAATACGTCTTCTTGAACAACTTTCTCTGAAATAAGTATTGAGTCTTCATAATTATAGCCGTTGTATGGCATAAANGCCACAAGTACATTTCTTCCTAGTGCAAGTTCTCCTAAATCAGTAGAAGGACCATCTGCTATAATGTCTCCTGCATTAGCTTTGTCTCCTACTTTAACAAGNGGTCTTTGATTTATTGCAGTATTTTGATTAGACCTTTGAAACTTAAGAAGATTATATATATCAACCCCAATAGTTCTCTCTGGNTTATCTGGATCAGCAACACTTATTACTATTCTACTTGCATCAACTTGATCTACATAACCTGATCGTCTTGCAGCAACTGCTGAACCTGAGTCTGCTGCCACTTTAGCTTCCATTCCTGTTCCTACTAAAGGCGCCTCTGCACTTACAAGCGGGACAGCTTGTCTCTGCATATTTGAACCCATTAAAGCTCTATTAGCATCATCATTCTCTAAAAATGGTATAAGAGCTGCTGCCACTGAAACTAACTGTTTAGGTGAAACATCTATATAATCTATGTTTTTTGGATGAACCATCACAAAATCACCATTTTTTCTGCAACTTACTAAATCATCTTCAAATTTTCCGTTACTTGTAAGCGCAGCATTAGCTTGGGCAATAGTATATCTACTCTCTTCCATAGCTGATAAATATACCACTTCAGACGTAACTTTTTCTTGCTTAACAACTCTATATGGACTCTCAATAAAACCGTATTTATTTATTTGCGCATGAGTTGCTAAACTATTAATTAACCCAATATTTGGCCCTTCTGGAGTTTCAATAGGACATATTCTTCCATAATGTGTTGGATGAACATCTCTTACTTCAAATCCAGCTCTTTCTCTAGTAAGACCGCCTGGTCCAAGTGCTGACACTCTTCTTTTATGAGTTATTTCACTTAATGGATTAGTTTGATCCATAAATTGACTCAATTGCGAAGAGCCAAAAAATTCACGAATAGAAGCCTGTGCAGGTTTAGAGTTAATCAAGTCTTGCGGCATTACAGCATCAATTTCAGCTGAAGACATTTTTTCTTTAACAGCTCTTTCCATTCTTGATAAACCAATGCGATATTGGTTTTCTAATAATTCTCCTACTGATCTTACTCTTCTATTTCCAAGATGGTCAATATCGTCAACTTCTCCAATCCCATCTCTTAGTCCTATTAAAGTTTTTATTACACCTATTATATCTTGCCTTCTTATTTCAGTTACAGAATCATCTGCCTCTAACATCAATCTATTATTTAACTTAACTCTTCCCACGGCGGATAGATCGTAACGTTCAGACCTTAGCTCTTCAATATTTTTAGTACTTACCCAAAAAGTTGCTGGCATTCCATCTCTAGCTGCAGCCGATAATGTGATTAAAGTCCAATCTCCTTTTTGGTCAATAATCCAACTTCCAGCTGTTTCCATAATTTCTTTAGATAAAACTTTTATTGTTTCTGCGTCTTTATTTGGTTGAGCCTTACACTCAATTTTCTCCTTTTTAAAATTTGCTTTAGTAAAAAACAAATCATAAAAAAGTCTTTCAGAAGTTTCTTCAGTAGGGGGCTCCCCTGGGCGCATAATTCTATAAATATCTGCTAAAGCTTCAACTCTTGAAGAAGTCTTATCCGCTTCAATTAGAGTATTTCTTATATATGGGCCTATTTTATTATTAATAAATAAAATTGATATATCTTTAATATTTTCATCATTAATTTTAGATAATATTTCTTCATCTATAATTTGTCCTGCCTCAAAATATATTTCTCCAGTACTATAATTTACAGAATCAACTGCTGAATATTGATTTAGTACGGCATTATCAGGTAATAATATTTTTTTTACTTTACCATCTTTTGCCTTTTTAATTAAACGAGCTGTAATTCTAGTTTCTTTCTCAAAAAGAACTTTTCCTCTTGTTGTTTTAATATCATAATCAAACTTCATACCTAGTAATTTTGAATCTGCAAAATCGGTTTGCCATCCATTTTTTACTCTTTCATAATTTATTAACTCATAAAAATTTTCTAAAATTTCTTCGTTATCTAAATTTAGCGATTTTAGGACTAAAGAAACTGGAAGTTTTCTTCTCCTATCAATTCTGACAAATAAATTATCTTTGGCATCAAATTCAAAATCTAACCAAGATCCTCTATATGGAATAATTCTAGCATTAAATAATATTTTTCCTGATGAGTGTCCCTTACCTCTATCATTATCAAAAAATACACCAGGCGAGCGATGCATTTGACTTACAACAACTCTTTCCGTTCCATTAACTACAAAAGTTCCTTTATCAGTCATTAATGGCATATCACCCATATATACATCTTGCTCTAAAATACTTCTTACAGATTTAATACCTGTCTCTTCATCTAAATCGTATATGATCAATCTAAACTTTACTCTTAAAGGAGCTGCGTATGTAAGTCCTCTTTGTCTACATTCTTCAACATCATACTTTGAATTACCTAACTCATAAGAAATAAATTGAAGCTCAGAAGTATCAGTAAAGTCACTAATAGGAAAAACAGAATCAAAAACTCTATATAAACCTTGATTATTATCTTTATTTCCTAAAGAAAGAAATTGTTCATATGATGCCTTTTGTACATCAATTAAATTCGGCATTTCTGCTACTTCATTAATACTACCAAAAGATTTACGTATTCTTTTGCGTCCAGTTAAAGATATTTGAGATTTGATCATTTTTGCATGCCTCGCAGTAAATAAATCTAGAATCAATACTTAGATTTGCTAAGTAAAAAAATATTAAAAATTATAAAAACTATAAAAATTGCTAACTTGTATATTATTTAAAACAATAATTTCATATATTTAGNTTATNTTATAAAAATATTNGTATAATTTCGATATTNTATGTTAAAATAAACATTATATATCCTACGATAATAAATATCGCAAGCTAAATAAATAGAAACTAAAAAATATAACAAGAACTGNATCAAAATATTAATTTTATTTTAATTCTACAGTTGCACCCGCATCTTCTAGCTTTTTCTTAATTTCTTCGGCTTCTTCCTTAGAAGCACCTTCTTTAACAGCTTTTGGAGCTGCTTCAACTANATCTTTAGCTTCTTTTAAGCCTAAAGAAGTAATGCCTCTAACCTCTTTGATTACATTTATTTTTGACTCGCCAACNGCAGCTAGCACTACATCNAAACTATCCTTGGCTTCAGCAGCATCTCCACCGNCTGCTGNTGCTGCTGCGCCNGGAGCAGCTACTGCTACTGCTGCTGCAGAAACACCCCATTTTTCTTCAAGTAACTTAGACAGCTCAGCGGCTTCCATTACTGTTAGAGTAGATAAATCTTCTACTATTTTTTCTAAATCAGCCATAATTATTTCCTTTCATAGTTATACTTAGTATTTAATATATTATTTCGCACCTTGATATGCTTTGGTAACAGTTATTAATTGCGTTGCAGGTGTTGCCACAACANTTGCAATTTGTCTTGCAGGNGTNGAAATTAAGCCCAAAATTTTTGCTTGTAATTCCGGTAAAGAAGGAAGAGAAGCAAGATGTTTTATCCCATCTATATCCAATACTTTCTCTTTNAGTGCTCCACCAATAATAACTAAATTTTCATTATTTTTAGAAAATTCATTTGTAACTTTAGCAGCTGCAACTACATCCTTAGAATATGCGATAGCTGTAGGACCTGAAAATAAATCACTNATATTTTCATAAANACCTCCNGAAAGCGCAATTTTAATTAATCTATTTTTTGTGACCTTAAATGAAACATTAGAATCTCTAGTCTTTGCTCTGAGATCATCTATTGTCTCAGAATTTAANCCCTTATACTGAGCAACTATTACAGCNTCAGCATCTTCAAAAATTTTTTTAAANTCTTCAACNGCTTTTTCTTTCTGTGATCTATCCATGTGACCCTCTCTTATAAGCTCTATCTANATATAATGAATTAGCACAAAGTTTGTATGCACTTAACCTCATCTATGCAGAATTTAATTCCTGATTGGAAACCTGCAGTCTCAGACAGATATTATTTTTATTTACCTATTAATATAAAAAAATAATAAAATCAAGAGAATGAAATATTATTTTCAATATTATACTTCCAAACTATTTACATCTATTTTTATTGCTGGNCCCATACTCGAGCTAATTGAAACTTTTTTAATAAATTGTCCTTTTGCACCAGAGGGCTTNGCCTTATTTACAGAGCTAATAAAAGCAGATAAATTTTCTATCANATCCTCTTCCTTGAAACTAGCTTTTCCNACACCTGCATGNATAATACCTGCCTTTTCNACCTTAAATTCNACTTGTCCACTTTTTATAGTTTTTACTGCTGCTTCAACATCCATAGTAACTGAACCCAATTTTGGATTAGGCATTAACCCTCTNGGGCCTAAAACTTTTCCTAATTTACCNACNATAGCCATCATATCTGGTGTAGCAATAATCCTATCAAAATTAATTTCTCCTTTTTCAACTTTTTCAGCTAAATCATCNGATCCTACCAAATCTGCACCTGCCGCCTTTGCTTCCTCTGCTTTTTTATCTTTTGCAAATACTGCTACTCTAGCAGTTTTTCCNGTTCCTTTTGGCATAGATACAACACCCCTTACCATTTGATCTGAATGTTTAGGNTCAACTCCCAAATTCATAGCTATATCGACTGTTTCATCAAATTTTGCAGATGCTTTTTCTTTNAANAACTTAACAGCCGCAGTTAAATCATAATTTGACTCCGCTGTTAAACCNTCACTAGCTTTTTTAAATCTTTTAGAAATTTTTGGCATAATTTACTCCATTACCTCTACACCCATAGATCTAGCTGTNCCTGCTAATATTTTACAAGCATCANCAATTGTATGAGCATTTAAATCGGACATTTTATTCTCTGCTATTTCTTCTAATTGTTTTCTTGATATTTTTGCTATAGGTTCNTCTCTTCCAGGTGTTTGAGAAGCCTTTTTAATGTTAANAGCTTTCATAATTAAATAACTAGCAGGTGGTTTTTTAAAAACAAAACTNAAAGTTTTATCTTGATAAACTGTTATAACTACTGGNAATGGTGCNCCCTGTTCCATTTGCTGNGTTTCTGCATTAAATGCTTTACAAAACTCCATAATATTTAACCCAGCCTGTCCTAATGCAGGACCAACTGGTGGNGATGGATTTGCNTTTCCNGCTGGGACCTGTAATTTTACATATCCAGTAATTTTTTTTGCCATTTANACTCTCCTAAAATTCATATAATTAAGATTTTTCTACCTGTCCATACCCAAGTTCTACTAAGGTAGACCTNCCAAAAATTGAAACTGCTATTTTTAATCTTTCTTTTTCTTCATCGATGTCCTCTACTACTCCATTAAATGAAGCAAATGGNCCATCAGCAACTTTNACNGTTTCTCCAATATGATAAACTATAGATCTTTTTGGCTTATCTACACCTTCTTGGACTTGACTTAATATTGCAGNGGCTTCTGAATCAGAAATCGGTGCTGGCTTTCCAGAAGAACCAAGAAAACCGCTAACTTTAGGCGTATCTTTTACTAAATGCCAAGTATCGTCAGTCATATCCATATTAATTAAAATATAGCCAGGAAAAAACTTTCTTTCCGCATTAACTTTTTTGCCTCGTCTCACTTCTATTACTTCTTCCATAGGTACAAGCACCTGAGAAAAATGATCAGCTAATCCTTTTCTTTCGGCNTGTTCTTTTATTACTTGTGACACTTTCTTTTCAAAACCAGAATGTGTATTTACTACATACCAACGATGTGACAATGAACCTCCATAAATATTTTATTATAAACCAAGNATCCAACGAACTCCAAATGAAAGAACTTGATCAACCCCTAAAAAAAATAAAGATAATATAAATACCATAACAAAAACCATAGCCGTNGTTAAAATAGTTTCTTTTCTCGTAGGCCAAGTTACTTTACTAACTTCTTGTCTTACTTCTTTTAAAAATTTTAATGGTGCGGTTTTAGCCATAATTANTTTCTTTCTTCTTTACTGGCAGGAGCGGAGGGACTCGAACCCGCAGCCCCCGGTTTTGGAGACCGGTGCTCTACCAATTGAGCTACGCTCCTATATATCGTATATAATTTCCTTTTATTCAATAATTTTAGATACAACTCCTGCACCTACTGTTCTTCCGCCCTCTCTTATAGCGAACCTTAAACCTTCTTCCATNGCAATTGGCGCACCTAAATTTACTTCAAATTGTATATTGTCACCAGGCATCACCATCTCAGTTCCGCTAGGTAGTGCTATAGTTCCAGTTACGTCTGT
>PBIU01000005.1 GCA_002720535.1 Candidatus Pelagibacterales bacterium | reverse complement strand
TTTATAAGATTAAATGAAAAATATTTTAATAAAGTTGAATCTATATCAATTGATAATGCCATTTTTGAAAAGACAGATAAAAGTTTTGTAAAGCCCGCTAATATAAATTGGAATGACCTTGGAACTTATAATGCCTTGTGGGAAATTAGCAATAAAGATAAAAATAATAATGTTGTTAAAGGAGATATAATTCTAAACAATGTTAATAATTCTTATGTTTTTTCGGATAAGACTCTAGTTACTGTATCAAATGTTTCAGATATAAATATTGTAGCAACTCAAGATGCAATATTGGTAACAAATATAAAAAAATCTAATGAAATTAAATCTTTAATAGAAAAACTAGAGAGAAAAAAAAGAAATGAACTAACTGAACATTCTATTACTCAGAGACCTTGGGGATATTATGAAAATATAAGTTCTAGTGAGAATCATAAAGTTAAAAAGTTAACCGTGTTGCAAGGAAAAGAACTTTCCTTACAAAGTCATAATAAAAGGTCTGAACATTGGGTTGTAATTTCAGGTACTGCTACAGTGACTAAGGGAAATAAAAAATTTATTTTAAAAAAAAATGAATCTACTTTTATTCCTGTGAAAACTAAACATCGATTAGCCAATAAGTCAAAATCTATACTTGAAATTATAGAAGTACAAACAGGTGTATATTTCGGAGAAGATGATATAAAAAGATATGAAGATAAATACGGCAGAATAAAATAATATATGACTAATAATCTTCTAGAAATAAAAGGTCTTAACGTGACATTTAGGGGTCCTAGTGAAGAATTTACTGCTGTTGATAATTTTTCTTTAGAAATTAAAAAAGGAGAAACAATAGCTATAGTTGGTGAAAGTGGCTCTGGAAAATCAACTACAGCATTATCAATCTTAGGTTTACTACCATACCCAATTGCTCATCATAATAAAGGTAGTATAAAATTTAAAAATACAGAACTTCTTAATGCAGACAGTCAAAAACTACAAAAATATAGAGGGTCAAAGATTGGGATGATTTTTCAAGAACCCATGATGTCACTAAATCCTTTACATACTGTAAATAAACAAATCCAAGAATCAATTTTAATTCATAAAAAAATTTCAAAAAAGAATCTTAGAAAAAGAGTACTAGAATTAATTAATGTTGTAGGTTTAGATGATGCAGAGAAATATCTTAATAGATATCCTCATCAATTATCAGGTGGACAGAGGCAACGAGTAATGATTGCTATTGCAATTTCAAATAATCCAGATTTACTTATAGCAGATGAACCTACAACTGCACTAGATGTAACTATTCAGATTCAGATATTACAATTACTTAAAAAAATTCAACGGAAATTAAGTATGAGTATATTATTAATTACTCATGATTTAGGTATAGTGAAATTTATGGCTAAGAATGTATATATTATGTACAAAGCAAAACTGGTAGAATTTGGAAAAGTAAAAAATGTGCTTAGTGCTCCACAAAATATATATACAAAAAAACTTATTAATGCTCAGCCATTAAACTTAAAAAGAAATAAAAATTTTAAACCTGGAAGAATAATATTATCAGTTGAAAATATTAAAGTTTACTTTCCAATAAAAAAAGGTTTTTTTAAAAGAACAGTAGACTATTTTAGAGCTGTAGATAATATATCTTTCAGTCTAAATAAAGGCACAACATTAGGAATAGTTGGAGAGTCAGGATCAGGAAAAACTACGTTAGCTCAAGCTATTCTTAAATTAGTTCCTGCCGATGGCATTATTAACTACAAAAACAAGGTATTTGATAATAATAACAATGCTTTTTTTAGAAGAAATATTCAATTTGTTTTTCAAGATCCTTTTTCATCTTTAAGTCCGAGACTTTCTATTTATGAAATCATTTCTGAAGGCTTAGAGATTAATAAAATTGGAAAAAATAAAAAAAATAGAGAAAAATTGGTTATAAAAACACTTAATGAAGTTGGGTTAGATAAAACATGCTTACACAAATACCCACATGAATTTTCTGGAGGTCAACGCCAGAGAATTTCTATTGCAAGAGCGATTATTCTTAAACCAGATATTATTATATTAGATGAACCAACCTCAGCATTAGATATGACTACTCAACTTCAAATTATAGAGCTTCTTTTGAGATTACAAATATCAAAAAAATTATCTTATATTTTTATCAGTCATGATTTAAAAGTAATTAAAGCATTAGCAGATAATATATTAATCATGAAAGATGGAAAGGTCTTAGAAGAAGGCAATACAAATACTGTTTTAAACCAACCAAAAAATGAATATACTAAATCATTATTAAAGTCTTCGCTTCATTAAGGATGTTAAATTGGAATATAATAATACTAAACCTATAAATATAGTATTCTTCTCTGAATGGGATTCATTTGATAAATGGAAAAATATATTATTGAAGCATAATATAAAACTTTACAATTGGCCTGATGATTTCAAAAAAGATAATACCTATACTAATATTACTGGTGCTTTAGTATGGGATCCACCTGATTCAATGTGGGATAATTTCCCAAATATAAAAATTATACAATCTCTTGGTGCAGGAGTTGACCATATTTTAAAAAAACAGTTCCCTAAAAATGCAAATATTATAAAACTAAATGACCCAGATTTAAGTAACCAAATGACAGAATATACTATTATGGCAGTACTTATGTGTAAAAGAAAATATTTTCAATATGCTAGCAATATAAAAAATAAAGAGTGGAAGCAACTAACCCCTTTAGATAACAGAAATTTTAAAATTACTATTTTAGGTTATGGTAATATAGCTAAATTAGTAATAAAAAATCTTAAGAATTTGGGTTTTAACATAAATGTTTGGAGTAATACTAAACGCAACCTTAAAAATATACGTTATTATTATGGGAAAAACCAATTACATGATAGTCTGAAAAATTCCTCATGTCTTATTTCACTTCTGCCTGATACTAAGCTTACTAAAAATATAATTGGATTAGAAGAATTTAAATTATTAAATGACGAAAGTTATTTTATTAATATTGGAAGAGGTAATACAGTAAATCAAAAGGAACTAATATATGCATTGAAAAATACTATCTTAACTGGAGCTATAATAGATGTATTTCAAAAAGAGCCTTTGAATAAATATAATGAGCTTTGGAAGCTAGAGAATATTTTTATTACCCCTCATATTGCTGGAATAACAAATGCAACTAATCATGTAGCTAAATTATTGAAGAAAAATTTTAAAAATTTTTCAGAAAATAAAAAATTAAAGAATAAAGTAGATACCACTAAAGGTTATTAATATAATTCTGTATAAACTTAAATATAGACCTTACTGCAAGAATATCTCCTCCTTTAGAATGTCCAGGTTTATTTGTATCACTCCAAGCATAAGTATCTAAATGTACCCACTTAGTTTTAGGTTTTACAAACTTATTTAAAAATAGGGCAGCGGTAATACTTCCTGCATGAGAGCCATGTGAAATATTGTTTGTATCTGCTACTTCACTATCTAACCACTGGCTATATGGAGAATATAGAGGCATTCTCCAAAGTGGATCTTCTTCATTTTTACTAATATTATTCAACATAGTAGCAATATCTTCATGATGCGTGAAAAAAGCTGGAAGATCTGGTCCTAATGCAACTCTAGCCGCACCTGTTAAAGTAGCAAAATCTACTATAAGTTTTGGTTTAAAATTATCAGCATAGTATAATGTATCTGCAAGTATTAGCCTTCCTTCTGCATCGGTATTACCAATTTCTACAGTAATACCTGCTCTACTATTGTACACATCGCCTGGCCTCATTGCTGAAGGCCCAATATCATTATTAACAGTAGGAATTAATACCTTTAATCTAATCTTTAATTGTGATGCTATAACCAAGTGAGCTAGACTTAGTATAGATGCAGCTCCACCCATATCTTTTTTCATATTTCTCATGTATTGTGAAGGCTTTAGATCAAGACCTCCAGTATCAAAACATACACCTTTTCCAATAACTATTACTAAAGAATGCTTTTTATTTCCTATATTTAATTCAAGTAGCCTTGGTTCCTCTAAAGACGCTTTACCCACCGCATAAATTAAAGGAAATTTATCTTTTATTATAGAACCTTTTATAATATTAATTTCTGCATTATGATAATCAGCAAAATTTATAAATGATTTCTCTAATGCATTTGGTCCCATATCTGTAGCCGGAATATTAATTAGCTCTTTTCCATAAAATATTGCTGAGAGATTATTTTTAATTTCTAAAATATTAAAATCATCAGCGACTATAATTCTTTTATTTACTATTAATTTATTAAATCTATATTGATCTAGTCCCCATCCAATTAAAAATTCTCTTAAAGACTTATTCGTTATTTTATTAAATATTTTCCATGATCCATTTTCTATCTTAGAACTAATTAATGAACCAAAATTTAGTGAAATATTTTTATATTCGTTTTTTCCATATAAAACTATACATTCATTATATTTCTTATTGTTATTAATATATATTATTTTACCATCATGATGAGATTTAATATGAATTTTATAGTAATTTAAAATAGACTTAGGTAATAGTTTATTTTTAGTAGAGTTGTTACTTACAAAATAAATTATACCAATATTCTCAGTTTTTGATTTATCAAATAGTTTATCTACAAATTTTACGTAATTTTTAATATGTGGCTCTGCATAAACCATATTCTTAAACTTTATTTATGTAAAAAAAAGGCACCTAAGATTACTTAGGTGCCTTTAATATTATTACAGGGAAAGGTTAGAAACCTATACTTATGTTTCCAGACATATAGTTTTCATCCCAATCTTCTCTACCATTTATCATCCCTAATCTCAATCCACCTCTTACATGTGAACCGATCATAAAGTTGACACCACCGCCTATTGTATAAGATGTCTCGTAATTAGATGCTTTAAGATCTAATGCCGATCCATCTGTACCAGCTTCTGATTTAAAGAGTGCATCAGTAGTATCTTCTGAATCATAGCTTAATGATAAATAAGGTACCATCATCCCTAGATTTGCAGAAATATTTAATCCAATAGACATTGTCTCTGAATCTACAGTCCTTGCGGCTATTGCATCATCCGTAGTAGTTAAGGTTGCATTTCCAGTTGAGAAGATAGTCGCTGCTCCTCCTACTACAGTAGCTGAATCATCACTAGGTCTTACGTCAGTAAATGCCGCAATATCCATACTCATGGCTCTATACGATGCGCTAGGTACTATGGTAAACTTACCTCTTGTAAAGTTAGCAGCTATTCTAGCATTAGAATATTCTACATCAGCTGTTGTACTTCCTGTGATAGTTTTGTCATTACCTAAGTCTCTACGTGTTGTATCTATTGTTGAGTCACCTTGACCAAACCCTAGATCAATTTGTAACACACTAGTTTTATAAGCTAAATACATACCATAAGTATCTATGCTCTGTTTATAAGTACCATCATTAAATGTAGTCTTAAAATCTGCATCTACATTAGAAACTACTACACCTACAAGTGCTTTACCGAATGCTTTATCTACTCCTACTGAGTAAGAAGAGGCATCTCCATCATATTTCATAGAGTCCAATCTAACATTAGTAAATGATTGTGTATTTTCTACATTACTATTACCAAAGTCGCCCCATAAACTTATTCCACCAATTAATCCGTTTGCAGACATTGCAAAACCATCATCCTGGGTACTAAAGCTTAATCCTGTTGCGCTTGCACTTGATGCTTTAGCTGCATAAGCCATATCTACTCTATTAGAAACTGCTCCTACAATAGCGTTAACAGCTAAACGAGCAACATCACCTGCAACAACCTGCGTTCCATTAGTATCTCCGGCTCCTGAATATATACAATCATTACCAACATAAGCTCCTACTGTTCCATGTATTAGATAATCATTATGTATACTAGTTGCTTGTCCGGCCATCGCAGAAGCATAAACATAAGCAACGTCTGTATAATCTGAACCTAATTGCATACCATATGCATCATTTTTACAGCTAATACTATATGTACCAGCAGCATTAGCAGTGTTTAAACTAAACATTCCTAATGTCATTACAACTGCAAATGCAGCTGTTAAAATTCTTTTTAGTTTCATGTTAGAAACCTCCCTATAATAATAACCATGTTTTCATATGTATTACATAAAAGCACAGTAAAAGTAACCTTTAAATAAATACTAAAATAATAATATTATTATAAAAGACCGAAAACAAGCATAATATCCTTTTTTTTTATTTATTTATTACCTGTTGCATATAAACCACACTATTATATTTTGTGCTATATTAATAAATAAATTAATATTTATAATTTTTTAGCAATTTTTTTAATTCTTCAGATGTTTCCCTATCTACGTGTTCACTATCTAAAACACCCATATTATTTGCTCTTTCTATAAGCATCATACCTTTTTTCATATTTCCCTCTTTAAGATATATTGATCCCATAGCTAGATCACAGAAACCTTGGTATACATTATTTATTTCGATATAATTACATATGTTTTTCACTCCAATATCATTTGCATTTTTTAAATAATATGAAATTAAAGGAATAGCCTGATCAACTCTTTTAGGAGCATAAGATAAAAAGAATTTTACCTTATCTTCCCATAAATCAATGTATGGTTTCATTCTTATCCTTGAATCTACTCCGTATTTACCTGGCAACACCGATAACATAGATAAAGTATTAATATGAACGTTAATTAGCTCTAATGATGCCTGTTTTTTGTTAATTATATTATCTGAAGCACATAAATTCCATTCTAAAACATCATAATCAGAATCATTTAAAAAACCATATATCATCACTTGATCTTTATAATAATTATTAAAACCATTAAATTTTTGACTAAATTGCATCCCCCCCTTCCCAAAGTCATAAAAACCTTTTGAACAATTTCCTGTTAATTTAGATTCTTTAGCATTTGCTATTAACGAATTAGCGCGATAGTTGCCTTGATGGTCTATAGCAGTATATAAACCTATGTATGCTCCATAAAATAAAAATATAGCTACTATTAATAAATAGCCACTATAAAAGTAAATAGAATTAAATAGTTTACTAAACTTATACCAATAAACATATTTTATGGGTTTAAAATTTATATTTATTAAAAATGCTGCAAGCATTGCTTGAATTGATATATTAGAAATCCATTGAAACCAAAAAGCTCCAATACAAAAATATATTAGCCATAAGAAGGAATATGAAATTGTTAATTTAAATGAACATTTAAATATATTATATATGTATAATACATATAAGAATCCTCCAACTAATCCTATACTAAAAATATGTTCAAAAAGTTCATTATGTGTATGAAAATGAACCCTATTTCCTGTATTGATTTGATAAAAAACTTCCGGCGTAAAACTTTTAAGTAATAATTCTGAAATACTACCCCAACCAAACCCAAATAATAGGGATTTAATACTATCTAGATGATCAAATAGAACTCTAACTATTGAACCTCTTGCAACTAATGTAGCTAAATGCCCCCATTTATCACTTATTTCATTAGTCATATCTGTTTTACCATCCCACAAAATAAATGAGGATAGAACCATTACTAAGGATAATAATATTGGTATAAATGTAAAAAATATTGGGTTAAAGATAAATTTATTAAATATTTTAATATTTATTTTGAAATAAGAAATTATAAACCAATATATCCAAGCAAAAGAAATTATTATCCATAATGCAATTGATGAATTGTTATCAATTTTCCAAAATAATGGTCCCAAAAATAAAAATAATATAAAGCCTAATAATTCTTTATTTATAAAAAGATTTATATTTTTCACTAAAATCAATAGATAGATCATTAAAGCGACATAGTAAATTGCTAACCAGTCATTAAATCCAAAAAAAGATATTACTACTCCTGTAAATACCGGATAAAAACTGCCAACAGTAATAACTAAGCAAATTATTATTATATTTAATAAGAAATAATATTTAAATTTAGTAAATTTTAATAAGTATAAATATAAAACTGTTAATAAAGATAAAGAGAAATATCCAAAAGCTCCTTGTCCTAACTGAGGCGATCCATAAAGTGATAGTACAGGTAACATTTGAAAAAAAGCTGATATTAATGAATATATACCTATTAGTAACGGCAATAATACCACCGGATGCACAAAATATTGTCTTACTTCCTTTTCAATTATACCAATTCTAATTAATAAGAGTGCTACTAAGGCAGAAACAAAATGATTAAAAGTTATCATACCTTCTACTTGTCCCCAATAACCAATATGTAATTGAGGTGTTGCAAATAAAATTGACCAAGGAGCTAATATTCCTATAAAAATCATTATTATATTATCAATTTTGATATTTTTAATAATTTTTTTCATAAGATTTACCGGTAATTTATTTTATATAAGGCTTTAATAGCATAAAATATAATCAGTCTTTATTATTTTTTATAATAATATATATTTATAATTATAAAATTTCACTTTATACTAATAAAAAATAATGTAATAGATAATATATGATTTCAGTTGTAATACCGATATTTAATGAAGAAGAAAATATTAATAAACTATCTCAGTCTATAAAAAAAGCATTATCAGATATAGATTATGAAGTTTTATTTGTGAACGATGGAAGTACGGATAATTCTGAAAATGAGATAGTAAAGCTTTCCTCAACTGATCCTAAGATAAAATTAATTAATCTTCGCAGAAATTATGGTCAAACAGCTGCTATGCAGGCTGGTTTTGATCAATCAAAAGGTACTATTGTTATACCTATGGATGGTGACTTACAAAATGACCCTAAGGATATTCCAAAATTAATTGAAAAAATTAATGAAGGGTATGATGTGGTTTCTGGATGGAGAAAAATTAGATCTGATAAAAAATTAACTCGTATTTTACCATCTAAAATTGCTAATATGATAATTTCAAAAATTTCAGGTATTCACCTACATGACTATGGCTGCACATTAAAAGCATATAGAAAAGAAATATTAGAGGATATAAAGCTATATGGAGAAATGCATAGGTTTATTCCTATATATGCCTCTTGGGAGGGAGCTAAAGTTACAGAAATTCCGGTTAATCATCACCCTAGAATAGCAGGTAAAACTAAATATGGTTTATCAAGAATACCTAGAGTTATATTAGACTTATTAGTAATAAGGTTTTTTGATAAGTCCTTAGACAGACCTATTCACCTATTTGGTCAGTTCGGATTACTAATGTTTCTTATAGCTTTTTTATTATTCTTTATGGCTCTATTTCTGAAAGTATTCATGAATATTTCTTTCATTCTTACTCCTCTTCCTTTATTAGTAGTATTTTTTTCAATGTCAGGCTTACTTTGTATTTTTCTTGGGCTTGTTGCTGAAATACAATCAAGAATATACTTTGAATCAAAAAACCGTCCGCCATACTTAATAAAAAAAAATACTAATAAGTATAATGATGATAAAGAAAACTAATGTGCGGATTTGCAGGCTTTACTAATCCGATATCAGAAAGATATGCGGAACATTTCCTCAAAAATATGTTACACCCGATAGAACATAGAGGACCAGATTCAAATTCTATTTTTATAAATGAAAAAATAGCATTAGGCCATTATAGATTATCTATAATTGACCTTAAAGGAGGAAAGCAGCCTCGTATGGATAAAGATTTTGGCTCTTATTTAGTGTTCAATGGAGAAATTTATGGTTACAAAAAACATGCAAAATTACTAACTGATAATGGGGTTTTTTTAAAAGATAAATCTGATACAGAAGTCCTATTTCAATTATTAAAACTTTATGGAGTTGAAAAAACCCTCAAAACTATTGATGGTATGTTTAGCTTTGTATATTTTGAGTCAAAAAGTGATACGTTATGGTTAGCAAGAGATCCGATGGGAGAGAAGCCATTGTATTACTCTTCGCAAAATAATAAAACTTATTTTGCCTCAGAACTATCTAGTTTAGTTAATTGCTCAATAAATAAGAAACTTAAAATTGATGAAAGTTCTCTTTTATCTTATCTACATCTAGATTATGTACCAAATGAAAGTACTATTTTATCGAATATTAAAAAAGTACTTCCAGGACAGTTTATTAAGATAGAAAAAGGTGAATTAAGTAAATTTTTTTATTTTAAAATGAATTTAAATAATAAAACAAATATAAAGGGAACTCATGCTGTTAATCAGCTTGATAGTCTTTTAGAAAAATCAGTGAAAGAAAGATTGGTAGCAGATGTTCCATTAGGTATATTTTTATCTGGGGGGATAGATTCTAGTTTAATTGCATATTATGCAAAAAAAAATAAAAATAATGTTAAAAGTTTTACTATAAAAATGAGTAATGATTCATACGATGAATCGGGACACGCTAATATAGTCTCTGACTACTTAGGTATAGATAATAAAGTGGCTGAATTTGATAATCAGGCAATCATAAATTCTCTGGAAGTAATAGAAAAAAAATTAGATGAACCATTAAGTGACCCATCTATTCTCCCTACATATTTATTATCAAAATTTGCAAAACAACACGTCAAAGTTGCACTTTCAGGAGATGGTGCAGATGAATTATTTTGCGGATATGCACCTTTCAAAGCAATTAATTATTTAAGTCTTTTAAACTTTATACCTCAAATAATAGGAGTTAAAATTTCTACTATGCTAGAAAGAATACCGTCAAAAGATAATTATATGAGTTACCATTTTTTATTAAAACATGTATCTAGAGGTTTTGGACATCCTGATTACCAGCAAGTATTTAGATGGATGTCTCCTTTATCAAATCAAAATATTCAATCCTTATTAA
This sequence comes from Candidatus Pelagibacterales bacterium, assembly GCA_002720535.1. Classification (GTDB taxonomy): domain Bacteria; phylum Pseudomonadota; class Alphaproteobacteria; order TMED109; family TMED109; genus TMED109. Next base: position 107,362 of record PBIU01000005.1, on the reverse strand, counting down.
ATAAAGATTTTATAAAATCATATAATATGGATACTTATTGGGCTGGACTTCTAAATACAAATGAAAGTAATAACCTAAAATTAACAGATGTACTTAGTAAGTTATTTATAGATTTTTATCTTCCAAATGATATTCTTACAAAAGTTGATAGGGCATCTATGTATAATGGTTTGGAAGTTAGGTCTCCTTTTTTATCAAAATCGATTTTGTCATTTTCTCAAAGTCTTCCTAATAAATATAAATTGAGAAATAGTAATACAAAAGTTATATTAAGAGAGCTATCTGCTAATAAATTACCCAAAAATATAAGCGTTAGAAAAAAACACGGTTTTGCAATACCTCTGGCCAGGATGATCAGAGGGCCCTTAAAAGAAAAAATAACAGATACATTACTTTCTTCTTCTAACCCTATAAGCAGCTACTTTAATAAACCTCAATTAGATAAATTACTATCAAACCATTTTAAAGGTATAGATAATAGAAAACCAATATGGGCTATATATATGCTTTATAAAAATACAGAAAGATTATCTAAATTAAAATAAATATTAATTTATATCAGGTGAAATTAGTTTTATATTAAATAAAAATACTTATTAAATATTATAATAGAAGAGTTTAAGATGTTAAAAACAAAAATTGGATCTTTAGATGATTTAAAAAAGAACANTCANTTTTCTAGATGGATNAATGATCATGATATCTTAGTCTATAAAAATGGTGNTAAAATAGAAGCAATATCAAATATTTGNCCNCATTTTGGNGGNCCTATNGGCTATCATGATATAAAANTTGTNAATAATAAGNCAGTNTTTACATGTTTATGGCATAATTTACAATTTTGTATTAAATCTGGNGAATGCACAACNCATAGTAATTTAGTACTTAGAAAATATGATATTGAAGTTGAGNNNNAAGAAATATTTGTGTATATAAANTAAATGNNAAAAACNTTCTTAAAATCAGTTTCNTCTGCTAATAGTAAATTTCCAAAAGAATTNCTTATTTGGAATTATTGGGACCATGAACATATTGTNGGTACACATTTTGAACATTATAAGAAAGTAAATATACTGTATGAAGATCAAAAAGTGTGTTTTTCTGAAAGATGGGCTAAATTATCATTTATACCATTTTATTTAAAAACTACTGATTTATGNGTAATGACTAATGAAAATCAAATGGATGTTTTTCATTATGCATTCTTTAATTTNATTTATTGTAAACAAACTTTTGTGTTTGAAGAAAATTCANAAAAGGAATGTAANGTTACTAGACATACTCANNTACAANTTCCNAGTTTTCTAAAATTTTTACANCCTTTTTTTGATAAAATAATGCAAAAATGGTTTGTTGATGTATGGGAAGAAGATATGCCNATGAGAGAAAGAAGATTTAAAGTNTGGAAACTTGGCTTTGAAGATTTTAAAGGAATAAATTATATTAATAANCCTGAAATTATTAAAAATAATAGCNTNAANAGAGAATATAAAGTTAANCTACCTATTCCNAAAATAACTCATATNAAAAATAAATCTTCAGAAAAAACATTCTTAAGAATAATNAAAAAAAGTAAGCANATAGGTTATGGNCTGCCCGATCTGTAANANTAATCAATATAGCCAAACTTTATTNATNAAAGATTATGAATATAATATTAATTCANGTGAAAAATATTTAAACTGNTCTTCATGTAAACTGATTTTCAGAGAAAGATATATTGAAGAAAAAGATGAAGAAATATTATATGAAAAAAGCGAATATACACCTGTGAAAGGAGGCATTATATATGATTTTTTAAAGAAAATTAATGCATACTACGAAAAAAAAGTTATTTTCAAACATACCTTTAACGGTAAACCTGATAAAAAAATAACTGTCTTAGATATTGCCTGTGGAAAAGGATATTTGCTAAGAGAATTAAAAAAAAATACAAATATTAATTGTTACGGTATTGATATAAATGCAACAAAAAATATTGATGATGTTAAATTCATTCAATCTAGTTATAAGAATCTAGAAGCTATTAAAAAAATAAATGCTAATATAATAATTATAAATAACTTTATAGAGCACGTAGAAGATTTAAAACATATATTTGATATAATAAATTCAGTAAAGAAAGATAGTATTTTTATAATTATAACTCCTAACTCTGACTCTAAAGCAAGAATTTTCTTTAAAAACTGTTGGTCAGGATATCATGCTCCGAGGCATAAAATGATTTTTAACATTAGTAATATTAAACAAGCATTTAATAAATGCAAATCAATTGATTTAGAGATTCATAAAATGCATGATCCTTTTACTAATATAATTTCTTTCATAAACCTTTATAAAGAATTAAAAAACAGTTTTTCCTTATTAATTTTTCTAAAACTAATTATTTCTCCTATTTTTATTTTTACTAATATTATGAATAAAAATCGAATTATAATGATAATTAAAAAAAATAAATAGTAGTCTCTTAAATTATATTTCTTTAATAACTGCCCTTTTCCCAAATACCCACTTTGAAATACCCCAAATTGCTCCACAAGAAATAACGGAACTAAACCAAATATTTAATAAAATAGAAACTAAAAAAAATTTAGGCTTAGTATCTAAAATAAATTTAAAAAATTTAAAATATCCATAAAGCCAAATAATTATAAATATAATAAAAAATACTAAAAATATTTTCATAAATAAATAATATAAGAGTAAACATGTTAAAGATAAAGGAACACTTAGCGCAGCGAAACCTGAATCCATTGCTGCTGGCCCTTTACTCTCAAACTTTAAATCTTTCATAAATATTAACATCCATGTGGACACTCTTAAAAAGTAAGTTCTTGTAAGCTTGCTAAAATTAGGAAAATTATGTTTTACTTGAAAATTAGGATCTAAAACTAATAAGTGACTTTTTATTATTCTCCTTCCAAATTCTTCATTTTCATAATCCATTCCCCATAATATATCTGTATTATATCCTCCTACATCTTTATATACTGACTTTTTAATAGCTCCTATTTGTCCATTAAATGTTTGATAAGGAAAAGGATTTTTATGTTTAAAAAAATGAAAATAAAAAAATAAAGCTTTATANTGTTGCGTTATGCCTGAATTTATAGGTTCTGGGTGATATATTCCAGATACTGCATCTGCTTTATAATTAGAGATAGTTGATAAACAATTTTTAAATGTATCAAACAAAAAAATAGTATCACTATCCGTAAAAAATATTACTTCTCCTATTGCACTCTGAACACCATAGTCTCTAGCTGCGGAAGGCCCGCTATTAACCTTCATTTTTAAAAGTTTAATTTTATTAAATTTTTTACCTAAACCTAAAACTATATCAGCTGTTTTATCAGTGGAACAATCATCTATAATTAAAATCTCATCAGGACTCTCCAGTGCATTTATAGCACTTAATATACATTCTTTTATAGTATTTTCAGCATTCCAAGCTGGTATTATTAAAGTGGTCTTCATAAGGAACTAATTGCTATGATCTAATAAAGTTTTACCTATATTATTAATTGCAGCTTTAGCAACTTTTGGATAATTTTTTGGTTTCCATACCACATTTGCAGCCAATGCGCATTCAAAGGAGCATTTACATTTTGTATCTTTAATCCATTTTTGCATATTTTTAACTGAATTATGCTTTAATAACTTATTTAAATCCCAATCATGATTTCTTAAATTACCTATGCTTTTTCCTAAAATTTCGCAAGGTTGCACCTCGCCTGTTTCACTAACTACTAATAGTTTTCTTCCAGCTACACAAGAACTAACAAATTCATCATCGAAAACCGTTCTCATCAAGTTTTCTCTAGTAACACTATTAACACCTCTCCAAAGAGGATAAAGAAGTCTTTTTTCTTTCTGTTTCTCCCTGGACTCTAAAAAGTCATTAATTAATTTATATCTTTCTTTAGACACATTTTTAAGTTTTTCATCTTTTATATTTCCTCTTGCATATGTCACTGACATATTATCAAATTTAAAACTCCTATCTAAAGATTTTACTGTATCTAATAAATATGTTTCTGAAGATGCAGTAAATACTGAGTTACAATCTAAAACTAAATTAGGGTATTTAGCTCTTAAAGGGCTTATAACTTCATAACTTTTTTTAATTTTATTAAATGAGCCCGGCATTGACCTTAAATTATCATGGACTTCGCCTATACCCTCAATAGAAAAGGTTAATCTAAAATAAGTATCGGGAAATCTAGGAAGTATCTCTTCTAAAAATGAAAGCATTTTATTTGTAAGTGAAGCGTTTGTAGGAATTGTTACCCATCTAGCATCTGTTGCATCTAATAAAGTCCCAGCTATTTCTGGAAATTCTTTTCTTATAAAAGGTTCTCCCCCCGTCATTGAGAGTTGAACCAAAGGTCCAATAGTTGGGGCAAATTTCTTTATTTCTTCCAATGTCATCTCATTAGGTTTTAAGCCTTTTTCTATTTCAGCACTGTAAAAACAAAAATTACATCTAAAATTACACCTATTACTTATATAAAAAATCATATAGCTTACCTGGTTAGGGTTTACTATACTAAAAGAATTTCTTAGAGTTTTTTGTAAATTCAATTTTAAATACCCTTAAAAATTTATTACTTACTTCTATTTATTAAAAATGCAATAATATTATTATTTAACTATAAAGACTTATTTTAATGCATACTACATATATTATATTTTTTTTCATTATAATATTACCTCGCATATTATTTATACTTTTCTTTCCAGAATATGGTGGCGATTATGAAATTTATACCACTGTGGCTAAAAACATACTTAATGGATGTGGAGTTTCTCTTTCAGATCCACTTTCTGAGAAATGCATTCCTCATTTTGGAGGCAACCATGGACCAGGTTATCCCTTATTTATATCAATTGGATGGTTAATTTTTAATAATTCTGACACTGCTATAAGGATAATGCAAAGCATAATTTTTAGCATATCTTGCTTATGGTTACTAAAGTCAATTTATATGTTAACAAAAAATAAAAATACTATGATAATTATCGGTTTAATTTTAGCATTCTCACCTTTGCTTATAGCATGGCCAAGATATCTTCAAACAGAAACTTTATCATTAGCAGCAACTATTTATCTTATAGCCGAAATAATAATATCACTATCTATAAAAAGAATTAGAATCATTCCTATTGGTTTAGCTCTAATATTTGCTACTTGGATAAGACTTGATAATGTTTTTCTTACTATTCCAGTAGCTGTAACAACTATATATCTTCATGGNTTCAAATTAGGTATTAAAAAAGGTCTTTTAATAGCTATTATATTAGCATCAACATGGGGGACGTGGACTGTAAGAAATATTATAGTTGATTTACCAAAATTAATTCCTACTGATATGATTATGCCTGATGGAAGTAGATCTCCTACTGGTTATTTAAAATGGACAAAAACTTGGATTACTCATGAATATGAAAGGCCTGGAGCATTATGGGGAATAAATAGAAAAAATTATATTGGGATAANTATACCACAGCGTGCTTACGCAGATAATGAAGAAAAATTAAAAATTGAAAAACTAGTTGAAACATTAAAATCTATAGATAAACAAGATTTTCCTATAGAAATAGATAATAAATTTAAAGAAATAGCAGATCAGAAAATTAAAAATAATCCTATACAATATTGGTTAACTTACCCATCTATAAGACTTGTAAGAATGTGGACAAATCCTTTTTCTAGTTTTGGTTGGCCAAATGAAATGCCGGACAGAGGATTAAGTAAAAATGAGAGATTAGCCGCAGCCAAAGGAAACATTAATATTCTTTTAGAAAAAGCATTTGCTTATCCCTATCATGCTATTTCAAAAGGATTCAATGCATTATATAGNTTTATATTAATGCTTTTACTAATATATAGCCTATTAAATATGNNTAAAAGAAANATACANGACCCCGTTTTTGCCTTNAGCCTTATAACNATNTCTTATCTNNTATCAAGAACTATATTTTTTAGTTTAAATTCTAATTTTGAAACAAGATATATGNTAACTTGCATNCCNTTCATAGAAATATTAGTTTGTTTAACTATNNTNTCTATTTTTAATAAAAAGAATAAATCTACTAATACTCATTCCTTGTAAATAAAGNAGAATNGGTAAATANGGNANACAATATTTTGGAGAAANAGTGGGNCCAGTAATTAANGAAAAATACATAATTATTGATATAGATAAAAAAGATATAAATAAATTTGACTTNGTNAAAANATAAAAACCCATCAATATAGAGTAAATACAAAATAATGANCNANTGAAAGATAATAATAAAACTATTAAATAGGNAAAATACTNTTTATTGGAAAANAGTGTTTCTNNCCATTTAGTAATATTGCCTTCCTTTNCAAANGAAGGATGAGATAAACTNCNTACTCTATAATCAATTAAAATTGGAGANCTAATTANGTTTATAATNGAAGANCTAAACCANGNATAAGTGATATTATATATNNTNTCTTGTTTTAATATATTAATTGATGCATTANTTCTTTTTTNACTATCTTTAAAGGGTTTTCCTGTNNNTCCTCCCAGTTTATCNATTTCCATATTAACTAAATTGACAGCAGANTTTCTGTCCATNTCTTTACTNACTGNTAAAACGCCAGGCACCATCCAATAGGCTATATGNGATCCACCTTGNGAGGTCAAAGAATATGTATCATATTCAATAATATTCTCAAAAACTCTATTAGAAATTGGCGCTAAAGCCATGAGTAAAAATATGCTTAAAGTAGAAAAACATTTTATATAATTATTACCACTTTTTTTAACAATCAAAAAAATTATAGGTAAAGATATAAATATTAAAGGGAAAGTTGCAGCTCTTGTAAAAGTTGACAAACCTAAAAATAATCCTGCTAAATATATATACTTTTTTGAATTTGAAGAACGCCAATACTTTAATAAGAAAAATAAACTAAAAGTAAAAAGAAAAAGGAATAATGTATCGGAAAGAATTTGTGAACTAATAATAATCATTAAAGGAGAAAAAATAGCAAACATTCCAGTAAATAATTCATATTTTTTATTCATTAATCCTGCACATAGAAATATTATTACGCAAGTAAATGAATCTAATAATGCTTGTAATATTAAAACAAAAAATAGGTTATTAGCAGTTAACCATTGTAGAAAACCATAAAATAAAAATGCACCAGGCATCCTTTCGGTCAATAATAAAGATGATAATTCATTCCAAGGTAAGTAAGCGCCTTTTAAAGACCAATCCCAATAAAATTTTTGATCTTCAATAAGATAAGTATCTATATTCAGATCTAAAAATAATAAATTTATAAACCTTACTGTAAAAGCTAATAAGAATATTAACCCACAAAGCTTCATATTTAAGTTGCCTTTAATTTAAAAAATGCAAAAATCACCATTTTAATTAAAAGAAAACCATGACTAAATCTAGAAATCTGAGTTTCTCCATATTCTCTAGCTCTATACCTGATAGGAACCTCTAACATTTTTAAGTTTAATCTTGCAGCACCAAAAATTATAAAAAAATCACCAAATGGATCAAAATCACCTAAATCTTTATTTCTATTCCTTGCCTTTTCATAATGACTTTTTCTAATTACTTTAGTTCCACATAAAGTATCAGTATATCTCTGACCTAAAAGCCATGTAAATAATATAGAAAACATTTTATTAGCAACATAATTTAAAAATCGCATGGCCTCATTTTCCATAGGATAAATTAACCTAGAACCATTTACATATTCAGCATCGCCATTACTAATTTTATTCCAAAATTTGGGAATATCCTCTGGTGGCACAGTTAAATCACCATCCAGTATTATTAAAACATCATTCTTTGCTTTTTCAAAAGCTTGAAAAACTGCATCAGCTTTTCCTTTTCCTTTTTGTTGAATTGCAATCATTTTAAAACCTTTATCTATAAAGGTTGGATCCAAAATTACTTTATTAACTTCTTCCCAAGTACCGTCATGGGAGTGCCCTTCAACAAAAATAATCTCAATATTTTCGGTAAAAANAGGTAATCTTTCTAATGCATTCCTTATATTTCCTTTTTCATTTCTNCATGGAATTATTACACTNGCNGAACGAGGTAAATTTNATGAAACAGNNTGNAANGANCGAGANATAACATAATTTCTTACACATAAATAAGANACTAGAGGAATACATGATATAAATCTATTAATTANTCTACCTATCCCCANAAAAGAAAAAGGAAAAATAATTTTTTTTTGTTTTTTNACAGTTTCAAANCCNGCNGAGCTCATTAAAGAAGANATATCTGATTCATTTAAAAGGGNCTTAGTTAATTCAGGCATTTTAAGTTTGAGCCANGCTGCAAGATTCAAAACGGGCTCCCAAATAGGAGANTAGTAAGCAATAATAATNCTAGTATCTGNGTTACAAAATTTATGTATTCGTTTTAAAGTACCTTCAATATCGCTCAAATAGCCAATTGTATCCGATAAAATAATAAAATCAAAAACTTCATTTATCTCTTTAATACTATTTTCATCTTCAATATCTGCTTCAATAAATATTAAATTCTTATTTTTNTCTTTTGCTTTAATTATCATCTCTTTACTTATATCAATACCTAGACCATANGAGGGTTTTAATGANCTCAAGAGATGACCGTTACCNCAACCAATTTCTAAAACCTTAGATTCANAAGGTATTAATTCTTTCATACAACGTATATCCTCAGAATAAAAACCTTTAGATTTTTTAATCCAGATATCTCTAGAAGAAGCTAATTTATCAAAATGATTTTGAATAATATTTTTATTTTTAATCATAATTTTCCTANAGTCATAATGACCAATACTTAATATTATTTTTAGATAATTTNTTTTTAAATTTACCTGTAATATCAAATATAGTGGATGATTTTTTGGTATATTTTAAAATATTTATATTATTTCTATNTATAAAATTATGTGCAACTGCTATTATTATATAATCATATTTCCCTGATAATTTAGATAATGTTAGCCCAAAATCGNTTTGTACTTCCTTTGGATTANCAACAGGGTCATGTATTTCAATTTTATATTTTTTTTCAANAAATAGCTNAGCTANTTCAGCTGACTTAGAGTTTCTAATATCTGGCACATTTTCTTTAAATGATATNCCTATTTGTAATATTCTAGAGTCTTTTCTAATTTGTTTCTCAATTTCTTTAAATACTATANCTGTCATACTNTCATTTAATCTTCTACCTGATAAAATTACATCAGNGCTTGAATTTAGCTTTTTTGCAATATGTGCTAAATAATATGGATCCACTCCTATACAATGCCCTCCAACTAAACCTGGTTGAAAAGGTAAGAAATTCCATTTTGTTTTTGCTGCATTTAGAACATCATATACAGAAATATTTAATTTTTGACACAANAGGGAAACTTCATTAACAAAAGCTATATTTATATCGCGTTGTGCATTTTCTATAGCTTTAGCCGTTTCAGCAACTTCTATATTTTTGGCATAGAACACTCCTGCAGTAATTATAGTTTCATAAATNTTACCAATAATTTTNGTAATTTTGTTATTACTTCCAGAAATAACTTTTATAATTTNATCTAATGAATGTTGATTATCTCCTGGATTAATTCTTTCAGGACTATAGCCTAAATAAAAACCCTCATTTAATTTAAAATTAGATTCTTTTGCAATAATAGGTGCACAAATATTTTTTGTTACCCCTGGATACACTGTACTTTCAAATATTATTATTGCACCCTTATGAATATTTTTACCAACTAACTTACATGCGTTTTTTAATAAAGATAAGTCAGGTAATTTATTTTTTTTAACAGGAGTNGGAACCGTAATAATGTATATACATTTATTAGATATNATAGATTTATCGCATGTAAATATTANATTTTTTGCTTTCCTTAATATATTTTTTTTAATTTCTTTTGTAGAATCATTGCAGTCTNTTAGTTCTTTTATTCTATCAATTGAAATATCATAGCCAATTACTTTAAAATGAGCTGCAAGTTTTACAGCTAATGGCAAACCAACATAACCTAAACCTATTACAACAATTTCTTTATTTAAATAATTCATAATTTTTTTATANTCCTATATTTTATGAAAAAATGTTTATNNTAAAAATCCTGATATACANATANAGTGTTNTTTATTACTTTATCTTCTGACATATCACTTTCTACTAATTTCCTACTATTTTTGCCATAACTTTTTCTTACTTGATGNTTTTTAGATAAATACAATATTGCTTTTACCATAGCATTNATATCTTCTGGTAAAAATACTTCTGCATTTATTGAATTTACAGCTATTTCTCTACTGCCTGGTACATCAGAAGATATAATTGCTCTTCCNGCAGCTGCTGCTTCTAATAAACTTTTTGGTAAGCCCTCTCTTTTACTTGGTAGTATTGCGANATGTGATATCTTCCATATCTCTCTAATATCTTTTACTTCACCAATAAACTCTATATTATTTTTATTATTATCTCTAATAAACTGATCACTTATTGGCCTTATATTATTTTTATCCACACTACCTACTAATAATAATTTAATATTTTTATTAATTTTATATACCAACTTAAATGCTTCTACTAAGTTTTCTATACCTTTATCCTNAATAATACGNCCAACATAACTTATTATAATTGGTGGAGANTTTGGTTCTTCCTGTAACTTNTGATAATTGATATCTATTCCTGAACCTCTAATTAAATAAATTTTATTTAACGAGCAGAATAAAGTTTTACTAACGAAGTATTGATCGTCNTTATTCTGCACTATTACTTTAACATTCTTNTTTTTAAAACATATGATTAAGAAAATATTTATNCAGAATAGAATTAATTTATTTTTTATATTTTTAGTTATAAATAAAGTACCTAAACCTGTTATAGCGGCTACAAANCCAATCTTATAATTAAAAATTGTAGCTAAAAGACCAAGAATAATGGATTGCATCGATACCGCATGTATAATATTTGCTTTTGATTTTCCAATTACTTTATTAATTTCTATTATATTTTTAAAAAACATAAAGATAGAAAAATAACCCCTATGAAGTTTTAAACTAAAACATTTAAAACCATATTCTTTTATTATATTTAGTTTTCCTGTATCTTTACACGCTACAGAAACATCGTAGCCATTTTTCTTACATGCTAATGCAATTGGTAATCTATGTGATAAAAAATACCAATCTTCAGTTACTAAAAATATTATTTTTCTATTCATTTAAATCATAATATCAAATTAAAATATGGCCTAATAGAAGATACTTAATAAGTCCATAATATTCATATAAAGCTTTATTAAACAAATTAAATGATTTAGAGTTTGGAATAAATTTATAAAAATTTAATTTATCAAATGTTGAATAATCATATACTTTAATTTTATAATTTTGAGATTTAAAAGTTAGAGCACTTCTTAAATTATGAAATTTCGAAGTTATAAGTATAAAATTATCNTTTTTACTCAAATTATTCTCTAACAAAATTTTTTCTAAGTTCAATGCAGATTCATATGTATTTTTACTTTTTTGCTCCAAAATAATATTTTTATTATCTATAAAATTGGAAACTATTAGTGATTCTGCTGGATTTTCTTTTATGCTATTGCCACCTGTAATTATTANAGGAATGTTCAATTTCTTTGATAAATTGCTACCCAATGCAGCTCGGTTTATAGAATTACTTGAAGGGTGCCAATTTCCATTAATATCTTTGTATATACCTCCCGTTAAGACTATTATTGCAGCAAAGTTATAATCATTTGTAAATTTACTTGAGCCTTTACTCAAAGGAAAACTAAAGATATCTGTAGTTATAGGCACAGAGATTATAAATAATAATATAAATATAGCCTTAAAATAAAAATAAATTTTATCTTTTAAGTTAAATATTATTATAAAAAGCATGAACCATATTATTGGTAGAGGAAAAAAAGCTACATTATATAATATATCTTTCAAATTATAATTTCCCTCTAGATTCCATCCATTGTTTATAGGCAACTAAGGTCCATAATTGCCAAGATGTGTCTCTTTTATTTGAGTATAATCCTTGCTTCCATTCTTCAATAATGNATGAATCAATAATTCCTAATTTATCTAAATTACTTTTAGAGCTGCTATCTTCAACTAATTTTTTTAAATCATTACGCAGCCAATCTGCTATCGGAACTTCAAATCCTTTTTTTCTTAAATTAATTGACCATTTAGGTAACCTATTTTTAAAGGTATCCTTTAATAAAATTTTACCCTGGAAATTTCCTATTTTAAATTTTCCTGGTATAGAAAATACATACTCCACTAAATCTCTGTCTAATAGTGGAGACCTTACTTCTAAACTATTTGCCATACTCATTCTATCTGCTTTTACAAGCATATCTCCCGTAAGAGAAAGACCTAAATCGCCTGCCAGCATAGCATTAATAGGATCATGGAATGGTTTTCTATACTCTTCTAGTAAATTTTTAGTAAATTCTATATTATTGCCAAGTAATTTTTTTATTGTATTCTCATTTATTTGTTCTAGCCAACCTGCCTGTCTTTCAGAGGCGTTTTTAGAACTATTCATCAAAAGTCTTCTAATTCTTCTAGAAATTTCTCCATAACTAGTATTTTTATTTTCTATAAGTAAACTTATTATTAAGTATCTTAAATATTTAGGAATAAAATAAGGTAATTTTGACCATTTTTCACCCAAATGCTTTCTATAGCCAGCAAATACTTCATCACCACCATCTCCTGATAAAACTACTTTTAATTTAGAACTCACCTGATTTGCTAACATATAAAATGGTATTGCACTTGTATCTGCAAATGGTTCATCACTAGCATTAAATATTTCTGGTAGTTTTTTAATTGCCATCTTTTCATTAATTTCAAAGGTATAGCTTTTCATTCCAAAATATTTTGCTAAACGACTAGCCTGAGGGCGTTCTTCATAATAATCAGAAGAATTTTCAAAACCCATCGTAAAACAAGGTAATGAATAACCTTGTTCTGCCAATGATGAAACAATTAGACTAGAATCCAAGCCTCCAGATAGAAAAACTCCAACATCAACATCAGATACTAAACGTCGCTTAACGGCTTTATCAAAAAGTTCTATGATATTATTTTTAAATCTTATTTTACTTTGACTAGCTAAAGAAGAGTTATGTAAATTATACCATTTTTTTATAGATACCTCTTGTTTTGTAAATTTAAGTATACTGCCAGCAGATAATTTGAAGACATTTTTATATATAGTTAAGGGGTCATGTATGAATCTTAGCTTAAATAAACTTTCAACAGCTAAAGGATTTATTTCCCCGCAATCAANAATTTTTTCTAAACTATTTAAATCAGAAGCAAAAAAAATATTTCTGTTTTTAATTAAATATAATAATGGTTTTTTACCATACGGATCACGTATTAGAACTAGATTTTTATTTTGTTTGTCCCATATAGCAAAAGCGAACATTCCATTTATATGATTTAANCATTGCTCCCCCCACTTATCCCATGCCGCTAATAATACTTCGGTATCAGAATTAGAAAAAAATTCATATCCCTCTTTTTGCAATTCATTTTTTAATTCTTTAAAGTTATAGATTTCTCCATTATAAACAATAGTTTTGCCATACTTAGTNATAGGTTGTTTACCACTATCAGANGTNTCAATAATACTTAACCTAGCATGNACTAAATACGAATAATCATCTTTATATNTCCCCTTTTGGTCAGGGCCTCTATTATGTAAACTTTCTAATGAAGCTAACATTCTTTTATCTAAATCATCATTAACATCAAGATGATTTAAATCTATAACGCCTGCAAAACCACACATGATCTATTTATCTACAATCTCAGAATACAATTTATTATACGATGCTATCATCTTATTTTGGGAAAAATTATTTAATATTCTAATTCTCGCTAGTTTTTTTTGATTTTCAAAACTGTCATTATCAAGTTTAAGTATATCTGCAATAGCTCTATATAGTTCTTTTATACTTTTAGGCTTTATAAGCCTTCCTATATCTCCAAGTATATNTGGTGCATCTCCAACTTTAGTTGCTATAGGAATTAATTTACTGGACATTCCTTCTGCCAAAGCATTTGAAAAACCTTCTCCAAAAGCAGATGATGATACAATAATATCACTGGCTGAATAAATATGCTCAATATCTTTACGCGAGCCTAATGTTATCATGTTATTCACATTTTTTATTTTCTCTGTACCTAAGCCAGCCAACAATAAAATAACTGAAGGAAATTTCTTTTTTAACTTCTTAAATGTTTTAATTAGGGTATCATGATCTTTCATTGGATCATTTCTTCCTACACATANCAATACTTTTGCAGTTTTAGAAATTTTATATCTAGTNCTGAAATTATTTCTAATTTTTTCATTATAAAGAAATCTACTAGTATCTATTCCATTATGAATAACAATATGTTTATTTTTGAAACCTAAATTTTTATGAAAATTTAAACCTGCTTCAGAATTNTTTACGATNANCTCAGGTATATAAGAATAAAATTTNCAACACTTAATAACTATTTTTAATAACATAGAATAATGTGAAGTATCCATATTAGAACAACGTAATCCCCAAATTAATGGAATATTATTTTTGATTCTCATTAACTTAATCAAAGCCAATATTAAACTAGAATGATACATCCATGTATTAATAATATCAGGCTTATTATTTTTNATAATTTTATTTAATTTNTATAGATTAATTATAAAAGAAAATAATTTTTTGGTTTTTAAGTCAAATATTTGAATTTTATTATTATTAATTTCATTTTCAAATGCATTTCCTGAAATTAATTGACATATTACATGATTTTCATTTTGTTTAACGAGTTCTATTAATTGTCTNTCAGCACCACCTTGCTGCAAACTAGAAATTAAATGTAAAACTCTAATTTGTTCTGTTCTCATAAAATATCTTTTCAATAAAATTAGAAACCTTTTTACTATATTGCGACTGAGAATTGTAATTTTTTATTAGTGGATTTCTTAATATAGGATTCTTATNGTCTTTTCTTTCNCATAACTTTAATATTAAATCAGCCATATCCTCTATTTTTTTACATAATAATAAGTCNTTTTTTAAAATATTATATTTTAAATCTTCTAATCCTGATATTGCTTTCATTGTGATGACTGGAGTTCCTAATGCTAAAGACTCTAATACTACATTTGGAAGTCCCTCCCACCTAGATGGCAAAACAAAATAATCTGCCCCNGCCATATAAGCATAAGGACTATCTAAATGTCCTAAAAAACTTATTTTATCNCTTATTTTATGCTTTTTTATTANCTTTTCTAAATGAGACCTTTCTGTACCTTCTCCAATAATTGTTAGATGAATATTTTTTATATTTTTAAGTATGGGTATTAAACGATCTAAACCTTTTTGGTAAACTAATCTACCTACAAATACTAATCTCAAACCCTTACCTCCAAATCTATTGACTTTTTTTATATNTCTTATTTTTTTNGTATTTATAGGATTAGATATAATAGCTATTTTTTTCGCTATTATACCTTTAAGTAATAATTCATTTTTCATTGAAGATGAACTAGCTATTATTCCATCTATTGATGGCATAAAATTATTATATAACTTACGAATTATATAAGAATTAGAAGTATGTAATAATGAAATNGAGGGCATATTAGGCTCTCTNGNAATTATTGTCATTTNAGGAAAAAATATTTTCTTAATAATTAANAGAAATATNGTCATATGNGGAAAAGTAGAGAATATCACTTTTGGTTTTTTTTTATATATAACTTTAACTAAATTAATTAAAGCATATCTAAATTTTAAAGCATTTAAATTTATTATTTTCTTCTTTGCTATATTACATTTCAGTGGGCCATATGTATTCTGCATTACTAAAAAATAATTAAAATTACTTTTATCCATATTTTCTATTAAACTAATGGTAACTCTTTCGGCCCCCCCACTAGCAAAGGATGGCAATAATATAAAGATAGTAAGTCTTTTCATTTTATTATATTTACTAATACCCACATATTGTTATCTTCATGTGATAAAGAGAAACCATTTTTTAAAAAAAAATTATATGATCTTCTGTTACTTTTTTTTATAATTGCTCTAAAAGAANAAAAATTAACTTTATTAATAGCTAAATTTAAAGCTTTACTAGCAACTCCTTTTTTTCTTTCATGTTTTGTAAGATAAATATCTACATCAAAATAATTATCCATTTTCTTCTGGAACCTTATCTGCCCTATAGGTATTTTCTTTTTATTTTCTATAATCCAAATACTTGTATTAGGATCATTCATTCTTTCACTAAACCATTTACTATGGGCACTAAAATTTATTTTTTTTTGATTTTCTATTTTTACTGATAAAGAATCTGTCTTGTTTACCCAATTAAATAACTGAGTACTATCTTCCAATTTAATTTTTCTAATATTCATAGATTATTTTTATTCATGATTCTGTTAACATCTCTTTCTATCTTAGATAGTCTTCCTGACTTTTTTGCTGCATTAACATCATTATGATTATCTATTTCAATCCAGTCACCATTAATAGGAATTTCTTTTATTTTTAAGTCATCATTAATTAAATATTGCAAAAAATCAGTTAAATATGCTTTTCGTGCAATATGNTTTGTNTTTTTATTTTCACAATAATCAATTAATTTATCTTTAAATANTAATCTATCCTNTCCTGATACCTTAAAAAANCCAATATANTGACCTTNTATTTNNGAAATTTCATTAACTTTTTTTCCTATATCTAATATANNCCCATCTTNAGAAACCTNTAAAGATTCNGCATCNANTANNGGGTCATCAAAACGNAATTGCCANTANTCNANCCAATCTTTATCAATNATTAATCCNATTCCATTATCAAAANNTTTTANTTTTTTTACTAATNGTGAATTTATTAAAATATCACTATAACANACTATAAAATCTTCATTCATATAATCAGANGCTTGATATAAAGACCATAACATATTTGTTTCTNTATATTCAGAGTTATAAATCATTGGTAAATTTAAGAAATGTAATTTTTCTTTTTCAAAGCCAGAAACAAGAATTGGGTTAAGATTAGCATATTTAAAAAATATCAAATTTCTCTCAATAAGACTTAAGCCATTTATTTCAAACAAACATTTAGGTTTATTATTATTATGTTTACCTAATCTTGTTCCTCTACCTGCTGCTAATA
Source organism: Candidatus Pelagibacterales bacterium (assembly GCA_002720535.1). Lineage (GTDB taxonomy): Bacteria > Pseudomonadota > Alphaproteobacteria > TMED109 > TMED109 > TMED109. The sequence goes on along the minus strand of PBIU01000005.1, from coordinate 90,117 downwards.
TTATTATATTCATTTTATGCCTAAAAATTTTCTAAATAATTCTATATCTAGATTAGAAAATTTATCCTCTCTCTCNGGATGCCACATGATACCTAACATTTTCTGATTATCATGAANCATTTGCTCCACTGTATTTAAATACTTCACATNAATTTTAAAGCCTTTAGGNACATCAGCATCCATTACACCATAGTCGTGATAAGAATTNACTTNNCTNATTATATTTTTTTCTAATACNGGNCAATGATAATCTAAAACATGTCTNGTCTTTACATGTTTTTCAACTCGANATAGNTGNCTACCAAAATACATAGCTAGCGCTTGCATTCCTCGNCAAATTCCAATTAATGGTATGTTTATTTCTAATGAATATTTAATTAGTCTCTTCTCTATAATCTCCCTATNTAAATCTATANTATTAGTATTTTNTTTAAGTAAATTTTTATTATAAAAATNCTTAGATAAATTTCCTCCACCNGATAGAATTATTGCTTGTATATATTTTTCTCTTATCATTTGATCCGCAAGACTAACACTAGTTAGAGGAATTAAAGTAAAACCTGAAGCTTCTGCAAAATCTTGCCATCTTACATTTAAATAATGTCCTTTTTCAGAATAGTTAGGATGATTAATATTTTGAACGGTAATACCTACATACATTTATTTTTTTCCTTTAAAATAGCTAAATGTTTTAATAGTGGATGAATGATATAATAATCTTCACCATCTATTCCTTCTTGTACTATAGGTTTTTTATTTTTACTTGATAATAGTTTGATTGCATCAATTAAAACTACAGCTCTAAGTAACGGATCGAATATTAAATCAATTAATTCAGGATCAAAATTAAAATCAAACTCTTTAAAATAAACTATNTCACCAGTATCTATACCTTCATTTATCATAATTGCACTTGCTGCAACTTTATTTTNTTCTAGCAAGGAATAATACAACGTTGTACTTCCCCTATATTCCGGAAGTTTTCCGCTATGAACATGCATAAAAGATTTTTTTAAACCTAATATTTTAGATTTTAAAATTTGACCAGCATAAACAGACACAATACATAACTTTGTATCACTTTTTAACAANACCTCATATAACTCTTCTGAATTTATATCTGGAGAATTAATAATTGTATAAGGTATGTCTAATTTAGATAATGATCTAACTAAATCTTCATTAATATTTAATNTAGCTAATTGAAATGAATATATATTATTATTTATATTAGAGTTTATATATTTTTTTGTTATCTTACCTAGTTTCTTTTTATTNTTATCATTAAGAATAAAAACTTCTTTTGGTATTATATCTTGAGATATTAAAGTCTGAATATANGCTTGAGACCTTGCGGTATTTGCTAATATTAAGCTAAATTTCATTTAAACTCCTAAAATATCTTCTTCTAAACTTGAATAAATTTTCAATTCTATTGATATTGCACACAATAATAATTCAACATTTATAAAATTCATATTATAAAACCTATATATTAATAAATCATTCAGCTTTAAAAGTGTGTTAAAATATTTAAGCGACTTAAAAGAAATAAAATGCTTAATAATTATAAAAGAGAAAAGAAAATGAAATATTTCATCTATTTCATTAGATATTAATGACGCATCAAAAGAATTTTGTATTTCACTAGAAAAATTTTTTTTTGTTTCAAATGTTTTTACTAAATTATCTAATTTTAATTTATTCAAAGATTGATTATTTTTAGCTTGAATATAGATAGAACTTAAATCATTAATAGCCTCAGTTAAGTCTGAGTTGATTATTTCTCTTTCAAAATTAATAAATCTATCATTTAGAATATTGCAAAAAATAGATATTATCTCGTCTTTTTTTATATGATTATAATTAGAAAGTTTTAATAATTTATTTGTAGTTTCTAACTTTTCCTCTGTACTATTTATTTTTTTTAAACATTTTATCAGTACATCACTTCTACTTTTTTTATAGGCCTCAATAAACTCCTTACCATTATAGTCCGAGTACATATAAAGCTGTCTATTTTCAGAAGGGTTTTCATAAATATATTTGTAATTCATTTTAAATTGACTAAAAGAGAATTTACTATTTTAGCTCCTTCTTCAATAAATATTTTTTTTGATTTAACATTATTAATCACATAATCAGAATTATATGGCTGATCAAATTTAATATCTTTCCCCACTACATTTTCTATTAAGCCGTTATCATATTTTTTATATAAATCCCTATACCCTCTTTCTTCTATTAATTCTATGGGTGTATTAACAAATATTTCTTTATAAGATGAAAAATTCTTTCTACACCAATTTCTGTCCTTTTCCGATATTGACAAAATTGCACAAACTACATGAATCCCATGCTTATCTAATAGTTTACATAACTCTCTAATCCTTGATGCATTTTTTAGTCTATCATTTAAACTATATCCTAAATCATCTCCAAATATACTTCTTATTTCATCACCATCTAATAAAACTGTGGGAAGTTTATTATTTATAAATTTTTCATAAATAATATTTGAAATTGTTGATTTTCCAGATCCTGCTAGCCCAATTGACCAAATAACCATTATTTTTCCTTAAATTGGTTGAATTAATGATGACGAACAATTTAAACGTAATTGCTTAAATTTTTTCATATGTTCAAATAATTCTTCACCACAACCTATAGCAGCAGGAATATTTAATTCTGCACATCTAATTGCCATATGAGAATTTGCCCCACCATATTTTGTTAATAAACCCTTAAATTTAGTAGTAAAAAGCCANTCATATCCAGGATCTGCGCTTTCAATTAATACAATTTTGTTATCTAAAATAGATTTATCTTCAAAACTTTGNATGNACTTGATTTNAGCTTCAATAATTTTATTAGTTATAAAATTAGGTGACGATACTTGAAAAGGTATTACAACAGCATGATTAGCATCCATAATNAATTGGGGAAGCTTTATAGANGNATTAATTTTATGTTGTTTTTTATTTATTTTTATTAGGCTTAATATTTCCTTTTTATTTTCTTTATAATCACCTTTTTCTATTNATGCTAATCTTTCTATTGATAAATATGACAAATCATCAATAGAAANAGAATAAATTTTAGAAATTTNTTTTACTCGTTCAAAAATAAGATCTATNACTTTGGTAAAATTAAACTTTGAATTTTCTCTAGCTTGNATTGAGTTCGTAACATATCTTAAGAANTCAGATGTATCTGCAAATGGAAGTNTATAATCGTTNATTAATTTATTAATTTTATTTAATTCTCTTTTATTAAAAATAAAAATTTTATTATTTGAATTTATGCTCCTATCCCCAAATAGTTCTATAGGGTCAATCTCCCTATAGCTTTTAGAAGAAATATCATATGTACCTGGCCTTAAATGACCATATTTCTTGTTAAAATCAATAATTTCTATAGACTTATTTTTTAATCTTAAAATATCTTCTAACATTTCAGACAATATTGTTTTTATAGAAGAAAAATATTCAGATAAACGTAAACTTGTTAACACTCCCTCTGAATTTAGTGATTTCATGAGCGTAGTTCCTATAAATGCATGTCTNGCTAATTTTGCAAATGGTATTGTTCCATATTTTTTACAAATNTCTATTAATTCNGTAATATTAAANTTNTTTGTATTCTNAACTTNCATTAATTTTTTANTGAGAGATATAATTTGTTTTTCAGCATTNTATAAAGATCCAGGATGTTTAGGAATCATTAAATCTTTAAAATGTTCTGTAAAAACTTCTTTAATTTTTTCTTTTTCTTTTTCAGAAAATATTTCCTTTGGTAAATTTTTAGTTCTTTTATACAAATCAAANGAAAAAATGGTTATTGCAATATCAAATTCTACTTTATCATGTAATTCAGGAGAATTTTTTAATTTTTCTAGCCAATATCTAACTAATTTTTCTGATATTTTATAATCTAATTTAGTTGGAATAAATGTTGAAAAACTAGACTTAACATTAATAAACGGATGACCACAAAAATTATGCATTAAAGAATTATTTAAAGGTTTAGAATATCCCATTTCCTCTCTCGCTTTACACCAGACGTCATTAGTTATTAACTTCTCGTATAAAGAGAATGCTAGATTACGCGGCACTACTCCTATCATTTCCACTGGATTCCAGTCGGGCATTTGCCCAAAAACTGGGAAATCCTTCTTAATCACATCTTCACAGAAAAAGTATTTACTCAATTCATTTTTCAAACCAGAAATTGATTGTGTGACATTTTTATATTCTGAAGAACTNATATANGACTTGAAAACNATAGGTCTAACTTGTAATATTATAATTTCAAATTTATCTGTAATGATAAATTCAATATCTAGTTCATCGCTATTAAATATATTTTCTAATTCAATGATAGAGGGTAAAAGTTTTGAAAACCTTTTTGAACGTACGCCGTCTAATGAGTCTCTATGAATATAAAGAGTTTTATTACTATATCTACTTGATCCAGATGTTACAGTTGTAGAAGAGCCTGATATATCATCATAATTTATAGAATAATAAGGTGCTCTATTTTTCATTTCATGAGTAAAAATCACTCCTGAAACTGAAATTTGATCGACCATTTTTTGAATAATTAATTCATCACTATTAGAAAGTAACTTTCCATAACTTTTAAATACAGCATTTACTGTATCTATGATTTTTTTTCTATCATTAAAATCTATATTTAAATAACTTTCAAAGGCGCCTGCATTAGAAAAATATAGGGAGTCCTCATTAATACTTGAAGATCTAACAGCAATTTTATTATCTATGAATTTTACTTTAATTTTGTTTAATATTTTTTCTTTATTATTTTTCCATTCACTATAGGTAAAAACTATTAATTTAGGAACACTAGAATAATGTAATTTATCTTCTAACCATAAAAGTGTTCGTCCTTTTGACTTCCAAGAAAACTTATACATTTTATTCACTAAATTACTCAAATTTATCCTTAATTGACTTTGATATAATTTTTGATTTTTTCATAATTTCTATCTCATTTTCATTAAATTCAAAAATTGATTTAATTTTAGTTTTATTTTTATTCATTGATAATTTAGAATTTGTAAAGCCTGGTGCTGAAGAATAAAAAGACCAGTAACTTTTTAGATTATTCAAAAACAACATCTTCCCATCAGTTAATCTCCAATTTTTATTAGGGATTTTCCATTTAATTCCATAACGCCAACGCATATATTCAATATTATTTTTAGGAATAAATACTATAGTACCAAAAATCTCTACTTCTTTAAAACTATCTAGTAAATTTTTTGGTATTGCAAATTGAGATGTTGTAGCAACTCTAAAATAAATTTTTGAATAAATACAAGAAAGGTATTTTAAAATTATTCCAATTATATACATATCTCTAAAATATTTTAGATTATTAATTATATTAAACTTATTAAAAATACGAAATAAATTCCTAGAAATATAATATTGCTTTATTGGTTTATGACTATTAGGCCTACAGTAATGATTATATAGATCATAATAAATGTATATGTCTATAGTTATGTATTGATCTTGATTATATTTTTTTACTATAGTTATGCCTTCAAAAATAACATTAGTATTACCAATAGTAGTTACCAAATAACCTTGATCTTTTATATATTTTGAAAACAAAACTAATTTTTTAGTATCTTCTGATTTAATTCCAAAATCTATATCTGAGGACGGAAAAATATTTTGACCTCTGGTATATTTTAACAAAAGTCCCGCATCCATCCATGCATGTATTTTAAATTTTTTAAGATATAAATTAATATCTTTAAAAATTTTTTTATGTTCTATTTCTGAATTATTTATTATTTTATTTTACTATATCTAAATTAAAAATATTTAATTTACCTAACCTTAAAAGTAGTTTGAACTAAATTACCTTTTAAATATTTTTTTGGATTTGGAGATTCTATAAATACCTTTAGGTTTGTAACTGCCTGCTTAAATCTTTTAACAGTAGCTTCCATTATTTCTGGAACAGTATGTGCATAACACAAATTAAAGGTTGAATTAACCATAATTCCAGTCTTTAATAGCTCTTGTCTTAATAAACTTATTAATAAGAATTTTTCTATTGGAGGATCTTCAATTATTATCTGAGGCCACCAATCTATATCAGATATTTTTATAAAAGAATCTATATTCTCATTTTTACAAACTTTATTTAATTCCAGTATTAACTTTTTACCGTATAATCTAGTTTTTTTTACTACTTGATTTTTTTGTAATTTTTCAATTGTTGCAATGGATGCTGCGAGTGAGATAGTATCCCCTCCAAAAGTCGAAGAAAAGAAAATTTCTTCCATTAATTTCATAATTTTTTTTGATCCCACTAATGCTGATAACGGATATCCATTTGCCATACCTTTGCCAAAACACGATAAATCTGGCTTAACTCCATATTCTAATTGTGCTCCACCCATATTTATTCTGAAACCACTTATTATTTCGTCAAATATTAATAATGTTTTATTTTCTTTACATATCTTTTTTATTTCTTTAAGGAAACTAACTTTTGTTTCTACTAATCCTGCTGGTTCCAATATAACAGCAGCAAATTTATTAGGGTGCTTCTTAAACAAATATTTTAAACTTTCTGCATCATTAAAAATAAACTTATGTGTAAGTTTCTTAACTGTATTAGGCACTCCTAAATCTCTTGTGGAACTACCTATATACCAATCATGCCAGCCGTGATAACCAGAAACAGCTATCATATCTCTATTTGTATATGCCCTTGCTAATCTTATAGCCGCAGTTGTCGCATCAGATCCATTTTTTCCAAATCTTACCATTTCTGCAGAAGGAATTAAATTAACTAACTTTTCAGCAAGAATAGTTTCTAATTTAGAAGGTAGAGAAAATATACTTCCTTTCATAATTTGAGAGATAACAGCATTATCCACATCTCTATCACAATACCCCAGAGTTATCGGCAATAAGCCTAATATATAATCTATATAATGGTTTTTATCTATATCCACTACTTGGGAACCGTATGCTCGTTCGATAAATAATGGTGCTTCCCCCTTTGGCCACTGAATATAACTTTTAGAAAATGTTTGACTTGCTAACGGAACATATTTTATTGCTTTTTTAAAAAATTTGTTACTTTTATTATATCTACTATAACTTGATAATGTTTTATCTACTGCCCCTTCGTTAGAATCTATTATACTATTATTCATTTGTAATAAGGGATTATCTAATAAAAATGAAATAATTTCTAACCAGGAAGCATTATAAGATAAATTTGAAAAAATAGAGTTTAAAAAATCAAAATCTTTTTTTTCATCTAATGTCCAACGTAAATTACTAAAATCAACAGAATTCTCTAATGATACTCTTTTAAAATCACCCTTTGGATATTTGCTTTTGTATAAACCATGCATATAGGTTGTAACATGCTCACGACAAAAACCTTTAGGTGCATTTTTATCTGTTTCCAATAAAGTCTTATATGTAAATGCCTCAACATCTAATCCATCTGGGTATGTTCTTTTAATTATATTAGAAGCATAATCAGCTTTTTTATCAATCAATAATTTAACAGTATTATCAACTATTTCAGAGTCTATTAGCGGACAATCCCCGGTTAATCTTATAATAATATTTGCTTTAGTTTTTTTAGCTACCTCAATATATCTTGATAATACATCAAGATCATCTCCTCTAAATACATTAATATTTTTTGATGAATCTAAAATTCTTACAAGCTTATCATTAATTTTAGACGTACCTGTGGCTACCCAAATTTCGTCGATAAGATTAGATATCTTAAGTCTATCAATCATTCTTATTATTGTCGGGACTTTATTAAGTTTTAATAATACCTTATTGGGTAACCTCGTAGAATTAACTCTAGCTTGAATAATAGCTATAATTTTTTTATTATTTTTCATTCAATTAATATTTTGTTTTTTAAGTATTCTAATAATTTTATCTTTATTAAACTCTTTAATATTTATTGCTTCTTTTTTTATTAATTCCATAACTTTTTTTAATTCTTTATCATCTAAAATAATATTCATCTGTTTTAAGTAGTTAACAACACCAGCTTTACCAGATAATTTTCCTATTGATAGTTTACCCCCTTTTATTCCATAATCTTCTGCATTAATAACTTCAAAAGTTTCTTTATTATTTATAATAGCCTTTTGATGCATGCCGGAAGAATGTAGAAATGCATTCTTTCCAAACAAAGGTTTATTAACATGGACTTGTAAACCTGTTATATCAGACATTATATTACTAACTTCTTTAAAATATTTTAAGTTTAAAGCATTAGTATATAATTCCTTATATTTTAAATTTATTATAACGGCAATTTCTTCCATAGGAGTATTACCAGCTCTTTCTCCTATTCCATTTATAGTACATTCTACTTGATCAGCACCTGCTTTTATTGCAGCAATAGTATTTATTGCTGCTAACCCTAAATCATTATGGCAATGAGCTGATATTGTAACATCATTTAAGCTTATATGTTTTTTTATTGAAGAAATTAATTTTCCATATTCTTCTGGCAAGCAAAAACCAGAAGTATCTGGCAAGCAAACAATTCTTGCTCCATTTTTAATAGCTGTGTCTATTAGTTTTTTTAAAAATTTTAAATCTGCTCGAGGAGCGTCTTGTGCGGTAAATTGAATATCTTGAAATTTTGAAGACGCATATTTAATAGCTGCCTCTAAATCTTTAAGTATAGATTTTTTATCTTTACTGGTAGAATATTTAATGTGTATGTCAGATGCAGGAGCAACAATTTGTAATCTTTTGAATTTTGCTTCTTTAATACTTTCATAAGCAATATCTATATCTTCCTTAATAGCCCTTGCAAAAACGCAAAATATATTTTTATTATTTTTATATTTTAATGAAATTTCTTTTACAATTGCTGCTTCATCTTTTGAAGCAGCAGGAAAACCAACCTCAATACTATCAACATTTAATTTTATTAGTTGTTCTGTAATTCTAATTTTGTCTTGGAGGTTATATGCAACACCTGGAGTTTGTTCTCCATCTCTCAAAGAGGTATCTTGAAATTTAATATTCTTCATATTACTTTATTTTCGGTTTAATAACATTACATATAAAACTAGGACTAATAATTGTTCCATCGACAAAATAATTTTTTTCTTGAAAATCATCTCTCTCAAATAACTCTAATAAGTTTTTATAAAGGGGAACTCCGCACTGCATAGAAGCGGCTGAGCTACCACTTGGCCTGGGATTTACTTCTAATAATACAGGTGTTCCATCTTTTCTAGTCATTATATCAATGTCATATAACCAAGTTAATTCTAGATACTCAGACACTTTTTTTGCTAAATTAGTTAATTTATTATTATTTCTCATAATATTTCCATGATAAGGAACACCTGCAGGGTTTATTCTTTCCCGAGCAATAGCATTTATTAACTTTCCATCCTTTGATAATACATCTATATCATAACACGGCTCATAAAGGCGCTCAGTAATTAATTTCGGAAAAGTTTGATCCACAAACTTCTTAAAATTATCATTAAAATATTCCCAACCCATATGTAATTCTCTGGAGCCCATATAATCTTGCCTACCTTTAATAGTTTTATCTACCAATATTGTTCCTCTATTACCCCTAGCAATAGCATCTTTTATAACAAATGAGCCCCTTTCTTGATAAAAATTTGAGGCATGTTTAATTAATTCTAGTTCATTATTGCATACTCTAAAATCTGGCACTGTTATACCAACTTTTTTAAAAAAATTATAAGTAAGTATTTTATTAGATATAGTTTTAATAGTCGATATTTTTGCTGTTGCTAATAATGTACTTTTACTCTCTATAACTTCTCTATTTCTTGATAAGTTTATAGCTTCCTCATCTGAACAGGGAAGTACCATTGTAATCTTGTGAAGGTTAATTAATTCCTGAATTCTAGAAATATATTTTTTAGTATTTCCTAGGGGAACTAATGCAAATTCATTAGCATTATTTTCTGCAACATAATTATGTTTTACATCTACACCTAAAACCCATACATCTCCTTTAATTGAGTTCTTCATAAAATTAATATTTTGTGGTCCCAAAGCACCTGAGACTGCTGTTATTAAAACTCTATGTTTAAACATTAAGATATCCTAAGTTTATAAATATAGACCATGCTTTAAGTATGTATAATTTTCAGCCATAGTATTACAAAATACATTTTAAAGTAATAGGACTAAATTTTTGAATATTTTTTTTACTTTTTTTACCGGAAAATAAATTCCATTCAGACGCATCAATTGAATCTAAATCATCGTCTATTCTCATAAAGTTTACATTAGATAAATTTATTTCATCCCCTTTATTAATATTTACTCCAGCAACTATTTTTCTATATCTAGATTTTTTTAAACTTTCTTCCAAAGGATGAGGTTTAAATGTTGAACCATACAACATTTCTTCAGTCTCTCTAATATTTTTACACATAGATTTAAATTCTTTTGGATTCATTGATAAACTATTATCAGCACCTGTAATATTATTATCTATAGTAAAATGTTTTTCAATTATTTTTGCTCCGCTTGCAACTGCAGAAATGCAGGCTAGAGGGCCTATACTATGATCTGAATAACCAGATATAACATTATATTTTTCTGATAGATGTCTTATAAACTGTAAATTTAAAAACTCATTTTTAGCTGGATAAATTGATACACAGTGTAATAGGGCTATATTTGTTTTTTCGTAATTCTTGATTTGACTTAAAGCTCTATCAATGTCAATTTCCGAAGCCATGCCAGTAGATAAAATTATAGGCATATTAGTTTTAGAAATTTCTTGTATTAATGGTAAATTACCTAAAAGACCTGAAGAAATTTTATATGCTTGTATATTTAAAAGACTCAATAAATTTAAGGAAGATATATCACCCGGTGTAGAAAATAAAAAACCATTATTTTTTTCAGTTATTTTAATAAGGTATTTAAGTTCTTCAATATTTAGTTCCGCATTTTTAAAAACTCTATATGATTCCGTATTTGGATGATAACTTTCTTCCACATTTACAGTTTGTAATTTAACACAATCTGCTCCCGCATCTAACGCAGATAATATCATTTCTTCACATAGTTTTACTTCCCCAAGGTGATTAATTCCAATTTCTGCAATTATTAAACAAGGCGAGTCTTGATAAATATTCTTATTAAATATTTTAAAATTAGTTTTCATGATTAGATATATACCCTAAAACCTCTAGGAAAAAGGCTCCCAACTCTGCAAAAGATCCATATTAAATTTTTTATTTTCACACCCAACATATATTTTATCCGAAATAATAATTTCATTTTCTACATTATTATAAAAATAATTCTGAATAATAGCCTCTTTTTTCATTCCTGCCGATGTGTAAGCTTTTAAAGATGAAATATTTAAAGAATTAATACTTGCACTAAATTTTCTTATGCCTCCTTGATTAAAACCAATATCTATTGCAGAAATGATTGCGTATTTGGCAAAACCCTTACCCCAATAATAATCATCTCCAATAACAGTAACTAAATCTGATATTCCATCTTTCCTTTTTATAGGACCTATTTTAATATTTCCTATATGCATATCATTTGATTTTAGACATATAGCATAAATATAGTAACTACCTGATTCCTTCCCATAATTTAAGTATTTTATAACTTCATTTTTTTTTAAATTTTTTGCATCTAAAAACTTAGTTACAATATCGTTCTTAAACCATGATAGATATCTAACTGTTATATCTTCGCTTAATAACGGCCTTATATAAATATCACTTTCTTTTAAAGCTTTAATATTATCCAAATTTTTGTTCTCTAATTATATTATTAATAATATTTGCACCATTCTTGCCTGCATTTAAGTTAACATCACCAAAATACTTTTTTATAATAGCAGGTCTAGTATCTAATTTATTTCTCCATAACTTTAATATATCTGAATATTCTTTTTCTAAAAATGATTTTAATTTTTTAGTCCAATTTTCATCTGAATCATCAAAAATAAAAAAAGCTTTTTTAAAATCATGAATTACGCTTTCTTTTATTGAAAGCGAGCCTTTTCTATTTATAATTATTAAAGGAATGTTAGATTGAACACACCATCCTAAAGTACTTGTAGCACCAGAAGTTATTAATAGGCCATAATTTGAAATTATATATCTTAAATCTATATGAGTACCCACTAATTTTAGATTATTATCTTCCTTAACAGCCTGAATACTAATGTCATTTTCTGCATATCTAATAGCAGGATAAGGTTTATAATCTATAGTCTTTATAGTTTTTTTAAAAACTTTATTTATCAGTTTTAATTCCCAATTTATTAATTCAATATCCTTTTCAGGTGCTATAAAATTTGGAATACCGCCGGATAATAAAATTGTAGAAATATAACAAATTTCTTTACTCTTATTTTTTTTAGAAATAAAGTTTCTATAATCAGAAGGAAGACCGATATTATAAATATTATTTTGATTATAATACATTGCAGACTGCGTAACTTTCTTAGACATATCATTATAACAAAATAAATAGTCGCTAAAACTCGTTTCAAAAAATATTGATCTCATGTTAGGATCAAATATTATCTCTCTTGTAATACCATGTTGGCATGATATTAAGGGTATACTTTTATTTTGACATATATTATGAAGAGCAAGCCCTTTAAGCATATCTAAATAACCAATTAAAATAAAATCTATCTTTTTTTTATCTAAAATATTTTTAATATTATGCTTATATGTTCTATATGAATTAATAATATCTATTAATTCTATGTTCCATTTAGCTATTAATAATTCTCTAATAGTTTCTGATGGTACGTCCCTCAATGCTTTTAGAAAAATTTTATTTACAATAACACTAATATTTTTAATTATATTTTCATTTTTAATAATCACTATTTTATTTTTAAAATTAAAAAATTTCTTAAAGTAAAATATATTAAGATTCTTTCTCCATAAAAGATAAAAACTAATATCTCTCACTAATTCGTTACTACTTATTATAGCTATTTTAACTTTATTACTTTTAAATAAAAAAGATATTAAATTCAAAAAATTCCAAAATATGCCTTTATACCCTACGATACGTAAGCGTGAATAAAGACTTACTTTACTATCCCCACGAGCGGATCTTTCATTAGTTGAATTGACTGGAATTTCCTTGATTTTACAATTTGGGTGAAGCTCTAAAATATTATAAATATCAGAAGAAATAGCATAATTTATTTTTTTATCTTTACAAATGGGCTTAATTACCCAAAATTCTCTTCCTAGAAAACTATCGCTAAATAAACTTGCAAAATATATTTGATTATAAAATTTCAAAAATTTTTGTGAACATAACAAGCTATATTCAGAAATATTTTTTTCTTTTTTTAAACTATTATAAATTTCATAAGTATATTCTTTTGATTTATTTCTATAAATTTCATTATATTTATTATTTACATCTTTTTCTAAATCTTGAACATAATTATTATTAGAGCTTAATATTCGTGGGGATTTTGTAATTATTTTAGTAGTCTCAGACAAACCTCTAGAATAAAGCGTATTTAAAGCCTCATATGAATCACAAAATACTACGCTAGGATTAATGATTTATTACACTCTTAATTTTTGAACTTATATAAATAATATCTTTTTTATTAAGCTGCACATATAAAGGGATGCTTAATGTAGAATCATAATATTTTATGGATTCTTTAAATAAGAAAAAATTTCTATTTCTATAATATGGTTGCATAAATAAAGGTATATAGTGAACTTGTGTTTGAATTCCATATTTCAATAATTGTTTCATCATATGACTACGACTAATACCTATTTTTTTAAAATCTATAAGTAGTGGATATAAATGCCAAACACTCTGATTAATACTTTTAATATTAGCTGGTAGAATAATACAATCTATATCTTTTAATTCATTAAAATAATATCTTGCTATTTTTCTCCTTTTAAATATTCCTCTTTGCAATCTTTTAAGTTGGCTTAATCCTAATGCACATGAAGTCTCATCAGCTCTATAATTCCAACCTAACTCTTGCATTTCATAATACCAAGGTGCATGTTCTTTAGGTTTATAAAGCAATTTATTTTTTTGCCTTAACATACCATGACTTCTTAAATTTTTAATTTTATCAGCTATTATTTTATTATTAGTTGATACACAACCCCCTTCGCCCATAGCAACATGTTTGATAGCATTAAAACTAAACGCCGTTGCAATACTATACTTATTACTTCCTACCTTACTACTAACTCCACCTTTATCATAATATTCAGCTCCTGCTGCGTGACTTGCATCTTCTACAATTAAGCAATTATATTTTTTTGCTACTTTAGATATTGATTCTAAATCGCATATTTTACCTCCTAAATGTACCAATGTAATTACTTTAATTTTATTTTTATATTTTTTTAAAGATTTTTCTATTGTATCTGCAGTCAAGAGGCCTGATATATGATCTACATCTGCGAAATATACTGATGCATTACACATTTTTGCTGCATTAGCAGTAGCCAAGAAAGTTATAGGTGTTGTTAAGAGTCCAGCTTTAGGTCCAATTCCTAGAGCCATATAAATTAAATGTAATGCTGCTGTTCCCGAATTACAAACTATAGCATTTTTACTATCAAAATATCTTGATAACTCATATTCAAATTTATGAATTTTTTCTCCTTGGCTCAAATACCCACCTAATAATACCTTTTTTACCTCATTAATATCTGACTTAGTTACCTCAGGTTTTGAATAAGGATATTTAATCATTTTATACTAACCATATTAATAATTTCTTTTGCAATTCTTTCCGCACCTTTGCCATCTACTGTATTTTTACCCTTAAGTATTAATTCCTGGTGAAGGTTATCATCTAAAATCAATTTTTTTAATGTATATTCTATTGAATTAGCAGAATTTTCAGCTTTTATTCCACAACCCAAATCTACCCATTTATTAATCAAGATATCATGCAATTTATTCTGAGATATCAATATACTCGGTGTCCCTGAGGCCATTCTTTCTAAATAAGATAGACCTGGTGAACCAATAGCAATATCACAATTTTTATATATTTTTTCCATTTTATCGCAATCTAGTATTAATTTATAATTAGATAAATTTTGAATTTCATGTTGAACTTTTGTAATAATTGGAGATTCCTTTCCTAAAATAATTATTATATTTAAATTATATTTACTATCTTCAATAAACTTTTTAACTGACTTAATAACATTTAATGTAATTCCATTACTATCATAAGCACCAAAAGAAATTAAAATCTTTTTATCTTTACTATTTTCTTTTTCAAAAAAACTGAATTTATTAGAAATTGGTGCATATTTTGGGCCAATAAGATATTTTTTACCTTGAATATCATTATAATTTAAAGGATGAGGACATATTAATATGTCAGCTATTGTATTAGTATTTTGGTCATCAAAAACGACTATTGGTATATTATTACTTATGTTATGAATATCTTTACTATTAATCGCATAGCTATCAATTAAAATACAATTAATAGAATATTTTTCCAGATTATTTTTTAATATATTAAATTTATTTTTCCCATTTTCATAAAATATTTTATCAGATTTAAAAATTTTATTTTTTATATAGTCTGATTCATAATCTACAAACCAAAATACACCTTCTGGTATATAGCTCCTTATAGCTAAACACCTTTCAAAATGTCCTCTGCCTGAACTGCTCGCAGAAGATACTCTTATGGCTAATCTCATCATCTATTTAATTTTTGATAAAAATTTAAGAAAATATTATTTTTGACCTAAAATTCTTTTTATATCATCTAAACTTAAGAAATTAGTATTTGAGTCACTTGAATACTCAAAAGATTTGGCAACCTTTTTTCCATTATTACCTATTGTTAATTTTAACTGCTCAGTGTTCCACCATGAAAACATTGGTTGGATTATATAATAATCATCCATTTCAATACAATTCAAAGATTCTTCTCTAGGAATCATAACCTCATGTAACTTTTCACCTGGCCTTATACCAACTTCTTTATACTGCCCTTCTCCTGCCATACAAGTGACTAAGTCTATAATATTCATACTAGGTATTTTAGGAATAAATATTTCACCTCCGCTCATATTTGTAAATGCCTTTAGTACAAATTGAACTCCCTGGTCCAGGGTTATTACAAACCGAGTCATATTAATATTAGTTAATGGCAGTTTTTTTTTACCACCTTTCAATAACTTATTAAAATGTGGAATAACACTTCCTCTAGAATTTATGACATTTCCATATCTTACTACTGAAAAACGAGTTTTATGTTTACCTGACAAATTGTTTGCAGCAATAAATAATTTATCTGAACACAGTTTAGTCGCACCATACAGATTTATTGGACTGGCGGCTTTATCTGTAGAAAGAGCAATAACTTTCTTTATATTATTTTCAATTGATGCATCTATAATATTTTTAGCTCCATTTATATTAGTTTCTATACATTCTGTGGGATTATATTCTGATGCAGTAACATGTTTCATTGCAGCTGCATGAATAATTATATCAATGTTAGCGCATGCTCTTTTTACTCTTTCCCCATCCCTGACATCGCCCAAAAAATATCTTAAACATGAAAATTTTTCTTCCGAATAGACTTGACTCATTTCATATTGTTTTAATTCATCTCTACTAAAGATTACTAGTCTTTTAGGTTTATAATCTCTTAAAAGAGTTTCAACGCATTTAGTTCCAAAAGATCCAGTTCCTCCGGTAATTAATATATTTTTATTATTAAAATCCAAATTTATTTCCCTATTTTAATTTAACAATAACTAGCATTATTTAGGATTTTGATACCATAACCTTGGTACTGAGTTAATTCTATTTATTACAGTTTCAAAATCTAAATCTAACATTTCTAGGTATTCTGCAATATTATCAAATCTAGGCCTATTTTCTATTTCAACTAATGATAATGCTTCTTCCCTTGATATTACTCCATCTCTAACTTGGTTACTTCTAAATGTATCATGCTCCGTGAAACCAGCTATAGTATAATATATATAATTATAAAATCCAGCTGTACCATCTCCTATTCTCCAAGTAGTAGAAGTATCTCTAGCTAACTCCCATTTATATTCATTGATTAATGTTTTATCTACTACTTTTTCATCCCATGGAAGATAATCAAATATATAATAATAATCTTCTTTCTTTTTGAAACTACGATAATATTCCCCTGATAAAGAATCTAACAAAGAAAGGTTAAAATAAGCGGGGTTTTTAAACATAGCTTTTAATCTTAAGAATTGATATCTTAATTGTTTTAATGCACCATAAGTATAGGTCCTTGCTGTTTGAAAATCTGGAGGATACCCTAAAAACCCTGCTTTAAAGTGTGTAACCTCAAATGGGCTATATCCCCATAAATTAAGACTAATGTTGGTTTCTTTTTTTATATCTTCAATATATTTATAAAAATGTTTGTCCCCGGCAGTAAATATATTTACCATTCCTAAATGGGGATTTTTTAGCCAAGCATTAATATTCTTTCTTATATTATTTCTTTTTTTGTTTATATCAGCAGAGACAATAATATTTTCAACTCCTAGCTGAGAGCATACTCTACTAATATTTCGTCGCCCAATATCCGATGTCATACCCCAATCATATGTATAAGTAATAGGATTCATATTCAACTCATTTACAATTAAATGAAGAGCATATGAACTATCCCTTCCACCTGAAAAAGGAACGATACAATCTGGACCACTTTTTTTTCTATAATTCTCTAATATTTTTTCTAAGTCCTGTTTAGGTTTTGAAGCAATCCTAGTTTTATGATTTGTGCAATAGTTACATATTCCTTCCTGATTAAAGCTTATAAATGGAAAAGTATGTGGAAGTACACACTTTCTGCACCTTAGAACTTGAGGATTAGTTTTATCTAGAAGTTTTTCTTTATAATGTGAAAATTTTCTTTTAGAAACAAGTAATCTTCTTTTAATTTTATGATCTTTCAATAAAATTTTTTCATTATTAACTTTAGGAATATCTATAATCTTAATATTTTTGTTTAAGTTAATTATATTTTTACATTGAAGACTTAATAAATGATGTTTTTCTGAAGAAAAAATTATTAGATTTTCCTTATACCCTAAATATAAGCTTCCATGATTAGAAAATAGTAATAATCTTCCTAATTTTGGTAAAGCTATAGCTACTGAAAATGTGCCCTTACATTTAGATAAAAATATTTCTTTAAATTCTTTTAAATTGTTATTCTTTATATATTTTTTTATCAGCGCTTGGAAAACTTCTGTATCTAGAGAACTTAAGCGCTTAATTTTTTCTTCTGCAAAAATTTCATGATCATTTACTACAATCCCATTATGGAAAACACATATATCATCACTTAAAAAGGGTTGATTCATTTCATTATCATTAGTAATTAATCTTCCTATTCCAAGAAATAATTCAGGATTATTGATATCTAATTTTTTTACAAGTTTTGATATATTAAAATCAGCCCTCTCTACTAAATACTTATCTTGAAATAGCAATACTCCAGAAGAGTCGGAACCTCTTCTTTTTGAATACTTAGCTAGCTTGTGAATATCAGCCAAACTATTTTTATTATTTCCAATTAACCCAAATATACCGCACATAATATTTTACTCACTATTTTTTCATAACAATTGCTTTTAATATATCTTCTTCCTCATTAATTCTTTCATTCCAAGTTCTAATAAATTTTAATTTATAAGAAGAAAGTTTTCTTTTATACTCATTAATTTTATTTGGATTTTGTAACAAAAATAATATTTTAGACTTTAAATCCTTAATATTATTTACCTCATAATAATTAACCGCATCAGCTAATAATTTAAATGTTTCAATATCTATAAATCTATCATACTGAGGCTTTGGAATAATCATACATGCATTAGCACTGATTGCTTCAAGGTTAGTATTAATAAGATTTCCATCAGTATTTGCAGAAACATATATATCAGATTGTGTATGATGTTTTAATACTTGATTATGAGGTATACTTCTTAAGAATTGAAAGCTATTGAAAAAACCGGATTCTTGACATAATCCGATAGCTCTTTCATACAAAGTTCCATCACCAATAATAATAATATTTAATTCATGTTTACCTTCTTTAAGTATTTGAATAATAGCATTTAAAAAATTAAAAATTCCTTTATATTCTTCTAGTCTCCCTACAAATAAAATAGTCTTAATTTTTTTATTTAATTTCCTTATATTAGGAGCTTTATCCACTCCATTAAGTAAAACATATCTCGGAATAGTTTTATGCAAAGTATCTTTAAACCAATATTCTATTCCACTTCCATCTTGAGTCCCTATAACAGCTGCAAACTTTCCCTTAAATGCATATTTATATATTCTATGAACAATTCTCTTACTATTAGTTATTGATCTCCAAAATGAACATATCCCTAATACCCTTACAACAATTGGTTTTTTAGGAAAAATTTTAGTTAAAACAAATGCAATAACTACATTAGCTGAATCACAATAAATTAAATCTGGCTTTATTTTTTTTACATACATAAAAATTTGGAATAATTGTCTTATATCTCTCATAACCATTGCTAATTTTCTAGGTATAAAACTAAAAAAATATTTAGTTCCACAGAGTACTGTAATATCAGCTTTAAAGTTATTTAATTTAATATTTTTATCCCGAGTTTCTTTCCAGTTTGAGGAATATGTAGATCCAGAATCTTTTGCCGTAAAAATAATAGATAAATTGTGATTTATACTTAATCTATTAAAAAGATTATAGATTGTGGGAACTCCTTCAGGCTGCCATAGCTTTTTGTATAAACTATTTTCAAAGCCAGAATAGAGTCTTGTAACAAATAAAATATTCATATCTCTAAATCTTTATAATTATCTTGATGTTGCCAATTAGAATTTAACATTAAATCCTCAGAAAAAATTGTAAGCCAAGAAACATAATGCCTACTTATATTTTTACTTTTAATAATATTTTTATAGGGAAGCATGCTCTGACCACAAATATTATCTGTCCAATATTCTAAGTATTTTTTTTCAAAATTGTGCCATTTATTTTTTCCATAAAATAAAAAATAAGCTTTTAAAAATACTCTTAATACTCTTACCCATTTTGGTGATACATAATTTTTAACATTATATTCTTCATTCCAAACTCCTCCCATATTTAATTCTAAAAGAGCATCTTTATACAACTTTTGATTTTTTTTAAAATCTATAGGTACGTTCTCCCAAAATTTTATAAATGATTTATTCCATAAAGGAAGTTGCCATTTCAAATTATAAAATTCATAAATTCTTTGGGCATTAATAACATACTTAGTTTGTCTATTCTGATATTCTAGTGTTTCAGCAATTCCATGAGTATTTAAATAAATACCATTCTCTTCTATACTATTTTGAATTTGATTTAAAAGTAGGCGCTTAATTATATTTTTATTTTTTTTATTTTTTAAATTTTGCCAAAGTGAATAATGTTTTTCGAAGTGCTCTTCAAAAACCTCATCAAACAATAAAGTTATATTTTTACCTTTTAAAATATTTTTTTTGGGTATATGGCCTCCTGAAATAAAATCTCCTGAATTTCCATTTATAACTACATCATCAATATTTATATAATTATTTTTTAAGAGATTATTTATAGCATATAAACCTTGGATAGTAGATGTAGCACATCCATCTTGGCTATTATTCATAAAATTTTTATAATTTAGGCTTAAATAAAAATTTTTAGCTTTTTTTTGGTTTATTTCTACAAATTTCCATTCATATCCCAACTTATTAGCTATAATTTTAGATGCCTTACTTTCATAATTATCTTTTAATCCATAAGTAAAACATTTTACGTCAGTATAATTAAAATGTTTTAAACCTGATGCTATCAATCGTGAATCTAAACCTGCAGATAATGGAATTACTATAGTTCTTCCATTAGCCTTACTTATGGTATCTTTTATAATTTTATTTATTTCATATTTTAATTGAATTTTAAACTCAGAATATGATTTATTAACATATTTCCACGGCCTATAAGAAAAATAATTCTGTATTATATAATCTTTTTCATTTTCGATAAAAATAAATTCTCCTGCATTAAGACCCCTAATATTTTTCCACAGACTTCCCTTATCAATAGTATAACCAGACATTCTAAATGCAATAAGTTGGTCTTCATCTATTAAATCCTTATTTTTATCTAAAATATTAATTGCTTGCGGGGAAAATAAAAATTTTCCTTCAATTTTTTTCCAAAATAAAGGATAGCTTCGAGTAAAATCTACACAGGCAAATATCCAATTTTTATTAAAACATAATAATCCAAAGTGATCATCAATATCTTGAATAAATTTTTTTAGAATATTATTATTAATAACTTTATTTTTAGAAATATATTTAATAAAATGATTAAATTTTTTATCTAGATTATCGCCAGCAAGCCAAATTATATTATCTTCATTTTCATACATTCTCCATTGTTCTATATTGCCAGGAATAAATTTCCCATAGTATATATTTTCCATATTATTCACTTTTTTAGATATATATTTATTAATAATACATTATGCTTTTAAATACTTTGACAATATAGTCTTTGGGCTACCGGTATCTTTTACTTGTCCATTTTCCAAATAAACAATTAAATCTGCATTTTCAATAGTTGTATGCCTATGAGCTATAATAATAATAGTTGAATTATTCATATGTATAAATTCATTAATAGCTTTCTTCACGTGCTTTTCAGAAACATGGTCAAGAGAACTAGTAGCCTCATCTAAAATTAAAATCTTTGACTTAGATAAAAATGCTCTAGCTAAAATTAATCTTTGCTTTTGACCTCCTGATAGTTTTTGGCCTTTTTCTCCAATATTATATTCATATGTATTTGGTAGTTTATTAATAAATTCATGAGCACCAGATAATTTACTTGCTTTAATAATATCATCTTTTTTTGATTCAGGAGAGTAATAACTAATATTCGCCTTTATAGAGCCATCAAATAAGATTGTATCTTGAGAGACAAAAGATATTTTATTTCTAATGGATTCTAAAGAATAAGTATTAATATTTTTACCACCTATATAAATTTCTCCTGAGTCAGGAGAAATTATTCTAGGCAATAAATCTATTAATGTTGATTTACCCGCTCCAGATTTACCAACTATTGCTGTTACTTTATTAGAAGGAATCACCAAATTTATATTACGTAAAATTTTATTATTTTTATTTTTAGAGTATGAAAAACATACATCTTTAAACTCTATAGAAGTATTATTTCCTTTAAATCTAATGCCCTTTATCAATTCTTCTTTATTTTCTATTGAATCATTTAATATTTTATTTATTACATAAAGTGATGGAGCATATGCAACCAAAGAATTGATTAAACCATTTAATCTAGTACCTAAAGGTATTAAACGAATAAATATAATTGAAAATAAGGTTATTTTAGCAAAATCAAAACTAAAATAGTTAACGGATAGATTTAAAAATATAACACATAGACACATTGCAACAACAGCTAGAATAAACCGTGAAATATTACTATATTTGATTATTTTTAGTTGAGTATCAGCATAATTTTCTGCCAAATATTTAATCTTATTTATTTCATTATTTACTAAAGATCCAAATTTAAATAACCTCCATAAAGAAAAATTTTCACTTACAAAATTATAAAATTTTTTTCTGAGAGTAACCACTAATTCTCCTGCTTTATGAGTTTTCTTAACAAAAGATATTAATGAAAAAATTAATAATACTATTATTAATAAAGCAGCACTAGTCATAAATGGTGCAACAAAAAACATAACTGTAGCATAAGCAGAAATTTGTAACCCTGCACTTATGAATTGTAAGAATGTTTTAAATAATAAACTTGTCCTCGTACATTCACTTTCACATAATGCTGTAAATTGTCCTTGTTTTAAACTTCTTATATATTCTGCTTTAGAAAACATAATACTTTTAAAACAATTTATAGATAAATCTTTTGCTATTAATAACCTAGTTCTCTCAGTCTCCAGAACTTCAAATATATTCATAAATTGTCTCATAATTACAAATATGACTAAAACTATAGATAAATTTAATAGTGTTAAAGGAATAGTAAAAAAACTATAAAAGTTAACTAAATATTGTCCATAATTTGTTGAATCAATAAACTGCTCAATATTTTGATCTGCCTGAATAAATTGTACTAAAGGCATTACAGACATAATACTTAAGGCATCAAATAGCATTACAAATATTATAATAAGTATCAAAAATAGTGTTCTGCTAATAGAAACAACATCTAAGGCCTTATAAATTAATATTAGATCTAATATCTTATAATATATCTTGCGCAAGTTAAACATTATTAGCTATAGCCAAATCTTTCTCATAATATAAAAAGCTTCTGCTTTTTTTAAACCTGACTCAGTGCCTCTTTTAACAGCGAGCGCTTCTATTGATTTAATAGACCTAGGATGAGGATAAGTAGCTAATTCATTATTATAATTTTTTAAGGCCTTTATTTTTTTTTCCCATACATTTTCAATATCTACATATAAGTTAGGTTTAAATATATATTTATCAGTATTAGGTGCTTGTTCCGTAGAAGATATTGTTTCAAATGTTCTTATCTCCGGTTTTAAATTAAAAGAATTCATTGGTCGCAAAGCAGTTAATATCGCATGACTAACTATTTGATGATCATGATTTATGTCACCGTCATGATGCGTATAAACTATATCAGGTTTTATTTTTTTAAATATCGTTTCTAACGTTTGAATAATTTCAAGTTTTGGAACTGTATCAAGTTTTTGATCCGGGTAATTCAAAATACTATAAATATTACTTCCCACTTCTTTAGACCAATTCTCAGCGCTTTCAAGTCTTCTATCAGGATTAATATTTTTTTTAATTTTAGAAGTTTCTCCTATTGAAAAAATAACAATATTAACCTCGTCACCTTTATCTATATGCTTAATTAATGTGCCGCCTACTCCCAAAGCCTCATCATCTGGATGAGCAATTACACATAATATTGATTGATTACTATTATTTTTTACTTTCATTGCTATATCCTCCACTAATAAATATAAATTAATTTTGACAATAGCTACCGCACTCTGGGTGAAGCCTTATCCAGATATCTAATTTAAAATTTTATAACTTATCTAACAGCTGAAACACTTGCTGAAGAGTAAGTTATTTCTTTACCTAATAAATTAAGTAAAACCTTAACTCTATTATCATCAGTCAAACCTAGAAATAAACCTGTTACTCCTGAAAATATTCCGTCATGAATTTTAACTTCATCACCTTCTTTAAAAGTTTGGGCATAAGAAATATGCATTAAACCATCATTATCTTCCTGCAATTTTATATTACTGATTACCTCTTTAGATACTTTTACTGGTATATTATGCATAGAAACTAATCTGGAAACTCCATTAGTATAATTAATTGAAGCCCATCTTTGTGAATATAAATCAATTTTTACAAAAATATACCTAGGAAATAATGGTCTAATAACTGAAGTTACTTTTCTTGCATGACTTATAATTTTTTTATATTTAGGAAAATAAGTAATAAAACCTTGCCTATTTAGATGTTTTTCAGCCAGTTGTTCTTTATTTATCTTAGTATTTACAACATACCAGTTCATATTAATTATCTCCTTTATTTTCAAATGATATTAAATTAGGAACCATTATTTTGTTTGGAGAAATTATTTTAGATAAATATTCATATCTAGACTTAGTATTATAAATATCAGTAATTATTACAGCATCAAATTTCCTAAAAGTCTTAATATTTCTTATTACAGGAATATTATTTAAAACCTTACCATTATCATTATTACTAATTATTCCAACCAATTCAATATCTCTACTAAGTGATATAATTGTTGCTATTTCAGATAATTCTGAGAAATCTGATAAAATTATTCTAAATTTATTATTGTTATAGCAATTATCTATAATATTTGTTAAATCAGTTTTAGCTCGTCTATAAAAGCTAAATGATGCCTTTAAATATTCTGCCGTCAAACGAGATTTTTCAGTAAAACCGCTAGGAGTAAGGTAATAAGCATATCTATTAGCGGGGACTTGTTTTATTTTTACAAGCCCCTTTTCGATACATTTTTTTAAATATGAATTTGTTAGCCCAAGAGCTATACCTAGCGTGTTAGCTAAGCTTCTCTGTGTTATTCTACTATCAGCTTCTACTGCTGAAAGTAATTCTAACGTCATATCATTATGTTTATTATCTTTATTCGACATATTTAAAACTTTATAATGTTCAATTTTTGAACAAGATAGCATGTTCACATTATGAACGTCAATAAATTATCGAGCTATTATTATAATTCCAGTAAAAATAAAGAAGACCCCTATCCAGTAAGACCAAGATAATTTTTCGCCAAATAAATATATTGCAATTATTGGGACTATAACCATTGCTAAAGCAGAAAAAGGATAAGCTAAAGATAAAGGAACTCTCTGTAAAATATATAACCAAAAAACTGTAGCCATTGCATAAACACATAAAGCCATATAAAGCCATGGAACTGATAAAGCTCTAATTATTCCTTCAATTAAACCCAAAGGGTTGTTTTGTGAAGCCATAGAGACAGAAAGCGTTATTGCCGTCTTTTTAAATAGAACCTGGCCCAGAGACATAAGAAATGTAAAAGATATTAATTGTACTATTTGAATATAGGTTAACAAAATTTTTTCCATAAAAATAAATATTAATATAGTATTAAACTAAATAAAAAATAATCTATAGTAAAATTATGAAAATATTTTATTTTTTTATTACTATACTATTATTATTCTCTACTTTTTATATAGATAGCATTTCCATTGGAGTGTTTTGGAAAAATTTACATGTGAATTCTTTAATAGGATTACAAAAATATGTGGAATTTATACACTATAGTATTTGGGCTAATATTTTTATACCAATACTTAATTTAAAGCTTTTATTCTTTTTAGTTTTAATACAAGTTATATTTTTAATATACATTGTTAGAAAATAACAATATTAACCTATATCTACTTTTAATGCTGCTAAAAAAGCCTCCTGAGGAATATCAACATTACCTACTTGCTTCATTCTTTTTTTACCTTTTTTTTGTTTTTCTAATAGCTTTTTCTTTCTTGTAATATCGCCTCCATAACACTTAGCGGTTACATCTTTTCTTAAGGCACTAACTGTCTCTCTAGCTATAACTTTTCCACCAATAGTTGCTTGAATGGCAATCTTAAATAACTGCCTAGGAATTAATCCTTTTAATTTCTCACAAATGCCTCTTGCTCTATGGTCTGCATTTTCTCTATGTACTATAAATGATAAACTATCTACGCTTTCTGAATTAATAAGAATACCTACCTTAACTAAATTACCTGGCTTATAATTCTTTATTTCATAATCAAAACTAGCATACCCCCTACTTATAGACTTTAAATTATCGTTAAAATCAAAAATTATCTCATTTAGCGGAAGATCGTATACTAGCATAACTCTTTTACCAACATAACTTAAATCTATTTGCGTACCTCTTTTTTCATTACAAAGTTTTAATATTTTTCCTAAAAAATCATCTGGGCAAAATATTGTAGCTCTTATCCAAGGCTCACTTATTTCATTTATTTTAATTAATTCGGGCCAATCAGCTGGGTTATGTATTTTAGTAATATTACCATCATTCATTTTAACTTCATAAATTACACTTGGAGCTGTTGTCACTAAATCCAAATCAAATTCACGCTCTAAGCGTTCTTGAACTATTTCCAAATGAAGTAAACCTAAAAAGCCACATCTAAAGCCAAGTCCTAGTGCTGCACTTGATTCAATTTCAAAATGAAAAGAAGTATCATTCAATCTAAGTTTTGCCAGAGAATCTCTTAACTTATCAAATTCTCCTGCATCTGTGGGATAAAGGCCACAAAAAACGACGGGTATACTTTCTTTAAATCCAGGCAATGATTCTAATGCAGGCTCTTTAAAATTAGTAATAGTATCTCCGACCCAGGCGTCTGAGACTGATTTAATAGCAGCAGTTATAAAGCCTACCTCTCCAACACTTAGACTATTAACTATTCTAGGTTTAGGATCTAATATTCCTACTTGTTCAATTTGGTACTCCCTCTTAGATTTCATTAATTTAACTTTCATACCTTTTTTTATTACTCCATCGTGCACTCTTACAAGAACCATTACTCCTAGATATGAATCATACCAAGCATCTATTAATAATACTTTTAATGGTGCCTTACTATTTCCAATAGGATAAGGTATGGTTTTAATTATGAGCTCTAATAATTCTTCTACTCCCTCTCCTGTTTTTCCAGACACGTTCAACACGTTTGATGTATCAAGTCCTATTAGATCATTTATTTGTGTTTTAATTCTTTCTGGCTCTGAAGCAGGTAAATCCACTTTATTTAATACAGGAATAATTTCTAAGTTAGCCTCCAAAGCAAGCCAGGTATTAGCTAAAGTTTGAGCCTCAACTCCTTGGCTAGCATCCACTAGAAGTAAGGCCCCCTCACAGGCTGCTAATGATCTAGACACCTCATATGAAAAATCAACGTGTCCTGGAGTGTCTATCAAGTTAAAAATATAATTCTTACCATTTTCTGATTTATACTCTAAACGAATAGTTTGAGCTTTAATAGTAATACCTCTTTCTCTTTCAATTTCCATAGAATCAAGAATTTGATCTTTCATTTCTCTATTACTTACTGTTCCACAGAATTCTATTAATCTGTCAGATAAAGTTGATTTTCCATGATCAATATGAGCTATTATAGCAAAATTTCTAATATAAATATTATCAGTCATAAAAACACCAAACTAAAAATTAGTAAAAAAAATACCAATTATATAAATAATATGTCTATATTAAATTTATAAATGATAAAATAAAAAAATATAAAATATGAGTTCATTAAATGTAAAAGATACTATTATAATAGGAACTGCACAATTAGGTAGTAACTATGGCATTGCTAATAAAAATCAAGAAATTATAACCTCAGATAAAATTGATCTTCTCAACTTATGTTATGATCATGGATTACATAACTATGATACTGCCTATGCATACAAAAATTCTCATAATATAATAGGAAAATGGGTTAAAGATTATAAAGTAAAGCCCATTATTAATACTAAAATACCCAATCTAATTAAAAACAAATCTAAAGATATTGATAAAATTTTTTATAAAAGTGTTAAGGATTTGAATGTTGTAAAAGTTAATAATTTATTTTTACATAACATTAATGACTGGGATAGAATTGAAGTTAAGCAATTTATAAATACAATTCTAAATAAAAAACTGATAAATAAATTTGGCCTATCTATTTATGAAGAAAAACATATATTTATAGATCCTAAAATTAAGGTAATACAGGCTCCAGGAAATATTTTCAATCAACAAATACTATTATCTGACAAAATCAATGAATTTATGGAAAATAAAGGTGAAGTCCAAATAAGGTCAGTTTTAATCCAGGGATTATTAAATATAGATCCAAAATTATTACCATTAAATTTACAGGATGCAAGGGCAGGTTTATTATTCTTCAGAAATATTGCTAAAGAGTTAAATATTAGTAGAATACATTTAGCTATATTATGTATAAACTATATAATTCCAAAAGCAAAATTAGTTATAGGAATTGATAACTCAAAACAGTTTATAGATATATTAGATATTAAAAATACTAAAATTAAAAAAACTGATATTATTGAAGTATTAAAAAAATGTAAGACCTTCTCAGGAGATCATTGGGATCCAAGAAATTGGTAATATACAAATTATTCTGATAAATAATTTAATAAATTTGAAGGATCATCGTCATAACCACGTTTCAGTTCTGATTTTACTTTATTATTTCTTATATCTTTTAAAAGGCTTCTAAAACCTTGCTCATCATTATTAAAAAAATAAGTAGTATATTCTGGTCTTTTGGATTTATAATTCAATTTTTTTCTATATTTTTCTTTTTGATCTGTATATTCAATAGTTATTCCTCCAATATCATGAATAGACTGAAATGCCGTAGTATAATGCGAAGCTATTGAAAATCTTGTTTTTACAGATAACAATGCTGGATGCAAAGAAGTAATTATTACATTCAAATTTTTTCTTTTGTTTAAAATACTTTGTAATAAAGACATATCCGTAATTATGTGCGGTTTTATTAATATTTTAAATTGTGGACATTCTTCATGAATTATATCTAAAATATCTTCCACTAAAGTTGTCCAACTATTTTTATTTTTTAAAAACATCGCTCCTGATGCCTCTTGCCCAATATGTCCCAAAAGTAATAAACAACAATCGTTTGTTAACTCAACATTAGTTTCTTCTTTAATTAGATTATTAAAATTACTTTTCAAATAATCTATCCATGTTTTTCTACTATGCGACGATCTAATAATATATTTTTTAGAATTTAATAATGCTGGATGTTTCAGTAATGGCCAATTATTTGAAAAAGCAATAACACTCTTTCCTTTAGGTGAGGGGCCCAAAAATTTATTAAGATCAGTTCTTTGTTCATGGACAGATCGATCCGCATTATACGCTTGTTCAGAATAACCAGAGCTATCTGCACTGGAAAAAATAGTATTATTTTTGTTAAAATAGTATAGTAACTTTAAAGGCCACGTGTTTAAAGCGCGAAAATGTATAAATATTACTTTAGTAGTAATAAGATTATAAATTAATGCTAGAAAATGCGGCAGTATTTTAGCTAAATGAATTATAAAATTTAATCTTTTATAATGATACTTGCCTATATTTTTATTATTAAAATATTTAGAGTTTTTGTATCTACCTAAAAGTATTAAATCCCCTACTTCTTTTATAGCCTTAAATAATAATTTATTTAATTTAATAAATTCATAAGTATTATAGTCAAAAGTTATATAGATGACCTTAATTGTCTCATTTCTTGATTTAACATCTAAAATTATTGGAACAATTGTATCTAAAGAAATAATTTTATTATTTAAGAAAATATAAATAAATTTACTTTTACTTCTTCTAAAGCCTAAATTCTTAAATATACTTTTCAAGATATAATTTTTTCAATAAGTTCAAGGTCTTCCCTACTATCTATTTGCAAGCTATCATATGAAGGTATTTTTACTATTCCTATTTTCCCACTATACCTTATACCAGTATTTAACAACCTTTCTTTAGATGTAATATAAAACATTCCTGTTTCTTCATAATATTCATCTCTATCTTGTCTTCTAGGACGACTATAAATATCCCATTCAATTGGATTAATATTTTTATCCCAGGTTGGAACCCAATGTTTTTTTGTAGCGGTAAAAACAGAATCATAATTACCTGAAATCATCATATTTATTCCTTCATTTATATATTTTGAAGTTATAAAAGGACCTGTTGGCTGAATAAATACTAATAAATCAAATTTTTCTTGATCCGCAAATTGTATTAGAGAAGGTTCATTTAGTATAGTATCTGTAGCGAACTCTTTAGGTCTATCTATTACTTTTGCACCCCATTTCATAGAAATTTTTTTAATCTCTTTATCCTCTGTAGACACCCAAGTTTCAGAAACATTTGATTCTAAACTAGCTAAAATAGAATAGGAAATTAATGGTTTACCTTTAAGAGGTATTATATTCTTTTTAGGTACTGACTTAGACCCACCTCTCGCAGTAATAAGTGATTTTATTAGCATATATAATCCTTATCTAGTTTAAATTAATGAAAAAGTCAGAATAATTTTATCTAATATACGTTTAAATATATTTTTTTATATGCAAAATATAATATAAGACTTAAAATTTATTTTTTATCTCTTTTTCTAACTCCAATAAAATAGGAGGCGTCGCTGCCTTATCATCTATATATAAATCTGCTGCTGGCTTGCCAAATTTAAGCTCATCAAATTTTATTTTCCATCTTTTAAATTGTTCCTTAGTAACATCTTCCCAATCTATTCCAGACACTGAGCCTCTTGCAGTATAATAAATTATTTTTAAACCACATTCTTTTAGATTATTTAAAATAGATATGTTTTTTTTTATTGGCTTAGCTTTAAAATAATCTCCATCTTCTACTATACTTGCAACTACTCCATCAATATCTACTACAAGAGTTTTATTATTTTTTCTAATATTATTTTTATATTCTTCTAATATTTGAGATTCGAATCTTTGCATATAATCAACCAAAACACTAAATTAAAATATAATTGTTTGACCAAAAAACTTACCATTTGTATATTTGACTTTTTCTTTCATATGGATCTAAATTATTTATTTTAATATCTTTATATTCAGAATCACCTACAATACTAGTTGTAGATACTTCCTCAAAAATAGCACCTTCTTTTGACTCAAACGAATGCCAATCTCCTGCTCTAATATCTATTTTATCACCTTTATTTAAAATATGTTTAACATCGTTCCTTACAACTATAACTTTTCCTTGAAGAACATGAAAAGTTTCATCTTTTTTATAATGTCTATGAGTAGGATGTTTTTGACCTTTTAATAACCCTACTAACTTTTTACAATAAATATCATTAATGATTGTAATAAGAATTACACCTGTTTCTGCTAAATTCTCTAACCCATAGTGATGGGATAACTCCATACTTTCATATTTTCCTACTGCAATACTTGCTTCTTCAAACATTCCTTTGTATGAATGAACATGCTCTCTTATAATATTTGCTTGTTTAGTTTCAACCTTTTGAGTTATTGCATCATCTTTTAAGTAATCTTTTTCAGCAATAATCCCCGCTAAAAATTTACCAGAGCTCAATTGCTGATTTTCAAGTGGAAAAGCAAAATATACATCCTTATCATTTATTTTTTGTCCTTTTTTAATATTAATTTTACAAAAAGTACCTCTTGCTAATTCTTGAATGGAAGTTAACTCAGTTTTGGTCATATTTTTATCAGTCTCACCCATACATATACTCTGTGCGTTTTTAATTACATCAATCCATTTTTTTGTTTCTTCTGGATCCATAGAATATTTATTCAAAGTAATTTGATTCGTTGGCAAACCAATATGCCTTTCAAATAAAACCGCTCCACATCCGATAGCACAAACAATTGTCATAAGATCACTAGGTGCTTCATGACCTGAGTATCCTATTATCGTATTAGGATATCTACTTTTTAATCTTTTAATAAAACCTACATTGGCCTCTTTTGGCAAAGCTGGGTAGAGAGAAACACAATGCATTAAAGCAAAATTAATTTCACGATGCTCCAAAAACCTCTGTATTTTATCGATTGCCTTTATATCTTGACCTCCGGTAGAGGCTATAACAGACTTTTTGGTTTTAGCTATTTTTTCTATTAATGGCCAATCATCCGCACTACAGCTTGCTATTTTTATAATATCAACATTTTGTTTTAATGCATTATCTACTGACACTTCATCAAATGGCGTAATAATCAATTTCATGCCAGAATCTTTTATTTTTTTACATATAATTGAAAATTGTTTTTGAGTTAATTCAGTATCAAGAAATCTATCAATATGTTTGTTAGTTTTTTCTTTTAATTGTATTTTAGAAATAAATGTAGAAATATTTCTAAATTGTAATTTAATAGCTGCATTTATATTATTATCTTTTACAATTTTAGAATAGACATCAATTATATTTAATGCATGATCTAAACTACCCTGGTGGTTATTAGCCATTTCAAAAATAACTAAATTTTTAAAATCTTCCAATTATTTGCTCCAGTAAAATATATAATTATTACATGTTCACATAATGAACATTATATCATGTTCATATAATGAACGTCAATAAATTAATAATTAGTTTTGTTTCATCAAAATATCTAAATTATTACATATAGCATGAAGGATAGACATATGACACTCTTGTATTACTGAAGTTTGATCAGATTTAATAAGAATATAATCATCAGACTTCTCTTTTAATATTCCTCCATCTCTACCAATCAGGGAAATAGTTTTAATTCCCATATGATTTGCTTGATCACATGCGTGAATTAAGTTCATAGATTGTTTATTTTTTATACTGCCACCACTAGTAGATAGAAGTATAAGAATATCTCCAAGATTACCATAAGCTTCTACCTGTCTTTTTAAATAACTTTCATAATTAAAATCATTAGACCAAGCTGTTATAGCTGCATTATTAGAGGATAAATTTATTGCAGATATAGCGCTTCTATTTCTATCTAAAAAAGTACAAACCAATTCCCCTACAAAATGTTCCGCATCTGCACAAGATCCTCCATTACCTGCAACTAAAATTTTTCTTTTTTCTTTATTGGCATTAAAAATTAATCTTGAAATCTGGTCAATCTTTTCAATTTCTTCTGTTAAAAGTGAAATTTGTTTTGAAACTTCATTAAAATAAGTTTTATTATTATATAATTCTAATTTACTCATAAGCCTTTAGCGCTCCATCCGCCGTCAACTACTAAATTTTGACCATTAATATAATCTGAATTTTTCTGTAATTTATAAGTAAACTTCTCAAATACTTTAATATATTTATAAAAGAAATATTTTTAACCATACTTAATATAAAAGTACAACTGGCGGAGGAGATGGGATTCGAACCCACGATACAGTTTCCTGTATACACGCTTTCCAAGCGTGCGCCTTCGACCGCTCGGCCACTCCTCCTAGTTTCTTAATACCGAATTGGTTTCTTTTTTTACATTATTTATAATAGCATTAGAAATATCTGAAATTTCAATATCTTTTAGTGTTTTTTCTAGAGGTTGTATAATAATTTCTACTGCAATAGATTTATGTTTTGTTGAAGATACCTTATCCATATATACATCAAATAAATTTATCTCTAATAATTTAACATGAGTAAAAGAATCTAAAGAGTCTTTAATAGAGCTTATTATATCTTCAGATAAAGTATTAATATCAGCTAAAAAAGCAAAATCTCTCTTTAAAGGCATCAAACTGTATGAAATATGCTCTTTATTATATTTGTTTTTATTTATTCTTGGTATTCTATTTTGAAAAAGTTCAAAACACACAATCCTCATCCCATATATATCTGAATACTTAGGATGTAATTCTCCAAAATAACCTAATATAGTCTTACCCAATTTAATTGAGCCAGCCCTACCTGGGTGATACCATTTTGGAACATCTTCAACTATGCTAAGACTATTTAAATTTATTCCATTAGCTTCTAAAACATTATATAAATCTTTTTTAGCATCATATATATCTGCTTCTCTCTGCTTTACGGCCCAATGTCTCTCTAAAATTCCTCCAGATCTAATGCCTGCAGAAGATAAAACTTGATCTCTATCTTGATCTCCTAAATATACTGCCCCTACCTCATAAAGACCATAATTTTTAAGTCCTTTATTATTATTTTTAATAAAATTATTTATTAAATTTGGCAATAAAGAAGGCCTCATTACTGACAAATCTTCAGAGATTGGATTATCTAATATTAAGGGTTTTATATTTTCTGAATACATTTTGAAATCTTTCATGGATAAAAAAGAAAATGTAACTGACTCATACAAACCTCTTTTTGCCAAAGTTTCTGAAGTTATTCTATTCCTATACTCATCAAAAC
The DNA here is from genome assembly GCA_002720535.1 of Candidatus Pelagibacterales bacterium. GTDB lineage: Bacteria > Pseudomonadota > Alphaproteobacteria > TMED109 > TMED109 > TMED109. The sequence continues at coordinate 55,463 of PBIU01000005.1, read as the reverse complement.
TTAATATTTTATTCTTTAATGAGTAATTACTATCTAGTGATTTTTCTTGAAGCTGATCATATCCTTTTATTCTCAATTGTTCTTCAACTATATCTACTTCTTGTGCAATATCATGCCTCCATGAGGGAATACTAACTTTTAATTTTTGATTTTTATCTTCTATTTCAAAGCCTAGTTTTTCTAAAATATTTATTTGATCTATTTTGTCTATATTAACTCCTCCAATTTTATTTACTTTAGAGCAGTCATATTCTATTTGTTTTTTCTTAAATTTATTATCTCCAGAACTTACCTCATGACTTACTTCTCCTCCACAAATTTCTAAAACTAAATTAGTCATAATGTTTATTCCTTCATCCACAAAATTTGGATCCACTCCTCTTTCAAAACGATACCTTGCATCAGAGATTATATTTAGACTTCTTCCAGATGCTGCTACACTACGTGAAGAAAAATAAGCAGACTCTAAAAATACTTCTGTAGTATTTTCATCACATGAACTCTCTTCTCCACCCATAACTCCAGCAATAGAAACAGGTGAGGAATCATCTGCGATAATTAATATATTATTATTTAAATTATAATACTTATTATCTAGAGCTTTTATTTTCTCCCCTTTATTTGCCATTCTAATACATAAATTTCCATCTAATTTATTAGCGTCAAAAACATGTAGGGGGCGCCCTAAATCAAAAGTCAAAAAATTTGTTAAATCTACTAATGCAGAAATAGGCTTTAAACCAATTGAATTTAATCGATTTTTTAACCAATTTGGGCTTTCAATATTTTTTAAACCTTTAAAATATCTTCCTGTAACATAAGTACAGGCATTTTCATTTTCTTGATCTAATTTTATATTCCAATTAATTGGTGATTTAAAACTTCCATTAATTTTAGTTTTACCACTATCTTTTAGTACACCTAATCCAATAACTGCAAGTTCTCTTGCAATACCTTTTACACTTGTACAATCTCCTCTATTTGGAGTTAATCCAATTTCAAAAATTGGATCAGAGATACCTGACCAGTCTGAATAGCTATGTCCTTTTGGAGCATCATTTGAAAGCTCAATTATACCATCACTATCTTCTTCAAGACATAATTCTTCAGCAGAACATAACATGCCCTCTCCTGTATAGCCCCTAATTTCTTTCTTTTTTAAAACTAAACCACTAGATGGAATAGTAACACCTAAAGGCGCGAATACTACCTTAAGACTTTTTCTTACATTTTTCGCACCGCAGACTACTGAAACTATTTTTTTACCTAAATCTACCTTACATATACTTAATTTATCTGCATTAGGATGGGAATTAACCTCAATAATTTCAGCAATAATAAAATCTTTTAACTTATCTGCAGGATTATAAATTGACTCTACTTCTAGCCCTAGGTTTGTTAAACTATTGCCTATAATCTCAGCAGTTATATCAGGGATAAACTTTATATGCTCAGAAATCCATGATAAAGAAAACTTCAATGCCTAATCCTCCTTAAAATCAAAATTGGGACTATTTGTTGTACTAAAACCATAATGATTCAACCATCGAATATCGCCTTCATAAAAGTTTCTCAAATCAGATATTCCATATTTTAACATAGCAAATCTCTCTACCCCTAGCCCAAAAGCAAACCCTTGCCATTCTTCTGGATCTAAATTACAATTAACAAACACATTAGGATGTACCATTCCGCAACCCATTACTTCTAACCAATCTGATCCTTGCCCTATCTTAATAGAGTTACCTATTTTATTATAACCTATATCTATTTCTGCACTTGGCTCTGTAAAAGGGAAAAAAGAAGGCCTAAACCTAATTGGTAAATTACTAACTTCAAAAAATTCTTCACAAAAAGCCCTTAATAGGCCTTTTAAATGCCCCATATTAATATTTTTATCAATAACTAAACCTTCTATTTGATGAAACATAGGCGAGTGAGTTGCATCATCATCACATCTAAAAGTTCTACCTGGAGCAATAATTCTTATTGGAGGTTTTTTATTTATCATTGTTCTTATTTGCACTGGAGAAGTATGTGTTCTTAATAGTTTTCTCTCTTGATTATCTTGATTAGAAATATAAAATGTATCATGGTCTTGTCTAGCAGGGTGATCATCTGGAATATTTAATGCTGTGAAATTGTGAAAATCATTTTCAATATCTGGACCAGTTTCAACTGTAAAATTAAAATTTGAGAATATATCTATAATATTATCAATTGTTCTACTTATAGGATGAATTTTACCTTCATCATTATCATTTCCCGGTCTTACTGGAAGAGTAACATCAAGCTTTTCAATTTCTATTCTATTAAGAATATCTGCATCTCTAATTTCGAGCTCTTTAGATTCAAATGCCTTCAATATATTAACTCGTAATTCATTATAGCTCTTGCCCAAAATTTTTTTTTCTTCGCTACTTACATCAGACAAAGACCTCATTAGGATAGAAACACGTCCTTTCTTTCCTAATTCTTGTATTTTAATTTCTTGAAGTTCTTTTAATGATTTTATTTTAGATATCTCACTAAGTATTTTATCTTCTATTTCTTTAGTATCAGACATTACAACCTAAGCTCTTTCATTTAATAGACATACACATATCAAAGTGAAGAAATTATTTTACTTTTAAACATGAAAATTATTATAATTTAAGATTATAAAAAAACCAAAATTTTATAGTTAAAATTAAGAGTTTTTTACTTTTTCAACAATAGATTTAAAAGAATCTGGTTCTCTTACTGCAAGATCAGCTAACATTTTTCTATTAATATCAAAACCTGCAGTATTTAATCTATTAATTAATACACCATATGTCATACCAAGTTCTCTTGCAGCTGCATTGATTCTTTGTATCCATAAACCTCTAAAAGTTCTTTTTTTAGCTTTTCGGTCTCTATAAGCATATTGACCACTTTTTTCAACTCTTTGTATAGCGGCACGGAAAGTATTTTTTTGTCTACCCCTAGAACCTTTTGCAGCTTTTATTACTTTAAGATGTCTACTGTGAGCAGTAACTCCGCGTTTAACTCTAGACATTGTAATTCCTCTTCATAATTATTTCTTATAAACTATTTCTTAAAAAATTCTTTTTTACTATTTTAGCATCTGCATCCACCATAACAGTAGATCCTCTAGCATTTCTAATAAATTTTGTTGTTCTCTTTATCATACCATGCCTTTTTCCAGCTTGATTCATTTTAACCTTTCCAGAGCTTGTTAAACTAAATCGCTTTTTTGCACCACTTTTTGTTTTAATCTTAGGCATTATATATTCCTCATAAAATCCTCAATATTTAGAGGTTCTATATATATATCTATAGAAAAATATGCAAGTTATAAAAAAAGAATTTACAAGTATTATTGTTCTTTATCTGATAATATTCTTTTCTCGCTTTTAGTATTTACTTTTTCTGAAATATTAGGAGCGAAAACTTGTACCATTTGCCTTCCCTCTAACTTAGGAAATTGTTCAATTTTCACAATAGTATCTAGGTCTTCTCTTATGCGTCTTAATACTTTTACACCTATATCTTGGTGAGTCATTTCTCTACCTCTAAAACGCATAGTAATTTTAACCTTATCGCCCGCATTTATAAATTTTCTTACACTTCTCATCTTGATTTCATAGTCATTTGTATCGATATTTGGTCTAAATTTTATTTCCTTAACTTCAACGGTTTTTTGCTTTTTTCTAGCTTCTGCAGCTTTTTTCTGTGCTGCATACTTAAATTTACCATATTCAATTATCTTGCAAACCGGCGGCTTTGCATTAGGAGATACTTCTACTAAGTCTAAACCTAAATCTTCAGCTTTTTCTATTGCTTCTCTTAAAGGTAATATACCTAGCATTGCTCCTTCACTATCTATAACTCTTATAGGATCTGTAGTAATTTGATTATTTATTTTGTGTAAATCTTCAGAAAAGGAATTTTGTTTACTATTTTTTTTATTTATACTTCTGCTCCTCTATATTATTATAATATTATTAAAAAAATACATATTTATAAAATAAAAACAAATTAAAATTTATTAAAAATATCTATATTCAATCTATCTATATATTATTTTATAAAATTTTCAATCTATTCCTATATTTTTCAATATTTTAAATACTTCCTCAGCTTTAATATCGCTAATAATATCTTTATGAAGTATATGAACATTTTTTCCTAATGGTGCACATAAATCTGGATTAGAACCAGCTCCAAATAAAACTATTAAATTTAAACGACACGTAGCTAATAAATGCATAGGGCCCGTATCATTTCCAATAGCGCACATTGCATATTTGCTCAAAAAAACTATATCCTTAAAAGAAGTTTTTCCCGCATAATTTAAGGGTTTGTTTTTTACAGAATGACTAACTTTTGTAATGATATTATTTATATTTTTAAACTCTTCATTACCTCCTATTAAAATAGATTTAATTCCAATATTTGATAGATATTCAATTAAATATGCATAACTTTCTGCAGACCATTTCTTATTTTTTCTATGTTTAGCAGCACCAGACACAATGATTATGAATTTATCTTTTGGCAATATACTTCTATTATCATAATTATCTGCTAACCATCTCCAATCTGGCAAAAAATCATATTGAATCCCTGCTAATTTTAATTGATCCTTTTGCCTATCAATTGTATGCATAAATTTTCTATTCTTATTACTATGTCTATATTTACTTCCTAAGGCTATTCCGGACCAATGAGATTTTTTTAAAAAACAAAATAAGAAAAAATATAAATTAGATCTATGAGAAGTTTGAAGATCATAAATATTTGTAAATTTATATTTTATAAAAAATTTTCTTAATATATTCCAATCTTTTAAATCCCTCCACTTTGGCTTAGGGTCAATCAAAACCAAGTCAAACCAAGGTGAGCTCTTTAATAAGCCTTCGAATTTAATTGTAGTAAGACAAATAATATTATCATTTTTATGATAATTTCTTATAGCTTGCATAGCAGAACCAGCAAGAATTATATCGCCTAAGGCTCCATGTTTAATAACTAAAATATTATTTTTCATTTTTAATATTTCTATTTATTAAATCTGAATAAATTTCTAATGTTTTAAAACACATTGTATCATTATTAAAATTTAATGAGGTTCTTTCTATAGCTTTAGAGGCCATATTTTTCCTTTCCAAGTCATCCAAATCTATCGCTTTAAGTATTTTGTCTGACAAATCAATTGCATCTCCTGATTTAAATAACCATCCAGTAACATTATTTATAATAATTTCTGGTCCACCTCCATGATTAACTGCTACTGTTGGTCTACCCATTGCCTGTGCTTCAGCAACTACTCTCCCAAAAGCTTCAGGGTCAGTCGATGCAGAAATTACGACATCTGCTAATTTATATATTGCAGCCATATCAATTTGATTTTCAATAATTCTAAAATTATTGGTCAGGCCTAATTTATCTATAAGTGAATTTAATTCATTATAATACTTATTTCGTCCTTGAATATCTCCAACAAATAGACAAACAATATCTTCTCTTCCAAGCATAGCAACCGCTTCAATGAGAGTTTTATGCCCCTTCCATCTAGTTATTCTTCCAGGTAATAAAATAACAAAATTATCTTCAGGTATGTTAAACTTTTTACAAAAAGAAATTAATCTTTCATCAGAAACTTCTAAATGGTTAAAAGTATCAAGATTAATTCCTCGATGGATAGTAACTACTTTTTGATGGTTAATATTATAGTTATTTAGAATATGTTTTTTAATAAAATTACTTATAGCTATAACCTTATCACCTTTAGTCATTACACTATTATATTTTTTTTTCCATTTTCCTTTTATGGAATATGTGCCATGAAAGGTAGTAATAAAAGGAATATTCATTTTTTTTGCTGCAAAATAGGCACTCCAAGCTGGAGCTCTGCTCCTAGCATGAATAATATCTATTTTATTTTTCTGAATTATTTTAGATAGTCTATAAATATTTCTAAATATTGTAATAGGGTTTTTACTAGCCAGAGGCAGCAGAAGTACTATACCGCCTTCTCTAATAATCTCTCGTTCTCTTCTTCCACCATTTGAAGCAACATAAGAAATATGACCTGATTTCTGCAAAGCGTTAGAAATTTCTATTGCGCCTGAGACTAGTCCACCACTATTTAAATGAGGTAAAACTTGCAAAATTCTATAATTTTTTATATCTACAGTCATAAAATTCTTTCAAAATATATTCACTTCAATTTATAAAATTAATAATAATGAGATTACTTTAATGCATAAAATATTACATACAAGCCATAATAGAAAAATTGCATACCAATATTATAAAGGTAAATCTCAGATTGGCTTTATGTTTTTTAGTGGTTTTTGTTCAGATATGACTGGTAGTAAAGCTCAACATATATTTGAGTGGTGTAAAAAAAATCAATATGAATGTACTTTATTTGATTATTCTGGTCATGGAAAATCTTCTGAAAAGTTTATAAATACTTCTATACAAGAATGGATTGAGGATGCATTAGAAATACTAAATAAAATACCATCAAAGCCTCAAATAATTATAGGTTCAAGTATGGGAGGATGGATTGCTTTAAAAATAAGTTTAATGAATCCAACAAAAATTAAAGGGTTAGTAACTATTGCTGCAGCTCCAGATTTTACTGCGAGATTATGGGAAAAAGAATTAAATAAAACACAAAAAAATGAAATTCTTAAAAAAGGATTTACCAAAATACCATCAGAGTACGATTCTAATGGTTATATAATAACAAAAAATAATATTGAACAAGGGAATAAGAACCTAATATTAACTAATAAAAAAAATATATTTTCTTTACCTTTAAAACTTATTCATGGAGATAAAGATAAATCGGTTAGCTGGAAAGAAAGCTTAAAGGTCTTCAAAAAAAATAATAATGAAAATTCAGAGCTTATTATTATAAAAAATGGGGATCATAGACTTTCTAATGAAAAACAATTAAAAAAAATCTTAATAATAGTTCAATCTTTATACCAAGATTGCATTTCATAATTATGGTATATGGATTTTAATCCTTCCTTATATGTAGGAAATAATAAGTTACCATATTTTGTTTTTAATAANGNATTATTTACTCTCCTATTATTTTCCCAAAAGCGCCTAAGATTATTAGNCATTTCNTNAGATATATCNGAATAATTTATATATTNAGGCATACTTTTATTCATAATAGTNTATGCATAAATTAGNACATCTAACTGAGAAGCCGGNAAATTATCTGATANATTAATNATTCCAGAATTCATTTGATTGGNACATGCTAAGCATAAGANCCTAGCTATATCCTTTTCATGTATTCTATTAAANTAATGTCCTTCTTTATATATTGGCTTAACTTTTTTAGTTATAATTTGNTTAATAACATTTTTATTATTNCCATATATTCCNGATAATCTAAATATTTCTACTAATATTGAATATTTAGTNCCAAAATCTAATAAATCTTGTTCAGCTTTNACCCTATTTNTTTCTAANGATTCTTTTGGTNTTAACTTACTATTTTCATTTACNTCTTCNCCATTATAATTACCATACACNGAAGTGCTNGATANNTANCCAATCCANNTAACATTAGAATCTANAATTTCTTTAGAATAAGTTTTAATTATTTTACANCCAAAATTATCTGGNGGNANTGTTATNATTAATTTNTCAGCTTTTAATATACATTGGTCTATATNNCTTCGAGANNANACCTTAACNCCTATTTTTTTAAGTNTTANTTGTCTNTCNTAATTNTCNGTTGAACCAAAAACATTAAAGCCCTGCTTNANAAGAGCAGAACAAAGCTCAAAAGAAATATTACCTAANCCTAGGATAGAAATNTTTTTCATATAAAATTATCCAATTTAACTTCTTTTATATCTTCTTTAGATTGNAGCCATTCATTAATAACTTCTTTATTCTTTTCTNTATTAATTCTTTTATCAATTTCTNANAAAAATGANTTTNTTGANAGTCTACTTAGNGCCCAAATAGAAGCNACTCTAACTANNGANGAATTATCNTCTAATAGCCTAATAGTNCANTCAATTAAGGANCTATCAGATGAATTTCCNATAGCAATTAAAACATTTCTAATAAACCTATTTCTNCCNATTCNTTTTATNGGNGANCCAGAAAANAANNTCCTAAATTCAGNATCTGTTAAAAGAGATAAANTCTNTAAAGNAGGAGTTTTTAAATCCTCTCTTGGNNNAAATGATATANTTTTAGTTTTTTGAGCAAATTTATTCCANGGACATATTGCNANACAATCATCACAACCATATATTCTATTACCTATTAACTTACGAAACTCCCTAGGTATNTGGCTACCATTTTCAATTGTTAAGTATGATATACATTTTCNTGCNTCTAACTTATAAGGACTAATAAATGCATNTGTAGGACATANATCTATNCATTTAGTGCAAGTTCCGCAGTTATTCTCTTNAGTTTTATTTTCTATNTCTTGTAAATCAGNATCAATTAATATAATTCCTAAAAAAAGCCANCTNCCAAAATTAGAACTTACTAAATTTGTNTGTTTTCCTTGCCANCCTANNCCNGCNNCTTCCGCTAAAGGTTTTTCCATCAAAGGTGCNGTATCNACAAAAACCTTAANTTCTCCNTGTGTTTTAGATACNATCCAACTTGCAAGATTTTTTAATTTTCCCTTAATTATTTTATGATANTCNTTATTTTGAGCATATANACTAATATTTCCTGAGCTCTTATTTTTTAACTTATCTAAAGGATTATTTTTAGGGCCATAATTGGTGCCTAGTATTATAGCTGTTTTTGCCTCTTTCCACATATTTTGAGGTTGTAATCTTCTCTCTAAAGTATCTGATAGCCAACTCATAGAACCATGCCTTCCTTGAGACACAAATTCTTTTAAATATTTAGAGAGTTCTTTTGGAATCTTTGCTTCACAAAAACCAATATCATCAAATTCTAACTTATAAGCTCTAGATTTGATACTTTCTATTAAACTACTCATATAAAAGAAATTAATTATTTATATCAAGGTTAGTTAAAAAATTTTTAATATCGTGACCTGAAGGTGATTGAGTTAATTTAAGATCAAACAAGGATATTATTGCTAAAACATGATCAAAAATATCCGACTGAACAGATTCATAATCAGTCCATTCTACAGATGAAGTAAAAGCATAAATTTCTAAGGGTAAGCCCGAAGTAGTAGGAGCTAATTGTCTCACCATAAGCGTAAGATTTTCATTAATTTTTTCATGACTTTTTAAATATTCAATTAAATATGCTCTAAAAACTCCTATATTTGTTAGTCTTCTATGGTTAACTTTTTCTTCACCTATTAAAGCATTTGCCTTTTCTATTTCTTTTTCTTTAAATTCAAAATGATCAGCCAAAAGACTAACTTTTGATAATTTTTCTTTTAAATCTTTTTCAACAAAACAAATTGATTCTTGGTCAATATAAATAGCCCGCTTTATTCGGCGTCCACCAGACTCTTCCATACCTCGCCAATTTTTAAAAGGATGTTCTAATAATTTAGCACTTGGAAAAGTAATTAAAGCTTTATCCCAAGACCTTACCGTTACAGTATGTAATCCTACTTCTACACAATCCCCATCAATATCTAATGAAGGAATTGTTACCCAATCTCCTTCCCTAATAGTATCAGACCCAAAAACTTGAATAGAAGCAACAAGCCCCAATATAGTATCTTTAAAGACTAACAATAATATAGCTGTTAAAGCGCCTAAACCCGAAAGTATTGTCCAAGGAGAAGTATTTGATAAAGTGCATACAATAATAATTATACCAAATAAATAAACAATTAATTTAAACAGTTGCATATAACTTTGAATAGGAGTACCAGAAAATGTCTTATTACCTTTCAAAACATCTGAAAGAGCAGATATAAAACGGTTAATAGATAAAATAAAAATTAGAGTTATAAGTGATTTCATTAATCGAGAAATTATACCCTCTTCTGGCGAATAACTGCCTAAACCAGCCTCAAATATAATTATTGGAATAGCCCAACCTATAGGAACTAGAACCTTCTTTTCAAGTAATTGTTTCCCTATATTAAAATTTAATTTCCTAAGCCATCCTCTAATAAAAACAATTATTAGTTTATTAAAAATAAGTGAAAATATGGCTGTTATTAATATAACCAAAAATAAATGGTATATAAGTACATCTGAAATCCAAATATTTCCAGTTGGTAATAATATATTATTATTAATAATACTTTTTATAACTGATAAAAATGTTTCAACTAAACTTGAAAAGGATTCCATTGATATATACTCCTATGAATAATATATATATTTATTGAAATAAATTCATTAAAAATCGAGATCGCTATAATATTTAGGTGGAAGAAGGCCAGGAATTTTATCTAAAAGAACACTCCTAAAAGAGGGGCGTGATTTAACTCGTGCATACCACTCCTTAGCAAAGGAATAATCTCTCCATTTAATTTCTCCTAAATAATCAAGTATGGATAAATTTGCTGCAGCACTAATATCTGCTGCACTATAATTATCTCCTGCCAACCAATCTCTATTTTTACTTAACCAATCAATATACTGTAAATGGACCAATAAATTTTTTCTGCCTACCCTTAAAATATTCGCATCAGGTGTTCCTTTACCTATAAAAACTTTCATTATCTTTTCAAAAACTATTGTGGACTCCACTTCATGATTAAATTTATTATTGAACCATGCCATAATTCTTCTCACTTCTGCCCTAAAAGTGATTTCCTTACCTATTAAATTATTAAAAGGTATTGCTTCTTCTAACCATTCTATTATCACTGTCGCTCCTGCAATATAATTATTTTCTTTAGTTAATAAAACTGGTACCTGTCCTTCTGGGTTAATTTTTAAGAATGCTTCTCTTCTCTCCCAAATAGGCTCAACTATATATTTAGCTTCTAATTTTTTTTCTGCGAGCGCTATTCTAACTAATCTACAATTTGATGAAAATGGCAAATGATATAATATAGTCATATAAAATATTCCATTATTAAAATAATTAAATAAAGTATAAACTATTTATTATTAACTGTTTAAGATAATTAAGATATTTATTTTATGGAAATTGAAAATGGAATTATGGGAAATAATTTTATATTCTTTTACTCAGGGAGTGACGGAATTTCTTCCNATATCCTCTTCCGCACACTTATTTACTTTAGAACATTTATTAAATTGGTCTGTTTCAGGAAGAACTATGGCTATCTCTGCTCATTTAGGAAGCTTGCTTGCNGTATGTATTTATCTTAAAAAAGATCTTTTAAAAATTTTCTATTCATTTTACTATTTAAAAAACTTTAAAAAAGATAATAATATTCTATTTGTTAGAAATTTATTTTTAATTACTTTGCCTATATTAGTGGTAGGATTACTTATATTTAAAAATTTAGATAAAGAACTATTATCTTTTAATCTAATTGCTATAGCTAGTATAATTGGTGCTGGATTACTTTACATTGTAGATAATAATAAAACAGAAAAAAGAAATATTTATTCTCTATCTATATTAGATTCTTTATTTATAGGGTTATTTCAAATATTTGCACTAATACCAGGTGCTTCTAGGGCCGGTACAATAATAACTGCTGCTAGAATTTTAAAACTAACTCGGATAGAATCTACAAAGTTAGGACTCTATTCAGGACTNCCAACTATATTAGGGGCAGTCATGCTAGAAGCATTATGGCTTGTAAATAACATAAGTGGCAACCAAGAAATAATATCGATTATATTAATACTTTTACTATCTTTCTGTTTTGCATATTTATCTATTATTTTCCTAATTATATGGCTTAAGAATTATACTTTTCTGCCATTTGTAATTTATAGAATTTCTCTAGGCATCATCATTTTATGCTTCATTAATATTTAGATATATATCTTTTTAAATAATTATCTGACAAAGAAATCATAGAAGAAGGGTTAATGCCTAAATCCTTAAAGCCTAATCCGTTCTTAGGTAAGATATTATCTTTTTCCAATAACCTAACTTGGTCTAGAGTAATTGGTTTAATAGGAGAAAATGCAAATAATAAACCTAGTAACTTAGCTAAAGGAAAAGAAAGGTTCAGATATATTCTTTTTTTTCTAATTTTAATTAATATAAGATCTAATATCTCTTTAAAACTCATAATTTCTGGGCCACCAAGATTATATATTTTTCCATTATGAACATCATCTTTTATTACTATAGCTACAGCTTTAGCAATGTCTTTTACAAAAACTGGTTGAAATTTAGTATCTCCAGAATTTATTAAAGGTAAAAATAATGAAATAGAGGCCATTTTGGCAAATTTATTAGTAAAATTATCCTCAGGACCAAAAACTACACTAGGCTTAAAAATAATTGTTTTTTTAAATATCTTTTTTATATTATTTTCAGCATCTAACTTACTTTTNGCATACTTTGAGTGNTCTCCATCAAATAAACCTAANGCAGAAAAATGAATCAATTTATCTACTTTATATTTTAAGCAACCTTTCGCTATATTTATNGCNCCTTTTACATGAATATTTTTAAAGTTTTGCTTATTTTTCTCNTCTAAAATACCTACCAAGTTAATTACTTTACTTCCAGANGCAATACTTTTTNCNACCNTAGCAGCATCCATAATATCACATTGATNTATTGAGACTTGTCCCAATTTTCCCATTAATGTNAAATGTTTTGCTCTATTAGGNTTNCTNACAAATACTTTTANAATCCAATTATTTTTTAATAACTCATTTACTATATACCTNCCTANAAAACCTGAAGCACCAAAAATAANNACGGTTCTATTTTTTTTANTAAAATTCACNAATAAACCTTTCTAAAAAAATCATCTTTATATACATACTTATATAATANAAAAAAGTTAAAATACAAATATAGCNAAAAACAATTTCNTAATGATTTTCAATTTAGTTAGGTAAATTTNAAAAGTTANTATAAAATTATTTTANTGGAGTAAATATGAAAGAAAAAAATTATACTTTATATGACAATGATTTGCCNNCAGAAATAGAGTTTTCTGATTGNGTNGCTATNGANACNGAAACTATGGGTTTAGATTTTAAAAGAGACCGTTTNTGTTTAGTTCAAATTTCTAACGGNGATAATNATGCTCATCTTATTCAAATNAAAGNNAATAAATCTTACCCTGTTTTAGCGAAACTATTANAAAACAATAATATTAAAAAAATATTTCACTATGCTCGTTTTGACTTAGCAGCTATNTACAAAAATATGGGAATCATGTGTGAAAATATTTATTGTACTAAAATAGCNTCAAAATTAGTTAGAACATACACTGATAAACATGGTCTTAAAGAGTTATGTAAAGAGNTAGTNAATNTAGATATATCTAAGCAAAAACAAAGTTCAGATTGGGGTANTAANAAACTAAGNCACGAGCAACTNGNATATGCTGCGTCAGATGTACTATATCTGCATAAAATAAAATATGAATTAGATATTATATTAAAGAGAGAAAATAGAAATGAATTAGCGGAAAAGCTTTTTAAATTTATTGGTACAAGAGCATATTTAGACTTAAATGGATGGAACGAACCTGATATTTTTGATCACTAAAATATATAATATTAATCAGGAGCTTTAAATTGTCATATTCGAAACAATTAAATTCTATAAAAAATAATATTAAACAACAAAGTAACGCTTTGTTAAAACTAAATAAATCAATAGATAATTCTATTATTAAGGCTGTAAACTTATTATATAAAACCAAAGGTAAAATTATTATTACAGGTATAGGTAAAAGTGGTTTTATTGGCTTAAAATTATCAGCAACATTATCGTCTACTGGTTCTCCATCAATATATATAAATAGTAATGAAGCTAGTCATGGAGATTTAGGTTTAATTCAAAAAAATGATATTNTAATTGCATTATCTAAATCTGGTGAAACAAAAGAAATGTATCCTATAATAAATTTTGCTATAANAAATAAAATTAAACTTATTGCTATAACTTCTAATCCAAATAGTTTTCTTGCTAACAACGCAACTATTGTTTGTCTAATTCCGAAAGCAACTGAATCTTGTCCTCTAAATTTGGCTCCAACCACATCAACTACTATGATGTTAGTTCTTGGCGATAGCATAGCTATAGAGCTAATGTTGAAAAGAAAATTTAATGAAAANAGTTTTAAAAAATTNCATCCAGGTGGAATGCTAGGNCAAAGTCTTATGCAAGTAAAAGATTTAATGCACGTAAAATCAAAAATACCTCTAATAAATCATAAAAATGCTATGAGNGAAGCTTTAATAAAGATGACTTCATANGGTTTTGGTTGTGTAGGAATTACAGATTTAAANAATAATTTAATTGGTATTATAACAGATGGAGATTTAAGAAGAAATATATCTAAAAACTTTATTGATATGCCTATAAATAANATTATGACAAAGANACCTNTAACTATNGAACCAAATCAAAATATNAAAAATGCAATTAAAATNATGAATGATAATAAAATAACAGCTCTATTCGTNTTAAATAAAAAATCAAAAANTCCACTAGGAATTATTCATATNCATGATTGTATCAAAACTAAATAGTNATGAAATTGCAAAATAAATCTTTCCATAANTCTTGGATCAGCAGCGTTCANAATAGAGAAANAAATACNACTAAAANTTTNAGTATAAAAAAATATNTATTAAAAATTATATTTNTTTCATTAATAATATTAACNNCAATAATAGTTTTAAGNTGGTGGCANAANGTTCCNAATAACGAAATNTTAGATATANATNAAGNACAAANTCTCAANCAACCAGATGCCTTAATCAAACCAATAATATTATTTAAAAATAAAAATAAATCTATTGTTACANTNAAAGCCNCTAAAGCAAATAAANATATTACAGATTCNANTATNATAATCTTAGAAAAACCTNAAGGCCATTATAAACCATCAAATNAAAAAGATATTTATTTTTATGCANCAAAAGGTATATTAGATAATAATAAACAAATTTTAGAACTTATNGAAAATGTAGTTATTGAATCTTCAAAAGGGACAAAATTTTATACAAATAGGCTTATATATATAGTAGANAATAATATATTAAGTAGTAATGANAATGTTACTGTTGACGGAAGTTGGGGAAAACTAAACGGANAAGGTNTNATNTATAATTTAGANGANTCAACTNTAATNTTAAANGGAAGNCCTCANCTTTCNCTATATAATAATAAGGNTAATATTTAATGATATCTATAATAAAAAATTTAAAAATTATTCTTATATTATTTTTTATATCCCTAAACTCATTAGCAAATGATGTCATACCTGTTGATATTATAGCGGATGAGATGCAATGGAATGATGATCAGAAAATTGCCTATGCAATAGGAAATGCTATTGCAACACAAGGTGAAAAAAAGATATCTGCTAATAAATTAATTGTGCACTTAGATCAAGAAGAAGATACAAATGAAATTATTTTAATAGAGGCAGAAGGAAATGTGATTTTTACTAATGAAAAAGAAGTTGCAACGGGTAAAATAGCAAAATATGATTTTATCAAAAATAATATAATTATAGAAGATACAGTGACTCTTAAAAGAGATGATAATATCATGAAAGGGGAATTACTTGTAATGGATTTAAATACTGGTTTAAGCCAAATTACTAGTGACAAAAGTACTAAAAAAGTTAAAATGCGTTTTTCACCTAAAAAAGCTGATAAAAATGAATAATAATCCAAAACTAATAATACAAAATGACGGTTTAGTAGTTACTAACTTAGGAAAATCCTANAGTAAAAAGCCGGCTGTNAGGAGCGCCTCNCTTAAAATNCAAAGAGGAGAAGCAGTAGGATTATTAGGNCCAAATGGTGCAGGAAAAACAACATGTTTTTATATGATATGTGGCCTTATAAATCCCGATTACGGAAAAATTTTGCTTAATGGAGAGAATATAACTGATATGCCAATTTATAAAAGAGCTAAGGCAGGTATAGGCTATCTGCCTCAAGAAATATCCATATTTAGAGGTATGTCTGTTGAACAAAATATAAGGGCAATCCTAGCTCTAAATATTCAAGATAGAAGAGAAAGGGAGATACATTTAGAGGAGCTACTAGGAGAATTTTCTTTAACTCATTTAAGACGAGCATCTAGTTTATCACTATCAGGTGGTGAAAGAAGAAAAGTGGAAATAGCGAGAACGCTTGCTATGCAACCATCTTTTATTCTTTTAGATGAGCCTCTCGCAGGGATAGATCCTATAGCTATTGAGGAAATTAGAGAACTAATAAAACATATTAAAGATAGAGGAGTTGGGGTCCTTATAACTGATCATAATGTTAAAGAAACACTTGAACTAATAGATAGAGCTTATATCATGCACGATGGTAAAATATTAATGAATGGAAAGCCCTCTGAAATAATAGAAGATGAAAATGTTCGAAGAGTTTACTTAGGTGAAAAGTTTAATATATAATTAAATAGAAAATGCTCAAACATAATATATCACAAATTCCCAATTTAAAAATTAATCAAAAAATAAATCCTTCTCAGATCAATTCGATTAAAATATTACAAATGTCGGCTATTGAGTTAGAAGATTATACCCGTTTAGAGATAGAAAAAAATCCTTTTTTAATATCTTCTAAAAAATATAATGAAACAAATGATAATGATAATATTGATAATTATTCTGAAAATATAAATATAAAAGAATGGCTATACCAACAAAGTTCATTTATTTCTATAAATAAATGGGCCCAGAAGCTTGTTGAAGTTTTTATTGAAAATATCACTAGTAAAGGATTCTGTAATTTATCTATAAAAGATGCAGCAAAAATGACTCAAACTACCGAAGAACAATCAAAATATGTCTTAAATAAAATGAAACTACTTGATCCTGAAGGTATTTTTTCTAAAAACTTGGAAGAACATTTAATTTTTCAACTTAAAAACAAAAATATCTTTAATAATCATTATAATATAATCATTAATAATCTCAATTATGTTGCAGCTGGTAATTATAAAAAACTAGCAGAATTATGTATATCAAAAGAAAGTGAAATAATTAAACTTATTAATAATGTTAAATCCTTAAAGCCTACTCCTATTGATGGCTTTAAAGAAGAAAAAATAGATAGAGTCATTCCAGATTTTATTGTTGAAATTAAAAATAATAATATTAATTTTTCATTAAATAATATAAATAAATATGAAGTTTTAATAGATGAAAAATATATAAATGAGATAAAAATAAAACAAAAAAATTTAAATATTAAAGAAGCCAAAGTATATATAAAAAATTGTATAGCTCATGGTAAAATGCTTCAAAATAATTTAAATAGAAGAAATAATACTTTAAAATTAATTGCTGATAAAATATTTATTCATCAAAAAAAATTTTTCTATAANGGAGAGGAAGAAATTCTNCCACTAACACATAAAATAATCGCTGAAAAAACAGTTATGAATGAAAGCACAATAAGTAGAGCGGTAAAAAATAAATATGTCAAATTTAATAATATTACACTACCAATGAGTTATTTTTTTACGAGTAAAACTATAGGAGAAAAAAATAATAACTCAGCAGTTTCAATCAAAGCAAAAATAAAAAAAATAATTGATAGTGAGCTAAATAAAGATATTATTTATAGTGACAAAAATATTGTTGATATTTTAAGTAAACAAAATATTAAAGTTGCAAGAAGAACAGTAACAAAATATAGAGAAAGCTTAAATATTGCTAACTCAATAGTAAGATCAAAAAATAATTTCATAAGAGACTAAAATTATGAAGATATTCAATAATAGTAAAAATAACAAAATTAAATTATCTAATATAATTAGTCAGTCTAATATTTTTTTACTGCATAATATAAATAATAAAAGACAACTATTAAATACAGTCTCTAAAATAGTTGAAGATCAAACAAACTTTTCTAAAGAAGCAATTTTAGATTTATTATTAAAAAAAGAAAATAACGAAAATACTAGTATAGGATCAGGNATAGCACTTCCTAATATTAAACTATCTGATATTGAGCAGTCTATTGGAATATTTCTTAAACTTAATAAACCTATCCATTATAACTCTATTGATAATGAACCAGTAGATATAATATTATTTCTAATTTCGCCTACTAGTGATTTTCCGGTTTATTTAAATGAGTTAGCTTATATTTCAAGGTTCCTCACTAAAAAGAAAACTTTACAAAACATTCGTGCAGCTTTAGATAAAGAGACTATATATGCAATTATTACCAACGAATTATAAATAAGGATCATTATGAGTGAATTTACAGACTATAAAGTAGCAGATATCTCACAAGCAGCATGGGGNAGAAAAGAAATAGAAATAGCTGAAACTGAAATGCCAGGTTTAATNGCTCTCAGGGAAGAATACAAAGATTCAAAGCCACTTGCAGGAGCAAGAATAGTTGGATGTCTTCACATGACTATACAAACTGCAGTTCTAATAGAAACATTAATATTTTTAGGTGCAGAAGTTAGATGGTCATCTTGCAATATATTCTCTACTCAAGACCATGCAGCTGCAGCAATAGCTGACAGTAATATTCCTGTTTTTGCTTGGAAAGGAGAAACTGAAGAAGAATTTTGGGATTGTATTGAAAAAACTATAACAGGTCCTAATGAATGGAGACCTAATTTAATACTAGATGATGGTGGGGATTTGACAAAAATAATGCATGATAAGTACCCTGATTTATTAAAAAATATTAGAGGGCTTAGTGAAGAAACTACAACAGGTGTTCATCGATTATACGAAATGGAAAAGGAAAATAGTCTATTAGTACCAGCAATTAATGTAAATGATTCTGTTACTAAATCTAAATTTGATAATTTATACGGATGTAGGGAAAGTTTAGTTGATGGCATNAGAAGAGCAACCGATGTGATGATGTCCGGTAAAGTAGCAGTTGTAGCTGGNTATGGTGACGTTGGAAAAGGTTCAGCAGCATCACTAAGAAATGCAGGNGCACGAGTAATAGTAACTGAAATCGACCCAATATGTGCATTACAAGCTTCAATGGAAGGTTATGAAGTTGTGACAATGGAAAATGCAGCTAAAATTGCAGATATTTTTGTTACAGCTACCGGAAATTGTGACGTAATTAATATTGACCATATGAGAGAAATGAAGGATAGAGCCATAATATGTAATATTGGGCACTTTGATTCTGAAATAGAAATATCTAGTCTAAAAAACTATCAATGGGAGGAAATTAAACCTCAAGTTGACCAAGTAACATTTCCTGATGGTAAAAAAATTATTGTTTTGGCTGAAGGAAGATTAGTTAATTTAGGTTGTGCGACTGGTCATCCTAGTTTTGTAATGAGTGCTTCTTTTACTAATCAAGTATTAGCCCAAATAGAATTATGGAAAAACTTTAAAAACTATGAGAAAAAAGTATACACCTTACCAAAAGAATTAGATGAAAAAGTAGCTTTATTACATTTAAAAAAAGTTGGTGCCCAATTAACAACATTAAATGAAAAACAAGCTAAATATCTAGGTTTAAATACTACAGGACCATTTAAACCTGAACACTATAGATATTAGGAGTATTTTATAAAATAATTTTATGAAATTAATATTAAATAATCTCAAAGATACTAAAAAATTTGGAAAAAAACTTGCTCAAATAAGCAAACCAGATGACATTTTTTGTCTTAAAGGAAATTTAGGTTCAGGTAAAACTACTATAGCTAGAGCATTCATCAATCATTTTACTAAAAATGATAATATAATAAGCCCTACTTTTCCTATGCTCATTACTTATGAATATAAAAATAATATTATATGGCATTATGATATGTATAGATTAAACAACCCATCTGATGTATGGAATCTAAGCCTAGAGGAAGCTTTAAATAATGGTATAATTTTAATAGAATGGCCTGAAATAATTGAACACTTATTACCAAATAAAAAAATAGATATTATTATAAAAGATATAAAAGAAGATAAAAGATCCGTAGAAATTAAAGGAAGGATAGAACTTTTAAAAGAATTTGAAGGTTTTAATACAGCATAAATGTTAAATTCAAAAATTAATATAAATAGCAATAAGAATATTAAACAATTTTTCAATGAAAACCAATTAACTAATTTTATAAAAGAGCATATTCCACAAGACGCATCCAGTAGAAAATATTATAGATTAAATAATAATTTACTCTTAATGGAGTCAACTTCTTCAGAAAATAAAAACCATGAGTTTATCAAAGTATCTAGGCATCTAAAAAAGATAGGATTATCTGCTCCCAAAATAATTAAAGTAGACCATAAAAAAGGTTTATATTTAATAGAGGATTTTGGTGATTTAACCTTTAACAAAGCAATAAAAAATAATATTTCAGAAGAGTTATTATATATAAATGCTATAAGATGTTTATCGCATATACATAGTACAAATCCTCCTTTAGATTTTCCAAAATATGATTATAAATATTTACTTGATGAGGTAAATCTTTTTATAGATTGGTACTTTAAAGAAATAAATATAAAACTAAATAATGATTCCATAAATAATTGGCAATTATCATGGATGAAAATTTTTAAAAACCTCGGTCAAAATAAGCTTGTCCTGAGAGATTTTCATGCAGATAATTTATTCTGGCTACCAAAAAGAAAAGAGATTAGAAAAGTAGGACTGATTGACTTTCAAGATGCTCTAATAGGAGATGAAGCTTATGATATTTCCTCTTTACTTGAGGACGTAAGAAGAGATGTATCAGAAAAAACAAAATCAGTTGCCATTCGGGAATTTATAAAATTAAATAAAATTAAAAATAAAAATAAATTTATTCAAAACTATAATATATTTACAGCCCAGAGAAATGCAAAAATTGTAGGCATCTTTATACGACTAGCAAGAAGAGATAATAAACTAAAATATTTAGAATTGGTAAATAAAGCTATGAACACTTTTTTACAATCAGCTAAAAGAGCTAAATTAAAAGAAATAAATGAATGGATTGAAACTCATATTCCCAAAAATAAGCTATATTTATAGGAAATAAAATGCATAAAAACATACCGGAAATATCTCAAGCTATTATTCTGGCTGCAGGTTTTGGAACAAGAATGCAGCCACTAACTTTTAACACTCCCAAACCATTAATAAAGATTAACAATAAACCCATTATTTTTTATATTTTGGAGGAACTTAGAAAAAATAATATAAAGAATTGTTTCATTAATACTCATTATCTATCTGAAAAAATTGAAGAATATATACATACATATAAAAAGAAAAATTCATCTATGAACATTAAGATAATAAAAGAAACTGAAATACTAGAAACTGGAGGAGCAATAAAAAATATTAAAGATAAAGATAGTACAAAACCAATAATAGTTATAAATGGTGATTCAATAATAATTCCCAATAATTCAAAAAACTTTCTCGCTGATCTAATTAAAAATTTTGATCCCAATAAAATGAATTTTCTTTTACTATTAGATAATATTAAAAATTCAATTGGTTATAATGGAAAAGGTGATTTTATTTCAAATAGTAAAATTTTTCCTGCTAAAATATTCAGAAAACAAGCTAATGGCCTTGCATATACAGGATGGCAAGTTTTAAATCCAAAAATAATTGATGAAGTAAATGTTAATAAATTCTCATTGAATATATGTTATGATAAAGCTATCGAGAATAATTTACTTTGGGGAATAAATAACTCAGGTAAATGGCTGCATATTGGAACAAAAAAAGCACTTAGTGAAGCAATTGAATGGTTTAAAATAAATTAATATGAATTATATATTTTATGATTTTGAAACAACAGGAAGAGATAGTAATTGGGACCAAATAATTCANGTTGGAGCTATATTAACTAATTCTAATTTTCAGGAAATAGATAGGTTTGANGCTCGTTGCCGCTTACAGCCTGATATTATACCCTATCCAAAAGCAATATTAGTAAATCATAGCTCTGTTAAAGATCTTACACAAACAAATCTNTCNCATTTTTCATTGNTTGAACTAATGATTAAAAAATTTAAATCATGGGGTGCAGCTATTTATATTGGTTACAATTCTATATCNTTTGATGAAGAATTCTTANGAAAAACATTATTTAAAAACNTATTTAATCCTTATTTTACTATTAATAATGGTAATAAAAGATCAGATTTGCTTAANACTTTAAGAGCGANCCATATATATTATCCNAATAGNATTAAGATTCCTAATAATGAAAAAGGAAACTTATCATTNAAGTTAGATCAATTAGCNCCATTTAATGGTATTAAAGATTTTAATGCGCATGATGCACTAGGTGATGCAGTGGCTACTATAAAATTAGCTGAAATTATTAATTNAAAAAANCCTATATTATGGGAANCCAGTCTNTTAACCTCTAATAAAGAAAATGCAAATAATGAAATAGAGAAAAANAAATTATTTTGTATAACAGAAACTTTTTTTGGTAAAANCATTCCATTTGTTGTNTCTTTTNTATGTTATCACCCTGTTTACAAATGGGCACAATGNTTTGATCTAAAACATNACCCTTTAGATTATATAAATCTATCTGANAACTCTTTAGANCATTTTATGTCAAAAAGCCCTAANATTATAAGGTCTATAAGAAGTAATAAAAGCCCAATTATTATGGATTCAAGTTTTATTCCTAAATTAAATGAATATAANCATNTTTCAAATGAGGAATTATTTAAAAGAGCAGATATNATTAATTCTAATATAGAATTTAAATTAATGGTGGAAAAATTATTAAATAAGCAAGCATCAGANAAAGAGGANTTTATATCTCAAGAAGATATAAATTATGAAGAAACAATATATCAAGCNTTCTCCAATAANTATGAAAAAATTATAATGGAAGAATTTCATATTTCAGATTGGAAGGATAAATTGAGAATAGCAAATAAATTNAANGAAGAAAGAAATTATTATTTTGCAGAAAAATTNATTTACGAAGAAAACCCTCTAGTACTTCCTGAGGAAATTATNACTAAAATTAAGCGTAGAATAGCTAAAAAACTTTTTAGCACTAATGATGAAAAATGGAATACAATTCCTAAAGCTTATAAAGAAATAGATGANCTCAGAGCNGAGTATGAAGAAAAAAATGATNTAAAAACATTAAATAATTTAGATAATCTAAATAATTTAATTGAAGATATTGAAAAAAAATACCAAGATGTTTAAGTTANTATAAATTTACTTATAGGGAAAAAATAAATGAGCACTATACAAATTTCAGATGATANTTTTGAAGAAAATGTTATTAAAAAAGGACAACCAATAATTGTTGATTTTTGGGCAGAGTGGTGTGGNCCATGNAAGCAAATAGGACCAATACTTGAAGAAATATCNGATGAGTATAGTGNTAAGATAACTATNGGTAAATTAGATGTAGATGAAAANCCTGAAACTCCTGGAAANTTTCAAATAAGAGGTATACCTACAATGCTATTATTTAATAATGGAGANCTAATAGANACTAAAGTAGGAATGTCTTCAAAGGCGGACCTNACAGAATGGATNGACAAAAATATTTAATTATTATCTAATTTTAATGTTTCTCCAATNAGATANAGAGAACCNAAAACTAATACTTTTGAACTGCNATTAATCACACTAGAAGTAAGGGCCTCTTTGATAGAATCTTTAGTATAAGANCTNAATTCTANATNATTAGAAATAATTTTTAGTTCTTTNAGTGTNTATGAGTTTTTATTATCTATTGGAACTAGAATAATATGTTTAATATAANCTTTTAAAATAAGTANAATATTTTTAGCATCCTTATTTTTTAAAAAACCACAGACTAATATGAGNTTTTTTATATTTCTNTATNAAATCCAATTTTTTATAGCCTCAGCACCTGCAATATTATGNNCTCCATCTAACCAAATGTCATTAGTCTTCAAAGAATGTTTTTTAACTATTTCTGTACTAATTTTTTCTAATCTCCCAGGCCAATATGTAGATTTAATACCTTTGTTTATATCATTTCTATTGATACCTAATTCTGGTTCTGAAGTTAGAGCTGTAACAGCCAATACAGCATTAATAACTTGATGAGGGCCTTCTAAAGAAGGTTTAGAGAAAAAGTAATTTTTATTACCTGGAATGTTTATTTCAAAACCATTTTTTTTTACTTTAAAAAAAGATTTTTCATTACAAATTATAAGTTTAGCGTTTTTTTCTTTGCATTTATTAATTAATATTTTCTCAACTGCCTGGCTCTGCGGAGCAGTAATGCATGTTATGCCTTTTTTTATTATCCCTGCTTTTTCTTTCGCTATAGAAGTTAATTTATTTCCTAAAAAATCAGAATGATCTATTGAAATACTTGTAATAATTGTCAAAATTGGNTTTTCTATNACATTTGTTGCATCTAATCGGCCTCCTAAGCCAGTTTCAATCAATGCAAAATCTGCTTTTGTTTTAGACATCAATAAAAAAGCAATACAAGTAAGTAATTCAAACTGTGTTATATGTTCTCCTCCATTAACCTTTTCACAATAACTTAATGCACTAAAAAGCTGATTGTAACTAATCTTTTTATTAGATAAAATAAATCTTTCGGTGACCTCAATTAAATGAGGAGATGTATATACATGAACTTTTTTTCCAGCANATTTAAGAGAATTTAATAAAAATGCAATAGTTGAACCCTTGCCATTTGTTCCAGCAACATGGATTGTTGGAGGAAGTTTTAAATGAGGATTATCTAATTTATCTAATAATTTGTGTACCCTATTAAGAGAAAGATCAATTACTTTAGGATATTTAGATGTTAACTTTTCTAACCTCTCTAAAAATTGATTATTCATTAAGAGCTANGTTTTTCTCATTAATTATATTTTTTCTCAAAAGAGAAATAGTATTAGCAATGGCTGACTTTAAATTTTTTCTTGGAATAACATCATCAATCATTCCATGTTCTAATAAATATTCAGCTGTTTGAAAACCTTCTGGAAGAGTTTCATTAACTGTGCTTTGAATAACTCTTGGTCCGGCAAAACCAATTAAAGCTCCTGGCTCAGCAAAAGTAATATCTCCAAGCATAGCAAAAGATGCAGAAACTCCTCCCGTGGTAGGATCTGTAAGTATAACTATATATGGAATTTTTTTTTCTTTTAATTCATTAACGGCAACAACTGTTTTAGGGAGTTGCATTAATGAAAAAATTCCCTCTTGCATTCTGGCTCCACCTGAAGAGGTAAAAATAACTAATGGAATATTTAATTTAATAGCTTCTCTTGCAGCTTCTAAAAAGCCTTCNCCTACAGCTGCTCCCATAGAGCCACCCATAAAATTAAAGTCTAGAGCTACAGCCATAGCATTATTACCACCTATTTGACCAGATGCAATAATAATAGCTTCTTCAGATTTTGATTTAGACTTAGCATCTTTAATTCTATCAATATATTTTTTACTATCTTTAAATTTCAATGGNTCTANTTGAATTTNAGGTATAGTTAATTCTTTTATGCTNTCTTCATCTAATATCCATTCAATTCTTTGTCTTGCAGACATTTTCATATGATGNCCGCAGTTAGGACAAACATGTACAGAATCTTGCAAGTCCTTATGGTATACCATTTGTNCACAACCATTACACTTAATCCATAAATTAGATGAACTATCAGATTTTTTTATAAGAGCTCTTAACTTAGGNCGAACAAAATTAGATAACCAACTCATTAAATTTTCCTTATTAATTTTTATTATTTATGGAATTTGACAAGCTTTTAACAAAAGCACAGGTTTCATCTACTATAANNNCTANATTATTNTTATTTTTGTTATATGATTCATAAATTTTTTCNATAATTGCAGAACCAACTACTATCGCATCGGCTGTTTGGGCAATTTCTAAAGCCTGCATTGGTGTTTTAATNCCAAANCCAACAGCTATAGGGATNTCTGTTAAACTTTTTATTATTTTTATGTTTTTATTTATATTTNCAATTTTNGGAGTTTTAGAACCTGTAATTCCTAATACCGAAANGTAATATAGGAACCCAGAGGAATTTTTTATTATTTTTGGNAACCTATTAATACTTGAAGTAGGAGTTGCTAANCGAATAAAATCTANACCCATTTTNCTTGCTGGTATGCATACTTCATCATCAGCTTCTGGAGGCAAGTCTACAATAATTAACCCATCTACACCTACAGCTTTNGCTTCTTTTAAAAAATTTTTAACTCCATATTTATAAATAGGNTTATANTAACCCATTAACACTATAGGAATATCNTGATTTGAAACTCTAAAATTTTTAACTAGTTCGATAGTTTTTTTTATATTTTGNCCTTCTTCCAAAGCTCTTAAATATGAGGCTTGAATNGAAGGACCATCTGCCATTGGGTCTGTAAAAGGCATTCCAATTTCTATAANATCTGCTCCAGANCCAGGAAGACCTTTTAAAATTTCAAGNGAAATATTATAGTTAGGNTCTCCTGCAGTAATAAAGGTTATTAATCCCTTCTTATTTTGTTCTTCAAGTTTTACAAATTTATTTTTTATTCGCCCTTCAANTTTCATNATAATTTAACTCCAAGCGCATCCGCAACTGTAAATACATCCTTNTCGCCTCTTCCACATAAATTCATTATNATAATATGATCTCTATCAAGTTGTGGCGCAATTTTCATTACATAAGCTAGAGCATGCGAGGGCTCTAAAGCAGGAAGAATGCCTTCTAATTTTGCACAAAACTTAAAAGCTTCTAAAGCTTCATCATCTTTAATACCTACATAGTTAACTCTATTTACATCTTTTAAATATGAATGTTCTGGGCCAACACCAGGATAATCTAACCCTGCTGATATTGAATGAGCTTCAATTATTTGACCATCATCATTATGAAGTAAATATGTTCTATTTCCATGTAATACTCCAGGGGAACCTAAAGATAATGAGGCTGCATGTTCATTAGTATTTAATCCTTTTCCTGCAGCTTCTACTCCATATAAATTTACAGAAATATCATCTAGAAAAGGATAAAAAAGGCCTAACGCATTAGATCCTCCGCCAATACATGCAATTAAACTATCAGGCAATCTTCCTTCTGCTTCCATAATTTGTTCTTTAGTTTCTTCTCCTATCACGGATTGGAAATCTCTTACTAGCATAGGGTAAGGATGAGGGCCGGCAGCTGTACCAATAATATAAAAAGTATCTTCTACATCTGATACCCACGCCCTCAATGCTTCATTCATTGCATCTTTTAAACTTTGAGAACCAGATTGAACTGAGACTATATTTGCTCCCAATAGCTTCATTCTAAAAACATTAGGCGACTGTCTTTCAATATCCTTTGCACCCATATAAACTGTGCAAGGAAGTCCAAAAAGTGCACAGACTGTCGCTGTAGCTACACCATGCTGACCAGCCCCAGTTTCGCAAATTATTCTACTTTTTCCCATTCTTTTTGCTAAAAGTACCTGTCCTATACAATTATTAATTTTATGGGCACCTGTATGATTAAGTTCATCTCTTTTAAAATAAACTTTTGCTCCTCCAAGTTCTTTTGTAATTCTCGATGCGTAATATAATGGCGANGGTCTTCCAATATAATGTTTATTCCAATATTTAAGCTCTTTAATAAAATCTTTATCTTTTTTTGCAATATTATATTCTTTTTCCAAATCTAATATTAAAGGCATTAAAGTTTCCGCTACAAATCTCCCTCCAAAAATATTAAAAAAACCTTCTTTATCTGGCCCTTTTTTATATGAATTTACTTTTTGNTTCATTCCCTAACCTCTGAATTTTTTCTATATATTTTTTTTACAAATAGATCCATTAATTCAATACTTTTGATTCCAGTATTATACTCTATACCGGAAGAAACATCTATAGCTTTAGTGCCAGTAATCTCTATTGCTTCTTTAACATTATATATATTCAGCCCACCTGATAATATCCAAGGCTTAAATTGATTTAACCAATTTTTATTTCTACTAATAATATTCCAATCAAAATTTTCGCCTGTTCCTCCATTAAAACCAGTTTTACTNATATTTTTCTTATCTAAAAGAAAATANTCACATACGTCATTATAAATTTCTATATTTTTTAAATCTTCTTCTCTTTCAATAGGTATAGCTTTAATTATAGGAATTTTGAAAAGCTTCTTTATCTCCTTACATCTTTCTATACTTTCTTCTCCATGAAGTTGAATATAGTTTATACCTACATCCATNGCTGACTGAATCCAATCATTATTTGGATTTACAAATACGCCTACAAAATTTAATTTATTTTTAAATTGATTAATAATTTCTTTAGTTTTAACAAATTCTATAAACCTCGGAGATCCCCTAACAAATATGAAACCTATCCAAAAGATTTTTTTTTCATATGCAAAAGCTACTTCATTATAGTTAGTTAGTCCGCAAAACTTTATTTTGGTTTCATTTATCATATCAAATTACTTTAGAAATATGGTCTAGAGATGCTCCCGGATCTTTGGAGGCTGTTATGGGCCTACCTATAACTAAAAAATTAGCTCCATCATTAATAGCCTGAGAGGGAGTTACTATTCTTTTTTGATCATTGACTTGCCCATCCATTAATCTTATTCCAGGAGTNACTAATATTAGCTTACTGCCTAGTTCTTTTCTTATTATCTTTAGTTCTTTTGCTGAGCTTACTAATCCATCTAAATCTGCTGCCTCTGCTAATTTAGCTAAGCGAATTACTTGATCTTCAACTCTACCTTTAATACCTAATGCGGAAAAATCATTATCATCTAAACTAGTAAGTACTGATACACCTAATATTTTAGGTCTTTTTATTGCATTTTTAAGGCAGTATTCTGAGACTATATCATTAGCCTTCATCAACATATCATAGCCACCGGACAAATGTACTGTCAGCATATAAGGTTGTAANTGTAAAATAGCTTTTATAGCCCCAGCAACAGTATTAGGAATATCATGAAATTTTAAATCTAAAAAGATTTTAGCACCTGTTTTAGATATTAATTTTATGCCTTCTGGACCATTAAAACAAAAGTATTCTAATCCAAGTTTCAAAGCACCTGCATCTGGGATAGTTTTAACTAAGCGTAAAGCCTCACCAGTATCTATAGTATCTATAGCGACAATTATTTTTTCTTTAAAATTTAACATTTAATGCTTTCCAGAGTTCACCGACGTCTTATTCTTGCATATATTGATAAAAACATACCTACAAATACTCCAATAGTAATTGAAACAATAGTCAAAAAGAACAAAGGAATTTCTATTCTATTATCNATAGGCCATATTCCGATCGAAATATTATCTGAATTGGCAATTGAAAAGAATATTACTAGAAGGAAAAATATTATAAATATAAATTTTGACAAAATTTTTGTAAACATAAAATACACCTAAATTAATACTTAGGAATTTATTAAATTATTAAGCTCTTTTCCTGCTTTAAAAAATGGCAATAATCTACTACCTATTTGAACTTTCTCACCAGTTCGAGGATTTCTTGCTATTCGAGGATTTCGAATTTTAACNGCAAAAGATCCAAATCCTCTAAGCTCTATTCTACTTCCAGAAGTTAAACCTGAAATAATTTCATTAAAGAATAATTCAATAGCTGATTCCACTTCTTTACTGTCCAAATCCGGACTCTGCTCTTTTACTAATTCTATTAATTCACTCCGAGTCATGTAATAACTTTCAANAAATAATAATTATATANTATAAAATTATANTGCCATTAATACTANAATTAATAAACAAATTTATTTCTATAAAATATTACTTTTTATCATCTTTTTTTGCTGCTGCTTTATCCTTAGAAGTTGTTTTTTTAGAAGTTTTTTTTACTTTGGTTTTAGTCTCTTTCTTAGGCTTATCTTTTTTGTGCTTTTTCTTTAGCTTTTTCTTCTTTAGGTTTAGAAGTTGTACTTTTAGTTTCTGTTTTAGCTTTTTCTTCTAATGCTGCCCCCAAAATATCTCCAAGTGAAGCTCCAGAATCTACAGAACCATAATCTTTAAGTGCTTGCTTTTCTTCTGCTACCTGTAAAGCTTTTATAGATAAAGAAATTTCTCTACTCTTAGAATCTACTGATAATATTCTTGAGTCTATTTTTTCATCAACTGCAAATCTATCTACCCTTTGATCCGACCTTTCTTTAGATAATTCCGATTTCTTCACAAAACCATTCACCCCTTCACTAATCTCAACATGTAATCCTTTTTCAGTAATACTTTTAATAACTGATGTAACTACATTACCTTTTTTTAGTTTATTATTATCTGCCATAGGGTCTTGAGTTAATTGTTTTATGCCGAGACTGACTCTTTCTTTTTCTATATCTATTTCAAGCAATTTAGCTTTAACCATATCACCTTTCTTAAAATTGCTAATTAAATCCTCACCAGAAGAGTTCCAGTCTAAATCAGAAAGGTGAATTAACCCATCCATTTCTCCAGGTAAACCAATAAAAAGTCCAAATTCAGTTATAGATTTTACTTCACCCTCCATTACGGTACCAATTTTATAATTCTTTTGAAGGTCTAACCAAGGGTTAGGCTTACATTGCTTCATACCTAAGCTAATTCTTCTTTTTTCAGAATCAATTTCTAAAACTTTAACCTCAACTTCTTCAGAAGTAGAAACTATTTTTCCGGGTTGCATATTTTTTTTAGTCCAACTCATCTCTGAAACATGAACTAATCCTTCAATTCCAGATTCTAATTCTACAAATGCCCCATAATCAGTTATATTAGTAACTCTACCTGTAAACATATCATCAACATTATATTTATTTTGAGCTATTTCCCACGGNTCTTCTTCTAATTGCTTCATACCTAAACTGATTCTTTGAGTATCAGAATTAAATTT
This sequence comes from Candidatus Pelagibacterales bacterium, assembly GCA_002720535.1. Lineage (GTDB taxonomy): Bacteria > Pseudomonadota > Alphaproteobacteria > TMED109 > TMED109 > TMED109. Next base: position 24,590 of record PBIU01000005.1, on the reverse strand, counting down.
TATAACTTGTACTTTAACTTTCTGTCCNATTGATAAAGCTTCAGTAGGATGACTTATTCTTTTCCAAGATATATCAGTAACATGCAATAAACCATCAACTTCGCCCAAATCAACAAAAGCTCCATAGTCAGTAATATTTTTAATAATACCTTCTAATATTTGACCTTCTTCCATTGTAGAAACTAATTCTGCTTTAGCCTCAGCTCTAGATTCTTCTAATACAGACCTTCTAGAAACAACTATATTTCCTCGTCTTCTATCCATTTTTAATATATGAAATAATTGAGTACTTCCTACCAAATGATTTGCGTCTCTTGTTGGNCTTACATCTACTTGACTACCTGGAAGAAAAGCTATCGCTCCATCTAAATCAACAGAAAAACCACCTTTTACTCTTCCAAATATTGTACCGTTAACTTTTTCTTTATCTTCTGATGCTTTTTCAAGAGTGCCCCATGATTCTTCTCTTCTTGCTTTTTCTCGCGATAAAACTGCTTCACCATTTCTATTCTCAACTTTTTCTAAATATACGTCTATAANATCTCCCTCAACTGGCAATTTAGTATTACTCTTGNCTGAAAATTCTCTTATACTAATTCTTCCTTCAGTTTTATACCCTACATCAATAATCATCATATCATTCTCTATAGATATAATGGTTCCTTTTACAACTTGACCTTCTTTTTTTTCATCTATTTTTATTTGTTCTGCAAAAAGATCTGCAAACGATTCTACTTCAATTTTTTCCTGTTTATCTGACATTAAATTTTTTTCCTTAAGTATTTATGATGCACCAGTCCTAAATTAACTGGGTTAAAATGCTTCCCACCTTAAAGCTNTAATGTACTTATAGTAATAAGTACTCTTCTATATGTTTTTTAGCCAATAAAAATACTTCATTAGCATCCAAATTAGTGGTGTCAATTAAGATTGCATCTTGAGAAGCAATTAAAGGTGAATATTTTCTTTTACTATCACGCTTATCTCTATCTCTTATATCTTTCTCGACATGGCGCTTTATAGTACTTTGTCCCAAGGAAATCAACTCTTTCCACCTTCTTTCTGTTCTANCATCTATTGAAGCAGTTACAAAAAACTTAATATTGGCTTCTGGAAGTACTATTGTGCCTATATCTCTTCCATCTAAAATTACTCCCAACTTATTAGAATGTTGTGTTTGAGCAAATTTTCTTTGGTAAGTTAATAATATTTTTCTAAGGTCTTTATATCCAGAAATTAAAGAAGCTAGTTTTCCTATTTCATCACTTTTTAAAGCATTATCATTTAAATTTAAATCAAAAAAATTATGAGATCTAATTAATTCTATTACCTTATTTATATCTGTATAATCTATTCTATTTTCTTTAATAACTAATGCAGAAGCCCTATATAGTTTTCCAGTATCCAAATAAGCATAATTAAAATATGTAGCTAAATTTTTAGCTAAAGTTCCTTTTCCAGAAGCAGCATTACCATCTATAGCAACTGTAATATTATTATTCATTCCTAATCTTTGTACCCATACTATTTAACTCTGAAATAAAATTTGGATAAGATGTAGAGATGGAATTACAGCCTATTACTTTTATAGGGTTTTCTGCCACAGCTCCCAAAACTAAAAATGACATAGCAATTCTGTGATCATATTGACAATTAATGGTTATGCCTCCCTTTATTCTAGATAAATTTCCATAAATAATAATATCATCNTTTTTTGCTTCAACCTTTATTCCAGATGCTTTCAAACCATCAATAATNCCATTAAATCTATCACTTTCTTTATGCCTGAGTTCTGATAAACCTTTAAATACAGACTTTCCAGAAGCAACAGCTGCTGCTATTGCTANAATAGGATATTCATCAATTAGCCTGGAAGAATATGTACTATCCAAAGTTATTCCTTTAATTTTTGAGTATTTAGCTGATATATCNGCTACAGGCTCATTAAAATTATTAGTAAATTTATTTTCTATACTAATTTTAGCCCCCATTTTTTCTAATGCCTCTAATACCCCTTTTCTAAAATAATTTACACCTACATTTTTAACTAAAATATCTGATCCAGGAATTATTATAGCGGCTATAATTATAAAAGCAGCTGAAGAGATATCTCCAGGGATTTCAATAGAACAACTTTTTAAAGTATTACCCCCAGTTATCAATACCTTATTCTTTCCAGAAGTTTTAGAATTATACTTTATATTTGCACCAAAATATTTTAACAAGTTTTCAGAATGGTCTCTAGAAGTATAGGGCTCAATTATTTCACTTGTACCTTGAGCATTTAACCCTGCTAACAAAATTGATGTTTTTACTTGGGCAGAAGAAATAGGAGAATTATATTTTATAGGAAGAATTTCATTAGTACCATAAACTATTAATGGTAATAATCCATTTGAAGAGTGAAAATTAATGCCCATTTTCTTTAAAGGTTTTATAACTCTATTCATTGGCCGAGTTCTTAATGATTCATCGCCAGTTAATGTCACAAAAATTTCACTTCCTCCAATAGCACCTATTAGTATTCTAGCTAAAGTACCACTATTTCCGCAATCGATATGTTTATTTGGAATATTAAAACCAGTTAAACCAGATCCAATTACGTAAAATATATTATTTATTTTTGTAATTTTTATACCTAATAATTTAAGTGCTTTTACCATATTTAAGACGTCTTCTGAATGCAACAAGTTAGAAATTTCACTTTTTCCTAATGCTAAAGAAGAAAATAAAAGGGCTCTATGTGAAATAGATTTATCTCCTGGAGGAGTAATTATACCTTTTAAACTCCTAGACCCATGAGAGACTAAATTATTTTTTATAATATTTTTTTTAATCATAATTGTTTACTTTATTATAAGTTATAATTACAAACTTAATATTAAATTTACAATTCTTTTTTGACATCTATATTATTAAATGGCAAATGCATTATTTATATATGAATAACTTATGGAGTAATTTTATGGATAAAGCTGAATTAGGTAATAAACGTCTTTGTAATTCGTGCGGAACAAAATTTTATGATTTAAAAAAGGAAGTTCCTATATGTCCCAAATGTGGTGCAGAATTTATTATTAAGATTAAACCTAGATTAGGTAGGCCACCTCTAAATAAAAACACTCAAAATATTCAAAAAATTGAAAAAGTAGAACCAGAGCATATTCCTTCAGAAATAGAAAACAAAGAAGAAGATAATATTGAAGAAGAAATGGAAGATTTAATATCTATTGATGATATTGATGAAGATATTATAGATGAAGATAGTAATATTGAGTTAGAAAGTGAAATAGAAATAGAAAATGATGAAGATGATTCAGATAATTTAGAAGGACTAACAGATATTGATATTGAGGATAAAGAAGAAGATACAAACTTATAATTTAAAAGTAGGGGCCGTAGCTCAGTTGGGAGAGCGCTTGGCTGGCAGTCAAGAGGTCAGGGGTTCGACCCCCCTCGGCTCCACCATAAAGCTGTAAACAGTAAAAAGCCATGCAAAAATAACATACCTAATAAACCTTATAAAGCATTATAAACCCTTGATTTAATTAATATTAAGTTATAGCTATACATTAATAAAAATTAATTACTTACGGGTTTAAAATGAAATTTAAAAAATTAACTATAATTTTTGTTTCTATAATTACTATAGCGTTCTCGACTATATTTGGATTAGAGTGGTGGAATACTAATAAAAGTATTGTTTCAACTGATAACGCTTATGTTAGATCCTCTATAACCACAATGTCATCAAGAATTTCAAGCTATATCTTAGAAGTCCCTGCTCTAACACATTCTGTTGTCAAAAAAAATGACCTTCTAGTAATATTAGATCCAGAACCATATCAAAATAAAGTTAATTCTTTAAATGCTGCTCTAAAAGCTGCAGAAGCTAAAATAGAGGCTGCAAAAGCTAAAATAGAGGCTTCAAAAACAAAAATTATTACTATTGAGTCTGCATTTAATAATATTAACGCTAATATAGAATTAGTGAAAAGTGAAATTAGTAGCTATAATTTCATAGCTCAATCTTATGCTAGCGAACTAGAGCTCGCAAATAAAAATTTATCACGAATGGAAAAGTTATTCGATAAAAATTCTATTTCGAGAGCAAAGTTAGATGAAGCCATTGCAAAAGTTAATACGACATCACATAAATTAGATTCTGCAAATTCTAAAACAAATTCTGTTAAAAATAAATTACAAGTGCTAGCAACTGAAAAAGAAAAAATAAGCTCTTTAAAAAATGAACTTATAGTAGAAGTAAAAAAATCTGAAGCCGAATTAAAAGTATCAGAAGCTGATTACAATAAGTCTCAAGCCGAACTTAATATGGCAATAGTTGATTTAGAGTCAACCAAAATTTATGCGCCTATTAATGGAGTCGTAGCAAATAGAATTGCAGAACCAGGTTTATATGTAGAAGATGGNTGGCCATTNATGGCATTAGTTCCAGTNCATGATATATGGNTAATGGCAAATTATAANGAAACACAAGTTGAAAATATTAAAGTTGGTCAAAAAGCAAAATTACATTTTGATGCTTTTAAAAATANCCCAATAATTGGAGAAGTNCATTCTATTTCTCCAGCATCATCTGCATCTTTTAGTCTTTTACCTCCTCAAAATGCNTCAGGAAATTTTGTAAAAGTAGTACAAAGAGTACCTGTAAAGATTACATTTGATATACCTGAAAACATGTTAGGCAGAATTGTTCCAGGTTTATCAGTTTATGTTTCTATTGAAACTAAAAATTAATNTATATTAAATCTAAAAATAATAGTTAATTAATGATATATAGTTAATATTTATATTCTTATATTTTAAGAAGGAATAAATAAAATAATTACTCTTTCTAAAAATGACAAAAATAAAATTGCCTTTTGGCTNATGACATTAGGTATGTTCTTTAGTTTAATTAGTGTNCANAATATAGGAGCAGCTTATAGACATATTCAAGGCGGTTTNGGAGCAGCCCCNGACCAAGTAAGTTGGGTAATAACCTCTTTTTTAATAGCTGAGGTAATTATGCTTCCTTTATCTGGATGGCTNAGTAGGGCTATGTCNCTAAAGACCTTCTTTTTCATGTGTTCTATGGGTTTCAGNNTAGCNTCNATATTTTGTGGTTTAGCTTGGTCNATAGAATCAATGATTTTTTTTAGAGTTTTTCAAGGTTTTTTTGGTGGAGGNATGATGCCTGCTATGTTTTCAACAATGTTTACTTTGTACCCACAAAAAGAACAACANANAGTGGCCATTTTCACTGGTGTTATAGCTACTTGTGCTGCTGCTTTTGGCCCNCATATGGGAGGNTGGATCAGTGATGAAATTGGTTGGAGATTTGTATTTNTTATTACNATTCCTTTTTCNTTTNTAGTTGGAATAGCCGTATANAAATTNGCTNACTTTGATGAAAAAGAATATTTATGGNATAAAATTGATTTTATNGGAATNATTTTAGCTGCNNTATTNNTAGGAACTGGATTAGCAATTTTAGAAGAAGGNAGAAGAGAATATTGGTTTGAATCTANTTTAATNTGTGTATTNTTTGCTATTTTTATAATNAGTTTAATACTTTTTATTATAAGAGAATTAACAACAAANAANCCGATAGTAGATATAAGAGTNTTTTTAAATAAAAANTTCTTAATATGTACTATTTTAGTTTTTATATGGGGNTTTATNATATTTGCAAGCCAATATATNTTACCAGTATATATTGCNCGNGTAAGAGAACTTGATGGNACAACNGTNGCATCAATGGTTTATATAATGGGGTTTTCTCAAGTAGCTTCTGGNTTNCTTGCTTTAGTANTNTTTAAATTTTTTAATAGAAGNACAGTTGCTTTTATAGGTTTTTTAATGTTAGCCNTAGGTACNTGGATGCAAGGTTTTATGATATCTGAAATAGGCCCNTATGAAATAATCNTNCCNCAAATNATTAGAGGGCTNTCAGCACAACTAATATTCTTACCGCTAGTATTATTAGCNTTAGGNGATCTCAAAGAANATCAAATNAAAAATGCAAGTGGATTATATTCCTTAATGGGTAGGCTAGGTTCAGCAATAGGAATAGCATTATCAAATACCCTTTTTGAATATAAAATTTCTAGAAATTATGAGTCTTTTACCAATTTATCCTCACAAGCAATAAGCAAATCAGAGATTATATTAAATAAAATCAAGCATATCATCCCNCAATATCTTGATNACTCTCCTGAAAATTTAAAAATGCTNATGCAAATTTTATATAAAATAGNTACTAATGAGGCAAGTGCAATTGCTTTTAATCAAATTATGTTATTAATGGGAGTTTTAGCTTTTATAGCAGCNCCTTTAATATATTTAGTAAGAGGCTTAAAAAAGAAATAAAAAAAAACCGGCTAAAAAGCCGGCTTTTTTAACAAAAACTTTATTTAATTAATTAAATTTCTGCACAAGCGTAACAATTGATTTCNANACCTACTGCTACTTCTAAAACAACTGGTGATTTCCACATATTACTTATCCCTNTTTAAAATTAAATATGATATAACTATACATAGTTATTTACAATAACAAACCTATAACAGAAATTGGTANATCCTATAATTCAAATCAGATACTTAAAGACTCTAATATAGGAGGAACAGGATTTGCTTTTGGCAGTTGCATACTTTTTCCGGTTGCAACTAAAGAGNCTATAAAAGATTTATAAGGTTCAATCCTTACATATTGTGAAGGAATAAGAGATATAATTTTTCTTTGCGGTAAATTAGTTTTATATAANTTTACATCAAAATCAATTTTTTTACCTCCTAATCTTGCTGCTAATGCTGGAACTATCGCAACCCCTCTTCCAGATTGCACCATTGAAAGAGCAACCTCATAAGTTCGTGTTTTCGCAAACACTCTAGAGTTAGGTAAAACACTAGTAAACCANTCTTCTATTCTTTTCTTATGCTGATTTCCAAATTCAAATTGAATAATATTATTCAATACTGNACTTTCCTTTGACTTTTTCAAATCATCTAAATTTTTAATATTCTCTAAAGATATATTTTTTGGTACTGCTAGNACATAAGGGTCCTCAAATAAATAAGACTTACTAAATGATAATATACTCTTCGCAATTGAGTCTTCTGCTAATACGGCTACTGATAATTGTCTTCCATATAAGAGATCTATTGCTTCAGCAGGTGATATTTCTAAAATATCTAACTCAATTTCAGGAAATTTTTTTGCTAATTTTTCCGATGCTGCTGGCAATAANTTTCTAGCAACGGAAGATAACAAGCCAACAGAAATAAGTCCTTTTTGACCACTCCCAAACTGGCGTAAACCTACCATAGTCTCTTCTACACCAGACAATACTATTTCTGACCGTCTTTGTAAAAAAAGCCCTGCTTCTGTCAGGCTCATTTTCGATCTTCCTCTCTTAAATAAAAGTGACCCTACCTCATCCTCCAATTTAGAAATTTGCTGCGAAAGAGAAGGCTGCGCCAAACCTAATATTTTACTTGCCTTTGTAAAAGATGATGCTTGGGCAACAGTCCAAAAAATTTTTAACTGATGCAACGTAATACCTATATTTTCGTTTTTCATTCCAAAACCTTAAAATTTAAAAAAAAGGATGACTTAACATAAAAATCATAATAACTATAGCTGAAATTAAAAATTATACNATTAAATACATTAAAAGGATCACGGTTTGAAAAAAAATAATTTAGGAAAAACAGAAATTATGGTTTCTGAAATATGTCTTGGTACTATGACATGGGGCCAACAAAATAATGAAAAAGAAGCTCATGATCAATTAAGTTATGCAAGCGAAAGAGGTATAAATTTCATAGATACAGCTGAAATGTATGCTGTCCCTCCTAAAAANGAAACTTATGGGTTAACTGAAAAATACATTGGCACATGGTTAAAAAANCAAGATAGGTCCAAAATAATATTAGCTACAAAGATTGCAGGAAGAACTTCAAATGTTCCCTCTGGTCCTCCTGGTTTAGACTGGATAAGACAAGGGCCTAGGCTTAATGAAGAACATATTTTTCAAGCTATAGAAAATAGTCTCAAAAGATTAAATACTGAATATATAGATTTATATCAAATTCACTGGCCCGAAAGAACTNTAAATANTTTTGGCCAACTAGGGTATATTCATAATCCAAGGGAAGATGACATAAAAATTGAAGTAACNTTAGAAGCTCTTGCAAAAGCTGTTNACAAAGGTTTAATTAAATATGTAGGCCTTTCTAATGAAACTCCATGGGGAGTAATGAAATTTATATCGGTGGCTAAAGAATTTAACTTACCAAGAGTGGTTTCAATTCAAAACCCTTACAGTCTATTAAACAGATCGTTTGAAGCAGGGTTATCTGAAATTGCAATAAATGAAGAGGTAGGTCTTCTTCCTTATTCTCCATTAGCTGGTGGAGTATTAAGCGGTAAGTACTTAAATGGTAAAAAACCAGAAAATGCTAGAATGACTCTTTTTGAAAGAATGAGAGGTAGGTACTCAAATCAACATGCAGAAAATGCTGTCTTAGAATACCAAAAAATAGCAGTTAAATATAATTTAAACTTAACACAAATGGCAATAAATTTTGTCACTAAACAAAATTTTGTTACCTCTAATATAATTGGGGCCACGTCTATTACTCAGCTAGAAGAAAATATAAATTCAATAGATTGTAAACTAAATGAAGAAGTCATGGATGAAATAGAGAAAGTACATAAAATTTATACTTATCCATGTCCTTAGTAAGAAGTCTATTTTTGTTTGTATATGTCAGAAAGATGAGAACCTACCTTTTTCTCATCNATAACCTCGTCCCTAACACCTTTAAACTCAGCTAATTTTCCTCTTCTATTAACACCCCATTTATATTGTGGAGGCCACATAGAAAATTCAGGGTCTGCATTTAAAGCCTGGGCTGCATGTAAGGCCCAAAAAGGATTATACATTAATTCTCTTCCAACAGCTATCAGGTCTGCCTTATTACTTTGAAGTATTTCTTCAGCCTGGTTAGGATCTACAATAACCCCAACAGCCATAGTTTTAATTCCAGCCTCATTTTTTACTTTATCCGCATAAGGAACTTGAAAACCTGGTCCCCTATCCATATTAGTCTTCATAGGTTTACCTGAATTATTAACTCTAAATAAAGGCGCTCCAGAAATACCTCCTGCAGAGCAATCAACAACATCTACACCATGCTCTTCTAATTTCTTAGCTAAAACAACTGAGTCATCTATTTCCCAACCATTCTCTATTCCATCAACAGCAGAAATTCTACAAAATAAAGGCGTATCTTCAGGTATTACATCTCTTACAGCATCCACAACCTGAAGTAATAACTTCATTCTNCCATAGATGTCCCCTCCATATTCATCATTTCTTTTATTTGCTAATGGAGATAAAAAACTATGTAATAAATATCCATGTGCTGAGTGAATCTCAATAACTTTAAACCCTGCTTTTATTGCTCTTAAGGCGGCATTTGCAAAAGCAGTTATTACTTCATTTATATCATCTAAATCCATTGCTTTAGGTACGACCCATCCTTCNGCAACAGGAACATCTGAAGGTGCTATAATATCCCATGCAGGATTTCCAGCTTTAGCATCTTCTTCATCTAAAGGTGTGCCTCCATTCCATGGAGTTTTAGTTCCTGCTTTTCTTCCGGCATGCGCTAACTGGAAACCTGGAACACATCCCATTCTTTCAATAAAAGATGTAATAGGCTTTAACGCATCTGCTTGTTCATCTGTCCAAATTCCTAGACATCCTGGAGTTATTCTTCCTCTAGCTTCTACTGCTGATGCTTCGGCAAATATTAGTCCTGTTTTTCCTCTAGCAAAAGTACTTAAATGTGCAAACTGCCAATCAGAGGCNACTCCATGATTTGCTGAATACATACATAATGGAGACAAAACTACTCTATTGGGAATAGTTACTCCTCTTATTTTAATAGGACTAAATAGTTTGGTATTTTCTGCCATTTTATACTCCAAAATTTAAAAAATATATTATACACACTAATAAAAATTATTTAAATAAAAATATCATATGTTAATGAGCTTCATCCCAATTATTCCCTNTACCTATTTCCACTTCTAAAGGCACTTTCATATTAAAACCNGGTTTAGGAGCATTAATCATTTTTGATTTGACTATAGGAATTAAGCGATCCAGGTCAATCGATGCACATTCAAATATTAGCTCATCATGAACCTGTAAAATTAATTTAGCATCAATTTTTTCTTTAATTAAAATTTCAGGAAAATTNTTCATTGACCTCTTAATTATGTCTGCAGCTGCTCCTTGTAGAGGAGCATTTATAGCTTGTCTTTCAGCTCCAGCCCTTATCATTGGATTTTTATCATTAATACTAGGAATGTAACATCGTCTTCCATAAATAGTTTCAACATAACCATTTTTTCTAGCAAATTCTTGTGTATTTTCCATATAACTTTTTATTCCTGGATATTGTTTAAAATAAAGTTCAATATATTCCTTTGCTTCAGTTCTGCTAATGTTGAGCTGCTTAGCTAAACCAAATGCACTTTGGCCATATATTATTCCAAAATTAATTGTTTTTGCATTTCTCCGCATCTCACTAGTAACATTATCGGTATTTACCATAAATACTTGAGAAGCTGTAAGAGTATGAATATCTATATTATTTTTAAATGCCTCAATAAGAGGTTCTATATTTGCCACTTCGGCTAATAATCTAAGTTCTATCTGTGAATAATCACAGGCAACGATTTTCATTCCTTTTTGNGCTATAAATGCTCTTCGTATTGCCCTCCCATCTTCGCTTTTAATAGGAATATTTTGCAAATTAGGATTACTTGAAGAAAACCTTCCTGTCATAGCTCCTGTCATCTGAAAATGAGTATGAACTCTTCCAGTAACAGAATTGATTTGATCTACTAAGGCATCAGAATATGTGCTCTTAAGCTTTTGAAGAGCTCTCCAATTTAATATTAATTTACAAATCTCATTACCATCTTGGCCTAACTTTTCTAAAACCGCAGCAGAAGTAGAATAAAGACCAGACTTACCTTTTTTACCGCCTTTTAAACCTAATTTGTTATATAAAATTTCGCCCAACTGTTTAGGTGAAGAAATATTAAATTCTTCACCAGCTAACTTAAAAATATTCATTTGAATAGGCTCCATTTTACTTATAAATATATCACTTAAATTTTTTAAATAACCTGAATCAATTCCAACCCCATTCCTTTCCATGTTTGCTATTACATGGGGCAATGGTCTTTCAATCGTCTCATAGAGTGATGCCATTTTTTCTTTAACTAATCTGTCTTTTAAGAAATTATATAAACGTAAAGTAATATCTGCATCTTGTGCTGCATAATCTAAAGCAGTATCTAGATCCACATAATCAAAAGTAATTTGGTCTTTACCTTTTCCTGTAATTTCAGAATAACTAATAGGAGTAATATTTAAATGAGTTTTAGATAGTGAATCCATGCCGTGTCCAGAACGTTTGCCCGCATCTAAGGCAAATGACATTAACATAGTGTCGTGATAGGGGTAAATATTTATATTTCCAGCATTAAATAATATTGTCATATCATACTTAATATTTTGACCTATTTTAATAATACTAGGGTCTTCCATTATAGGCTTTAGCAGAGATAAAACTAACTTTTCATCNAATTGGTTTATTTTTTTTGCTACGATTGGACCTTCTTTAGATTGATGGTTTANNGGAATATAAACAGCTTTTCCAGGTTCAATCGCTAGAGATACCCCCACTAATTTAGCAGATGTTGCATCTAAAGAAGTTGTTTCAGTATCAATAGAAACTATACCTNCAGCCTCTATATTTTTAATCCAAGTTTTTAATGTATTCTCATCAGTAATAAGTTTATAATTATTTTTTACAGCAGGCTTATTATTTTCTGAGTCAGAGTTATCTGATAAAGCTACATACGCACTTTTACTATTAATAAATTCATCTTCATTAGGTAATCTTCCAATTAAGCTATTAAAGCCTTGCTCTATTAAAAATGTTTTTAATTTATTAATNTCTATATCTTTTCTTTGAAAGTTATTAAAATTTTCTATATCTTTGATATCATCATCTAATTTAACTAGCTTCATACTTATTCTTGCTAAATCTGCAAAATTAATTAAATTTTCTCTTCTTTTTGGCTGCTTAATTTCTCCAGCTCTATTAAGTAAAGAATCTAAATCGCCATATTCGTTGATTAATTCTGCAGCTGTTTTAANTCCTATTCCTGGAACACCTGGAATATTATCAGTACTATCTCCTGCTAATGCTTGAACATCTATTACTTTCTCTGGATAAACCCCAAACTTTTTAAATACTTCTTCCCTTCCTATATTAACCATCTTCATTGGATCAATCATTTTTACGTTATCATTCACTAATTGCATAAGATCTTTATCTGAAGAGATAATATCTACTTCCCAACCAGATTTAGAAGCCTGACTGGCATATGTAGCTATTATATCATCTGCTTCATAACCCTTTAATTCTATATAAGGAATATTAAAAGCTACTGTAGCATCTCTAATTAGTGAGAACTGAGGAATTAAATCTTCTGGAGCCTCAGATCTATTTGCTTTATAATCTTCAAAAATTTCATTTCTAAAAGATTTAGATGCAGTATCAAATATTACAGCTAAAGAATCAGTTTTAGTTTCTGCAATAAGGCGCCATATCATATTACAATAACCCATTACCGCATTAATAGGAGTTCCATCTTTTCTAGTTAATGGAGGTAAAGCATAATATGCCCTAAAAATAAATCCTGAACCATCAACTAATGTTAAAGATTTTTTTTCAGTATTTAATTTGTCTTCAGTNATCATAAATAATTCCTATTTTAATAAATTATCATTTTATGAACTATTATTCTATTATTCATTATTAAATTTAACTTGCTAAATAAAACAAAATATTGCTATTTGCATATAATGTTAATAAAAAAAATATCAGCAAAATTTTCTTTAGTTTATTTTTCAATTTTTATAGTTATTGGAATTAATGCTCCATTTTTTCCTTTATGGCTTTCTTCAAAAGGTTTCACAGAAAGATACATTGCTATCATTTTAGCTACTTCCGTTTTAACTAAATTATTAGCAAACCCTTTTTTTGCAGGTCTAGGAGATAAATACGGTAATAGAAAAATACCTATGCTATACTTATCATTTATTTCTATAATTATACTGTTCTCATTAAATATTTTTAATTCACTCTACCTAATCGCTTTTATGGCAATTACTAGTTGGGCATTATTTGCTCCCTTAATGCCACTGACGGAGAGTTTAACCACAACTGCAATCAAAAAATATAATTTTGATTATGGAAATACTAGATTATGGGGCTCTGTATCTTTTATTATCATTGCTTTTTTTGGAGGNNTAATAATAGAACAATATGGATTAAAATATGTACCAATATTAATGACTATTGGTGCATTATTTTTATTTTTATCTATTGTAATTATGCCTACTATACCTTCTTTACCAGCTAGAAAAAAATTTAGTACTTATGCTTTATTAAAAAATAGAAATTTTTTTCCTTTCTTACTCGCTTGCGGAGCAATACAAAGTAGCCATGGAATATATTATGGTTTCTCAACTATCTACTGGAAAAGTATTGGTTTATCAGAGACAATAATAGGTGCTTTATGGGCAGAAGGTGTTGTTTTTGAAATCATTTTATTAGCTTATTTTTATAAATTTAAAAATTATACTTCNCCCAAAATTTTTATAATTATAGCAGGNGTAATGGCTATTATACGATGGACTCTTATGGCATATGCAGACACTATATTGTTCATTGCCTTAATACAAATATTGCATGCTTTTACATTTGGACTAACTCATCTTGCAGCTATAAATTTTATATCTGAAGTTATGCCTGTAAGAGCTCAGGCAAAAAGCCAAGCTTTATATTCTGCAATATCTATGGGAGCTTTCTTAGCTGTATCGATCTCTGTATCGGGAGACTTATATAGANTATTTTATGATAAGTCCTTTTTGTTTTCTTCTTTTTTAGCTCTTTCAGGAGTTATCATATCATTGATATTTATTAAGACTAAGAAGACTTTGTAAATACTTTACCGCAGTAAGGACAAGAAATTGATTGCTCTGTTTCTCCAATAGTTAAATATATTTTTGGGTGACCATTACCCCCATCCCCTCCGCTACAAACAAATTTTTCCATTTTTCCATTTTTATTTTTTTTAGTATTTGTTTCCATAATAAAAAACCTTCTTATAATATATTGAATTAAATGAATGAAAATGTTACCGACACTTATGTCAAATAAATATAGTATATAAAAGAATAAAATAAATGGCTATGAATAATAAAAATTATGCTATTGAAATAAATGGTTTGAAAAAAATTTATAATTTTAAAAAAGCTAATGCATTTGAAGCTTTAAAAGGTATAAATTTAAACATTCCTAAACAATCAATATTTGGTTTACTAGGTGCTAATGGTGCAGGTAAGTCTACTTTAATTAATATAATTGCGGGATTAGTAAAAAAAACCGAAGGAAAAGTAAGTGTTTGGGGAAATGACATAGATAATAACGAAAGAAATGCAAAATTATCAATAGGTGTAGTACCTCAAGAACTAATATTGGACCCTTTTTTTACGCCCAGAGAAACTCTAGAATATCAAAGTGGCTATTATGGAGTTCCCAAAAAAGAGAATTGTGTAGAAGAAATATTAGAATCTGTTGGTTTGTCAGATAAGGCAGATGCGTATGCTAGAAGTTTATCTGGAGGNATGCGCAGAAGNTTAATGATTGGCAAAGCTATGGTTCATAGACCTCCTATTTTAATATTAGATGAACCGACAGCTGGAGTAGACGTTGCTCTCAGACAGTCTTTATGGAANGAAATAAAAAAGCTCAATAAAGCTGGGGTTACTATTATTTTGACTACGCATTATCTTGANGAGGCCGAAGCTATGTGCGACTCTTTAGCGATAGTAAATAAAGGAAAAATAGTAGCCGAAGGGCAAACTAATGAAATGTTAAACAAATTAGACAAGAAAGAATTAATAATTTTATTAGAGGANGAAAATGCAAATAATATTAAATTAGAAGACGTAGATTTGGAAGTTTTAAATAATAGTCTTATAAAAATAGCTTTTAAACCCAGTTCTATTAATGAAGGAGAAATAATTGAAAAAATTTATAAAAGTGGGTCAAAAATAAAGTCTATAAACTCTAAAGAACCAGATTTAGAAGAATTGTTTTTGGAACTAACAAATAATGATGTTAACTAATTTAATATTTATAGTATCAAGTGTTCTTTTAAATGCATTAGCTCAAATTTTACTAAAAGCAGGAATGAAAACTTTTAATAATATAGATTTAAAAAATAATTTAATGCAGACTTTAATATCTATTTCTTTAAATCCATATATTATTTTTGGTTTTATAGCTTATGGTATCTCTATTATTTTATGGTTATGGGTATTATCTAAAGTAGATGTTAGTTTAGCATATCCTTTCCAAGCATTGGGCTATATTGTAGTTACAATATTAGCATGGCTTATTTTCCAAGAAAATATTAATTTGACTAGAATAATAGCCTTAATTTTTATTTCATTAGGACTAATTATTTTAGCATTTTCATCAAGAGTAAGTTAAGAATGTCTAGATGGATATTGATCGGTGGAGCAGGATTAACAGGTCTAAAAATAGCGGAAGATTTAATAGACCGCAATATCCCTACTTCCAAAATAATTATTGCTGATTTAAAAGACTCTTTAGAAAAAATAAATATAAATGTTAAAAAAGTATATTGTGATATATCAAAAAATTTACTACCAAAATTCGATAAAGATGACATCATAATACATTTAGCTGCACGACAGTATCATTTGGAAATTCCTAAAAGAAATAAATTATCTTGGTTTCGAGAAGTAAATGTTAAAGGCACTCAAAACGTAATTAATCATTGTTTAAAATATAAAGTAAGGGGGTTAATTTTTTTTTCAACTGATATGGTATATGGTATGCCAAATTTTGTACCTTTAACAACTAATCACCCTAAAAATCCTATAGGGCCTTATGGTCAAAGTAAATTAGAAGCTGAAGAACTTTGTTTTTTAGCAAGGAAAAAAGGATTAGCAATAACAATATTAAGGCCAAGATTGATAATGGGAAAAGGACGATTAGGTATTATGAAAAAATTATTTAAATCTATATTTCATAATCTACCTGTACCTTTAGTAGGAAATGGAAAAAATTGTTATCAAATGGTATCTGTAAAAGACTGCAGCGAAGCAACTTTACTTTCAGTAGAAAAAAAAATTCCTAATTGTGAATTAAATTTAGGTTCAGAGGTTGGTCCTGATGTTAAGACTTTACTTAATTATCTTATTAAAAAAGTAAACTCAAAATCTATAATATTACCTTTGCCTGCATTTCCGTTAAAAATACTTTTACTAATCTTTGAGAAAATGGGTTTACCTATACTTCACAAAGAACAATATAAAATTGCTGATAAAAATTATATCGTTGATATTTCAGATACATATTCTAAGATTGGTTGGANGCCTAAACTATCAGATAAAGATATGATCATAGAAGCATATAATTATTGGAAAAATATTAGATAATGAAGAAATATTTTTTAAATATAATATTATTATCATTAATTATATTATGTTTTGATTTTCCTCTCGCTAATTGGGGTGCATTTATTGCCATTTTGGCTGTTTTTTATGCAATAATCTTAAATAAAACCAAATTCAATTCCAACACATTAATTATATCAACAGCAGTTGTATTTAGTTTAATTTGTGTAAAAATAAACCTATACAATGAAAAAATTCATATGGGTGAACAAATTTATTCACCTAATGATAAATATTTAGAAAAATATTTACCAAATAAAATTTCCAATTTGGCAAAAAATGAATGGGATAGATTAAATAAGCCATTTGAATCATATCCCAACAATACAGATCCAACAAATAATCCTTGGGCATTTTCTGCTGATGCTTTTTTTGATAACCCCAAAATGACTAGAACTATTAAAAATATAAATTTTAAGGATAGATTCGATCTAAGAGTTGGCGTACTTAATAATNCAAAATATAATTATTTTGNAAATAACCTTGGTTCTTCGGGNGCTTATTATCCTTTAATTTTTTCTTTTTTACTGCCTAATACTTTTGTTGATNAACANCTATGTTGGANAGGAAAANTATTAATTNAAAAAAACAACCAATGGATAAAATACTTTTCTCAAGAAAATAAATGCATATTGNTAGATAGTAATTATTGGAAGAATAATAAATATTTAAAATTATATGCTTTAGACTTTGATGAAAATTATCAACTTGCNATTCAAATAAATAATAACAAGCACACTCTAATATATTTATTATCAATTTTTTCAGCAATAATAATTATATTGTTACTAACTAATCTAAATAGATATGATTTTACACTAATTGGCTTGTCTGTTTCTTGTATTTTAATATATATGGCTGATCAATATTTTAGAGGAGGACATCCATCAAGTTTTTCAGGCATGCCATATATGGGAAGGGGNAATGATGGCTTAACGCATTATTCTTTCGCACGCGATATGNTAGNAGCNCTTTATAATAATAATATTAGNGANTGGTTTAGAGGNAGCGAAGATATATTTTATATGATGCCTGGAATGCGATATCTATTAGCNACTTCTATGATATTTTTTGGTGAAAGCATTTTTGGGTTATTAATTATAATTTCATTAACTCCCTTGGTAATACGCTCTCTACTTCAAAGAATATTTAATAAAAAATGGGAANTAATAATGCTAAGTTGCTTTTTTATAATTCCTATATTTGAAGCTTTTAGTTTTTTTCAAATTTACCTAGCTAAATATACTATTGAAGGATTTGGAGCAGGAATAGCTATAGTATCACTTATCTCTGCTTTTAGTCTTCTATGGAAAGAAGATAATAATACTTATACCAATATCGAGCTTTTAAAAGCAGGTTTATGTTTAGCTATAGCCATTTCTTTACGCCCTAATTTTTTACCCGCAATAATAATACTTTTATCTGGGCTTTCTCTAAATTTTGCATATACAAATAATTTAACTAAAGTTATTCCTTTAAGTATAGGCTTTAGCCCTATTCTTCTAGTGACATACCATAATTTCTTTTTTGGTAATAAGTTTGTACCTATTACAAATTCTGCAACAATAGGAAATAACATGCGAAATAGTCCAGAAAAATGGCTAGAATGTTTTAATTTAGTTCCTAATGCATGTAATGATATTTATAATCATATAGGAATATGGGTTTCTTATACTGAACCATGGTATATATTTATTATTGGCTGCTTATTATTTATTATATTTAGTAAAAAGTTATCTTTTAAAAATAAAATATTCGCTTTTTCACTAATATGTGGGCATTTAGTATTTTTATTTTATGAAGGTGTTGCAAGATATAGTCATGGAATTTGGTTAACATCATTTATCTTATGTTTGCCATTAATAAAAGAAGGAATGACAAATGCTTATAAAAAATATTCAATAAGTAAAAATAATGAAAGCGTANTATAAATTTTATGAATAAATATAAACATTATAAAAATGANCTTAAAGAAATAGTTAATACAGATATTAATATATCTGAGTGGAAATTAATCCGAAAGCTTCATCTACCAGAAAAATATAATGATCCATCAGGTGGAGAAATAAAAAAAGGAATAGTTTTAGATGTTGAAGCTACAGGCCTTTCAATAGGCCATGATGATGTAATTCAATTAGCTCTTTTACCGTTCGAGTATGAAGTTTCTTCTGGAAAAATTTTAAATATTCAGAAAGAGGATGCTTTTGATGGTTTAAGAGAGCCAAGGATACCTATATCAAAAGAAGCTTCTTTAGTNACAGGCATTACAAATGAAATGGTAATTAACAAGAAAATAGACTCTAAAGAAGTTGAAAAAATTATTAATAGTTCAGATTTAATAGTAGCCCATAATGCTTCCTATGACAGGCCAATGGTTGAACAGCATTGGGATTGCTTTAAAAATATTTCTTGGGCATGCACATTTAAATCTATTGATTGGCTAGAAGAAGGTTTTAGCTCCGCAAAACTAGANCTTTTAGGAATGAATTATGGTTGGTTTTATGACGGACATGATGCCTTTAATGATTGTGAAGCTTGCTTAGCGTTATTGTCTGAAACACTNCCTAAAAAAAACAAAACAGTTTTTTCTGTTCTTAGAGAATATGCCGCTANCCCTTCTTTTCTTATTAAAGCTATAGATGCCCCTTATAGTAAAAGAAATATATTAAGACGTAGAGGTTATAAATGGAGGCCAGCCGATTTATTAAATGGTAAAGTTTGGTGGACAGAAACCAACGATTATGAAGAAGAAGTAAAATGGTTAAATGAGGAAATATATAACAGAGAGATAAATATTCCTATAAAAAGNATAACTGCATTAAATAGATATTCAGATAGAATATGGGAATAATATAATGATTATTGAGGATTATTTTTTAAATACTCAATATAATCTAACACTTCCTCCAACAGATCATCCTCAATATCCTTATAGCTAATATTGAATTTATTTTTAATACATATCGCAACATGGGCATAAGGGTTTCTTCCTTTAGGGTGATTTGGATGTGACGGAAGTTGTCCTTCCAAATAATCACCTGCTTTCTGTATACAGCTCCATAAGTATTTTCTATTATCTTCATTCATATAAATACTTTAAACAAAAATTAATAATATAAAAAACTAATTTATATATTATAGTCTATGAATATTAATAAGCACCTGTAGCTCAGCTGGATTAGAGCGTTGCCCTCCGAAGGNAGAGGTCGTAGGTTCAAGTCCTACCAGGTGCACCACCTTTTTAGGAGACAAAATGAGTAATTTTCAAAAAGTAGCAACATTCATGAAAACCTTCGGGCAAGAAGTGCATACTAAAGCACAATTTCCTAACGAAAAAATAGTTAAGCTTCGTTATGATTTAATTCATGAGGAACTAGAAGAACTTTTAGTGGCAATAAAAGAAAAAAATATGTTAGAAATTGCCGATGCGTTAACAGACATTCTTTATGTCACTTATGGAGCTGGCCATGCATTTGGTATAGATCTTGATAAATGTTTTAATGAAGTACAAGAATCTAATATGAGTAAATTAGGAGAAAATAATAAGCCTATTTATAACAATGATGGTAAGGTGATGAAAGGGCCTAATTATTTTAAGCCTAACTTAAAACAATTTTTAAAATAATTAATTTATAATTACAAATAAGGTTAAATAATATGATAAACGAATTTAATACTAAAACCTTTAAACTCAAAAATATAAATATCTTTGGTGTGGAATATGGTGAAGGACCGTTAATAATTATGGTACACGGATGGCCTGAATCATGGTACTCATGGCGTCATCAAATTAAACCACTAGCAAAACTAGGTTATAAAGTAATAGCTATAGATGTCAGAGGTTATGGGCAAAGTTCTAAACCACAAGAAGTAGAAAAATATGATATGTTATCACTTGTTGGTGACCTTCTTGACATAATTAATGAAGAAAATGAAGAACAAGCGATTTTAATAGGGCATGACTGGGGTGCTCCTATTTGTTGGACAACAGCGGCTTTACATCCAGAAAAAGTTAGAGCAGTAGTGGGTTTAAGCGTACCTCATTCAAGACGAGGAAATATTTCAAATTCGGAATTGTGGAGACAAATTTATAAGGATAATTTCTTTTACCAAACATATTTCGAAAAAGAAGGAGTCGCAGAAGCAGAACTTGAGAGAGATGTTGGTGCTTCGCTAAGAAAAATATATTATTGGATTTCTGCAGAAGGTCATGATGCCAAAGTAAGAACTAACTTCGACAAAGATAGTGAATTACTTGATGGACTTGTGGATCCTGAACCATTCCCAAATTGGTTAACTGAAGAAGACTTAAATTTTTATATAAAAGAATTCAAAAATAGTGGTTTTAGAGGACCAATCAATAGGTATAGAAATCAAGATAGGGATTGGGAAAATATACCTGAACTATCTAACTTAAAAATAGAAGTACCTAGTTACTTTATTGGTGGAGGTAAAGATAGTGTTAGGAAATTTATAAAAGGATATGACTTTTATGAAAACCCAGGAAAACACTGTAACGATTTTTATGGAAAGCTTATTATTGATAACGCAGGCCACTGGGTTCAACAAGAAGCTCCCATAGAGACTACAAAAGGTATAACCGACTTTTTAATGAAATTAGAGGAAAATACAAAATGATAATTACTGATATAAAAACCACATTGCTTTCTGTTCCATTTGAGGATCCTCCTAAAATAGGCTTTGTATCAATGAAAAAAATTGATTTATTAATAGTGGAAATTGAAACATCCTCTGGACTATTAGGTATGGGCTATCTACACCCAATAATGGGAGGAATCATGCAAACTATAGAAATGTGTATTCATGAAATGTTGAAGCCATTACTAATTGGAAAAAATGCTGAAAATATAGAATCTCTTTGGAAAGATATGTGGAAAGCCACTTTCATACATGGAAGAATGGGAATTACCGTTATGGGTATGTCTGCAATAGATATTGCTCTTTGGGATTTAATAGGAAAATATAAAAAACAACCTCTTTGGAAACTTTGGGGAGGGTCTGATAATCCTCTACCAGTATATGGTTCTGGCTGTTATAGAGGCCTAGGTCACGATGGCATGATCGAAAAAGCAAAAAGGTTTGTTTCTGAAGGATATACAGCTATTAAAATGCAAGTTGCTTGGGGATTTACTCATGATGAAGATGTCACAAACGTTAGGGATATGAGAGAAGAATTAGGAGATAATATAAAAATTATGATCGATGTAAACCAAGGCTGGAGCCCTGATGAGGCTATAAAGTTTGGCAAAGCCATTGATGAATATAATATCGAGTTTTTAGAAGAACCCGTTATTGCTGACGATTTTGAAGGCTATAAAAAAATTGCGAATGCAATAAATACGCCTATAGCTACTGGAGAAAATCATTTTACTCATCACGATATGAAATTTTTTATTGAAAACAATATAGTATCTAATCTTCAACCAGATCTTATGAGAGGTGGTTATACAGAACTAAGAGTTATTGCTGAGATGGCAAATAAAAATAATATTAATATTGCCCCTCATTTATTTATGGAATTAAACACTCATTTAAACGCTTCTATACCCAATGCGGCCTGGCTTGAGCATATGGGATGGTATAATCATTTATGGGAAGAACCAATAATTCCAAATAATGGCCATGCAATACCTCCAAACAGGCCAGGACATGGATTAAAATTTAAATCTGATTTATTCAAAGAATATCCGTATAAAAAAATATAACCTTGAATATGGGTTCAAAGAGACATAAATTGAATTTATTATTAATCAACGAAAGGAGGTGGTCCAATGTCTAGTGATATGGATTATAAATTAAATATATTCAAATTAATAAATAGATATAAGGAAAGCCTCATNAAGGTTTCTATATAAAACATTTGAATTTATTTATAAAAATTATCACGAAGGGAAGCACAAAGTGCTTCCCTTTTATTAATACAATTTAAAAGATAAGAATATGAGCATAGAAAAAATATTTAAAAATTTAATACTATTAAACATAGGTATGTTTATTTTAATTATTCTTTCAACTCAATATCAATCATCATTACTTATAGAGTTAACAAAGAGTTTAGATCCAGGTTTTTTTGATACTAAATTTGGTGTTGTTTTAGTTATAATAATTTTATTAATGTATCTGGTTGCGGTTTATTGCCTCTATAATTTTAAACCTATAGGTAGATCTTTATTTTTGTTAACTATTGCAGGATATATAATATGCCTTTTACTTGGAAAAATCCAAATCATAGGGCAAGTTACATATATACTCCAATACATCGCTACATTAACAGATGGAGCTATTATAACACTTATATATTTTTCTCCTTTAAAAGAAAAATTTAAAAGTTAGCCGCCTATTCAGGTTTAATAAATTTTAAAGTCATTCTATCACTTTCACCTATAGCAATATATTTTTCTTTATCTTCATCACCAAGTCTTAGTGAAGGAGGAAGTGTCCATACTCCTTTAGGGTGAATTGTTCCATCTTTAGGATTAGCATTAATTTCACTTGTTGCTATTAAAACAAAGCCCGCTTTTTCAGCATATTCTATTGCTAATTTCTCTGTTACATATCCACTTTTATTCATATCCTCTATAGATGTTCCAGGAAGAGCTCTATGTTCTACTACACCAAATATCCCTCCTGGCTTTAAAACNGCATAAGACTTATTGAAGACATCCATAAGTAANCCTGCCTTTAACCAATTATGTAAATTTCTAAATGTTAAAACCATATCAACAGATTCTTTATCATAAAGAGGTTTTTCATCNATAAATANAGTNATCATCTTCATATNAGATAANATTTTACTNTTAGCTCTATTANCAGNATTACGTTTTATTNCTTTAGGNGTCCANGCNGCATAGTTAGGGTCAAAATCTGCNGCNAAAAATGTTCCTTCATNNGTTAANAAAGGTTCTAAAATTTCACTNTACCATCCTCGACTAGGCCACANTTCTATNACTGACATACTTGGCTTTATTCCAAAGAAAGTAAGTGTTTCTTTAGGGTGTCTATATTGATCTCGTTTAACATAATCAGCAGTTCGATCTGAATTAGATATCGCTGCATCTAAAGGATTAGCAAATATAGAATTAGTAAACATTAATATAATAAAACTAAATACGACCAATAAACTTTTCATTTTTTTTCCTTAACAATTAAGTATTTTTAGTTAACCTTTATAGAATAAATTAATCTTTAATTAAATATTAGTGACAGGAATCATAATAAAATGAAAAATTTAGAATTTAAAGGAAAAGTTGCTTTAATTACTGGTGCCTCAAGAGGCATAGGAAGGGCTATAGCTATAGAACTTGCAAAGAATGGAGCTAATATAGCTATAAATTATAACTCAAATTTAAAATCTGCAAAAGAAACGCAAAAACTAGTTAATAAAACAGGCGTAAAATCAGAAATAATTAAAGCGGACGTATCAAAAGAAAAAAGTATCAAATTACTCATTAAACAAACTGAAAAAAAATTGGGTCCAATTGATCTATTGGTAACAAATGCGGGCATTGCTCTATTATCTAAGGATCCATTAAAATTAGATTATAAAATATGGAAAAAAACTATGGCTACTAATGTTGACGGAACATTATTACCTATTAAAGAAGTTCTTCCAGGCATGATAAAAAGAAAATATGGAAGAATCGTTTGTCTTTCCTCAATAGCCGGCTTAGGAATGAGGCCAAACATGATAACTTATGGTACATCAAAAGCAGCTGTTATAGCCTTAGTACGAAATTTATCTGCAGCAGTAGCTCCACATATTAGAATAAACTCTGTAGCGCCTGGCCTAATAGAGACCGACATGATTGAATCACTAGATAAGAAAACTAGGAAAAATATGATTGAAAATACACCTTTAAAAAGAATAGGTAAACCTCAAGATATTGCAAATTCAGTATGTTATTTATTATCTGAT
>PBIU01000004.1 GCA_002720535.1 Candidatus Pelagibacterales bacterium | reverse complement strand
ATGAGGTCTTTTTTTTGGCTGATTACTGGGCTTGAAGGTGCTAAATCATAGTGCTTTTAAGGAATGGGTCACAGGTTCGAATCCTGTAGGGCTCACCATTATTTAAGTGACAAATACTAAATATTCATATTATGATTAGATCATGAAATATATTTTAATGTTTATTAGTTTTTTTATGCTTGTATCTTGTGCACAGTATAAGGTTATAGGAAAATTTCATAAATATGATGAGGTTTTTATTGGAGACGTTAATCATAATTTATTAGCGGGTGTAGGCGAAATAAAGGCTAAAGGTGAGAATTCTGGAATAATTTGTAGCGGAAGTTCATATGTTACTTATAAACCCTTATTTGCTATTGGATGTGCTGGTCAAAGAGGAAAAGCTCCATTAACTTGCACTGATGGTAGATTGTTAGATTTGGACTGGTTAGCTACTAGTTGTACCACTGGAGAAGGTATTGGCAGAGATCAAGATGGTGCTAGTTTTGCTTTTACTTTTGGTTTAAATGAAAAAGATGCATTAATTAGATTAGCGGAGTTAAAAAATGAAGTGAAAGGAAAACCCGATCTTCCTGTTTATAGGCCAAAGGAACATAGAGCCGAGAAGGGCTTTGCTACTGGAACGGGCTTTGCTGTAAGTACTAACGGACATTTAATTACAAATTTTCATGTAATAGATGAAGCATCTACAATTATAGTTAAAGATACTTTTAATAATAGAGAGTATTATGCTGATTTATTAAAAGTTGATAAACAAAATGATCTTGCATTAATAAAAATAAATATTAATACAAAAAAGTTAAATCTGGTATCTGCTAATAATAGTGAAAGAGGTAATGAAGTTTTTGCTCTTGGTTATCCATTAATACAATTACAAGGGCAAAGTCAAAAAGCTAACTTTGGAAGAATTAATGCATTATCGGGAATAGAAGATGATATTAGATTTTTTCAGGTCGATATACCTATACAACCTGGTAATTCAGGTGGCCCTATGATTTCTAAAAATGGAGATGTTGTAGGAGTTATGACAGCAACATTAGATTCTATAATTACTTTTAAATTATCAGGAAATATTCCACAAAATGTAAATTTTGCTGTGAAATCTGATTATGCACTACCACTATTAAGAGATTTAAATATAGATAATACTAAAAATACTGAGGAATATAGTTTTACAGAGATAATTCAAAAAGTAGAAGAATCAGTATTTTTAATTATATCAAAATAAATTTTAATCAGTAAGGCTAGATATGATGCTATTTGTGGATAAGACTAGATTAGACTATATTAGACTAGATTAGACTATATTAGATTGGTGGACAAATAAATCTTTAAAAAACCCCAGAAAACAGCCATTTTTAGTATCTTAATCGCCTTGTCACAGGTTCGAATCCTGTAGGGCTCACCATTATTAATCTTATCCTGCAGTCCAACCACCATCTATCATTAAAGAAGAGCCTGTAATCATATTAGATGCATCTGAGGATAAAAATATTACTGCACCCATAATATCATTTACTTCTGCTAGTCTATTCAACTTAATATTACTATTTATCCATTTTCTTATTTTTTCATCTTTAAGACTTTTGCTTGTTAAATTAGATTTAATAAAAGTTGGACAGATTGTATTTACTCTAATTTTATGTTTGCCAAATTCTATTGCCATTGATTTTGTAAATCCTTCCATAGCATGCTTTGATGCTGAATATACGGCTCTATCAATTCCTCCAACATGACCCATCTGAGATGAAATATTTATTAAAGAACCTGGCTTATTATTTTTTATTAATCCTTTAGCAACAGCTTGTGTTAAAAAATATGCAGATTTAGTATTGATATTCATAACTTTATTATAATCATTTTGCTTTGTATCTAAGGATTTTGAATGCTTAGCTATTCCTGCACTATTAACTAATATTTCAAATGGTCCTTTTCTATCTATTATTTTCCTTACAGAATTAATATCAGATATGTCCAGTAATAATTTCTGTACTGAAAAGCCTTTCTTACTTAAGGCTTCAACTACCTCATTTAGTTTATTATTATTTTTTCCAGAGATGGTTACATTTGCACCAGCTTCAGCTAGAGCTACACTACAACCTAGGCCTATACTTCCATAAGAACCAGTCACAAGTGCTTCACGATTATCTAATCTAAAAGAAGGAGTAGTCGGCAATTCAATCATTTATTCTGCAGCTTTGCCATATGGTATATTTTGTCCTCCGTATCGTCTAATTCTAATATTAGCTTGTTCAGCATGTCCAATAAATGATTCTAACATAGAAAGTCTTGAACAATATTTACCAATTTTAACGGCTGCATCATCAGAGGTTATTTTTTGATAGCTATGTGTTTTAAGAAATTTACCTACCCAAAGGCCACCAGTGTAACGTCCTGCTCTTTTTGTAGGTAATGTATGATTAGTCCCAATTACTTTATCTCCATTAGATACATTAGTTCTTGGCCCTAAAAATAATGCTCCATAAGAATGCATATTATCTAAAAACCAATCATCTTTGGAGGTCATAACTTGAACATGTTCTGATGAAATATTATTAGCAACTTCTAACATCTCTTCGTATGTATCACATAAAATGACTTCGCCATAATCTTTCCAACTAATGGAGGCTGTTTCAGCAGTTGGTAAAATGGTTAAAATTCTTTTTATCTCTTCTATCGTATTTTTTGCAAGTTTTTCATCATTAGTTATTAATATTGCAGGAGAATTATAGCCGTGTTCTGCTTGTCCTAGTAAATCTGTCGCGCAGAGTTCAGCGTCAACAGTTTTATCTGCTATAACCATAGTTTCTGTCGGACCTGCAAACAAATCAATTCCTACTTCACCAAATAGTTGTCTTTTAGCTTCCGCAACGAATGCATTGCCAGGCCCCACTAGCATATCTACAGGAGATATCGTATCAGTTCCTAATGCCATAGCCCCTACAGCCTGTATACCACCTAATATATATATTTCATGAGCGCCGCCTAAGTGCATAGCTGCAATTACCGCAGGATTAGGTTTACCCTTAAAAGGTGGCGTTGAGGCAATAATTCTTGGAACTTTTGCTACATTAGCAGTAACGATTGACATATGAGCAGAAGCTACCATTGGAAATTTTCCGCCAGGAACATAACAACCTACAGACTGAACCGGAATATTTTTGTGACCTAAAATTACGCCAGGCATTGTTTCTATTTCAATATCTTGCATTGAGTCTCGTTGTGCTTGAGCAAAATTTCTAATTTGTTCTTGAGCAAATTTTATATCTTCTAGATCTCTAGCAGGTACTTTATCTATTAAATCATTAATTTCAGATAAACTAAGTTTAAAGGATTTTGGTGAGTAGTTATCAAACTTTTCTGAAAGCTCTCTTACCGCTTTATCTCCGCCTTCTTTTATCATCTTTAAAGTTTTTTTAACTGTTTCACTAACACTTGCATCTTCCAGTGCTCTATCATTATCATTTTTTCCTTTTTTCAAATATTTTATGGTCATAATATTTCCTTAATTTATTAATAGTAACTTACGTAATCGTCTTTATTAGGCCTAGTTCTCTCTTTTGGATCTTTATTTTTTGAGCCAATATATATAAATCCTGCAATTTTATCTTTCATAGGATCTCCTCCTAATTCTTCAATAATATTTTTATTATAGGCATACCACTCTGTTACCCATTGTGCAGCATAGCCTAACGCTTGAGCAGCATATAAAATTGTTGTACAGACAGCTCCTGCAGATAAAACTTGTTCCCATTCCGGTATTTTATGGTCAAGTTCAGGAGTTGATAAAATTGCAATTACCGTATGAGCGCGCTGAAACCTTGAGGATTCCATTTTAATTAATTCTTCTGAAGCATTATTATTATCTTTTAAAAATTCGTTAAGGATAATTTTCTCATCAAATATTTTTCTTCTTTGGCCTTTTATTACAGAAATTTTCCATGGTTTAACTCCACCATGATCAGGTACTCTTAAACCAGCATTAAGAATTAACTGTAAATGTTCCTCTAGGACATTTCCTTCACTCATTCTTTTTGCTGTAACAGATCTTCTCTTAGAGAAGAAGTCTAAAACCTCGGACATCTTACTTCCATTCTTATGTATTTATACTTCATAAGCATTTATTAATTAATTTACTATCTATTTTTAGAGATATAGCCGTATCCTTAATTGCATCCCAGGTTATTTTAGTCATAGGAATACCATTTTTTAATCTGTCTTTTTCATTATGTATTTCTTTTTCTCCAGGCATAAGCACTTGATTAACGCCTTTATTAGGTTCTGCAGATTTAAAAAATTTTATATATCTCTTTATTTCTTGATCATATTCTTTGCCTTTTACATATTTAGAAGGGTTTAAATAGATAGAGAACATTCCGTTCCTAAATGGCTGAGATTTATTATCTCTTCCCATACCACTTCCTGTAACAGCTCCTGCTAGTAATTCGCATAAAAATGATAAACCGGATCCTTTATGTAATCCAAATGGTTGAAAAGCACCTGTTCCACCTCTAGAACTTTTAGCATTTGGGTCTTTGGTTCCGTATATTACGCTAGTATCATTCGTATCATTTCCCTTATCATTAATTAATGCATTTTTAGGAATAGACTTTCCTCCTTGATGAGCGACATATGCTTTTCCTTCAGCTACAAGTGAAGTTGCGAAATCTAAAATAAATGGTTTTTTATTTTTAATAGGTACTCCTGCTGAGAATGGATTAGTAGAAAACCTTCTTTCCCAAGAGCCATATGGGGCAACTAATAAACCTGCAATACTATTTACAAAATGCACAGATATAATTCCTTTTTCTGCTGCCATCTCAGAAAAATCTCCTATTCTTCCTAAGTGTCCTGAATTTTTTATACCTATAATAGAATTGCCATATTTTTTTGCCTTCTTAATTCCTAATTTACAGGCAAAAGGACCTACAGTTTGCCCAAAACCATCTAAACCATCTACAATACTAAAATTATTACTTTCCATTAGAATTTTAGGTTTAACATTCGTAACAATATGGTTATCTTTTATCATATCAACATATCTTGGTGTTCTTATTACACCATGACTATCATGGCCTACTAAACTTGCTTTTGTAAGATATTCAGCAATTCTCTCAGCTTCTGCTTTATTGCATCCTGCCTTTTTGAATATAGTAAATATTAATATTTTTAATGGTTTAGATTTTAATTTCATAGCGTTTCCATAATAGTATTTATTAGTAGATGATTATAACAGTTTTATTACAAACTAAAAATATTGAAATATTATATATGGTTAAGAGCTTTGTTTAAATAAAAATATATAATAAAAATTATATAGAATTATTTTTACTTATTTTAATATAAGTTTCTCTTAAAATTTCTGTTATAGGACCCATTTGTCCTTTTCCAATATTATTTTTATCTATTTTTGTAACAGGTGCTATCAAAGTAGATGCTGATGATATAAAAGCTTCATTAGATTCAAGCGCTTCTTTGACAGTAAATGGTCTTTCTTCAATAGAAAGTTTTAATTTTTTTGCAACTTCTATTATGGATTTACGAGTAATTCCTGGGAGCAGCTTATTTGATAAGTTTCTTGTAATTATATTATTATTCTTATCTATTATGTAAGCATTATTTGAGGTTCCTTCATTAACAAAACCATCGCAATCTATTAACCAAGCATCATCTGCTCCTAACTTCTGTGCTTCAGTTTTAATTAAAGTAGCAAATAATAACTGAGTGGTTTTTATATCTTTTCTCTGCCATCTTAAATCATTTCTAGTAATTATCTCTAAACCATTTGTTTCATAATTAACATCAGTTAGTTTTTTTTCTTGAGTAAAAGCAAAAATATTTGGCGTAACANCTTTATCTNTTATTAGAAANTCTCTTTCAATNGTNCCTCNACTTANTTGCATATAAATTAGACCTTCTTTNTTAGAAAATTTGTTTTTATATAACTAACTCTTTATGCATTTTTAAAAGTAANTCATAAGAAAAAATATTTTTTATTTCTAATTCATTTAATGAGTTTTCGAGTCTTTCTATNTGNGNNGGAAAGTCTATNAGTTTATTATCTATAANTGCNGTNACTTCATATACTGAATCTGCAAATAANAAACCTCTNTCAAATATAGATATTTTAGCTTCAGATTCTTTANAATATTTTCCATTTAAATATACTATTCTACTCATTAATGGTTATCTGCGATTTTACTGGTATTTNNGANATACCTTTTAATGNATATGTATAAGTTTTATTTCCTTCTTTTAATGGAAATAATTTGCCNACNGAACCAAGNCTTANCCTATCTCCTGCTTTTAATNTAATCCCTCTTTTATTAAAATCTTNAATTAACCACATAACTACATTCATAGGATTNCCCATTANNGANGAACCTGGNGAGTTTTGTATTATATTACCTTTTTCATCTTCAAAAATAGTTTCCATNGTAGCAAGNGATTGAATAAANTCTGGAGTTGATTGCATAAGAACTCCTGGTCCCATAACCATTTTTGTNGCTACCATATTTATAGCAACTATAACGGCACCAGTCATGGGTTCNTCNTTAGCAATTTGTAATGCAGGAAGTTCNATAAATGGGTGAATTGAAGAGATATAATTTGAGGCTTCTAATGGGCTTTTTGCATTCATAATATCAGAATTTTTAACTATCATCATTAAATCAGGTTCGATTAAAGTTCTATGACCAAAGTTTTTATNAATTGAAGANCCATTNTTTATAAACATATGCTCAAAGAGAACGGCNGTTGCTGGAGTATTAATTTTGAAACGTTCTTGTGTAGCTTTTCCTGTAAAACCTACNTTATAACCTATAACTTNACCATTTATACTTTTTAATGCTTGNACGTATTTTTCTTGACTGCAATATGCTTCATCTANGGTTATNTCTCCNTTAATACCTTTNATTGGTGTATCTGGGAAACCATTTATAATTTCTATTATTTTATTTTCGCTTAAACAAGCAGCATAGCTAAAACTATTTATTAAAAAAAATATAATACTGAGATAAATAATTTTAGATAATTGAGTCATTATTAACTTCCATTTTTATAAAAATAGATTATTCATTATTTTAGTCACTTTCACAGGATTTTCAATCATCATCATATGACCAACATTTTCTATTATAATTAATTCAGAATTATCAATAACATTATGCAATTCTTTTGCTTTTTTTACAGGTGTCATTTTATCTTCTCTACCGCTAACAATGGTAACTTTTTTATCTAAATTGCTTGCAACTGTTAATGCTTCTTTATATTGATTACAAGCTATTAAATCTTGTGCTAGTACTCTTTTTTTTGATTGTGTAATAAGTTGAATAGATGAGTCTAACATCCAGTAACCAGGCAGTGGATGATTCCCTAAATGTTGTTTTGTTCCAAAGCTCCAATCAGTAATTAAGTTTGCAGCTAACGTTAGATTATTTTCAGCAGCATCTATCAAGTCTGGATGTACGGGCATTAAGGAAGCTGTTCCTAATAAAATTACATTATTAATTTTTTTTGAAATATTCTTACATATATCTATAGCTATTAAAGAGCCCATTGAATGTCCTGCTATACTTATAGAATCTATATCGAGTTTATTAATCAACTGAATAGTCCATTCACTCATTTCTGAAATAGAGGATAAAGACTTTCCTTCAGATAACCCATGTCCAGGTAAATCGATTGCTAAAACATTAACTCCTCTATTAGCTAAGTACCTAGTTTGCATTTGCCATACAGAAGCATCCATACCAGCACCGTGTAGTAAAAGAAAATATGGATTATCATTATTAATTTGATAACCTCCTGTTCTAATATTTATCTTATCATTATTAATTTTAATCTTCATTTTAGACTCTTTGAGATGCTTTTATTGCTTTTTTAAGATCACTTATAATATCAGATATATCTTCTAAGCCTACAGATATTCTTATTAAGTTATCTTTAACTCCTGATTTTTCTAACTCATCATCATTCATTTGTTGATGAGTTGTAGATGCAGGGTGTATAACTAAAGTTTTTGCATCGCCTACATTTGCTAAATGAGAGGATAGTACAGTATTTTCAATAAACTTTCTGCCTGCCTCTTTTCCTCCTTTAATTCCAAAACTTAGAATAGCTCCGGGACCTTTAGGTAAAAGTTTTTGTGATAANTTATAGTAATTATTATTTTCTAAACCTGGATAATTTACCCATTCTACATCTTCAGACTCATTTAAGAACTGAGCAACTTCTTTTGCATTTTTTACATGTCTATCCATTCGAACAGGAAGAGTTTCTATTCCTTGAAGAATGTGAAAAGCGTTCATAGGACTTAAACATGCTCCAAAATCTTTCATNCCTTCAGCGCGCATTCTCATTATTAAAGCGTGTAATCCAAACTCTTGTTGAAAAATTAAATTATCATAACCTGCATAGGGTTCTGTTAAGTTAGGAAACTTATCAGTCTCTTCCCACTTGAATTTTCCACTATCTATAACCACGCCCCCTATTGCAATTCCATGACCTGCAATAAATTTAGTAAGAGAGTGCATGACTATATCAGCACCAAGTTTTAAAGGTTGCATCAAATATGGTGTGGTAAAAGTGCTATCTACCATGAATGGAATTTTTGCTTCATTGGCTACTTTAGATAAATTTTCAATATCTAATACATTTATATTTGGGTTACCAATAGTTTCTGCAAAAATTAGCCTAGTATTATCTTTTATAGCATTTTTAAAATTATTAATATTTGTTGGGTCAACAAATGTAGTATCAATTCCAAACCTAGGTAAAGTATACGATAATATATTATGTGTTCCTCCATAAATTGCATTAGAAGCTATTATATGGCTTCCTTTATCCATTAAAGTAGCGACTGTAAGAAAAAATGCAGCCATGCCGCTTGCTGTGGCCACTGCTCCAATCCCACCTTCCAGAGCAGCCATTCTCTCTTCTAAAACTGAGACCGTAGGATTGGAAATTCTTGAATAAATATGTCCTGGTTGTTCTAGATTATATAGTGATGAAGCATGATCCGTACTATCGAATAAATAGGATGTAGTTTGATGTATAGGGACAGCTCTAGAACCAGTTTTTGGATCTGCTTCTTGACCCGCATGTAGGCTTAATGTATTAAATTTATAAAACTTTGATGATGCCATGTGTACTAAACCTTTATTAAAATTTATAGTACAAGTTTTATCAGATTTTATATATTTTTAAATTAATTATTTCTAATAATGGAGAATATTATGAATTCAAATATAAATTCTATAGCAGTTTTAGGTGCAGGAACAATGGGAGCTGGTATAGCAGCTTTAGCCGCAGACAAAGATTGTAAGGTTCTATTATTAGATATTAGCAATGAAGCTGCTCAAAAAGGTAAAGATAGTATGATATCTGAGAGAAATCCAATGTTAAGTGATCCTACAAAAATTAATAATGTAGAAATTGGAACATTTNAAAATGATTTTGAGCTAATTAAAAATTATGATTGGATTTGCGAAGTAGTAGTTGAAAAATTAGATATAAAACGCCAAATTTTTGAAAAGATTGAAAAGTATAGAAAAGATGGTTCCATAGTTAGTTCAAATACGTCTGGTATCCCTTTAAGAGATATAACAGAAAATATGCCAGATAGATTATTATCAGATGTTTGTATTACTCATTTTTTTAATCCCGTAAAAGTTATGAAATTATGTGAATTAATTCCAGGTGAAAAAACTAAGCCAGAAATTTTAAACAGTCTTTCAATATTCTTACAGGATATTATGAATAAAGGTGTTGTAAATGCTAAAGATACAGTCAACTTTATAGGTAATAGAATTGGTTGTTATCTTATATTGAAGGGTCTTCATCAAGGCAAAAAAGCAAGAGAAGCAGGTTTAATTCAAGAAGAAATAGATAGCCTAATGTCTAGACCAATAGGACTTCCACCTACAGGTTTATATGGTTTGGTAGATTTAATTGGTCTTGATGTAATGCATTCAGTAGGAAAGAACTTAGCAATAAATTTGCCTAAGAATGATCAAGGTTTGAAATATGTAAATTTACCAACAGAAGAGCAAAATATGTTTGATAGTGGACAATTGGGTAGAAAAACTGGTGGTGGTTTTTATCGTATTCAAAAACTTGATAATGGAGAAAAGAAAAAGGAAGTATTTGATTTAAGTAATTTAGAATGGAGAGATGCTAAAAAAATGGCTACTGAGGGTGATTTAAGTATGATGCTTGAAGATACTGAACAAGGAAATTATATTTGGCAGGTAATGGGTTCTACACTTGCTTATGCTGCCGATTTAATTCCTGAGATTGCCGAAGATATAGTAAATATAGATAGGGCTATGCGTTGGGGNTTTGCTTGGTCAAAAGGNCCATTTGAAATGTTAGATGAAATAGGCCCCAATAATTTTATAAATAAATGTAAAGAAAATAATATTAGTATTCCAAAAATGTTACAAATCTTGNATGAAAGTGAAAATAATACNTTTTATAAGGATGGTAAATATCTCACTAAAGAAGGTATTTATATTGATATAGAATAGTAAAATATTTTTACTCTTCATATTTTTATAATATTTAGTATATAATTTTAACTATGGTTAATTATATAGATAATATATCTAAATTAGTAGGAAATACTCCTTTAATAAAATTGAGACAAGTTTCTGAAGAAACTGGNTGTAATATATTAGGTAAGGCTGAATTTTTAAACCCAGGACAATCTGTAAAAGATAGAGCGGCTTTGTGGATTATCAAAGATGCAGAAAAAAAAGGTTTAATTGAAAAAGGTGGTCTAATAGTAGAAGGCACAGCAGGTAATACAGGTATTGGGTTAACAGTTATAGGGCAAGCTTTGGGATATAAAACCTTGATAGTAATGCCCGAAACACAAAGTTTAGAAAAACAGTCTGCAATAAAAGANTTAGGTGGTGAATTATTATTAGTTCCAGCCAAGCCTTATTCTGATCCTGGAAATTATATAAGGTATTCTGAAAAAGTTTCTTTAGAAAAGAATGCATTTTGGTCAAATCAATTTGATAATACAGCAAATATGNTAGCTCATATTGAAAGTACTTCTTTAGAGCTTTGGGAACAAACAAATAACAATATAGATGGATTTGTTGCAGCAGTTGGAACCGGAGGAACTCTTGCNGGAACTTCTATAGGTTTGAAGCAAAAAAATAAAGATATTAAAATTATTTGTGCAGACCCTTTAGGTTCTGGTATGTATTCGTGGATTAAAACTGGTAAAGCAAGTCCAGAAGGGTCTTCAATAACTGAAGGAATTGGACAAAGTAGAATTACTGCTAATATAAGAGAAGCAAAAATAGATGACTCTTTCCAAATTGAAGATAATGAAGCATTGAAAATTATATTTAATCTTCTAAAAAACGAAGGNCTATCATTAGGTCCATCATCTGGTATAAATATTGCTGGAGCAGTAAAGCTTGCAAAATTGTTAGGGCCAGGGCACACTATTGCGACAATTTTATGCGATTATGGAACTAGATATTCTAGTAAAATTTATAATATTGATTTTTTAGNATCAAAAAATTTAGAAATACCAGATTGGTTAAATAGAAAGGATTAAATTATGGACTTAGGTATAAAAGGAAAATCAGCAATTATTTGTGCTTCTAGTAGAGGATTAGGAAAAGCTTGTGCATATTCATTAGCCATTAATGGAGTAAATATTACTTTAAATGGTAGGGACGAAAGTATTCTAGAAAATACTAAAAAAGAAATTTCTGAGTTGGCACCTAATATTAAAATTAATGCCGTAGCATGTGATGTTTCAACAAATGAGGGAAGAGAAAAATTATTAGCAGCNTGTCCAGAGCCAGATATCTTAGTTAATAATAATGGAGGTCCTCCATTTAGAGATTTTCGTGAAATAGATAGAGATGCTATAATAGAGGGTGTAGATATGAATATGATTACACCAATAGAGTTAGTTAAAGCTGTAGTAGATGGAATGATTAAAAGAGAATTTGGAAGAATAGTTAATATTACTTCTGTATCAGTAAAGAGACCTGTTGTAGGATTAGATTTATCAAGTGGAGCTAGNGCAGGNTTAACAGCTTTTTTATCTGGAGTGGCAAGGTCTATAGCTGATAAAAATATTACTATAAATAATATTTTACCTGGTTTTTTTGATACTGATAGATTANGACANGGTGTTACATCTATGGCAAAAATGGGTAATGAAAGTGAGAATATTGTTGCAGACAGAATGGCATCGAGTATTCCTGCTAAGAGATTTGGAACACCTAACGANTTTGGAGAAACTTGTGCATTTTTATGTAGTAAACAAGCTGCATATATAACNGGNCAAAATATTTTATTAGATGGAGGATTATTTGATAGTTCTTTTTANNAAATAAAGTTNTATTTATGTTANATTTCCAAATTAATAAAATTTCAGATCAATTTGGTNTNGAGGTGATAGGGCTTGATGTATCNAAAAACTTAAATGAAAAAGANGTCAAAGTCTTAAAAGATTTATTTCATGAAAANCATGTAATAGTTTTTAGAAAGCAAGATTTATCTGATGAAGAGCAATTATCTTTTACNGAAAATTTTGGTGAGTTNGAAGTTTATCCAGANGCGGATAAAACAAAAGATTCACAAAAAACATACCACGTNGCTAATGTAAACCTTGATGGAAAGCATTTAACTGATAAAGATGAGCAAGTAATTTTTCAAAAAGTCAATCAAAGNTGGCATACAGATAGCTCTTATAGNTTTATACCTTCATATGCTTCATTACTNTATGGAATAGAAGTGCTACCTGATGAAGCAAATGGAGGAGAGACTGAGTTTGTTAATATGTTCAAAGTATATAAAGATTTAGANAAGGAATTAAAAACTAAGTTAGAATATTTGCATATGGTCCATTATTATGAATTTGGNAGAAGAATGTTNCCAAATCTTCCTCCTGTTAGTGAATTTGAAAAAGAAAATATTCCTCCTGTTTCTCATCCTTTGATTAGATTACATCCTGAAAGAAATAATGATAGGTCTTTGTTTTTTACAGCTAATGCTGGAAATGAGATTGGTGGTATGACTCAGGAGCAAGGAGCATGTTTACATAAAAAACTAGTNGATATAGTTTCAGCTTCAGTTTTTAAGTATAAGCATAGATGGAAAAAAGGTGATTTAGTAATGTGGGATAATAGATGTCTTTTACATAGGGCTATTCCTTATGATATGAATAAATATAGAAGGGTATTTAGAAGGACTACAGTAGCTGGAGTAACCGCTATAAAGGGGCCTTGTTTAAATCCCGAAATAATATAAGGAATTAAAATGGAATTATATAGTATTGATTGGTCTCCTTGGGTAAGAAAAGTAAGGATTGCTGCTATTGAAAGAGGAATTGAAAGTAGTATAAAGCTTATAAATGCTAATATTGGGTTTGAAGATAAAACTTTAAAAAAATTTANAGATAATAATATTACAAAAGTTAATCCTTCAGGGCGTGTACCNACTTTAATAACAGATGATGGTCAGAGCATATATGATAGTACAGTTATTGTGCATTATCTTGATAGTATAGGAAATGAGACTCCAATAATTCCAGAAGAGAATAGGAAAAAAATCAATTGCTTAAAAATAAATGCTTTAGTAGATGAAATAATTGATTCTCTTCGACATTTAAGTATTGAGAATAGAAGAGAAGAGCATACAAGATTACCAGATTGGTTAGAGGCACTTGATAAAAAAGTTAGAAGAGGAATAGAAGTAATAGAAAGTAATATTACTTTTTTATCAAGTCCTAATACTAAAGTTTTAAACTTAGCTGATATTAGCGCGATTATTTTAATAGGCACTATTAGAAGAAACCCTAGTTCACCATATAATATATTCTCTGATGAATTGAATGATTGGTTTAAGAAAATGAGTATGAGAGGTTCTGTTTCAGAAACTATTCCACCTTCATTATAAGCTATACACTAAATTTTTTCTTCTTTTGTTTCGTACTTAATTAGATTACTTTCAAATTCGTGTAATCTTTTCCATATAGACCTTAGTTCAGTTATAGTAGTCCAATTATGAAGGAATAAAGAAAACCCTCCATGGACTCTTTGGAAAGCATTACTAACTTGCACTACTGTCCCTAGTAAAATTGCTCCCGAAAATAAACCTGGTCCGACAACTAGATAGGGGACTACAACCATAATTTGGTCATAAGTATTCATCCATGCATTAAAGTATCCATAATGAAGATATAATCTTTGATAATTAAATCTTATACCTAAAAATAATTCCCATAACTTTTCTGGTTGTGCGTAATTTATTTTATCATCTTCGCCTAATACTAAGTCTTTTCTAAATGCTGCTTCAACTTTTTGATTATTATATTCTAAACCAGGAAGAAACCATCCTACAAACCAGGATATAATTAAACCACCAACAGAAACGACTAGTGCGACCCAAACTAGGGACCCATTAATACCTTGTAAAAATGGTATGGCNACTTTATCACTTAGGCCCCATAAAATTGGAATAAAAGCTATTAATGTCATTATAGATCTAACTATTTGCAAACCTAAAGATTCTACTATACGGGCAAACCTATTACAGTCTTCTTGTATTCTTTGACTCGCACCCTCTATTTCTACTTCTACTGTTCTCCATCTTGGAATATAATTAAAAGTTATTGCCTGTCTCCACCTTAAACCATAAATACTCGTAAACCAGCTAGTAAAAACTGCAATAACTATATAAGGAAATGCCAAAACTGTAAAAGATGGATCTCCTGTAAAGTTATTAGTGACGTATGATAAAGAAGTTAAATTTTCGTAAAAAAGATCAATTCCCTCTTGAGGATTATCTTTATAATCGGCTGAAGTTTGTAATAAATTATAAAATCTTCCATACCAACTATTAAATGCTACTGTAAATTGAACTTGTAACCACAAAGAAAGGATAAGTAANGATAAACCACCATATGCCCAAATAGCCCAGGCTTTTGAATAGTAGAATGCTTTAATCATTATGTTTTCCTTTAATTATATTACGATTCATTATTAATTTAGGATTTTTTTATTTTTGTATTTATATATTATTAATAAGCTAATAGAAATGAAAAATACTATTAATCCTATAATTTTAGTATAAAAAATAGGAAGTAGAATTAAAAAACCAGAAATAAAAATTAAAATTCTATAAAATTTATTTATTAATCCAAAAAAATATAAATAACTCTCAAAACTTGCAGAAATTAGTATTATTGCAAAAATTGCAGTCATAAAAGAAATCATTATNTCTATAATAGAACCATTCATTAACATTGCTGAGTCAAATACAAATAAAATAGGAAGAAAGAATAAGATTGAACCTAACCTCATAGATAAAACTCCGGTTTCTAAAGCAGAACTTTTAGATATTGTAGAAGCTGTAATAGCTGCTATAGCAACAGGGGGTGTTATAAATGATAGAACACCCCAATACAAAACGTATAAGTGAGCGGCTATCGGTGTAACACCAGCTTCTATAATAGCTGGAGCTAAAACTATAGCTAGAAAGATATAACAAGCACTTACTGTCATACCAACTCCTAAAACTAATGATGCTAAAGCTCCAAATATTAAGATCATATAAATGTCTCCACCAGCGGCAAAAACTAATTCTCTTGATAGAGAAGTTCCTACACCCGTTAATGACATGGCGCCTATAATAACTCCTATTCCTGATAGTAAAGATACTATTCTTCCTATTATTTCTCCTGTTCTTAAGAATAAATTTTGCCAGCTAAATATGATATTTTTTGAAATGATAGTTATTACTAATAATAATAAAGATGCTATGAAAGGCGCTTCACTCTCTAGTTTTAAAGCTAATAGTAACCAAATTAAACAAATTAGTGATAATATATATGAGTATCCATTAAAAATTGTTTTTCTTAATGAAGGAATATCTTCTATATTAATTGGTTTTAAATTATTTTTAGCTGCGTAGAGATCGATTTGTATCATAAGTGCTATATAAAATACTATACCTGGAATTAACGCTGCATATAGTATTTCTGAATAAGGAACATTTAAAAAAGAGGCCATAATAAAAGCAACTGTTCCCATAACAGGNGGCATTAATACGCCGCCTGTTGATGCGCATGCCTCAATTGCAGCAGCATATTTTGAGGAATATCCAGCTTTTTTCATTGCCGGTATGGTAAGAGAACCGCTTGTTATTACATTACTTGTAGGACTTCCTGATAACATTCCAAAAAAACCAGATGCTAGTATAGCTACTTTAGCTTGACCACCTCGTTTTTTACCCATAAGGGCCTCCGCAATATTTATGAAAAATTTTCCGCCACCCGTTTCAGATAAAACAACACCGTATATTAAAAATCCTATAAGAAGGCTTCCAGCTACTTTCATCGGAATACCAATTAAGCTATCTAAA
The DNA here is from genome assembly GCA_002720535.1 of Candidatus Pelagibacterales bacterium. Taxonomy (GTDB): domain Bacteria; phylum Pseudomonadota; class Alphaproteobacteria; order TMED109; family TMED109; genus TMED109. The sequence goes on along the minus strand of PBIU01000004.1, from coordinate 374,491 downwards.
CCCATACTATGTGCCCTAGCTGCTTCTATTAATGTATAAGTATTTCCCCANAGGGCGCCAGGCATTTTATCGGCAAAGATAGGATATAAAGTAAAGAAAACGGCAATAGAAAATATGAAATATCCACCTGTTCTTCTTAAACTTTCTAAAGATAAGATGATAAAAATAATACTCAGTACTGTAGGAAAAATAGGAGCTTCTATATCCCATCCAGACATTAAGATATTCTCTGCATTAATAGAGAAATAAATACCTATAAAAAATATAGTTATTGCTGCAATAATATCTGGGTAAAATATTTTTTCTTTATACTTATCATTAAAAGGAAACATAAGAAAAACTATTGGCTGAAATATGCCTAATAGAAGATATAAGTAACTATTTGAAACAGGCCTAAAGCCAAAAATACCAATATTAAAAATTTGGTTAATAGTTATTACACATCCTAAAAAAGTTAGGACTATAATTATCCATTTAGGAATAACTTTTAGTGTTGGGAAACTGTTATTTGAGGAATTTTGCAAGTAATAATTTTCTTTCTTCTAACCATTTAGACTGAAAATCTTCGTCTGTAAGATCTATATTTTTTGNNAGAAATTTTTCCCACCCTTCTAATAAAGTATTTAATCTTTCAATTCTTTGATTGTTCCATTTTTCATCCTCNTCACTCCATAGATTTTTTTCTTTTAAATANTTTATAGTTCCTTTATGAATAGGGGCATCTACAGGCGTTCCTACNGCTAAATCNAGTTTCCATCGATACATAACAGGGGTGATGTTTTTAAATAATTCATAAGATAAGTCTATAGCTTTAATAAAATTATAAACAGTTTCTTCACTAGTGTCAGCGTATACAGTGAGAGTAGGGTATCGGTAACCTCCTAATTCAACNGAATTATCTTNACTTAGACCTGCGCCAAGAGTTTCNACTTCAGGATGCATAAAAGGAATTATATTTTGAAGTTTATTCCATGCTTCTGTATTTGTTTTTGGCATATCTAACCATCTTATTCCTTTTTTTGATGCGGCTAGTTCATAAACCCCCGGACCACTAGGGACTGCACCCACTGCATCNACTTTGCCNGTTTGTAACGCTTTAACGGANGCAGTAAAAGCAGGAAATACTGTTTTTGTGACATCATCCCAAGTTAGATCAGCAAATGACATAATAGCTTCTACTTTNACATTTACAGAAGGATTTGCNGTAGTATAGGCTACTCTTTTTCCTTTAAGNTCTGCAATTTTANAAATATCAGTATTTGCAGGTACAGCTATACCGAATGTATTAGGCCTAGCAAGAATTACTCTTAAATTTTGAGGCCCCCAGTTTCTAGCAGCAAAATCATAAATACCTTCGCTAGCAAAAAATGATTCACTACCTAAAAATGCTATACTTACCCTTTTCTTTTTAAGAGGGAGAAGTCTTCCAATTCCAGTACCAGAAGGTTTAAGTCTTACCCTTACATTATAATTTTTCATTAAAGCATCGGCAAAAGCAGAGGCTTCTGGATAGCTAGAAGAAGCTAATCCATATGTTGACCATACCATAGTCTTAGGGAGGTCAATTTTATCATCAGCTTTCAATAAAGAACAATTTAAAAACAGGAGCAAAAAAACTATTATATAACTTTTTTTCATTATTCGTTTCTAGCAGTTTTTAATGCCTTTGCATACCATTCAATTTCTTCAGCAAATTTTATAAATTCCTTATGACGTTCATCCTTATCATCAGATATTCGTTCGCCATCATCATTAAAATTTTTATTAACAAAAGGAGCGTGTATCATAGCAGAAATAGGCGGCATTCCTAATTGAGCTAAAAATGACCTTAAGGGTGATGAAACTCTTACTCCTCCAAAAGGCGATACAGAATAAGTTGCAACTGCTGATGGTTTTCTTTGATATTCAATATAAAAATGGTTAAGTAAATTTACTAAAGCGGGAGGCATAAAATGATTATATTCTGCACTTACTATAACGAAAGCATCAGAGGAATCTAGCTCTTGATGTATATTTTCTAATTCCTTAGGAGCAGAATTATTATCGTAATCATTGTATCGTTTTGTTAAGGTCTCTAGATTCATATTCAATGGATCAATTAATACTGCTTCAATATCTCTATTAATAAATTCTTTTGTTAAATATTTTGCAAATCTTATACCTAGTCTTCCATCTCTAGTAGAACCATAAATTATACTAATTTTTAATGACATAGTTAGTTCCTATTTTATATTATTTACCAGTAAAATTAGGTGCTCTTTTTTCAATAAAATGAGCAACTCCTTCTTTAAAATCTTCACTTGCAAAACTATCAACCATATCATTATCTGCAATACCAACAGCTTCATCCAATCCCTGAAGTAGTCCTTGCCATAATTGTTTTTTCATCACTTTCATTGACCTGGGAGAAACTTCTTTAGCCATGGTTTCTGCATATTTATTTACTTCATCCATAAAAGTTTCATCACTAAAAGTTTTATTTACAAAACCAATTTTTTCTGCTTCCTCAGCTGTAATTTTTCTTGCAGTTAAAGTCATATCCATAGCATGTCCCATTCCTACTAAACGAGGAAGTAACCAGCTTAAGCCATGTTCAGCTATTAATCCTCTTTTACTAAATGCTGTAGAAAAAACAGCTGATGTAGAGGCAAACCTTATATCACACCACATTGATAGTATTAAACCTAGTCCTGCAGCAGGCCCATTGATTGCAGCTATTATTGGCTTAGGAACACTAGGAAACCATGTTTGAGCTCTTTGAAAGTCCAAGGGCCAAGAACTATCAAATGCTGAGTAGGGGGATTCAGAATTTTTATCTGCTCTTTCATCTGCATCAATTGTATTTAATGAATCCATATCTGCTCCTGCACAAAATCCTCTTCCTGTTCCAGTTAATATGATAACTTTTACTTCATCATTTTTTGANGCATTATCCATAGATTGTTTGATTTCNNTNGCCATNTCTTCAGTCCANGCATTTAATCTATCAGGNCTATTTAAAAATATTGTATGNACAGAATTATTTACTNTTTCTGTNATATTTATATANGGCATAATTATATTCCTTAATGTTTAGAAANTCATAAATTTATTATCAAGAATATATAATAACTAATTTATATATTACGTTGCAAATAATTTAATAACAAAATAGTTTAAANTTTNAAATCANTATTTATTTTGGAGTTTAAATGANAGAGCATATGAATGAAGATGTTAAAAGAGCAATTATATCNAGAAGATCNGTANGAAAATTTTTACCTACTGAAATTAGTAAAGATATAATTAAAGATATATTGAATGTGGCAGCAAGGGCACCTAGTGGAACAAATATTCAGCCTTGGAATGTTCATGTTTTGCTTGGAGCTGCAAAAAATAAAGTTTGTAAGGCTGCTTCTGATGCATTTTTTGATCCAAATATTGATAAAAAGAATGAAAGAGTTCANTACATGGAGAANTTTCGTGAACCATATTTAGCTAGAAGAAGAAAGGTTGGATGGGANNTATATGANTTANTGGATATTAAAAAAGGTGATTATGANAAAACAAAATCTTTTCATGTCCAAAATTTTAATTTTTTTAATGCTCCAGTCGGACTTATTTTTACTATTGAAAAAGATTTAGGATGGATGAGTTGGTTAGATTATGGAATGTTTATTCAAAACATATGTATAGCTGCTAGAGCNTATGGATTAGATACTTGCCCNCAAGCAGCTTGGGGACANATGCANAAAATTATTTCNCCAATTATTAAAATTGAGGATAATCATATTATTCATTGTGGAATGAGTTTAGGTTATGAAGATCAAAGTGCAGAGGTAAATAAGCTAAGAACAGTAAGGGAAGAATTAAATATTTTTACAAAATTTCATGAATAATTTTATTTGTATGACGCCTTAAAATTTTTGACTAATTTTTCTGCTTCGTCAATTTGCTCTTGAGTCATATGTTCCATTATAACTTTAATGTATAAGTTCTTTGATGTTTCATCTTCAGATAATTTAAAAAATTTATAGGCTTCAACAATATTTTGCTCGAGACCATTACCGTGTACATACCTTTTTCCCACAGATACCTGCGCACTTTCTAGTCCTCTATTTGCTGCAATAAGTTCTAATTGGGCGGCTTTTTCTACATCTCCTACTTGACTATATCTATAAGCAACTTGCATATTCATATGGGTTTCTCTGGCAAATTGGTCATTACAATAATATGTGCGTTTTACATCGTGGTCACGCATTATTATTATACCTGCTTCTTCCGCCCTTCTTTCCATATCTTCTGTAATTTCAGCATAAGCTAAGTTAGATAATAATATTATTATAAGTGTAATTGAAAATTTTAATTTCATTGTACCTCAAAGTAATTTTTTTTAACATATAGTATAAAATACTATAATCAAGAATAAATTCTTATATCTAATTAATTTTATATATAATATTTATTTCAAATTCTCTTTCTTTTTTTAGTAAACTTATTTGCTCAAATGGCGCACTTTTTCTTACAGAATCTATTGCAGCATTTATCAATGAATCATTAGCTTTAGTATTTGGTCCGGTATTTATAGAATCAATACTACCATCTTCTTTAAGTTTAAATATTATATGAACAATTCCTTCATTTTTTCGTCTCAGGTCTTTTTTAGGATAGTTAGTAATCGCAAAGGATTGAATTATTGATCTAATGTTATTTTTATAATTTTCCAAGGTATTAATTTCATTAGTTGAAAGTTTTTCATTCTTTTTTTCAATCATTACTTCTTGCTTTATAGGTTTGTTAGGCAAGTTAATATTTTGTGAAATTAAATTATCATTTAATTTGATNGGTTTTAATGTTTCCGTATTAATATTCAAGTTGGGTTTACTTATAGCTTTAATTGGTTTTTCATTTACTTTAATTTTTTCGGGTTTATTAACCATTGGAAGATTATCAGGTGATAAATTAGTATCAATATTTTTAACATTTTTAGGAATATCAATTTTATTATTTATAATAGGCTTTAAATTATCTGGCAAAATTATGTCTTCTGATAAAAGAATAGGTGCAGTAGTATTTTCTACCGGCTCGATATTATTATCTTTTGTATTTTCAATATTAGCTGGCTTTAAAACTTTTTCTGGTTGAGAAATTACCGGAGGAGTAATGTTATTTACAACAGGAGTTTCTTCTTTAATATCATTTATTAACTCTAAAATAATTTTTGGCTCTATCTCCTCTATTTTATTTAATTTTATTATAGAGGTAATTGGTATTAATGAAGCATGAAATGCTATTGCAATTAAAGCACTAAATAAAATAATTTTATTATCTACCGATAGATTATTCATTTTTATAATATACTTTTTGTTACTATAGCAGCTCTTTTAATGCCTGTATTTCTAATCATTCTTATAACCTTTGATAGTGTGCCTGAAGAAGCATTGCCATCGGCCTTAATTAAAACTTCTTCAATATTTTGTTTGTTTAGTAAAGAAGTTAAATAAGCTTCTAATTCATTTGAAGATATAATTTTATCGTCTAAAGAAATTTTATTATCAGATGAAATAAGAATAATTATTTCGGGAGATTCAGCATTTGANGCAGTATATGATGACGGTGGCTCAACTTCAAATAAGTCTTTTTTTGAAAGTGTTCCTGATAACATAAAAAATATTAATAATAAAAAAACAATATTAATTAATGGGACCAGGTTTGGTAACCTTTTTTTTCTTATTCTTTTCTCTAGAATATTCATTTTTTTTCTTTAGTAATTAAAGCAATATTTTCAATACCTAAGCTTCTNATTGTATCTACCACTATTATTAAATTATTTATTTTTGTTTCATTTAGTGTTGAAATAACAATTTTTTTATTTTTAGAATTCAGTAATTTCATTTGAATTGTTTCTGATAAATCTTCTAACTTAATCTCTATTTTATCAATTTCTACTAATCCATTTTCTGATAAATTTATTATAATAGGTAGATCATTGTTTTGTATATTAGTGCTACTTTGATTTGGAGATATCATATCAATAGTTTTAAAGTCNGTGAATTCACTAGTTAACATGAAAAATATTAGTAATAAGAAAACTATATCTATTAAAGGAGCAACATTTATTTCTATATTTTTCTTTTTTTTAGTTAAAAGAGCCATTATTTCTTATTTTTTAACAAAATATTAGTTTTAATTATNANATGNCGCATATCTTCTCTTACATTATCGACTCTTCCGTCTAACCANTAAAACGCNGCTANNGCAGGAATGGCAACAATTAANCCAAAAGCAGTNGTGAGAAGAGCTTCCCATATNCCNCCTGCTAATATAGCNGGATCAACTCTGCTNCCAGATTCTTCTAATTTTGAAAANGCTGTAATCATNCCTATTACTGTTCCAAGAAGCCCTAAAAGAGGNGCTATATTTGATATCACTTCTAGAGGTTTTANTAAAAACTCTAGGTTACGNAGTTCTTTTTCNGCTTCAATANTAATTTTATNTTCTTTATCTNTATCAGAGAGTTTTTGAGANTCTATAGTNACTAGTATNATTTTTGAAGCNGGATGATAAATAGTATTTAATAAATTTNNTGCATTAGATAATTTATTTTTCTCAANCATCTCCATAGCAGCGTCAATTTTTTTAATATTNTGTAAATCTGATNTATAAAATTGNATTATTTTTATAATGATTATAGTTAAAGATATAATAGATAANCCCAANAATAAAATCATTACTGGGCCACCTTTTAAAATTAATGCTAANAAATCTATATTATATTTTNCCATNATNAAGTATANTTTNTTANCATTAATAANTTNAAATTACTAATTAAAANATATTACCAATGAACCCTNAGNCCTATAAAGAAAGAGCGCGGTGCTCCAGGNGAATAGAATCTTGGNTCTAGAGGNCCTACAGCTGTNTCTCCACTTCCTGTATCACCTAATTCTGATATAGGGACATTAACTTCATCTGCTTCAGCNTCACCAAGTACTCCCATNGTNTCATATTTAGAGTCTAAAAGATTATCTACTCTTGCAAAGAAAGAAAANGATTTACTCAATTTCCANGATGCATCNGCGTTNAANACCATATAAGGATTTGTNTTCTTTAATTGATTAGANTCNTCTCCTCTTAANAAAACTCCAGATGAATAAGTCATATTAAGTCCNANATTTAACNTAGAAGAAAATTCTTGATTAAANCCTGTCTTGAAAGTGTGTTCNGGCATNCCAGGTANATANTCTCCTGCTTCTACNTCATTGGCACTNGCNGGATGGTTAGCAGCTGGTAATGTATGGGCTGANTCAAAAGTAGCTTGAAGAAAAGAATAATTNGAATATAANTTTAGGTTTCCTATACNATTNTTAAATTTAGANTTTAGTGCTAGCTCTATTCCTCTTCTTTGTGTTTCTCCAAAGTTTTTAAAGTAACCAGATGACTTACCTGTGCCAGTACTTACAAACTGAATATCATCAAAATTTATGAAGTGAAAATATGTGGCTTCCCAATAATGATTATCTATTTTTCCTTTTGCTCCAAATTCAACTCCTTTTGTGATAACTTGTTCTAATGGTGGATCTGCTACAAAAGCATTAGGTAATCTACAAGGAGCAGAAGGTGATGCACAAGAAAGTTCTACTGGAGCCGGCGTTCTGTTGGCTTCTTTATAACTTGCTCTAAAAGCTAGATTTTCGCTATANTTGTGAGTTACTCCTATAGCTGGATTAACTCTAAAATATCTATGACTTCCTGTATTAGTTTCTGTTCTAGTAAAAGATGTTTTCAAGTGATCATAAAGTTTGACGTAAGCTAAATTAGCTCTTGCAGAAAGGGTAACAGTTGTTTTGTCATCATANTCAAATAAATCGTTNANATATATNCCATAATAGTCTGTTTTTGATGCTAATTGAGCACTTCCNACATCTCCTCTNTCNTTNTCNTCTTCCATTCCNCCANNNGCACCACTATGTTCNCTTATTGACTCAAGTGTNATATGACCACCNTCAGTATTTAATAAATTAGTAACNGTTCTATTATTATGAAGTTGTCCTAATTCNCCNCGTGAGTGAAAAGCNGTNCGAGTTTTGTCTATTGAAGCGCCTACAATAATATTATGCATTTTGTCTAAATAGTTTGTATTAATATTATATTGGGCAGANCCTCCCCAGGTAACAGTCATAGTGGAAGAATGATTTAAAAGACCATATTTTCTTATAGAATCATTATTAGAAATAGCATTTCCATNTTGATCAATTAATACTTCGTAATTATCTCCATCTGCTTCACCACAAATTGGCTCATCAGCAGTACCGAAATCATCTTCCATTTGTTCAGCATGAGTTTCATTATCTTCTGCACATTCCTCAGCATCTAGTTCATCAGCATTCATGGTATCTCTTATTAATCTTCTATAGTAGATAGAAGTATTTATAGCTGAGTCATCTTCAAGATAAAAATTTGCATTAGATGCAGCTAAATAAACTTTATTACTAGTAAAATCAGGCCAAGTAAAAACAGATTCCCTTCTTACTTTTAATAATTCTGTAGGAGACACACCATTACCATTTAAATTTGAGTCTGCATTCATGAAGGTAAAATCATAATCAAAATTATCACCTAGTATTCCATAATTAACAAATAGTCTTTTTACATCGCCAGCACTATTATCTCTCCATCCTCCATCATAAGAATTTTCCATGGCAACGTATAATCCTTGAGTTTCAGTTCCTGCACCTAATTCAATGTTACCATTAACCCAATCAGCCCCACCAACCTCAAAGTGATTTTCTATGGATGAGTCTGTATTAAGATAATCTAGACCTTTTTTAGTGGTTAATGCTAAAGATCCTCCTAGTGCATTTAATCCAAATACAGGATTTGCACTCATTAAATCTATATTAGTTAATGCAGCTTCTGGAACTAATTCCCATTGTAATGTGTCGCCAAATCCTTCATTAATTCTAGTACCATTTAAATAAACAGCTAAACCTTGAGATTCTCCTAATAGCGGAGCAGCAGTAAATCCCCTATAATCAAGATTTTTCTGAAAAGGACTATTTTGGACATCTTTAATTGTTACACCTGTTAATTTTTCTCCTAATAAATCAACTATGGTAGTTGCGGTTGAATTATTCATATCTATTTCTTTTAAACTCTGGCTAGCATTAGGTACTTTATTTCTATCAATTTCTATACCTGGCAAAGGCGATATTCCAATAACTTCGATATCGTCAATTAGTTCTTGTCNAAATACTTTTAAATTTAGACTAAAAATTATTACTAGAAATATTAAATATTTAGTTATTAAATTTAAGATATGCATAACTTTACCTTTTCATTTTTAAAAAAAATAAATTTTTAACACATTTTTTTTAAATTGCAAGTAATATTATTGAAAAAAACAATAATTAATATTGTTTTTTCCTATATATGTATATCTGCTATGTAATATAGTAATTTGAATTTCATAGAAAAATATTATACATATTCATATAATTTGGAGTGACGAATGATTATTTTATATAAAGTAATATGCATTTTAATTATTTTTATTAACTATTCGTATGGGAACGATATTGATATTCAAAAACAATTAGATGATCAAAAAGAAATAATAGATGAGCAAGCTAAGAGAATAGATCAATTAGAAATAATTATAGAAGAGTTAAAAAAAGTATTACCTCGNGCAGAAATAGAAAATGCCTCTATTAATTCTGACAAAAAAAATGAAAATGAAACTTCTTCTTCCAAAACTNATGATATAATATCAGNTTCTAAAAATAAAAAATATAATCCAGAAACTGCTTTTTTCGGNCCTTTACCGCAATTAAGGTCTGCAGATGGAAAGTATTCAGCAGGAATCATGGGTTTAATTCAATTAGAGTCTGCAGTTTACAATCAAGAAGCTAATTATAATACAAATAATGATTTATCTGATGGCTTTATTGTTAGGAGGGCCGGCCTTACATTAGCAGGTGTTTCTGAAAAAGATTGGATATGGTTTTTATCATATGATTATGCCGATAGCGGAGATAATCCTCATGACGGATTAAGAGCGGCTATGGCAATATATAGAGGTTTTAAGCCTTGGTGGCTATTTGTNGGCCTATTTGGAAATTCAGTAGGTCTTGATGCATCAAATTTNTCATCACAACGACAGTTCATGGAGGCTGCTATGCCTCAAGCAACATTTATTTATGGCGCTGGTTCACCTGCTATGGGAGCTGCTGCTACTTATAGAGGCGATGATTATTATTTGCGTTTTGGTCTCTATGGAGAACCATATAAAAACTCTAGTACGGATGATGAGGGAATGGGAGTGCATGGAAGATATGCATGGCAACCATATAAAGAGCGTTTTAAAGCATTTCATTTAGGAGTAACGGGCTATTATAGATCTGCAAATTCTAGTAATACATTTACTAACGGATTGAGGGATTCTACTCTTCGTTTTAGATCAAAAGGTGAAACAGCTGTAAGTGGAGACTTTATAGTAGATACAGGCATTATAACTGATTTAGATAATTATCATTATCTTGGTTATGAGTTTGCTATGGTGGAGGGACCAATTTCTTTACAAAGTGAATGGGGTATTCTAGGAGTAAATAGAAAAACTCAAGAAAATCCTCAATTTACTGGCGGATTCATACAGGCAGGATACATGCTTACGGATGATGCTAGAAATTATAATGCATATTTTGCTCAATTTTGGCGTTTAAAACCAAAAATTTCGATTATGGAAGGTGGAATAGGGGCTTGGGAAGTTGCTTTACGAGCAAGTCAAATTGATTTAAGTGATAAAGATATAGATGGAGGAAATGCATACTCTTATACATTAGGAATTAATTGGTACATGACTTCTTTCACTAAAACTATGTTTAATATTCTACACACAGATTCAACTGGGCCTCTTAGTGAGGATTTTAATACTATTGGAGCCAGACTGCAGATTGAATTTTAATATTTTATTTTATATAGTTGTTTTTAAAAGTTTTTTATAGATTAAATTTATATTTTCTGGTATGTCTTCCGCTATTAAACCTGGGCCTAGATAATTACCAATTTCTGAATGCATCCAGACACTAAAGGCAGAAGCTGAGAAACTGTCCATCTTATTAGATAATGTTCCACATATAATTCCTGCTAAAACATCACCGCTTCCAGCTGTGGCTAACCATTTTGCTCCAGCAGAATTAACTATAGCTTTATTATCAGGAGAGGCAATTACAGTTGTTGCGCCTTTTAAAACAACTATACATTTTAACTCAGAGGCAGCCTTAAGAGCTTTATTAATACAATTACCTTTAAGATTTGGTAGGATAGATCTTAGTTCACCTTCATGAGGAGTTATAACTACGTTTTTTCCATATATTATTTTCTTTAAAGTATTTAATTTTCCTTTAAAATTAGAAATAGCTCCAGCATCTAATACTATATTCTTATTAGTTTTAAATAAAGATTTTATCTTAGTGATTGAGTATTGGTTTATATCTAGTCCAGGTCCTATCAAAAATGAATCAATTCTATTGTCTGAAATAATTTCATCAAATTGTTTAATATTTTTATAACTTTTTACAATCTGAGATATTAATGTTGTGAAATAAATTTGTTCTGCTTCTTTTTCAGATGCAACACAAACTATTCCGCTTCCGGCTCTTTGAGCTGATATTGCTGCTAGTCTTCCGGCTCCAGTCATATTTCTTGAGCCACCTACTATTAAACTATAGCCTCTTGAATATTTGTGATCATCAATTTTTGGCCATTGAATACTTTGAAACCATAGAGAAGGATTATTAATATATATTTTAGGCGTAATACTATTAATAATTGATTTTTTTATTCCAATATTTTCAACTTTAATTTTATTATATTTCTCTGATCCTGGAACTAGTATATGTCCATATTTAAGAGTGGAAAAAGTAATTACTAAATCACAATATGGAGCATACCCAAGTATTTGTCCTGTATTGGAATCTATTCCACTTGGAATATCTACACCTACTATAGGCGCCTTATGCTTATCTATTGTTTTTAATATTTCTATGGCTTTATTATTAATTTTGCGAGACAANCCTATTCCAAATAATGCATCTACAAATAAACTAATCTTATTTAAATCAATATCTTCAAAATTTTTTGGTTTAATTTTTAATTGATTTAATGCTTTAAGAGCATCTCCTTTTATTAAATTTTTATCACCTATTATAACTACATCTGTATCCCATTTTTTATTCAATAACTCTTGGGCTACTATAAAACCATCTCCTCCATTGCCGCCAATGCCGCAAATTATTAATGTTTTTCGCTTTTTATAATTAATAAATATTTGGTTTGCTAATTTTTTACCTGCTTTAAGCATTAGATNGAAGCTATTGGAAGCTGATCGCTCAATATAATAAGTAGAAGTTTTATTCAGTATTAAATTATATTTTGACTTATCAGTTTTTATCATTTTATGTTTTTAGGATTAACAATAGGCAAGTTATATTTTCTTGTAACTTGTTTTAATGAAAAATAAGATCTAATACTTGCTATTCCTTTAATTTTGGTGAGATTATCTTTTAAAAATTTTTCATATGCTTGTAAGTCTTTAACGACGATTCTTAATAAATAATCAGCCTCGCCTGTCATTAAGTATGCTTCCATAACTTCTCTATATTCCATAATTTTTTCTTCAAATACTTGTAATCTCTCTTCAGATTGTCTCTCCAGAGAAACTTGGACAAAAACATTAACGGATAAATGCACTTTATTTTGGTTAATTATTGCAGAATATCCTGTAATTACTCCAGACTCTTCTAATGATTTAACTCTTCTTAGGCATGGTGACGCAGATAATCCTACTTGTTTTGCTAACTCAAGGTTGGTTAAACGAGCATTTTTTTGTAAAGAATTAAGTAATTTATATTCTATATAATCCATATTTTCACAATTTTATACCTAATTACAAATTTAAATATAATTTTTATTGCTAAATATATAATATTTTTAGCAAATTTTGCAATATAAAAATTTTTTTATCAGGTATTATTAGATTGGTTATTATGAGGAAGTTATGGATAGTAAAAAAATTAAAAATATTTCAAACTCTAAAAAGATATCTGATAAAGATTTAAGTATTTTAAAAGATCTAGAGAAAAAAGTATCCTGGTTATCTGCATGGATGATACATAATGCAAATAATATTAGAGAATCTCAAGATGGATTAAAAGTTGGAGGTCACCAAGCTTCTTCTGCTTCTATTATTTCAATTATGGTTGCCTTATATTTTAAAATCTTACAATCTGAAGATAGGGTTGCTGTAAAACCGCATGCAGCTCCTGTTTTTCATTCTATTCAGTATTTATTGGGAAACCAGTCTAAAGAAAAATTAGAAAATTTTAGAGGATTTGGCGGAGCCCAATCTTATCCATCGAGAACGAAAGATACAGCCGATGTAGATTATTCAACCGGGTCAGTTGGATTAGGAGGAGCAATAACCATATTTGGTTCTCTAATTCAAGATTATTTATATCAACATAATTTTATTAATGAGCAAAATAGAAATGGTAAAATGGTTGCATTACTGGGTGATGCAGAACTTGATGAAGGTAATATATATGAAGCATTACTAGAAGGTGCTAAACAAAATGTTAGGAATTGTTGGTGGGTAATAGATTATAATAGGCAATCTCTTGATGCAGTGGTTGCTGATGAACTTCATCTAAAAATTGACGAGTTATTTGCTTCTATGGGTTGGAGAGTAGTTACTTTAAAGTATGGAAAGAAGCTCCAAAATTTATCAAAAATTAAAGGCGGAAATAAAATTTTAAATTGGATAGATAATTGTCCTAATGATCTATATTCAGCATTGTCATATTTAGGAAGTAAAGGTTGGAGGGATCATTTAAATAACGATTTAAAAAATGATAAAGATGCATTAAAAATTATAAGTTCTCTTAATGATGAAGATCTAAATGAAACTATGTCTAATTTAGCTGGAAATGATGTTGAGGCAGTTTTAGAGGCATTTCTAGAAGCAGATAATGATGATGTTCCAACTTGCTTTATTGCTTATACTATTAAAGGATTTGGTTTACCTTTAGCAGGACATAAAGATAATCATGCAGGTTTAATGAATATAGAACAAATGGAAGTATATAAGAAAGAGCTTAATATAAAGCAAGGTGAGGAATGGGATTATTATTCTGGAATTAATTCGTCTGAGAATGATATAATAAAGTTTTTAANGAATAATTCATTTTATAAAAATAATAATAGAAATTATTCAGATGAGAAAATACATATTCCTAAAAAATTGATATTTAAAGAAGGCAAATCATCTAATACTCAAGAAGTATTTGGAAGGATTATAAATGAAATTGGAAAAGAAGAATCAGATTTAAGTAAAAGAATAGTAACATTTTCTCCTGATGTTACTGTTTCAACCAGCTTAGGTGGATGGGTTAATCAGAAGCAGATATATAACAGAGTAAAAAGAACTGATATTTTTCATGATGAAAAAGTTGTTTCAGCTCAAAAATGGCACGTTTCTCCAGAAGGTCAACATTTTGAATTAGGTATTGCAGAAAATAATTTATTTTTAGCTTTAGGAGCAGCTGGCCTATCAAATAAAATGTTTGGTTCTTCTTTAATTCCTATAGGTACAATATATGATACTTTCATTTCTAGGGGGCTTGATGCATTAAATTATGCAGTTTATCAAGACGCTAGATTTTTACTGGTAGCAACCCCATCAGGAATTTCTCTAGGTCCAGAAGGAGGAGCTCATCAGTCTATTATAACTCCATTGATTGGAATAGGACAACCTAATTTACTGATGTTTGAGCCTACTTATGCAGATGAATTAGAGATAATATTAAGATATTCTTTTAGTTATATGCAGGAGGAAAATGGAAGTTCGGTATATATAAGACTTTCTACTAGAAATATTAACCAAATACAAAGAAAACTAGATTCATCAAACGAAGAAGATATTTTATCTGGAGGATATTGGCTTGAAAAATCTTCAAAAAAATCTGATGTCATTATAGTGTTTTCAGGGGTAATGGCGCCAGAAGTATTAGATGCTGCTGAAATAATGAAGGAAGATGAATTAAATATTTCTATATTATCAGTTACTTCTAATGATAGATTGTATAAGAACTGGAAACAAACACATAAAGATAAGAGTCTTGGCATAAATAATAAATCAAGAATTGAAGAATTATTTGAAAATACAAATAGAGAAAGCGTAATTATTTCTGTTAATGATGCACACTCTTCTTCGTTAACATGGATTGGAGGAGCGTTAGGAAAAAAAATAATTTCACTAGGCGTTGATGAATTTGGTCAATCAGGGAATTTAAAAGATTTGTATAAACATTACTCACTTGATGCTGAGGCTATAGTCGATGCATGTGCACAAGTTTTAATAAGTGATAATTAATATTATTTTAATTAAATTCTAGCTAGATTTACCTATATAATATATAAAACTATTTTTATGAGTATAAAATAATTAATAGCGGATGTGGTGAAATTGGCAGACACGCTAGATTTAGGTTCTAGTGCCGTAAGGCGTGGGGGTTCAAGTCCCTCCATCCGCACCATTGTTAAGGAAAAATTATGAAGGTAACTGAATTAAAAAGTGAAGGATTAAGTAAATCTTACAAGATAGTAATACCTTCTGCAGAAATTAGTAAAGCCATAGACGCAAGATTATTAGAGGTTGCCTCTACAGCTAAAATTGACGGCTTTAGACCTGGTAAAATACCTATGCCTATAGTGAAAAGTAGATTTGGTACTCAGGTCTCAGGAGAAATAGTTGAAAAACAGGTTTCAGATAGTATGAGAAAACTTTTTACNGATAAAAAAATTAAGCCTGCTATGCAACCTAAAGTTGATTTTGAAGGTAAACCATTGGATGGATCAGATGTAAAATTCACGGTAAATCTTGAAATTATGCCTGATATAAAGATTCAGGATTTCTCAAAATTAAAGTTTGATAGATTAGTAGCATCCGTTGAAGAAAAAGATATTAATAAAGCTTTAGAAGATATCGCAAATAATCAAAAATCATATGCTCCGCTAAAGAAAAAACGTAAATCTAAAATTGGTGATTCTGTTTTAATAGATTTTAAAGGTTATATGGATGGAAAATTATTTGATGGAGGTACAGCTGAAAATCACNGATTAGAGCTTGGTTCTGGNCAGATGATACCTGGTTTTGAAGAGCAACTAGTAGGTTTAGATGTTAATGATAAGAAAGATGTAGAAGTTAATTTTCCTGAAAATTATCAAAAAGCTGATCTTTCTGGTAAACCAGCTACTTTTAAAGTAACAATAAAAGATATTTTAGAAGCTGAAAAGTCTAAGATAAATGATGAATTAGCAACTAGAATGGGATTACCTGATTTAAAGTCTCTTAAGGAAGCTATAAAAAATCAAATAGAAATAAATTACAAAGCAACTGCAAGAAATAGAATAAAAAGGGATTTGTTAGATAAATTATCTAAGGAGTATTCATTTGATGTTCCAAAAACAATGCTGGAAAATGAGAATAAAGTTATATGGGATAGGTTTGAACAAGATAGAAAAGCNGGAGTTATAGATGAAATAGATAAAGGTAAAAAAGATTCAGTATTAAAAAAAGAATATAGAGAAATTGCTGAAAGAAGAGTCAGGCTAGGATTGCTTATGGCAGAAATTGGTGATGTAAATAAAATTATTGTTTCTGAAGATGAAATTAAAACTGCTGTTATGCAAGAGGCAAGAAAATATCCTGGTGAAGAGAATAAGGTAATAGAATTTTATCANAAAAATCCAGAAGCAGCAAATGCTGTAAAAGCTCCTTTATTTGAAGAAAAAGTAGTAGATCATATAATTAGTAAATGTACTATTAAAGATATAAAAGTAACTTCAGAAAAATTATATGAGGATAATGTAGTTGCAGACCCTACAGCTAAATCAAAAAATAATACAAAACCTAAAAAAACAAAATCTAATAAAAGCGTTAAAGCCAAAGCGAAAAAATAAATAGATTAGAAAAGGGAAAAAATGAATATAGAAAATAAAAATGATATTAAAATGAGTTCTTTAATACCAATGGTTGTTGAACAATCTGGGAGAGGTGAGAGAGCATATGACATTTTTTCAAGGTTATTAAAAGAAAGAATTATTTTTATTACTGGAGCTGTACATGATGATATGGCAACTGTTATAATTGCTCAGCTATTATTTTTAGAAGCTGAAAATCCAGACAAGTCTATTTCAATATATATTAATTCTCCGGGTGGAATAGTATCTTCTGGCTTAGCGATATATGATACTATGCAATATATTAAGCCATCAGTTTCAACAATGTGTGTTGGACAAGCTGCATCAATGGGTTCTTTGCTTCTAGCCGCTGGAGAAAAAGGACAGAGATTTGCTTTACCTAATTCTAGAGTTATGGTTCATCAACCTTCAGGTGGTTTCCAAGGACAGGCTACTGATATAGAAATTCATGCGAAGGAAATTATAGACCTAAAAGGAAGATTAAATGCTATTTATAGTAAGCATACTGGTCAATCAGTAAAAAAAATTAGTGAAATGCTTGAAAGAGATAAATTTTTAAATCCTAAAGAAGCAAAAGAACTTGGTTTAATTGATGAAATTGTTGAAAAAAGATGATTATGATATTAGTTTAATAATTTTAAATATTTATTAGGAATACATATGTCTGATAATGAAAAAAGTGAAAAAGAAAAATTACATTGTTCTTTCTGTGGAAAGAGTCAGCATGAAGTAAAAAAATTAATTGCTGGACCAACAGTTTTTATTTGTGATGAATGTGTGGATTTATGTACTGATATTATTAAAGAAGAAAGTAAAACCACACTACTTAAATCTTCAAAAGATGTTCCTAGTCCTTCAGAAATTTTTGATTTTTTAGATACATATGTTATAGGACAATCTTCAGCTAAAAAAGTTCTTTCTGTTGCGGTTTATAATCATTATAAAAGATTAAATCATAAGCCTAATTCAAATGATGTTGAATTAGCTAAATCTAATATTTTATTAATTGGTTCAACCGGTAGTGGAAAAACTCTTTTAGCTCAAACGTTGGCAAGGTTTCTAGATGTTCCATTTACTATGGCAGACGCAACAAGTCTTACTGAGGCTGGTTATGTTGGAGAAGATGTAGAGAACATAATTTTGAAATTACTTCAAGCTTCTGATTATAATGTGGAAAGAGCTCAAAGAGGAATAGTATATATTGATGAAATAGATAAAATTAGTAGAAAATCAGATAACCCTTCTATTACTAGAGATGTAAGTGGAGAAGGAGTTCAACAGGCGCTTTTAAAGATCATGGAAGGGACAATAGCAAGTGTTCCACCTCAAGGAGGAAGAAAACATCCACAGCAAGATTTCCTGCAGGTTGATACAACAAATATTCTTTTTATATGTGCAGGAGCCTTTGGAGGATTAGAAAAAATAATTTCTAAAAGGGGTGCATCTAGCTCAATTGGTTTTAGTGCAGATTTACCAGTATTAGATAATAAAAGAAATGAAGAATTATTATTGAACCTAGAACCGCAGGATTTACTTCAATATGGATTGATTCCTGAATTTATTGGACGTCTTCCTATTATTGCGACTCTTAAAGATTTAAATAAAGAAGCTTTAATTAATATTTTAACCAAACCTAAAAATGCTCTTATTAAACAATATGAAAAAATGTTTGATATGGAGAATGTAAAATTAACTTTCACCGATGATGCTTTGGAGTCTATAGCAGATAGAGCTTTAATTAGAGAAACTGGTGCAAGGGGTCTTAGGTCTATTCTGGAAAACATACTAGTTAATACAATGTTTGATTTGCCAAATCATAACAATGTAGAAGAAGTAGTAGTTAATAAAGAAGTGATTAATGATAATAAAGATCCTTTAATAGTGTATTCAAAAAGTAATCAAAAGGTTAAATCTTCTATAATATAAGTTTATTTAATACTTGAAATTGGTTCCTTTATACCAATATTAAATATAAGATTTACTTATTTATATTGGAGCATTGTTTATGATAGATGAAAATAGTTCAAAAATTTTACCTCTTATTCCTTTAAGAGATATTGTTGTGTTTCCTAATATGGTAGCTCCTTTATTTGTTGGACGAGATAAATCTGTTAAAGCTCTTGAAGATGCTATGAATAATGATAAAGAGATTATTTTAGTTACGCAAAGAGATTCTGTTATAGATGACCCAGAGTATAAGGATATATATGAAGTAGGTACTTTAGGCAAAATTTTACAATTATTAAGATTACCAGATGGAACTGTAAAAGTTTTGATAGAAGGAGGCAAAAGAGTTCATATAAAAGATTTTTTATTTAATGAGAAATTTCTAGAAGCTAATTATTCAACAGTTATAGAAAATAAAGAAATAGATGGTGTTGAAGAAAAAGCTTTATTAAGAACAGCATCAGAACAATTTGAAGCTTATACTAAGTTAAATAAAAAAATTACTTCTGATGTAGTTACTTCTATTGCGGAGATTAATAACATATCAAAGATGTCAGACGTAATTGCATCGCATTTAAATATCTCTCTATCAGATAAGCAGAATTTATTAGAGCAATTAACAGCGTCCATTAGGATGGAAAAAGTATTAGAATTTATAGAAAATGATTTATCCGTAATTAAAGTAGAGAAAAAAATTAGATCTAGAGTTAAACGTTCTATGGAGAANACNCAAAAAGAGTATTATTTAAATGAACAAATGAAAGCTATACAAAAAGAGTTATCAGAAGAAGATGATAGTAAAGATGAAATTACTGAATTTGAAGAAAAAATTAATAAATTGAAACTGTCTAAGGAAGCTAAAGTAAAAGCTAAGTCTGAACTTAAAAAATTAAAAGGAATGGGGCCAACATCCGCAGAATCGTCAGTTGTTAGAAATTATTTAGATTGGTTAATTTCTATTCCATGGAAAAAGTTCACAAGAGTAAAATATGATTTAAGTGAGGCAGAAAATATTTTAAATGAAGATCATTTTGGATTGGATAAAGTAAAAGATAGGATAATAGAATACCTGGCTGTTCAAAGTCGAACTAGGAAACTTAAAGGTCCAATTATATGTCTTGTAGGCGCACCTGGAGTGGGTAAAACTTCTCTAGGAAAGTCTTTGGCTAGAGCAACAGGCAGAAAATTTGTAAGAATATCTTTAGGTGGTGTAAGGGATGAATCGGAAATAAGAGGGCATAGAAGAACTTACATAGGGTCTATGCCAGGAAAAATTATTCAAAGTCTGAAAAAGGGTAAGTCTTCAAATCCTTTATTTCTTTTAGATGAAATTGATAAAATAGGTTCTGATTGGAGAGGGGATCCAGCATCTGCTTTATTAGAAGTGCTAGATCCTGAACAAAACAGTACTTTTAATGATCATTATTTAGATTTAGATTATGATCTATCGGATGTAATGTTTGTGACTACTGCTAACTCATTAAATATGCCCAGACCACTTTTAGATAGAATGGAGATTATAAATTTATCTGGTTACTTGGAAAATGAAAAAATAGAAATAGCAAAAAGACATTTAATTTCAAAACAATTAGAAAGAAATGGTTTAAAAAATAATGAGTGGTCTATTACTGATGAAGCTCTTGGAGATTTAATTAAATATTATACTAGAGAAGCAGGAGTTAGAGGCCTAGAAAGAGAAATCGCTTCTTTATGTAGAAAAGCTATAAAAGATATAGTTAAGGGTGCTAAAGAAAGTATAAAGATTACGGTAGATAATTTAGAAGATTATGCTGGAATTAGAAAATTCAAGCATGGTTTAGCTGATAAGGAAAATTTACTAGGAATAACAACAGGACTTGCTTATACAGATTTTGGTGGTGATTTATTATCTATTGAAGCTGTAACTATGACTGGTAAGGGTAGACAGCAAATTACTGGGCAATTGGGAGATGTTATGAAGGAGTCTGTTCAGGCTGCTACAAGTTATGTTAGATCTCGAGCAGTAGAGTTTGGTATAGAACCNCCATTATTTGAAAGAAAAGATATCCATGTTCATGTGCCTGAAGGAGCAACTCCTAAGGATGGTCCTTCTGCTGGNGCTGCAATTGCTATATCAATGATATCTGTGTTAACNGGNATACCAGTTAGGTGCGATGTAGCTATGACAGGNGAAATTTCTTTAAGAGGAAGAATAATGCCTATAGGTGGNCTNAAAGAAAAGCTTTTAGCTGCATCAAGGGGAGGTATAAAAAAAGTATTAATNCCTATTGATAATAAAAAGGATCTNAAGGAAGTGGATGAAGAAATAAAAAATAATATTGAAATTGTTTTGGTTAACCACTTAGATGAGGTTATAGAACATTCATTAGAAGATAAACCTGCGCCAATAAAATGGGATGAGGCTGAGTTTATTAAAAATAGTCAAAATAATGGTAGTACCAGCCATGAAAACATTGTAAAACATTAATATACTTTGACTTTTATAATTAAAGTCTATTAAATATAATTGATTAACAAAACTAACAATATCAGAAGGGGGCTTTATGAATAAAAATGAATTAATAGGTGCGGTGGCATCTTCAGCAGGAATATCAAAAACGCAAGCTTCAGATGCAGTTGAAGCTGTATTTGGATCAATTAGTGGAGAATTATCATCTGGTGGTGAAGTGCGTTTGGTAGGTTTTGGAACTTTTATGGTTGCAAATAGAAAAGCTACTACTGGAAGAAACCCTAGAACTGGAGAAACAATTCAAATAGCTGCTTCTAAACAACCTAAATTCCGTCCAGGAAAAAGTTTAAAAGAATCAGTAAATAAATAAGAAGATCTCTATATTATATCACCGGCTTTAATTAATAAGGTCGGTGGCATATTTTTTGTAATGGGGCGATTAGCTCAGCTGGGAGAGCGACTCGTTTACACCGAGTAGGTCGGCGGTTCGATCCCGTCATCGCCCACCATTTTTTTTTAATTAATATGTTGTATATAGTTTAATGAATATATATACAGTTATTATAATTGGGGATGTAGCTCAGTTTGGTTAGAGCGCCGGCCTGTCACGCCGGAGGCCGCGGGTTCGAGTCCCGTCATTCCCGCCACTTATTTAAGTATTTTTATATTTAATCAAATTTATTTCATATAATTAAATTGAAACTTTATTTCATTAATGCAATATTATTGCATTAATGAAAATAGAGGACAATTTATATGCTTCAAAATAAAGAAACGAAACTACCAGTAACAGTTCTTTCTGGCTTTCTAGGTGCAGGAAAAACTACATTACTTAATCATGTATTAAATAATAGAGAAGGTAAAAGAGTAGCTGTTATAGTTAATGATATGAGTGAAGTTAATATTGATGCTGCTTTAGTGGAAAAAAGTGGTGCAAACCTGTCTCGTACTGAAGAGAAGCTAGTAGAAATGAGCAATGGTTGTATTTGTTGCACGCTACGTGAAGATCTTTTAGAGCAAGTTAGAGAACTATCTAATGAAAATAAGTTTGATTATCTTTTAATAGAAAGTACAGGAATATCTGAACCATTACCTGTAGCTACTACATTTGATTTTCGTGATGAAGAAGGAGAGAGTCTTTCTGATGTCTCACGTCTAGATACAATGGTAACAGTTGTGGATGCAGCAAATATATTAAATAATTATAGTTCAAAAGATTTTTTAAAAGATAAAGGGGAAAGTGCTGGAGAAGAAGATGATCGTACTCTTGTCGATTTATTAGTAGAGCAGATTGAATTTGCAAATGTTATAATTCTTAATAAGTTAGATCTAATATCTAAGGATCAATTAAAAACTGTTAAAGCTCTTATTAAAGGGCTTAACGTTAAAGCAAAAATTATAGAAGCTACTAATTCTAAAGTCGAGATGAAAGAGGTAATGGATACAGGGCTTTATAATTTAGAAGAAGCACAAAATCATCCACTTTGGGTCCAAGAATTATATAACCCTGGTGAGCACGTTCCAGAGACAGAAGAATATGGAATAACAAGTTTTGTTTATCGTGCTCGTGAACCATTTGATCCAGCTAAAATATATTCCTTTTTTAACAAAGAATGGCCAGGTGTTGTTCGTGCTAAGGGCTTTTTTTGGATAGCTACAAGGCCTGATTTTGTTGGTGAGGTTTCTCAAGCAGGCGCATTTGTAAGGCATCAGGGTATTGGTCGTTGGTGGAAAGCTGTTCCAGAAGAAAGGTGGCCTGATAGTCAAGAATTTAGAGATGCTATCAATAAGTACTGGACAGAAGAGTATGGAGATCGAAGACAAGAAATAGTATTTATTGGTATTAAAAATCAAATGGATGAGAATGGTATAAAGAAAGAGCTTGATAAATTACTAGTAAAAAATTATTTAGTGAAACCTGAAATTTGTCATAAATTAAGTGATCCATTTCCTCAGTGGTTTGCTGAACAAAGCTAATTATAATTAGATTTTGGATTATACTCTCTTTCTTAATTTTAGTTAAAACAAGAAAGAGAGTATTGTTTTATGCTTAATTATTTAATGTCATATATTACTAATTGATTTCCAACACTAACCATAAGTTGGTCGTTATTTGGTCCTCCAATAGCAAGATTGCTTACAAAACCAGCCATTGGAGATTCGCTTGAACCCGCATCTGGTTGAATAAGTTCAAGTTGCTCGCCATCAGGAGAAAAAATTGCAAAACCCTCGTGACCACCTGATACATAAACGTTTCCATTTTTATCTACTTGCATTCCATCAGCGATATATCCAAACATTGGGTGTGGTTTCATTCCACTCTCAATTTTTACCCAAGGTCTTTTATTAATTAGTTCTTCGCCATCTACTTCAAAGCGATAAACTACGCCATCTGCTGAGTTTGCCACATATAGAAATTTCTCATCATTTGAGAAAGCTATTCCATTAGGAATTTCTACAGAACCAGTTTTTAATGTTACTTCTCCATTTTTAATTTGATATATTCCTCTTACTGGTTGCTCTTCGTCACGAAGTTCACAACCGAATCCTTCAAGTGAAATTCCATACATAGGGTCCGTGAACCAAATTGAACCATCTTTCCTAATAGCTATATCATTTGGGCTATTTAATTTTTTATCATTATAAGTTGATGTAACAATGTTATTTTCTCCACCTGGAGTTGTATAAGATACTCTTCCACAATGGTGTGCTATCCAAATATTATTATTACTATCAATACTTAAACCATTAGCAAATCCAGAGTCATCCAACCATACATTTACATTACCATTTGAATCCAAACTATATATTTTATTCATTGGTATATCTGTAAATAACCACATATTTTGGTTACCAACCCAGACTGGTCCTTCGGTAAAGGCAAAATTATCACCTACTACGGTTGGAGGTGTTTTTAAAATATCTGAACTTAATGCTATAGAGGATCCGAATATTACAGTTATAAATAACATTACTAAATAATTTATAATTTTCATTTTTATCTCCCATTCCTTATTGATTTAAATAGTGCAATAGTATTGCATTAACAAAATACTATTGTCAACAATATGAATTGCGGATGAAAATCATTCTCAATCATTACGTTATTTTTTAAGGGTTTGTCTTACTTCAAAAACATCTCTGGTTCTTGTAACTTTTCCAATCCAATGTTTATCGAATTCTTTTATGAAATCTTTCATGAGATCAGAATTGAGTAATTTATGAGCAGAATCCAAATTTTCAAATTCGTAGAAAGCTAAATGAATTCCATCTTCTACATCACTCCACGCACGCCATGCTCCAATTGAGTCTTTAAATTCTTTTAAAGCACTAGGTAAATGTTCATTTTGATACCAATTATCAAATCCTTCTCTACTATTTTTTTCTACTTCAGCTCTAACTAATAAATATGCAGACATCTATGGTTCTCCTATTAAAAAAAAATAATATTAAATTTTTAAAACTATAAATGTCAATAAATACAAATTTAATGAAACTAACTTTTTATTAAGCTATAGGCCTTAAGTATAGCATTTTTCATATTTTTTTCTTTTGCTATTCCTTTTCCAGCAATATCAAAGGCTGTACCGTGGTCTACAGAAGTTCTAATCATTGGGAGACCAACAGTTATATTTATACCATCATCTATTCCCATAAACTTTATTGGCCCATGTCCTTGATCATGGTACATAGCTACTATTAGGTCAAACTTTCTTAGACTGGCTTGATAAAATAAACCATCGGTAGGAAGTGGACCTTCTATATTCCAATTTAATTCTAAGCCTTTATTAATAGCTGGTAGTATTTTTATCTCTTCTTCATTATATCCAAACAACCCATCTTCACCTGCATGAGGATTAATGGCACATACACCAATTATTGGCTCTTTATTAATTAATTGTTTAGTTATATTTCTTCCTCTTTCTATAGTTCTAAAAACTAAATCTGAGTTTATATTTTTAATAGCGTCAATTAATCCTATATGAGCCGTAACATGAATTACATTCATCTTTGGAGTAGAAAGCATTAATGATACTTCTTTAGTCTTAGTTAAATGTGCCAAAAGTTCAGTATGTCCAGGAAAATTATAACCTGCCATATGAAGAGCTTTTTTACTTATAGGAGCAGTACATATGGCATTAATTTTCCCATTTAATGCTAAACTCACTGCTTTATTTATATATTGATATGATGCTTTACCACAAATAGATGTATTACATCCGTACTTAACATTACTTATTTTATTGCCCACATTTAAACAGTTAATAACAGTATTGCCATTATTTTTTATATCCTTAAAAGAAGAGCAAATATTTATATCTATGTTTAAATTATTTTTTTTAATTTCATTTTCTAAACAACTAGAATCTCCAATTACCAATAATGAAAAATTACCATATAAGTTTTCATCAACTAATGATTTAACGATTACCTCTGGTCCTATGCCTGCTGGATCTCCCATCGTAATTCCTATTATAGGTAATGACATATGTTTTCCTATTTAAATATTCTTAAATGCTTATTTCTAACAAAAACATAAATATATGTATATATACTATTCATGCTCAGTATTAGTTTACATTTATTTAAGGATTAATTATAAAGGTTTAGTAGTTATTTTATAATTATTTAAATCGTACGTTTAACAGATATAGTAAATACTATACTATACTTATATTATTGGAGTTTACAGATGAAGTTCATACAGTTATTTATATTTTTAATTTTTTGTCTAAATATTTATTCTGCACATGCTGGTATTACTGGTACTCCAACTCCTAAGTCTGCGCAAACTGCTGCAAATACTGATGATAATCATGATCATGAAGATTCAGATGAAGAAAATGAATCACATGACCATCATGATCACTGAATTTAAATTTTAAGATTTATTTAATTTTATAATATATATAAGGATGTATTAGTTGTCTGTTAGCTATGAAGACGTTATTAATGCTTATGCATTGATTCAAAACCATATCATCAATACTGAATCTTATTATTCAAATGTTTTGTCTGAAATACTTGGTTGTAAAATAATTGTAAAATATGAGAATAAACAACATACAGGATCTTTTAAAGTAAGAGGTGCATTAAATAAATTATTATCTTTAAGTAAAGAAGAAAAGCAAAGCGGCATAATAGCCATGTCTGCTGGTAATCATTCTCAAGGAGTAGCTTATAGTGCTAAAATTCTTGGAATTAAATCTACTATTGTAATGCCTGATAACACACCTTTTGATAAAATTAGAAAAACAAGTGATTTAGGAGCTGACGTTATTATTCATGGAGAGACATTAAATGATGCTGAAAAACACGTAGATAGTTTAGTCAAAAAAAATAATTTCACTAAAATACATCCATTTAATGATAAATTCATAATAGCTGGTCAAGGTACTATGGCGCTAGAATTTATAGAAGATCATCCTGATATTGATACTTTATTAGTACCTGTAGGAGGAGGGGGTCTAATTGCAGGATGTACTCTTATTGCTAAACATTTAAATAAAAAAATCGAGATCATAGGAGTTGAAACAGAATTATTTCCATCATTATACAATGTTTATAATAACACTAATTTTATTTGTGGTGGCTCCACTTTAGCTGAGGGAATCGCAGTTTCAAATATTGGTAAAATACCTCTATCTATTATTAAAAAAAATGTAAAAGAAGTTTTAAAAGTTTCTGAAAATTCAATAGAAGAGGCAGTTTCAATATTTTTGTTAAAAGATAAAGTAGTTTCAGAAGGAGCTGGAGCCGCTGGTCTAGCAGCTATTTTAGAAAATAAAGATAAATTTAAAAATAGGAATGTAGGAATCTTCCTTTGCGGAGGTAATATTGATTCTAGAGTGCTTTCATCAATACTAATGAGAGATTTAGTACGTAAAGGACAAATTATTACTTTATCAATAGCGATGGCTGATAAGCCTGGGCAATTAGGGGCTATTTCTAAATTATGTGCTAAGGAAAGAGTCAATATCTTAGGAGTCGAACATAGTCGTTTTGCTCTAGATTTATCAGTAAGTTCTGCTCGTCTTGAAATAACTTTGGAAACAAGAAATAATGAGCATGCAAAAAATATTATTAAAAAGATAGAATTATTAGGTTTTTCTGTCATTGTTAAAAATACTAAATAATTTATGGAGATAAAGAATTGAGTAATTTAGCAGATAAATATCCTAGAATATCTGACATGAGAAGACGTGCATTAAGAAGAATTCCTCATTTTGCTGCAGAGTATTTATTCTCAGGAACAGGATATGATAGAGCTATGGATTATAATCAGGAAATATTAAAAAATGTATTTCTGACTCCTAGATATCTTAAAGGGACAGTTGAGGCAGATCTTAAAACTAAACTTTTTGGTAGAGTTTACGATGCTCCTTTTGGTATAGCGCCTATTGGAATGACTAGCTTAATATGGCCAGGTGCTGAGTTGTCCTTAGCTAAATTAGCAAGTAAGGTAAATATTCCTTATACACTTTCAACTGTAGCTTGCGCTTCTATAGAAAATGTTAGTCAACACCTCGACAATAAAGGGTGGTTTCAACTTTATCCTCCTAAGGACAAAAACGTAAGAGATGATTTATTAAAAAGAGCTTATGATAGTGGTTATGAAGTATTAGTAATTACCTCTGATATTCCTGCTTCAAGTCGAAGAGAACGATTAAGAAAAGCTGGAGTTTCTGTTCCACCAAAAATAAATCTTAGAACAATATTTCAAGCTGCTATATCACCAATGTGGTCATTAGGAATATTAAAACACGGTATGCCTCAATTTGCTACTATGGATAAATATCAAAAGAGTCAAGGTAATGAAAAAAGTAAAAAAGGGTATGCTGGAAGTCAGATGAATAGATATTTAGATTGGGATTATTTAGAAGAAGTGAGAAATATATGGAAGGGGCCAATAGTTTTAAAAGGCCTAATGGATAATAGAGATGCGTTAAAAGCAAAGGATTATGTAGATGCAATTTACTTGTCTAATCATGGTGGAAGACAATTAGATATAGCTCCAAGTCCCTTGCAAGTGCTTCCTAATATACGAAAGGACTTAGGTGATGAATTTCCAATCTTAATTGATAGTGGTTTTTATTCAGGCCAAGATGTTGTAAAAGGATTGATATTGGGAGCGGATTTTGTAATGATAGGAAGGCCATTTGTTATTGCACTAGCAGCGCTAGGAGCAAAAGGTGCAGCACATGCTCACTATATAATTAAAGATGAAATTGAAAATATTATGGAGCAAGTTTGTACAAAAAATATAGAAGAATTGAAAAGAGAAACAGTAAATGTCGGCAAAGACTTTTTTTTAGGTTCATTAGAATAGAAGTATTGAGGTTTTATTATGAAAAGAAGAAAATTTTTAAAGAATACTATGGGAGTTGGTGCAATCACAGCAGCTTCTTTATTAGCTGCTCCAGCCATCGCTAAAGGTAAAATTCAATGGAAGATGGTTACTTGTTGGCCTAAAAACTTTCCTGCACTAGGAACAGGTGTAAAAAGAATTGCAGATTCTATTTATGCGATGTCAGATGGAAGGTTAGAGATAAAAATTTATGGGGCTGGTGAATTAGTTCCTCCTTTTGAAGTTTTTGATGCTGTTCGTGAAGGCATAGCGGAAATGGGACACGACGCTCCATATTATTGGACAGCAAAACATTCTGCTATGCCATTTTTTACATGTGTACCAGGCGGTTTAACAGCTCAAGAACATGCTGCTTGGTTATATTTTGGCGGTGGTCAAGAATTATGGGATGAACTTTATAATGAATTTGGTCTTAAAGCATTTCTTGCTGGTACAGGCGGCTGTAATGTTGGTGGCTGGTTCAAAAAAGAAATTAATAGTTTAAATGATTTAAAAGGTTTAAGAATGAGGATTCCTGGATTAGGTGGTGACATGCTATCTAGAATCGGGGCTATACCAGTTAATTTACCTGGAGGAGAGTTATTGCCCGCTCTAGAATCTGGAGCTATTGATGCAGTAGAATGGATAGCGCCATACAATGATTTAGCATTTGGATTTCATAAAATTGCAAAATATTATTATGCTCCAGGTATTCAAGAACCGGGAAGTGCACTAGGATTAACTGTTAACCTTGAGGCCTATAATAATCTTCCAAATGATTTACAAAATATTATAAAGTATGCAGCTGGTGACGAAGCTTTTCGAATGTTATCAGAAATGACAGCTGGTAATGCATTTTCTTTAGATGTTTTATTAAATAAACATAAAGTAGAAATAAAAAGTTTTCCGAAAGATGTTACCGACGCTATGTTTAATGCTGCTTCTGAAATTTTAGTAGAAAAATCTAATGAAAATGAATTTACTAAAAGAGTTTATGATAGTTGGTCGAACTATTGGAATAAAGCAACGAAATTATCTAACCTTACAGAATTAGGTTACATGAATTTAAGAGCAAACTATAAGAAAAATACTGAAATTTAATTTTTTATATTTTAACTTTCAAATACTTTAGCGCATTTTCTTGCACTAATAACTTCTTTCCATTTTATTAAACTTTGGTGATCTTCTGTAGGAATTACTTTTACCCAACTAGCAAAATCAAGAAAGACGTATAAATTAATATCTGCCATAGAGAAATTCTCTCCAGCAACATATTTATTTTTTGATAATCTTTCGTTTATATCACCCAAAAATCTATTTGCTAACATACTCCCTCTCTCTGCTAATTCTGGTATTTGTTTTGTTACTCTTGGGTCTGGAACTGCTCTATCTTTAAAAGCTTCTGAGGAATTTCTTAAACATTCACCTACCGGGTTCATTCCTTCAATTTCTATTTTTCTATTCCACATTTCTACAAGACCTTTTTCTTCAGGTGTTTCTCCAAATAAATATGGTTCTGGTTGTATAGCATCAAAATATCTACATATAGCCATGCTTTCAGAAATTACATTCCCATTATCAAGTTGAAGAGCCGGAACTCCACTTTTAGGATTTATATTTAGGTAATCACTTTCTCTATTTTCGCCATTTCGTACATTAACTTGAACATACTCTACATCAATATTTTTTTCTGTTAAAAACATTTGAACTCTTCTTGGGTTAGGAGCTCTTCTAAATTCATATATTTTCATTTTTGCTTCCTCAATTTAGTAATTTTTAAATATTAAACTTATATAATTACATTAACAATAACTAAATTATTAATAATAAAATACATAGAGTACTTTATTATTGACTTTGTATAAATATTTATGGAAAGATAATAATTCACTTAATAATTAGGGGAAAGAAAAATGAAAATAATTATAAGACTATTTATGTTATCAATACTTTCTATGTTTATTTTAGGACCTTCTTTTGCTGCGGAAAAAGCAGTAGGTTATTTCGGATGGTTTGGTGTAGGAAAAACATATACCTTAGGCCAATCTTTGTTTTGGGCTGGTGAATTTAGTGGTTCATTCCAAAGTGAAAATGGAATGTTCCATAAAGCAAGCGTTAGATGTCCTGCTTCCCAAAGAGTTGATTTAACTGCTGGTATGGCCTCTGCAAATGGTGTTTGTATTATTAAAGACCCAGATGGAGACGAGGCATACCTTGATTGGAATTTACCTAATTGGAAGCTGGGTGAAGCTGGCAGAGGGACTTATATTTATACTGGTGGAACAGGTAAATACGAAAACTTNTCNGGNGATGGTGGNTATTTTTATGGACATACTATTACTTTCTGGGAAGATGGAACAGCTGGAGGCTATTCTGTTTGGAACAGAGAGCCATAGGCAATTTGTAATTAACTTTGAGGATAATAAATTATTATTATCCTCAAAATAAATAAGGAAAATTAAATGGTTACAATGATGATTAAATTTAAGTATACACCTGAAGCAATGAAGGCAATTTTTCTTAGTGGAGATGATCGAAAAGAAGCTATGAAGAAAATGATTGAACCTTTAGGTGGTAAATTTATTGCTTCTTATGGCATGCAAGGACAATATTATCATATGATGATGATAGCAGAATTTCCTTCTATGACGGAATATATAGCTGTTGCTGCAAAAGGAATATTTTTAGGTGGTGCTATAGCTGATTATAAAGCTATTCAATTAATACCAACAGATACATTACAAGCGGCCTCTAAATTAATAGATGGTATAGATTATTCAGCGCCAAGTAATTAAAGTTATTAATTCTGGTAAAGTGCTATTTAGCACTTTTCCTCAATAAGATTTAGGAAGTCCTAGAGCTTTCTCTGCTATATAGCTTAGAACTAATTGCTGACTTACAGGAGCTAGGTAAGGGATCATCATTTCTCTAAATAATCTTTCAACATGATATTCTTTCGCGTATCCCATACCTCCATGAGTTGCAATAGCTTGCTTACAAATTTCCATTCCATATTCAGCCGCGAGATATTTAGCAGCGTTAGACTCAACTCCACATGGTAAGTCATTATCATATAAATTTGCAGCTTTTAAAATTAGTAATTTTAGAGACTCTAACTTTGCCCANGCATCTGCAAGCGGATGCTGTATACTCTGGTTTTTCCCAATTTTTCTATCAAAAACAATTCTTTCATTAGCATATTTAACAGCCCGTTCTAATGCATTTTTGGCAATACCATATGCCTCTGCAGCAACTAGAATTCTTTCAGGGTTTAAGCTATGAATTAAATAAGAAAATCCTTTTCCTTCTTCTCCAATGATATCTTCTTTTGGAACTTTTAAATTATCAATAAATAACTCATTAGTATCTACCGCAGCTCTTCCCATTTTATTTATTACTCTAGCTTCTATATTATCTCTGTTGAAATCTGTATAAAATAGACTTAGCCCTTCTGTAGGCTTTTTATTATTTCTGTCAGATGTTCTAGCAATAATCATTATTTTATCTGTAATTTGTGCTGTTGAGGTCCAAATTTTTCTTCCGTTTAATAAATAATGATCTTTATTTTTAACTGCTTTTGTTTTTAACCTTGTAGTATCTAAACCTGTATCAGGTTCAGTAACAGCAAAACACATTTTACTTTGACCATTAATAATATTAGGTAACCAACTATTTTTTTGCTTTTTAGAAGCAAATTTTACTATAGAGCTAGGCCCAAATATATTCATATGTATAGAAGATGCAGCAGTCATTCCTCCTTTTTCAGCTACAAGCATCATCATTAGACAGGCTTCTGTGACACCTAAATTACTTCCTCCATAATTAGTTGGCATTGCTATCCCTAGCCATCCTCCTTTAGCCATGGTATTTACAAACTCTTTAGGGTATTTGCTTGAATTATCACAATCAAGCCAATAATTATCATCATAATTTCTTATAGTATTATTAAGCGAATTAAGCAGATCATTCTGTTCATCTGTTAAAGAAAAATCCATTAAATTACTCCGGTTTTAAACTCATTTCCCAAAAATCTATTTCTAGTTTAGTTGCAATTAGAAACGTTTTTTCTAATTTAGGCCATAAGGTATTATTTACAAAATCTTTTCCTAATCTATCTTGAGTAGCTTCATCTAGTAAACTTCCTATATTCATACATACTTCTTGGTATTCTTTACTGTTATAAGTATCTATCCAGCTAATATATGGGTTATCACTTTTTGAAATTGATTTTAAGTTTAATCCTATTTCTCCATAACCAAAAACACATGGAGATAAAGCAACGAGTAAATCTAGAAAATCTCCTGAATAGCCGGCTTCTAAAACATACCTAGTATAGGCTAAATTATTTAACTCTTCTTCAGTTTTAAATAATTGTTCTTCTGTTATACCTTCAGCTTTACAGGTTTTAATATGTAATTGTATTTCTTCATTCACGAGAGCATCAAGTGTTGCGCTTGCTATTCTCATTTCATTAACTGATTTAGATTTTGCAACTAATAGTGCCCAAGCACGAGAAAAATGAATTAAAAAAACATAATCCTGTTTTAAATATTTTAAATATAGTTTTTTATCTAGGCTTCCATCAGAAATTTTTTGTACAAACTTATGTTTAGTATATAGATTCCATTCCTCTAATATATTTGATTTAAGTTTGTTAAAAACTATTCCGTATTTATCAGTTTTTATCATAATAATAATATGTTAATTTAAAAAAGTTAATTTAGCATTATTTCATAGAAATGTAATTAAATATGGTTAAATATTATATTATTTTAATTTTGTTTATTTCTTATAGTTTAAAGGCTGGTCCATTAGATATAGAGGCAATAAAAAAAGAGTGTTTACAGGAATATAAAAATGAAAGTTCCGAAAAATATACTCAATGTTTAAAGACTAAAGTTAATGATATATTGTACGAATCAGAAAAGGAATCATAATTTATTTTTTCAAGTATTCTTAATTTCTTGTAAAACTGGTTTAGTTTTATATAATTCATTAAATTATTTATGTGAGATCATTCATGGAAAATCAAATTGAAGCTAAACTTAAGTTTATAGTACCTCAAGATACTAAACCTTTTTTTGAGAGCTCTGAATATACAGGTACTGTTCCAAAAATTCATTTTAAAACTGAGTATAGGTCAGTTGAAATACTAGATATACGAGATAATAAAGATAAATTTACATTTGAAAAAAATGGATTTGAATTATTAAAACACAAATCTTCTGTAAAAGATTTTTATAATCATAGTGAAGTAAAAACGGTTTATAGTGATGAATTAAAACATTTTTTAATAGAACGTTTTAACGCAAATAATGTTTTTATTTTTGATTATACTAGAAGGTCAGATGGAAAAAAGGGAGCTAAAAACCCAGATGGATTGAGAGGGCCAGCAGACAGGGTGCATGCTGATTATACAGATATTTCAGGACCGCAAAGAGCTAAGGATGTTATAGGTGAAAAATTATATGAGGATATTCTTAAAACAGGAGGAAGAATTATACAGTTAAATATTTGGAGACCTATTAATGGTCCTATAAAGAGTTCTCCATTGGCTTTTGCAGATGCTGCGTCAATACCTAAAAATGATTTAATTGAAACAGATCAAATTTTCACTAATCGAACTGGTGAAATCTATCACATATCATACTCTGACAAACATAAGTGGCATTGGGTTCCTAATATGACTGATAATGAGGTATTACTTTTAAAAGGCTGGGATAGTATAAATGATGNTGTTGTGAAATATACTCCTCATGGCGCATTTGAATTACCAAATCAATCTGAAAAGCATCCTCCAAGAGAAAGTATTGAAGCTAGAGTCTTTTTAGTTTTTAATTAAAATTATTATGGAAAATTTATGATAATTAATAATGTATCCCTAGTCAGGTATAAGGGTGTAATGGAGGTAGAGGGAGTTTTATGGGAAGATAGGCTTGCCACCCCCTTAGATATTTATGAACAATATGCAAATTCTTTAAATGCTACAGCTGACTTTGTCCAGTCAGAAAATGGTAAATTAGTTTTAGATCAAATATATGTAAAAATAGAAACAGAGGATAATCAGGTAGGCATTGCTGGACCTATGAATGATCATGTAGCATTCATTATAGCAAATAAATTGAAAGCAATTTTAATTGGTAAGGATGTTTTTGCCTCTGAGCTAATTTGGGATCAAATGTATAGAAAGTTAGTTCATGGTAGGCAAGGAGAACCTATTTGGGCAATTAGTTTTGTTGATTGTGCATTATGGGATCTTAAGGGAAAAATTTTAAATCAACCGGTTTATAAATTATTAGGTGGTGCTACTGTTAATAAAATTCCTGCATATGCAAGTATGTTAGGATATAATGTATTAGATATGAAATTAGTAAAAGCGAGAGCTTTGGAATATAAGTCAAAAGGATTTAAAGCTCAAAAATGGTTTTTTAGATATGGTCCAGCAAAAGGAGTTGAAGGACTCAAAAAAAATATAGAACTTGTAAAAACTCTAAGAGAAACATTAGGAGATGACTATGAACTAATGTTTGATTGTTGGCAAAGTATGGATGTTCCGTATGTATTATCTTTAATAGATGCTATTAAAAAGTATAATCCAAAATGGTTAGAGGAATGTGCTATGCCTGATAGAATTGATAGCTATGTTCGTATTAAAAATAAAACTAACATACCTTTAGCAGGAGCAGAACATCATTATACTAGATGGGGNATTAATCAATTCATATCTGAAGGTGCGTTAGATATTATTCAAGCTGATCCTCATTGGTGTGGAGGTATTTCTGAAATGATAAAAATCAGCGCATTATGTACTACTCATGATTTAATTTTAATTCCTCATGCAGGGGCAATGCACTCAGGAGTACATTTTTCCTTTAGTCAATCTCCAGCTCATACTCCTATGATAGAATATTTAGTAAAATGGATGCCTATATTACAATATTTTTGTAGTGAGGAGATCATTCCTCAGAATGGACATATTAATTTACCAGATAAATCTATTGGACTAGGAGTAAATATAAATAAAGATAAAATAATAAAACAAGAATATGTATATGAATAAGGAAAATACTTATGACAGATAGTGAATTTATCCAAAAAAGAAGAAGTTTTATTTTTTGCCCTGGAAATAAGCCAGATATGATACCTAAGGCTTTATCATCTGGAGCAGATATGGTTTGTATAGATCTTGAAGATGCAATTATTCCAGAACATAAAGATATATCTAGAAGTTCTACTATTCGTGCATTTGAAGATATTTCTGTTCCAAATGGCGTGGAAACTCTTATAAGAATAAATGATGTAAATAGTAAAGATGGTAAAGAGGATATAAAAGCTATTTTAGAATCTGTTAATACAGCATCTGGTTTAATGTTACCTAAAATTCAAAATGTGAATGAAATTATTGATTTAGAAAAAAAAATTAAATTAGCTAATAAAAATTTAAATTTACATATTATAATAGAAACTAATAAAGGCCTAGAAAATGCGTGGAATATTGCTCAATCAAGTGCATTAATTAAGTCATTATTATTCGGTGGGGTCGATATGAGTGCAGATCTAGGCTGCAATGGAGATTGGATGTCATTACTATATGCTCGTTCTAGAGTTGTTCATGCGGCAGCAGGCGCTGGGATTGATTCAATTGATGTTCCTTTTTTAGATTTAGAGGATATGGAAGGTATGAGGCAAGAAGCTCAAAAGTCAAAGAATTTAGGTTTTTCAGGTAAAGGTTCTATTCATCCTAAGCAAATTGCATTACTTAATAAAGTGTTTACGCCTTCNGAGTCGGAGATTGAATANGCAAATAAGGTTATTAAAGCATTTAATGAAGCAAGTGATGGGTTAGTTGTAGTAGATGGAAAATTAATTGAGAAACCAGTCTTGAGAACTGCATTAAAAACTATTGCTAATAGTAANTAATTTATCTCAATTTTTTTAGAAATTCTTGAACTCTTTCTTTTACTTCAGGTATATNATAAGAGGTATTTGCCTCATATTCTAAACCTTCAGCTAGTCCTTTATTGCTTGCNGCAAAATAAAGATCTTTATAAGCTCTAATAGAATTAGGACTATTTTTGGAAATTTTTATAGCTATTTCATTTACNCNNNANTCTAATTCNTNTNTTGGGAATGNTTCNAAAGCAATTCCNTATTCTNCTGCTTGAATGCCAGATATTGTTTTTGCAGTAAATGATAATTCTTTAGCGCGNGCAATACCTATATATTTTGGTAATCTNTGTGTNAGTCCCCATGAAGGNCTAAANCCCAGAATTGCATGGGTGTCNCCTAATTTAGCTTCATTTGCNATATATATTAGATCTGCTGATANCGCTANTTCTANCCCNCCTGTAAAACAGAAACCATTTATNTTTGATATTACTGCTTTAGGAGAATCTTCTAGTAATTTNATTACCTCATTAGCATGTTTGTCTAATTCTTTNCCAACTCCTCCACTAGATACATCTGTACCATTTNCTTCTANTTGTCTNAGGTCAACNCCAGCAGAAAATGCNTTTCCAGCNCCNGNAAGTATAATAACACTTANAGNATNATTACTATTAATNGTGATTAACTCATCCTTTAGNTCTTNTAANAGNTCAANAGTAATAGCATTCATNCTCTCAGGTCTNTTAAGCGTTATTTCTGCTATTTTATTANTTATATTAATTTTAATATTTNTATTCATAATAAATTCCTTAAATTAACTNACNTGTTTTTCGTGACCTTCCCAGAAAGGTTCTCTTANTGTTGTCTTTAAAATTTTTCCTGCACCAGAGAGNGGCATAGGTTCATNTCTGAATGAGACAGATTTAGGACATTTAAAACCTGCAATNAGNCCNTTNCTATGAGAAATAACATCATNTTCATTAATNCTACTNTTAGGNTCTTTNCTTACTATAGCNTGNACNGTTTCTCCCCATTCCTCATTAGGNATTCCTATNACCGCACATTCAATAACTCCATCTAACTGATAAACAGCATTTTCTACTTCTGCAGAATATATATTTTCNCCTCCNGANATAATCATATCTTTTACTCTATCTACAATATATACATAACCATNTTCATTCATATANCCNCCATCGCCTGTATGCATCCANCCNTTTAATAGNGCTTTGTCACTTAATTCTTTTTGCCTCCANTAACCAAGCATAACATTAGGNCCTCTAGCAGCAACTTCNCCCACTTCACCTCNTGGAACTTCATTATCATTTTCATCAATAATTTTAACTTCAACTCCAGGNACTGCCACNCCTGTTGATTTAAATAAATTTGCTTTTGGTCCNTCAAAAACNTGGCAATCAGGTCCNGCAGAAGTTATNAAAGGAGAACATTCTGTCATTCCGTATGCNTGAGTAAATTTACATTCTGGAATTACTTCCATTGCTTTNACAATTACAGANTCTGGCATTGGAGAAGCACCATANGTAATTTGTCGTANGGAAGACAAATCATANTTTTTNATATCNGGATGATGAACTANCATATTTATCATTGTAGGAACNAACAAAGTGTCNGTAATNGAATAATCTTGAATAGATTTTAAAACNCCTTCTGGTGAATATGAAGGTATAAAATAATGTTGCCCAGCAATATGTGTAATTGCAATAGCTCCTGTAACATCGGCTATATGAAACATTGGTGCTGCATGAACCCATCTAGCATCATTTGGAATATTTAAAGCGGTAATTGTATTAAAAGAATTAGAAACCAAATTTGTATGACTTAACATAACTCCTTTAGACCTTCCAGTTGTACCTCCAGTATAAAATAATCCTGCAATATCATCTTTACACCTTAATGCATCTTCAATTTTAGAAGCATCTTCTAAAATATTTTCATACTTTTTCATATTATTTGGGCATTCACCATCAGACATATAAATAATTTCTTTTACAGATGGTATTTTTCCTTCTGACATAGATTTTTCAATAGTTTCTGAAAAGGTTTGATCTACAAATATGATTGAGCTTTCACTATCATTTAACCAAAACTCTATTTCTGGAGGAGCTAACCTTGTATTTATAGGAACAAAAATACCGCCAGCCCATACTGAGGCATATAAAGCTTCAAAATAACGATCACTATTTAGAGATAATATTGCTGCTCTGTCATTGTCAGAAAAACCTAGGTTTTTTAAAGCACTTGCTAATTTACTAATTCTATTAACTGATTCTGACCAAGTTCTTATTCTTTCTCCATCTTGAGTAGCTATTTGCTTTCCATTAATTTGAACAGCTCTTTTAAGTGCTTGTGTTAAATACAATTTAAATCTCCATAATTTTTTATATGATATTCTACATTTATAGAATTTGATTAAAGAATATGTTTATAAAATAATTTTATTCTTTTGCAAAACTTTAATTTCCTCTTTTGTATAACCTAATTCTTTCAAAATATCTATATTGTGTTCTCCTAATTTAGGAGCTTTTTTTGCTTTTATTCTTGGAGCATTTTCAATATTTAGAGGAGGTGAAACAATTTTTAAGTTTTTAATTGTCTCTCCTTGGATATTCATAAACATATTATTTAAATTTGTTTGCGGGTCATTGATCGTATTTTCTGGTTTCATTATTTTTGTAAAAACAATTCCTGTATCAATTAGTTTAGTCCTAATTTCTTCATATGAATATTTTTTAAATTCTTTTTGTAATATTATTTTTAATTCTTTTTTATTTAATTGACGTTTATCTTTAGAATTAAATTTATTCTCATCTTTTAAATGTTTTAAGTTTAAAGTTTCAATAAGCGGCATCCAATGTTTCTCTTCGTTTGTTAGAAGCATAAAAAATAATGAATTATCTTTTAGTTTATATATATTTCGCATTGCGCTTAAAGTTTCCCAATGAAATGTATCAATAGGTTGATGCCCTGATAATACAGCTTGAATTAGCATTGCATTGGACCATACACCATTAGCTAGGAGAGAGGTGCTAACAGATGTGCCTAACCCTGTTTTTTCTCTATTCATTAAAGCCAGTAAAATAGAAGTAAAGAGAGATAATCCAGTAGGATGATCTCCTCCACCTGGTATTGGAAAAGGAGGAGTTTCTTCTGGGTTATTAGTTTTAGACCAATTCATTAATCCTGACCTTGCAAAGTAAGCAGTAGCATCTAAAGCAGTTCTATTTGAGTCTGGACCATTTTCTCCATAACCAGTTAAAGAAGCATAAATTATTTTTGGGTTTAATTTTCTGATAATTTTATCAGTTAATCCTAATTTTTCTCTTGGTGTATTGGGTAAATTAGTAATAAATACATCGGATTCTTGTACCAATTTTTTTATAATTACTTGTCCTTCTTTAGATTTAAGGTCTATGGAAAGGCTACGTTTATTTCTATTTTCAAGGATAAAAGCCCAATCAATATCACTCTCTGGCCAAACATGTCCTCCAATTACAGCTTCTCTATAAGTATCGCCGGTTAGAGGTTCAATTTTAATTACTTCAGCTCCATAATCAGACATGAGGGCACTTACTAAAGGTGCAGCTATAAAACTCGCTGCATCGATAACCTTTATTCCTTTAAGTGGTAAGTTCTCCATAAAAATCCTATTAAAATTTATTTAAAATATAATTGTAATAAAGTATTATAATAATTTAAAGAAAATATTTATTTATTGAGAAGATAATGAAATTAAATTTATACGATGCTCTAAAGCAACCGAATAAAATAATTAAGTCATTAAAAGATGCTGATATCTCAACACTTACACTTGTATTATCATATATTTCTTCTGACTTAAGTTATATAGATAGAATAAAGCCATATGTTAAAGGTGCATTTGATTATGCGGTAAAAGTACCTGAAGATTTATCTCAAGAGATAAGAAATGATTTAATAGAAGTATTAAAGAATAAAACTAATCAAAACAATGATTTAAATAATATAAATAAAATTCAAGATAAATATCTTTCTAAGTTAATGAGTGTTGGTGTAGGTACAGATGTACCCAAAGAATATATATCTATGATGAAAGAAGAATTAGATTTTGATGCCTCATCGGCCAGAGACTATTTTATAAATAAAATAAAAAAATATAAAACTAAGCCAAAAGTAATAATAATTGGAAGCGGTTTATGTGGAATATTAGCGGGTATAAAACTTTCTAAAGCCAATGTCCCATTTCTTATTATTGAAAAAAATAATTCAATTGGTGGAACATGGTATGAAAATACATATCCAGGATGTGGAGTAGATACCCCTAATCATGTATATGCTTATTCATTTGAGCCATCATATGAGTGGAAAGAGTTTTATTCTAAAAGAGATTCTATTTATAAATATTTAAAACATTGTGTGAATAAATATGGCTTAAGCAAGTATATAAAATTTAATACTAAAGTTGAGAGTTTAGAGTATGATGACATTAATAAAAAATGGCAAATATTAACGATTTCTAAAGATAAAAAAGCTAAATTAGAGTCTGATATTATTATAAGCGCTGTAGGTCAATTAAATAAACCTTCATTTCCCAATATAAAAGGTATCGAAAAATTTAATAACCCAGTGATACATACAGCTAAATGGGATAAAAATTATAATTTCCACAATAAAGATGTAGCTTTAATAGGAACTGGTGCAAGTGGAATGCAGGTGGCGCCAGAGTTGGCAAAAGTAGTAAATAAATTAACTATTTTCCAAAGAACACCACACTGGATAATAGCTAACCCTAATTATCATCGTAAATTATCCAATGGTAAAAAATGGGTGCTAGAAAATATTCCATATTATGCAAGATGGTATCGTTTGCAATTATTTTGGGGTTTTTGTGATGGTATTCATGCTTCTCTTTGTAAAGATCCAAATTGGAATTTTCCAGAAAGGTCAATTAATCATACAAATGAACGTTTTAGAATAAATATGACTAAGCATATTGAATCATTAATTGGTTTTGATAAAGAGCTGACAAATAAAGTAATACCTGATTATCCTCCATATGGAAAAAGAATGTTAATGGATAATAATTGGTTTGAAATGCTAAAAAGTGAAAATGTTAGGTTGGTTACAAATAAAATAAATTATATCAATGAAACTAGCATTATTACTGACAATTCCTCTTATGAGGTAGACGCAATTGTAACAGCTACTGGCTTTAATGCTAGTAAAATGATTTGGCCAATAAAGGTTTTAGGTAAAAATGGTATAAATTTGAATGACTATTGGGATAATGATAATCCTAGAGCAAATGTAGGTATAACAGTTCCAAATTTCCCTAATTTTTTTATGATGTATGGCCCAAATACTAATTTAGCACATGGCGGCAGTATTGTTTTTCATGGTGAATGTCAAATAAGATATATTCTNGGTTGTATAAACTTATTATTANAAAATAAATATTCTAGTATGGAGTGTAAAACTGANGCTTATGAGGAATATAATTATAAGTTAGATAAACANCATGNTAGAATGGTTTGGACTCATGATAAAGTGNATAGNTGGTATAGAAACAAAGANGGNCGTGTTATAACNAACTCTCCATGGAGATTAGTAGATTATTGGAATTTTACAAAAGANCCTAAAGNAAATGATTATTTATTTAANTANTTAAGAANGGAACTTANATGATAAANGAATTAAGAATGTATACAACGAGACCTGGTAAAATGATGCATGTTGTTAATGCNAGTGCAACTGTAGCTCAAAAAATTAGAAATGGAGATACATATGGAAAGTTAATAGGGCATTGGTCAAGTGATATAGGTAGAAAGAATCAATATNTTCATATGTGGGAATATTCGGATGTAGAAGAAATGAGANAACTAAGATCTGAGCTAGCNTCTAAAGAAGAATGGAAAAATGAATTTGTACCNCTCGTTGGNCCTTATATTNTNACTCAAGAAATTAGNCTNTTAAGNCCTTTAACAAAAATTAAACAGCCTAAATTAAAATCTAATNTTTATGAATTAAAAATTATTAAACTTAATATTGGACAAGCTATAAAGTGGAAGAATAACTTTTTAGATATACTTTCNGGTNTTGAGNNAGAATCTTTAAATATAGGTNTATGGAATACNGAACTNCAAGACCCAAATGAAATTATTTCAATTTGGAGTCATCCAGATACAGAAAGTATGAGTAGTTATTGGTATAATNTAGAAAAAAATAAGGAATGGATAAATTTTAATAGTTNTCAAGAAAACNCGGTNAAATATGAAGANTCNNTAATTCTNAGACCNTCAGTTTGTTCNCCTCTTCAATAATGTAAAGGAAAAATTTATATGAAAGTTATAATATATATCTTAATATTGTCTTTTAGTTTTATTGCGCANGCCCATAAATACGAGGCNGAAAATATGCTTGTAGACCATCCTTGGATGAAAGNTTTTAATAATAATGGGGCAGGGTACTTTAANATAAAAAATANNGGNANNANTGATATTCATTTACTTNAAGTTGTATCTGATAGTGTTGATAATATTGAGTTNCATACAATTATTATGGAAGAAGANGTAGCAAAAATGAGNCCNATAAAAGGTGGAGTNATTATTAAGGTTGGAGAATCAATNGAATTTAAACCAATGGGAAANCATTTAATGTTTTTTGGAATTAANNAGNAGTTNGGTGAAGGAGAGTTANTGGAGGCAANTTTTAAGTTTAAAAATTCTAAGGACTTGTTNGTTAANTTTAANATGGAATCCAATAAATCNTCACATAATCACGAGCATTAATNATCNNTTAAATAAAAGAGAGGANAAATTTTATCCTCTCTTTANANTTTTNAGGCNCTTTTAGGGATAGCTCCCATTACAGATTTTATTTCTAANAAATCTTCTAGNCCAAATTCNCCCCATTCTCTTCCATTNCCTGACATTTTATAGCCNCCGAATGGAGCTGCTTGGTCACCAGGAGCNTTATTAATATGAACCATGCCAGTTCTGAGTTTAGANGCAACTTCTTTCGCATTATNTATATTCTCAGAGGATACATATCCAGAAAGACCATATATAGTTTCATTAGCTATATTNATAGCATCTTCTTCATCATTNTATCCTANTATACTTAATACTGGNCCAAATATTTCTTCACGAGCAATTGTCATATCATTAGTAACATTAGCAAAAATTGTTGGTTNNATATAGTAACCTTTATTNTAACCTTCTGGNGCATTTGNGCCTCCTGAAACTAGTGTTGCTCCTTCTTTTATACCTGTTTCAATAAGGTTNTTAATNTTATTNTATTGNACTTCGCTAACTACTGGNCCNATAGTNGTATTTTCNGATTNCGGATCACCCACAATAATTTTGTCTAGAGTATTTTTTGCAATTTCTATTACATCATCCATTTTAGANTTTGGNACTAACATCCTTGTAGGAGCNTTACANGATTGACCTGAATTGTTCATNCAATGCATAACCCCTTTAGCAACTGCTTTATTAAAATCNGCNTCATNTAANAATATATTNGCAGATTTTCCTCCTAGNTCTTGTGTAACTCGTTTNACAGTATCAGCAGAGGATTTAGCTACTGNTATNCCGGCTCTGGTAGATCCCGTGAATGACATCATATCAATATCTTTATGTTTACTCATTGCTTCNCCTACNGTAGGNCCNTCTCCATTTACCATATTATAAACTCCTTTAGGAACTCCTGCTTCGTCCATAATTTCTGAGAATANAATAGCACTTAGTGGTGCAACTTCNCTTGGCTTTAATACCATTGTGCANCCAGCTGCAAGTGCAGGCCCAACCTTACATGCAATTTGATTTATTGGCCAATTCCATGGAGTTATAAGNCCACAAACNCCAACTGGTTCTTTTCTAATTATNGTAGTNTTCATTTCAAATTCAAANTTATAATCTTTAAGTGTTTTATANNCTTTACTTANNTGNCCTAAACCTGCAGGAGCTTGAGCNGCATTTGCTAAGTTTACTGGGGCTCCCATTTCACTNGTAATTACTTTAGCTANATCTGGCATTCGTTTTTTATAAACTTCCATTATTTTTTCAAATAATNCTAGTCTTTCTTCTCTTGATGTACGTGAAAATGATAAAAACGCATTTTTCGCAGCAGAAACTGCTTTATTTAAATCTTCTTCGGAACCCATNCTAATNTCTGTTATTGCTTCTTCATTTGCTGGGTTAATCACCTCAAGAGNTTTTGGAGAAATTGGGTCAACCCATTGACCATTAATATAAAA
This sequence comes from Candidatus Pelagibacterales bacterium, assembly GCA_002720535.1. Classification (GTDB taxonomy): domain Bacteria; phylum Pseudomonadota; class Alphaproteobacteria; order TMED109; family TMED109; genus TMED109. The sequence goes on along the minus strand of PBIU01000004.1, from coordinate 329,587 downwards.
TTTTTTGTTATTTTCCATTTCTTTATCCTTAGTAATGTTAAATTAATTAATGTGAGATTTTGGATCCCATCTGGTTATATAATTAGAAATAAATGAAACTANATTATATAATAATATTGTAAAAAATGCTAAAATTATTATTGAAGNAAACATTAAATCTATTTGGACTCTTCCACTTGCATAAAGCATNAGGTATCCTAANCCTTCTGAAGAACCAACCCATTCNCCNATTACNGCNCCCATTGGTGCAAATGCTGCAGCAAGTTTTAATCCAGAAGNAAGTTGAGGTAATGCAAATGGAATTCTAANTTTTATAAGCATAGTGTATGTACTAGCNNCCATCATTTTAGCTAGNTTAATTATCATNGGATCAATTCTTTTTAATCCATCATAAAANGCAATAGTAATAGGAAAGTATATAATTAATGTTGTCATTATAATTTTTGACCATATACCATATCCAACCCAAAGTGTTAATATTGGAGCTATAGCAAATATTGGTATAGCCTGAGTAAGTATTATAAAAGGAAGCATCCACTTACGCATACTTTTTGATANTATTAATAGTATTCCTGTATATATTCCAAAAAANATACCCAGNATGAATCCTANTAAAATTTCACAAAAAGTAANATAAGAATGATATGTAAGAAGTAAAAAATTATTTTTGATTGATAAAAANACCTTATAAGGATTAGGAAGTATATATGAGGGGCTNNTTGTAACATATTGAACNGTCCACCATAGTANAATAAAAATTATAAAGCTGAANAAGTAGTTAAAAANTNTTTTCATGNAATATNAGATTTTTCTAATTTATTTAATATGTATTTATGACTATATAGTAAATTTTCATTATTNANTTTTCTGAATGGTTTGNTTTTAGGNAATTTAATAGGCATTAATTTNTTATNNGATATNNAATATAAANTATTACTTAATAGTAANGCTTCGAGTGGATCGTGAGTAACCATTATTACAGTTTTATTTTTAAGNAGTTTCCATGTAAGTTTTTGNATTANTGANCTTGTTATACTATCTAATGCAGAAAAAGGCTCNTCCATAAGTATTATATCTTTATTNTCCATTAATGTTCTTGCTAAAGCAACTCTTTGCTTCATTCCGCCAGATAANGTAGAGGGTAGTTTTTTAGCNTCATTTATTAATCCTACTTGTTCTAATAGNTTTTTTGCTTTCTTTNTATCTATTTTTTCNCNCCTTAATTTTTGTCCCAGTGTGACATTNTCAATTACAGATGCCCAAGGAAGTAATANNTCATTTTGAGCCATCCAAGAGAAAGAGTAGTTTGTATTAGAGNTTATTAAGGTGTTATNAAAAACTTTTGGAAGGTCCATNCCAGCTATAANTTTTAANANTGTGGATTTACCAGATCCAGATTGNCCTATAATNGAAGTCCATTTGTTANGATTAATATTTAATTTAAGATTTGAAAAAAGTACTTCTTGATCATTTNTTAATGAACCTTCTAATGAAAAAGATAAATTATTTNTAGNCATTTNTATTTTTAATAAATTTCTATTGCCATTTTTTCAAATGAATATTTTTTATCTATNAGTCCTTCTTCATATAAAAAATCTTCAAATCTAGTATATCTTCTTTTATCTAATGCNGCCGGNCTTAGAGCAAACCTTGGTATAGTATCATACCAAGCCATTTCATTTAATTNATTATTTAANTCTTTTGAGTAATTAGAAAAAATTTTCCAAGTTTCATCTGGNTGATTAATTATATANTGAGTAGCTTTTTCTATAGAGTCTAAAAATTTTGTAAGCATATCTNTATTAATATTTTTATTATTAACTATAAATATTAATTCNTCNTAAGNAGGNACTCCTTCTTCTTCAATATAAAAACATNTCCCNTTAACACCNTCAATCTTCATTTGATTTAGNTCAAAATTTCTATAGGCNCCNATAACNGCATCTACTTGTCTNCTCATTAGNGAAGGNGATAATGACCAATTTACATTTACGTANTCTACTTCATCTTTATTGATCTTTCGCTTTTTTAAGAATTGCACTTAATAAAGCCTGTTCCATTCCAGATATAGAATATCCAATTTTTTTATTTCTTAAATCTGACAAAGTTTTTATTGGGCCATCTTCTAATACCAATAAACAGTTTAATGGAGTGGCAACTAANGTTCCAATTCTTGTAACTGGTAAACCTTCATGAACTTGCATATGTAATTGAGGTTGGTATGAAATGGCTATATCTGCTTTACCTGCTGCTACTAATTTGGGAGGGTCTGCAGGGTTTGCCGGAGGAATAATTTCTATTTCAAGTCCTGCATCTTTAAATATACCTTTTTCATTTGCAATTATTATTGGNCCATGGTCNGGNTTAATAAACCAATCNAGCAATAAAGTTACTTTATCGTTAGTATGTGCACTTNTNAAAGNNATAAAAGAAATTATTANTATTATAAAGGTTTTNTTAAATANATTNGTCATTTATTNACTCCCTACTCTGGTNCTAACCAACAGGTTCAAAGGGTATATATCTCAGCCTTATTATTTAGGCACCCCTGATTAAGAGCTNATTATATATTNNTTAATTTTATATGTTAAGCACTTTTATTTATAATANTATGATNAATATTTAATCATNAATTATTTTNAATGTATATATTTTAATCANTATTTANAAATTNTTATTNAAATANGGCTGATTAANTAGNNTTAATAGGTGGCATGAATCATGCTTATTAAAGNTATAAACAAGATANTTATTTTAATAAACACGAAGGAATAAAAAATGGAATCTCAAGATATTGCGTTTATATTTAATACGTTTTCATTTTTAGTTAACGGCATATTAGTTATGTTGATGGCTGCAGGTTTTTGTATGCTTGAAGCTGGTATGGTGAGATCTAAAAGTGTTGCAACTATTTGCACAAAAAACATAGTTTTATATTCTGTTGCTGGAATATTATACTTTCTTATTGGTTATAACCTTATGTACTCAGGAGTAGATGGAGGGTTTATTGGAAGCTTTAGTCTATTTGAAGTTGCAGACCCTGCAACGGAATCTGCTGAAGGTGGATATGCTGCAGCATCAGACTGGTTCTTCCAAATGGTTTTTGTAGCTACTGCAGCATCAATTGTTTCTGGAGCAGTAGCTGAAAGAGTTAAATTGATGTCATTTTTAGCTATAGTGGTAGTTCTTACAGCAATTATATACCCTATACAAGGTTCTTGGACCTGGGGTGCAGGTTGGTTATCAGAAATGGGCTTTAGTGATTTTGCTGGTTCAACTATTGTTCACTCCGTTGGTGGATGGTGTGCACTAGCTGGTTGTATTGTTCTTGGAGCAAGAAAAGGAAAATATGATAAAGATGGAAAAGTAAATCCAATGCCAGCTTCTGCATTACCTCTTGCTACATTAGGTACATTCTTACTATGGTTTGGTTGGTTTGGGTTTAATGGAGGCTCTCAATTAGCTCTTGGTTCTGTAGCTGATGCTAGCTCTATGGCAAGGATATTTGCTAATACTAATCTAGCTGCTGCTGGAGGAGTTGTTGTATCTCTAATATTAGGTCAAATACTTTATAAAAAAGTTGATCTAACTTTTATTTTAAATGGAGCGCTTGGAGGTTTAGTTTCTATAACTGCTGAGCCATTAGCACCTACATTTTTATCAGCAGTTTTAATTGGTGGAGTAGGTGGAGCATTAGTAATATTCACTGTTCCTTTATTAGATAAGCTAAAAATTGATGATGTGGTTGGAGCTATTCCTGTTCACTTAGTTTGTGGAATATGGGGTACTTTAGCTGTTCCTCTTACTAATGATGGAGCAAGTTTTACTACTCAATTGATTGGTATAATTGCAATTGGGGCATTTGTCCTTATTACTAGCTTTATACTTTGGTATGCAGTAAAAGCAATACTTGGAGTAAGATTATCAGAATCAGAAGAAAAAGATGGAGCTGATAAATCTGAGATAGGACTTAGTAGCTATCCAGAATTTACTCAATAATACCATTAGAAAGGAAAGAATTAATTTTCTTTCCTTTCTTTTTTTTAACATTATTTAATACAGTACGTATTAAAGTAAATTATATGGAGTTAAGATGTCTGCTATAAAGGAATTAAAAACATCTAGTGAACAAAAAAATTTAAAAAGTGATCTAAATAAAAAATTAAAAGTTTCTGATGTCATTTATTTTGATAAAGGTGGTATTGATGGATTTCAAGATTGGGTATTAAAAAGGTTAGAATGGACTGTTTCATTATCTAGATCTCCAATTCATCAAGCAGAAAGGTGGTGGAGTCAAACTTTAGATCATAGATTAATAGGTTTATTAGCAGTCTCTAGCAGATATAATATACTTCCTAGACAATATAGCCAATCTGAAAAAGATCAAAATTATGTTAGTATGAAAACAGTACATAATTTATGTACGGCTAGTCATACAACTCTTCAAAAAATTGTGGCAGACGGTATTGCAAGGGGAGATTTGATTCCATTAGTTACTAATAAAGGGGATAAAAGGTATTCTATATTTACTGCAAGCGATAGCATGTGCAAGGCATACAAAAACATTAAAAATTGGACTGGTTTTTAGAATATTTTTTTATAATTACTGCTAATCACTTTTTTTATACTTTTTATTTACTTTTACAGTTAACTTATTCTTTACTTAATATATCTTAATATTTTCTATATTTTTTTATCAATTTTTAAAGAAATTATTCTATAAATAATAAAAGTATATTTTATATACGTGATATTATGTAGCATTTAGGCAACACAAAAAATTAAAAAATTAATAATTATTATAGTTAGTTTAATTATAATGAATATATATTTATTTAATTTTCTTATTATATACATATAATTTATTTTTTTTAGAGAATATAAGGTTTTTTACATAAAGAAAAATGACAATAATTTTGTATTAATTTTTAACAAAATAAATGTAGTTTAGTATGACATTTATTCATGCTTTTTAAAATTATCATTCATATATAGATTTTTAACAAATGTTGTAATAAAGCAACAAAAAATTAAGGAGATATATATGTTTAAATTATTTATTAGTATTTTTGTAATGACATACTCATTTATTAATATAGCTAAAGCTGATGTTTCTATCAGTGGTTTTATGCAGCACATCGTTGGAATGGGTGATGAAGTTGATGGCGGCGTAACTGATAAATTTACACGAGTTTCTTTCGGGGCAGATACTACAGCAGACAACGGTTGGACTGTAGGTGGTTCATTTGCATTTAGTGCTCAAGTTATTAATAGTGGTGCTAGTGATGCTTACTTACCTACATCAAATTCTATGTATGTACAGACAGGAATGGGAACTGTAACAATTGGTCAGACTGCAGATGCAGCAACTAATTTAATACCAAGAGTTTCTGCTATGGTTCCAGGTGATGGAACAGATGGATATTATTTTGCTTTATTTGATTCTGGTACGTTAGCAACTTCTGATACCGGATTTGCAGAAGTGTATTATGCTCAAGCTGCAAGTAGAATTAATTATGCACTTCCAGTTATAAATGGATTTTCTGTTCAGGTAACTTATACTCCTGCATTAGAATTTAATTCTTCTACTTCTAATGCAAGAACACAGACTACTGAAGCATCAAATCATGGTGAAGCAACTCATGTAGCTGTATCTTATGAAGGTGAAATGGATGGTATTTCTTATGTTGCAGGTATAGCAACTATTAATGGTAATGCTAAAAGTACTGCTGGGGCAACAAATAATGATTTAGCAGTCATAACAGGTGGCGTAAAAGCATCTATGGGAAATATTACTGTAGGAGCTCATGCATATGACCACGGTGAAAGTTTTGGAAGTGTAGGACAAGTAAATAAAGCATCTGATGCTGGATATACTTTAGCAATGGAATATGCCATGGGGAATATAACAGTAGGTGTTGGTTATGCTCATCAAGAAAAAGTTGATGGAGGTGCTTCTTCAAATGTTAAAGAAGATACCATAACTTATTTTGGTATTGGTTATGATATTGGTGGCGGTGTTAATACTTGGGTACAACTTGATAACATAAGCCATTCTGATGGTGACCATGCAACTACGGAAACTGACCCTCAGTTACTTATGGCTGGAATTTCACTAGGGTTCTAGTGTAAATAATTTATGATTTTATATTAAGTATCCTCCAAAGAACTCAATATTTAATCATAGAAAAATCAATTATTCGTTTCCTCCAAAGAACATAATAATTGATAGAAAAGGAGACAAGGAATTGTCTCCTTTTTTTTTATTTTTTTTTTATATATACTTGTTATGTTTATATATTTTAAAGGGTAAAAAAAATGTCAGAAATTTTGATTAGTGATTTAGTAAAACTCCAAGCGTGGGACACTCCAACTATTTGTAATGCTTTAGACATTGCATCTCCAGATAGAAGAATTATAGGTTTTACTTCTAAACCTTTAGTTGCTGTTGGAGTTCATGGCTCAGTATGTGGGTATGTAAAAACAGCTAAAATTAGTGGTAAAAATAAGCCTTTAGATAATGCTAAAGAAATTAGAACTGCTTACTATAAGTATATTGCTGACGAGCCTAAACCATCTGTAGTTCTAATAGAAGATGAAGATAACCCAGAAGGTTTTGGTGCATTCTGGGGTGAGGTAAATAGTGCAATACATTTGGGATTAGGTGTTAAGGGTTTAGTCACAAATGGTGTAATTAGAGACTTAGATCAGTGGGCAAATGGTTTTTCTGCTCTAGCTGGCTCTATAGGACCTAGTCATGCATATACTCAAGTTTTAGAATTTTCCTCAGAGGTTAATATATATGGAATGAAGGCAAGTGATTCTGATATAGTCCATTTTGATAAGCATGGAGCTGTAATTATTCCTAAAGAAGTTGTTAAAATATTACCTGAAATTATTAATAAACAAATGGATAAAGAAGCTGTAATTCTAGAAGCTGCACGATCTCCAGATTTTAATATTAATAAGTTACTAGCTGCTATGAATAATGCAGAAGAAATTCATTAATATTTATTAAGGCTTAAGAATTAATCTTCCTATAACTTCCCTATTTTCTATTCTCTTTAGAGCTTTACTAGCATCTTTAAGCTTCAGTGTATCATGAATTACAGGCGTAATTAAACCTTTATTGGCGATATTTAGTAATTTATTCATTGCGGGCTTTTTTAATTTTGGATTTTTCCTAAAATATTCACCAGCTCTTACACCAAGTACGGATATGCCTTTTATTAGAGCAATATTTATAGGAAGATTAGGTATAGTCCCGCTTGCAAAACCAATCACAAGTATTTTTCCTCCCCATTTAATTACTTTTAATGATTTTGAAAAATATTCGCCTCCTATAGGATCGTATATAATATCAACACCATTTTGATTTGTGATTTCTTTTACATCATTTATCATATCTTCATATCCAATAGCGTATCTAGCTCCAATTTTTATAGCTTCCTTTTGCTTTGCTTTAGAACTGCAGACAGCAATAACTATAGCGCCTATCGCATTAGCTAGTTGAACTGCGGCTAGCCCAACTCCTCCAGTTCCTCCTAGTACAAGTATTGTTTGACCTTTAATAATATTGGCTCTTTCAATTAGTGCAACATAGGCTGTTTGTGAAGCAACACTAAATCCAGCTGCTTCTTCAAAAGAAAAATTTTTAGGAAATATTTTTAAATCATCAATATTTGCAATGACTTCTTCAGAATATGCTCCATATCGCATTTGGTATATGACTTTTGTACCAATTGGAAAATTAATATTATTAGATTCTGAAATAATACCTGAGAGCTCCATACCTGGAATAAAAGGAAGGGAAGGCTTTAATTGATACTTACCTTCTATCATAAGTTTATCTGGAAAGTTTACTCCACATGCTTTAACTTGAATCCTAACTTGATTGCTCTTTATGGGTAAAGAATCAAATTTTACATAATCTATATTATTAATTGAGCCAAAACTATTGCATAAAATAGCGCTATATTTACTATTCTTCATAAATTATAATTTATAAATTCTAGTTGCGTTGTCATGAAAAAGTTTAGTTCTTTCATCTGGAGAATAATCCTTTGTTAGCAGCTTAAAACCATTCCATAAATTTACATAACTGCAGCTAATTTTATCTACTGGAAAATTTGACTCAAACATACATCTATCTATTCCAAAAAGATCTAATGTTTTTTCGTAATATCTTTTTGTTCTATTAATCAATTCTAGACCGGAGGGAGCTTTTTTATTTAGGTGCCATTTAAAACCATTAATTTCCATAGCTATTCCTCCAAGTTTAGCGACTACATTTTCGCATTTAGATAACTCAGTAATATGTTTCTCCCAGAAAGAATATGTTTCTTCTTCTTTGTCAGTAAAAGATCCTATACCTAAAGGACCACCAAAATGGTTAAGTATTATAGATGTATTTGGAAATTTCTTAGCCAATTGAATTAATTGTGGTAATTGCGGGTGATAACACCAAGCTTCAAATGACAGATTTCTAGGCTCTAAATGTGCAAAACCCTGGTGAAACATATCATTAATATATACTCCTTCAATGGGTCGAGCTCTAGTACTAGGAATTGTTCCATCAGGATGCATTGCTGCCTGCGATCTAATACCTTTAAATCTCTTTGGGGCGACACTGATATGTTTATCTAAAATATTTGCGACTTTATCACCAAATAAAAGGGGAGCACTTCCAACTATTCCTTCGGCTATTTTAGTCTTGCCATATAAGCCAGAGTTGCTCATAGCGGCTATACCATTTACAAATTCAGTTTCATTAATAACTTGATCTTCTATAGAATGTTCTGGATTATACATGGCACCACATTCAATAAAAACTGTTGAGACTATATTATGTCCAGATTCTGTATCTTTTAGTATATCAGGAAGGAGATAAGTTTCTTCAATATAAGTCTTATTAAAATCCCATAAATGATGGTGTGGATCGCATATAGGCAAATTCGGCTCTAAAGCTTCTTCTTTATTTGTTAATAACCATTCTTCGTTAGAATTCATTTGATTAATTTAACCATTCTTTTACCTTTATTTTCTCCATTTAATAAACCTATTAGAGCGCTTGGTGTATTTTCTAAACCTATAATTATATCTTCAGCAGGCTTTATTTGCTTGTTATCTATCCATTCCATAAGTTGCTTTTCAGCTTCATGTTTTTTATCTTCAAAATCCATAACAATGAAACCTTTTAATGAAAGCCTTTTAGTAACTATTAATCCTGGTACTCCTCTAGGACCATTTTGAGGTGCTGCTTGATCGTATTGAGATACTGCACCACAACATATAATTCTTCCAAAGTTATTCATAGCAAATAGAACAGATTCAAATATTGGACCTCCTACATTATCAAAATATACATCAATTTTTTCAGGACATATAGCACGTAGGTCTTTAACAAAATTATCGTTTTTATAATTAATTACTCCATCAAAGCCTAGTTCATCTATTAACCATTTTGCTTTGTCATCGGAACCTGTTATTCCAATTACTTTACATCCTTGAATTTTTGCAATTTGTCCAGCCACATTTCCTACCGCTCCTGCAGCTGCTGAAATTAAAACCGTTTCTCCTTTTTTAAGTTCGGCCAACTCTAAACCAAAATATGCAGTTTTTCCTGTTATACCTAGAACACTCATATGTAAATTTTCACTAGATTTTATAGATGTTTTAATTAGTTCTGCTTCATTTACTATTGAATAGTTTTGCCAACCCAAGTCTCCTTCAACATAGTCGCCAACTTTATATTTATTGCTTTTAGAGTCTATAACTTTGCCTAGAGCATATCCTCCCATTACGTCGCCAGGCAGTATTTGGCTTCTATATGTTCTTCCTTGCATCCAAGCTCTATTGGCTGCATCAATAGATATATATATTACCTCTACTAAAACTTGGTTGTTGTCTAAATGGTTTATTTTTGACTCTTTAAGCTCAAAATTTTCTTTAGTTAGCTTGTCTTTAGGTGAGCTTTTTAAATAAATTTGTTTATTAATTTGTGAATTTATATCTAACATTCTAAAGACTCCGTTAATTCATTAAAATTATTTACAATTAGATCATGATGTGGATTCGCCTCTGGGTCTGGAGGGCCTTCTTCGCCCCATTCTAAAGGTCTTTTTACAAATATAGTCTTAAAACCTACATTTTTTGCTGCATCTAAATCAAAATTATGGCATGCAACCATTCCGCATTCGCTTGGATCAAGTTGTAACCATTTTGCTGCGGTTTCATAGGCTTCAGGTAATATTTTATATTTTCCAATCCCTTCACAAGAAAATATTGCATCCCAAGTCAAATTATTTTTTCTTGCTGTATCTATAATTAATTTAAAGCTTAACAAAGTAAAAGAAACACATAAAAATTTCTTTTTCAGTTTGGTTAATGCTCCTGGAAAATCATCCCAAACTATAAAATTATGTGGGGCTTTATATGAAATATCATGAATATTTTTATCAGTAAATTGATTGAGGTTAAATTGAGAAATAATCTCTTTTAGTGCTATTTCATGTCCACCATCAAAATTATATTTAGGCGCAGAGTGTTCACCTAAATTTAAAACAGATTTGAGTGATTTTCTTCTTAGTTCATTAGTAATTTTTGCCCAATCCATATCTATATTATGCTCATTGCCAGCCTCTTTAAAGGCGTTTTTAAATCCAGTATGCCAATCTAAAATGGTTCCTCCTGTATCAAATGTAAGAGCTTTAATATCTTTAATAGACATAATAGAATTCCTTTTAATAATTAATATATATTGTTAATATAGTTTATTATCTTCCTGTAAATACAGGTTTTTGTTTTGCAACAAATGATTTAGCGGCATTTTGGTGGTCTTCAGTATCTCTACATAGTGTTTGATATAAAGCTTCGCTATCTAAAGATGCATTTAAATTACCTTCCTCAGCTAGATTCATATTATGTTTCATATATCTTAAGGCTGTAGAAGGACCATTTGCAATTTGGTCTATAATTTCATTTGCGGTAGCTTGTAGCTCATCATCAGTTGCTACTTTATTTATAATACCTAAATCTTTGGCTTCATTAGCTGTAAGTATAGTGGATAGATAATATAATTCTCTAGCTTTTGCTGTACCAACCATTTGCGTTAGAAAAAATGTTCCTCCAAAATCTCCTGGAAAACCTGCTTTGGCAAACGCAGTTGTTATTTTAGCATTTTCACTAGCAATTCTAATGTCGCATGCTAATGCCAGTGACAATCCTGCTCCAGCAGCAGCACCAGGTAATACAGCTATTGTAGGAGTAGGCATTTCATGAAGAATTCTAGATGTTTCCATCATACGTCTCAGATTATTAGTTTTCTCTTGAGTAGTTTCTTTCTCATTATCTCTTTCTGCCATATCTTTAAGATCACCACCAGCACAGAAGGCGTTGCCTGCACCAGTAATTACTACTGCTCTTATAGAGCTATCATTTTCTATTTTTATTAGCTCATGATAAAAATCATTTAGCATATCATGACTAAGAGCATTTCTTCTCTCTGGCCTATTGAAAGTTATTGTAACAGTAGAATTTTCTTTATTTACAATTAAATCATTACTCATTTTTATTTATCCTTTATATTAATTAATAGATTGATGTCCTCTGATTAATTTACCTGGAAGTTGTCCGGTAAATTCTCCATTATGTGAAACTTCTATTCCTTTAACAAAAGTATGATTGTATCCTTTAGATTTTTGAATTAGTCTCTTACCTCCAGCAGGTAAATCATAACTTAAGCATGGTTTTGTTAAACCAATATTGTCATAATCTATAATATTTATATCTGCTCGCATTCCTTCAATTAAGGCTCCTCTATCTAGGAGACCATAGGTTTGTGCGGTCTTTAAAGTTTGTTTAGATACTAAATATTCTAAGTTCAATAATTTTCCTCTTTTTCTATCTCTTGACCAAAATGGGACCATAAAAGTAGGATAACTAGCGTCACAAATTGTTGCTACATGTGCACCAGCATCTCCAACACCACAAATTGTATATTCAGATTCAAGCATTTCAGCAATAACATCTAGACTGTTATGAGTATAATTTTCAAAAGTATGCATCAAAAACTCATCATTTTCAGAGGAAATGAAATGATCAAGAATAACTTCCCATGGGTTTTTATTTAATTTTGATGAAATAGANTTTATACTCATTTCTTTTGTAGGNTCATAATTTAGCGGTTCTTTTAGTAAGTATGTAAGAGAAAAAGTTTNTTCTATCCATTTTATATGNGCATTATCAGGNGTATCATTTATTAAGCTATTACGAATATTTATATCATTTTTTATTATATTATTTCTTTCTTTATTACTTAAATGTTTAATTTTTTTCCATGCTTCATGGCTAGAAAAAGGATTTACACTGGTATTAAAACCCATTAGCACCCCGATAGGTCTACTTCCTACCTGACCAGTGGTAATTATGCCATTCTTGTTAGCGTAAGAAATATGATTCAAAGTATCTCTCCATCTATCTGGAAAGTCATTATATTGTATTAAAAGTACTGATAAAGGTTGACCTGAGTGTTTAGCGGCTTGAATAAGTAATTCCATTTCTCCTGGGCCCATATCTGAGTTACATTGTAATAGACCTTTTTTAGTATTTTTTAAAGCTTCAGCTATTCCTGCTAATTCTTTATCATCTGCATTTAAACTTGGAACTAGGTTTCCATCAGCAGACTTATGTTTAGTCGTTCTAGAAGTTGATATGCCTAATGCNCCAGCANAAAGNGCTTCTTCTAGTATGCTTTTCATTTTAGAAATTTGTTCTTCATTTGGTTTACATAAATGATTTGCGCCGTCGTCTCCCATTACAAANAAACGAAGAGCAGAATGAGGAACTTGAGTGCCTATATCCATTATTCTAGAAGAGCTTTCTAGTGCATTTAAATATTCAGGGAATGTTTCCCAACAAAAATCTATNCCTTCTGATAAAACGGTTTCTGGAATATCTTCAACACCTTCCATTAAATTTATTAAGTATTTCTCTTTGCCTTTTTGAACTGGAGCAAATCCAACACCGCAATTTCCAAAAACACANGTAGTAACACCATGCCATGAAGANGGAGTAAGATAGGGGTCCCATGTAGCTTGTCCATCGTAGTGTGTATGAATATCTACCCATCCAGGAGTTACAAATTTATTCTCTGCGTTTATAACTCTACTGCTTTGTCCTGATACTTTTCCAATTTCAGAAATTTTACCATCTTTGATTGCTATATCAGATATTTTTCTAGGAGAGCCAGTACCATCTATTATTGTACCATTTTTAATTATTAGATCATACATAATTNAATTTCCTTAAAAAAAATTAGTTTTANATCATAGTTTGTTTTATTGCTTTATTCCAGCCATTTCTGTATTTATTTATTTCTGCACTTTGCATTTTAGGATGGTAACTTTTATTTAATTTCCAAAACTTACTAGACTCTTTAAGAGATGNAAGAAATCCAGACCCAATAGATGATAATATTGCTGCTCCCTGCGATGTTNNTTCAGAATTATAAGATTTTTCAATTTTAGTTTTACTAATATTTGATAAAAACTGAATTAACCAATCATTATTACTCATAGCACCATCTACTTTAACAATAATGGGTTTTTGTCCATCTGATGACATCGCATCAAANAGATCTACACTTTGGTAAGCNACTGCTTCTAATGCAGCTCTAACTATTTCCGCTTTACCTGATGAACCTGTTAATCCTACTATGGTACCTCTTGNATCAGATCTCCAATGGGGAGCACCAAGGCCAGTAAATGCGGGTACAAAATATACTCCATTATTATCTTTAATGCTTGCAGCTAATGATTGACTGTCATTCACATTTTTTATAATGCCAAGTTNATCTTTTAACCATTTCATAGAAGCTCCAGATACAAATATTGAACCTTCAAGTGCATAAGATGAACTTTTATTTATTCTATAAGCTATTGTNCTTAATAGTTTACTTTTACTTACTANAGCTTTATCTCCAGTATTTAATAAAATAAAACACCCAGTGCCAAATGTTGCTTTAATATCTCCTGGGTTTATACANTTTTGACCTATCGCAGCNGCTTGTTGGTCTCCAATCATTGNATTTATTGGAANATTTATATTTACTACATTTTTACTAGTGGTGCCGTAATCAAATATATTATCTTTAACTNTAGGTAAAATATTTATAGGAANTTTAAAGATATCTAGTAATTCATTATCCCACTTATTTTCATGGATGTTATATAAACTNGTNCNAGATGCATTTGTTGCATCTGTGTAGAAGCTTTTTCCTTCAGTTAATTTAAACAATAGAAATGTTTCTATGGTACCAACGGCAAGTTTTCCGCCTAAAGATAATTGTTTAGCATTATCAATATTATCAAGTATCCAAGAAATTTTAGTTGCNGAAAAATAAGGATCAATTAGTAGTCCCGTTTTAGAAGTAATTATTTTGGTTAATCCATTTTTAGTTAAATCATCACATATATCTTTTGTTCTTCTGTCTTGCCAAATAATAGCATTGTATAATGGTNCNCCAGTTATTTTATTCCAAGCAATTATAGTTTCTCTTTGNTTAGTTATACCTATTGATACNACCTTAATATTTTTTTCCTTAGCAAAAGAAATTATATTTTTAGTAACAGTTANAGTCTTATTCCAAATTTCATTNGCATCTTGTTCTACCCAACCATTAGCTGGATAAGTAGTATTTATATTTATTTGTTCAATATGAATAATTGAGAAATCTAAATCAAATAAAACAGCTCTTGAAGAAGATGTTCCTTGATCAATTGCAATAATAGCTTTCTGCATAAAAAAACCTTACTTTTATGTAAAATACTATATATTATAAAANAAATAATTAAAAATAAATTTGAATAGGATTTCTAGTAATGACATTACCAANTATACTTAATAAAAGTAATTTTTCACTTCCAGTTATAGCCGCACCTTTATTTATTATATCTAACCCAAGCTTAGTTATAGCNCAGTGNAAAGCTGGTGTTTTAGGGTCTTTTCCCGCTTTAAATGCTAGACCACAAGAAGTTTTAGATGATTGGTTAGCTGAAATTACAGNAGAATTAGAATCCTATAAATNAAAGAANCCAAATATTCCAGTTGCACCATTTGCCGTTAATCAAATTGTTCATAAATCTAATGATGTCCGNCTAGATAAAGATATGGANATGTGCNTTAAATATAAAGTTCCTGTNGTAATAACTTCTCTAGGTGCAAGACCAGAGGTTAATGATGCAATTCATAGTTATGGTGGTATAGTTTTGCACGATGTAATTAATAATAGATTTGCTCATAAAGCTATAGAAAAGGGAGCTGATGGTTTAATTGCTGTAGCAGCAGGAGCAGGGGGGCATGCAGGAGTGACATCTCCATTTGCTTTGATTCAAGAAATAAGAGAATGGTATGATGGCCCTTTAGCTTTATCTGGTTCTATAGCAACTGGAAGTGCTGTACTTGCTTCGNAGGCAGCAGGTGCAGATTTTGGTTATATAGGCTCTGCATTTATAGCTACTAAAGAAGCGAATGCAAATGATGGTTATAAAGAAGCAATTACTAAATATGCTGCAGATGATATCGTTTATACTAATTTAGTTACAGGAGTACATGGTAATTATTTAAAACCCTCTTTAGCAAATGCAGGGTTTGANCCTGATAATCTTCCTACCAGTGACCCAAGTAAAATGGATTTTGGNCCAGAAGGAATGGAAAAGAAAAAGGCTTGGAAGGATATTTGGGGCTGCGGGCAAGGTATAAATGCTGTAAAAGATATTTTATCAACTTATGACTTAGTTAATAGATTAAAAAATGAGTACGAAGATGCTAGGAATAAAATATTAAATAATGCTGCATAATAATTCATATAAAATTATATGAGAGAAAGATAATGAAATTAACATATCCTCCTCAAGAAATTGATGTAGAAAAAAGAAATGATGGAACTTTAATTCTATCATCTCCAATAAAACTAGAANAACCAGAGATAAATATTCATAGCAAATTTAAAAAAACATGCGATGAATTTCCTAATAATATTTGGTTGGCNGAAAAANNAGATAATTCATGGAGAGAAATAAATTATAAAACAGCATANGNNTATATCAATTCTATNTCTCAATATTTGGTAAATATTAANNTAAACCAAAATAAAGGAATAATGATNTTATCAGGAAATAGTTTAGATCATGGATTACTAAATGTTGCAGGNTTATGCTGTGGAGTTCCGGTATCACCTATATCAGTTGCATATTCATTAATGAGCAGTGACTATGCAAAATTAAAACATTGTTTTGAATTAGTATCTCCAGGTTTAATTTATGTTGAGGATGGTATTATGTTTGAAAAAGCTCTTGAAAACCTTCCTATGGATAANATTACAGTTGTATGTTCAAGTAATCCTAGCACTAAATATAAAATGACATTATTTAAAGATTTATTATCAACTTCAGTAGAGATAAATTTGAGTGAGATATATTCCGCTGTTAAACCTGATTATGTCGCAAAATATTTATTTACTTCGGGCTCTACGGGTATGCCAAAAGGTGTGATTAATACTCAAAAAATGCTTTGTATAAATATGCAACAAGCTCAACAAGTAAGGNCTCAGGAGTTAGGAGAAACTGTTATTATGGATTGGTTGCCATGGAATCACACTATGGGAGGTAATCANTCGTTTAATGGAATCTTTTGGAATGGTGGAACGATGTATATAGATGAAGGAAAACCTGTTCCAGCTCTATTCAAGAAAACGGTTGAAAATTTAAAAAATATATCACCAACTTATTACACATCTGTACCTGCAGGATTAGCAATGCTTTTAGAACATCTAAAAGTAGATGAGTTATTAAGAAANANTTTTTTTAAAAATTTAGTTTATGTAGCTTACGGAGGAGCATCCCTTCCTCCAGAGGTTTGGTATGGAATAAGAGACCTGGCTAAAAAAACTACTGGAAAAGATCTGGAACTTATCTGCGGCTGGGGAGCTACTGAAACAGCTCCTTTAGCAACTTCTACTTATTTTAAGCTAGAAAAGCCAGGTAATATTGGCTTACCTATTCCCGGTATGAAAATTAAAATGGTTCCTGTAGGAAATAAAATGGAATTAAGAGTAAAAGGACCAAATGTAACACCTGGATATTTAAAAAGAGATGATTTAACAAAAAAAGCTTTTGATGACGAGGGGTTTTATTTAATTGGTGATGCTGGAAGATTAGTAGATAAAAATGATCCTAGCCGAGGAATAGATTTTGACGGACGCGTAGTAGAAAACTTTAAACTTCTAACAGGAACTTGGGTAGATGTAGGTAGCCTTCGTTTAGCTATAGTTAATTCATGTGCACCATATTTCCAAGATGGTTTAGTTGCAGGACATGATCAAAACTATATCGGGTTTTTGGCTTGGCCTAATGTTGATGCGTGTAAAAAATTGGTGGGAGATGATATTGAATTAGAGAAATTATTAAAACATCCAAAATTACTTAAAGAGATTAGAAGTAAGATGAATGAGCATAATAAAGCTTATCCAGGGTCTAGTACTAAGGTAAGAAAAGTTTTATTAATGGGCAAACCTCCATCCTTTGATGATAATGAAATTACTGATAAAGGTTATGTTAATCAATCGTCAGCTTTGTCAGCTAGAAGCGCTTTAGTTGAAAAAATATATAGTGAAGATGAAGAAGAGGTAATAATTATATAACTAAACTTCTAGCCATTCTTTTCTTATTTTTGTATTTTTTTCTAGTTCTTTAGGAGTTCCTTCAAAAACCATTTCTCCATGACCCATCAGATATACTTTTGATGATAATTTTAGAGCTATAGTTAACTTTTGTTCTACTAGCAAAATAGAAATTCCTTTTGATGCAATTTGTTTTAATAGGTCTGATACTTTTTCAACCATTTGTGGAGATAAACCTTCAGTGGGTTCATCAATCATCATAAAAGCGGGATCTCCCATAAGGCATCTACACATGGTAAGCATTTGTTGTTCCCCTCCAGAAATAGATCCTCCCATAACATCTTGTCTTTCTTCTAGATTTGGGAACATTTTAAATAGCTCGTTTAAGTCCCATTGACCTTTTGCTTTTGTATCTTTAACACCTAATAATAGGTTTTCTTTAACTGTAAGGGTTGGAAAAATATCCCTATTTTCAGGAACATATCCTATTCCTTTTAGTGCAATAGTATGGGAAGGCATGCCAGAAATTTCTTCTCCTAAAAATTTTATTGAGCCTTGCGGTTGAACCAAACCCATAATAGCTTTAACTAAAGTTGATCTTCCTACTCCATTTCTGCCTAATAAGGACACTATTTCACCTTTTTCAACATTTAAATTTACACCTCTTAAAATATGAGACTTTCCATAAAAGGCATTTAGGTCTTTAATATCTAGCATGCTTAGTGTTCCTCCGTACCTAAATAGGCTTCTTGTACTTTTTTATTTGTTCTAACTTTTTTGGGTGTATCGGTACATATAATTTCACCATAAACTAAAACAGATATCCTATCAGCTAAATCAAATACTACTCCCATGTCATGCTCTACAATTAATAATGTTCTTTTCTCTGAAATTTTTTTAATTAGTTCTACAGCCCTTGCAGTTTCAGAGTTTGACATTCCAGCTGTTGGTTCGTCTAACATTATAGTATCTGCGCCACTGGCAATTGTAATACCAATTTCTAATGCTCTTTGATCTGCATAACTTAGCAGGCCTGCAGGAATATTTGCACAGTGATTTAAATTTAACTCTTCTAAAATCTCTGAGGTGGATTTATTTAATTCATTCTCATTATTAACTAATTTAAATATAGAGTATTTATAGTCTTTGGCCCAAAGCATTCCACATCTTATATTTTCAGCAACAGTCATTTTGGGAAAAATATTAGTAACTTGAAAGCTTCTTGCTAGTCCTTTTCTATTAATATCATGAGGATCTAAACTTCCAATTTCTTCATTATTTAAGACTATGCTTCCAGATGTAGGTGTGTAATGACCTGATATAAGATGAAATAAAGTAGATTTACCTGCACCGTTAGGACCTATTATTGCATGTCTTTCTCCTTTCTTTATATTTAAATCAAGGTTTTTAATAATTTTTGCAGGACCAAATGATTTTGATACTTTAGATAATTTTAATATATCACTCATGAGCTAATCTCTGACTTTACAACCGATATAGCATTATCCCAACTTTCTTTTGCATTACGGTAGGTAATTTTGCTTAAAAAGATTCCAATTAAAATCATTCCAATGAATAATACCCAAGAGAATAATCCATTAGCATTAAATTCAGTCCAGAATATAGTGAGCTCACCTTCACCTTTAGATATAAGAGATCTAAAATAAATCATTTCTATAACACCTATAAACCCCAGAACTCCTAAGGTTGTACTTCCAATAGCAGATAAATAAGGTTTAACTAATCCTAATAATAATGATTTGTTAGTATTAGCAATAGGTCCATGCATAACTATAAGTCCTGCTAAGCCCCCAGGAGCAAAAGCTACTACTACTGAAAAAGTAACTCCTAAATACAATAGCCATGCTTCAGTATAATCAAGAAGTATTGAATCTAAATATGTAAGTCCTATAGCTCCTATTACAGGGCCTAAAAAGTGTCCGACGCCTCCTATAAAAGCCATAAATAAAACTTGTCCTGATTGAACTACACTTACCGACTCAAAACCAATATGTTCATAATTAATAGCATGAAGGCTACCTGCAGCTCCAGCAAACATTGCAGAAAGAGTAAAAGCAATCCATCTCACATGTCTTACATTATATCCTATAAATGCTGCTCTTTCAGGATTATCTCTAACAGCATTACTCATTCTTCCAAATGGAGTTTTAGTTATTAAATACATCAAAATTACTGTTAATAGTGTCCAAAATAATATTAAATAATAAACTTCTATTTGAGGCCCAAATGATACGCCAAAAGGCTCTGGACCAACCATTCTATCAGTTTGAATACCATCTTCACCATTAAAGAATACAACAAATATTAAGGTAAAAGCTGTTGCCATTTCACAAAAACCTAATGATATCATAGCAAATGCTGTACCAGCTCTTCTAGTTGATAAATATCCTATAATTAGCCCTAAAAATGCTCCAACAATAGCACCAATAATAGGAAATAAAACAATAGGAAAGTATGGAATAAATTCTTCTCCTATCCCATTTAGAATATGTACACTTACGTAACCCGCAAAACCAAAATAAATAGCATGACCAAATGACAACATTCCACCTTGGCCAAGGAGCATATTATATGCGACAGTAAACATTACTAGCACACCCATTTTAGAAAGTAGAGTTAACGCAAAATATGAGTCAAATATTAAAGGCATTGCAGCGGCTATTAAACCTATAATTACCCATGATGATATTGATTTAAAAGAATTAACTAGGTTCATTATACATCCCTTGTTCCGAAAAGACCTCTAGGTCTAGCTATTAACATAACAACCAATAATAAGTAAGGTAATACAGGTGCCAATTGAGATATAGTTAGGTCTACAAAAATTCGCCATAGACTTTCTGCATCAAGTGAGAAACCTAATAGCGCTATTACGCTATTCAATGAGTAATCCATTGATACAGCAAATGTTTGCATTAAGCCAATTAATAACGAAGCTACTAATGCACCTTTTAAAGAACCTAATCCTCCTACAACTATAACTACAAAGACTATAGGGCCTAACATAAAGGCCATTGCAGGTTCTGTGCCAAGAGTGTTACCAGCTAGAACACCTGCTAAACCAGCTAGGCCACAACCTAATCCAAAAACCATCATAAAAACTTTTGGTACATTATGTCCTAATGCTGAAACAGTTTCAGGATGTGTTAAAGCAGCTTTTATTATAAGGCCAGCTCTCGTTTTTGTTAAAACTGCAAATAATCCAGCAAAAATAAAAACTGAAACGGTTAAAACAAAAATTTGGTATGCAGGATATGATGTGCCCATTAAATTAAATAGNGAAAAGTTCATNCTCTCTGGTATATGATATCCGACTGGNACTTTACCCCAAATCATTTGAACAATTTCTTCTATTATATAAAACAAGCCAAATGTAAATAATAACTCAGCTACGTGACCAAATTTGTGAACTCTTCTCAGTCCATATNTTTCAACATAAGCTCCTANAACTGCAATTATTAAAGGAGCAATAATTAAAGCAGGATAAAANCCAACATATTCGCTAATTTGATATGCAAAATAGGCTCCTAACATATAGAAAGAGGCATGTGCAAAATTTAGAACACCCATCATACCAAAAATAAGTGTTAGGCCACTAGATAACATAAATAATAGCATTCCATAAAGAACCCCATTAAATACTGTAAATAAAAACACATCCATATTATTTTCCTAAAAAGTTATTTAAACTAAGACTTTTTAGGTCTTTTCATCTTACAAGTCGTAGGAAGAGTAATATCTTCTCTGCTCACCCAACCATCAGTTACATATGCCATTCCATAGTCTTCATCATTATAAATGAAGGTTTTCTCTACATTTTCTGAAACATGGCTGAGTACCATATCAAAATGAATTTGATGGTCTGTTTCTCTCATGTATATTTCACCTTTAGCTCCTCTACTAGTTAATCCTTCTAAGGCAAAACCAACTTCTGTAGGATTGTCAGTACCAGCTTTATCTAAAGCTTCAGCAAACATTTCAATAAGCATTCTTATTCTGTCAGCATAAGGACTTTTTCTAGAAAATTCGAAATATTCAGCTTCTATGTCTTTTAACCATTGTGGATGGTCAGGGTCATTTTCATGACTTTCTGTTACTTGAATAATAGGAGTAAAAGTTGAAACTTTTTTTCCCATCTGATTCATAGCATTAGGAATGCCAGCGTATATAGAATAATATTTAACCTTTAGACCAGCATTTGCTCCAGCTATAATCATTCTAGCAGCATCTGGCCCCCAATTTCCGGTTAAAACGGCATCTGCACCACTTGAACTAATTTTTGCTATATAAGGACTAAAATCAAGAATTTTTCCAAAAGGAACTATTAACTCATCCCCAACTATCTCTATATGAGGAGCTCTCTCAGCTAATAACCTTTGAGCAGCGGATTGAAATGATTGTCCATAGGCATAATTTTGATTTATTAGATATACTTTTTTTATATCTGGATCTTTAGCCAGTTGTGTAACTAAGGCCGCCACTTTCATATCAACATTTGCATCAAACCTAAAGTGATAAAAATCACATAATTCATTTGTAAATGATGTTGTCACAGCTGAGTTATTTAAGAACATAACTTCTTTACCTGGGTTTCTTTTATTATGCTTTTTTAATGTTTTTAGAATATTCAGAGCGTGATTTGATCCAACTCCTTGGGTTACATACCTAATATCTTGATCTATAACTTTTCTCAATTGCTGTATTGTTTTTTCCGCTATCATTTGGTTGTCAAATGGCACTATTTCTATATGACGTCCTCCTAATACCCCTCCTGCTTTATTAACTTTTTCNGCAAAAAATTCCATTTGCTCTATTAAATCTAGTCCGATAGCAGCTAAAGGACCTGACATAGGCTCAATCATAGCAATTTTGATCGCATCATCAGACTTGGCACTAAAATTAAAAGAAAATAATGTAAACGCTATTACGATTATTCTTAGGAGTTTATTTAACATTTTTTATATCCCCACCCATAGTTGAAATTCACAGAGGGTTATATTACATTGGCATGATTAAAGTTCAATATTTATTTTTTTTAATTTATCGAGGTTTATATGTTTCTAGAAAATTTATTTTCAATAAAAGGTAAGACGGCTCTTGTAACCGGTGGCTCAAGAGGAATAGGAGAGATGATAGCTTCGGGGTTTTGTGCAAATGGAGCAAAGGTTTATATCACAGCTAGATCAAAAGATACAGTTCTTGAAACTGCAAAAATTATTTCAAATAAATATGATTCTGAGTGTATAGGAATACAATCTGATATTTCTACTCTTGCTGGAGTGAAAGAGTTATCGAAAATAATAGGCGATAGCGAGGATCAATTAGATATATTAGTAAATAATGCTGGAGCAGCCTGGGCAGCTCCTCTAGAGGATTTTCCTGAGGTAGGATGGGATAAAGTTATGGATCTTTGTGTTAAATCAATGTTTTTTCTTACACAAGAGTTATTGCCTTTATTATCGAAACCTGCTTCATCAGTTGATCCATCAAGAATAATAAATATAGGTTCAATAGATGGAATAAATAATCCTGAATTTAAAAATTTTTCTTATAGTGCTGCTAAATCTGCTGTTCATCATATGACAAGAGTTTTAGCTTCAGAATTGGTGAGTAGACATATTAATGTAAATGCCATAGCTCCTGGTCCTTTTCCGAGCAAAATGCTGGGTTCTGCAGTCGAATTTGATTATAAAGAATTAGAGCGCAAAAATCCTCGCGGTAGAATAGGTACACCTGAAGATATAGCTGGCTTGGCTATATTCTTATCATCGCGAGCAGGAGCTTATACAATAGGGGAAGTGATAACTTGTGATGGTGGTTTAGTAGCTGCGGCAGGTCATGATTTAAGTTGATTTCTTATCAATACTATCTAAGTATTTTTTAGAATCTATTTTAAAAAGAGGATGTTTTCTAAGTTTATGAAAATGTTTCAATGATAATTTAAACTTAGAAGGACCAATTTCTTTAATTATAGAGGTTATTTTATCAGATTTTTCATAAGGCATTATTTCTCTGTAAAACAATGAAAACTCACAGAAAAAACATATGTCAGCTAAAGTAATATTTTGAGATGTAATAAATCCATATTTTTTATTTTCATTCAGAGCATTTTCTATGCCTATCATATAATTCATGTATGCTTCTTTAGCTTCATTTCTAATTTTAAGTGTTGCTGAGCCATTATTAATAGAAAGAAGATATTTTTGTGATGATCTTGCAAATATAAGGGAGGCATCCAAAAAACCATCAATTCTTGATGTTTCATAGGGATTAGATCCATATATATTGTTATTCTTTTTCTTTAGCCGGGCTACCAATCGCATTATACTATTAGACTCAAAAACTCCTATTTTCCCATCAGAGCTAAAGGCAGCTGGAATAGTTCCATAAGGATGCGCCTTTAAAAATTCATCTGTTTTATAGAGCTTTATAGAAAAGCCTGTTCTTCCAACAGAAGTTTTATCTGCTAATTTAATTTTATCTTCTTCTGTTAGTGGTCTAGCATCAAAATCCCATAACCAGTTTTTAATTTCTGGAGGTTTTGTTCCTCTTACTTCAATATTAACATCTATGAATCTGGCTGTTATTGAAGATTTCCAAATTCTTGGAGTAGGTATATAGCAAAATATTCTCATTAAAGGTTTGTTATTATTTACCATTTTTCATTATCCGGTCTAAGTTCTACGTTGAAAGACCAAGCAGATCTAGGTTGATGTGCTACATGAAATATTTCATTTGCAATATCTTTTGGTTTGCAGAAAAAGTCATCATCTTTATCCGCTGCAAATATTGGTCTTGTTCTTGGTGTATCAATGGCTGCATCAATTAAGATATATGCAACATGAACTCCCTTGGGGCCTAATTCTCTTGCTAGTGATTCTGCCATTACCCTTTGCGCAGCTTTTGTTGGAGCAAAATAAATAAAATCAGGTTTACCTCTTAAAGCAGAAGTGTTNCCAGTAATTATTATTGATCCCGATTTATTTTCAATCATATTCGGAGCGAGTTCTCTTGCAAAGTATAGTAATGATTTTGTGTTTACTTTAAAATTTCTATCTAACCTCTCAGGATTATCACTTAAAAAACTCCCTGCTAATCCACCATCTGCAACACCTGCAACTGCATTATGAATAAATATATTTGGGGCACCAATATCATTTTTGACTTTAGAACAAACATTAGCAATTTGATCCATATCAGATACATCACATTTATATGCGTATGAGTTTTTAAATTTTGATTGGAGTTCATTTAAAAGATCAATATTTCTTGCAAGCATTGCAACCTTATAACCTTCTTGAGTAAATTTTTTCACGCTTTCAGTGCCGGTNCCTGGTCCACATCCTGCAATTAAACAAATTTTTTGATTATTAGACATTCGTTTCCCTTATTTTAAGTTTTAATCTTTTTTTATTATTGTCTCTACAAATGAATCTCTTTTAACAAAATTTTCATATATGCTAACCAAGTTATTTCTATTATTTTTCCATTCTTCATTCGGGAATACATTATCGAGTACTAACCCACATAGGCCAATAGTTACATGTAATTTATTAAAAGTGTCAATGTAGCTTGGAGCTTCTTTTTCTAAAAGATTTAATGTTCTTTCTGCTCTACCTTGTTCATGTTTAATTCCGTCAGGATAATGAAATTCTTNAGGCTTATATATTCTTTCTCTTGCTCGAGAAACAATTGATTCAAAAGTTTGAGATGCTATTGAATCCAATGCATATANTTGCCAATATTTCGTTTCATCCTGAGGAATAAATTCTTTATTATTACTTTGCTTTTCTAAATAATTACAGATGGCCATTGATTCAACTATATTAAAGCCTTCATCTGTCTCGAGAGTAGGAACCATTCCATTTGGATTATTTTTCATTATTAACGCGTCTTCAGACCTTGTTGTTGTAATTACTTCTTCAACTTTATCCATTAAATTAAGTTCTCTAGCTATTATTCTACATTTTCTAGCTATAGGTGAAGTTACGGTATACAATAATTTCATTATGTAATTATTCCTTTCTCTTTATTTATTTTTTGCCAAATACCTTCAGCTGAAAAAATTAATTTATTTTTTAAAGTTAA
Source organism: Candidatus Pelagibacterales bacterium (assembly GCA_002720535.1). GTDB lineage: Bacteria > Pseudomonadota > Alphaproteobacteria > TMED109 > TMED109 > TMED109. The sequence continues at coordinate 303,801 of PBIU01000004.1, read as the reverse complement.
TTCAACCCTAATAAAAACTGCTTTTCTGCCTACTTTTAATGCTTTACCTGTACCTTCTACCCAAGCTCCAACCGGAGCAGGCCTCATAAAATTAGCATTAAAGTTTGCGGTAACACTTGGTCCTTCGCCAGCTTTTGCAGCTATATAGCCACCTATAGTATCAACAAANGCCATTAGTAATCCTCCGTGAGATACTCCATTTAAGTTAGAGTGATGATCTAAAATTCTTATTCCCATTATTANATCAGGATATCGNCCTTTAATAAAATAGGGCCCAATTCTATCTGAAAACATTCCATCACGAGACTCATAAACTTTAAAGCCTTCTGGAGCATCAGCAACTTTTATATATTCTTCTTTATACATATTGNGTACCTAGTTTGTTTTATATTTTTTAAGTTTTTCAAGGTCAAATTCAAATCCGATACCAGGAAGATCGGGAGCTATTCCATAACCATTTTCAATTTTAAGAGGATTTGTAATGTAATCTTCTATTCCAAAAGCATGCACTTCCATATATGCAGTATTAGNGCAGGCAGCGAGTAGTTGTATATGAACATCATGAGCTCCNTGAGACATAACAGGNAGATTATAAGCTTCTGCTAATTTAGCAATTTTCATAAATGGTGTAAAACCTCCACAAGTAGTGTAGTCCGGTTCTGGGAAGTCTACACCATTGTGATAAAATAGTTCTTGAAATTCTTTTAAGGTATGTAAGTTTTCTCCTGCAGCAATTGGAGTAGCACCATTACTCTTAAGATAAGCATATCCTCTATAGTCATCAGGAGTTATAGGTTCTTCTAGCCAGGTGAGGTTGAAATTTGCTAATTCATTAGAAGCTTTAAGTGCTTGATCAACTCTCCAAGCTTCATTAGCATCAGCCATTAAATCAATAGAATCTCCTATATGGTTTTTTACAGCTTCAACTCTCTGTAAGTCCTCTTTAAGAGTTTCTCTACCTAACCTCATTTTTATAGCTTTGTATCCTTGTTCAATATTTTTTGTAGCATTATCTAAAATTTTTTCTATAGGAAAGTTAAGGTCTATATTCCCTGCATAAACTTTTACATTAGAGGAGTAGCCACCAAGAAGTTTCCATAAAGGTTGTTTTAATCTTTGTCCCATTAAGTCCCAAAGTGCTGCATCTACTGCAGCAATTGCAAAACTTACAGGACCTCCTCTACCAGCGTAATGGGTTTGTTTCCACATTTGTTTCCATAAATATTCTATTAATGTAGAGTCGTTGTTTAATAAAATTGGTTTAAAAGTGTCTTCAATGATTCTCGCTATAGCAAGTTCTTGATTACTATGCATAGTTGTATAGCCTTGTCCTACATTTCCATTCTCATCTGTAATTTTGACTATCACCATACCAAATCCTGTCATTAGTCCAGCTGCATATGCCTTTACCGGTTCTTTAAGTGGGACTGTATAAGCTAGAATTTCAACATTTTTAATATTCATAAAAATTCCTATATTTATTTTTTAAGTAACTGTATTTATTAATTATTTTTTTTATTATTTAATTTTAATCTAAAGCTTCAAAATGAGAGTATACACTAGTAGGGTATTTTTTAAACAGTATTTTATAATTATTTGTTTTAATTATTTTTTAACTGATGTTTGTAAANAGAAATGTATGTTTTTTTTATTTTATTTTTTTCTGTAATTTTATTGTCTTTATTCCATTTTAGATATACATAAGGGCTATTAAATGAAAAATATTTTTTTAATATAAATTTCATTATAATAATTTGAGGTAATTTATGACATCACTCTACATAGAGTATCTTCCAATAGCAATTTTTATAGCATTTGCAGGAGGATTGTCTGTATTATTTGCTATTTCATCCTGGATTATTGGAAAACAGCTTCCAGACTCAGAAAAATTATCTCCATATGAATGCGGATTTGAACCTTTTGAAGATGCTAGAATACAATTTGATGTAAGGTTTTATTTAGTAGCAATTTTATTCATCATTTTTGACTTAGAAGTAGCTTTTTTATTTCCTTGGGCAGTAGCACTTTCTGATATTGGTTTATTTGGATTTATATCGATGATGATTTTCTTATTTTTACTCACCATAGGCTTTATTTATGAATGGAAAAAAGGAGCTTTAGAGTGGGATTAGATCAAAATAAAACTAGTTTAATTGAAGGCAAAGCTGCTTTTGAATCTGCCGCCTTAGATGTAAGAAATAAAGGGTTTGTAGTAGCAAGAATTGATAAGTTATTTACTTGGGCTAGAACTGGATCACTATGGCCTATGTCATTCGGCCTTGCATGTTGCGCAGTAGAAATGATGCATGCTGGTGCTAGTAGATATGATTTAGATCGTTTTGGATTAGTATTTAGGCCAAGTCCTAGACAATCTGATGTTATGATAGTAGCGGGAACCTTAACNAATAAAATGGCTCCAGCATTAAGAAAAGTTTACGATCAGATGCCTGAGCCGAGGTGGGTGATATCAATGGGAAGTTGTGCAAATGGTGGAGGTTATTATCATTATTCATATTCAGTTGTAAGAGGATGCGATAGAATTGTTCCAGTAGACGTATATGTTCCAGGTTGTCCTCCTACTGCAGAAGCATTATTATATGGTATTATTCAATTACAAAAAAAAATTACCCGACAGAATTCACTAGGAGTTTAATACAATTGAATAAAATATATCAAAATGAGTATAAAAANAGACANATTGNAATTCANAAAATTTTGTCAGATAGGTTTGGTGGAAGNGGAATACANACTAANTTTGATAATGAAGAGTTAACAGTTACTTTATGTAAATCCATTTTGTTAAAGGTATTAAANTTTTTAAAGGATGATAAGGTTTTTCAGTTTAAGCAATTAATTGATATATGTGGAGTAGACTNTCCTAATCGCATTGATAGGTTTGAGATAGTTTANCATTTATTAAGTGTAAGTTTAAATCAGAGAATTAGAGTAAAATTGTCTGTAAATGACGGNGATACAGTTCCATCGATTGTGTCTATTTTTGATGCAGCTAATTGGTATGAAAGAGANGTATGGGATCTATATGGTGTAATATTTACTGATCATCCAGATTTAAGACGTATTCTTACTGATTATGGTTTTGAGGGNCATCCCTTAAGAAAGGATTTTCCTTTATCTGGTTTTGTCCAAGTTAAATATGATGATTCTGAAAAAAAGGTTGTTAATGAAAAGGTTAACTTAGTTCAAGATTTTAGAAATTTTGATTTTGAAAGTCCTTGGGAAGGTCCTGAATATAATTTTAAAGATAATGATTTGAAAGATAATTAATGTCTGATGTTGAATTAAAAAATATGACTTTAAATTTTGGTCCTCAGCATCCTGCTGCTCATGGAGTGCTTAGGTTAGTGCTTGAAATGGATGGAGAAGTAGTGGAAAGAACAGATCCACATATAGGTCTTCTTCATAGAGGTACTGAAAAATTAATAGAACACAAAACATATATGCAAGCCATTCCTTATTTCGATAGATTGGATTATGTATCACCAATGTGTCAGGAACATGCTTTTGTATTATCTGCTGAAAAATTACTGAAACTGGATGTGCCTAAGAGAGCTTTATATATNAGAGTTTTATTTGATGAAATTACAAGAATTTTAAATCATTCACTTCAAATTGCTGCTCAAGGCTTGGATTTGGGTGCAACAACTCCTTTTTTATGGCTTTTTGAAGAAAGAGAAAAGCTGATGGGNTTTTATGAACAAGTTTCTGGATCAAGATTACATGCTGCTTATTATAGAGTAGGAGGAGTTCATCAGGATTTACCTTTAAATTTAATTGAGGAGATTGAAGAGTGGTTATCTGGTTTTGGAAAAATTATTGATGATATAGAAACTTTATTATCTGATAATAGAATATTTAAACAAAGAACAGTTGACGTGGGAGTAGTTACTCCAGAGGAGGCCTTAAACTGGGGTTTTACAGGACCAATGTTGAGAGGTTCTGGGATTGCTTGGGACCTTAGAAAAGCTCAGCCATATGCCGTATATGATGAGGTAGATTTTGATGTACCTATAGGAAAAAATGGAGATTGCTATGATAGGTATTTATTAAGGGTTGAAGAAATGAAGCAAAGTACAAAAATAATTACTCAGGTTTTGGATAAGATCCCAAAAGGAGATATTATTGTAAAAGATTCNAGGTTATATCCTCCAAAGAGAGATGATATGAAAGAGTCAATGGAGGCTCTAATAAATCACTTTAAATTATTTACTGAAGGTGTCCGAGTTCCCGCTGGCGAAGTATATACGGCGGTAGAGGCTCCAAAGGGAGAATTTGGAGTTTATTTAGTTTCTGATGGGAGTAGTAAACCCTACAGGTGTAAGATAAGAGCTCCTGGTTTTTCGCATCTTCAAGGATTAGATTTTATGACTAAAGGTCATATGCTGGCAGATCTTGTAGCATGCATAGCCACATTAGATGTGGTTTTTGGGGAAATAGATCGATGAGTATTAGGAGGCCTGCATCAGAAAATTTACAGCCTAAAAGTTTTTTCTTTAATAAAAAAAATATAAAAGAGGTTGATGTTATATTGTCTAAGTATCCTAAAGAAAAAAAAGCAAGTGCTTTACTNCCTTTATTAGATTTGGCTCAGAGACAACATGATAATTGGATTCCTACTGCTGCTATGAAAGTAATATCAGAAATACTAAATGTTCCGCTTATAAAGGTTTTAGAGGTCGCAACTTTCTATACTATGTTTAATTTAGAACCGGTAGGAAAAAACCTACTTCAAGTATGTACTACAACTCCTTGTTGGTTAAGAGGTAGTGATGAAATTGTGTCTGCATGTAAAAACAAATTAGGTATAGATTTTGGAGAAACTTCTGAAGATAATATTTTTACCTTGCTAGAGGTAGAGTGTCTTGGGGCTTGTTCAAATGCTCCTATGGTTCAAATAAATGATGATTTCTATGAGGATTTAAATAAAGACTCAATGATTAAAATAATTGAAGATATTAAAAAAGGAGATAGGCCTGTTCCTGGGCCACAATCAGAAAGATTAGGTTCAGAACCAATAACTAAAAAGGTTAAGGTAAAATGATATCAGAAAAAAATATTATATTTAGTGATATACATGGTTTTAATGGAAGTGACATTAGTATTAGTGAGAAAAGAGGGGACTGGGATAATACAAAAGCACTAATTAATAAAGGGGCTGATTGGATTATTAATGAAGTTAAGAATTCAGAATTAAGAGGAAGGGGAGGAGCAGGCTTTCCAACAGGTTTAAAATGGTCATTTATGCCGAAGAAAAAAAATAAACCTCATTATATCGTAATTAATGCAGATGAAAGTGAGCCTGGTACTTGTAAAGATAGAGAAATTATGAGAAATGAGCCTCATAAATTGATTGAAGGAATATTATTAGCTGGATTTGCTATGCAAGCAAATCATGGTTTTATTTATATAAGAGGTGAGTTTGTTCATGAGGCTAAAGCTTTAGATAAAGCTATTAAAGAAGCATATGATAAGGGTTACATTGGAAAGAATTCATGTAAAACGGGATATTCTTTTGATATTACTTTGCATAGGGGTGCGGGAGCATATATTTGCGGAGAAGAAACTGCTCTTTTAGAAAGCCTTGAAGGAAAAAAAGGACAACCACGATTGAAGCCTCCATTTCCTGCAAATGCAGGATTATATGGTTGTCCAACTACAGTATCCAACGTTGAAACTGTTGCTGTGGTTCCCACAATTTTGAGACGTGGTGCAAATTGGTTTGCATCAATTGGTAATAAAAATAATACAGGAACAAAGCTATTTTGTATCTCCGGCCATGTAAATTCACCCTGCGTTGTTGAGGAAGAGATGGGTATCCCTTTAAAAGAGCTATTAGAATTACATGCAGGTGGAGTTATTGGTGGTTGGGATAATTTGTTAGCTGTTATTCCTGGAGGATCGTCAACTCCTCTAATTCCTAATACAATATGCGAAGATGTAATTATGGATTTTGATTCTTTGAAAAATGTNGGTACAGGTTTAGGAACAGCAGGNGTTATAGTTATGGATAAATCTACGGATATAATTAAAGCTATTTGGAGATTATCAAAATTTTATAAGCATGAATCTTGTGGACAATGCACTCCATGCCGNGAAGGAACTGGTTGGGTGATGAGATCTATGGAAAAANTAATACATGGTAACGCTGATATTAAAGATATTGATATACTGAAAAATGTCTGTGATCAAATAGAAGGACACTCTATTTGTGCTCTTGGTGATGCAGCTGCATGGCCGGTGCAAGGATTAATAAAACATTTTAGGCATGAAATAGAAAATAGAATTAATAACTATAATATTTTAAAAGTAGCTGAGTAGGAATTTCTTGATGTTAAAAGTATATGTGGATGATAAAGAAATAGAAGTAGAAGATGGTTCTACAGTTATGCAGGCTTGTGAAAAAAAAGGAGTTGAAATTCCACGTTTTTGTTTTCATGAGAGGTTGTCTATAGCAGGAAATTGTAGGATGTGCCTAGTTGCTTTAGAGGGCTCTCCTAANCCTGTAGCTAGTTGTGCTATGCCAGCTGCTGAAGGTATGAAAATTNTNACAAATTCTGAGTCTGTAAAAGCNGCAAGAGAAGGTATTATGGAATTTTTANTAATTAATCATCCTTTAGATTGTCCTATATGTGATCAAGGTGGAGAATGCGATTTACAAGATCAGGCTCTATATTATGGTAGAGGTAATACTAGGTATGAAGANGATAAAAGGTCTGTAGATAATAAGCCTTTTGGTCCATTAATTAAAACAACTATGACTAGATGTATTCATTGTACTAGGTGTGTTAGATTCATGGATGAAGTAGCAGGAGTACATGATTTGGGTGCTATTGGTAGAGGAGAAGATATGGAAATTATAACTAATTCTCCTTCAGGCCTTGGTGGAGAATTATCAGGAAACATTATAGATTTGTGCCCTGTTGGTGCTCTTACCTCTGCTCCTTATGCATTTAAAGCGAGACCATGGGAATTATCAAAGACTAATAGTATAGATGTNTTAGATGGACTAGGATCATCTATTCAAATTGGATCAAAAAATGGTCAAGTTTTGAGAGTACTTCCTAGATTAAATGAGGATATCAATGAAGAGTGGATTGGTGATAAATCTAGATTTGCTATAGATGGTTTAATTAATCAAAGATTAGATGTTCCATACAAGAGGNATTCTAANGGTAAATTAGTAGCATGTTCTTGGGAAGATGCTTTTCAACTTATNGCTAAAATNNNAANNANNTTAAANCCAAAAGAGATAGCATCTATAGTAGGTGGTCAAGCTTGTTTAGAGTCTATTGTTGCTCTTCTGGATTTAATGAAATCATTAAATGTTTCTAATACTGATAGTAGGCCGGCATTATCAAACTTACCTACAGCAAAAAAATATAGAAGTGGTTGGTTATTTAATCCTACAATATCAGGTATTGAAGAAATAGATAACTTACTAATTATTGGNAGTGAGCCAAGATATGAAGCTGCTTTATTGGATGCACGTATTAGAAAGTCTTGGTTAGAAAATAAAATAAATATTGCACGAATTGGAGGAGGTGACAAAGCCAGCTACAATATCAATGAGTTAGGAGATGATGTAAAAATTATNGAACAGATTTTTAAAGGCAAACATAATTATAATAAAATATTAGAAAAATCTAATAAAACATTGTTTTTAATAGGAGAATCTGTTCTTAATAGAGAAGATGGGAGGGGTATTTTAGGTCGNATTAGAGAGATTGCTAAAAAATATAATTCTTATTCTGATAAATGGAATGGTATTGGAATTTTGCATACATCAGCAAACAGAGTAGGAGCATTAGAGGCAGGATTTGTGCCAGGTGAAGATGGGTTAAATACAAGCGAAATTTTAGAAGGAGTAAAAAATAAAAATATTAAANTATTATGGTTATTAGGTTATGATGAAGAAATTATTGAGAAGGACTCTGAAGCATTTATAATTTATCAAGGTCACCACGGAGATTTTGGAGCTGAGTCTGCGGATTTAATTTTGCCAGGTTCAGCTTATACAGAAAAAAATGGAACATATATTAATACAGAAGGTAGGGTACAAAGAACTTATGCTGCTGTTCCTCCACCTGGAAACGCTAAAGAGGATTGGAAAATAATAAGAGCTTTTTCTGAATATATTGATAAAACTTTACCATATAATAATATATCTCAATTAAGATCTTATTTTGAAAATATTAATAAAAATTTTGTTATTGAAAATTCACTTTTAAAATCTGAAACGAGTGATATTGGTGATACTAAAGTTAAATTAAATAATGNAAGTATTAAGCCTTTAAAAATGAATTATTTTATGACTTGTCCTATTTCTAGNTCATCTGANACCATGGCAAAATGTTCCATTNCTAAAAGTAAANTGGGTATGTAATGTTAAATTTNTTTGTAAATGAGAGTTTTATAACTTTTGCCTTTATTTTATTAAAAATTATAGCATTAGTGGTNCCACTATTAATTATTGTTGCGTTTTTAACATATGCTGAGAGAAAGGTTATTGCTTCTGTTCAGTTNAGGAAAGGACCTAATGTTGTNGGTCCATTTGGACTTTTACAGCCACTCGCAGATGGGCTAAAACTTTTTTCAAAAGAAACNATATTTCCTACAGTTTCAAATAAAATAGTCTTTCTTTTAGCACCTATGGTTGCATTTTCACTTTCTATAGCTGCTTGGGCAGTTATTCCTATAGCGGATGGCTGGGTTATTTCTAATATTAATGTAGGTATTTTATATTTATTTGCTATATCTTCCTTATCAGTATACGGCATTATAATGGCTGGATGGGCAAGTAACTCAAAGTATGCTTTTATGGGAGCTTTAAGATCTGCAGCTCAAATGGTTTCTTATGAAGTATCAATAGGCTTAGTAATAGTCACAGTTTTAGTTTGTGTTGGCTCACTTAACTTAAGTGATATAGTTTATGCTCAGAAATCAGTTTGGTACGTTTTTCCATTATTTCCTATGTTTATAGTTTTTTTTATTTCTGCTCTAGCTGAAACTAACAGAGCACCATTTGATTTACCTGAGGATGAATCATCATTAGTTGGAGGATATTTTACTGAATACTCCTCTATGCTTTTTGCTATGTTTTTTTTAGGAGAATATGCTGCTATGATTATGATGAGCGGAATGGCAACCATTTTATTTTTAGGAGGATGGTTACCTCCTTTTAATATAGCCTTATTGAATGAAATTCCGGGCTTTATTTGGTTTGCTGCAAAAACATCTTTAATGCTATTTACTTTTTTATGGGTTAGAGCAACTTTTCCACGATTTAGATATGATCAATTAATGAGAATTGGATGGAAAGTTTTTCTTCCTTTTTCTTTATTATGGGTTGTTTTAACCTCAGGTTTTTTAATTATTTTTGATTTATTGCCTTCAAGTNCATAAGGAGANGTTATTTGGGTAAAATATTTAGGTCTTTTTGGTTCATAATGTTAGGNGAACTGTGTTCTGGTATGTTTTTGACTTTAAAGTACATGTTTAGAAAACCGGTTACTATTAATTATCCTTTTGAAAAGGGAAAAATAAGTCCGCGATTTAGAGGTGAGCATGCGTTAAGAAGATATCCTAATGGTGAGGAAAGATGTATTGCATGTAAATTATGCGAGGCAGTTTGTCCGGCTTTGGCAATTACTATTGANTCTGAGCCTAGAGATGATGGTAGTAGAAGAACTACTAGATATGATATCGATATGACAAAATGCATTTATTGTGGTCTTTGTGAAGAAGCATGTCCCGTNGATGCTATTGTTCAGGGCCCAAATTATGAATTTGCAAAAGAGACCCGAGAAGAACTTTTCTACGATAAAGAAAAATTATTAGAAAATGGTGATAGGTGGGAATCAGTCCTATCTAAAAATATTCAAAAAGATAAACAGTTTAGGTAGTCTAGAGGTTAATTTTTATGCTCTCATTATTTTTTTATTTATTTTCAATTATAGCTGTATTGTCAGCAATAATGGTGATTACNGTAAAAAATCCCGTTCACTCTGTTTTTTTTCTAATTCTTACATTTTTTAATGCAACTGGTTTATTTGTTTTAATGGGAGCAGAATTTTTAGCTATGCTTCTTCTTGTCGTTTACGTAGGTGCCGTTGCTGTATTATTTTTATTCGTAATTATGATGCTTAATATTGATTTTAGTTCGCTTAGGACAGGAATGATAAAAAATGCTCCGCTTGGACTTTTAATAGGAGCTATTCTTTTAGGAGAAATTATTTTTTCTTATATTGGTATGAAGTACGGAATTGGAAATATTCCTGGTAGCGAATTGTTTGTAACCTTATCAGAGGTAGAGAATACAAGAGCTTTGGGTAAAGTAATATATACTGATTATATTTATTTATTCCAGTGTGCTGGATTAATACTTTTAGTTGCGATGATAGGGGCGATTGTTTTAACTCATCGAAAAAGAGATAATGTTANAAAACAAGATGCNGTAAAACAAACTATGCGTGATAAATCAGAATCTATTCAAGTTAATAAAGTAGAGATAGGAAAAGGTGCAAAATAATGTATGAAATTAGCCTTACTCATTATCTTATTTTATCCTCTATAATATTTACAATTGGTATATTTGGTGTTTTTCTTAATAGAAAAAATTTAATAATAATTTTAATGTCAATAGAATTAATGCTGTTAGCTGTAAATATTAATTTCATCGCTTTTTCTACACATCTAGATTTAATTTTAGGTCAAGTATTTGCTTTATTTGTTCTAACAGTTGCTGCTGCAGAGGCTGCAATTGGTTTAGCAATTTTAGTAGTATTCTTTAGATCAAGAGGATCTATAGCTGTAGATGATGCAAATAGTATGAAAGGATAAAATGCTTAAACTTTTAGTATTTTTGCCATTATTAGGTTCAATTTTTAGCGGTTTATTTCCCACTATTATAGGTAGGAAAGGGTCTATATGGATTCCTACTTTATTTTGTTTTGTATCATTATTTTTTNCTATAATTTTATTGATGCAGGCTATTGGCGGAGAGTCATATATAGTTCATTTAGGTTATTGGATAAAATCAGAATCACTAAATGTAAGTTGGTCGCTGAAGCTAGATATGTTGAGTGCAATTATGCTCTTTGTAGTTATGCTAGTTTCTAGTTTAGTGCATTTATATTCAATAGGNTATATGGAACATGATGAGCATAAGCCCAGATTTTTTTCATATCTATCATTATTTACTTTTGCAATGCTTATGTTAGTTACTTCCAATAACTTTCTACAATTATTTTTTGGCTGGGAAGGNGTTGGATTATGTTCTTATTTACTCATAGGTTTTTGGTTTAAAAAACAAAGTGCAAATGCTGCTGCTATAAAAGCATTTCTTGTAAACCGAGTAGGTGACTTAGGCCTCATTTTGGGTATTTGCGTTATCTATAAATTAACTGGAAGTTTAGATTTTAATATAGTTTTTGCTNATGTCTCTTCATTCATAAATACTAGTATTTTATTTTTTAATTTAAATATACCATACATTGAGTTGGCATGTTTTTTATTATTTATCGGAGCTATGGGTAAATCTGCTCAAATTGGTCTACATACTTGGTTAGCAGATGCAATGGAAGGTCCTACTCCAGTATCAGCACTTATTCATGCAGCTACTATGGTAACAGCTGGCGTATTCCTTGTCGCTAGATGCTCTCCATTATTTGAATATGCTCCTATATCTCTGAATTNTGTAATATTGGTGGGTGCTGCAACGTCAATTTTCGCTGCTTGTATTGCTATCACTCAAAATGATATAAAAAAAATTATTGCTTATTCTACATGTAGTCAATTAGGTTATATGTTCTTTGCTTGTGGAGTTTCTGCATATTCTGCTGGCATGTTTCATCTTATGACACATGCGTTTTTTAAGGCTTTATTATTTTTAGGAGCGGGTTCTGTCATTCATGCATTATCAGATGAGCAGGATATAAGAAAAATGGGTGGGCTTGCTAAAACTCTTCCATATACTTGTATAGCAATGTGGATAGGTTCACTTGCATTAGCTGGACTTCCTCCATTTGCAGGTTTTTTCTCAAAGGANATTATATTAGAGGCTGCATGGGCACANAATAGTNGTTTTGGATATATTGCATTTTATTTAGGNTTGATTGCGGCTTTTTTGACAGCTTTTTATTCATGGAAGATTTTATTTATGGTTTTTCATGGTAAAGCTAGAACTGATATAAGTAAAGCACATGAATCTCCTTTATATATTCTTATTCCACTTTTTATTTTATCTATNGGAGCCATAATTTCTGGATGGATAGGTTATAGAATGGTAGATACTCATCACGATTTTTGGTTAGGATCAATTTTAATATTAGATAATCANAAAGCTNTAGCTAATGCACATTATGTTCCTTTATTGGTAAAACTATCTCCAATTATTGTAGCTCTTTTAGGTATATATTTTGCTTGGTTATTTTATATAAAAAAATTAACCCTTCCAGATATTTATTCTGAAAAATTTCCAAGATTATATAGAGTTTCTAAAAATAAATTTTGGTTTGATGAATTGTACGAATTTGCCTTTACAAAACAACTAAAGAAAATGGGTAATATCTTATGGACTGTAGGAGATATTAGGATNATAGATAGATTCGGACCAAATGGTATAGCTTATTTATGTNCTCGTTTNGCTAATAAAATTAAGCTACTTCAGAGTGGTTATGTATATCATTATGCTTTTACTATGTTTTTTGGTTTAATTATTTTATTTAGTTGGCAGTTTCTTGTCTATTTTGGATTAATGTAAAATGAGTAGTTGGCCAATTTTATCATTAATGATTTTTATTCCTATCTTTGGAGCTTTTTTTATAAGCTTAATTGATGGAGAAGAAAAGACCATTATAAAAAATACTAAAATGGTAGCATTATGGACTTCATTAGTAGTATTTATTTTATCATTATTTTTATGGTTAAGTTTTCCTAAAGCTAATGGTTTTCATTTCATAGAAGAGGTTAATTTATTTTCAACAGCAGGAATTTCATATAGATTAGGAATAGATGGTATTTCTATGCTTTTTGTTGTTCTATCAGCATTTCTTGTTCCAGTATGTATATTGGCAAGTTGGAAATCTATTGTAATTAGAGTAAAAGAATACATGATACTATTTCTATTATTAGAAACTTTAATGATAGGAACATTCTGTGCTCTAGATCTACTATTATTTTACATCTTTTTTGAAGCTCTACTTATACCTATGTTTTTAATTATTGGTATTTGGGGNGGACCTCGAAGAATTTATGCAGCNTTTAAATTTTTCTTATATACTNTAGCTGGATCAGTTTTATTTTTGATAGCTATAATAGTAATGGGTTATTCATCTGGAACGTTTGATATACGTGAACTAATCGAATATAATTTTCCATATCAACTGCAGCTATTATTATGGCCGGCATTATTTGCATCATTTGCAGTTAAAACACCTATGTGGCCTTTTCATACATGGCTTCCGGATGCTCATGTGGAAGCTCCTACAGCAGGGTCTGTAATATTGGCAGGAGTATTGTTAAAAGTTGGAGGATATGGTTTTATNCGCTTTTCAATACCTATGTTACCTAACGCAAGTGAATTTTATGCTCCATTANTTTTTATACTTGGTGTGATTGCAATTATATACGCATCATTGGTAGCTTTAATGCAAAAAGATATGAAAAAATTAATTGCATATTCTTCTGTTGCACATATGGGTTACGTAACTATTGGCTTATTTACATTTAAGCAAGAAGGAATAGACGGGGCCATTATTCAAATGTTAAGTCATGGTTTAGTATCGGCAGCATTATTTCTTTGCATAGGGGTATTATATGACAGAATGCATACAAGAATGATTAAGGATTATGGAGGAATAGTNTCTAATATGCCAAAATTTGCTTTTATTTTTATGGTGTTCACACTGGCTTCGATTGGTTTGCCAGGAACTAGTGGATTTGTAGGAGAGTTTTTGGTTTTAATAGCTGCTTATGAAGTTAGTGGTTATCTTGCTTTTACGACTGGTTTAGGAATGGTTTTAGGAGCAGCTTATATGTTNTGGCTTTATAAAAGGGTTGTTTTTGGCAAGTTAGAAAATTCTAATCTTATAAAAATTACAGATTTAGATAGAAGAGAATATATAATCTTTGTTCCTATTATATTAGGAGTTTTTTGGTTAGGTATTTATCCAGAGACTTTTACTATAGAATTCAGAGAAACAGTATTAAATTTAGTTAATTCTATAAATACTAGAGTTATGAATTAACGAGTTTATGGAGAAGTAATTGAATTCAATATCAAATATCTTAGACTTAAATATTGCTTTGCCAGAAATATTTTTATCCTTATGGCTTCTTGTTTTTATACCGTTGGGNGTTTATTCCGGAGGTAATAAATCTAATCGACAATCTTATTTCTCAATATTCTCAATATTCGGTCTTTTAGGAACATTATTAATTCTTTTAATGGGGGACAACAGGGCTGCATTGGGTTTTTACGAACTAGTGGTAACTGATAGGTTAGCAACTTATTTAAAGTCTCTTATATTATTTTCGGCAATAATAGTATTAATAATTTCAGAAAAATATAGAAGTATAGAGAATTTATATATATTTGAATACCCATTANTAATCCTATTTTCTATACTAGGTATGCTNGTAATGCTGTCGTCTAACGATTTTATTACACTNTATCTAGGTTTAGAGTTACAATCATTAGCATTATATGTCCTCGCTTCAACAAAAAAAGATTCTTTAAGATCATCAGAAGCAGGTCTTAAATATTTTATACTTGGTGCATTAGCTTCTGGATTNTTCTTATTTGGTGCTTCTTTATTATTTGGAATAACAGGCACTACATCATATACAGTTTTANGTTTTAATACTTTGAACCCNAATGAAGTAAGTCTTTTNTTAATTTTTTCAGTAGTTTTAATAATCTCTTCAATCGCATTTAAACTATCTATTGCTCCTTTTCATATGTGGACTCCAGATGTTTATGAAGGGGCTCCTACCTCTATAACTGCTTTTTTTGCCATTGTTCCTAAAATTGCTGCTATTGGAGTATTAATGAGAATTCTCTATATAGCTTTAATAGATATACATGTTGTATGGCTGCAGTTAGTTTTAGTATTAGGCTTACTATCAATATTTGTAGGTGCATTTGGTGCACTTCTGCAAAAAAATATAAAAAGACTAATGGCATATAGCGCTATTAGTAATATTGGTTATATATTTTTAGCATTAAGTTTAGGCAGTCAGCTNGGCTTAGAAGCNTCACTAATATATATAACTGTATATTCTATATCTTCAATTGGAGTTTTTACATTTATTCTTTCTATGGAAAAAGATAATATTATGTTGGATGAGATTGNTAGTTTTTCTGGATTATCTAAATCTAATCCTTTTTTTGCGGTTTGTTTAAGTATTTTGCTTTTATCAATGGCAGGCTTACCCCCACTAGCTGGTTTTATAGCTAAGTTCTATGTATTTAAAGCTGTAGTAATATCCGGTTATATGTGGATAGCTGTAATTGGAATTATTGGAAGTGTAATTTCTGCATATTATTANTTAAATATTATAAAAGTAATGTATTTAGATGAATTAGAAGAATCTTTTACTATTGATTCAAAGGTAAGTATGAAAATTATTTTACTTATATCTTCCTTATTCATTTTAACATTTATAGTGTACGCAGATAATTTTATAAACTTTATGTCTTATATTAGTAGAGCAATTGTTTTGTGAGAAATATAAATAAATTAAGCTCTGGTTATGAGGTAATTGAGTTTGAAGAGTTAGACTCGACTATGACCATGATGAAAGAAATGGCTTTAGCAGGATGTAATATTAAAACTGCTGTAAGAGCTAAAAGACAAATTAGCGGCNGAGGTAGACATGGAAGAGTATGGGAATCTCCTCNTGGAAACTTGTATTTTTCTTTCTTAAGACAATCGGAAAAAAATAATAAAAACTTATTTGCGCCTGTCTTTATTGCTGCTTTAAGTGTAGCTCATACAATTATTTATGTGACAAAAAATAAACTAATTCCTAGNATCAAATGGCCAAATGATATTTTAATAAATAAGTCAAAAATTGCTGGTATTTTGATAGAGAATATAACTATTCCAGATAAAGCAGATGTTTTAAATATAGGTATAGGAATAAATATAATTTCTAATCCTAAAGAAGTTATTTATCCTGCCACAAACCTTAAAAAGGAAAATATTACTATCAGTCCTGATGAAATGTTAAATGCTTTTTTTATTCAGTTTGTTAAGATAAATAAAATATTTGAAAATAATGGTATTGAGATGATATTTGATATGTGGAATGATTTAGGACATAAAATTGGTGATCCGGTTAGCGTAAAAGTTGGTAGTAAAGAAATTATTGGAAAATTTAATGGATTGACTAAAGAAGGCGCTTTAATAATTATAGATAAACTAGGCAAAAAAGAANCAATATTAGCTGGAGATGTGTTTGCACTATGAATAAAAAATTATTAGATAAAAATATTATGGTAATTGATGTAGGAAACACTAATACTGTTTTTGCNTTAGTCAATAATCAAGGNATCATTCATAAATGGAGAATGTCTACAGTTGTTCATAGAACAGCAGATGAATATGAAACTTATTTAAATGCATTCTTAANTAAAATGAATTCATTAATATTAACAGATGTTGTAATNTCCTCTGTAGTACCTGCGGTTAATCATGAATTAAAGTCTTTCATTTATAACTATTTTAAAATTACTCCTATGATAATAGGGGATAATATTTCTCCAAAATTATCTGTTTCTCTTGATCGTCCAGATGAAATTGGAGCAGATAGATTGGTTAATAGCTTAGCGGCTATACGTATATATGGAAGTCCAATTATAGTAATAGATTTTGGGACGGCTACAACATTTGATGTTGTAGATATTAATAATTCATATATTGGAGGTATAATTTCTCCAGGAGTTCATTTATCTATGGATGCATTAGATAAAGCTACGGCACGTTTGCCTCGTATTGCTATTGTAAAACCAGATAAAGTAATTGGAACTAACACTATATCAGCTATGCAATCTGGAATATTTTGGGGTTATGTTGGTTTATTAGAAGGCGTAATTACTAAAATAAAAAAAGAAAATAATGGTGATATGAAGGTTATTGCTACAGGTGGATTAGCAAATTTATTTAAACCATATACAGATGCTATAGATTTTATTGATGATGACCTTACATTGAAAGGTATAGCTCTAACTTGGGATTTCGAATTGGATATTTTTTCATAATGAATTTACCTAAACCTAAAAATGATGAACTAATGTTTTTACCTTTGGGGGGGTCTGGCGAAATTGGTATGAATTTTAATTTATATGGTAATTCAGGTAAGTGGTTAATAGTAGATTGTGGTGTTACATTTGGAGATCCGACATATAGTTCAGTAGATATAGCTATGCCAGATATAGTCTCTATTGAAGATTCTGCAAAATTTATTTCTGGATTATTATTAACTCACGCGCATGAAGATCATATAGGAGCAGTACATCATTTATGGCCGTATTTAAGATGTCCGGTTTATGCAACTGATTTTGCAGCAGAAGTTTTGACTAGAAAACTTAAGGATGTGGGTTTAGAAAAAGAGGTTGAAATAAATAGAATTAAGATAAATTCTAAAATTAAAATTGGTCCTTTTAATATTGAAATTATTAGTATGTCTCATTCAATAATAGAACCATCATCTGCATTGATCAAAACTGAAGCAGGAACTGTTTTTCACACCGGAGATTGGAAAATTGATTATAATCCTCAAATTGGTGAAGGGGTTAATAAGAAAAGGTTAAAGCAGTTATCTAATGAAAATATTTTAGCAATGGTTTGTGATTCAACCAATGTATTGGTAGAGGGTCGCTCCGGCTCAGAGGAAGATGTAATAAAACCATTAACTAATATTATAAAAAATTGTAAGGAGAGAGTTATTGTTTCTACGTTTGCCTCTAATGTGACTAGAGTTAATACTTTAGCAAAAATTGGAGTTTCTTTAGGAAGAAAAGTTGGTCTAGTTGGGCAGTCAATGTGGAGAATGGTTGAAATTGCTAAAACCTGCGGTTATTTAACTGATCTTCCAGCATTTATTTCTGAAAAGGATATTAAGAATATTGATAAAGATAAAATATTAATTATTTGTACAGGTTCTCAAGGCGAGCCAAGAGGGGCATTAAATAGAATTGCTAATGGTAATCATAGAGATATAAATATTAGTAATGGAGACACAGTAATTTTTTCTTCAAGGGTTATTCCTGGTAATGAAGTAAGTATTTCTAACATGCAAAATAAACTATCTGATCTTGGAGTTAATATTATAGAGGCTACGAATGATTGTTTAATTCATGTTAGTGGACATCCAGCAAAAGAAGAATTAGCACAAATGTATTCTTGGGTTAAACCTCATACATTAATAGCCGTACATGGAGAGACACGTCATATTAATGCTCATGTCAAATATGCACTAGGCCAACAAGTTAGTAATGCTATACCTGGTAGAAATGGTTCTTTAATACAATTGGCTCCAGGTGATCCAAGGTATATTGGAGAACTTGAATATGGAAGGCTGATAGTTGATGGCAATGATTTAATAACTAGAAATTCTGAAGTTCTTAAGCAAAGACAAAAAATGATGTATAATGGATCAGTTCATGTTGTTTTATTTACAGATACAGATTATAGTTTAATTGCAGAACCTAATATAATGGCTGTAGGCTTAGCAGAAACAATTGAAGATGATAATCCAGAAGATTTTATAAAAAGCTTTATCAAAGATGATATAAAATCGTATTATAAATCTAAAGAACTAGATAAAAATTATATTCAAGAAAGCATGACTCTTGCATTAAAAAGAAGTATTAAAGCTCAATATATGAAAAAACCTTTATTAAAGTTAGAAATTAATATTTTAAATTAAATGGATGTGAAATGATAGGTAAATTAAACCATGTAGCAATAGCTGTTCCTTCAGTTTCTAATGCAGCAGATCAGTATAAAAATATTTTAGGGGCAAAAGTATCAAAACCATTAGATTTACCCGATCATGGTGTTAAAACAGTTTTTGTAGAATTAGATAATACAAAAATAGAATTATTAGAACCAATTGGAAAAAACTCTCCAATAGAAAATTTTTTGAAGAAAAACCCTTCTGGTGGAATGCATCATATATGTTATGAAGTGCCTGATATTTTAAAAGCCTGCTTAAAAATGCAAAAGGAAGGAGCTACTATTTTAGGATCTGGAAAACCTTCTATTGGTGCACATGGAAAACCTGTAATATTTATTCATCCTAAAATCTTTAACGGAACATTGATTGAGTTGGAAGAAATATAATGACATTATTTGAATATTTTATAATCTATATTGTTATATGGTGGATTGCTTTTTTTATCTCATTGCCAATGGGAGTTAAAAAACCTAAAAATGTTGAAATAGGTCATGATTCTGGCGCACCAGATAAAACTTATTTATGGAAAAAATTTATTATTGTGAGCATAATAACTTTAATGCTTACATATTTAACAGTTTTAATAATAGAAAGTAAAATTATTTCTCTTAGTTAAGTTGTTAATATATATACAGATAATAAGGATTTATTATGAGGCGAAGTAAATTATTTCTTCCAACATTAAAAGAAAACCCCTCTGAGGCATCAATTAACTCACATAGATTAATGCTCAGAGCAGGCATGATAAGACAGTCTTCCTCAGGAATATATACCTGGTTGCCATTAGGATATAAAGTTTTAAGAAATATAGAAAAAATTATAAGATTTGAACAAAATATAATATCTCAAGAATTATTAATGCCTACTATACAAGATTCTGAAATATGGAAAAAATCAGGCAGGTTTAATGATTATGGTAAGGAAATGCTTAAATTTAAAGATAGGCATGAACATGAATTATTATATGGTCCAACTAATGAAGAATTGATTACAGATATTTTTTCTAAAAATATAATGAGTTATAAGAGTTTGCCACTCTGCTTATATCATATCCAATGGAAGTTTAGAGATGAAATAAGGCCTAGATTTGGAGTTATGAGAGGTAGAGAGTTTTTAATGAAGGATGCCTATTCATTCGATAAGAATAAAGATGATGCAATTGAGTGTTATAATAGAATGTTTTTAAATTATTTAAGAATATTTGAAAAAATGGAGCTCAAAGCGATACCAGTTGCAGCTGATACTGGGCCTATAGGTGGAGATTTAAGCCACGAATTTATTATTTTAGCTGAAACAGGCGAATCTGATATTTTTCTTGATAAAAATATATTAAATGAAAAAATCCCGAATATAAAATATGATGATCCAATATCTATTTCTAAATTAGTAAATAAATTAACTTCCTATTATACTGCAGCTGATGACAAGCATGATCACGATAGATATTTAAAATCGGTAAAAGAGAAAAACAGAATTAAAACTAGAGGTATTGAGGTAGGACATTTATTTTATTTTGGAGATAAGTATTCTAGGCCATTAGGAGCAAATATTGCTAATGAAAAAGGGGTAAACATTCCTGTTGAAATGGGTTCATATGGAATTGGAGTATCTCGATTAGTAGGAGGTATAATAGATGCTCACCACGANGATAAAGGTATATGTTGGCCAGAAAGTGTAGCTCCATATATTATAGGTATAATTAATCTAAGACAAAATGATGTNNNTTGTTCTCAATTATCAGAAAAA
The DNA here is from genome assembly GCA_002720535.1 of Candidatus Pelagibacterales bacterium. Classification (GTDB taxonomy): domain Bacteria; phylum Pseudomonadota; class Alphaproteobacteria; order TMED109; family TMED109; genus TMED109. Next base: position 283,074 of record PBIU01000004.1, on the reverse strand, counting down.
ATTTATGATAGTTTAAANAATAATAATATTGAGGTTTTATATGATGATAGAGACGAGGGTGCAGGTAACAAGCTGGCTGAAATGGATCTAATTGGTATACCTTGGCAGATTAGAATTGGACCTAGAGGAGTTAAAAATGGATATTTTGAATTGCTGAATAGAAAAACAAGTGAAATTCAAGAAATTTCAATTAATGATACTGCTAAAATTACTAATATTATTNTAGGATAATGCTTTGATATTTTCTTATGAGTTATGGATAGCCTATAGGTATCTTAGAGCTAGAAGAGAGGATGGTTTTATATCNATTGTGAGTTGGTTCTCATTAATTGGGATTTCTCTNGGAGTAGCTACACTCATAATAGTAATGTCGGTAATGAATGGCTTTAGGGAAGAGTTNCTGTCNAGAATNATTGGTTTAAATGGTCANGCATCTTTATATCTAAATGNAGACTCTAAAAAGATAAACTCTAACAATATTGAAAATCTATTAATGGATATAGANGAAGTNACTGATGTTATTCCAATAGTGGAGTCTACAATAATGATTTCAGCNAATAATAAATCTAAGGGNATTATTACTAGAGGTATTTCTAGTGATAATTTCATGAGTAATCAGCTTCTATACAATAGTATATCTAGCAGTACTTTTAATAANTTTACAAAACAGGATAGTATAATTATTGGTAATAAATTATTTAAATATTTAAACCTTGATATTGGAAGTCAAATTACATTAATTGCTCCAACAGGATTAAATACTCCTTTTGGAAGTGCACCTTTAGCAAAAAAATTTAATATTGCCGGTACATTTGATTTAGGTATGTATGAATATGATTCATCCGTTATATTTATGAAAATAGATAATTTACGCGACTTTATAGGATATGAGAGTGATCAAATTGATAATATAGAAATATTTTATAAAAACCCAGATAATGCTTATAAAAATTCTTATAATATAAAGGTAAAATTAGATAGTATTGAGCAAGGTCATTTGGTTATACCTTGGACCAATAGACATAAGCAATTATTTAGTGCATTAGAAGTTGAGAGAAATGTAATGTTTATTATTTTAACACTTATAATAATTGTTGCTGCATTTAATATAATTTCTTCAATGATTATGCTAGTNAGAGATAAAGAAAGCAGTATATCTATACTAAGAACAATTGGAGTGACAGATAAATCAATTTTAAAAATATTTATTATAGTAGGTTCTTCAATAGGTTTTATTGGTACAACATTAGGTTTAATTATTGGTTTGTTATTTTCTTTAAATATTGAAAAAATTCAAAAAATTCTTGAAGATTTCACTGGTAGTAATCTTTTTTCTGAAGAAATCTATTTTTTATCCAAATTACCTTCTAAAATTATTATTTCTGAAGTGGCTTTAGTTATTTTAATAGCATTTATATTATCTTTATCTGCTACTATTTATCCAGCATGGAGAGCCTCAAAAATTGATCCAATCAAGGTTTTGAGACATGCCTAGAGGTTCTGATTATATACTAAATTTTCAAAATGTATCACATAAATTTAAACAAGGTGAAAGCGTTATTAAAGTTTTAAATTCTGTAAATTTTCAGCTTAAGAATAATTGCATTGCTGCTTTAATAGGGTCTTCTGGTTCTGGTAAGTCGACATTTCTTCATTTAGCAGGTTTATTAGAAAAGCCTAATAATGGAAAAATATTAATAAAAAATAAAATCGTAAATAATCTTAATAATTCTGATAGAACTATGATGAGAAGAAATTCATTAGGATTCGTATACCAGAAAATTTATTTACTACCTGAATTTACTGCATTAGAAAATGTTATTATTCCGCAAGTTATAAAAGGTGTAAGAAAAAATATTGCTTTGGATAGAGCGAGAAATATACTTTCTTCTATGGGCTTGAAAAATAGATTAAACCATAGACCTTCTAGTTTGTCAGGAGGAGAGCAACAAAGAATTGCGATAGCTAGGGCAATTATTAATAAGCCTGACTTGATACTTGCTGATGAACCTACAGGTAATTTGGACAGTTCTTCATCAGAATTAATTTCTGATTTACTACTTAATAGCATTAAATCATCAAATACATCAGCAATAATTGCTACACATAGTTTAGAATTAGCTGAAAAGTGTGATTTAATTTATAAAATAGATAATGGTAAAATTATATGAATTATAATTTTATATAATATTTATTTAAGTATATTATTAAGTATGCATAATTATATCCATCTTAGATGTAGATCATCNTATTCATTAGCGCAGGGTGCAATTAAAATTGATGATTTAGTTAACCTNGCAAAANAAAATAATATGCCAGCTTTAGCATTAACTGATAATGGTAATTTATTTGGTGCATTAGAGTTCTCTATTAAATCTGCAAATAATGGAATNCAGCCTATTATAGGCTCAATATTAGATTTAGAAGTTCAATTAAGTAANAATAATTATGAGCAAGCAGANAATTGTAAAATANTNTTATTAGTAAAAAATAATACTGGATGGAAAAATTTATCTTTTTTAGTNAGTAAATCTTTCTTAGATGAGGAGAATGGAGTTCAAAAACCTATTTCTTTANAGGACTTATTTAATCATTCTGACGGTTTAATTTGTTTATTAGGNGGTATTTATGGNCCATTATTTAGNTNTATGATTTCAGACCAAATAGATAAGNTNGATAATATAATTAATTTATTTAAGAAATATTTTCCAGANAGACTGTTTATGGAAATTATGAGACACGGTATTGAAAAAGAAAAAATTTTTGAAAATAAGTTTTTAAGATTAGCTTCTGAATATTCTATTCCCATTTTAGCAACTAATAATATTTATTTTGATAATGNAGANATGTATGAAGCTCATGATTGTCTTTTATGTATTTCTGATGGNACTACAATTAGTGATATTAATAGAANTAGAATTACAAAAGATCATTATTTTAAGTCTCAAGAAGAAATGGNTAATTTGTTCTCAGACATACCTCAAGCTATAAGTAATTCTNTGANCATAGCAAATATGTGTAGTTTTTTAATGGAAGAAAAAAANCCATCTTTACCTTCTTATCCTAAAAATATAGATGTAAGTGAACATCAAACTCTTATAGATCATAGTGAAATAGGATTGAAACAAAGGCTNAAAAATTCAAAAATAACTAATAGTAATGATATCTATTTTGAGCGACTAACTTATGAGCTTGATGTAATTTCCAATATGGGTTTTTCTGGATATTTTTTAATAGTTGCAGAATTTGTAAACTGGGCAAAAGATAATAATATTCCAGTAGGACCAGGTAGAGGTTCTGGGGCTGGCTCATTGGTTGCATGGTCACTAGGTATTACAGATTTAGACCCAATTAAATATAANTTATTATTTGAACGTTTTTTGAACCCCGAACGAATTTCAATGCCTGATTTTGATATAGATTTTTGTCAGTCTAAAAGGGATGAAGTTATAAATCATGTTCAAGAAACTTATGGTGAGGATNGAGTTGCTCAGATTATAACTTTTGGTTCACTGCAAGCAAGGGGAGCATTAAGAGATGTAGGAAGAGTTTTAGGTATTCCATATGGAAAGGTTGACGAGTTATGCAGATTAATACCTAATAATCCTGCTTCGCCTACAACTCTAAAAGAAGCTTTAGATATAGAGCCAAAATTAGTAGCAGCAATTAGCTCAGGGGAAGAAATTTCGCAATTATTTAATATTTCTTTAAAATTAGAAGGTTTATTAAAAAATGCTGCCACACATGCTGCAGGATTAGTTATTGGAGATAAACCCTTATTAGATATGATACCATTATATAAAGATCCTAAATCAAAGATAGCTTCAACACAGTATAATATGAAGTATACTGAACTATCAGGGCTTGTTAAATTTGACTTTTTAGGATTAAAAACTTTATCAATATTAGATATGGCTTCTGTTTTATTAANAAAATATGATAAANCATTNAAATTAGATGATATTCCTTTAGATGATAGAAAGACATATGAAGAAATNAGTTCAGGTGAAACAATTGGTATATTTCAGTTAGAAAGTCAAGGAATGAGGGATGTTCTATCAAAATTAAAACCTGATAGATTTGAAGATATAATTGCAGTAGTGGCTCTTTATAGACCTGGACCAATGGATAATATTCCTTCTTTTATTAATAGAAAACATGGGCTTGAAAAAGTGGAAGTACTACACCCTTTACTTAATACTATTCTTGAAGAAACNTATGGAATAATGATTTATCAAGAGCAAGTTATGGAAGCTGCACAAAAACTCTCAGGNTATTCATTAGGCCAAGCTGACCTATTAAGAAGAGCTATGGGAAAAAAGATTAAATCAGAAATGGATAATCAAAGAGAAACTTTTATTGATGGAGCATTAAAAAATAATATAGATAAAACATTATCATCTCAAATATTTGAATTAATNGCACGTTTCGCAGGNTATGGTTTTAATAAAAGTCATGCNGCNGCATATGCNTTAATAGCTTATCAAACTGCTTGGTTNAAAACTAATCATCCAGAAATATTNTTATCCTCACTTATGACTTTTGATTCTGAATTAACAGAAAAAATTAATATATATAGGAATGAACTTTCAAGGTTGAATATTAAATTATTAGGTCCAGATATTAATTTTTCTTTGTTAAATTATAATTTAGAAAAATCTTCAGAAGGTAAATTATCTATAAGAACTGGTTTATGCAGTATTAAAAATATTGGAAATAAAGCATTAAATTCTATAGTTCAAGAAAGAAAATTGAATGGACAATATAATAGTTTATTAGAGTTTGCGAGTAGAATGGATAATAATTTATTAAGTAGATCCCATTATGAAAATTTAGCATTAGCTGGTGCATTTAATTCAGTAAACTCAAATAGAAAACAANCTTTTATGTCGGCTCAAGTATTAGTAGATTTATCTATANCTTCATCAGGAGATAAACATAATCAGCAAGAAAATATTTTTGGAGATAGTATAAACTTAAATGAAATATGGAAGTTACCAAATGTTGATGATTGGAACGAGAAGGAAAAATTAGAANAAGAAAGAAATTCATTAGGGTTTTATTACTCTGGACACCCTTTAAATTATTCCAAAAGTATATTAGATGAAATAGGTATTCATGATATATCTAAAATTAATNTNAATTCTGATAGCTATAGTTGATATAGCTGGAGTGGTTGTTCAAGTTAATGAAAGGTCATCTAGAAANGGAAGATTTGCTAGAGTTGTTATTTCATCTATAAAATCTTTGCAAGAGGTAATTATTTATTCAGATATTTACAAAGANAAAAAAGAATTATTAGTTCCTGGTACTGAGTTATATTTAAAAATTAACGTAATGAAAGAAGANAATGGNNCTAANAGATTNTTAGTAAGAGATTTATGGTTNTTAGAAANCAGACTAAATAAATTAATTTNATCTTTTGAGATTAATTTAAATNATAATTGTAAAATAAATAATTTTATNAGAGATTTAAAGTTGAATATGACGANTGATAANAAATCTANAAAATATCCTCTTCATATTATTTTTAANGATCAAGATAGNAATATAGTTACAATAGAAACTATACAAAATTTAAGNTCTCCTTTCTNATTTAAAGANCGTTTAGANAATTCNGATGAAGTNCTTTCAGTTAGGGCAGTNATAAAAACNTAAAAAAGTTGTATTATTACTTGCGATAATTAATTTTGACATGTAAAACAAACAAAATTTCGCACATGAATATGGCTTTAATTTATTAATGCCTTCCGGTGCTGTTTTACAGCTCAAATTTCATGGCGGTTNAACCGGATAAGGAGAAAAATAATGGCNATGCCANANTATACTATGAAAGAACTTCTAGAAGCTGGAATACANTTTGGACATCAATTAAATAGATGGAATCCTAAAATGGAACCTTATTTATTTGGTGAGAGAAATGGTATTCATATTATTGATTTNCANCAAACATANCCTTTAATNAATAGTGCTCTTAAAGTTATTAGAGATATTGCNGCTGGTGGNGGAAGNNTTTTATTTGTAGGAACAAAAAGACAAGCTCAAAAAATAATATCAGAAAGTGCTGTNAATTCNGGNCAATATTATATGAATCATAGATGGCTAGGAGGAACNTTAACNAATTGGAAAACTATATCTAAGTCNATTGTAAGACTNAAAAGCTATGATGAAATATTAAATAAAGAAGATTCAGGGCTTACTAAAAAAGAATTAGTAGGNATCCAAAGACAAAGAGANAAACTAGAGGCATCACTAGGAGGTATTAAAGATATGGGTGGTTTACCAGATGCCTTATTTGTAATAGATACTAATAAAGAACATATCGCGATTAAAGAAGCTAATGTTCTTAAGATACCTGTTATTGCAGTTATAGATTCTAATAGTAATCCGGATGGTGTAGATTTTCCTATACCTGGAAATGATGATGCAACTAGGGCTATTGCTATGTATTGTAGATTAGTTTCAGAGTCTATTTTAGATGGTTTACAGGTATCATTTAGTGATTCAGGTAACGATATAGGAGAATCAGATCTATTAAAAGAAGATTTGGATTCAGATAATAAAGCAGATAAANCTAAAGATTCAACAGTTTCAGAGAATGAGGATAAACTTGAAGTTAAGCAAAATGCTGCTCTTGATGAAAATAATAAAAATATTGATGCATCTGAAATAAATAATGAGACCAATAAAAATATAGAATCTGACGATAAAGAAAAAGATAAATAGAAATTAAGCAAGGAGGCTAAGTATGTCNGAAGTAACAGCATCATTAGTNAAAGAATTNAGGGATAAGACTGGGGCAGGTATGATGGATTGTAAAAATGCTTTAGTTGANACAAATGGAAATATNGAAGAATCTATAGANTGGTTNAGAAAAAAAGGNATNTCAGGTGCAGAAAAAAAATCTGCTAGAGTAGCNGCNGANGGGGTTATTGCAGTATCTATAAATACAGATGCAGCANCNTTAGTNGAGATAAATTCTGAAACAGATTTTGTTTCAAGAAATCCNGACTTTCAGAAATTTGCAAAAAATATCTCNGAAATTGCNNTANTNCATGGNCAAACAATAGANGAGTTAAAAAANGCTAAATATTTAGATAGTGNTAAAANTGTTGAAGAAGCTCTTACAGATTTNATNGGACTTATNGGTGAAAATATAGTTTTACGAAGGTCTAGNNTATTAANGAATACAAATAATAATATTTTTTCTTCNTATATACATGGGCAGGTAAATGANGGTTTAGGTAAAATAGGAGTAATNTTATCTNTAGAAANTAATATTNCTAGTGATAAAATTGAANATTTAGGAAAGCAAATAGCNATGCATATTGCAGCATCAAAACCAATGGCAATTAGTTCTGATGATGTAGATCCTGAAGTNATTGAAAGNGANAGAAGNATNCTNNTTGAACAAGCTAAAGATTCAGGNAAACCAGATAATATTATAGAAAAAATGGTTGATGGAAGAATATCTAAGTTTTTTTCTGAAATAACTCTTTTAGATCAAACTTGGGTAATTGATGGAGAATCTAAGGTATCAAAAATAATTAANGATTTAGAAAAAGATTTATCTTGTAATATNCTTATAAAAGATTTTAAATATTTTGTATTAGGAGAAGGTATAGAGGTAGATAANAAAGATTTTGCGACAGAGGTGGCTGAACAAATAAATAATTAAAATGTGGTTTTAATGGAAACAAGAGATAACAACATAAATAATAAGAAAAATATTTTTTCTCGAGTTATGATTAAGTTGTCTGGTGAAGCGCTTCTTGGNAATAAAGAATTTGGNATAGANTCTGATATAGTTGATAAAATTACNTNTGATATAGTAGCNTTNTCTAAAACAAATACAGAAATTTGTATAGTAGTAGGTGGTGGTAATATATTTAGAGGNGTGGCCGGGGCTTCTCAAGGAATAGAAAGAGGAACTGCAGACAGNATGGGAATGCTTGCTACTGTTATNAATGCTATGGCTATTCAAAANTCTATAGAAAGATTAGGTGTTGCATCAAGAGTATTATCAGCGGTTCCAATGCAAACTGTTTGTGAACCTTTTATTAGACGAAGGGCTATAAGGCACTTAGAAAAAAATAGAATAGTAATATTNGCAGGNGGTACAGGAAACCCATATTTNACTACNGATACTGCTGCNGCTTTAAGAGCTGCTGAAATGAACTGTACAGTTCTNATGAAAGGTACNCAAGTAGATGGTGTTTATGATNGTGATCCTATTAAAAATAAAAATGCTAAAAGATATGATAATATTACTTATTCAAAGGTTTTATCTGATAATTTAGCTATTATGGATGCATCTGCAATTTCATTAGCGAGAGATAACTCTATTCCTATAGTNGTATTTTCNATTAATTCAAAAAATGCNTTATCNTCTATAATAAATGGAGACGGCGTTAAAACTATAATATCTAATTAATTTAAAGGAAANTTNATGGAAGAAATAGATTTAAATGATATTAAAAGANGNATGGAGAATNCTGTAGAAGTNTTGAAAACAGAATTTTCAGGTTTANGAACAGGAAGAGCTAGTGCCAATATGTTTGANACTATNAATGTTAATGCTTATGGCCAAGCTATGAAACTNAGAGATTTAGCTACAGTTTCAATACCTGAGGCAAAATTAGTTTCAATACAAGTATGGGATGCAGGNAATATAAGTTTAATTGANAAAGNTATNCATGAGTCTGGTTTAAATTTAAATCCTCAAACAGAAGGCTCTATTATTAGANTTGTAATGCCGGAGCTNAACGAAGAAAGAAGNCAGGAATTNGCNAAAACAGCTTCNAAATATGCAGAGAATTCNAAAATATCTGTNAGAAATGTAAGACAGGATNCAATGAATCTTCTTAANAGNCTTCATCAAGCTAATAANTATACAGATGATGAACAGAGAGAAATGGCAGATAAAATTCAAAATTTAACAAATGAAGTAATCAAATCAATTGAGACCTTATCTCTTAGTAAAGAAGAAGAAATTAAAAAAGTATAAATCTTTATATTAGGAGTAGATTAATTGTATCCAGATCATGTTGCTATAATTATGGACGGAAATGGAAGNTGGGCAAAAAATAAGGGTTTACCTAGACTTTCAGGACATAAAGCAGGCGTAGAACGTTTAAAGGATACTGTTGAGTTTACAATTAAGTGTAGCATTAATTATTTAACACTATATGCTTTTTCTTCAGAAAATTGGAATAGGCCTAAGACTGAAATTAATGATTTAATGAATCTTTTNAATTTATTTTTAGTAAATGAAGCAAAAAATTTTTTAGATAAAAATATAAGGCTGAGAGTAATAGGTAGAAGAGATAGACTAAAAAAAAGNATTGTCAATAAAATAGAAGAATTAGAAATTAAATCATCAAATAANGATGGTTTAAATTTAATAATAGCCTTAGATTATGGAGGTAGAGAGGATATTAGAAGGTCTATAATAAATATATATAATAAATATAAGCAAAATAATATACCTATTGAAGAAATATCTTTTGAAGAAATAGAAAGTAATTTAATGACTCGAGGNATACCTAATCCTGACCTAATAATTAGNACAAGCGGAGAGTATAGAATAAGTAATTTTTTATTATGGCAATCTGCTTATTCAGANTATGAATTTGTTAAATGTAATTGGCCAGATTTTGATAATAGAANTTATCTAGAAGCTCTAAAGAGTTTTGANAAAAGAGATAGAAGGTTTGGTAAATTAAATGAATGNTANAATAATNNATANTAATNCTTTTTTGAGAATCNTATCTTCTNTAATTTTAATAANTATTGCTTTATTTGGNATATTTATAAATGATAAATTCTTAATTTTCTNNTTATGTGTAATAGTTTTTTTAANTACATATGAGTGGGTANNTATAACTGAGGACTTAAATACTCAAATATTAAAATATACAAAATCTATATTTAATGTAATTATATTTATGCTCAGTTTACTTAGTTTTCAATTTAGTCTGATNTTTTTTATTATTATTNTTTTNATAAANCTTTTTTCAAAGAATTNANCAAGAGTGAATAAATTATTTATTCTTTTNGGACCGGTTTATTTATGNTTACCTTTNATNTTNTTATATGAAATTAGACATTTAAATCATGGCCTTGANATAANCTTATGGTTTTTATTAATAGTNTGGTCNACAGATACNTTTTCTTNTATATGTGGTAAGTANTTTGGTGGTAAAAAATTNTGTCCATCTTTATCNCCNAATAAAACATGGTCTGGTTTCATATTTGGAATACTTTTAGCTANTTTAANAAGTATAATTTGCTATTACATTANAGAATATTCTCTTTTAAANGGTTTNATTTTTGGTTTAATTCTNGCAGTTTTTACTCAATTTGGAGATCTTTTTGAAAGTTGGNTTAAAAGAAAGCANNNTATAAAAGATTCANGTAAATTNNTTCCCGGTCATGGNGGNNTATTAGATAGNCTTGATGGATTAATGNTAAGTAGTCTAATTTTATATATTGGATGTATATTTTATGTTTAAAAAANATNAGATNAAAATTATTTCTATTTTTGGAGTTACTGGNTCAGTNGGGNTGTCTACTCAGNAATTAATANAAATGAATANNAAAAAATTTAAAGTTGATACAATTGTAGCNAATAATGATNTNAAAGGANTAATCAAAGCTGCNAAATATTTAAAACCTAATTTNGTAATTATTAATAATGATAAAATGTTTATGCNACTTAAAAAAAGTNTNGAAGGNTATANNATTGANATNGCTTCAGGNAATGATGCTATTNTNGAAGCATCAAAGAGAAAAGTAGATNTTTTCGTAGCAGCNATTTCTGGTTTTGCTGGTTTAAATTCAACTTTTAATGCNATAGGAAANGCTAAGTGTATTGCATTAGCTAATAAGGAATCTATAGTTTGTGCAGGACCTATATTATTAAATAAAGTTAAGAATAGTAATAGTAAGATTATACCTATTGATTCAGAGCATAACACCTTATATCAAATTTTAGTTAACGCTAATATAGACAGTATATCAAAANTAATTATTACTGGTTCTGGTGGTCCTTTTAGGGGGTTTTCTTATAAGAAACTAAATAAAGTTACTTTGGAAGAGGCAATAAACCATCCCATTTGGAACATGGGTAAAAAAATAAGTGTAGACTCAGCGACATTAATGAATAAAGGCTTAGAATTAATTGAAGCGGCATATTTATTTAATATTAAACAAAAAAATATAGATATAATAATACATCCAGAATCAATTATTCATGGCATAGTAGAATTTAAGGATGGTTCTATGAATGCAGGGTTGAGTCATCCAGATATGAAAAGCCCTATTTCATATGCTTTGAATTACCCAAATAAGGTTAAAGCGAATATTAAAAAATTAAATTTAACATTAATAAAGAGTCTTAATTTTGAGGAAGTTGATACATCAGTTTTTAAATCAATAAATATTAGTCGATCTGCACTTAAGCAGGGCCATGCATTTGTGATAAGCTTAAATGCTGTTAATGAAGTAGCTGTCGAGTCTTTTATAAAAAATAATATAAGTTTTAATGCAATAATAAATATTATAGAAGAATCTTTAAGCAAAATTAAAAGTTATAATATCAATAATTTAGAAGATATATTTATTATTGATAATAANGCCAGAAAAATTAGTAAGCAGATTATTAAAAATGGAAATTTTAAATGATTATTGTGTGGTTTTTAGTGCTTCTTACNGTAATAGTATTTGTACATGAATTAGGACATTATGTAATTGCTAGATTAAATGGAGTTAAAGTTGAAGTATTTTCAATAGGCTTTGGACAAGAAATATATGGTTTTACTGATAAAATGGGGACTAGATGGAAGTTATCTTTAATTCCTTTAGGAGGATACGTAAAATTTTTTGGGGATGCAAATTTAAGTAGTAGTTTACCTGAAGAACAAATTAAAAATTTATCTGATAAAGAGAAAAATGAAACATTTCATGTTAAATCATTAAAACAAAAAGCAGCTATTGTATTTGCTGGACCTTTGGCAAATTTTATTTTTGCTTTTATTCTTTTATTTTTAATTCTCTTAATAAAAGGAACACCAATATCAGTTAAATATCTTCCAATCATTGATAATATTATAGAAAATTCAGCAGCTTATAAAGCAGGTTTTAAGATCAATGATAAAATAATATCAGTCAATGGTAATAATGTTGTTAATTTTTTAGATATTAGGGATTTAATTATTTCAAGTCCTTCAAAAAAAATTAGCTTTAAAGTTAATAGAAAAGGTAATTTATTTGACATTATAGCTAAACCAGACCCNGTAGAGGTAATTGATGAAAATGGAATTAAAACTATTAATGGAAGAATGGGCTTTTCAGCTAAATATGAAACTATATATAATAAACTTAGTTTTATGGAGGCTTTTAAAAAATCATTTATAGATACATACACTTATACAATTAAAACTTTTCAAGGTATTAGTGATATAGTTATAGGTAAGAGAAGTGCATCTGAATTAGGTGGACCTATAATGATAGCATCAGTAGCATCTAAAGCTGCANATAAAGGATTGGAATCTTACCTTTTTATAATGGCAATAATATCAATTAACCTAGGTTTGATAAACCTTTTCCCTATACCTTTATTAGATGGAGGTCATTTATTATTATATGGTGTACAAAGTATTAGTAAAAAAGTAATAAATGAAATATTTTTAAGATATTATTATGGGATTGGAATGTTTATAATTTTTGCACTTATGATTTTAGTTAATTATAATGATTTAATAAAGCTATTAAATTAGTGTATACTCAAGTTAATATTATTCGAAAGAAATTTTATGAATTTATTTAAAAAAATTAAAATTATATTATTAGTGAGTATATTCTTATTTCCTTTAAANTCTATTTATGCTCAGTCTACAGATGATATAATTTCTAACATAAAAATTGAAGGTAATCAGAGAGTTGAAATAGATACTATTTATTCTTATTTAAATATATCTATTGGTGAACAATTTGATATTGATAAGTTGAATAATTCTCTAAAAAACTTATATTCTACAGGTTTCTTTTCAGATGTTAATATAAATAGGGATGGTAATGTCGTTATAGTTCAAGTTTTAGAGAATCCTATAATNAATAGAGTGGTTTTTGAAGGCAATAAAGAAATTGAAGACGATGTATTAGCTTCTGAAGTATCATTAAAATCTAGAAATTTATTTACAAGGTCTAAAATTCAGGAAGATGTTCAAAGAATATTAACTTTATATAGAAGTGAAGGAAGCTTATCTACAAGTGTTAAGCCTAATATTATCAGCCTAGATCAAAATAGAGTAGATATAGTATTTGAAATTAATGAAGGTGAAAACACTATAATAAACTCTATTACTTTCAATGGTAATAGAGAATTTTCTGATAGAAGATTAAGAGATGTAATAATTACAAGACAAACTAGATGGTATTCTATACTAAGTNCCAATGATAAATATGANCCTCAACAATTACAAGTTGATGAAAACTTATTAAGAAAATTCTATAAGGATAATGGATNTGCTGATGTTGAAATTAAATCTGCAGTTGCCCAATTAGATAGAGAGAAAGATGGTTTTAATATTATATTTACTGTGGATGAAGGGAAAGAGTANAAATACGGTAAAATCAGCATTGTNAGTAATATTGTAGAAATAGATACTGATTCCATATTAAAAGAATTAAAAATTGAAGAAGGTGATGTATATAGTGCAAGTAAAATAGAAAGTAATATAAATATTATAACTAAATTAGTTAATGAAAAAGGATTCCCATTTACTGAAACTTTTCCTGAAGTAGATAGAATAGATAATAAAAATGAATTATCTGTATTATTTAGAATTAATGAAGCAGANAAGAAGTATNTAAATAGAATAATAATTAGAGGTAATGAGAGAACGCTAGATAAAGTTATTAGAAGAAATATTAGATTGGCAGAGGGAGATGCCTATGTTCCCAGTTTAATAGCAAGATCAAAGACTTTAATTACAAATTTAGGTTTTTTTTCTAGAGTAGATTTAACGGAATCTTCTGCAAATAAGTCTGGAAATACTGATATTCTCATTGATGTAGAAGAAACTAACACTGGTGAACTTAGCTTTGGTGGAGGTTTTTCTAGTCAAGTCGGAGGATTGTTAAATCTAGGTATTTCGGAAAGAAACTTTTTAGGGAAAGGCCAAAGAGTTTCTTTGCAAGCAAAATTTTCTGAGAGGGAAGCGGATTATACCGCGAGCTTTTCAGAACCATATTTTTTAAATAGAGATGTGTATGCTTCAACAAATTTATATAATAATAAAATAGACTATAANGAAAGTAGCTATGATTTGGAAAGACAAGGCATGAATATATCAGCTAATTATACTTTAGGAGAGTATATTAGACAGAATATAAGATATAGCTTAGAAAGTAGGAANTTATCTCCTAGATCAGGTGCATCTGCATCTATTGTAGCTGAAAAAGGNGAAACTGTATTATCAGAAATAAGTACGGCTTTAAATATAGATACAACTGATAATCAAAGACTTCCGACTGAAGGATATGTTTTTTCTATTGCGTCTGCATTTGCTGGTTTGGGAGGCGATAAAGAGTTTTTAAGAATTAATAACAATGGAAATTATTACCATGCTTTCAATGATGNAGCTATAATTTTGAATTTAGAATATAATGCAGGAGTAATTATGGGTATAGGGCAAGATATATTAATTTCAGATAGGTATTTTCTTGGTGGNAACAGTTTTAGAGGTTTTGATCAATCAGGAATAGGTCCAAGAGATAAAAATAATTCAGACTCATTAGGAGGAAATATATTNTATACTAGTTCTATTAAGACTAGTTTTGGTGTTGGATTGCCTCCAGAGTTAGGTATTANAGCAAACTGGTTTGCTACAATTGGAAGTTTGACTGGAGTAGATAATTCTTCTGTAAGTTTTCATGATGACTCCTCAATTAGAATGTCTTCAGGAGCAGGACTTTCCTGGAATTCTCCTTTTGGTCCAATTAGNATAATATTTTCTCAGGCTATTCTTAAAGAAGACTANGATAAGACAGAGTCAGTATCGTTTGGTATTGGTACAAAATTTTAATTAATAAATAGAATTGGAAAATAAAATGACTTTTATAAGCATAAGTAAATATTTAAAAATATTTAATTTTTTNNTAGTTTTTGGTTTTATNACNAATATAGCTATTGCTCAAGAGGAAAATGTAGAAGCAGAAAATANTAATTCTGCTATTAATGAAGCATTTCCAATAGCAGTTGTTGATATGCAAAAAATAGTAGGGCAATCTTTAGCAGCAGTTAAGGTTAGAGAGTTTATAGAAAATAAAAAACAAGAGTTTAGTTCTGAACTAAAAAATGAAGAAGAAGAACTTAAGAAATTACAGGAGGACCTNGCTAATCAAAGGTCTATTATGCCACCAGATGAATTTACAGAATTAGAAGGTAATTTNAGAAAAAGAGTTGAGGGCTTACAACAAATGGTAGCAGAAAGAAATCAGCTACTCGAAGAAATTTTGTCTAAAAGTGTTCAAGTAATTCAACTGGAAGCTATAAAAATTATTACTGATATTGGTAAAGAAAAAGGATTAGCCCTTACTTTAGATACTTCATCTGTTGTTATAGCAGCTAATTCTATTAATATTTCTAATTCCGTAATAGAGTTATTGAATATTAACTTACCTGAAGTTGATATGAATGCTATATTAAATAAAGAATGATTAAGAATTATAGAATAGTATATTAATGGTTAATGAAATTTTTCATAAAGTAGCAGGTCCTTTCTCTATAAATGAAATTGCTAAATTAATTAATGCTAAAATATATAATTTAAAAGATAAGAAATTATTTATTAATGGTGCTGCAGATGTTGATAATGCAACTAGTGGAGAAATAACATTTATAAATTTTAATAATACCCTAACAAAGTTACATAATTCTCCTGCGGCTGCATGTATAGTTAGTAAATATAATGAGAATAAAATACCTAAAAATATGGTATGTTTAGAAGTAGATAATGCTCATGCAGCATTTGCAATAGTTTCGCAGAAGTTTTATCCACAAGAGAAATTTATTGCTAATGTAAGTAAACTTTCAAGNATACCTGAAAAATATATGGACCATTTTCTAATTAAAGTTGACCCATTTGTATTTATAGAAGATGGAGCTGTTATAGAAGAAAATGTTTCTATAGGTGCAGGTACCTTTATAGGAAAAGGAGTAAAGATAGGAACAAATACAAAAATAGGCTCTAATGTATCAATTGAGTGTGCTGAAATAGGAAAAAATGTATTAATATATTCGGGAGTTAAAATAGGGCAAAGTGGTTTTGGATTTGCGCCAACTAAAAAAGGGCATATTAAAATTCCTCAAGTAGGAAATGTAATTATTGGAGATAATGTTGAAGTGGGATCTAATACATGTATAGATAGGGGTAGTCATGGATCTACATCTATTGGAGAAGGTACATATATAGATAATTTAGTTCATATTGCTCATAATGTTTCTATNGGTAAATATTGTGCTATNGCCGGGCAAGTTGGGATTGCTGGAAGTGCAGTAATAGAAGATTATTGTATGTTTGGAGGGCAAGTTGGCATAGGCGGTCACATAACTATTGGTCAAGGTAGTCAGGCAGGTGGTCAAGCTGGTATTACAAAGAGTATTTCNCCGGGATCTAAAGTAAGTGGTACTCCAGCACTACCTTTAAGTCAGTATCATAGGCAAGCATTAAAACTAAAAAAACTAATTAGAGGTAAAGGTAAATAAACAATGAATAAGGATATTTCTAAAAGTACTGTAAAACTAGTTAATATAGAAAAAATTGTAAATATGATTCCTCATAGGTATCCTATGTTATTGATTGATAAAGTAGAAGATTTAATTCTTGGNGAGTCTGCTACTGGTATAAAAAATGTAACTGCAAATGAAAATTTCTTTACTGGTCATTTTCCTTCAAAGATGGTTATGCCTGGAGTTCTTATGATTGAAAGTATGGCACAAACATGTGCTGTATTAGTTATTGAGACGCTNGGTAAAACTGCTGAAGGAAGCNTAGTTTATTTTATGTCGGTTGACGGTGCTAANTTTAGAAAACCAGTTATACCTGGAGATCAATTAAAATTTCATGTAGAAAAAATAAAAAATAGAGCAAAGGTATGGAAATTTNAGTGTAAAGGCTATGTAGAAGATGAGCTTGTTTCTGAAGCAGTTATCTCTGCAATGATTATGGCGGAATAAAATGAGTAATATACATGACAGTGCTATTGTAGATAAGAATGCCGTTATAGATAGCTCTGTAATAATAGGCCCGTATTGTATTATAGGTCCNAATGTACAAATTCAAAAAAATACTATTTTAAAATCTAATGTTATAATTGAAGGATATACTGAAATAGGAAAAAACTGTTCAATATATCCTTTTGCAGTTCTCGGAAATCCTCCNCAAGACTTAAAGTATAAAGGAGAAATGTCTAAATTAATAATAGGTAATAATAATGTTATTAGAGAACATGCAACTATGAATCCTGGAACAGAAGGGGGAGGTTTAGTAACTAAGATTGGAAATAATTGTTTAATTATGATTGGNGCACATATAGCTCACGACTGCTTATTAGGTGATAATATAATNTTAGCAAATAATGCATCCCTTGCAGGACATGTANAGGTTGATGATTTTGCTATATTAGGAGGACTTAGTGGTGTGCATCAATTTGTTAGAATTGGTTCNCATGCTATGGTGGGGGGATTGTCAGCCTTAGAAAGTGATGTAATTCCCTATGGTTCAGTTATAGGAAATAGAGCCTATCTTTCAGGTTTAAATATTATTGGACTTAAAAGAAGAGGTTTTACCAGGGAAGTAATTCATGATTTAAGAAAAGCTTATAGATTACTTTTTGCTCCAGAAGGAACTATACAGGAAAGAATAAAAGATGTCTCTGATGAGTTTAAAAATAATGAACCTGTTATGGATATAGTAAAATTTATAGAAGGAAGTGCAAGTCGCGCAATTTGCCAGCCAAAAAATGGAAACAAAAATACCTAAACTAGCTATTATAGCAGGAAATGGAAGCATACCTTTTTATTTAGTTGAAGAATGCAAAAATAAAGGTCGTGAATATTGCCTAATTATAATTGATGGGCATGCAAAAGAATTATCAGAGAAATATAAACCAGATTTTATAGTATCCTTATCAAAAATGGGAAAAGCTATAAAATATGTTAAAAAATTGAATATTAAAGATATAGTAATGGTTGGCGGAGTAGAAAGGCCTTCATTAAGAAATATAATTCCTGATTTATGGACAGCAAAACTTTTAGCAAAATTAAATTCAAGTATTACTGGGGATGATAGTATTCTATCAAGCTTAACTAAAGCATTAGAAAAAGAGGGTTTTAATATCTTAGCACCAGAAAATATTATTCCTAGTTTATTATGTCCTAAAGGTATTTTAGGAAAATTCAAACCAAATAAAAATAATAATAAAGATATTATTAATGGATTCAAAATAGCAAAATTAGTTGGGTCAAACGATATAGGACAATCTATAGTTATTGAAAATGGATTAGTTCTTGCTGTAGAAGCAGCAGAAGGAACTGATAATATGATTAAGCGTTCTGCACTTTTAAAAAAAGAAGAAAAAGGAGGTGTATTAATAAAAGTTATAAAGCCACAGCAAGACAAAAGAATAGATAGGCCTGTTATAGGTATAAATACTATAGAAGAAGTATGGAGTGCTGGTCTAGCAGGTATCGCTATTGAATATAATGAGATATTAATTATTAGTTTTGATGAAGTTATATCTTATGCAAATAAAAAAGGGTTGTTTATTGCCGGAATCTAATAGTAAAAAAATAAAAATATTTATTATTGCAGGTGAATTATCTGGGGATAATTTAGGGGAAGGATTAATCAAAGAGCTTAAAAAAGTAATTAGAAACCTTGAAATATATGGAGTTGGTGGAGAAAAAATGATTTCACAAGGTTTAAAACCAATATTTGATATAAAAACTTTGTCAATAATGGGAATTTTTGAAGTAATTACTAAAATTCCCAAAATTTTAAAATTACTTAAGCTTGCTAAAAATAAAATTATAGAAATAAAGCCTGATATTGTTGTAACAATTGATGCTCCGGGGTTTAATTTTAGATTACAAAAAAGTATAAAAAATTTAAAACTTAAAAGAGTGCATTATGTAGCTCCTTCCGTTTGGGCATGGAAAAGTTACAGGGCTAAAAGAATTTCTAAGTTTTTAGATCATTTATTAGTGTTGTATCCATTTGAGAAAAAATATTTCACGGTTCATGGTTTAAATACAACTTTTATTGGACATCCCATAGCATTTGACCATAAGTACAAAGATAATGATTATTTTTATGAAAATACTTTAAAAGATAAATCTTTACTAAAAATAGGAGTTTTACCCGGTAGTAGATTAAGTGAGATTGATAAATTATTACCTATTTTTATAAAGTCTGCACATTTAATTAATAGCAATTATGAAAATGTTAGATTTTATATTATAACGACTAAAAGTTTTAAAAGTAAAATCGATAAATTATTTAGTGCTACAGAATTAAATTATTACATTACAGATGATCAGAATGAAAAATATAATATATTTAGTAATATTGATTTTGCATTATGTGCTTCAGGAACAGTTAGTATTGAATTAGCAAAAGCATCTACACCTATGTTAGTTGTATATAAACTAAATATTGTTACATGGTATATAGTAAAAACTTTAGCAAAAGTGAAAACTGCAACAATATTAAATATATTATTAAAAGAAAAATTTATTCCTGAATTATTCCAAAATAGTGTAAATGAGGATAATATTTTTAAAATTATCAAAAATTATATAAATAATTTAAATATAAGAGACAATCAAATTAAAAAATTAACTAAAGGTATAAATGAATTAAAAAATTCAAAAGGTAATCCAAGTGAAATTGCGGTTATAGAAATTTTAAAATTACTTAAAGTATAAACTTAAATAAGGAGGTATTATGAGTTCNTCTNATTTTAAACTTCTTCATACTATGATGAGAGTNATGGATTTAGANAAATCTATAAAATTTTATACAAAATTTTTTAAAATGAANTTAATCAGAAAAGCTGATTATCCAGGAGGGAAATTTACTTTAGCATTTTTAGGATATGGATCTGAAGATACTAATACAGTTCTAGAGCTTACACATAATTGGGATCAAAAAGAAGATTATGATAAAGGGAACTCTTGGGGGCATATTGCTATAGGTGTTAAAGATATTTATACCTTATGTTCATCTCTTGCAGAAGAAGGAGTAGAAATTAGTAGACAGCCAGGACCAATGAAACATGGAAAAACAATTATAGCATTCATTAAAGACCCTGATAATTATAGTATTGAATTAATTCAAAAATGATTTTTATATTCTATCTTTAATTTTTATGAAGTCTCTTTCTTTAGCACCCGTATATAGTTGTCTTGGTCTTCCAATTCTTTGTTCAGGATCTTCTATCATTTCGTTCCATTGTGCNACCCAGCCAACTGTTCTTGCTACTGCAAATAAAACGGTAAATAAACTAGATGGAAAACCCATAGCTTGCAGTATTACTCCAGAATAAAAATCAACATTAGGATAAAGTTTTTTTGATATAAAATATTCATCCTCTAATGCAATTTTTTCTAATTCTCTAGCTAATTTAAACATAGGTTCATTTTCTTTGCCAACAGCTTTTAGAACTTCATCTGCTGTCTTTTTCATTACTGTAGCGCGTGGATCATAATTTTTATAAACTCTATGTCCAAAACCCATTAATCTAAAAGGATCATTTGGATCTTTTGCTTTTTTGACATACTCATGAACATTTCCAGTTTTTTGAATATTATTAAGCATATGAATTACAGCTTCATTTGCTCCGCCATGAGAGGGGCCCCATAATGAAGCAATACCTGCTGATATGCATGCAAATGGATTTGCTCCAGAAGAGCCAGCTAATCTTACTGTAGAAGTTGATGCATTTTGTTCGTGATCTGCGTGCAAAATTAAAATTTTATCCATTGCTTTNGCTAAAACTGGNTCAATTTTATATTCTTCGGCTGGAACAGAAAACATCATATGAAGAAAATTTTCTGAATATGTTAAGTCATTTCTAGGGTAAATAAAAGGCTGTCCTAAAGAAAATTTATAAGCCATAGCAGCAATGGTAGGTACTTTTGCAACAAGTCTATGAGATGCAACTAGTCTTTGGCTGGGATCCGTTATATCTGTGCTATCATGGTAGAAGGCGCTTANTGCCCCAACTACTCCGCACATTACTGCCATTGCGTGAGCATCTCTTCTAAATCCTCTNAAAAATAATGCTAACTGTTCATGAACCATAGTATGAGTAGTAATTTTATTATCAAATGCTGATTTTTGAATATTATTAGGTAGTTCTCCATTTAATAGTAAATACGCAACTTCTAAGTAATCACAATTCTCAGCTAAGTCTTCTATTCTATAGCCTCTATGAAGTAAAACACCTTTATCTCCATCGATATATGTAATGTCAGATTTACAAGATCCAGTNCTGGTAAATCCTGGATCATAGGTAAAATGGTCAGAATCTGAATATAGCTTTTTAATTTCTATGACATCAGGCCCTATAGATCCTGANTGTACTGGTAATTCATAGGTATTTCCATTAGGTAGAGATAATTTAGCTATATTATTTTTATTTTCAGACATTCATTTTCCNAAAAGTATTTATCGTTAATATTAGAAATTGTATTATAGTTATCTCTTATAACTATGCAATATATGAAATATTTTATTATTTATTTATATTTATAATTCTTGAAAGTGTTTCGGTTTTTCCTAAAACTTCCATTAACTCATAAAGGCCTGGTGATACTGATTTACCAGTAGTTGCAGCTCTTAAGGGTAGTGCAAGTTTTCCAAGGTTTAAATTATTATTTTCACAATATTTTTTTATATCTTCTTCAATTTCTTTTCTTTTCCATATATCTAGTTTAGATAATTCTTTATGATATAACTTTAGTAATGCAATATTCTCATCATTTAATATTTTTTTAGATTTTTCATCTAATTTTATAGGTGATTTATCAATATAAAAGCTACACATTTCAGAAAGCTCATTAATAGTTCTAGCCCTAGATTTTATGCCATTCATTCCATTTTTTATTAAAGATAAATCATCATTATTAATATTTATATTTTTTTTATTCAAATAAAATTGTTTTACAAGCATTACCAATTCTTCATTATCTTTATTTTCAATATAATGAGCATTTAAGCTCGTAAGTCTTTCAATATCAAATTTAGCAGATGACTTTCCAATTGCATCAAGGTTAAATAATTTAATTGCTTCTTCTCTAGAGATTATTTCCTTATCACCATGAGACCAGCCNAGTCTTAAAAGATAGTTAAGCATGCTATCTTGTAAATATCCCATTTCNTCATAGCTTTCCACACCTAATGCCCCATGNCGTTTGGATAGCTTTCCTCCATCCATTCCATGTATTAATGGTATATGNGCATATATTGGAATTTTCCAATTAAGAGCGTTATAAATCTGTTTTTGTCGGAAAGTATTAGTAAAGTGATCATCACCTCTAATTACATGAGTAACACCCATATCGTAATCATCTACCACTACAGAAAGCATATAGGTTGGAGTACCATCAGATCTAATAATAATAAAATCATCTAATTCATTGTTATTAATAGANACTTCACCTTGAACTACATCATTTATAGAAGTCATTCCTGACTGTGGACATTTAATTCTTATAACTGGTTTTATGTCTTTAGGAGCTTCACTTTCATTTTTTTCTCTCCATTTACCATTATATTTAGGTGCTCTTTTTTCTTCACGGGCCTTATTTCTCATTTCAGCCAGTTCTTCAGGTGAGCAATAGCATTTGTAAGCATGTCCAAGCTTTAATAATTCCTTACCAACTTGTTTATGTCGTTCAATTCTTTTTGACTGGTATATNTCTTCTTCATCCCAATTAAGATCTAACCATTTNAGTCCGTTTAAAATTGCTTCTTTTGCTTCATTAGTTGATCTCTTAATATCTGTGTCCTCTATTCTTAGTTTAAATAAGCCATTATTATTTTTAGCAAATAACCAATTGAATAAGGCCGTTCTAACACCTCCAATATGAAGATAGCCAGTAGGAGANGGTGCAAATCTAGTTATAACTTTCATAAATAAACCATTTTAAATATTTGAATTAATGTTTANTAAACTAATATTTTCTCATTAAACCTACTAAAATTCCTTGTATTTGAACTCTAGGTAAATCATATGATTGAGCCTGATATAAATCATTTGAGGGAATAAGTACAATTTTTGAGGAGGTTTTTTTCAATTTTTTTAGTGTAGCTTCTGTTTTATCTATTAATGCTACTACTATTTGTCCATTATTTGCTGTGGTAGTTCTTTTAATAATTGCTATATCTTTATCATTTATTCCTGACCCAATCATTGACTCACCAGATATCTCAAGAGCATAATGTTCACCCTTATTTACCATATTAGTTGGAGTTGGAACGTAGCTTGACGAATTAGATATTGCTTCTATTGGTGTCCCAGCAGCAATTTTACCATATAAAGGTATTTCTATAATCTTGTCCATTTGATTATTAGCCGGAGAAATATTATTATTATGTATTATCTCTATTGCTCTAGCTTTATTTGCTAATTTTCTAATAAAACCTCTTTCTTCTAATGCTGAAATAATTCTATGAATACCAGATTTAGACTTTAATTTTAATTTGTCTTTCATCTCATCATAAGAAGGAGATATNCCAAATTTTTTATTAACCACAGTTATATAGTCTAGTAATTCTTTTTGTTTTTTAGTTAGCATTTATTAATCCATATTAAGAACAAAACATAAACATTCTTATTAAAATCAAAATAATTGTCAAGAAAAAATATTTTATATAAATGAATTTATATCAGAAAATAAGATAAACGGAACTTTGCTACCTTTTTTAAGAGGCTTAGCATAAGGAGCTCGAATTATTAATGCATCAGACTTAGATAACATAGAAGTCATTGAGCTATCTTGAGCAGAAGCTGGTATTAAAAAGTATATATTATTTTTAAAATATACTTTTGACCTAAGATATTCTTGCCTTTCGTCGTTTTTTATTAAGGGTTTTTCTAATACACCGTATTTAATATCGTGTTCAATATTTATTTTATAATAACTATTAATTAATGGTTTTAGAAATATTAAAGCACTTACATAACTTGAGACTGGGTTGCCAGGGAAACCTAATATGAGTGTATTATTTAGTTTTCCAAATATTAAAGGCTTTCCAGGCCTCATGGCTACTTTCCAGAATATCAACTTCATTCCTAATTTAGTTAATACACTTTTTATTAAATCATGTTTTCCAACAGACGCACCTCCAGTACTAATTAGTATATTGTATTTATTTATATCTTTTAATTTTTTAGTAATTGATGCCGAATTATCTCTTGCTATTCCAAGATCAAAAGCCTCTCCGCCTAAATTATTAATAACAGATTGTAATAATAATGAATTAGATGAAATTATTCCATTTTTAAACTTACTTCCAGCTATTCTTAATTCATTACCACTAGAAAGTATTGCTATTCTAGGTTTTTTTAATACTTCAATGTGAGTTACATTAGAGGATATAATTAATCCCAGCGTTCTTGCATTCAAAACAGATCTTTTTTTTAGTAAAAGTTCACCTTTTTTAAAGTTAGACCCTTTTTTTCTNATATATTGAAATTTTTTATAATTTTGATTAGTTGATATTATATGGCCTTTCTTTATCTCTACTCTTTCTTGTAATAATATAATATCTGCACCTTTTGGTATTTCAGCTCCAGTAAAAATTTCTACGCATTCATTTATATTTATTTTTTTTAAGAAAGGTTTTCCAGCAGCTGACTCTCCAATTATTTTAATTGGGTCTATAATAGCTTTTTTTAAACTTTTTGAATTTAATGCATAACCATCCATTGAGGACACATCTTCAGGAGGATTATTAATATTTGCATATATATTTTTAGAATTAATTCTTCCAAGACATTTTTCTATTAATATTTTTTCATCATCTAATCGAGCAGCTTTACTTGTTATAATATTTATAGCCTCTTTAACGCTAATCATTTCTAGTATATGTCCCAGATTTTCCGCCAGATTTATGCAGCAATTGAGTTTTATTAATGATCATTTCTTTATCAACTGCTTTACACATATCATAAATTGTTAGTGCTGCTACAGAAACTGCAGTTAGTGCTTCCATTTCCAAGCCTGTTTTACCATTTAGTTTGCAATTACATGTGATTTTAATTGAATTCATGCTATCTTGAATCTCAAAGTTAATAGTAACAGATGATATAGAAATAGGGTGACATAAAGGAATCAAATCTGCAGTTTTTTTAGCAGCCATAATTCCTGCTATTCTAGCAACACCTAAAACATCTCCTTTTTTTGATGTTCCTTCTTTTATCATTTCTAATGTTTTTTTATTCATAGATATAGAGGATGAAGCAGTTGCTAGCCTTTCTGTATTTTCCTTATCAGAAATATCTACCATTATTGCTTTGCCTTCTGAGTCAAAGTGTGAAAATGTTTTATTATTTTTCATTTGTACCTCAATCTTTATAAATTAGTTTCTTTGTGGCATCTTCTATGTTTTCTTTTTTCATAAGAGATTCACCAACTAAAAATCGCATTATTCCGTTTTTTTCCATTATTTTTAAATCATTATTAGTATTTAAACCACTTTCACAAATAATATCATATTTTTTAGGAATTAATTTAGATAATTTTATAGTATTATTTATGTCTATTTCTAAAGTTTTTAGATTTCTATTATTTACACCAATAAGGTCACCATTTAATTTGATGGCTCTTTCTATTTCTTTTTCTGTATGTGCTTCAATTAAAACATCCATACCAAGGTCTTTAGATTGGATAATTAGTTCTTCAGCTAAGCTATCGTCTACTGCAGCTAATATTATTAATATGCAATCTGCTCCTATACTTCTACTTTCATAGATTTGCCATGGATCAATCATGAAATCTTTTCTTAAAATTGGCAAACTAACATTTTCACTTATTTCTATTAAATACTCAATACTTCCTTTAAACCATTTAATTTCAGTTAATACACTTAAACAAGTAGCACCACCTTTATAGTAACTAGTTGCAATATCTTTTGGGTTAAAGTTTTCCTTAATAATACCTCTTGAAGGGCTTGCTTTTTTTACTTCTGCAATTAATGCATATTGATTATTATTTACTTTAGATGTAAGAGCGCTTTTAAACCCTCTAGGTTTTTTTTGATATTTTGATATTTCTAATAAATTACTTTGTGAAAATTTTTCTTTTAGTGACTTTATTTCAAGTTTTTTATTATTACAAATTTCTTTTAAAACAGACATATTATTCATTACTTATTTTTTTTAGATTATGCAATGTATCAAGTGCTTTACCAGAGTCTATAATAGATTTTGTTAATTCAATACCATCTTCAAAACTATTTACCTTATCCGCAATATATAAAGCTGCAGCAGAATTTAATAATACTATATCTCTATAAGCTCCATATTCTCCATTAAATAAGTTAATCATTTTATTNGCATTTTCGCTTGGAGTTCCTCCTTCTAGAGCTTCTTGAGTACAAAATTTAAAACCATATTTTTGTGGATCAATTTCAAATTCCTTTATTNTATTATCTGATAATTGTGCAATTTTNGTTTTGCCAGTAAGTGTTATTTCATCCATGCCATCAGAACCATTTACAACCCAAGCTTTTTTACTGCCATGCGCATCTAATGTTTCTGCAATAATTTTTAAATACTTATCTGAAAATACTCCCAGTAATTGTTTATTTGCACGAACTGGATTTAATAAAGGACCTAATAGATTAAATATTGTTCTAAAGCTTAACTCTTTTCTAACTTTAGCTACATTTTTAAAAGCTTTATTAAAATTTGGAGCAAACAAAAAACAAATATTTGCTTCTTTTAAACATTTATTTAAAATATTATTATCTACACTTATATTTATCCCCAGCTCTGTTAGAACATCGGATGCACCTGACTTTGATGAAACAGCAGTACTTCCATGTTTAGCAACATATAAACCTGATGATGCGACTATAAATGCAACTGCAGTAGAAATATTATAAGTTTTTAAACCATCTCCACCTGTACCAACAATATCAATAGTATCAATATTAAGTGATAAAGGGTTTATTACATGTGGTTTTAATGAGTTAACAGCTCCAATTAGTTCATTAGAGCAGGGGCCTTTAATTGATAGTGTAGCGAGAAATGCAGCCATTTCAATTTCAGTAGCATTTCCAGAAATTATGTATGCAAAAACTTCTTCAGATTCATTTATAGATAAATCCAAATTATTTAAAAGTTTTGGCATTATTTTACTAAAAGGATTCATTGTTTTTTACATATATTTATAAAATTATTAATTAGTCTTTCACCTAATTCAGTATCATAACTTTCTGGATGAAACTGAAGTCCATAAGCTTTTGCTCTAGGTATTTCAATACTCATGATGTAATCATCTGGAGATTTAGATGTTATAAGTATATTTTTAGGTAGCGATTTTTTTTCAACAATTAATGAGTGATATCTAGTAGCTTGAAAGTTTTGAGGCATATTTTTAAATAATGATTTTTTATTATGCAGAATATTACTAATTTTGCCATGCATTATATTTTTTGCTTTAACTACTTTACCACCGTATGCTTGCGCTATAGATTGATGACCTAAACATATTCCTAATACAGGTATTCTTTTTGATGCTAATTTTATAAGTTCAACACATATACCTGCGTCATCTGGAGTCTTAGGGCCAGGAGATATAATTATACCACTAGGATTTTTATTAATTACTTCTATAGCTGTTTTTTCATCATTTCTTAAAACTTCAACTTTTACTTTATTGCTATTTAAATAATGCCTGATTATATGGGTAAAACTGTCATAATTATCTATTAAAATATACATTTTTAAAGCCTCATAAATTTAATTATTTTCAAATCTTAAAGCATCATTTGCAGCTGTAAAAAGAGCTTTTGCTTTATTAACTGTTTCATTATACTCATCTATTGGTTTTGAATCAGCAACGATTCCTCCGCCAGCCTGAACATACATTGTATTATCTTTTATTATTGCTGTACGNAGAGTAATGCATGTATCCATTGTTCCATTAGAAGAAAAATACCCTACACAACCACCATAAATTTCNCTTTTATCAGTTTCTAATTCGTCAATAATTTCCATAGCTCTAATTTTAGGAGCTCCACTTACAGTTCCCGCAGGAAAGCCAGATAAAAGNGCATCTAGGTAATCAATATTTTTTAATTTTGTACCTTCAACATTTGAAACTATATGCATTACATGACTATATTTTTCAATAATCATTTTTTCTGTAACGTNCAAACTTCCAGTTTTAGTTACTTTAGCTACATCATTTCTAGCTAAATCTAGAAGCATTCTATGCTCAGCTATTTCCTTTTCATCTTTTAGTAACTCTTGAGCTAGTAAATTATCCTCATTGAAATTNTCTCCTCTTGGTCGCGTTCCAGCAATTGGTCGAATAGTAACTTTATTATCTCTAACCCTAACTAATATTTCTGGACTAGATCCTATTACTGAAAAATTATTAAAATTTAAATAGTAAAGGAATGGAGAGGGGTTTAATCTTCTTAAAGACCTGTATAAATTAAATGGAGGTAATGAAAATGGTNTTTCAAACCTNTGAGATGGAACTACTTGAAATATATCTCCTTCTCTNATATATTTTTTAGCTTTATTTACAATTTCGATATATTCAGATTTTTTAAAGTTAGATTTTATTTTCTCATTTTTTTTAACTTTTTTATATGTTAAGTGTTTATTTTCAATAGGTTGTTTTAATAATTTAACTATATTATCAATAATTTTGCATGATTTTTTATAAATTTTGTTATAATTATTAATTTTATTATCTTTTAAATAGACTGGCGTTATTATAGTCATAGTGTCTTCTACAGCATCAAATATTATCATAACTTTGGGTCTCACAAACATTCCATCTGGTAAATTTAATTTAGAAGGGTTATTTGATGGNATGTTCTCTACAAGTTTAATAGTATCATAACCTAAGTACCCAACAAGACCAGATGCCATAGGAGGAAGATTNTCAGGAAGCTTTATTTTTGAATTTTCTACTAATAATCTTATTGAATCTAAAGTTTTATGATTTTCCTTTTTGAATTTATTAAGAGAATTTNCTGGGTCATAATTGACTTCTGCATTATTACCATAACATCTCCAAATGAGATCTGGTTGTAAACCCAAAATAGAGTATCTTCCTTTAGCTTCTCCACCTTCTACTGATTCTANTAAAAANGAATATGGTTCATTTCCTCCAATTCTAAGCATTGCTGAAACAGGAGTATCAAGATCTGCCACTAGTGTTGTATAAATAATATATGACTTNTCTTTTTTTATAATCTTCTTAAATGTTTTAAAATCAGGTTGATATTCCATTGTTTTTAGCTATCATTTTGAAAAAGACTGTTAAGTAGATTCTCATTTATTTTAATTTTTTGATTATNGGTTAGATGATTAATAAATAACTGTTCAATATCTCTTGAAATTGATTGAGATATTTCTGTATTTATTTTTTGAAGTTGATCAATATCTCTTTCAGCTACAGGTATTATATCTGNAACATTAATAACTAAATAGCTTTTATCATTATATTTAATAGGATTAGAAATTTCGTCTTTATTTATTTTAAATGCCTCTTGTAGGGATTCTCTATCTAATATACCTTCAGCACCAGAGCCATTCTTGGATATATTATTAGCTTCTAAAACAATTAAATTATATTTTTTAGCAATTTCATCAAAATTATAATTATTTACTTCTGATAAAAAATCCTTAGCATTATTTAATGCAAAATTCATGCTTTTATCTAAGTTTATATCTTCAATAATTTTACTTCTTGCTTCGTTAATATTCATAGTTCTTTGCTCTTCTATTTCATTTACTTGAATAGCATACATTGTATTGCTAAGGGTGCTGATTAATTCTGAGGGNTCATTTATATTATATGAAAATACTGTTTCAAGTAAGTTTGGATAAGGAGGCAAGTTATTATTAATATTACCTTCCATATTAAGACCATTNACATCTACAAAAGAGAATTCTTCTATTTTAGCCCCAATTGCAGTTGCAGCTTGATGAATTTGATTTCCAGCAGCTATTTCATCATAAAATGTATTGCCTAACTCGTACATTTTATCNAAGGCAATATTTACTTTTAAATCCTTTTCAATTTGAGTTTTTACTTCTTGGAAAGAATTAGAAATAGCTGGTTCAATTTTTGAAACTATAAATAATCTCCATCCAAATGCTGTTTCTTCTGGGCCTATTAATTTATTCGGGTCTGCCTTAAATATACTGTCAGATACTTCTGAAGGAAAATCTCTATATTCAATTAAGCCAAGGTTTAATGTATTTGG
This sequence comes from Candidatus Pelagibacterales bacterium, assembly GCA_002720535.1. GTDB lineage: Bacteria > Pseudomonadota > Alphaproteobacteria > TMED109 > TMED109 > TMED109. The sequence continues at coordinate 252,544 of PBIU01000004.1, read as the reverse complement.
GTCTAACTCAGTATTATCTTTAATAATCTGACTAAATATTTGAGAAATATTTGTTTCTGAATTGTTGCTTTTGATTTTATCTACAATTTCCTGGGCTTCTTTTTCATCTTTAAAATTTGCTAGAAATACTTCTCTTTTTTCAGCAACATTATATTTCTCAGGATAATTATTATATTCGTTTTGCATTTCTTCTTCTGTAACTATTATTTGATCAATCAGATCATCTGGTTTAATTGAAATAAACGAAAAACTTCTATATTCGGGTTTTTGATATAATGATGAGTTATCCTTTAATTTTTTTTCAATATCGACATCACTTGGAATTTCTTTTATTGGAAATCTTGAAGCATTAAAATTCACTACTTTTATATTTCTTGTTTCATTTCTTAAGTCATAATACACATTATTAAAAACAGGAGATAAATCATTTCCATTATTAAATGGAGCTGTAATTTGTTCCCTTAAGACAGCTTTTCTAATTTCATTGAAATAAGTGCTTTCATCCATTCCTAATTGTCTTATGACATATTCAAATTGTTGTTTACTAAAAGAGCCAAATTGGTCTTTAAACACATCAGAAGAGAATATTATTTTTCTTAAATAATTATCTGGNAAATTAATTTTTGCTTTATTAACTTCAATATCTATTAATTTTTCATTAATCAATTGTCCAAGAGTTTGTCTAGGTACTCCTAATGATTTAGCAATTTCTTCGGTAATTTGACCGTTTGTGTTATTATTTAAATCTGAAATTATTCTTTGGTATGTTTTAACAAAGTCATCTGCTGTAACATCTAGTTCACCAATTGTCGCGACTGATGAATTATTACTTGAAGAAAATATGTCACCTACACCCCAAAGTGCAAAACTTGCTGCCAATATCAATAAAAATATTTTTGAAAAAATTGAATTAATTTTATTTTTAATAGTTTCCAGCATTAGATTTTCCAGTACTAAATTTAATTTTATTTGTTTATTAATATTATTTTTTAATATAAATAAATATATATATTAATATATTTATTCTTTTTGTAGTATATTTATTTGTAAGTTTAAACATTTTTTGCATATCATTTTAGGAGATATAATTTGTTAATCGCTGGGAATTGGAAGTTAAATTGTAATATTGAAGAAGCCAAGGACCTGTCTAGCTCAATTTTAAATATTTTACGTGATAAAGATTTAAGTTCAGATGTAGCATTATTTCCTCCAAATATTTATATAGATACTGTTAAAAAAATTGTAAATAATTCAAATATATTTGTTGGCGCACAAGACTGCAGTATTCATATATCAGGGGCATATACTGGAGATGTTTCTGCCCAAATGTTAAANGATATGAAATGTAAATATATAATAGTTGGCCATTCAGAGAGAAGAATTGGAAAACATGAGACAAATAATGATGTTGCTTTAAANGCAAAAAATGTAATGGAAAATAAAATGTGTCCTATTATTTGTGTTGGAGAAGATGCAAAAGATAGAGATGCTGGAAATGCCTTAAATTTTATTGAAAAGCAATTAAATGAATCTATACCTAAAAATTATAAAGATTTTATTATAGCTTATGAACCTATATGGGCTATAGGTTCTGGAAAAATTCCTACTATAGACTCTATTAATGAAATGTTTAATATGATAAGACAATGGTTATTAAATAATGGTATAGATAATAATATAAAAATTTTATATGGTGGTTCTGTAAATAAAGATAATGCGAAAGAAATTTTCTCTTGTAGAGATTTAGGTGGATTATTAATAGGAGGTGTATCTTTAAAAGCTCAGGAGTTTTCAGAGATATGTATAATGGCAGGTTAATTTTATAAATACGAATAGGATTTGATATGGCAGATATAGTTTTAGCAATTCATGTGCTTTTAGCGCTTGGTTTAATTGTTTTTATTTTATTACAAAGAAGTGATGGAGGAGCTTTAGGCGGACTGGGAGGTGGAATGTCTCTAAGCGGTATCATGGGTAGTCAGGGGTCGGCAAACTTTTTAACAAGGATTACAGCAATATTTGCAGCATTATTTATGATTACTAGTTTAATCCTTGCAATTATAGAAAGCAGAAAAAGTGATGAAAATTCAATTATATTAGATGGTTCAATAGATAGTGAAATAGAAGCTCCTTTAATAAAGATTGATGAAGAAATGGAAAACCCTGCACCACCAAAAGCAGAATAATATATGAAGTATTATTTAAAAAAAAAACATTCTTAAAGGTGTTTTATGTCTAAACCAAGATATATATTTGTAACTGGTGGCGTGGTTTCTTCTTTGGGTAAAGGAATTTCTGCAGCTGCAATTGGTTCTTTACTTCAGGCAAGAGGTTATTCAGTAAGAATAAGAAAATTAGACCCTTATATTAATGTTGACCCTGGAACTATGAGTCCTTATCAGCATGGTGAGGTATTTGTTACCGATGATGGTGCTGAAACAGATTTGGATCTAGGACANTATGAGAGGTTTACNGGAGTTCCAGCTAAACAAAGTGATAATATAACTACGGGCAGGATATATCAAAATGTAATAAATAAAGAAAGAGAAGGTTATTACTTAGGAAGTACCGTACAAGTAATNCCTCACGTAACGGATGAAATAAAGTCTTTTATTACAAAAGATATAGGAAAATGCGATTTTATTNTAGTGGAGATTGGAGGAACAGTAGGCGATATAGAAAGTCTTCCTTTTTTAGAGGCCATAAGACAGTTTGGTAATGAAATAGGTAAAAAAAGAGCAATCTATATACATTTAACTTTAGTTCCATATATAAACACTTCTAATGAGCAAAAAACTAAACCTACTCAGCATTCTGTTAAAGAGTTAAGAGAAATAGGAATACAACCTAATATTTTANTGTGTAGNTGTGATAGATCTATTGAGGCTAACGAAATAGATAAAATTGCATTATTTTGTAATGTAAAATCTGAAGATGTTATTCAAGCTCTAGATGTAAAAAATATTTATAATGTTCCTATAGTTTATCATAGTGAAAAATTAGACGTACAAGTTTTAAGGCATTTCAATATTAAACCAAATAAAATAAATTTGATAAAATGGAAAAGAATTGTTCAATCTGCAAAGACAGTAAAAATAAATATTAATNTTGGTATTGTTGGAAAATATACGGATTTACCTGATGCTTATAAATCTTTAAATGAAGCTTTAGTTCATGGAGGGTTAATAAATAATGTAGGTATAAATATTCATTGGATAAATTCAGAGAGTTTAAATGATAAATCTATTAAAAATAAATTTAAAAATATTAATGGTATTATTGTGCCAGGGGGGTTCGGAGAAAGAGGTATTACTGGAAAAATNAAGGCTATAAAATATGCTCGTATAAATAAAGTTCCTTTTTTAGGAATCTGTCTTGGTCTTCAGNTAGCAGTAATTGAATTTTCTAAAAATGTATTAAATATAAGAAATGCTAATTCTTCGGAATTTACAAATACTGAAAATAACGTAATTGGTTTATTAACAGAGTGGTATAAAGATGGTAAAAAAGAAGTTCGATCCAAAACATCAGATGTAGGAGGTACTATGAGGTTAGGGTCTTATCCTTGTAAGCTTAAAAAAGGNTCATTAGCATTTAAAATATACAAAAAANCTATTATTCATGAAAGACATAGACATCGTTATGAAGTAAATTCTATTTTTGAGAATAAGCTAACGTATAAAGGTATGATATTTTCAGGTAAATCGCCAGATTCTATGTTGCCTGAAATTATAGAGATTAANTCACATCCTTGGTTTTTAGGTGTTCAATTTCATCCCGAGCTAAAATCGAGACCTTTTATGCCTCATCCAATATTCAAATCTTTTATATCTGCAGTAAAAAAAGTAAGTAAAAATAATGACTAAAAATAACAAAGATATAAAAATTAAAGATTTTGTAATAAGTAATAATAATAGATTTACTTTAATTGCAGGGCCATGTGTGATTGAAAACAGAGACCACGCTTTAAAAACTGCTAGTTTAATATCAGATATTTGTAATTCTATCGGGTTGAACTTTATATACAAATCTTCATTTGATAAGGCTAATAGAACATCTTTAAAATCATCTAGAGGTCCTGGTATTCATGATTCATTAGAAATATTTAATGAAATAAAAAATAAAATAGGTTGTCCAGTAATTACTGATGTGCACGAAAAAGAACAAATATCACTATTGTCTGAGGTATTAGATGTAATACAAATTCCAGCGTTCTTATGTAGGCAGACAGATCTACTAATTGAGTCAGCAAAATCAAATCTTCCAATTATGGTTAAAAAAGGTCAATTTTTGGCACCATGGGATATGCAAAATGTAGTAGATAAGATTTCACAAAATGGTAATGGTGGAGTAATGATTTGTGAGAGAGGAGCAAGTTTTGGGTATAACACCTTAGTATCTGATTTTAGGTCAATTCCTATTTTAAAAAAAATGGGATATCCTGTAGTTTTTGATGCCACCCATTCTGTTCAGCAACCTGGTGGCTTAGGAGATAAATCAAGTGGACAAAGAGAATTTGTACCTACGCTCGCTACGGCGGCATCCGCTATAGGAGTGGCAGCATTATTTATGGAAACACATGAAGATCCAGATAATGCGCCTAGCGATGGCCCTAATATGTGGCCATTGGATAAACTTAAAAATTTACTTCAAATTTTAATTAATCATGATGAAATAGCCAAAGAATTAAATAATTAAAAAGGTATAATAATGACAATTATAAGTAAGATTAAGGGAAGAGAAATTATAGATAGTCGCGGTAATCCAACGCTAGAAGTGGATGTATTTTTATCTGATAATATTATGGGTAGGGCTTCAGTTCCTTCAGGCGCTTCCACAGGAGCATATGAAGTAATAGAAAAAAGAGATAATGATAATAGATATTTAGGCAAGGGAGTAAAAAAAGCTGTTGAATTAGTCAATAATGAAATAAATAAAGCTTTACTAGGCCAAAATGTTTTAGAACAAAATAATATTGATGATATTCTAATTAATCTTGATGGAACTAGTAATAAAATGAATTTAGGCGGAAATAGTATTTTAGGAGTTTCTCTAGCATGCTCTAGAGCAGCTGCTAATAGTAAAAATATTCCTTTATTTAAGCATATTGGAGATGACTCTTCTCTAACCTTGCCAATACCATTTATGAATATTATAAATGGAGGCGCTCATGCAAATAATAGCTTAGATTTTCAAGAATTAATGATTGTCCCATTTGGTTTTACTCGTTTTAGTGATGCATTAAGATGTGGAGCTGAAGTTTTTCAGTCATTAAAAAAACTTCTATTAAATAATGATTATTCTATAGCAGTAGGAGATGAAGGAGGTTTTGCTCCTAATTTTTCTAGTCATAAAGAAGCTTTAGATTACATAATTCTTGCTATTGAAAACGCGGGATACATGCCTGGTAAAAATGTTTCTATTGCTCTAGATGTAGCCTCTACAGAATTTTATTCTAACAAAGAATATAATTTAAAAGGTGAAAATAAAATATTTGATAGTCAAGGTTTGATAGATTTTTTAGATTCTCTTACTAGTGAATATCCTATTATTTCAATTGAAGATGGTTTAGCTGAAGACGATTGGGAAGGATGGAAAAGTATGACAGATCAAATTGGAAATAATGTTCAATTGGTTGGAGATGACTTATTTGTAACAAATACAGATAGGCTTAGAAGAGGAGTTAAAGAAAAAATAGCAAATTCAATTTTGATAAAATTTAATCAGATAGGAACTTTAACTGAAACATTAAACGCAATTAATATGGCAAAAAAAGCATCTTATACTTCTATGATTTCTCATAGGTCAGGGGAAACTGAGGATCATTTTATTGCGGACCTAGCTGTCGCTACTAATTCTGGTCAAATTAAAACAGGTTCATTATCTAGATCTGATAGATTATCTAAGTATAATCAATTATTAAGAATAGAAGAGCTTTTAGGCGAAAAAGCTTTATATAACAAGGGTCAAGATTTTTATAAATAATATTGACTAATTTTATTTAAAGTGATTCATTATGTTATGAGTAAAAACTTTAGTTCAAATAATAATTATGTTTTAGTAAGAAATATTTTTATAAGAACCTGCATATTTTTTGTTGGTGCTTACTTTGTATTCCATTTTTTAAATGGNAATATTTCACTTAATCCTCTTAAAGATAAAAAGGAATTAGTTGAATATAATTTAAATATTCTNGAAAATAAAGAAAAAGAACTGGCTTTTAAAGAATTATTAGTAGATAAAATGTCCAATATTCATAATAATATTGATCTCTTAGATGAGTTAACNAGGTTAAAATTAGGTTATTCAGGAAAAGATGAAATAGTTATTTNTCTCNAATAAAATTTAATTGACTTATTCTTTATTTTAACTAACTTATTCTGTATGAATCAGGATAATAAATTTTCAAATATAATCGATGATTTAGGCGGAGGAAGACTATTAGCTAGGANCCTTTCTTCATTTACAAANACTGTTTTAAATGAAAAAACAGTATACTCATGGAAACAGCAAGGTATTCCTGATAAATGGAAACCNTCTATAATAAAACTTTTANTTAAATCAGGAANTNATATTCCAGAAAGNTTTATTCCTCCTGGAATGAGTATAGATAATTTTCAAGATAATACATCAGAAAATACTAAGTTATTAGGTCAATATGATGTATTTGATGAAAAAGAAATAAGTAATGAGCAATTAAAATCTTTTTATGAAAAAATGTTATATTTGAGAAGGTTTGAAGAAAGAGTTGGTCAATTATATGGTCTTGGATTAATTGGAGGTTTTTGTCATTTATATATTGGGCAAGAAGCAGTTTCAGTTGGAATGGAAGCTGCAATAGATAAAGAAGATAACGTAATTACAGGCTATAGATGTCATGCGCATTTATTATCAAGAGGAGCTTCTCCATATAAAATATTATGTGAATTAATGGGAAAAGGAGAAGGAATATCTAAGGGAAAAGGAGGATCCATGCATATGTTTGATCCTGCAAATAATTTTTGGGGTGGACATGGAATTGTTGGAGCTCAAGTTCCTATAGGTGCAGGTTTAGCTTTTGCATCTAAATATTTAAATAAGCAAACTTTATCCGTTACCTACTTTGGAGATGGTGCTGCTAATCAAGGGCAAGTATATGAGTCTTATAATATGGCTTCATTATGGAAATTACCCATCATTTTTTGCATTGAAAATAATCAATATGGAATGGGAACGTCCACTAAGNGAGCAAGCGCTGGAACAGATTTGAGTAAGCATGGAGAATCTTTTGGTATTCCTGGTTTTGCNGTTAATGGAATGAATCCAGTTTCTGTATATCTATCTGCACTGAAAGCAGTAAAGTGGGTCAGGGATGGTAATGGACCAATTATACTTGAAATGAAAACATATAGATATAGAGGTCATTCTATGTCAGACCCAGCAAAGTATAGAACTAGGGAAGAGGTTCAAAAAATGAGAGAGGAGCAAGACCCTATAGAATATATAAAAAAGAAGTTATTAGATTTAGACATATTTGATAAAGACAGACTTCAAGAAATAGATGATAATATTAGATTGGAAATAAGCAATTTAGCTGAAAAAGCAACTAGTAGTNANCCTGTTAGTGAAGATGAATTGTATACAGATGTANTATGTGAGGATAANTATGAGTAAATTTCCTGTTAGAGCGGCTATTAGAGATGCTATTGCCGAGGAAATGAGATTAGATNCTAATGTATTCTTAATNGGAGAAGAAGTAGGAGAATATGAAGGAGCTTATAAAGTTAGCCAAGGCTTAATTTCAGAGTTTGGAGATCATAGAGTTATAGATACACCTATAACTGAGGCAGGATTTACAGGTTTAGCAGTGGGAGCCTCAATAGGNGGNTTGAAGCCTATAGTTGAATTTATGACATGGAATTTTGCATTTCAAGCTATAGACCAAATAATTAATTCTGCAGCCAAAACTTATTATATGTCTGGCGGTTTAGTTAATATTCCAGTTGTATTTAGAGGGCCTAATGGGTCTGCTTTGCAAGTTGCTGCTCAACATAGCCATGATTTAAGCTCATTATTTACTAATATACCNGGCTTAAAAGTAATTGCCCCTTATGATAGTGCGGATGCAAAAGGTTTNCTTAAATCTGCAATAANGGATCCTAATCCAGTTATATTTTTAGAAAATGAATTACTTTATAATGAAGTTTTTGAGCTTCCTGAGATAGATTATTCTGTTCCAATAGGCGCTGCTAATATTAAAANGTCAGGTACTGATATTACAATTACAGCTTTCTCAAGAGGGGTTTATGCAGCTTTAAAAGCAGCAGAATTACTTGAAAAAGANAATATAAGTGCTGAAGTTATAGATTTAAGAACTTTAAGACCTTTAGACATTGAAACTATAATAAAATCAGTTAAAAAAACAAATAGACTANTTTCAGTGGAGGAAGGTTGGATGAGTTCAGGAATAGGAGCTGAAATCATTTCTTTAGTTACGTCAAAGGCTTTTGATTACCTTGATGCCCCTCCAGAAAGAATAGCGGCATTGAATGTTCCATTACCTTATGCCAGTAATTTAGAAAAATTATGTTTACCAGATAGGGACAATATATTTAAGTTATGTATGACATTATTTTAATAAAATATATAATAAGAGCATTTTATATTAATATTGTTTATAAATATTATAATTTATTGCTATTTAATTAGTATATTATATTTTTTAGCAATTTATAATTTTTATTATTTTGTATAATTATTATTTATTGCAGATATTATTATTTANAAAGGAGTNTAGATAATGGCAATAGCAATTTTGATGCCTGCTTTGTCACCTACAATGACAGAGGGAAACCTTGCAAAGTGGTGTAAGAATATAGGTGATGAAATTAAGTCTGGCGATATTATTGCAGAAGTAGAAACTGATAAGGCTACTATGGAAATTGAAGCTGTAGATGAAGGTGTTCTAGAAAAAGTTTTATTTGATGATGGAGCAGAAGGTATTAGCGTTAATTCTTTAATAGCTGTGCTTAGAAATAAAAATGATTCTGATAAAGANGTAAAAGATTTACTAACTAAGCATAATATAGATATTNCTGCTAATCAGAATGATCAATCCAATGAAAATATGAATGAAAAAATCGATGTTAAAANCNTACCTGAAAAAAAAGAAGTATTGGAAGAAAGTTCAAATAATAAAAATATACATTTAGATGTATCTGATAGTTTAAAAACTTCTTCAAATAAGAATGAAAATATAAAAGATAGTAGTACTTTTAATGAAGATAATTCTTCTATAGAGCAAATAGAAATTAGTAGAAAAGCAATAAGTCCATTAGCAAAAAGAATTGCTATACAAAATAATTTAGATATAAATTTAATTACTGGTACTGGCCCTAGAGGAAGAATAGTTAAAGATGATGTAAAAAATTATTTAAATAAAAACAGNTCTTTAAATGAAAAATNTTANACTAAAAATAAAGAAGATGTTAGAAAAAAACCTTCTTCAATGAGAAAAGTCATTGCGGAAAGATTATCTTATTCNAAAAAAGAAGTTCCACATTTTTATTTAACTGTTGATTGTAATGTTGATGAGTTGTTAAAAGGAAGGCATTCAATAAATAAAGATTTAGAAGTAAAAGAAAAGATTTCTATAAATGACATAGTTATTAAGGCATTAGGGATGGCACTTTATATTGTTCCTGAAGCTAATTGCTCTTGGAAAGAAGATGAAATTACCTATTATGGTTCGGTTGATATTAGTGTTGCTATAGCTGTCGATGATGGCTTGTTTACTCCAGTTTTAAAGAATGTTGATTATTTAAAATTAAGTGAGATATCTGCAAAAATGAAAGATTTTGTAGTTAGAGCAAATTCAGGTAAGCTCTTACCTAATGAATATGAGGGAGGTAATTTTTCCATAAGTAATTTAGGCATGTATGAAATAAATAATTTTTCTGCAATAATTAATCCTCCACAATCTGGTATATTAGCGGTGGGAAGTATAACAAAAAAACCTATTATTATTAATGATGAAATAAAAATTGCTAATATGATGACATGTCAACTATCTGGTGATCATAGAGTTATTGATGGGGCTGTAGGAGCTAAATTATTAAAGGAATTTAAAAGTATAATAGAAAACCCAATAAAAATGATAGTTTAGTAAAATGACTAATGATAAAATTTATGATGTTATAATAATTGGCAGTGGTCCTGGAGGTTATGTAGCTGCAATTAGAGCCTCTCAATTAGGTTTAAATACTGCAGTCATAGAAAAGGACAAACTAGGAGGTATTTGCTTAAATTGGGGTTGTATTCCTACAAAAGCTCTTTTGAGAGCATCAGAAATTAATCATATTATATCTGAAACTCCTGATTTTGGAATAAATGTCAAAAATTTTAATATTGATTGGAAAACAATTGTAAGTAGATCTCGTAAGGTATCCGAACAATTGTCAAAAGGAGTGGATTATTTATTAAAGAAAAATAAGGTTGATATAATTATAGGAGAAGGAAGAATTTCTGGAAAAGGAAGAGTTATAGTAAAGAATTCTGATAAAGAGACTTTATATACAACTTCTAATATAATTCTTGCAACGGGGGCTAGGCCAAAAAAAATTAAGGGTTTAGAAAGTGATAATAAATATATATGGAGTTATAAAGAAGCTATGGTTCCTGAAAAAAGACCAGATTCTATCTTGATAGTAGGCGCAGGAGCTATTGGTATTGAATTTGCTAGTTTTTATAATGATTTCGGTACAGAAGTAACAGTTGTTGAAGCACAAGAACACATACTTCCTTCAGAAGATAAAGAAATTTCAATGTTTGCAAAAAAATGTTTTGAAGATTCTAAGATTAAAATTTTTAATAATTCAAAAATAAATTATGTAAAATCTAATCAAAAAGAAGTTGAAGCAGAATTTGTAGATAAACTTGGTAAGAAACATTTTAAAAAATATTCTAGGGCTATTATGGCTATAGGTATTGATGCAAATATAGAAAATATTGGATTAGAAACAGTAAATATAGAGATAGAAAATGGAAAAGTATTAACAGATAGATATAATCAGACTTCAGAAAAAGGAATTTTTGCCATTGGAGATTTAACTGGTGCGCCATGGTTAGCACATAAGGCTAGTCATGAAGGTATCAATGCTGTAAATTATATTCATAATCCTAATATTAAGAATAAACACAACAAAATAATTCCAGGTTGTACTTATTCTAGACCTCAAATTGCTAGTATTGGACTTACTGAAAATGATGCAATTAAGAAGGGTATTAAAATTAAAGTAGGAAAATTTCCATTGATTGGTAATGGAAAAGCCATAGCTTTAGGAAGTGCGGATGGTTTTATAAAAACAATATTCAGTCATGAGACAGGTGAACTTATAGGAGCGCATATGATAGGACCAGAAGTTACTGAATTAATTTCTACTTACTCGTTAGCTATGCAGCTAGAAGCTACAGAACTAGATCTTTTTGATACTATTTTTCCTCATCCAACAGTTTCTGAATCAATTCATGAGTCTGTTCTAGATGCTTATGATAGGGCTATTCACATATGAAGTTGACTTATAAATGCTAAATAATAGAAAATTAAAAAGAAACTATATTTCTAGATCTCATCTTACTAATAGTAGTACAACTAAATTAAAAAAGCCTAATTGGATTAGAGTTAAAGCTCCAATATCAACAGGTTATTTGTCAACTAAAGAATTAATTACTAAAGCTAATTTAAATACAGTTTGTGAGTCTGCTTCTTGCCCAAATATAGGGGAATGTTGGGATAAGGGGCATGCAACAGTGATGATCTTAGGTGACGTTTGTACGCGAAAATGTGGTTTTTGTAATATTAAATCAGGGGCACCCAGCGATATTGATATTTTAGAACCATATAGATTAGCAAAAGCTATATCCCAACTAAATCTGAGACATGTTGTAATTACATCAGTTGATAGGGATGATCTAAAGGACGGTGGAGCAAATCAATTTGTTAAATCAATTTATGAAATTAAAAAATTGTCTAGAAATATTACTATTGAGGTTCTTACTCCTGATTTTCAGAGAAAAGAAGGTGCTCTAGCACAAATTGTAAATGCAAAACCTGATGTATTTAATCATAATTTAGAAACTATATCTAGACTATATAAAAATGTAAGAAGGGGAGCTTCATACAATCATAGTTTAAATTTATTAAAAAAGGTGAAAAAGTTAAGTTCTACAATATTTACCAAATCTGGAATTATGGTTGGTTTAGGAGAAAAAATTGAAGAGATAGAGACTCTACTTAAAGATCTTAGGAAAGCTGATGTTGATTTTGTTACTATCGGACAATATATGCAGCCGTCAAAAGATCATTTACCTGTAATAAAATACTATACTATTGAAGAGTTTAAAAAAATTGAAAATATTGCATATAATATGGGTTTCTTATTAGTATCATCCTCTCCACTTACTAGATCTTCTTATCACGCAGATGATGATTTTCATAAACTAAAAATTGCTAGAGACGCTCTTTTAAATGTTTAATTATAAAATAGTAAAAGATTTAAATTATAGTGATAAACAAATGTTTGACTTAATTATCGATGTTGAAAAATATCCTGAATTTTTACCTTGGTGCAAGTCAACTAATATTTATGATAAGGGTACTAATATCTTTTATTCAGATATGGAAATTGGTTTTAATTTAATAAAAGAAAAATTCACTAGTAGAGTTACAACTTTAAATTCTAAAAAAATACATTCTGAAGCTATTAGTGGCCCATTCAATAAAATGAATAATATATGGGAAATTGAAAATCTATCGCATAATAAATGTAGAATAACTTTAAATATAGAGTTTGATTTTAAATCATTTCTATTAAGAAATTTGATGGGAAAATTATTCGAGGTTTCTGCTATAAAAATGATAGATGCATTTGAAAATAGGGCAAATTATCTCTATAAAAATTAGTTTATTTCATTTAGCGCCATTTCAAGACATGTTTTTACCGATAATTTTCTTACAGTTTCACGATTACCTTTATAAATAATTCTCTCATGTTTAACTGCTTTTTTAGTTGCTAATGCATGATGAACCAAACCTACAGGCTTATTAGGTAAAGCNCCACCAGGACCTGCTATTCCCGAAATAGCTAATACAATATCTATATCGTTATTATAATTAATCATATTTCTTGCCATATCACACACTACCTCTTTGCTGACTGCACCAAAATCTTCTAATAACTTCTGTTTGATATTTAGCATATTTACTTTTGCTTCATTTGAGTAGGTTATAAAACTATATTTATAGACATTTGAAGAGCCAGGATGCATTGTTAAATATTGGGCTAACATTCCACCTGTACATGATTCAGCAGTTCCAATTTTAAGTTTATGTAAATTTAAAAGGTTTAATAATTCTAAAGATAAGCTATTTAAAATTTTATTCATATCGGACCAATATTTGTATTAAACTTATCGTAATTAATGTATATATTCCTGCAATCACATCATCTAGCATTACACCTATACCATTTTTCATCTTTTTATCAAAATATGATGCTGGCCAAGGTTTTAAAATATCATATATTCTAAAAATTATAAAAGATGCAAAAAGTAATAATAAATTATCTAATACAGTTAGCATGGCTATTAATTGTCCAACTACTTCATCAATGACTATTACACTAGAATCTTTTTCACCAGTTTTATTCTGATATATCTGAGAAGCTTTAATTCCTGCAATCAGCAATAAAGGAATTAATAAAATTAATAGATTATAATTAATTAAATATATCAAATAACCAATAATTAGTCCGGCTAAAGAACCAAACGTTCCAGAAGCAAAAGGAATATATCCAATTCCAAATACAGAAACAAAAATATTATTTATATTAATTTTTATCATTATTAATAGGGTTTAGATATAGTAGTTATACATTGTGCCATAATACCTTCTTTTCTTCCGGTAAATCCAAGAGTTTCTGTAGTTGTTGCTTTAATAGATACGCATGTATTTGAAACATTTAATAATTTAGCAATATTATTTTTTATTTTATCTCTATATTTANATATTTTGGGTTCTTCACAAATTANATTAATATCTGTNTGCAAAAGAATACATTTATGCTTCTTCAATAAAGATATAGCATGATTTAAAAATATTTTTGAATTTGCATTTTTCCACTTAGGGTCTTTATCAGAAAAAATAGAGCCAATATCTCCTTCAGAAATTGTTCCTAGAATTGAGTCTACTAAAGAATGAATAATGACATCTGCATCAGAATGTCCTAAAAGACTCCTGTTGTGATCAACTTTAACTCCACCAAGTTTAATATATTTTGTGTTTTCTTTAGAGCTAAATTTATGAATATCTACTCCAATACCTGAAATTTGTTTATATTTTTTATCTTTATACATTATATACTCTAAATATTTTAAATCATTTTTAGTGGTAATTTTTAAATTATTTATATTACCTTTAACATAATNCACATTATCAAATAAAGTTGAATCATCGTCCAATTTATCACTATAANTTATTTTGTGTTTTAAATATAATTCTTTATATTTAAATCCTTGAGGAGTTTGCACTAAAGAAAACTTGTTTCTATCAACATGTTCAATTATTTTATTATTTTTTGTTTTTTTTAATGCATCATTTATAGAAATTACAGGGACCACAGCATTATATTTATCGAGCTTTTTTATAATATTATTAATAATTGTATTATTTATATTTGGTCTGACACTATCATGTATTAAAATATTTATAGGATTAAATTTTTTAACATATTTAAGTGCATTATAAACAGATTTTTTTCTTGTATCTCCACCATATACAAAATCAANTGTCGCTAATTCTTCTAAGCATACTTTAGTTATATTTTGGTATTTTTTATTTATAACTAAAACAACCTTATCAATATTTGGATTTTNATAAAAAACTTTTGTTGAGTACAATATTACAGCTTTATTATTAATATATTGATATTGTTTAATTAATTTTTTATCAAATCTTTTTCCTATTCCACTTGCNAGGATTACAGCAATAGTTTTCATTAATTATTCTCAATTCATTTNCAAATATATAATATATATTTTTATATATATTTTATTAGACTAAAACAAATTTATTCTTTATTCTGCCTAATTAATAGGCATTTAATTAATTTGGATTTTTTTTAATGGATTCTAAAGTAATAAATCAGACAAAAAGTCTAAATTTTGCACAATTATTAAATAATATTCCATCTGCTATTTTNTTAATAGATAAAGATTATAATATTTCATTTATTAATTATGCAGCAGAAGTATTATTAGGAGAAAGTTCTAAAACTATATTGAACAATAATTTGCAAACTTTTTTAGCATTAGATAATCAATTATTCTCGCTTATCGATCAAGTAAATAAACAAAAATATAACGCTACACAATTTGATATTACTATAAATGATTTTAATAAAAGAAATTTCATAGTAGATGTAGAAGCAGGTATATATGATATTGATCATATTATTTTATGTTTCCATAAAAGGGCANTCGCAGAACAAATAGATAGAAGTATTGTATATAAAAATATACATTCTGTATCTGGTTTATCGTCATTAATGGCACATGAGATTAAAAATCCACTTTCTGGAATAAAAGGAGCAGCTCAACTTTTAAATGATGTAGTGGATGGAGAAGATAAAGATTTAACATCATTAATTATTGATGAGGTTGATAGGATAGGAGAATTAGTCAATAGGGTTAATTCTATATCCGATAATAGTATAGTAAAGAGGACATCAGTTAATATTCATGATGTTCTTCAAAGAGTTAATAAAATTGCAAAGAATAGTTTTGCAGNAAATTGTAATATTATTGAGCTTTATGATCCTTCTTTACCAGATATTTATGGAGATATAAATTCTTTAATTCAAGTATTTTTAAATTTAGTAAAAAATGCAGCAGAGGCCAAACCAGATGGAGATATAACNATACAAACTGGTTATAGGCATGGTTTTAATATTAAAGTTTCAGGAAGTAATAATAAATTGAAATTACCAATATATGTTCACGTTAAAGATGATGGGCCTGGTATTCCAGATACAATTAAAAATCATCTCTTTGAGCCTTTTGTATCGAGTAAACATAGAGGCTCAGGATTAGGNTTNTCAATTGTATCAAGTATAATTGAAGAGCATGGAGGTATAATAGAAGTAAACTCATCTAAAAATACAATTTTTACTGTATTATTTCCTCAGTATGAGGATAGTAAATAATGGATAAACCTCTAATTTTGATAGCTGATGACGATAAAGCAATAAGGGTAGTTCTTGAAAAAAAGCTAAATAGATCAGGTTTTAATACAAAAAGTACAGATAAGGGAAAAACTTTATTATCTTGGGTAGAACAAGGCGAAGGCGATTTAATAATTACNGATGTTGTTATGGAGGATTCTAATGGCTTAGATTTACTTCCTCTAATTCACGNTTTAAGACCNGGTATNCCAGTAATGATTATGAGTGGTTTAAATACGATTAAAACTGCTATAGAAGCGAGTACAGGAGGTGCATACGAATATTTTGCAAAACCTTTTGATTTAGATCACGTTTTAGATGTTGTAACTAAGTCTTTTAACTCTGAAAAGAAAAATAACATTATCAATGAAGATGGATCTCTATTAGATGATGATCTTCCAATAGTAGGTAGTTCCTCATCNATGCAAGAAGTATATAGAGTTTTAGCTAAATTAGTTAATTCTGACTTAACAGTTATGATAAGGGGAGAAAGTGGTACAGGGAAAGAATTAATTGCTAAAGCATTACATGATTATAGTTCTAGAAAAAATGAACCTTTTATAGCTATTAATATGGCTGCAATACCAAGAGAATTAATAGAGTCTGAATTATTTGGTTACGAACGAGGAGCCTTTACAGGGGCCGAAAAAAATACTAAAGGAAAATTTGAACTTGCAAATGAAGGAACCTTATTTCTTGATGAAATAGGAGATATGCCAGTTGAAGCTCAAACAAGACTCTTAAGAGTATTACAAGATGGTTGTTTTACGGCAGTTGGAGGTAAAAAAACTATATATACAAATGTTAGAATTGTTGCTGCTACTCACAGAAATTTATCTGATATGATAAATGATGGACTTTTTAGAGAAGACTTATTTTATAGGCTAAATGTTGTACCAATAAATGTTCCCGCACTTAGAGATAGATCTGAAGATATTCCTTTATTGATTAATCATTTTATAAAGAAGTATTCAGATAATACTAAAGAAAATAAGAGTTTTGATAAAGGTGCACTAAATGAATTAAAGGATTATCATTGGCCCGGTAATGTNAGAGAATTAGAAAATTTAGTTAAAAGATTAATNATTTTAGTTCCACAAAATTTTATTGATAAAGATACTTTAAGCACTTTTATGTCTAAGTTTGAAAAAAATAAAAATACTTTTACAAGTAATTCCTTAGGTGCTTCTGTAGAGAAACACCTAAATCAATATTTTGATACTCATAAAAATGAACTGCCAGCTAATGGTTTATATGATAGAATTGTACATGAAGTAGAAAGACCATTAATTATAAAAACCTTAAATTTAGTTAGAGGTAATCAACTTAAAGCAGCAGAGTTATTAGGTATAAATAGAAATACTCTTAGAAAAAAAATTATATATTTAGATATACAATTAGGTAATCATGCTAAAAAAAATTAGATTTCATATAAAAGAAAAACATTGTTTTCTTCTTTGATGAATATTTTTAAACTAAATAAGAGTAACAATGGTGTTAAGAGGTCATGGTTTTTAGTTGTAGCTTCTTTAATATCTGGAATGGCTACCTATGCAGCTATGACGCCATCTGGAGATGCTAATAAGTTTTTAATATTAGTATTACTTAATTTAGATTTAGTCTTATTAATTAGTTTAATTATTATAATCACGAAGCGTGTAGTAAATATATGGTCTAGGAAAAAAAGTGGTCAATTAGGAGCACAACTTCACAGTAGAGTCGTAGTTATGTTTAGTTTATTAGCTGCAGCTCCTGCAATTGTGGTAGCAATATTTGGAGCTATATTTTTCACTGTTGGAATTGAAAACTGGTTTTCAGCTCAAGTAAAAAATGCATTAAATAAATCATTATCAGTTTCAGAGGCTTATTTTGAACAAGGACAAAGGCAAATAAGCTTAGATGCTGTTGATATTGCTGGAATAATGAATACTTCAGGAATATTAAATAATATTAATAACTTGGATATACAAAAAGAAAATAATCTTAAAAAATTTTTAAATAAGCTTGCATACGAAAGAAATTTTACGGAAGTAATAATTTTTGATAAATTTGGAAATGTAGTTGCAGAAAGTGAACTATCTTTTCTATTTAAATCAGAAAGAAGAAGGGCTCTTTTTGATTTAGTTATGGAAACAAAACGTCCAGCTATAGATTTCTCTAGTAGTGAACTAGATAAAACAATATCTGCAATTTCTCCTGTAAATTTTTTAGGTAATCATTTTATATATATAAGTAAATTTAAAGATTTAAGAGTCATATCAGATATTAATTCTGTTAAAGCAGCAGTCAAAAATTATAGGGGTGTAGAAAATAAAAAAGAGGGATTGCATATAACTTTTACTATGGTTTTTATAGTAGTAGCTGTTCTTCTAATGTTTGTTGCAATATTAATGGGTTTAAATTTCGCTAATGGATTGGTTACTCCTATAACTAATTTAGCTAATGCTGCAGAACGAGTTTCAATGGGAGATTTAAAAGTTAGAGTTCCAGATAATAATAATAAAGATGAAATAGCAGATCTTTCCAAAACTTTTAATAAAATGACAGAACAATTAGACAGTCAAAGAAATGATTTAATAAATACTAATAATGAACTTGAAAGAAGAATAAAGTTTACAGAAACTGTTTTAACTGGTGTTACAGCTGGTGTTTTAGGATTGGATAAATTTGGTAAGATATTTTTACCAAATAGGCGTGCATTAGACTTATTAGATTTGGACAAAAATATTCATAATAGTTATTTAACAGATGTAGTACCTGAAATGTCAGATATGTTTTTAGAACTTAAAAAAAATAATCAAAAAATTATAACTAAAGAGATAGAGTTAATAAGAAATAAAAAAAAGATTATTATTATTACGACTATAACTGCAGAAAAAAATAAAAATAAAGTATTAGGATATGTAGTTACTTTTGATGATATGACAGAGTTTTTTAAAATGCAAAGAGTTGCAGCTTGGAGTGATGTCGCCAGAAGAATTGCACATGAAATTAAAAACCCCTTAACTCCTATTCAACTTGCAGCAGAGCGAATAAAGAGAAAATATAAAAAACATATAACTTTGGAGCCTGAAATATTTCTTTCGTGTATAAGTACAATTATCAGACAAGTAGATGGAATGAGAAAGATGGTAAATGAATTCTCAGCATTTGCTAGAATGCCTGTACCAGTATTTAATAAAGTAAACTTGACGAATTTAGTAAATGATATTGCTTCTTTATCAGTTTTATCTAATGAAAATATAAAAGTTAATATTAAAGTGCCTAAAAGAACACTATATGCAGTGGTTGATGAAAACCAAATAAGACAAGCCATGCAAAATATTATATCAAATGGCATAAATTCTATGATAGAAAGAAAAAATAGTAATAAAGTTAAAAATATGCTTACCGTTGAATTAAAAAAAGTAAAAAATAATTTTAATATATTAGTTTCAGATACAGGTATAGGATTACCTGAAAATATTAAAGATGATTTAACAGATCCTTATGTTACATCTAGAAAGAATGGCACTGGCCTTGGTTTAGCAATAGTAAAAAAAATTATGGAAGATCATAATGGTACATTAGAAGTAAAAAATATTGAAGGTGGTATTGGAGTCTGCGCTAATTTAAGATTTACTAGTAAAGAAAAAATAAATAAAGGATAATTTAAATAATACTATGAAATATAATATTTTAGTTATAGATGATGAAGAAGATATAAGAAATTCTATTGCAGGTTTACTTCAAGATGAAAATTATGAAGTAAGGACAGTAGAAAATTCTGATAAAGCGTTAAATGCTATTTCTGAGAGATTGCCTGATTTAATTTTAATAGATATCTGGTTAGAAAATAGTAAATTAGATGGCTTAGAATTATTAAATGAGATTCAATCAAAATTTTTATCACTTCCATGTGTAATGATTAGTGGACATGGTAATATTGATATAGCAGTCAAAGCTATTAGAAATGGAGCCAGTGATTATATTGAAAAACCATTTGAAGTTGAGAGATTGTTAATTACTCTAGAAAGAGTTTTAGAGATATCAAAACTTAAAAAAGAACATAAAGAACTTTGGTTAAGAGCAGGAGGGGAATTAGAATTAATCGGAGAGTCATCACTAATTAAAAAAATACAATTATTGGTAAAAAAAGTAGCTCCTACCGGAAGTAGAATATTAATTACAGGAGAATATGGAACTGGAAAGGAAACTTTAGCCAGATTAATACATTTAAATTCTAAGAGGTCAGAAGGACCATTTATATTATTAAACTCTCAAATTTTAACTTCTGACTCATTAGAAGAATTGCTTTTTGGTGAAGAAGATAAAGATGGTAAAAGCACCAAAATTGGTCTGCTAGAACAAGCAAATAATGGAACTTTGTTTATAGATGAAGTTGCTAGTTTATCATTAGAAGCACAAGCTTATTTTATTAAGGCTTTACAAGATAATGCTATTAGAAGAAAAAATGGATCAACGAGAATTAATATAGATATCAGAGTAATTAGTTCATCTAGTATAGAGATTAAAGATAACATTCAAAATAATACATTTAGTGAAGACTTATATTATAGATTAAATGTAGTTCCTATAGAGATGCCTCCTTTATCAAAAAGAAAAGAAGATATTCCATTATTAATAAATTATTTTTTAAATAAAGCTTCAAATACTACTGGTAGAAATCAAATTAGAATAGATCAACAAGCATTAGCCTCTCTTCAAGCCTTTAATTGGATTGGTAACGTTAGACAATTAAAAAATGCTATAGAAAGAGTTTTAATTATGATGGATGATAACGAATTAAATATAATTACTTATGATATGCTTCCAAAAGACTTATTACAGATAGAAAAGCATGATGACAATAGTAATAATATAGATCTAGAATATCTTTATTCTCTTAACCTTAAAGAAGCCAGAAATATATTTGAACATGATTATATTGAAAAAAACTTAGATAGGTTTAATGGAAATGTTTCTAAAACAGCTAATTTTATAGGAATGGAAAGGTCTGCATTTCATAGGAAGCTAAATATATTAAAAAAAATTAGGAAACAAAACTAAAGGAAATTTATATGAATGTTATTATATGTGGAGCAGGAGAGGTAGGGTATAATATAGCAAGACTTTTGTCAGATGAGAAAAATCAAATCACAATTATAGACCATGATGAAGATAGAATAGAACAAATTTCTAGTAAGCTTGATGTTCGTACTTTAATTGGTTATGCATCTCATCCAAATATTCTTAAAGAAGCAGAAGCTGATAAATCTGATATGATCATTGCTGTTACCCAATCTGATGAAATTAATATGATCTCTTGTCAAATTGCTAGTGCCTTATTTTCAGTTCCCATAAAAATTGCTAGAGTAAGATCCGAAGCATATAATATGGAACAATGGAAACATCTCTTTAATGAAGGTTTATTTTCTATTGATGCTCTAATATCACCAGAACAAGAAGTAGCCAAGTCTTTTACTAGACTAGTTGCAGTTCCTGGAGCAAAGGATTTAATTTCTTTTGATGAGGACCTTGTTAGGTTAATAGAAATTAATTTAGCTGAAGATTGTCCAGTATTAAATACTCCTCTAAATCAGTTAACAGAAATATTTCCTGATTTGGGAGCTAGAGTTGTATATATTGTAAGAAATTCAGAGGGTTTTATTCCTGACAAACTTAGTGAAATGAAAAGTGGAGATGACATATATATAATTGCAGAATCAAACAAAACTGAAAGAGTCCTTTCAGTTTTTGGGAAAGAAACTGCGAGGGCTCGAAGAATTGTTATCATAGGAGGAGGTAAAACNGGTTTGAGAGTAGCTAGGTCAATTGAAGATAACGAACCTCAATCTCATATTACTCTTATAGAAAATAATAAGAATAGNGCTGAAAGTATTGCTGATGAATTAAGTAAATCTATAATTCTANATGGAGATGCTTTAGACAAAGAAATATTAGAAGAAGCNAATATAGCTAAAGCTGATTTTACATTTGCATTAACTGCAAGCGATGAAATTAATACTTTATCTGCAATTTTAGCTAAAAAATATGGATGTCATTCTTCAGCGGCCTTACTGTCTGAAAATAGATATAGTCCTTTTATTAATTCATTAGGTATTGATGCTATTGTAAACCCAAGAGAACTGACNGTTTCTAGAATTTTAAGATATGTTAGAAAAGGTAAAGTTTTTCAAGTNCAAAGTTTGCGAGAAGGTGAAGCAGAAGTAATTGAGTTAGAGGCAATAGAATCTTCAATTCTAATAGGAGTTCCATTAAGAGAAAAACCTCTACCTGATGGTGTAGCTATAGGTGCATTAATAAGAGATAAGTCTGTAATATTGCCAACTGGTTCTACAACAATCGAAGTAGGTGATAGAGTGATTGTATTTGCNAAACACGACTTTATTACAGAAATTGAAAAAATATTTTCTGTTGGTATAGGTTTCTATTAATTTAGACTTTTAGGAATTAAATTTTGAAAATTCAAAATACATATCCGTTTATTCTATTATTGATGATTATTATTTCTTTTAGCTCAATNATNGCTATAGTNTGGTCTTTATTATTAGNCGCCAATNCTATTCCATTTATATTATTACTTATAATAGCTATATTTATTTTTGTTTGTGTATATATATCGAATAATAAAATCAATATTGANGATATAGATAAAAANACTTGTGTCNTATCTACATTTATAATTTGGCTGANCTTAATTGTAATGGGTNCNATACCTTTTTATATATTATTTCCAGATGAAAAAATTAAGGATATTTTTTTTCTTACTTCTTCTTTAGTAAGTACTAACGGTATTTGGTCTAATATTGAAGTTTCAGATATATCAANTTTTTTGATATGGCAATCTATATTACANTGGTTAGGTGGATTATGTACTATAGTAGTTGGTAGTTTTTTTGTTGAAATGGTTTTAAGTAAAAAAAATATNTCTAAGGANTATTTTTCAATAGAAAATTTTANAATNATATTTTTNTTATATTNTTCTATAACAATTATTTTTATTTTTATTTTTAGTTTTTTATTAAATNATTTAAATGATGCNATTCAGNTCTCTATGGCATTAATATCNACTAGTAATGCATTTACCTCAAGAGGAGATATTATCATTGAATTCAATAATTTAACAAAATTNTTTATGATTTTTTCTATGATTATTGGGTCTTTATCTATTAATTTNCATTATAAATCNTTTTCTCATGGATTTTTAAATTATATTAAAAATAAAAATATAAGNATAACANTTATTNTAATGCTAATTTTTACTCTTATACTTAGTTTTTNTTCTTTCAATTATATTAAAATGCNTTTTATTGATAAATTTATAAACATTTGTTTTTTAATAATATCTTTTATNACTACTACCGGACTAATTCCAGAAAAANTATATAGTTANGGTTTATTAAGCAATGTAATTATCTTATTAGCTATGCTAACTTTANTTGGGGGTTCCGTTAGTTCTACTTCTGGCGGAATGAAGGCTAGTAGAATAATATATATTTTTAAATACATNTATATTGAATTATTTAGATTAGTNAATCCTCGNAAAATTATGGCTAGTGAAAAAATTAATAATATAGATGAAANATCCCAAATATTTTTATTTTGTATACTTTATTTAATTTCAATNCCTTTGTTAGCATCCATTTTATCAATTTTTGANTTAAGGTTTGAGGATTCATTTTTGGTTATAATATCAACNATTACAAATTCTGGTATTGGTATTTTAGAAATTGCAAACTTAAATTANTATCCAGANTCATTTTTNGAAGTTATTNTTTTATCTATAGTAATGNTATTAGGAAGAATAGAAATTTTTCTTACAATGATATTAATTNCAGGAATTTTTTGGAAAAAAATTTGAAGTATAATATTTTTTNAAGTTGTAATNTAAAATGAATAGTTGTTTATTAATACATCCAAATATNCTTAATAATAAGCAAAGCAGGCGAACAAATNANTCAGCCTTAATAGAATTAAAGTCTTTGGCAGGAGCTATTAATTTAAAAATTTATGGGGCGAACATAATTAGAGTTTCTTCAATTAAACCTGGAACCTTTTTTGGTAAAGGTAAAATTGATGAAATAAAACAAANTTTAAAAGAAAAAGAATTAAANAANAAAATTATTATCATTAATACAAATATTACTCCNATTCAGCAAAGAAATTTGGAAAAGTTATGGAGTGTAAAAGTATTAGATAGAACGGCGCTTATTCTTGAAATTTTTGGAGCAAGAGCAGTAACAAAAGAAGGTTCTTTACAAGTTGAACTTGCTCATATCACTTGGCAGAAAACTAGATTAGTTAGATCGTGGACACATTTAGAGAGACAAAGAGGGGGTAGGGGCTTTCTTGGTGGTCCTGGAGAACTTCAAATTGAATTAGATAAAAGACACATTACGAGTAGAATTAAAAGAATTAAAAAAGAACTCGAAAAAGTAAGAAAAACTAGAGAGCTTCAGAGAAATAAAAGAAAAAAATTATATCCGANAGTATCTCTTATAGGATACACAAATTCAGGTAAATCAACTTTATTTAATAAAATTACTGGCGCAAAAGAGTTTACTAAAAATATGGTTTTTGCAACTTTAGATCCAAAGCATAGAATAGTAAGTTTGTCTAGAGAGAATAGTTTTATATTATCTGATACAGTAGGATTTATNAGTAACTTACCTACTGANTTAATAGAATCTTTTAAATCTACTTTAGATGAGATTTTATATGCTGATTTGATAATTCACGTTAGGGATATTTCCCATGAAGATTTTGATTCACAAAATGATGATGTTTTGTCTGTNATTCGGGAAATATTTGNTTACGATAAAAATCAAATACCANAAAATTATATAGAAGTTATTAATAAAGTTGATAAAGTNAAGCCTGAGCTTAAAAATATAATAAATTCTAAAAATAAAATTTATTTATCTGCATTAACAGGCTTAGGAATAAGTGAATTAAAAACTACTATAAAGAAGCTAATTTAAAATTAATTGAAAAAATATTGTNAATATACTTGACATTTTTGATGGTAAANCACACATATCANATATTAAGCATAGCAGTCTATNTANTAGAGTGCTAATTATTAACTTTAATATTAGGATATTTGATATGAATTTTAAACCCCTTCATGATCGTGTTTTAGTAAAACGCATGGGAAGCGAAGAAAAAACAGCTGGTGGAATTATTATACCAGATTCTGCTCAGGAAAAACCAATGGAAGCAAAAGTAATGGCTGTAGGAACAGGATTGCGTTCTGAAGATGGAAAAATAACTCCTTTAGATGTTAAAAAAGGAGATNTTGTTCTTATTGGAAAGTGGTCNGGTACAGAAATTAAAATAGGTTCTGATGATTTAGTTATTATTAAAGAATCAGATATTATGGGAATAATGGGCTAATTAGCCCTTAAATTAAGGAATATNTAAATGCCGTCAAAAGATGTAAAATTTTCAACCGATGCCAGGGAGCGCATGCTGCGTGGTGTTGATGTTTTAGCAAATGCAGTAAAAGTAACTTTAGGTCCAAAAGGAAGAAATGTAGTTATAGATAAATCCTTTGGAGCACCAAGAACTACTAAAGATGGAGTTACTGTAGCCAAAGAAATAGAACTTAAAGATAAGTTTGAAAATATGGGTGCACAGATGGTCAGAGAAGTTGCTAGTAANACAAATGATATTGCTGGTGATGGAACTACTACTGCTACTGTATTAGCTCAATCTATAGTAAGAGAGGGTTGTAAGGCAGTTGCTGCTGGAATGAATCCTATGGATGTAAAAAGAGGTATAGATTTAGCCACTGAAACNGTAGTAGGAGAATTAAATAAGAATAGTAGAAGAATTACTTCAAGAGGTGAAGTTGCACAAGTTGGAACTATNTCATCAAATGGTGAAGCAGAAATTGGAGAATTACTTGCGACAGCTATGGAAAAAGTTGGAAAAGAAGGAGTAATTACTGTAGAAGAAGCAAAAGGTCTNGAAACAGANCTGGATGTTGTAGAAGGTATGCAGTTTGATAGAGGTTATTTATCACCTTATTTTATAACTAATGCAGAAAAAATGACTGCTGAAATGGAAGATCCTTATATACTGATTCATGAACAAAAGTTATCAAGCTTACAGCCAATNCTTCCTGTTTTAGAAAAGGTTGTACAGTCTGGTAAACCGTTATTAATAATTGCAGAGGATATAGAAGGGGAAGCNCTTGCTACTTTAGTGGTTAATAGATTAAGAGGTGGATTAAAAGTNGCTGCTGTTAAAGCTCCTGGNTTTGGTGATAGAAGAAAAGCAATGTTAGTTGACATAGCTACTCTAACTAACGCTCAGGTTATAAGTGAAGACCTAGGTATTAAGTTAGAAAATGTTGATCTTAAAATGTTAGGAACTGCAAAAAGAGTTCATATTACAAAAGAAGAAACTACTGTNATNGATGGTGCTGGTTCTAAAAAAGATATATCTGCTAGNGTTAGTCAAATTAAAGCNCAAATNGAAGAGGCTACTTCAGACTATGATCGTGAAAAATTACANGAAAGATTAGCAAAATTAGCTGGAGGTGTTGCAGTCATTAGAGTTGGTGGCGCTACCGAAGTTGAAGTTAAAGANCGTAAAGATAGNGTTGATGATGCNATGAANGCNACAAGAGCAGCAGTAGAAGAGGGTATTGTTCCTGGTGGAGGTGGAGCATTAGTAAATGCTTCAAAAGCATTAGCAAAACTAAAACCAGAAAATAATGANCAAAAAGTTGGTCTTGAAATAGTTAAAAGNGCTTGTGAGGCTCCTATNAGACAGATTGCTGCAAATTCAGGTTNTGATGGNTCTATTGTTGTTGGTAAAATTAACGACTCTAAAGATAAATCTTATGGATTTGATGCCCAAAGCGGTAAATACGTAGATATGATTAAATCAGGAATTATTGANCCTACTAAGGTTGTAAGAACAGCTTTACAAGATGCGTCATCTGTATCTGGTTTATTGATTACAACNGAAGCNATGGTAGCTGATACAGTTGAAGATAAAGAGTCAGCTGCACCTGCTATGCCTGATATGGGCGGCATGGGAGGTATGGGTGGAATGGGTGGNATGGGTGGTATGGGTATGTAAATACCACTTATTTAAATCTATTTTATTTATTTAAATACTAAAAAGAGCTATNATGTTTTTGATAGCTCTTTTTTTNTGTTATTGGGGATAAAATATGGATAAAAATGTGTCTTTTTTAGGTTTAGGAGTGATGGGGTATCATATGGCAGGTCATCTCTCAAAAGCTGGNTATAATGTTACTGTTTATAATCGNACAGAAAGTAAGACTGATAAATGGTTANAAGAATTTANAGGAAATAAAGCATTAACACCTAAGGAAGCTGTTAAGGATTCAAAAATTGTTTTTGCATGTGTAGGAAATGATAATGACATTAAAGAAGTTTGTATCGGNAGAAANGGNGCTTTTGAAGGTATGAGTGAAGAAACAATTTTTATTGATAATACTACTGCTTCTGCTGACATAGCTAGATTTCTTANCCGTAAAGCTAAAGAANACAATATATCTTTTTTAGATGCTCCTGTATCAGGTGGAGAGGCTGGTGCAGTTAANGGGATACTGACAGTAATGGTAGGTGGAGAAATTGGGGCATTTAATCAATCTAAGCCGTATATAGAAGCATTTTCNCAAGCAGTAACTTTAATGGGTGATGTAGGAGCTGGNCAATTAACTAAAATGGTAAACCAAATTTGTATAGCAGGATTATTACAAGGATTATCNGAAGGAGTTAAATTTGGAATGTTATCTGGTCTTGATATAAAAAAAGTAGTTGAAGTTATATCTAAAGGTGCAGCTGGATCTTGGCAAATGGAAAATAGAGCAGAGACTATGTCAAAAGATGAATTTGATTTTGGTTTTGCTATTGAATTAATGCATAAAGATTTACAAATATGTATAGAAGAATCTAATAAAAATAATGCAAACTTACCAATTACTAAATTGATTGATAGTTTTTATAAAAAATTAATTGATCAAGGTTATAATAGAAATGATACTTCTTCTTTNATNAAATTACTTTAAGNTTTTTTTTGCTTTATTCCATAACTCTTCTTTNTTTTTAGGNTTTNCNTTTATAAATTTTTGTTTTCCTCCATAGNTATTGGTCATTAAATTAAATCTTTTAATAAATTTTTTATTTGATTGCATTAAGGATATTTCTGGATTNACATTAAGATGNCGGGCAAGATTTATAACAGAAAATAAGAGATCTCCTATTTCTTCTTCCATTTTTTTTTGATTTATTTTTTCTTTCTTNTTTTCTATNATTACTTCATNAAGNTCTTCTTTTACTTTAGATAATGGCCCTTTATAGTCTTTCCAATCAAATTTANATTCATTACTGATTTTACCTATTTCTATTGTTTTGAGCATTAAAGGCAGATATGNGTTTATTTCNGAGNAGGGGTTATNAGTTTCATCTCTTTTNCCTTCTAGTTTTTTTATTTTGTTCCATTGAGNNTTAAGTTGTTCTTCATTTAATTTTTCCTTCTTTTTAAATACATGTGGATGTCTTCTTACTAATTTATCAGATAGGCTATTTATTATATCTTTAATGTNATAATTATTTTTTTCAGANGCAATTTCTGCATGTAATAGAATTTGAAGTAACACNTCACCGAGTTCTTCCTTAATATTATNCTTNTTTTTACTATTAATNGCTTCTANNAATTCGTATGTTTCTTCTAGCAAATAAGGTAATAGGGAATANTGAGTTTGCTTNCTATCCCATGGGCATCCATCTTTAGGGTCTCTTAATTTCTTTATTATATCTATTATTTTCTTTAATTCTGTCATTTATANCNTAGGCGCATAATGTATATTATCAGAAATAATATACGTATAATTAAAATAAAAAATCAAATTTANNAATTAAGTATTTGATTTAAATANNTTAAATNTGTAAAATAATAAGACTCCCTAAGGATATCATAAGNATTAAACANATTAAAAGTAATAATATAGTNTGGTTGAACGTAAAAATTTCGCCAAANGATTTATAAACATAAAGCCTNATNAAACCCCATATTATTCCTGCTATAGCAAGATAAAATACTTTTCTTTTAAATACATTTGATATTATGTTACTGGCAAATACTATTGCAATTATCCATAAAATTGGNTCTCTTAAAGANCCTATGATCAAATTATTAATAAAATTNANATCCATTATACTTTNATTACCATTCCATCNATTCCTGGTTCAACATTATCAGGACATTTTGCTTTTAGTTCTTTATAGTCTAGCCAATGACCCATATGAGTTAAAATNGNTTTTTTNGGCTTNAGNTNCTTTATCCAANNCATAGTTTGNTCAAANTGAGANTGNCTNTAATGNGGCTCATATCTAACACAATCNACNATCCATANNTCTAAANCTTNTAAGTTTNTCAAANGNNTCNNNAGGAAATTTATTNACNTCCGTTGAATANGCAAANTTATNAAANCNATATCCTAAACTGTATCCTTTACCATGAAATTGTCTAATTACTTCAATTTTTATATTTTCAATAATATTTTCACCTATTTTCACTTCTTTAGCTTCTAAACTAGGAATTGCTGGTCCTAAATTTTTTTGAAATGCATAATTAAACCTTGTTGTAATTTGATCTATAGTGAATTTATCTCCATAAATTGGAATTGGTTTATTATCTTTTCTTCTCCAACAGAAAGCTCTTAAGTCATCAATCCCATGTACGTGATCTGCGTGAGAATGAGTATATAATACTGCATCTATATTACTAACGTTTGAGTCTAACATTTGCATACGTAAATCTGGACTAGTATCAATTAAAAATGTCTTTTCATTTGTATTTACCAATATTGACACTCTTCTCCTTGTATTTCTTATATCTTTAGGGTCACAAGGTCCCCAGATATTTCCAATTAAAGGAACTCCTCCTGATGATCCACAACCAAGAATTGTTACTTCCATATTCATAATTTTGCCTTATTAAATAAATGAAAGAAATTATTAGTAGTAGTATTTGTAACTTCTTCAACTGTAAGTTCTTTAATTTCTGCTAATTTTTTAATAGTTTCTGTAATATAAGAAGGTTGATTTCTTTTTCCTCTATATGGAACAGGAGCTAAAAAGGGAGCATCTGTTTCTACTAAAATTCTTTCCATCGGTATTTTTTTACATGAATTTCTGATTTCATCTGCGTTTTTAAATGTAATTATGCCAGAAAAAGATATATAAAACCCTATACTAAGTGCTGCTTCTGCCAATCTATAGCTAGATGTAAAACAATGAATAACTCCTGTAAATGGACTTTTATTATATTCTTTAGTTAGTATTTCAATTATATCATCATCTGCATCACGAGCGTGAATAATTAGTGGTATACTAGTTATTTTTGCAACCTCTATATGCTTAAGGAAAGAATTTATTTGATCTTCCTTATTACTATTTTCATAATAATAATCTAACCCCGTCTCCCCTATTCCTATAACTTTATCATTATCACATAATTTTTTAATAGTATCTTGAGAAATATGTTTCTCGTGCTCAGCATTATGAGGATGTGTTCCAACTGAGCACCATATATTTGAATGTTTTTTAGCAATATTTAAAATCTTGGGAAATTCATCAATTTTAGTACATATTGTTTGCATTCCAGATATATTATTATTTTTAGCATTTAATAATACATTATTAAAATCTTCATTAAATTCTTTAAAATCTAAATGGCAATGAGAATCAATTATCATTATTATTCCTTAATTTCTAATCTTGGAAAAACTCCTTCTGGCTTATTAAACTTAGATCCAGGAATAAGCTCTTCGTCAAAATTTATATATTTTCTTTTGTTTTGAGGAATTGCAAGTTGATCAAGTATTTTATTAGCTCCGTTGGGTATAAAGTTAGTTGCTATTAAACTTATATTTTTTATAATATTTGCAAGTATAAATAAAACTGTATTCATTCTATTTAGGTCAATTTTTTTTAGAGTCCATGGAGCTTGTTCATCTATATAAGCGTTAGATTTTTTTATGATAGTCCACAATTCTTCTAAAGCATTAGTTATTTGATAATTTTGCATGTAATTTATAATATTATCTTTAGATACTCCCATATCTTTTAATAATTCTTTATCTTCCAAGGTATAAGAGCCTTTATTAGGAATTAGGCACTCATTATTTTTATATATAAAAGTAAGAACTCTTTGGGCTAAATTTCCATAATCATTGGATAAATCAGAATTTACCCTTTTTACTAATGCTTCTTCTGAAAAATCTCCATCTTGTCCAAACCTAACCTCTCTTAATAAGAAATATTTAAATTGATCTAAACCATATTTGTCAATTATTACTTCAGGACTTATTACATTCCCAGTAGACTTAGACATTTTTTTTCCATCAACTGTCCACCAACCATGAGCGTATATTTTTCTAGGAACTTCTAGCCCTGCTGCCATAAGGAAAGCCGGCCAATAAACGGCGTGAAACCTTAAAATATCTTTACCTACAACATGAATATCTGCTGGCCAGAAAGATTTCCAATTTTTAGAATCTTTATTTGGATAATCTAATGCTGAGATATAATTTGTTAATGCATCGAGCCAAACGTAAATAACATGATCATCATTATCCGGTACTTGTATTCCCCAGTTAAAAGTAGTTCTTGATATAGAAAGGTCTTCTAACCCTCCATTAACAAAGCTTAAGACTTCATTGTATCTACTTTTAGGGGATATAAAATCTGGATTCTTTTCATAAAATTTTAATAGTTTATCTTGCCATGATGAAAGTTTAAAAAAATAAGATGGTTCTTCGAGCCATTCTACTTCAGAACCGTTAGGTGCTAATTTTTTACCACTTTTATCTTCTATAACCTCATCATTAGAATAGAAAGCTTCATCTCTAATTGAATACCACCCAGAATATTTATCTATGTAAATATCCCCTTTATTCACAAGTATATTCCATAGATGTTTAACAGATTTTATATGCCTATCTTCAGTAGTTCTAATAAAATCTGTATTATTTATTTCAAGTTTAGACGCTAATTTTTTAAAGCTTTTAGAAACATTATCAGTAAAAGTTTGAGGATCCATATTTGCTTTTAAGGCTGATTTTTCTACTTTTTGTCCATGCTCATCAGTTCCTGTTAAAAAGTTAACTTTATTACCAAGCCATTTATTAAAATTGGCAATTGTATCGCAAATTACAGTGGTATATGCATGTCCAATATGAGGCACATCATTTACATAATATATTGGTGTCGTGATATAAAATTTTTTTTGTTTATTTTCCATAAAATTCCTTATTGTAATCTATAATTTTTATTAAATTTTTTTACGGTTTCAATTAAATTTATCATTGCTTGTTTTTTGTCTAAATTAAAGTTCAAAGATAAGTTTATATTTGTATAAATGTTTTCCCATAAGGTAGGTATATCTGCAATATTAAAAAATTTTAAAAAATTATCTTGGCTTATTCTTTCGTCATCGGAAATATTTATTTTTACGAGTTTTAAACTCCTTTTGTATGCTCTATTTAGATAGATAGTCATTAAAATGCTAATAATTTTAAGTCCGAGTAAGTTTTTTTTATCTGAAATAACTTTTAATAAAGGTTCTACTACACTAATATCCATTTTAGGCATTTGATTAAATACTGCTATTATTTTATCATAAATTTCTAATCCATTATTATTAAATAGTATAATTGCTTTTCCTGGGCTCCCTCCTGCTAAAATATTAATTTTTGCTAAGTCTTGCTCATTTTCGATAATAGATGATTCTTCTATCACTAATTTTGTATTTTCATGATTTAACTCAGAAAATTTAAGTATTCTTGATCTTGATCTAATGGTATCTAGTACATTTGATTTACTATGAGAAATAAGAAATATTAAGCATTTTTTTGGAGGTTCTTCTAAAATTTTTAAAAGTGCATTAGACCCATGTTTATTTAAATTATCTAGACTATCAATAATAGCTATTCTCCATCCCCCTTCGCCTGAAGTTTTCGAAAAAAAACTCTCTATTTCTCTTACTTTATCTACTGGAATTATTTCTTTTATTTGAGTTGATTTCTCTTCTTGTATTTGTTCAATAATTTTTAAATCGGAATGAGTGTTTTCCGATATTCTGTTATGAATTAAATTATTTTCGTTATAACTAAAGTTTAAGTGATTTACTTCTTTTGTACTCTCATTATCATCAAATAGTAATAAATCTCTATTTGGCTCTAGATTTAAAGAGAAAATTGCTCTTGCAGCACAATAGGCAAAGGATGCTTTACCTATACCTGAAGGACCTTCTAGAAGCCAACAGTGCTGTAACGTATTATTAAAAAAAGAATCTTCAAATAATTGCTTTTCTTGATGATGTCCTATTAATCTTTTGATATATCTTGGGTGTGATTTTAATGACATGAAAATATTTTCTATTTAATTAAATCATTTATAGGTTTTAAAATTTTTAAATGTATTTCTTCTATACTATTTGATGCATCTATTAGTATATATCTTTTGTTAGTATTTATTAACGATTTAAAGTAATTTCTTATATTTCTATGAAACGATATATCAAAATTTTCATATCTATTATTAGTATTTTTATCTCTTTTCTTCGCTCTTTTAAGAGATATATCTGGGTCTATATCAAAAATAAAAGTGATATTAGGAACAATATTTTCAGTTATTTCTTTTGATAGAATATTTAAGAAGTTTGAGTTTACCCCTTGTCCGATTCCTTGATAAGCCATTGTAGAATCAATATAACGATCACAGATTATTATTTTATTTTTTAATAGTGCAGGCTTAATAATATTTTTTACATGTTCTCTTCTTGCTGCATTATGTAAAAGTGATTCTGTAATGGGGTCCCATTTATTTATATTACCTTTTACTAGCAAATTTCTTATGTTTTCAGATTCGGTACATCCTCCTGGCTCTCTAGTTAAAATAACATCTGTAGTTTTACTCTTTAAATAGTCATACAATAATTTAGATTGTGTACTTTTTCCGGTCCCTTCTCCACCCTCAAATGTTATTAAGAGCCCTTGTAAACTTTTCATTGAATAGGGTTTCCCCATATAAGATATGATAAAGAACCAAATAATCTGCCTATTGGTCCTGCTTTGTTAACCTCGTACTCAGGAAATAAATTATATTCATTAATGCGTTCGCCTTTATTGTTCTTTATTATTAATTTTGCTACTGAATAATCAACATTTAAAGGAGGTATCAACGGCCCTACATACTTAACAGTTGCTTTTAAGTCTTTGCCTCTATCAGCTTTAGATAAAGTTAACATTACTTTATCTTTAACTATAAGAGGAACAGTTGGCCTGCTTCCAAGCCAAATATTTGCTGAATCTACAATTTCATTCCTTTCATATAAAACTATATTTTCAAATTCCCTAAACCCCCAATTAATTATTCTTTCAGCTTCAATTGCCCTAAGCTTTGTTCCTTCAATTCCATTTAAGACTAATACAACTCTTCTTCCATTCTGTATGGCTGATGCTACTACTCCGTGACCACTGTCCTTTGTATAACCTGTTTTTAAACCATCACCACCAATATCTTGATATATTACAGGGTTTCTATTTGATTGAGCTATACCATTATATGTAAATTTCTTTTGAGAAAAATAATGCATGTATTCAGGAAAATCTTTATAAAGCTTAGATGCAAGTAATGCTAAATCTAAGGAAGACATTAAATGCATTTTATCAGGCCAACCAGTTGAATTGGTAAAATTACTATTTTTTAAACCTAATTCACTACCTTTTTCATTCATCTTATTTGCAAAAGCCTCTTCAGAACCATTCAAAGCTTCAGCGATAACTATGCAAGCATCATTACCAGACTGAACAATTATTCCTTTGAGTAAATCTTCAACAGTGACTTTTGTAAGTGGTTCTAGGAACATACTAGAACCGCTAGGAGGAAGAGATTTTCCATTCTTATCTTTTTTTCTCCATGCATTTTCACTTACTACTAGTTCTGTATCAAGATTTATTCTTTCTTGTTTAATTGCTTCAAAAGTTAAATAAATAGTCATTAATTTGCTCATAGATGCAGGAGACATTTTTACATCA
Organism: Candidatus Pelagibacterales bacterium; assembly: GCA_002720535.1. GTDB lineage: Bacteria > Pseudomonadota > Alphaproteobacteria > TMED109 > TMED109 > TMED109. The sequence continues at coordinate 217,198 of PBIU01000004.1, read as the reverse complement.
GAATTTTTATTAAGAAGTATCCTACCTGTATCATGATCCATTAGAAGAGCATATTTAGCAGAAGTATTTATTGTAGTATCCGCATTAGAAGTTTTTATAGATATGAATAGAATGAATAAAATATTTATTAATATTTTAAAGTAAATTTTATAATTTATTGTATACATTTAATCTCCTTAGAATTTATATATTTATTCTATAACTAACTTTGATAAAATTTCATCTTTTTTTAGTTTTCTTTGCATATATAATGCTGTTTCACTGTCTTGTATTGGTCCAATTTTAACTATGAATAAAGTCTCTTCATTTACATTTGTAGTCTCAATAATAACTTTATGTTTTAAATAATCAGTATTTCTTAATTTGTCTGATAATTTATCAGCATTATTAGGGTTTTTAAATATACCTATTTGAAGGAAGTGTGTTTTATTTCTTTTAGTTGTAATTACTTCATTACCTTTTGAATAATTTAAGAGATGTTCTCCATATTCTAATAACTCTACACTGACTTCAGCAGTTCCTTTTTTAACTACACCAAGAATTTGAGCAGATTTATATGATAAATCTATAATTCTATCTCCTACAAAAGGTCCTCTATCATTTATTCTTAATATTATAGATCTATTATTTTCTAAATTCGTTACTTTTACAAGGCTCGGAAGAGGGAGTGTTTTATGTGCTGCTGTAACATCATATTGATTAAAAATTTCTCCGTTGGCAGTAAGTTTGCCATCAAATTTTGGTCCGTACCATGAAGCTATACCTATTTCATAATATGAACTCACTTCTTTAGGAATATATTTAACTCCATTTATATAATAGGGATTACCAACTTTATAATAAGGTTTTGGTTGTTGTTCATTATATAATTTTTCTCTAGTTTCATTTTGATCTTTATTATTCATAATAATTTTTTTTGTTAGATGATTTACTAAATTTAATTCAGCACATGCACTTACAAATAATAGCAAAATTATAATTATTAAGTTTTTCAATTTTTTATCCTGTCAGATAACATGCCTATAGATAAAGCATAATAAGTAGATGCATTGTATTTCTTAATTTTATAAAAATTATTATATACTAGAAATGCATTTCCTTGAGGGCCATCTGGTAATATTAAATTTGCATTTAAATTTAAATAAGGTAGTTGTTTTCCATCAATATTTTTAATGCCTTTGTCAGACCAAAATTTTAAGGTTTCTTCATTTGAATAATTCTCTTTATAAGAATCCAAAATTTCTTTAGGAACTAATACTTGTCTTCCCCAAGTTTTAGTATTATCCCATCCATGAGACTTTAAATAAAATGCTATTGAAGCAAATACATCTAAATGATTAGACCATATATCTTTTTTGCCGTCATTATCATAGTCCTGGGCATATTCTAAATAAGATGAAGGCATAAATTGACTTTGCCCCATTGCACCTGCCCAAGACCCTTTCATATTAGACAATTCTATATGTCCTTCATCTAATATTTTAAGAGCATCCAAAAGCTGTAGCCTAAAAAAATTAGCTCTTCTTCCATTAAAAGCAAGAGTTGTTAATGAAGATATTACTGAAAATGAGCCAGTATACGTTCCATAATTTGTTTCAACACCCCAAATGGCTAGTATAAACCTTGCTTGGACTCCATATTTATTAGCTATATCTAAAATTTCATTTTTATGAAGACTATATTTATTTTTACCTATTTCAATTCTTCTTTTATTTACAGTTCTTTCATAATAATCATTAAAAGTAATGACTTTTTCAGGTTGTTTCTTATCTAATTTTTTTACTTTTTCAATTAAAACTACATTTTCCATTGCCAGAGTAAAAGTTCTTTTGGAGATACCTCTTTCAATAGCTTCCTTTTCTAATTCTAGTAGCCATTCATTAAAATTTTTATCTTCAGAAAATGAGTAATTGGTGGAAAAAAATATTATTAAAAAGGATATTAGGATATAACGATAGATAAACATATTTAATAATAACATTAATAATTTTTATTACATTTAAAAAATGGAAAATTTATAATTTTTTTCTTTTATAAAATAAAATATAGGTTTAATAGTATAAATTATCTGGAGAGATGGCTGAGTGGTCGAAAGCACTGGTCTTGAAAACCAGCGTACGTGTAAGCGTACCGTGGGTTCGAATCCCACTCTCTCCGCCATAGATTATATGGTATAATTATTTATTTTTGCATCATCCACAATTTATTTGAACTCAGTAAAAAAATTTTACCGTTTATAGGGTGTACATCAATATCTCTTATTCTTCCTATCAAATCAGAAAAAATAATCTCTTCTTTTACATTTTTGGGATCAGTGAATTCAAGCTTTCTAAGTGTTTGATCTTTTAATGATGCAATTAAAGCAGTACCATTCCATTCGTTAAATTCCTGTCCTTTATATATTGTAATTGCACTAGTAGCTATTGAAGGAACCCAATAGTAAATTGGTTTCTTAAAACCTTCTAACCATTTAGGCCCTATTTTAGACCCAGAGTAATTTGTTCCTCCCCATCCTAAAATTGGCCATCCATAATTAGATCCGCTAGTAACTTCTCCAAACCAATCTCCACCTTTAGCTCCATGGTTACTAATATATATATTTGAGTCAAATGGAGATAAGGTCATGCCTTGAGGGTTTCTTACGCCTATTTGATAAATTTCTTTTGCCCATTTTTTATTTTCTAAGAATTTAGGATTATCTTTAGGAATAGTTCCATCTATATGAATTCTGATTATACTGCCCGGATGTTTACTTGGGTCTTGTGCAATATCACCTTTACCCCTTTCACCTATGGAAGCATATAAAAAGTTACCTTTTAAAACTATTCTAGATCCAAAATGAAAGCCTGATTGAATTGCAGGCTCTGCCCTAAATATGTTTTTAAATTCCAAAAAATTATTATTATATGTTGCAATAGCAATTGATGTGCTGCTTTTATTATTTTTTAGTTTTTCAGAATATGAAACATATACAATTTCATTTTTATATAAAATATCTAGGAGACCTCCCTGCCCTATATTTGAAATTTTAAGGTTATGTTTTATTGGATATATTTTATTTTCATTAATGTTAAAGAGTTTAATACTGCCATTTTTTTCAGTTATTATTATTTTATTTTCATCTATAAAGCTTAATCCCCATGGAGTATTTAAACTAATTAGGTCTTCTAGAGTAAAATCATTAGAATATGATGACTTATTAAATAAGAATATAAATAATATAAGTAATAATATTTTTTTGAATCTCATAAATATCTCATTTAATTTTCTACATTAATCATAATATCATCAAAATTTTTAATCTCAGTACTTGTTGTATCCCATGAAGTTACAAATCTAGTTAAATTATTGCTTCCATACCATGGGTTAAATGAAACATTTTTAATTTTTAATTTATCTTGAATTGCTATAGGTATTCTTGCAAAGACCATATTAATATCAACAGGGTATTCAATAATAATATTTTTATTTTTACTAAGACTATTTTTAATAGAGAGTGCGTAATTATTTGCTTTTTGTGCTGCTTTTATCCATCGCTCATTTTCAATCCATTTAATAATTTGGGCAGACATATATCTATTTTTTGACCATAAGTGACCTGCTCTTTTTTGTCTTCTTTCAAAATCTTCTTTAATATCTTTATTAAATATTAAGATGGCTTCACACGACATTGTACCATTTTTTGTAGTTCCCAAACTTAAAATATCAACCCCACTCTTCCAAGTTATATCTGCTGGTTCACATTTTAAAAAACAACAGGCATTTGAAAACCTCGCACCATCCATGTGTATATATAAATTGTGTTTTTTTGCAAAATTTGAAATTTTTCTTATATTGTCTGGGTTATAAACAGTTCCTAATTCTGAAGCTTGAGTTAAACTTATGGCTGATGGAAGTATTTCATGAATACCATGCAATCCATAGTTATTAAGCATATTTACCAAATTTTCTTCATTTATTAACCCATTATTTGAAGGAATAGGAATTAGTTTTGCACCACCAGTAAAAAATTCTGGCGCACCACATTCATCTCCACCTATGTGTGCAGTGTCAGAACATAATATTCCTCCATATGGAGGGCATATAGCAGATAAGGCTATAGAATTAGCTGCAGTTCCTGAAGATACATACATAACTTTAAGATCTATTTTAAATAACTCTGAAAGCATTTCATTCGCTTGCATTGTAATTTTATCAGTGCCATATGCCGGAGCAGAATTTAAATTAATTTCTTCTAAATATTTAATAATTTCTGGAAAAATTGATGATTGATTATCGGATTGAAAGTTCATTATACTTAACTGACAGTAATTTTTTTTATGTGATCAATCATAGCCATCATACCTACTTGTCTTCTAACTGTTAAACCTGGGCCTAATCCTAATTGATCCACTATGTTATGCTTAATATCACTAATTTCTTCTTTTGTATGCCCACTAAGTGCTTCAGTGATAATTTGAACTAAACCCTTTACTATTGCAGCGTCACTATCTCCTCTAAAATAAAAACGATCCTTATCAATTTTTGATATAATCCATACCTGTGCTTGACATCCAAACATTTTATTAATTTCATTTTGTTCATCTTTAGAGAATGATGGTGCCTTATTACCTATATCTATTAAATATTGATATTGACCCATTTCTTGTTCTAAAGAATAGACTTCACTGAGATTTTCAGCATATTTTTTGAGTTCATTAATCATTTGATGCCTAATATTTACATATTAATTGCTTTTTGAAAACATGGACGCGACTCAATTCTAGCAATATAATCTAATATATTAGATAAATCACTAGATACACAATTCAATCTTTTTGACATATATAATGCATGTCCTAACATAATGTCTGCGGCAGAAAAATCACCAATTAAATACTCTTTTCCCTCTAAAGCATGATTTATAGGTACTAAAGCTTTAGATAATAATCTCTGCGCTTGACCTAAAACAACTTCATCTCGACGTTCTTCTGATAAAATTATCGTATGAACTACGATAGTATTCATAGGAGGCATAACCATACCTTCACAATAATGAAACCATTGCAAATATTGCGGATAAGTGTTGTCCTTAACATCAGGTTTGAGCTTTCCTGGAGCATGTCGAGCTAATATATATTCTACTATAGCCCCTGATTCATAAATACTAATATCATTATCTTCTAGTACTGGAATTCTTCCAAGAGGATGTCTGGCTCTATGTTCGTCAGATTTGAGATCACTTGGATGAAACTTCATAGTATTTATATCATAGGGAAGCTTAAGCTCTTCTAATAACCAAACTATTCTTCCAGCTCTTGAATTTGGTGCATGATGTAATTTTAACATTAAAATATCCTTATTTTGTAACGCATTGTATTTAATTTTTTGTTCCGTAAAATATTGACTTTTATAAATAAATATCTAAAATTTTTTCTCATATTTGAGAATTATTCTCAACTAAAAGGATCTTTTAATGGCACTAAAAGATAAAAAAAAGATATTTAAATCCAATAAATTAAATTATAAAAAGTATATATTTGCAATAATTATTTTAATAACTTTGTATTTTATTTACCAAACATATGCGTAATTAATTAATAAATAATTAAATTTATTGTATATATTTTAAATTATGAATTTACTTTTATTTAATGAAAGTAGTTAATGCTATATTAAAAAATAGACACACATCCTAACAAAAATAAAAAACAAATAATTACTATAAAAATATTTTTCATAAATTATAAATACTAGATAAAGTAAAAAAAATCAATTAAAGCATTATTAGTTTCTTACTTTATAACCTGTTTTAAACATCCAAAATATAATAGAATTACAGAGTATTGCGAAGCTAAATATGGCTAATAAACTAACTCCAAAACTAAAATCTGAAAAATTAAAAAATGTCCATCTAAAACCTGAAATTAAATATACTACAGGATTAAACATAGAAATTTTTTGCCAAAATACTGGTAGCATTGATATAGAATAAAAACTTCCTCCTAAGAATACTAATGGCGTTATTATTAGCATAGGCACAAGATTCAATTGTTCAAAGTTTTTTGCCCAAAGACCAATTATAAAACCAAATGAGCAAAAAGCAAAGCATGTTAATAATAAGAATAATAGCATATAAAGAGGATGAACAATCTTTAACGGAACAATCAAATGAGCAGTTATTAAAATAATAATTCCTATAGAAAAGGATTTAGTAGTAGCTGCTCCGATATAACCAATTACTATGTCTATTGTCGAAACAGGTGCAGATAGAAGTTCATTAATAGTACCTACAAACTTAGGGAAATATATGGCAAAGGCTGCATTGGTTATACTTTGCATTAAGACAGATAGCATAACCAATCCAGGTACAATAAAAACTCCGTAACTTATTCCTTCTATATTTTCTATTTTAGAACCAATAGCTGAACCAAAAACTACAAAATAAAGAATGGTGGATATTACAGGCGCAATTAAACTTTGAGAAATTGTTCTATATGTACGTGACATTTCATATAAATAAATAGCTTTTATTGCGTAATAATTCATGATTATTTTCCAACAATATTTATAAAAATATCTTCTAGTGAGCTTTGCTTCGATTTTATGTCTTTTAATTTAATATTTTCCTTTGATAAATCATTTAATAAAGCCGTAATTACTGTTTTTTCACTATTTATATCATAATTATATGTTAGAGTATTTCCGCTATTGCTTATTTCTAATTTATATTTTTTAAGTTTGTAAGGTATATTTTGAATAGCATTTTGAATATGAATACTTAATGTTTTTTTACCCATTTTATTAATTAGCTGCTGTTTTTCTTCTATTAATGATATTTGACCATTATTAATAAACCCTACTCTATCAGCTAAATTTTCTGCTTCTTCTATGTAATGTGTAGTAAGAATAATTGTCACTCCACTATACTTTAAAGATTTTATTATACCCCACATGTCCTTTCTAAGTTCAACATCTACACCAGCAGTCGGTTCATCCAAAAATAATACTAAAGGCTCGTGACTTAAGGCTTTTGCAATTAAAACCCGTCTTTTCATGCCTCCTGAAAGTTCAATAATTTTTGTATTTCTTTTCTCCCAAAGAGATAATTGTTTTAAGATACTATTAATATAAAGTGAGTCTTGGGGTTTACCAAAGAGCCCTCTTGAAAATTTAATACTACTCAAAACAGTTTCAAATGGCTCTATCGCAACTTCTTGAGGCACAAGCCCGATTAAACTTCTTGTTTTAATAGGATCTTTAATAACATCATAGTTATTTACTTTTACTGAGCCACTAGTTGGAATAGTAATTCCAGTAATAATAGATATTAAAGTGGTCTTTCCCGCACCATTAGGTCCTAATAAGGCAAAAATTTCGCCTTTATTAATATCTAAAGAAACCTTTTCAAGCGCATTAAACCCACTTGTAAATGTTTTAGATAAAGAATTAATAGAAATAATTGGTTTCATAAAGTACCCTAAATAAATAATAAGATAGCTACAAAATATATCATTACTAGTAAAAACTTTAATCAAACTCTAAAAATGTGAAAAAATTATATTATTAGATCTATTTGATAATATTTATTCTAAGGAAGATGATAAATTGCAATTATCATAAATATTATAGCAATAGTTAGTAAAACAATTCTGCTGTAAATATCTTTTTTCATATAGTTATTTCTCTCTTTGTTTTTTATTTACATACTTTAAAGCATTTCTTAACCAAGATAATGCTTCTGCTTTTTTTTCTGGATTATAATTATTAATTTCCTTTAAAAAAAGATCATAGTCATTTATCGCTAAATTAATTAGTCTCGTGGCTTCATCAATTTTTTTGTTATCCATTTAAATTTATTTTCCTATAAATTTAGCTTCTCTTCTTTTAATTGAAGCATCTATTCCCTCTTTGAAATCTTCTGTATTACGCAATCTATTTTGCTCATTCGCTTCCTTTATTACTACTTTAGATATTTCTTCAACTAACCCATCATTTAAAGTATTTCTAATAGCTTGTATTCCAAGAGGCCCTGAAGTATTTATTTCATTTGCTAATTCTTCAGCCCTTTCCATTAATAAATTTTTATCTGTTATAACATCTGCTAAGCCTATTTTATAAGCTTCTTCTCCATTAATTCTTCGGCTAGTTAATAATAATAATTTTGCATTTTGATTTCCTATAATACGTGGAAGTGTTACAGAAATACCAAATCCTTGATGAAAGCCTAATTTTCCAAAATTTGCGCTAAACCTAGCTTCTTTACAGGTAATTCTAAAATCAGCTGAAAGAGCTAAACCTAAACCTCCTCCTATCGCTGCCCCCTGAATAATTGCTATAATTGGCTTAGAGAATTTAAATATCCTTAAAGCTTGCTTATAAAGGTTTTCATAAATATTTTGGCCTTTAATAAAATTTGATTTACTAAAATCTGCACCAGCGCAAAAATTTTTCCCCTCAGAATATAATATTATAGATCTACACATAGTTTCTTTATCTAAATCATCTAAAATATCGGCAATGCTTTCAATTAAAGCAGCATCAAAATAATTATTTGGTGGCCTATTTATTTTTATATAAGCAGTATGTTTCCCTACAGAATAAGTAAGTTCATTATTAATTGTCATTATAATTTATCCTTTTTTATTATTTTAATAAATATTATAAATAATTGAAATAATTTTTATTAATGATAAAATGACGGTTTCTCATAAAAGGAATTAAATGGCAATGAACAAAGAAATAAGAACTACAATTGGACAAGGAAAGTTATATCAAAATGTATTAGAAACTATAGGTAACACTCCTGTTATAAAACTTGATAAATTTTCACACAATAACACATCAATATACGTCAAAGCCGAATTTTTTAATCCTGCAGGATCTGTAAAAGATAGATTAGCCATAAATATTATAGAAGATGCTGAAAGAAAAGGTCTTCTTAAGCCTGGTCAAACTGTAATAGAAGCAACATCTGGTAATACTGGAGTTGGTTTGGCTATGGTTTGTGCCCAAAAAGGTTATCCTTTAGTAATAGTAATGGCTGAATCATTTTCTATTGAAAGAAGAAAACTAATGAGAATGTATGGAGCAAAGGTCATTTTAACACCTAAAGAAGAAAAAGGTTTAGGTATGTATAAAAAAGCTAATGAGTTAGCTAAATTAAATGGTTGGTTTTTAGCTAGTCAATTTGAGTCAAAAGCAAATGCAGATATTCACCAACAAACTACAGCGCAAGAAATAATTAATGATTTTAGAGGAAAAAAATTAGATTATATTGTTACAGGTTATGGAACTGGAGGGACAGTAACTGGTATTGGTAGAGAAATAAGAAGTAAACTTAAAGATACAAAAATTATTTTAACAGAACCAGAAAATGCAGCTTTAATATCATCTGGTGAAGATCAAGAAAGAAGCCCAGAGGGGTTTGCTTCAAAAAGTCATTCAGCATTTCAGCCTCATTTAATTCAAGGATGGACTCCTGATTTCATTCCATTAGTGCTTCAAGAAACAATAGATAAAGCTTTATTTGATGACCTTATTAAAATTTCAGGACCAGAATCAATAGATACATCTATAAAGCTTGCTCAAAAAGAGGGTATTCTTACTGGTATTTCTGGTGGAGGAACTTTAGCTGTTGCTATAAGGTTAGCTAAAACTGTAAAGGATGGTTCAGTAATTTTAGCAATGCTTCCTGATACTGGAGAGAGATATTTAAGTACTGTGCTATTTGATAAAATAAGTGAAGATATGAACGAAGAAGAAATTAAAATTATGAAATCCTCTCCTGGTTTTCATTTAAATAACTAGAAAGGGTAATATTATGAAACCAGTTTGTTTAGTATTGGGTGCTGGCGCAGGAATTGGAGGCAATACAGCTCATCGTTTTGCGTCAGAAGGATACCATGTTGCATTATGTAGGAGAAGTAACCAAGAAGGTCTTGATAATATGGTTAAATCTATTGAATCTGAAGGAGGCTCTGCTTCTGGCTACATTCTTAATGCTGTAAAAGAAGATACAATTGAAAATGTTATTAATGAGGTAGAAAATAATATAGGGGCAATAGAAGTTGTTATATTCAATTTGGGAGCGCAAATAGGTGATGTTAGCCTTAATGATTTAAGTTATAAGCAATTTGAATTAGGTTGGCGTATGGCAACTTTTGCACTTTTCAGAACCGCATCAACACTTTTTCCTTATATGGAAAAAAGAGGTAAAGGAACATTAATTGTAACCTCTTCTACAGCATCAGTAAGAGGTAACCCTAGGCAACATTCACATGCTGCAGCGATGGGAGGAAGAAGAATGCTATGTCAAACTTTAAATGCAGAATATGCTCCAAAAGGAATACATATTGCCCATATAGTCGTTGATGGTGCTGTAGATGCACCAGACACATTAGGTAAAATGTTAGGTCCTGAAAATTTTCAAAAACTTAGAGAATCTAAAGGTATGGAGCACGATGGTTTAATGCTGCCTGAAAAAATTGCAGATACATATTATCACATAGCACAGCAACAAAGGTCGGTTTGGACTCATGAATTAGATATGAGGTCTTTTTCAGACAGTCCTTGGTGGAATGATAATAATAATAGCTACGTTTAACTATTTAATATCAGAAAAATTAGCAGGAATTAATATTTTGCTTTCTTGAGATTCAAATAAGTGAATTGCTTTGCTAATATATTTTTGCCAAATTTCATTTTCAGCAAGCAGTTTACGTCTTTTTGCTCTATCATCTAAGCTCTCATATCCATATAGATGAACTATTTCATTTAGTGGTCCTATCTCTGTATAAAAATAACCAATTTGATTGCCTAAAATTTCTTTATGAACTTCCATTCCTTCTTTTTCATATAAATCCATAAGTTCATTTAACTTACCTGGTTTAATTTTATAAGTTCTATGTTCTATAATCATATTTTCTTCTCCTAAATTATAATAAAAAAATTTAACATTTTAATTAAAATAAATAATAATACCAATATTTTAAGTAAATAATTTTATACTATATATATAAATTTCTCATATAACTATGAAAATTATATAGGTTTAAAAATATTTATATTATCTTTACATTCTACTTTTCCTCTAATATTGAGATAATCATTTGTCATCATATCTAAAAGTAAATCTTTATCATTTGGAGTATTAGCTATAAAACGACTTCCATCATTTAATCTTCCAAACAAAATAGAAAAAGAAGGCCCTTCCCTATCGTTTATAACAGTATATGTTTCAATATACGCATTACCATTAGCTTCTTCTATAAAGCTTGGCCCTATATCTTTATTAATTTTAGCCTGATATAGAGATGGATTAGTTGGTGCAAACATCTTACTTGGTTGCTCAGAAGAATAAATACCAACTGATTGTTTGGTAATATAATTTCCATTTGCAGTAACAAGGCCTTTTGCACCTATATTATTCCTAACTTTATGCATAATTTCAGAAATTGAATGAGTAACATAATTATTTCCTGGCCCTCCAAAATATGGTAAACCGCCAGTTACAGTTAGATCTTTATTTGTGTTTATATCTATATTCATTTCATCGCACGCTATTTTTATAGCAGAAGGAAAACAGCTATAAATATCAAGAAAATCAATATCATTAATTGCACAATTTGCCATTTTTAATGCTTCATTACATGCAATTTTCATAGCCGGAGAGCTATAATAATTTATTCTATCACTTAAATACCAATGATCATATGTATCAGCACAACCATGTAAATAAACCCATTTATTTCTATTAATACCTAATTCTTTAGCATTTTTGACAGTTGTCATTATAATTGCGGATGATTGATCTATAAAGGCATTTGCATTCATTAATTTAGTATAGGGAAATCCAATGTAGGGGTTTTGCTCATTAACATCAGATATTTCTTTTGCAGAATATCCTTGGCGTCGATCTGCTAAGGGATTATTTTTAGCTACCTCAGCAAATTTTTCTAATATATTTCCCATTTCTATATTATGTTGTTTTATAGTTCTATTTTCTTTTCCTCTAATAGCATTCTCAATTAGCGGATAAGCAAAAATAGCTCCTTTCATTCCATGATTATCTTCTACATCAGACCATCCTCTTTTTTTAATTCCCCATTCCTTATAAGAATTACCTAAATCTTCATTCCAATTTAATTCTATTCCTTTTCTCTGAGCATTTTTTTGCGTGTATAATGCTTCACCACCAGCTAATAGTGCTGTTTTAATCTCTCCTTCTGTAATTAATTCGAATATTCTGTTAATTGACCATTGAGGCATATTACCTCCTGGAAATGTATAAATTAAATTATTTACATTTTCAGCATTAATTTTTTTAGCTAGTGACAAACTAGGATTGGAATATTCTCCAAATGGACATTTAAATCTCCAGCTAGTATCTGAAAAAGACCTAATTAATACTATAGTATCTAATTTATTTAAAAATAATTCTCCTAAACCAGTGTCTTTAGCTGCCTCAAAACAAGCCTTTGCTGTTAGTTCTATAGGTGATAATGCCTCATAAGGGTCTTCTTCCTTTTGAGTAATTTGTCCACAGCCAACTAATATAGGTATTCTTGATTCATCCATTATTAAACCTATAAAAATTAATATAGTAAATAAATATATTAACACTTTTTAAGTAATTTGATATAGTTGTAAAGTTTTTTTATAATTTGAATTTGGGGGTATAGTTATGGGTAAAAATAAAAATTTTAGAAGTAGACAATGGTTTGATAATCCAAAAGATCCAGGTAACACATCCATTTATTTAGAAAGAATAATGAATTATGGCTATACTCCGGAAGAGTTGACATCAGGAAAGCCTATAATTGGTATAGCGCAAACAGGATCAGATATATCACCTTGTAATAGAGTGCATTTAAAATTAGCTGAAAGAATTAGAGAAGGTATTAGAACAGCTGGAGGAATAGCATTTGAATTTCCAGTTCATCCAATACAAGAAACTTTAAAAAGACCTACTGCCTCCTTGGATAGAAATTTAGCATACTTAGGTTTAGTTGAGATTTTACATGGTTATCCTATAGATGGAGTTGTATTAACTACAGGGTGCGACAAAACTACTCCTGCTTGTTTAATGGCAGCTGCTACAATGAATATACCTGCAATTGTTCTTAATGGAGGACCTATGTTAGATGGCTGGTACAAAGGAAAACCAGCTGGCTCAGGGACAGCAGTTTGGGATGGAAGAGTCGAATATGCTGCAGGAAGAATTAATTATAAAGAATTTGTTGATATTGTTACTTCTTCAGCACCTTCAGACGGTCATTGTAATGTTATGGGTACAGCATCTACTATGAATTCTCTAGCAGAAGCTTTAGGTATGAGTCTTACAGGAAGTGCTAATATACCTGCTCCATATAGAGAGAGAGGACAAATGGCTTATAGAACTGGAGAAAGGATAGTGGAAATGGTTGAAGAAGACCTTACTCCTTCAAAAATTATGACACGTGAAGCATTTGAAAATTCTATAATTGTTAATTCAGCAATTGGTGGTTCAACAAATGCACAAATGCATATAACTGCTATAGCAAGACATATGGGGTTGGAATTGGAAACTGAAGCTTGGCAAAATTTAGGATATGATATTCCTTTACTAGCTAATGTTCAGCCTGCAGGAAAGTATTTAACTGAAAGTTATCATAAAGCTGGTGGCACGGCTGCGTTAATGGGAGAGTTGTTAAAAAATAAAATGATAAATGGAAATGTAATTACAGCTTCAGGTAAGACATTAGCTGATAATCTTGAGGGTATTGAGATTCAGGATGAAGACGTTATTAGACCTATAAATAAACCGTTAATGGAAAGAGCAGGATTTTGTGTTTTGAAAGGAAATTTATTTGATGCAGCTATTATGAAAACCTCTGTTATTTCAGAGAGCTTTAGAAAAAAGTTTCTTGAAAATAAAGGTAGAGAAGGAATATTAGAGGGAAGAGCTATTGTTTTTGAAGGTTCTGAAGATTATCACAATCGTGTTAATGATAAAGATTTGAAAATGGATGAGAATTCTATTTTAGTAATAAGAGGTGCTGGTCCAATTGGCTGGCCTGGTTCAGCTGAAGTAGTTAATATGCAACCTTCTGATGATTTAATTAAACAAGGAATTGAAGAATTGCCATGCATAGGCGATGGAAGACAATCTGGTACTTCCGGAAGCCCTTCAATTTTAAATGCTGCTCCAGAAAGCGCAGTAGGTGGTGGTTTGGCCTGGTTAAAAACTGGTGATATTATTAGAATAGATTTAAATAAATTTACTGCAGATATGCTAGTTGATGAAGAAGAGATAGAAAGAAGAAAAGCTCAAGGAGTTCCTGTATATCCTGATAGTCAAACACCTTGGCAAGAAATATATAGAAATGGAGTAAGCCAAATTGATAAAGGAGCAGTTCTAGAAGATGCGGTAAAATTTCAAGATGTAAAAAAAGATTTACCTAGAAATAATCATTAGTAATATAAAGAATTACTGTTTAGTAAAATTTATTTTATTATTTTTCTTCTCTTTACTGCAATTAGTTCTTTTTAAATGATCCTTATCACATGTACTATCTAAGTATTTTTTTTCTAAGGAAGGATAGTAATGAATAATTTCATGTTGTTTTAAACTAAAATGTGCAAAAGAATTAGAATTAATACATAAAATTAGTAAAATAATAAAATATCTCATGAATGCCTCCATGAGACTTTACATTAAATAAAACTATTTAGATCATATATAATTAAAATTTTTATAAATGGTATCTTCATATGAAAGATACCATTATATATAATATTTACTCTTTACAACTTCCAGTTAAGTACCCTACTCCTACTTTAAAATCAGTAAGTACCACTGTGTATTCACATGTAGATGTTTTATTCGCGTATTTACCAGTTCCGCCAGTTCTCATAATTTTACCAATATTACCTTTAGTAATATCACGCTCAACAGTAGTATATTCAATGTCACCATCTTGGTCTAAACCCTGGCAATTTCCTTTAACTATACCATTTCTTAAACTAATAAGACATTTTGATGTTGCTTTATTACCATTTGAGTCTTTAGAAAATCCATTTACTGTCATATTAGCAACATTGGAATCATCATTGTTTTTAATCATATCAATATTATCAAATCTATAAACATTTTCAAAACTATAGTCAGCATTAGCTATACTAGATATTAATATAGTTATTATAGATATTAGTATTAATCTCATTTTTTTCCTCCTTTATAGTTATATTTTTAAAAATAATTAATTAAGTTAATTTTTGTATAAATTTAAGAAATATATCATAATCATATTTGACAAAAAAAATAAAGATTAAATTATAGGCACTTTAAAATGATTAAAATAAATGAATATAGTAGAAGAAGCGTGCTAAAAGCTATTGGAACCGGCTCAGCAACAGCACTATTGTCTGGGGTTTCTATTTCTATGGCAAGTGCTAATCCTATTCGTATAGGAGTATTAGTGCCTATATCAGGAGGAGCAAATGATATATTAGTGCAAATGATAGCTGGAGTAGAAGCTGGCATCAATAAACTTAACAAATCAGGAGGTATATTTGGAAGAAAGGTTGTAGCTATATATAAAGATTCTGAGGGTCATCCAAATAATCTTCAAAAAAAATGTTCTGAACTAGTTCTAGAAGATAAAGTATCAGGAGTAATAGGACCTTATATTGGTGCAGGACGTAAATTTGCAGCTCGTTATTTATCGGAGCTAAATACACCATTAATTAGTGCAACTAATCATGAAGGACGATTTTGTCATCCAAATTTATTTACATTAGGCCCTACTCCAGTTCAAGAAGTAAAACCGCTTATTGACTATATAGATGGAGGCAAAGGTAAGAAGTATTTTTTAGTTGGCTCTTATTCTAGTTGGCAAAATTCTATGTTTAGACAATCAAGATTTCAAATAATGCCACATGGTGGCATAGTTAGAGGTCAAGCATTAACTGATATAGGGGAAACAAAATTTGAGCCAATATTAGAATGGATTAAACAAACTGATACCGAGGTTGTTTTGTTATGTATACCTAGAGCAAATGGACCTTTATTTGTTAAACAGGCTAATAAGCTAGGATTATTAAATCGACTTACTTTTGCATGGATAGGATTTAATGAACTTCATCATCAAGTATTAAATTCAGAAGAACGTGAAAAAGTTATTACTTGTTCTTCATTTGTTATGTCTGATGATAAAAAAGAAGCATTAGAATTTATAAAACAAGTAAAAGATATTCGTGGAGAAAATTTCCCCGTAACATATTATGCTCACAACCATGCGAGTGCTATTGCAGCATTAGCTAAATCATGGGAAATTGCTGGAGAAGTATCAGGTCCTGCGGCTCTTAAAAGCCTTCCTGGGCTTAAATTTCAAGGAGCAACAAGTATTGAAACAATTAATTCAGAAAGTCATCACAGTTCTTTAAATATGTTAATTGCTCAAGGTAGTAGGGATAATTTAAATGTAATCCGTAGAATTGGACCTGTAGATGCAAATGCAGGTTGTAAAATATAAAATATCATTTAAAATTAAAAATTTATAGTTAATAAACTAAAAAAGATTCTCTTAAAATTACATTAAGAGAATCTTTTTCTTTAATTAATAGTTTCTTATTATTATAAATTACCTTTTTTGAGTTCTCCAGCTAAATATTCTCCTTGACGAATTGCAAGGGCGGTAATTGTTAAAGTTGGATTAGCGGCTGCACCAGTAGTCATAATAGAGCCATCAGAAACAAATAGGTTTTTAATGTCATGAGTTTGACCCCATTTATTAACTACACCATCTTCTGGTTTTGCACTCATTCTATTAGTTCCTAAGTTATGAGTAGAAGGATATGGAGGTGTTCTAAATATTTGAACTGCTCCAACAGAATTATATAGTGCTTCGGCTTTACCGTATGCATATTCTCTCATCGCAATATCATTTGCATGATCATCAAAATGAACATTAGGTGCAGGCATACCATATTGATCTTTTATTGAATCTGATAAAGTTACTCTATTTGTAGATTGTGGCATATCTTCTCCTACTAACCACATACCAGCAATATTAGAGTATCCATCCATCATTTTAGCAAAATCTGCTCCCCATGCTCCAGGGTCTAGGAAACTAGATAAGAAAGCAGGCCCTAAAGCTAATGTTTCCATATAATAACCTCCTACAAATCCTCTAGAAGGATCATTAATAACTTCATCACCAATAAACCCTGCCATTGTCTCACCACGGTAAAAATTAACTTCTTTTTCAAAACGGGCATAAACTGATCCAGTCATATGTCTCATATAATTTCTTCCAACTTGATCAGAGCTATTAGCAAGACCATTAGGAAACATATCTGAAGCACTATTCAATAATAACCTTGGTGATTCAATTGAATTTCCTGCTACACATACTACTTTAGCAGCTTGTCGTTGAACATCCCCATTAGCGTCAACATAAATAACAGCATCAACTAATCCAGAACTATCGTGAGTAATCTGAACTACATGAGATTGAGGTCTTAAATCTAACAAACCAGTTTTTAGTGCTTTAGGTATTTCACTAACTGCAGTACTCCATTTAGAAGAATTTTTATCACCTTGAAAATTAAAACCATCTTGAATACTTCCAGGTCTTCCATCATAAGGTTCTGCATTCGTTCCATATGGACCAGTAGCATAGTATTGATAACCTACTCTTTCAGCTCCATTTGCAAAAACTTTATAATTATTATTTGCAGGTAATGGTGGTCTGCCATGTCGATGAGTAGAACCTATAGCTTTTTCAGCTTTATCATAATAAGGTTCCATATCTTGTAAAGTAATAGGCCAATCTAATAAATTTGCACCTTTTATATCACCATAAGTAGAACGAGTTTTAAATTCATAGTCCAAGAAACGAGGAGTAGCTCCAGCCCAATGTGTTGTAGTTCCACCAACTGCTTTTACTAGCCACGTAGGAAGTCCAGGAAAATCTTTATTTACTCTCCAAGTTCCACTAGTACCTCTTGCATCTAGCCATGCCATCTGCAAAAATGCACTCCATTCATCATTTGAATAATCTTCTGGCTTTAAATAAGGACCAGCTTCTAAACAAACACAAGCAATACCTTCTTTTGTTAGTTGATATGCCATTTGTCCACCGCCAGCTCCTGAGCCTATGATTACCACTGCACTTTCATTTTTATCTATATTCATTTTAATCTCCCCAATCTACTGATTTATATTATTTTGATTAACTGCAGCTAGCCTTTTTTGAGTTGCAGTGAAAAAATTAGCATGATCAGGATGTTCTTCTATTCTTGGTTCAGGTAACCAATCAAGGTCATTAAATCCTCTATTTATATAACCACCTTTATCAAAACTTGCACCTTCATATCCTAGAATATCCCATACTTCTTTATCATTATATAAGGTTACCACACTAGTTCCGCGTACATGATTAAAGAATGCAGATCCTTCTATACTTTTAAGATATGAAGTTGCATTTTTAAAACTAAGGCCTTGAAATGATGCGTCTGCTAAATCACGTAAACCATCTCTCATCATGATCATTTTACCAGCATCTGCATTACCTTTATTTATTACATCATCTGTGGTTCTTTCATAAGGTCCATCTGGAAAGCTTGCATGCGGATAAAGCGTTCTAATCATTTTAAAAATTAATTTACGATCTGAAGAGCTTGAACCAGCTACTATCTTAGCCTCAGCTATGCTAACTGCACCGAAAATACTTGCTACAGCTGATGACGAGGCCGTTCCAAGTAAAAAGTTTCTTCTTGTAAATTTCATTTAATCCTCCCTTAATTAAATATCATTACGTTTAAATTTATTAATTAATTCTATTCCCTAAATTCAAATCAATTAATTTTATAAATGAGAATAATTCGCACTCTCATTCTCATATAATAAAGCTAACAGCTTTAAATTTATATGCAATATTTAATTATAATTTATATTTTTCTGAAAATATTCTATTTTATTCGATCCAGTTGCTACTATTATTAGCAATACTTTCTATAAAAGCCGCTATTTCATTTAGTTGCTTATCATTAAGTTTTCCCATTCCGCCCCAGGCTGGCATTCTAATATAACCATTTTTAATAATATCTATAAATAGCGTATAACCTCTTTTATATTTTTTTAAACTTGGTGTTTTAGTATGCCCATTAGTGATACCTTTACCTTTAGGTCCATGACATTTAGAACATTTTATTGCATATAATTTTTTACCAGAATTAATAGACTCTTGATTATTTGATAGAGGGTTTAAACTTTTTGCATATGTTAGAGAAATACTTGAAAATGCTAGTAATATTATAATTAAAATTATTTTCATTAATCTACCATTAATTAACAGTGGTATCCCCTAGGAGAGGATACCAATACAATAAAGACGATTATTTAGTTAAATCTAAACACTCATTAAATTTTTCTGTTCCTTTTTCAAATCCCAGCTTTTCACATTTTTGATCAGAGGTTAATGTCTCTGCAGAACAATCTAAGGGATGATTTATCATTGCATCATATTTGTATGCAGCACCAGTAGTCCAATCTACTGCTGCTCCAATGATTCCACCTAGTAAAATATTTCCCCAAGTTGCTCCTTGAGTACTACTATCTAGCGATATAGTTTCAGACTTATCATTTTTTGAGCATGTTACTATGAGGCTACTTGCAGATTTATTGATATTTACACTGCCTGGTGTAACTGGAACAAAATATGTTCCTTGCTCATTTCTTAATTCACATTTTGCTTTTTCACATAATGGTGTATTTACAGCAACAACTTGGTTATCACCTTGGGTAATAGACGCACAACTTGTAATAAAAGATAAAGCAAATAAAAAAATCATATAAACAAATATTTTCATAATTATTCCTCCTACTCATAATTCCTTTTTATCTTAGTACTAAAATAAACATAAAAGCAAATTGCTACTAAAAACTGCTACTAAAAATAATTAAAGTTATTCTAAATATAATGATTTATTTAGCTTCTACTCTACAATAGGTGGTAAATTTGCAGAGAATCTAAGATGGTGGTATCCCCTAGGAGAATCGAACTCCTCTTTCCAGGATGAAAACCTGGTGTCCTAACCGATAGACGAAGGGGACACACTTAGTGATATATAAGTAGTAATTAAAGTAGTCAATACTTTTTAATAAATTAAAAAACTAAATCATTAATTCACATTATCAATTAAAGTATGTATTACTTAAAAGTATTATTGTTATGTTATGGAGGAAAAAATGAATGCTAAAAATTTAGTTATTAAATTATCTTTAATTTTATTTTTTAATACTTTCAATTCATCTATATCTTTTTCAAAAGATACTATTAAAATTGGCACTTTGCTTCCATATTCAGGAGTTTATACTGTTCTTGGTGAAGAAATTACTAATGCTATGTCTTTGGCATTTGAAGAAGTAAATAATACAGTTAATGGAAAAAATATTGAAATTATTAGAGGTGATACAGAAGTTAAACCTAATATAGCACTTCAAAAAAGTAGAAAATTAATTTCTTCTGATAAAGTAGATATATTAGTAGGACCTGTTTCTTCTTCAGTAGCATTAGCTTTAAGAGATATTATTGTTCAAACTAAAACTCCATTGATAATACCAAATGCTGGAGCAAATGTTCTTACTGATGAAAAATGTTCAAAGTTTATAACAAGAATTTCATTCTCTAATTATCAAATTAATGCTCCAATGGGAACATGGCTAGCAAATCAAGGCATCAAAACAGCTTTTTTATTAGCTCCCAATTATGCTGCTGGAAAAGAAATGATGACGGCATTTAAAGATAATTTTGAGGCAGCAGGAGGCACTATACTTGGTGAAGAATATACACCATTTAGAAAAACAAAAGATTTTGGACCTTATTTAGCTAGAGTTAAAGAAAGTGGAGCAGATGCTGTATATGTTTTTTATGCAGGTGGTGAGGCTATAAATTTTATTAAACAAGCTCACTCATTTGGTTTATCTAGTGTAATGAAGCTTACAGGAGCAGGATGGACAACTTCTCCATTATTTCTTCCTGCACAAAAAGAGGCGGCTATTGGCTTTATTGGTAGTTTAAATTATGTTCCTTCTATTGATACAGAAGCTAATCAATTATTTATTAATTCATATAAAACTAAATTTGGAAGAATTCCATCGGAATTTGCTGTTCAAGGCTATGATTCTGGTAAAGTTATAATTGAAGCAATAAAATCTTTATCTGGTGANGTATCAAANAAAGATAATCTNGCTGANGCTATTAGAACTGTTTCTATNGTAGGTCCAAGGGGNCCTTTAACGATTGATAAAAATACTAATAACGTAATACAAAACATATATATATTTGAGGTAATTGCTGGAAAAAATGGNCCAGAGTTAAAAGTTTTAGATACTATTAAAGGTGTTCAAGCTCCTGGTAAANAATGTAATTTATAGGNTTTAATTTAATGTTATTAATACAATTTCTTAATGCTCTTCAATTCAGCATGACTTTATTNTTATTAGCTGTTGGCTTAACTATTATATTTGGTCTTATGAAAATAGTTAATTTAGCACATGGAAGTTTATACATGATTGGAGCTTATGTTGGNTTNTCAATATGGTCTTATTTTGACTCTTTCTGGCTTGCNCTAATTTTTTCTCCAATNATTACNTCNTTNGTTGGAGCATTNTTATATTTGATATTNTTNAGACATATTCAAAATGCAGATCCTATGAGACANGTCTTGCTTACATTTGGATTAATATATATTGGTTTAGANTCNGTTAGATTAATATGGGGCACNATGAGCCATTCTATATCAGCNCCAGANCTATTATCAAATTCTATTATGCTNATAAANGAACCTTANCCANCCTACAGGTTATTTGTAATATTTNTAGGNATTTTTGTATTACTTTGCTTATATTTTATTTTAGAGAAAACTATTNTAGGAGCAAAAGTTAGAGCNTCAGTTGATGACCCTGAAACAGCAAAATTACTTAATATTAATACAGATANGATTTTATTTTATACATTCTCATTAGGATGTGGNCTTGCAGGTCTTGCAGGTATTACNGTAGCTCCTATATTGGGAGTGGAACCAGGTATGGATATGGAAGTTTTAGTTTTAACTTTAATCGTAGTTGTNGTTGGTGGNCCTGGAAGTTTAAAAGGTGCTTTAGTAGGAGCACTTTTAATTGGNTTTGTTGATAGCTTTGGAAAAGTATATATACCTCAACTAGCACAAATAATAATTTATGCTGTAATGGCTTTAACATTATTATTTAAGCCAGATGGATTGTATAAGAGATAATGAAAGCCGTAAACTATAACCCAAAACTAAGACTACAAATAATGATAATATTAGTTCTATTATCAATAATATTTAATATTTTTGGTGGCTATTTTACGAGATTTNTTATANCGGAAATAACAATTTTATCAATCTTTGCTATAAGTTTAGATTTTATAGCTTCNAGAGGAGGTATGGTTTCTTTAGGTCATGCAATGTTTTTAGGAATTGGAGCATATTCAAGCGCGATATTATCTATTAATTATGGTATACCNCCCTTCTATTCTACATTTTTTTCTATTTTAATTGGCATGTTAATAGCACTTTTAATNGGATATTTTATAGTTCTTTTAGACGGAATATTTTTTATAATGGTCACATTAGCNTTAGGNGAAATGTTCCATGCTTGGGTATTTACTTCTGAACTACTAGGAGGTTCTGATGGATTGCCAGGAGTAATGAGACCNGACTTTACCTTAATAGGTATTGATGCTAATGATCCATTAACTTTTTCTTTTTATTGTATAATATGGTTAATAATAATTTATTATATAATTTCTAAAATTACTGATGCTCCTTTAGGACGAAATTTAGATGCAATTAGACAAAATACTAATAGAGTATCGGCTATAGGAGGCTATACAAAGGCATATAAAACTATTGCATTTGGAATATCTGCGGGTATAGCTTCGCTGGCTGGTTCTCTATACGTACAATTAAATGGCTTTATATCGCCTGAATTAACTCATTGGACAGTTTCTGGTGAAGGTTTAATTATGATAATTGTAGGCGGTATAGGTTCTGTTTCTGGAGCTGTATTGGGAGCATCAATAGTTCATATTATCCAACATGAATTATCAAATTTTATAAGTTGGTGGATGTTTGTAATAGGTTTTGGATTTATATTGGTTGTTTTATTTATGCAAGATGGGCTTTGGGGGCTTATAGAACATATTAAGAAAAAATTAGGCTATTAGAAATGAAATTAGAATTAAAAAATATAAATAAGACATATGGTTCAACTAAAGTATTGGAAAATATCAATTTTCAATTAAATAAAAAGGAGTGTGTTGGAATCATAGGTCCTAATGGAGCAGGTAAAAGTACTCTTTTTAAAGTTGTTTCTGGGATTATTAATCAAGATAGTGGATCAATAGAATTTAATGATAAAAATATAAATTCTTATAGCGTTGAAGAAAGATCTAGAATAGGAATAGCACAAAGTTTTCAAAAAAATTCATTATTTTTGGAAATGACAGTTAAAGAAAGTTTAATGTTAGCATGTAGTCATAGATATAAAATCTCATTTAATTTATTTAAACCTCTGATAAATAATAAAAAAATACGTGATAATTCATTAAAAATAGCAAAAGATATCGGTCTTGAAGATTATTTAGAAGTTAAATCTGAATTTTTAGCTTATGGTTTACAAAGGCAATTAGAACTTGGCATAGCTATAGCTTGTAATCCAAAATTACTTTTACTAGATGAGCCAACTGCAGGAATGAGCCCTGCAGAAACTAAAGAAATTATTAACTTAATTAAAAAATTATCAAAGTATTATTCAATATTAATTGTAGAACATGATATGGAGGTAATTTATAACTTAGCGAATAACATATATGTTCTGGATAGAGGAAAAATAATATTTGAAGGAGCACCAAATACTGTAAAAAAATCCAAATTAGTTCAAAAAGTTTATTTAGGATTGTAAATAGATGTCTATACTCAAGATAGAGAAATTAAACACTTACTATGGCAAAAGTCATATTTTACAAGGTGTAAATTTTGATTTAAATAAAATAGGATGTTTAGCATTACTAGGTAGAAATGGTGCAGGTAAAACTACTACATTACGTTCTATTGTTAATCTTACAAGACCTATTTCTGGAAAAGTATTATTTAACAAAATAGACTTAAAAGGTTTATCTACATATCAAATTGCAGAAAAAGGATTAACTATGGTGCCTGAAAATAGAGGGATGTTTTCCTCATTATCTGTATTAGAAAGCCTTAATATTATTAAGAGCAATAAAAAAGAATGGGATATTGATAGAGTCTTAGAATCATTTCCTCAATTAAAAACAAAATTACAAAATAATTCTGCTAGTTTATCAGGCGGAGAACAACAAATGCTTGCAATAGGTAAAGCACTTTTAACTAATCCAAAATTAATACTTCTAGATGAGCCAACTCAAGGTCTTGCACCAAATATTGTTATGGAACTGATAGAAATTCTAAAAAAAATATTAAAAGAAAAGATTTCTCTTTTAATTGTTGAACAAAACATAAATATGGCTCTAGAAATAGCGACACATATATCTATTATAGGTAAAGGCGAAACTAAATGGAATGGTAGTAAACGTGAATTTAAAAATAAAATATCACTACATAAAGAATGGATAGGAATATAATTATTATTTTAGATTAACGTAATCATATCCTATATCCATATTATTAATCCCTCTATTAGGAGGTGCAATCCAACCAGCAGTTTTATTTACTTCTATAACTTGAACCATAAGGCTATTAATGAATTCTTTATCATTATCAGATGGAAGCCATGAACCTATATTTTTGTCAAAATTATCCTTAGAAATTATTTTTCCTTCAGGATTTACATCAACTCCAGCCCATATACCTATATTTCTTCTGAATCTAGTTGAAGGTAATTTTAATTGAATATCATATCCAGCTTTTTTAATTAATCTATTCCATCTTTTTAAGCCTACTTCGCAATCAGTAACATAAGCTCTTCTAGTAATTTCATTCATAGCATTTCTCATTGGAATGGTTTGTGTTTCAATAGTATTTTCCAGAGAAAGACCTTCAAATGTAAAAGTTGTATTTTTTTCAGAGTGATCTTCATATCTCATTTCATCTGGCCTTCCTTTGAGACCATTTGCAAATGCTGTTGCAGAATTAGATGAAATTTCAGAACCAAATAAATCTAATGATGAAGAAAACCAAAAATTAATATACCTTTGTATGGTTTGTAAATCTATTACCCCAGCATTTCTTATTGTTTCTACAGAATCTGTATTTAATTCATTCATAACTTCTAAAGTTCTTTGAATCATTCTAGTAATACCTGTTTCACCCACTTGCATATGATGGGCTTCTTCAGTTAGCATAAACTGACAAGTTCTTGCTAAAGGATCAAAACTACTTTCTGCTAGAGACTTTAATTGGTATTTTCCATCCCGATCGGTAAAATATGTAAACATAAAAAAACTAACCCAATCTGTAATGGGTTCATTAAACGTACCAAGTATTCTTGGATTATCTATATCTCCAGAATTTCTTTCTAATAGAGCTTCTGCTTCTTCCCTTCCATCTCTTCCAAAATATGCGTGTAATAAGTATACCATTGCCCACAAGTGTCTTCCTTCTTCAACATTTACTTGAAATAAATTTCTTAAATCAAATAGTGATGGACAAGTTTTTCCCAATTCCCTCTGTTGCTCCACTGAAGCAGGTTCGGTGTCTCCTTGAGTTACAATAAGCCTCCTTAATATAGATCTATAATCTCCAGGTACTTGCTGCCAAACGGGTTCACCTATATTATCACCAAAGTGTATTTTTCTATCTTGTACTTTGTCATTTAAAAAGATACCCCATCTATATTCAGGCATTTTAACTTTTCCATAAGTAGCCCAACCATCTGCATCAACAGAAGTAGCAGTTCTTAAGTACACATCTGAAGCTTGAAAGCCTTCAGGACCCATTTCAGTCCACCAATTTTTAAATTTGGGCTGCCAATGCTCTAAAGCTCTTTGTAAAGATAGATCAGTACTTAAGTCTACGTTATTAGGAATTTTTTCTTGATAGTTTAAATTTGTCATTTTTTATACCCTTTTGTTATCAAATTTTGCTCTAGAACCAGTTCCAAATAATTTTAAAGCGCCCTTTTCACTAACTGCATTTGGTCTATTAAATATCCAATTTTGCCATGCTGTAAGCCTTCCAAATATTTTTGTTTCACAAGTTTCTTTACCCGGAAATCTTAAGTTTGCCTCAAGACCAGTCAGAGCATCTGGTGAAAAACTTGTTCTTTCTTCTACACTAAGTCTAATCTCATCACTCCAATCCAAGTCATCCGGAATAACAGTAATCAATTCTTCCATAAACGCTTTTTCTGCATTCAATTTATCTCCTATTAATTTACGCAGTAAATCTAATTTTAGTTCATCATTATTAAATCTAGTTGCCAATCTAGATAGACCATTAACCATTTCTAATGAAGAAAAATTAATTTTACTAATCGCTATAAATGGCCCCTCTTTTCCTTCCGGAGACATTGCATTATTAAGCATATATGTTCTATCCGCAGAAAATAATAATTCTGCTAATATTCCAGAGAAACAGCTATCATTATCAACAATGGTAAATATAGATCTAGATGAAAGGTCTAACCTTGATAACGTTCTTCTTAGCAATCCAGTTATTTCATTAATAAGCCAATTGTTAGCATTATCTTCAATAATAGATGTAACATTCATAATATGATCTGTATTACCTTCTGAAGTAAAAGTTAAAACTCCAACTTCTAATTCATTAGTTCTTAATAATAAAATTAAATCTTCTAGTTCCCTAGCAAATTTTATTGGCCACCAATTACTTCCAATTTTTTGCACATCAATAATATTAATAACATCCTCTGCTGTGGGGCCAATTATATGAATATTAGCTATCCTACTGTCTCTATTAATTTCTGCTTTTACAGTGTCATACTGAATACCTTCATTTGTAATATTTCTATTTAAACTTTTAAGCTTAATGCCTTCTTTCCCATCTCTCAGTTTGACAGTACTACTAACCTTTGAAACTCTTTCATCAATAAGGTCATTAAATTTTGAAGGAGGAGCTATATAATCAACTAACTTCCAATCAACTGCCTTTTTTCCTCTTACGCCATCAGCATTTGTACAAAATATATCTGCTAGGTCTTTTCTCACTTTTCTTTTATCTATAAGTCTTGTTACTCCTCCTGTTCCAGGAAGGACNCCTAATAGAGGCACCTCAGGTAAACTTACAGTGCTAGACCTATCATCTATAAGCAAAATTTCATCACAAGCTAATGCTACTTCATATCCACCACCTGCACATATGCCATTTACTGCTGCAATAAATTTAATAGAACCAGACTCACTTGAATCTTCAAAACCATTTCGTGTTTCATTAGTAAACTTACAGAAATTAACTTTCCATGTATGTTCAGATTGTCCTAACATATATATATTAGCTCCAGCTGAAAAATTTTTCTCCTGACTGGAAGTAATCACTACTACTTTAACTTTAGGATGTTCAAACCTTAATCTTTGAACTATATCATTTAACTCTATGTCAACACCTAAGTCATAAGAGTTAAGTTTTAAATCATAACCTGGTTTAATTCCATCTTTCTCTGAAACATCTAGGAATAAAGTAGCTTTATGTTCTTCTATAACTACTTTCCAATGTTTATAGTTTTCTGGATTTCTATCAAAAGTTATCATATCTACCTCCCATTAATATGCAATATAATGCACTATATTAAAATATCAATTTTTAAATAACTTATCTTTAAGATTATTATATGCTTTTTTTACAGTTGTATTTTCAGTATCAACTATTAAATCAGCTTTAGAATAAAGAGAAATTCTTTCGTTTAGTATATTATTCAAATCATCCATAGCTCTAGGGTTAGATGCCATGGGTCTAGAGTCACCTTGATTCAATACTCTTTGCATATGCTCTTTTGGACTTGCTTTTATCCATATAGTAAAATAATTGTTTAACAAATAACTATAAGTTTTATGCTCTGAAACAATACTACCTCCTGTTAGAAGAACTATTTTTTTATGATTGTTTGATAATGATTTAACTACATCATATTCAAATCGTCTATACATCCCTTGTCCACCTAATTCAATAATCTCGTTTATATTCATCCCTCCTAACATTTCTATTTCGTTAGTTGCCTCAAATAATGGATATTCAAATTCTTTATGCAGCATATTACCTAATGTGGATTTGCCAGCGCCTCTTAAGCCAATTAAAGCAATTTTGTTTTTATTTTTATTTAGTTTATTTTCTTTATATATATCACTAATTAGGTCATAAACTTTATCTTTTTGATGAGAATTTAAAGTATTAAACCTTTGATCCATTAAATTAAGATTATTAGTATTTTTACTATTTAAAAAAATATCTGATAATGATAAATTTAATGCATGTGCAATATTAGTTATAATAGATATAGTTGGGTTAGCTTTTCCACTCTCTAATTGCGCTAAATATCTAAGAGAAATGCCTGACTTGTTTGCTAATACTTGTCTTGTTATACCTCTTTTTGATCTATATTTTTTTACAATTAATCCAATATTATTTGTATAATTATTTTCTTTATCATTATTTTCATAATCTACTATATTATTCATTTACAACTTTCTAAACAGATGATAAATATTATATGCATTATAGTGCATATAATGTTTAAAATGCAAATAATTTTAATAAGGATTTTTTTTATGGATTCTAAAGAACTTTTAATCTTAGTGGCAACGATGACCGGAACAGCACTTATGGCTGCCGAAGATATTGCTGAATATTGCAATGATAATGATATAAATACTACAATTACAGAAATGGATAATGCAAATATTAATATTTTAATAGATAACACTCATCCAGTTTTAATTTGTTCCTCTACTTATGGGCAAGGAGATGTGCCTGATCCTGCGCAAGAATTTTATAATGATTTAAAGGATAGCTCTCCTAACCTAAGTCATATAAAATATGCTGTGTTTGGACTAGGAGATATGACTTATAGAGACACTTTTGCTTATGGTGGTAAAAAATTTTCTGATTTGCTAGATTCACTTAATGCAACTAAGATAGGAAAGCCTTTTTACCATGATGCATCAGATGGAAGTTTACCTGAGGAAGTTGCAGTAGAATGGTTTATTAATAATATTAAAGACAAGATATGAATATATTGATTTAGCATGAATAAAATTAATAATGAAAAATATAATGCAGCTTATGATTTAATTAATAGAAATATTCTTTCAAACCCTGATAAGATTGCATTTATAGATAATAATAATAATAAAATTACTTATAATGAGCTTTTTAAAAAAGTAAAAACATTTGCTCAATCTATAAGAAATATAGATATCAATCCTAACGATAGAGTTTTAGTATGCATGGATGATAGCATTAATTATCCAATAGTATTTTTGGGTTTAATTTGGGCTGGTGTAATTCCAATTTGTATTAATACTATGTTACCTGTTAAAGACTACCAATACATGATTAAAGATTCAGAAGCAAAAGCAATAATAATTTCTTCTCATTTAATAAGTAAATTTAAAATTATAGAAGATGAGAATAGTAATCTTTTATTTATTTATGATTCAGACAAAGGTGATTTAAATCTTGATTCATTAATCCAAAAAAATAATAAAACTATGGAAATACATAATGAATCTTTTGAAAAGGATATTGCTTTTTGGCTATATTCCTCAGGTTCTACAGGCTCACCAAAAGGAACTCTTCACATGCATAAGAGTTTGATAGAGACTGCTAGTAACTATGCAAAAGAAATTCTTAAGATAAATAAACATGATATTTGTTTTTCAGCAGCTAAATTATTTTTTGCTTATGGACTTGGCAATGCACTTACATTTCCTATGTCTGTTGGCGCAACATCAATATTGATGTCAGATAGGCCCACACCAGAGTCAGTTTCTCATATTATACAAAAGAATGCTGTTACTTTGTTCTTTGGAGTTCCTACGCTTTATGCGGCATTATTAAATTCCAAAATAAGTCATAGTTTATTTAAATCTTTAAGACTATCTGTTTCAGCAGGAGAGGCTCTTCCAGCTAATTTATATGAAAAATGGTACAAATTTTTGGGAATAAAAGTACTAGATGGAATTGGCTCAACTGAAATGCTTCACATATTTATATCAAATACAATAGATAATATTACACCTGGGGCATCAGGAAAACCAGTGCCTGGCTACGAAGCTAGACTAATTAATGATGATGGTTCTATAGCATCTGACAATCAAATCGCAGAGTTAGAAATTAAGGGCCCATCTAGTGCGGTTTCTTATTGGAATAAGCCAGAAAAATCTAAAGTAACTTTTAATGCAGAATGGACAAGAACCGGTGATAAGTATATCAGAGATACAAGAGGAATATATACATATTGTGGTCGTGCTGACGATATGATGAAAGTTTCGGGTCAATATGTATCACCTTTTGAAGTTGAAGCTGCTTTACAAACCCATGAAGAAGTATTAGAGGCAGCTGTAGTTGCAAAAAAAGATAAAGATAATTTAATTAAACCAAAAGCATTTATTATACTTAAGAATCAATGTAATGATGAAGAAATGCTTAAAACTAAGCTTACTAATCATGTAAAAAAACAACTAACACCTTTTAAGTATCCTCGTTGGTACGAATTTGTTGAAGTATTACCAAAAACAGCAACTGGAAAAATTCAAAGATATAAATTAAGAACTAATGATGACTGAAAGTTTAGATAATATAGTAATTGGTAATAACAATATAGAAATTAAGTCTATATTACATATCAATTCTACTCTAGAACCGATTATTTTTCTACATGAAGGACTAGGTTCTATTTCTTTATGGAAAGATTTCCCTAATAAGATTGCTAAAATAACAAAAAGAGATGTAATTATTTACTCAAGGTTAGGCATGGGTAATTCATCTTCATTAAAAGAACCTAGAAACGTAGATTATATGCATCAAGAAGCAATGAATTACCTTCCAAAAATATTAAAATATTTAAAAATTACAAATCCTATATTATTTGGTCACTCAGATGGAGCTTCAATTGCTTTAATATATGCAGGGAATAAGAATAATGTAAAATCTTTAATACTTGAAGCTCCCCATGTTTTTGTTGAAGATATCTCTATAAAAGGAATAAATGATGCAAAAAAAATGTGGAATAACAGTAATTTAAAAGATAAGCTTAGTAAATATCATAAAGATCCTGATGGTGCTTTTAATGGTTGGTGTAACGCTTGGCTNTCTAAAGAATTTAGAAAATGGAATATTGAAGAATATTTATATAATATAAATGTGCCAATATTACTTTTACAGGGTAATGAAGATACTTATGGAACTTTAAAACAACTAGAAAGTATTGAAAATAATACTAAAGGTATTGTTAAGCGGTATGAGTTAGAGAACTGTGGACATAGTCCTCATACTCAATTTCCAGATATTATATCAAATCAAGTTGAAAGATTTTTAAATAATATTTAGGCTGAAACAGATGGTAAATTTGCCAAAGCCATTGCTACTTCACTTTCATCATAGTCTTGATCTTTCAACTTACCACCAAAATAGTCTGTATAAGCTTGCATATCAAAATGACCATGTCCGCATAAATTAAATAAAATAGTCTTACTTTCACCTTCTTCTTTTGCTTTTAATGCTTCTACTATAGCTCCTTTTACAGCATGGTTTGCTTCTGGAGCCGGAAGTATACCTTCAGCTTTTGCAAAAGTAACTCCTGCTTCAAAGCATTCTAATTGTTTATAAGATGTACATTCTATTTCATTTTCGTTTGCCAAATGGCTAACTAATGGAGACATACCATGATATCTTAATCCACCAGCATGAAATCCTGGAGGCACAAACGCAGACCCTAAAGTATGCATTTTAACTAATGGTGTTAAATGACCAGTATCGCCAAAGTCATAAGCGTATTTACCTTTGGTTAATGTTGGACAATTAGCAGGTTCTACTGCAACAATCCTAGTTTTACTCTCTCCTCTTAAATTTCTTCCTATAAATGGAAAAGCTATGCCAGCAAAATTTGAACCTCCACCTGTACAACCAACTATAACATCTGGCTCATCACCTGCAATTTCAAGCTGTTTCATACTTTCTTGCCCAATTATAGTTTGGTGTAGAAGCACATGATTTAATACACTACCTAAAGCGTACTTTGTATCATCTCTCTGGGCTGCCATTTCTACTGCTTCAGATATAGCAATACCAAGACTCCCAGTACTATCTGGACTGTCCTTTAAAATAGCTTTTCCTGATTCTGTTTCATCACTTGGACTTGCTACACACCTTGCCCCAAAACTCTCCATTAAAGCACGTCTGTAAGGCTTTTGATTGAAGCTAACTTTAACCATATATACATCTACTTCTAAACCAAATATGGAACCAGCGAAGGCTAATGATGACCCCCATTGTCCTGCTCCTGTTTCTGTAGTAAGTCTTTTTACTCCTTCTTCTTTATTATAATAAGCTTGAGGAACAGCTGTATTAGGTTTATGACTTCCTGAAGGACTTACTCCTTCGTATTTATAATAAATTTTAGCTGGAGTATCTAAAGCTTTTTCCAATTTTCTTGCTCTGTAAAGGGGGCTAGGCCTCCATTGTCTGTAAATTTCTCTGACTTGGTCTGGAATTTCAATTTCTCTATCCGTGCTAACCTCTTGCATAATTAATTCCATTGGAAACAATGGTGCTAGATCCTCTGGACCAATTGGCTCACCAGTCCCAGGGTTTAATGGAGGCGCTAACGGGTTTTTTAAATCTGAGCAAATATTATACCAATGGGTTGGCATTTCATGCTCATTTAAAAGTATTTTAACTCTTTCATTTTCATAATTAGTTTGATCTAATGCAGAAAGTACATCCTGCTCTCCCTTTTTAAACATCTACCTCTCCCCTTGAATATTATTTTTTGGATTTAACCCATATCCCTTTATCATGCAATAGTTTTATTTGTTTATCAATTACTTTAGCTTTATATTCTTTGTGCTTCATAGGCACTCTATCTAAATAGAGATTTTTAGGATAAATTGGGTCTTTGTANAGCAATTGATATAATTCTGTTCTAATATCTTTCATCCAATTATCCCATTGAGCATTTTCTCTATGGAACCTTAGCGCCTCTATATCAACTACACCTGATACATATGTAGAAGAACCTCCATAATCTTGTCTCCCAACTATTTTCCCCTTATAATCAATTATATAAGATCTACCTCCAAATGTGTCTATTGGAGTATCTCCTTCTTTATGTAAATAATAAGTACCCATATTTGGAGCTAAAACATATATATTATTATCTAAGGCTCTTGCCCTACTTTGAATTTCAAACATGTCATTTCCAGTTGCAGGATGAGGATAAGAGGCTCTGTATACAATTTCAGCGCCATTTAAAGCTAAAGCCCTTGCATTTTCTGGATAAGAACCTTCATTAGCCATCATAATTCCTAACCTACCTATATCTGTCTCTACTACTGGCCAAAAAGCATCCAAGTTATTACCATATTTTTCTATCCACCAATCATAGATATCATGAGGACAAACAGAATGTTCAACCGGAAATAAAGGTGATACCTTGTAATGTATTAATATTACTTCACCAGATGGATCAATAATAAAGCCACAATTAAAAAATCTATTAGGCCAGTCTGGATGCCTAGTCTTTGCTTGAGCAATTATATAACTATTATATTCTCTAGCTATACCTCCTAACATATCTGTTTCCCAACCAGGAATATCAATACAGCATGTTTTTGCAAAATCTTCATGTTCTGCATCTAGAACTTCATCGTTGAAACCTTGAAGGGCTCCTTCTGGAACTGCTATTAGTCTCACTGGAATATCTAAGCTAGATAACCATGAAGCAGCTTTAGTTAAATGTTTTATATGTGTTAAATTATGTTTAATATCTGACCTATGTCTAATTCCTCTTACAGTAGGTATTAATCCAACAGCAGTATAAGGCTTTATGCTCATTATCTTTCCAAAAAATTATTTATTAGAATGTGGATTAAATATTTTTTATAGCAAAAAGTCCATAGAATTATTTAAATAATTATTTAATTAACTTAATAATTTTATCAATAACTTTTCTAGTAGAAGCAATACCACCTAGATCAGGTGTAAATGGACCAGAATTATTGGCATAAAGTTTTAGAGCTTTATCTATCCTATTAGCAGATTTTTTTTCTCCAAGATGATTAAGCATCATCATACCACTCCATATTGCACCAATAGGATTTGCAATATTTTTTCCAACAATATCAAAGGCAGATCCATGTATAGGTTCAAACATAGATGGTAAATATTTATCAGTAGTAATGTTTGCAGTAGCACCTATACCTAAGCTTCCAGTTAATGCAGAAGCTAAATCGGAGAGAATATCCGCATGTAAATTTGTAGCAACCATTACATCTATTTTTTCTGGATTATTGACCATAACTGCAGTTGCAGCATCTACTAATAACTTATTAGTTTTAACTTTAGGATAATTTTTCTTTACTTCATAAAAAACTCTATCCCATAGTTTCATACCATGTTTCTGTGCGTTAGATTTTGTAATTAATGTTAAATGTTTCTTTGGTCTTTTTAAAGCTAATTTAAAGGCGTAGTCATGAATTCTTCTGCAACCTTCTCTTGTGAAGACAGCTACTTCACTACCAATCTCAATGGGTAAATCTTTNTGAACTATTCCTCCTGAACCNGCATATTCCCCTTCACTATTTTCTCTTACTATNATCCAATCAATNTTTTTTGCTATTTCTTTCTTTAAAGGAGAATTAATTCCTTCTATATATTTTGAAGGTCTTACATTAGCAAATTGATCTAANCCCTGACANATATTTAGTCTAAGGCCCCATAGAGTAATATCGTCAGCAATNTTTTCATCTCCAACTGCTCCAAAAAATATTGCATCATGTTTTTTTAATTTTTCCAAACCNTCTTTNGGCATCATTAATTTATTATTTTTATAATAATTACTTCCCCAATCATATATNTTTTCTTTNATTAATATATTATCTAATATTANAGCTTTTCTAATTACTTTTAAGCTAGCATTAATAACCTCAGGACCAATTCCATCACCTGGNATTATAGCTATATTATATTTATAGTTATTATTTTTATTAAATTGTTTCATACACAAATATCTTATAATATTATTTTNATAATTATATANTATATGAAGGGGGATGGAAATGATTAATTATAGTGAAGATTTTTCTAATAAAGTTGNAATTATAACTGGNGCAGGCAGTGGTATTGGAAAAGAAACTGCTAAAAGAATGATAGATAATGGTGCCAAGGTAGCATTATGGGATTATAATGAAGATACATTAAATATTATTCAGAAAGAATTGGGGGAAAACTCTCTATCAATTTTAGTGGATGTCTCAGATGAAAACTCAGTTAACAAAGCTGCAAATGAAGTAAGAAATAAATTTGGAAAGCCATCTATCTTAGTAAATTGTGCTGGAGTTGCAGGAGTTAATGCAACTATTGATAATACTGACCCAGATGAATGGAGAAGAGTAATAAACATTAATTTAAATGGTACATTTATATGTTGTAGGGAAGTTATAAAAGATATGATAGAAAATAAATATGGGCGAATTGTAAATATTGCATCTGTAGCTGGAAAAGAAGGAAACCCAAATGCTGCACACTATAGTGCTTCTAAATCTGGTGTAATAACTTTTACAAGATCACTTGGAAAGGAACTTGCTGAAACTGGTATCTTAGCTAATTGTATAACACCTGCTGTAATTGAAACTGAAATGTTATCACAGGTAAGTGATGCACATAAGGCATATATGGTCTCAAAAATTCCAATGGGTAGAATGGGACAACCTAGTGAAGTTGCTGCTCTTATTTGTTGGTTAAGTTCTACTGAATGTTCCTATAGTACAGCAGCTGCTTTTGACTTATCAGGTGGCAGATCAACTTATTAGATTAGAATTTATTTAATTTTTTGCATTTTACAATATTTTGTAGTACTAAGGCTTTATAAATATTTTACTTTGGGGCATTAAAATGGACAACATTATAAAAAGAATATTAATGATTACTCTTGTAGGTACTGCTATAGTTGGTCTTTCTGCATGTCAAAATACGCAAATGGCATCAAAAGAAGCTGTAAGCGCAACAGGTTCTTCTGAGCAAGCGCAAGATGACTCTATTGCTGCTGCACAAGCTTCTGCCGATGCAGCTAGCACTCGTGCAAATGAAGCTTTTCAGGCTGCTCAGACAGCAAGAAGAGTTGCTGAACGCGCTGTAGAAATGGCTAATCAAAATCAAGCAGCTTTAAGAGCGCTTAATGACAAAATAGACAGAATGTTTGAAACTATATCTCGTAAATAATTGTTATATAAAAAAAGGCTCTATAATTTAGAGCCTTTTTTTATTCATTTATCGTGATATCTATAGGGATACCTTTTGCCTGATTTACTGCTTTTTTGACTTTATTCCAGTCTACTTTTGTGATATCCAGGCCAGCAGCTTTTTGAACTATTTCATAAGCTTGAGGATATAAATCCGTATTTTTTATTACCTCTTTTTCTTCACTACTGGTTACATAATCAGGCAATATATGCACCTCTATATATAATTTATTAGAATTCCAACCGGCCTTAATTGGTTGATTAATTATATTGACTTTAGTTCCCTCATTAACGAGTTCATAAAGAATTTCAATATCTTCTGGGTATAGTCTTATACAGCCATGAGACACTCTCATTCCAACTCCATATGGTTTATTGGTTCCATGTATTAAATACGAAGGCATTGACAAATAAATAGCCCTATTACCTAATGGATTGTCTTCCCCTGCTGCCACAACTTTAGGTAAGCTAGGATCTTCTTTCCTAACTGATTCTGGAGGTATCCATATAGGATTCTTCTTTTTTTTTATTACCTTTGCTTTACCTAATGGAGTTTCCCAACCACTTCGTCCAATTCCAATTGGAAAACTATCTATTAATTTACCATCTTCATAATAATATAATCTAAGATCACCAATATTAATTAATATACCATTTCTTTTTCCAAAAGGTAATATATGAGATTTAGGAATTAATAATTTTTTACCTTTCTCTGGTATCCATGGATCCATGTTAACGTCATTAGCAGATAATATATCAGCAAATGAGATATTAAAGTTTCTTGCTATTTTTATGAGAGTATCTTTATCTTTAACAGTATAATAAGTATTTACTCCAAATACATCATTATTTATATTATTATCATTTGAAAATGAATAATTAGAGAAAATTAGTATATAAGGAATAATAATGAATTTAAAAAGTCTCATAAGAACTGTCCCAAATTATCCTAAGCCTGGAATACTTTTTCGTGATATAACCACAATACTATATAATGGCAAAGCATTAAAATATATATCTGATATTTATTTTAATCGTTATAAAGATAAAAATATAACTGCGATAGCTGGAATAGAAGCTCGCGGATTTATATTTGGAGCAATAATTGCAGAAAGATTAGGAATTTCCTTTGTTCCAATAAGAAAAAAAAACAAGCTTCCATGTAAAGTTGTATCAGAAGAATATATGCTAGAATATGGCTCTGATACATTAGAATTAGATATTACAGCTTTAAACTCAGATTCTAAGGTTGTAATTATTGATGATTTAATTGCTACCGGAGGTACAGCAATTGCAGCTGGTAATTTAATCAAGAAGATGGGTGCAAATATTCATGAATATTCATTTTTAGTGAACTTACCAGATTTAGGAGGAGAAAATAAATTAAAAGATTGTAATTATAGCGTACATTACTTAATTGAATATGAGGGAGAATAACTAATTTTTCTCGTCAATATCTTTCTTTTTTGTCAGATCTTCAAGTCTACTGTAAAATTGTTGATGTTTTTCATTTTTAAGAGAAAATACCCAATTGCGAAAATTATTATTTAATTTAATTACTTCTTCTTCAACATCATTATAACTATCCATTTCTGGCAATCCAACATTAACAGGACCATCTTTAGGTAACTCTCTTCTTAACTTAATATCTGAAGAAGCATTAAAAGATACCCAATTGAAACCTTTAATATTCTCATTTTTTATTTCTATTTTTAACCCGTCAAATGTTGTATATACTATAGTAGTTGCTTTATCAGTAAAAGAAATATCATCTCTGGATCTTATATCCACTAGTGATACATTATCTAAAGCACTACCTAACTGATTTCCTACATATGGGTTTATTGGTAAAGTATCATCATCTAAATTTTGTAATTTAAAGTATTGTTCAGCATAATTATCTCTTTTAATAAATACCTCATGACCATCTGGATGCGTAATAAATATATCAGCAATTCTAGTTCTGTGTACTGTAAATAATGAATCATCAAGCCAATCAATTTGTGATTTTGGAACATCAAAGTTTCTCCAAACTAACCAACTTTGATTACTATCTGGCATCCTTGCATATCTTGTTTCTACTCCAAATTTAGAATCATTACCTATTAAAATAGAAGCAACTTCACTATTATCTTTATTAATTAATGTAACTTTATTAGCAGTATTACTACTAATATCTATATCATTTAAACCAAGCTCTCCATGTAAATCAGGGTTTTTTGTTTTTGGTTCAATAGTTTCTAATTGAGCAACACCTACAATGAGTCTTTTAATTTTATCTAAAGGAACAGGAAAATTAGCTAGATTAGGCAAATACCAATTATCTTCATTTCGTATAATGGAAAAGTTTTCATTAAAATTAGTAACATTAATTTCAGTAATTTCATTTAATAATTTAAGACTATTTTCATCAGTAGAAACACTAAGCTCAGGGAATAAAAACCTTTCACCCTCTACTCTTCTGTTTTCTGCATCCTTGTACAAACTTACAATAGATGTAATTCCTACAAATATTACAGTAACTATTATTATTAAATAAGCATTTGACTGCTTCATTACTTTAAATCCTTTATTATTTGGTTCGCATAGTTGCTAAATGATTAATTCTTTTTCTTCTTCTCATTATAAATACAAGAACAGCTGAAATAGCAACTAAAATAGGAGCAACCCATATGTTATAAAGTTTCAACATCAATCCTAATTTTTCTATATCAACTCTTAAATCTCTTTGAACATCTCTTAACTGTTTTCTAATATTAATTATTTGATCTTTAAAATCTTGCAAAGTATCAGCTTGCTCTTTTGATAAAATAGGAGCTCCATCTTGAGTAGCAATAGATGCTCCTCTTTGCAAATCTCTTAATTTATTTTCTGTAACCGTTAAATCATTTTGCAAGCTCTTTTCAGTTTCTCGATATGCAGTTTCAGCTTTTTTTTGAAGTTCTTCTACAACTATGAATGGTCGCATTGATGTCCCTCTTGTTCTAAGAGCTATTAATTCTCCACCACCTGCAAGATATTCAACAGCATTAATAACTAAGGACCCATTATCAGAAATAGGAGTAAAAGTTTCTTGTCCATAATTATCCTGTTTTTGTGTCCAAATAGAATTTGAAAGCATATCTGTATCAGCAAAAATTAATATATTACCTTCATTAGTTTCTATTTTATGATTTCTATTTATAAAAGGCTCTCCTCCATCTTCAGGTAATGGTGGACCATTTTTATAAGCTGAGTTAAATTGCCCGGTTAAACTAACTGCTAAATTTTTATTTTCCTGATCAGACTGAAATTCAGATAATAGTAAAGTTGGNTCCGGCCTAAATTGAATTTTAAACCTCTCTATAAACATAGAATCAGTATTTGANCTATATAATATTTCAAATTTTGATTTTGCATCTTTAGATCTTTTAATCCCTCCTGGCGTATTTGTTAAAATAGATTCCAGTTCATTNGTAATGAGATTATTTGGGTTCATTAAATCTTTAGTTAATGATAACCATAAAACATATGTAATTACTCTAGAATTTTGAGATCTNCCAATAGTTACTTTTCTTCCAGATATTCTATCTCCGACAATCATACCAGGCTCNACATAAGCACCATAATTACTAAATAACGTATTTAAATTTGANCCTGGAATATAAGTCCTTCTTTCCTCTATTGGTAAAGCATTTCTTTCAACTTCAGAATAAGGGTCTACAAAAAATATTGCTCCTTTTCCTGACATTACAAACTGATCAATTGCATACTTCGTAATATTCGTTAAATCCTTAGGATGGACGATCATAAGTATATCAATATCATCTGGAATTCTAATACTATCAGAAGGAACNCTAATAATTTCAAATGCTTCTCCTAACCTATTATAAATTTCCCATGGAGGGACGTAATCNGATGCNGGGGCATCAGGATATGCTAATCCNCCATTAATAGGTAATGAACTTATCAAACCCAATTTTTTCTTTTTAGGATTTGC
Organism: Candidatus Pelagibacterales bacterium; assembly: GCA_002720535.1. GTDB lineage: Bacteria > Pseudomonadota > Alphaproteobacteria > TMED109 > TMED109 > TMED109. Next base: position 176,773 of record PBIU01000004.1, on the reverse strand, counting down.
AAGGTCATTTACAATTCTACTTATGTCATATTCTAAATATGTTTCTCTGCCTTGTTCAAAAAATGGAATTATCGAAATATCGTCTGTTGAGTTAGTAGCTACTAATCCAAAATAAAACTTCTCGCCAGCTTGAGAAATTTGCATTCCTTGCAAACCATATAAAATAGCTAAGTCTTCATTATCTGTAAATGGTTCTGGGTCNACTCTTTCCANNCTAATCATACCATTAGATCTAACAACATATTCTTCTATTAGTTCTCTTACTCTTTGTCCGTATTCTCTCATAGGAGCTATATCTCGGCTTAATTTATCTGAAAAAAATAATCTTAATGTAATAGGTTCTTTTATTGTTTCTAAAACTTTAAATGTACCAGTATTTAAGGTGTAAAGATTATTTTCTGTTAAATCTAATCTTGCTCCTGAAAATAACTGATTACTTAAGGTATTTAATGATATAAATAAAATTATNACAGATAATNNAGCAAATCTAACTAATATTGNAGAAGATGTATTATCACTTTTTAAGAAAGAAAACATTATTCTATATTCCTTTTTTGGAATTTATAGATATAACATTCAACGTTAATGCACCTAATATTAGAGATAANAAATATATTATATTTCTAATATCTATTACACCTTGAGTTAAATCCGTAAAATTTGATACAAAACTAAAAGATGCAATTGTATCAAGTAGTGCTTGAGGCGTCCAACCAGAGAAAAAATTTAATACAATTGGCATTCCACTAACGGTAAATAAAAAACAAACAGCTATTGTAACTACAAATGCAATAACTTGATTTTTTGTTAATGAAGAAATACAAGAGCCAATGGCCAAATAGCCACCTGCCATTAGCAAACTTCCTAAATAACTAGCAATTATAGTTCCATTATCAGGATCACCTAAATAATTCACAGTAATCCACATAGGAAAAGTTAATATTAAAGATATAGCAGTAAATACCCAAGCAGCGATAAATTTCCCTAATACAGCTTGTGAAGTACTAATTGGAAGAGTCATTAATAGCTCTATAGTTCCATTTCTTCTTTCTTCCGCCCATAACCTCATAGATATTGCTGGTATTAAAAATAAATATAACCAAGGATGCCAGTCAAAGAAAGATGTTAAATCTGCTTGTCCTCTCTCATAAAAACTACCCATATAAAAAGTAAATAAACCTGACATAATTAGAAATATAACAATAAATACGTATGCTACTGGTGTGGCAAAATATCCATTTATTTCTCTTTTAGTAATAGATAAGATTGTCTTCATTATTTTTGTCCTCCAGGTCTACCTATGGTTAAATCTCTAAAGACATCATCTAAAGTTGATCCTTTTGGAGAGCCTACAAGTAATTCTTTTGGCGATTTATCTATTATCATTCGACCTTTGGCTATAATCATTGCTCTTGTACAAACAGCATCTACCTCTTCTAGAATATGAGTCGAAATTATTATGGCTTTTGTAGATGCCATTTCTTTAATTAATTTTCTTACTTCATGTTTTTGATTTGGATCTAACCCATCTGTAGGTTCATCAAGTATTAAAACATCAGGATCATGAAGAATAGCCTGTGATAAACCAACTCTTCTTTTATAACCCTTTGATAAAGTTTCTAATTGTTGAAATAAAACTAATTCTAATCCTAGTTTTTTTATTGCATTATCTATTGCATCATCTTTTTTAGTTTTAGGTATTTTTCTAACATCTGCAATAAATTTTAAAAAATTTAAGACAGTCATTTCTCCATAAAGTGGAGCNCCTTCAGGAACGTATCCNATTTTTTCTTTAATCTCTAAAGGATATTTGGCTACATCATTATCACATACTTTTATACTCCCTTCAGTAGGAGATAAAAAACCTGTTATCATTCTCATAGTAGTAGTCTTACCTGCTCCATTAGGACCAAGAAAACCTAGAACCTCTCCACGTCTAAGCGAAAAACTTATATTGTCCACTGCAATAAATGGACCAAAGCTTTTTGTTAATTTATCAACTTCTATCAAAACAGACATATAGTTGAAATCCTCCATAAAAAATTATTGCACATAAATAGTATCACTTGGAAATAGTTTCAAGTATATTATGATAATAAATTATTTAAAATGATAAATTTATATGGAGTAATAATAATTGTGTTAACTGAATCTGGTAATATTGAAGCTAATTTTATTGCGANAGATTTTAATCTTTTAGGTGTAGATAATAANAAATATACTCTAAATGAAATTAAAGGTTCTAAAGGTACTCTCGTTTGCTTTATCTGCAACCATTGCCCTTATGTTAAAGAGATTATCTTTGACTTAGTTAGAGAAACTAATGAATTGAAACAATATGGAATTTCTTCNGTAGCAATTATGTCTAATGATGTAAATGTATATAAAGAAGATAGTTTTGAAAATATGNTATTGTTTTCAGAAAAAAATAAATTAGCAATACCTTATTTATATGATGAAAATCAAACAGTAGCAAAAGAATATAATGCTCTTTGTACTCCAGATTTTTTTGGGTTTGATTCGAATTTAGTATTAAAGTTTAGGGGACGAATNAAAGATCCTAAAAATGAAACAAGTAGAGAATTATTTTCCTCAATGATTTCTATAGCGAAACAACAAGATATACCGTTTAACAATCCAAGTATTGGTTGTTCTATTAAGTGGAAATAATATGTCTAACAACCTAATCAACATTAAAATTCCAAAATACAATTTAAATTACCAAATAGATAATAAAAAAAATATAATAGAGTCTTCATTAGATAAAAATATTAAACTTGCTTATAGCTGTAAATCAGGTATCTGCGGAACATGTAAAGCAAAAATAATAAGCGGNGAATTAAATAAAAATAATAAAATTAATCATATTTTAAGTGANTCAGAAAAAGAAAATAATATTGTTCTTTTATGTCAAGCAACAGCAAAATCTAGTGAAATTGAATTAGAGCCATTATCCCCTCTTCCTCGTAAAGTTGAAAAATCTATAGTAAGAGAATTTATTTCCGAAGTTTTATCTATAAAAGAAATAAATAATAATACTATGGAGCTTGATATTTCTGTTCCCAAGAGATTTGTATATGAAAATAAAAGAAATAATTATGTAGAAGTACTAATCCCAGGAAAAAAAAATAATGAAAAATATTATATTTTTGGAGAATGTGAGGAAAATAATATAAACAATGGCACTGTTAAAATAATAATAAATAAAAGTGAAGATTTAGAAGTTCGTAAATATATACAAGCTAATCTAATTCATGGNGAAACAATTACAATTAAAGGACCATTTCAAGAAAATATACCTGAAATTCCTTATAATAAACCACTNCTATTTTTAGTAGAAAATAACTATATAATAAATTCACTAAACTTGATAAAAAATTTAATTTTAATGAAAATTGACGTTCCTATAATGCTTATTTCTAGTTTTACAAGTAAAANTGAAATTATACTTTTAGATGAAATGCATAAGCTACAATTCTTATATAATAATTTTTCTTATAAAATAACACTTTTAAATAANAAAGATTCTAACAATATTAATAGATTTCAATTTGGTAAAACTATTAATATTATAAATAAAGTATTTCCTGACTTAAGCAGCCANTATATATTTATATATGGTGAAAATAAATTTATAGAAGAAAATTATAACAAGGTAATAGAACTAGGAGCTATTAAAAANAATATTAATAAATTATAAAATATTATTTATTAGTATCTTCATTATCATTTATTTCTATATATTCAGCTTCAGTATAATTTTCATTATTATTATTTAAATTATTGTTTTTATTCATTTTATTTNTAAATAATTTATATATATANAATAAAGTAAATAAGCCTAATACAAACAAGCCAACAAAAAAACCTAGAAATAAAATAATTGAAATAATCAATGCNCCAAATAGAAAGCCTAAACAACCAATATTATTTCTAAATGGAAATAAACGAAAATTATTTTTAATATTAAAAGTCATATAAATATATTTTAACTTATTTTAGAATAAGCTCCTAAATAGTAATCTGAATTACCTAAAAAGGTGTCTAACATGGTAATTCTCTTAAAATATTGCCCTATATCCATTTCTTCGGTGACTCCCATTCCTCCATGCAATTGAATNGCCTCTTGACCAAGCTTTCTACCNCCAATACCAATATGTATTTTTGAGGCATATATTGATTTTAAACCATCAGAATTATCTGCTTTTAAAGCAGCCATAGAAGCNAAAGACTTCATTTCATCACTTAGAATTAACATTTCAACTGTNCTATGTTGAATTGCTTGAAATTTTCCAATGGGAACACCAAATTGCTTCCTAGTTTTTATATATTCTAAAGTCATTTCATACATTTTAGACATAATACCAGAAGCTTCAGCAGCTATAGCCACCAATGTCCTATCAATAGATTTTTGAATAATATTGTAAGCCCTGATTTTCATCACTAANTAAATTATCAGTTGAAANATGAACATCATTTAATATAACTTCTGCAGCCTTAAAGCCATCAACTGTTGGATAGTCTTGAACTTCAATTCCTTTATTATCCTTCTCTATAACAAACAAAGATATTCCATCTTCTNCATATCTATCTCCATTAGTTCTTGCTGAAACAATAATATAATCTGATTGTCCAGCTCCAAAAACTACAGATTTATGACCATTAAGAACCCATTTATTATTTTCTAATTTAGCACTAGTAGTAACATCTCTTANATTATATCGAGAATTAGGCTCCGCATAAGCAAAAGATACTTTGTTTCTTCCTTCTATAATATTATTTATAATTTGAGACCTTATTTTACTATCTGGACAGAGTGATAATACAGAACCAGATAAAATAACTGTAGAAATATAAGGTTCTATTACTAATCCTTTTCCAAATGATTCCATTAGAATNTGAAGATCCATAAAATCTCCACCAAATCCTCCATCTTTTTCTGAAAAAGGTAATCCTAACCAGCCCAACTCAGCAAATTGTTTCCAAATAATATCGTCTGANCCTAAATTNCTTTTTATAGTTTTTCTTCTACTCTCACTGTCATAAGTTTCGATTATAAACTTTTCAACAGAGGCTCTTATAAGCTCTTGATCTTCTGTTAATGATAAATCCACTTNTATACTCCTTACAGTTCTAATACCATTTTAGCTAAAATATTCTTTTGTATTTCATTAGAACCACCATAAATCGTAGTTTTTCTTGTATTAAAATATTTTGGTGCTGCTGNTGATGACCATTCCGGTCCAATTAAAGGTTCATTATTTCCAATATCCATTATATTTGGTTGATAAGGATTAGCATAATATCCACTAGCCTCCAAAACTAACTCAGTTATTTCCTGTTGAATTTCTGAACCCCTTATTTTTAACATGCTAGCCTCTGGNCCAGGAGGAATACCTTTAACATCGTCAGAAATACTTTTTAATTCTGCATACTCTAAAGCTTGCAATCTGACATCGCACTTTGTTACTTTATCAATAAATCTTGTATCTTCGTTAAGACTAGATTCTCCATTTATATTTAATTTTGCAATTTCTCTCACTTTTGATAATGCCTTTTTAGACCGAGATACTGCAGCAATAGATGTTCTTTCATGACCTAATAANTATTTTGCCACTGTCCAACCTTTATTCTCTTCATATATTAAATTTTCGTCTGGTACTTTCACATTTTCAAGATAAACCATATTTACTTCGTGTCCGCCATCAAGCGTAATAATAGGTTTAACAGATACTCCAGGAGATTTCATATCAAGTAGCATAAATGAAATGCCTTCTTGCGGTTTACAATCAGAATTAGTTCTNACTAAAATAAACATCATATCTGCGTGNTGTGCTAATGTAGTCCAAGTTTTAGTTCCATTTATAATATAACCACCATCTGTTTTTTCTGCTTTTGTAGATAAAGATGCTAAATCTGAGCCAGAGCCAGGCTCAGAATATCCCTGACACCACCAATCATCACTTGATAATATTCTTGGCAAGTATTTTTCTTTTTGCTTATCGGTGCCAAATTTAATAATAACAGGAGCCACCATTGTAACTCCAAATGGCAATGCAGAAGGTGCTGCAGCCGCTCCACATTCTTCATCAAATATATATCTTTGCGTTATACTCCATCCAGTTCCTCCATACTCTTTAGGCCAATTTGGAGCCATCCACCCTTTTTCATATAATTTGTTTTGCCAGTTAACTAAATCATCTTTACTTAAATGATGACCATTATTAATTTTCTTTTGTGTAGTTTTATCAAGGTTTTTACTTATAAAATCTTTAACTTCTTCTTTAAATTTAAGGTCTTCTTGACTAAATGTTAAATTCATTAAAATACTCCAGTATTAAACATTTAAAAATAATAAGAATTATTAACAATTTTTAATATTTTAGCAATAATCCTGCAACTATAAATTGTTTAGTTTCAATATATTATACATATACCTCTTTTATTATAAGTCTAATAATTAACCCAGTCATCCTTCTGTTGCTGGGTTATTTATTAAATGTTAGATTAAATTATAAAATAATTAATTAAGAAATTTATTATGAAAATATTACTTATAGAGGATGATTTATCAACTTTAAACTTTATTAAAAAAGGTTTAAAGGAGTCTGGCCATGTAGTTGATGCTTTTCCTAATGGTAATGATGGGTTAGATGCTGCCTATTTAGGAGAACATGATGTTATTATATTGGATAGGATGTTGCCTGAAATTGATGGATTAACGATTGTAACTAAAATAAGAAATAATAAAATTACCACGCCTGTACTATTTTTATCTGCTTTAGGGGAAGTTAATGATAGAGTAAAAGGACTTAAAGCAGGAGGAGATGACTATTTAACTAAGCCTTTTTCATTTTCTGAATTAATAGCTAGAATTGAAGCATTAAATAGAAGACAAAACCCTAAAAGTGATATTGATATATTGAAAACTCATGATCTACTTTTAAATAAAAAAACTAGAAAAGTAACTAGAAACTCAGTTTTAATTAATCTACAGCCTCAAGAATATAAATTATTAGAAGTATTAATGGAAAATTCTAATGAAGTTATCACTAGAACTATGCTTCTNGAGAAGGTATGGGATTTACACTTCGACCCTCAAACTAATATAATTGATGTTCATATAAGTAGATTAAGAAAAAAAATTGATAAAGATCATGATGTACAGTTACTTCATACAATTAGAGGTGCTGGATACAGTATCCAATACAATCTAGATTAGTGATGTTTTTAAACTATTTTAAAGCATTAACTGCAAAAACAGTCCTAATATTTTCACTATTCTTCATTTTTATAATAATAGTTTTATCTGTTTCAGTTTATGAATTCACATATAAAGTAATGAAGAAAGAAAATAATAGAGTTATAAATATAGAATATGAATATTTAATAAAAACCTATCTAAAATATGGACCACAACAATTATATTTAACAATTAACCAAAGGTCAAAAAACCAAAATACAGCAATTTATATTGCTGCAGACTCATTTAACGAAAAAATTGCAGGAAATTTAAATTCTTGGCCAGATGAAAAAGTTGGAACAGACGGTTTTATTAATTTTGAAATTAGCCGAGCACTTGGATCAGAAATTATTACGCATAATTGCAGAGCCAAAATTATAGAATTTAAAAATGGGCCAAAACTATTGGTTGGAAGAGATATACAACCAGAAGTTTTAATTTCTAAGGCTCTTACAAATCTTATTATATTTACAATTATTTTTATAATTATTTCTGGAGTGTTCGGAAGTATATTTTTAGGNAGATACACTTTAACAAAAGTTAATGTATTAAATAATGCTATACAAAATATTACAGATAATGATCTAAATGGCAGAATAGATAATAAAATTATTAATAATGAGTACAAACAAATAGCAACAAATGTTAACAGAATGTTAGAAAGAATAGATGAATTAGTTGATAATTCAAAAAATATTTCTGGAAATATTGCCCATGATTTAAAAAAACCACTTACAAAATTAAAATCTAATCTTGAGTTAGTATCTTTAAATGTAAAAAATAAAAATAGCTCTGAATATATAAATCAAGCCATTATAGAAGCAGACAATCTTATTAAAATATTTAATGCTTTGCTTGATATAGCTAGTTTTGAAAGCGAAAAAAAACAAGACTTTAAAGTTTTAAATTTATCTCTTGTTCTTAATTCTATAATTGAAATATATAAACCAGTAATTGAAGAAAAAAATATAATATTTAAAAGTAATATTGAAAAAGACCTTAAAATATTTGGCAATAAAATATTATTAACTCAATGTTTTACAAATATTATAGATAACGCAATTAAATACGCAAAAAATAATAAAAATAGCCTTATAGAAATAAAATCTTTTAATTTAAGAGATATAATCCATATTGAAATTATAGACAATGGTGAAGGAATAGAAGAAAAAGATTTCCAAAGAGTATTTGATAGATTCGTTAGACTAGAAAAACATAGACAAACAGAAGGAAATGGGCTTGGTTTAAGTATGGTTAAAGCTATATTAAATATTCATGAAGCCCCTATTACACTTAGCAATAATAACCCGGGGCTAACAGTTACCATTAAATTCAAAAATCTTAACCAATTACATGACCTCCATCAACTCTAATTATGCTTCCAGTCATGAATGACCCTAATTCGGAACATAATAATAGTAATGCTCCATCTAACTCCTCTGGCTTACCTAGTCTTTTTTGAGGAATAGTTTTAATCATTTCTTTACCTTCATCAGTCTCAAAAAAATTTTTATTTAGATCTGTTAAAATATATCCGGGAGCAATAGCATTAACTTGAATATTATATTTTGCATATTCAAATGCCATAGTTCTAGTTAAATGACTAACTGCAGCCTTAGATGCACAATAAGAAGATAAATAGTTACCTAATACAATTTCAGCAGCTATTGAGGAAATATTAACTATTTTACCTGGTTTTTTTTGCTTTACTAAATTATTTGCAAATACTTTAGAACAAGCAAAAACTCCCCTTAAGTTTGTATTAATAACATTATCCCAATCTTCAATAGAGGTTTTAAGCGATGATTTAGATACTGCTATACCTGCATTATTTATCAAAATAGAAATTTCGCCATATTTATTCTCTCCTTTTTCGAAAGCTCTGCTAATAGACTCTTCAGAGTTAACATCAATATCAACTGTGATACATTCTCCATTAAAATTTTTTATAATTTGCTCAGTCTCTTTTAATTTATCTTTATTTCTTGCGGCTAATACAACATTTGCTCCCATTTTACTTAATACAGTACTAAATCTTCTTCCTAATCCTCTAGAAGCTCCTGTAACTAGTGCAGTTTTATTTTTTAGGTTCAATTTTTCTAAAATTGAAGAATTAGTCATATTTTTATCCTTTATTTTTTTTGTAATTAATATAATAATTCCTATCATAAGTATTATAACTTTTTAAGGCAAAACTATGATTAAAATTGATATAATATCTGATACCGTTTGTCCTTGGTGTTACATTGGAAAAAAAAGATTAGATAAAGCAATAGAAGAATACAGAGATCAAAATTTTGATATTAACTGGCATGCCTTTCAACTAAATCCAACAATGCCAAAAGAAGGAGTTGATAGACAATTATATCTATCAACAAAGTTTGGAGGNGAAGAAAGAGCCATTGGTATATATNATCAAATTCAAAATGCCGGCAANTCTTCAAATATATTGTTTAACTTTNATAAAATTAACATNATGCCTAACTCATTCTATTCCCATATGTTANTGGAGTATAGTAAAGAAGAAGGTATACAAAATAAAATAAGTGAAGAATTATTTGAAGCATTTTTTATCCATGGAAAAAATATAGGTGAATTCGCTGAATTAAATAAAATTGCAAAACTAAATAATATTAAAGATTTTTCTGAAGATTTTTTTATAACCCGTAAAGATTTAGCCAAGAAAGTTCAAATGTCTGATGAAANTTCAAGATCCAAAGGAATTGGTGGCGTACCTTTTTTTATTATCAATGATAATTATGCTATATCTGGAGCTCAAGAAAGCGAAGTTTTTAAAAAAATATTTGAAACATGCTTATTAGAAAATATTACTTAATTATAAACTAACCCCNTAATTTCAGAAGTAACAGATTCAATTATATCAAGTCTTTCTTCAATACTATTCCATTTATATGCAATAAAAATTTTTTGGTCATTTCTAAGTTTTAAGTCATATATTGATTTTTCTAGCCAACTTATAAATTTATTAGGATCTATATATCCATTATTGATAAACTCTATAGTTGCACCATTAATTCCACTATCAATTCTATGAATACCAGAGTCTTCACAATTTAATTTTATTTTCATTATTTTAATTAGATAATCTAATTGTTTGGGTATATTTCCAAATCTATCTATCAATTCTATTCGAAAATTTTCAAATTCATCGTTTTTATTTAAATTGCCTAGTCTTCTATATGTTTGTAATCTTATACTTAGATCTAATATATACGTTTCAGGAATTAGAGCAGGAGTTTGTAAGTTAATTTGAGGTATAATACTTTTTTTAATTTTAGACTCTCCTTTTAAATCAGATACTGCTTCATTCAATAGTTGCTGATATAAACTAACTCCAACTTCTTTTATTTGACCAGACTGTTCATCTCCTAATAAGTTTCCTGCGCCTCTTATATCTAAATCATGGGCAGCTAAACTAAATCCTGCACCTAAACCTTCTATAGATTGAATAGCATATAATCTTTTTTCTGCTGTAGATGACATTTTCCTATTATCACTCAATAAGTAATATGCATATGCTCTTTTATTTGCCCTACCAACTCTACCCTTAAGCTGGTAAAGCTGCCCTAGCCCAAACATATCAGCATTATAAATAAAAATTGTATTTGCGTTAGGAATATCTAGACCATTTTCAATTATAGAAGTTGCAATTAGAATATTACAACTACCTTCATAAAAACTCATCATAGTATTTTCTATTTCTTTTGGAGTCATTCTTCCATGTACAGAAGAAATAGATGCGCCATCAATTAACATTGNAATTTTATCATGAAGATTTTTAATATCTCTAATTCTTGGGACTATAAAGTAGACTTGGCCATTCCTATGTAATTCTCTATTTATACCCTCCTTAACATTAAAATCATTAAATGGTGTAACAAATGATCTTACTGGTAATCTTTCTTGAGGCGCTGAAGCTATTATAGATAAATCTCTTATTCCTGATAAAGCCATATGCAAAGTTCTAGGGATAGGAGTAGCAGTTAAAGTTAAAATATGAGAATTTACTATTAAATTTTTTAATCTTTCTTTTTGAGTAACTCCAAATCTTTGTTCTTCATCTATTATTACTAAACATAAATTTTTAAATAATATCTTATTTGATAATAAACTATGAGTACCAATTACTATATCGATAGTACCATCTTTAAGTTTAGAGGATATATTCTTCTTCTCTTTATCTTTTGTTAACCTAGATAAATGAGCTATAGAAATATTTTCATCTTCGAATCTTTTTGAGAAAGTTTCATAATGTTGTCGAGCCAAAATAGTTGTTGGAGCGATTACTAAAACTTGAGTTTTACATTTTGCCGCTATAAATGCAGCTCTCATTGCAACCTCAGTTTTACCAAACCCTACATCACCGCATATGAGTCTATCCATAGGTTTTTCAGAATTTATATCTTTTAAAACATCTTTTATAGCTTCAAGTTGGTCATCTGTTTCATAATATTCAAATTTAGAAATAAAATCATTATAGTCATTTATATTACACGATAATTTAGAAGCTTTACCAAGTTTTCTCTCAGATGCAATCCTAACTAAATTTTCCGCTACATCTCTAATTTTTTCTTTTGCTTTTCTTTTTTTGTTACTCCATGTCTTACTACCTAATTTATCAAGTAAGGGTTGAGTATTTTTACTAGAAAATTTACTTAAAAGATTGATATTTTGAACAGGTACTAATAATTTATCTTCAGATAAGTACTCTAATTCTAGACAATCATGTTGTACATTATTTATATCTACAACTTTAAGACCATTATATCTGCCTACTCCATATTCTAAATGAATTAAATAATCTCCTACTGTAAATGAATCAGCTTCTTGAAGTGCATTTTCTATCTTTTTGGATTTATTTATTCGCGAATATTTCTTACCATAAACATCTGTCTCCGAAATAATTATAAAATCATTAATTTCAAAACCTATTTGAAAATTAGCTACTATAAGAGAAATATTATTATGTGAATTTTGATCTATAGTAATCCATGACTTATCTAAATTTATATTATAAAAACCATATTTCTGTAATTGTTCAAAAAATATTTTTCTGCTTCCATAAGACTTACATGCAATAATAATTTTATAATTTAATTCTTTTTTATTTTTAATAAATGCAATTAAATTTTCAAACAAATCTATTGATTTAACTTTATTATCCAGCCAAAAATTAGGAACATTATTAGATAGTAAATTTTTTTTTATTTCAGGGTTTTTAAAAGATGAAATTTTTATAGAAGGTACTTTTGAAATATAATTATATAACTCATCTTTATTCAAATATAATTCTATTGAATCAATAGGCTTATAACAGTCTACAATTTTTTTATTTTTTACTGCTTCTAAATAAGAAATGTTTCTAGTATTAAAATAATCATTTATATCATCAAAACGCATATTACAAAAATCATCAAATGCGGAGTCTAGTACGAAAAAATAATGATTGTCTAAAATATCAAATATTGATTCTAACTTTGGATAAAAAAAACTTAACCAGTGTTCTAAGCCAGGATAACGAATTCCTTCTGAAATTGATTGAAATAATTCATCATTAGTAGATATATTACCAAAATTCTTTCTATAATTATTTTTAAAAGTACTTATATTAATATCATTTAAAAGAACTTCAGATATTGGTAAAATAGTTATTTCTTTAACTAAATCATTTGTTAGTTGAGTTAGAGGATCAAAAAACTTTAAATCTTCTACTTCATCACCAAAAAAATCTATTCTTATAGGTTTATTATAACTGGGAGAATAGATATCTACTATTCCTCCTCTAACTGCAATTTCTCCAATATCCATTACATTACCAGCTCTTCGATAGCCAGAATCTATAGCATTTTTAACAAAGGTTGATAAATTTAATTCACTACCTATAGTTATTTTCCTTACACTTTTGGGATAATTTTCGAGCGGTATATTTTTTTGTATTAATGCACTAACAGTTATTAGTACCAAGCGAACAGGATTATTTTTATCTAATATCTTTAAAAAACTATTAATTCTCTCGCCAGTCACACGTGTTCCAGGAGACAAATTATCATATGGCAAACAATCCCAGGCGGGAATAGTTACATAATTTATATCTGAATAAAGTTCATCAATTAATTGCGTTGTTTTATATAATTTATCTTCATTTTTAACTACGTAAACTATTGATATATCTTCATTTTTTACTAATGTATCTATAATAGAAAAGACATCTAATCCTTCTAAAATACCTCCAATATTTACAGTAGTTTTATCTTGAAAGAATGATTTAAGAATTGTTCAACCCATTTTTNTTTGAATAAATTATTAATTTATTATGTAATGTATTTGATATTGATTTNGGCCAGCTTATTTTATTTATAAAGCAGTTATATAAATCGTTATCGGATAAAGGTATAATATATTCNTCAATATCATCAATCTCTTTTTCTGAGAAGTCATTTTCAAACATATCAAAAAAACCNCCCATTAATATATCCATTTCTCTCATACCACGATGCCAAGACCTAAACTTTAGCTTTTTAAGTTTTTTATTCACTTTTATAAATTCCTTAATACTTATATAGTTCAATTATCACTATATTATAAATATATAATGATTATAATCTATGTAGGAGCAAAATACATAATGTCTCTAAAATTACTAGATGGTCTATATAATAAAATAGATGAATTAAAAGGTTTTGGCCCTAAAAACTTAATTTTATTTGAAAAAATATGTGGTAATAGATTATTAGATATAATATTTCACCTCCCTACTTCATTAATAAAAAGATTAAAAGTAGAGTCACTNAAAGAAGAATATNTATTTAAAAGAATAATTATTAGCGGTAAAGTTAAAAATAGTTGGTTTAGCTACAAAAGCCCAAAAATATCAATTGTTTCTGTAGAGGTTAATAATCAAATATTAGAAATAATATATTTTAATGTTAATAAAAATTGGTTTTCCAAAAACTTTGTAAAAGAAAAAGAAATAATAATAAGTGGTGAATTAACAAAAAAAGGTAAGAAATGGCAAATAATTCATCCAGATCATATCCAATTAATTAATTCAAAAGAAATAATACCAATATATGAAACTACATATCCACTAACTAATGGTTTATCTCATAAAAAAATTAAAACTGCCATTACCTATTCTATTTCAGCTGTACCAAATTTTACCGAATGGATTAATAAAGATTTATTAAGAAAATATAACTGGTTTAATTTTAATCAATCCTTGCATAACTTACATTTTCCAGAAACTATACAGGATATTGAAAATACTGATTTATATANAGAAAGACTAGCTTTTGATGAAGCTCTATCGAGACAATTAGCCTTATCTCTAATTAGAAAACATAAACATAGAACAGCACAAAGCAGACTAAAAAATATTAATAAGTTAAAACATAAACTAATAAAAAACTTACCTTTTCATTTAACCGAAGATCAACAACAAGTTTTAGAAAATATTTATTCAGATATTAATTCTGATAAAAGAATGTATAGACTTCTTCAAGGAGATGTAGGTAGTGGAAAAACTATAGTCGCGTTTTTATCAATAATTCATGTAGTAGAAAATGGTTTTCAAGGGGCTTTAATGGCTCCTACAGAGATACTAGCCTACCAGCATTATACATTCTTTAAAAATTATGAAAAACTTTTAGGTATAAGAATATGTCTTCTAACAAGTAAAATGCAAAAACATATTAAAACAAATTCTATAAGTGATATTAAAATGGGAAAAATAAATATTGTTATTGGAACTCATGCTATAATTCAATCTAATATTAAATTTAAAAACTTAAGACTAGCTATTATTGATGAACAACATCGTTTTGGAGTTTATCAAAGACTAGAACTATCAAAAAAGTCACCCAATACAGACTTTATGGTTATGACTGCAACACCTATACCTCGAACATTAGTTTTAACAGATTATGGTGATATGGATATATCAATAATACATAGCAAACCAGAAAACAGACCAGAGATTAAAACTATTAGCGTTAGTATACCTAGAATGAATGAAGTAGTTAAAGCAATTTCAAGGGCTCTAAAAAATGAAGAACAAATATTTTGGGTATGTCCATTAGTAAAGGATTCTGAAAAATTAGATTTAGCTGCAGCAGAAACAAGACAGCAATATTTGAATAAAATTTTTCCTAATAAAGTAACTCTTGTACACGGAAAAATGGATAGTGATACTAAAGAAAAAGCCTTAAATCAATTTTCTAAAAATGAAAAAAGTATTTTAGTTTCCACTACGGTAATAGAAGTTGGAATTGATATACCTAATGCTACGATAATGATTGTAGAACATGCTGAAAGATTTGGTTTAGCACAATTACATCAATTAAGAGGAAGAATTGGAAGAGGTACAAAAGAATCCATTTGCATATTATTATATAATCAAAATATAGGAGAAATAGCAAAAGAACGTCTAACAGTAATGAGAAAAACTAATAATGGCTTTATAATATCTGAACAAGACTTAAAACTAAGAGGAGCAGGAGAAATATTAGGAACAAGACAGTCAGGCGGACAAATGTTTAAAATATTAGACATAAATAAACATGAAAATTTAATTAAAATTGCAAACCAATATTCTAAATTAATTATAAATAAAAATCCTAACCTTATCGGAGAAGAAGGTGAAAAAATTAAAAACTTACTATATTTATTTGGTCAAGATAAGGCTGTTAAACTTATAAAGTCAGGTTAACCCTGAAATATTATTTATCTTTTTTTATATACTTTTGTTTAAACTTTGGCGTTACAATTCCTCCAGAAATGACCATTTTAATTCCTTCTTCAACATTCATATTTAATACTTTTAAATCCTTTCTTGGAACAAAAAGTAAAAAACCAGATGTAGGATTTGGTGTAGTAGGTAAAAATACATTTACTATTTCTTCTTTCAGACTATGTTGAACTTCTCCTTTTGTATTTCCTGTAATAAACCCAATAGCCCATATTCCTTTTCTAGGATATTCTATAAGNACAACTTCACGGAAAGACTTAGATGACGTTTTAAGGACACTTTCAAATATTTGCTTTAAAGCACCATAAACTGATCTTATTATAGGTAAACGAGCTATAATTCTCTCACCTAATTTAATTATATATCTACCAATTAAACCTGCAGTAAGAAATCCTATAAAAGTTAGCATAATAAAAACAAATAAAAGTCCTAATCCTGGGATTTCAAATGGTAATACATTGTCATAGTGATACTGAACAGGTATTATATTTCTTACCTTAGCATCTATAAAACCTATAAAGAGAAATGATACATAAAATGTCAATCCAACTGGAGCTGTTACTATTATTCCTGTAAGGAAATAACCTCTTATTTTTGTTAATATACTTTTATTATTTTTCATAATATACCTAAATATTATTTATTTAAAAATTTATAAATTGATTCATAAGTTTCTATAGGTTTTTCTTCAGGAAGAAAGTGTCCACAATCTATGCTTTCGCCTTCAACATTATCTGCCCAATCTTCCCATACTTTAATAGGGTCGTATAATTCCTCAACTGTTGCCTTAACTCCCCATAAAACCTGAAGCGGGCAAATTATTTTCTTTCCTGCATCTTCTTTATGNTGNACTAAGTCAATACTTGCTCCAGCTCTATAATCTTCACAAGAAGCATGTATAGTTTCNGGAGTAAAACAGCGTAAATATTCATTAATAATATCTTCAGTTAAATAATCATTATTAGATCCCCACATCTTAAGTTTTGATCTAATATAATATTCTGGATCTTTTCCAATCATTGTTTCTGGGTGTGGGAATGATTGTATCAAAAAAAACCAATGATAATAGCGTCTTGCCAATAAAGCACTTGTATTATCAAATACATGAGAAGTAGGCACTATATCTAATACAGATAGCTTTTTTATGTTTTCCTGATAATCTATAGCCATTCTATGGGCCACTCTGCCACCTCTGTCATGCCCAACTAAGTAATAATTATCAAAACCTAATNTTTTCATTAATTCATTTTGATCAAAGGCCATACTTTTTTTTGAATAAGTNGAATGCATATNATCTGATTTAGGTTTATCACTGTCACCATATCCTCTTAAATCAGAACAGATAACAGTATAATTTTTAGCAAATAAAGGTGCTAATTTTCTCCATAGCACATGTGTCTGGGGATATCCATGAAGAAGAAGTAAAGGCTCACCTTCACCACCAATTTTAAAATTTATATTTATTCCATCAATTAGTATCTTATTTTCTTTAAAATTTTCAAACATTAATACCTCAAATAATATTATAAGTAATTTAATATATGTTAATTATATGTTATAAATAAATTTTATAAAAAAGAAAATTATTCATATGCTTAAATATTTTTTATCATTTATATATATATTTTTTTTNAATTTNATTTNCTATAATTATTCTTTCTCTTATAATGAAGATGATTTACAAAAATTGCTTAAATANAATGANTGTNTAAATTGTGACTTATCAGAGGCTGACCTAAGAAAAATAAATTTAGTTGGAGCTAATTTAGAGGGTTCNAATCTAGATAAAGCTAATTTATGGAGAGCAAATTTAGAAAATGCAAACTTAAAAAACTGCTCATTTGTGGGAGCAAATCTTAGGAGAGTTAATTTACAAAATACAAACTTAGACAATAGTTCATTCAGATGGGCAATTATTAGAAATGCTCTCATGGATGGGGCTACAGCTAAAAATGCAGATTTTAGAAAAGCAGGAATAAAAAAAACAAGTTTTAAAAATGTTATTCTGTGTAATAGTAATATGAAATATGGAATTGATAACTCAGGATGTAATAAAAATGATTAAAGTATTTTTAATAAATTTAATAATTATATTGTTTTTGTTCACAAAGTCTTTGATAGCGGCTGATATGTCAGGATACTTACTAACTAAGGCTATAAAGGATTTTAATGATAAGAATTACGAAGTTGCATATAAATCTTTATCTAATATACTGCCTACTGGTAATCCCGTAGCGGCATACTTATTAGGACAAATGTATTTAAAAGGTTTAGGTATTGAAATAGATCATAAAGCTGCTTATGAAATGATTTCATACTCATCTCAAAAATTATTTAATCATGATCAAGCATTAGCTTTAGAATCTCAAATTACTTTATCAAATATGTATAACAAAGGTATTGGCACAGATGCAAATAAATCAAAAGCATATATGTGGGCTTATATAGCTCATAAAACTAATG
Organism: Candidatus Pelagibacterales bacterium; assembly: GCA_002720535.1. Lineage (GTDB taxonomy): Bacteria > Pseudomonadota > Alphaproteobacteria > TMED109 > TMED109 > TMED109. The sequence continues at coordinate 158,300 of PBIU01000004.1, read as the reverse complement.
AAGAAATGCATTTGAAATATTTAAAAGAGCTTCAAAAAAACCTTTCTTCTGAAGATATTACAAATGCTGAGAAAGAAGGATTGAAAATATTCAAAAAAGTTCTAAAAGAATAGACCTACTTCATTATTGATAAATCTGTAGATTGAAGATCCCTTACAACAATCGCATCTCTATCAATTAATTTTGCAACTACTGGAGAAATTTCATTAATCCATCTGGAACTTTTATAGACATCTTCATATAATTTATTTTTATGTTCCTCGCTTTTAAAACGTCTAATCCAAATATATGTTTCTTTATCATCTTTAACTGAAAAACTACCATGAATAACCATTCCTTTTGANACTTGAAAAGGAATAATAGTTTTTTCCATATANCTTAACCATTCATCCATTTTACCAGGATAAACCTTATAAGTTCGTAATTCAAAAAATGCTGACATATTATTCTCCTATTTTATATTCTTAAGAATATTTAATCTCATTGGCTGAGTAAATTCATATTTATAATTATTATAAGTAGATAAATCCTTGAATTTATTTAATAATAGTTNGATATTATTGTCTATATAACTTTTTCTGCCTTCATCTACTTTTGATAAAAAATTGATGCACTCTTCACCACTTTTAAATCTTTTAATCTCATCATACATTAATTCTTTAACAATTTCTAAATTGTATTTNTTACAATTTTTAATTGTTTTATATGCTNTATTTCTAACACTAGTTTCATCATCTATATATTTTACAAAATTATGAAAATTACCTTTAGCAATTGGCTCAATAATTATTATGCTTCCATTTATATCCATTTTATTTTTAGCATATTTAATTGATTTTTCCATCATCGTATCAGGTATATGATGTAAACTGTTAAAAAAAAATATTAAATCATAACAATTATTAAGATCATTAATATTTTCTGCACCAGTAACCATAAAATTAATTTTGTTTGTTTTATCTTTATCTTTGCCATCTTTTATTTGAGCAATAGAAGGGTCTATCGCGTCTACTGAGCATCCATTTCTATCAGCCCAAATACTAAACCAGCCATTTCCGCACCCAACATCTAAAACTTTTTTATTTTCAAATAATAACTCCTCCATTAATATTTTTTTTGAACTATCCCATCCTGACATTTTTCACCTATNAAATTTGTTCTCTTTTTGTTCTTATGTTAAAATATTATTTCAAAAGGAATAAAAATTAATGAAATATACCGATCAAAATAATTTACCATTTATACACAAAGATACAAAAAAAATTATAAAAAATGGCACAATACTTTTAGTAATTAAAAAAAATAAATATTTNCTAGAATATAATAATAATAAATACATTTGTATAACAAATGATGATGGANATATATACGCTTGCTATAATTTATGGAGTTAAATTAAGGTANATTGGTGCGGCCAAGAGGACTTGAACCTCCACGAGATTTCTCTCACAACGACCTCAACGTTGCGCGTCTACCAGTTCCGCCATGGCCGCAATAAATGAAAAATAACAAAGAAAATTAAACCGTCAACTTTTAATATATCTTTCCGCTAATANAACATCTTCAGGACTATTAATATTAAANAAAGGATCTATATCATTAAAACTCCAATCAATTATTGATACATTATAAGATGAAGTAAATGAGTCTATTTTTCTCACACCTTGATGTAAAGCTTGATCTAAATAACTATCTATTTCNAAAGACCACATACTAACTACAGGATAAATATTATTATTTGAAGAAGAAAAAATAATNTCTGGTTTATTTATTTCNAGCTCTAAGGACATTCTATGAACTAAATCTTTAGGNANTAGAGGTGTATCTACTGGAACAACTACTACATGTGAGACGNGANTATTTAGTGTCTTTGCCCATTTAATTGCAGAGGATATACCGGCTAATGGCCCAGCGCCACCCTTCTCATTAACAACATCTTCAACAATTGGATAATTATAATCATAAAAATTATTTTTATCTCTAGTATTAATTGCTACTTTAGATACCTGAGATTCAAATTTCTGTAAGACTAAATTAATAAGAGGAAATCCATTAATTTTAATTAATGCTTTACCTTTACCACCCAATCGTCTNGCATTTCCCCCAGCAAGTATGACTCCAGGAAACATTTATAAATTAAATAGAAGATAATTATTAATCATAAATAATTCTCTCTAACCCTGATAATGCTATAAATCTTTTACCTTTTGCTCTTCCTAATAAGGTAAGATTAGACCTTTTAGCTAATTCTACTCCAGCAGCAGTAAAACCAGATCTCGAAATTAAAATAGGAATATGCATTTGAACAGTTTTGATTACCATCTCACTAGTCAAACGACCTGTGGTATACAAAAGTAAATCTTTTGTATCAATTTTATTAAACCATAACCATCCAGCAATCTTATCTAAAGCATTATGCCTTCCAACATCTTCGATATATATTAATGGATTGTTATCTTTACATAAAACACAAGAATGTATTGCTCCTGCTTCTAAATATAGTGAAGGCTGAGTATTAATTTCCTTCAAAAGTGGATGAAGCCATGAGGTATGAAATAGTGCTTTATTATTTAATTTTACACTATCNAATGAATCCATTACATCCGAAAACATTGTTCCAACAGCACAACCTGATGTTCTAATTTTNTTTCGCATTTTATCTTCATAATTTGTTTCTTTATCTGTTCTAACAACTATTGCTTCTGTTTCCCAATCTAAATCTATTGAAGTAACTTTATCATTTTTACTCAGCATTCCTTGATTTACTAGAAAACCTACGGCCATCCATTCTGGATGATCNCCTACTGTCATACTAGTNACAACCTCTTGCTTATTNAGAAAAATTGTAAGNGGNCTTTCCATTACNACATTTTGTGAATATGGATTNCCTAANTGATCNTTGCCATTAACCTTCTTNATTAATCTATTNTCATTAATNTTNGGTTTAATNGATAAGCTTTTNTTCATTATTNTATAGAAGCCTATTAATTAAATAGGCTTCTAATTCCCTATTTATAACTATGCTTTAAAACCCGGATGTGTATTTTCAACAAAATGTTTCTTATTAACTGGCTTAATTAATAGATTTGAGAAAAATGCAATTACTAATAAGAACGCCATGGCATACATAGTTGTGTTATATAAACTAGGAGTTGGATCTACAGTTCCTTCCGGAGCAATCTCCATTAATTTTGAAATTGTTACTGTTTTTGCCTTAACTAATTCATCTANTTTATCAATCGGTGCTCCAAATTTATCTAAAAAAGCTGCAGGATCTATTGTAGCAACTAATTTATCTAAAGAGTTAGAGACTGATAATTTACGCAGCTCCGCAATAGCAACGGGTCCAATTACTCCTGCTGTACTCCATGCTGTTAATAATCTTCCGTGTATACCTCCAACATGCATAGTTCCAAACATATCTGCAAGATAAGCAGGAATAGTAGCAAAACCNCCGCCATACATAGTAAATATAATCATTGTAGCAGCATAGAACATTACTAAATACATAATTTTAGGGTCAACACTAACTGCATTTGCTGTAAATGGAATAGATAAATATAATAATGTTCCAAGNANAAAGAAGCAATGATATGTATTCTTNCTNCCTATATAATCTGANAANGATGCCCATATTATTCTTCCACACATATTAAATACACTTATCATTAAAACGTATGTTCCAGCAAACCCAGCAGTAACCATTGTAGCCATCTCACTTCCAGCAGGAGCAGAACCAAATATTTCCGACATCATTGTTTTAGCTACACCAATAACACCAATTCCAGCAGAAACATTAAANCATAANACTATCCATAACTGATAAAATTGNGGTGTTTTAATTGCTTGATTAATATGAACATTATTTAGCGTTTTCATCTTAGATGCTGATTCATCCTTGGATGGAGGTGTATAACCGTCAGGTAACCATCCTTCTGCAGGAACTCTGTACTGAAATGCTGCTATTATCATAATAATNAAATATACTATACCTAAAGTTAAGAATGCACCTCCAGCACCCGTATTCCCAGTTCCTACTACATATACTCCAGCGTCTCCTGGTATAGCCATTTGAGCAGCTTCTGAAGCAGATGCAACAACTACTTCAACCTTTTCACCTGCAACTTCNGCAAATCTTCGTCCGCCTTCTGTTACTAAAGATACAGCTGATTCAAGTCCTAAATATTCTGGTGCTTTAGCATAATAATCTANCAGAAACTTCTTAAGAGGAGCTCCAATCATTGCACCCCCTCCAAAGCCCATTATAGCCATTCCAGTAGCCATACCTCTTCTATCAGGAAACCATCTTATAAGCGTAGAAACTGGAGAAACGTATCCCAGTCCTAATCCACAACCACCAAGAACCCCATATCCTAGGTATATCAACCAGAGTTGATGAGTCATTATTCCTATACTTCCTACTACGAAACCTCCGCCCCATAAACAAGCAGCTGTTACTCCTACACACCTNGGCCCTACATCTTCTAACCATTTACCGGCTATAGCTGCTGCTAGACCTAAACATACAATTGCNACAGAAAATATCCATATAACACTACTAAGTGTCCAATCATCTGCAGAACTAGTTACAACTCCTAATTCTTTAATTAAAGCTGGATTAAAAATACTCCATGCATAAACAGAACCAATACATAAATGTATAGCTATAGAAGCTGGCGGTATGCGCCATCTATTAAAACCTTTTGGCGCTACAATTTTATCTTTCATTAAAAATGAAAACATTCCTGACATTTATTATCTCCCCCTGAAAAAACTCAAAATTAACAGTTCAACCATATCTTAGCTATAAAAAATTGCAAACGCTATATTCAATAAATGACTATTCAGCGGCGATTTCAATTTTATCTACCTTTGCAGCACAAAATTTAAATTCAGGTATTTTACCGAAAGGATCTAATTGCGGATTTGTCAAAATATTTGCTGCAGCCTCATTAAAACAAAAAGGCATAAATATCATTCCTTCAGGTAACTGCCAATCTTGTCTTACAGCAACAGATACATAACCTCTTCTTGTAGAAACCTTTACATTCTGACCAGGCTCTATATTCATTTTGTTCATATCTATAGCATTCATGCATAAAATTGCATTAGGTTCAATTCCATCAAGTATGTCTGAAGTTCTAGTCATAGCACCTGTATGCCAATGTTCTAATAATCTACCAGTAGTTAAAACTAATGGAAATTTCTCATCAGGTATTTCTGCAGGCGAAACTAATTGAGCTGGAACAATTTTGCCTCTTGTATCTTCAGTAGGATAACCTTCAACAAATATAATATCATTACCAGGAATATTTATATCGTCACATGGGTAAGTCACACTATGTTCTTTTTCTAATCTTTCCCAAGTAATGTTATTTAAAGAAGGCATCACCATAGACATTTCTTTAAAGACATCAGATACTTTTTGATATTTCCAATTCATTCCTAAAGAATTAGCTAGATCAATGATAATCCTCCAATCTTCTCTTGCTTCACCTGGAGGAGTAATAGCTTTTCTTCCCATTTGTACTTGTCTATTTGTATTAGTAAAAGTTCCATCTTTCTCTGCTGCTGCAGAAGCTGGTAAAATTATATCAGCGAACCATGCAGTCTCAGTCATAAATATATCTTGGACAACCATATGCTCTAATTTGGCCAATCCTTCTCTAGTATGATTCTGATCTGGATCAGACATAGCTGGATTTTCTCCCATCACATACATACCTTTTATTTTATTATTAATAACTTCATCTATTATTTCTACTACAGTTAAACCTTTTTTCTTATCTAACTTTTTTCCCCAAAACTCTTCCATTTTACTATAAATTTCTTCATTTTCTACAGAATTATAGTCTGGATACATCATAGGAATTAAACCTGCGTCAGAAGCACCTTGAACATTATTTTGCCCTCTTAAAGGATGTAAACCCGTACCAGGACGACCAATTTGACCAGTGATTAGTGAAAGAGTTATTAAACATCTTGCATTATCTGTGCCATGTACGTGCTGAGAAATCCCCATTCCCCAAAAAATTATTGATTTTTCAGAGTTAGCATAAACTCTAGCAACTTTTCTTAATGTTAAAGCATCTATTCCACATTTTTCAGACATATCTTCAGGAGAAAAGCCTTTAATAGACTTTTTTAAGTCTTCAAAACCATTTGTCATTGATTGAACATATTGCTTATCATATAATTCTTCTTCAATAATTGTATAAATTAAGGCATTAAGCATTGCTACATCCATACCTGGCTTGAATTCTAAATGCTCCCAAGCATGTCGTGACATATCGTTCTTTCTTGGATCCATAATAATAACTTTAGTACCTTTTTTAGCGGCCTGTTTTATGTAAGTAGCAGCAACTGGATGGTTGGTAGTTGGTCTAGCTCCTATAACAATAGCACAATCTGAATCTTCAGTAGCAGTAAATGGGGCAGATACTGCACCCGAACCCACACATTCCAGTAAAGCAGCTACAGAAGATGCATGACATAGTCTAGTACAATGGTCGACATTATTGGTAACAAATGCTGTCCTTATTAATTTTTGAAATAAATAAGCTTCTTCGTTAGAGCCTTTTGCTGACCCAAAACCACATAAAGCTGATGAACCATTATTTTTTAAAATATTTTTAAATCCTTTAGCAGATAACTCTATTGCTTCATCCCATGTAGCTTCCCTAAAATAATCTTCAATGCGTCTATCTTTTTTATCTAAAATATATCTATCTTTAGGGGCATTATTTTTTCTAATTAAAGGCTTTAACAATCTGTTATCATTATGAACATAATCAAACCCAAATCGTCCTTTAACACATAATCTCTGATTATTAGCAGGTCCGTCTCTTCCGTCTACATGTAATATTTTATTATCTTTAACATGTATTTTCGTCTGACAACCTACTCCGCAAAATGGGCATAATGAATTTACACTTTTATCACTATATTCAACCCTCTTGCCAACTTCATTTACTAATGATTTTTCTATTAACGCACCTGTTGGGCAAACTTGAACACATTCTCCACAGGCAACACAACTTGAATCTCCCATGTCATCATCAAAATCAAAAGTAATCTTTGATTTATGACCTCTATAAGACATCCCTATAACATCATTAACCTGAACTTCTCTACAGGCTCTTACGCATAAGTTACAATTAATACAGGCATCTAAATTAACGTGCATTGCTTTATGGGTAATATCTCTTGTTATATCTTTAATTTTTGGATACTGACTCGTATTAATATCCATCTTGTCTACCCAGTTCCAAAACTTTGAGTCTGGGTCTGGATGATTTTCTCTACAAGGCTGGTCAGCCGAAAGAAGTTCAAAAACTGACTTTCTTGCCGAAATAGACCTATCAGAGTCTGTATTAATTTTCATACCTTCAGAAGGCTTCCTTATGCATGATGCAGCCAACACTCTTTCACCCTCGATCTCAACCATACACGCCCTACAATTTCCATCTGAGCGGTATCCAGGCTCATCAGCGTGACATAAATGAGGAATATTTATATTTTCTCGTTTAGAGACCTCCCATATAGTTTCACTACTACTAGCCTCAACTTCATTTCCATTTATGTAAAATTTTATTTTATCTTTACTCATATTAATACTATATACTATTTATCTGATCTGGAAAATATTTTAAAACACACGTAAGCGGATTAGCTGCTGCTTGACCTAGACCACATATAGATGCATCAGTCATTACATTTCCAACTTCTTCAAGTATTTTTATATCCCATTCTTTTTCTTTCATTAGTTTAACAGCCATTGTTGTTCCATTTCTACATGGAGTACATTGACCACAACTCTCGTCTTCAAAAAATTTCATTAAATTTAAAGCTACATCTTTAATATCAACCTGGTCAGAAATAATTACAATTGCTGCTGAGCCTATGAAACATCCATAGTCCTGAAGTGTATCAAAATCTAAAGGTATATTAGACATAGTTGCAGGGAGTATTCCTCCTGAAGCTCCACCAGGAAGATAAGCAATAAATTTATGACCATCCATCATACCACCACAATATTCATTAATTAATTCTAATACTGAAATACCTGCTGGTGCTAATTTTACGCCTGGGCTCTTAACAAAACCAGAAACAGAAAAAGATCTTAAACCAGTCCTATTATTTCTCCCAAATGATAGAAACCATTTAGAACCCTTTTCAAAAATTTCTCTAATCCAATATACTGTTTCAACATTATGAACCAATGTAGGAAGCCCATAAACACCATTTTGGGCTACATATGGCGGTCTATGTCTTGGAATACCTCTTTTACCTTCAACAGATTCAATTAAAGCAGATTCTTCNCCGCAAATATAAGCTCCAGCTCCTCTTCTAACTTCAATAAAGTTTTCTTCTACAAACCCTTTTTTAATTAATTTTTTTACTTCTTCTCTTAAAATTTTAATTATTCCAGGGTATTCATCTCTCATATAGATAAAACATTTCTCAGCTTCAACTATATAAGCTGCAATTAAAGTACCTTCAAGAAATCTATGAGGGTCAGTATCTAAATAATATTTATCTTTAAACGTTCCAACTTCACCTTCATCTCCATTGATACACATCATTCTGGGACCTTTATTTGCTCTTACAAATTCCCATTTTTTTGATGCTGGAAAACCTGCACCACCCAAACCTCTTAGGTTTGATTCTGATATAACATTACTTATTTCCTCGTATGTTACTTCTTGTGATTTTAACTTTTTAAGTAATGAATAACCTCCATTTTTAATATAGTTATCTAGATCAATAAATTTACTAATAACGGGATGAAATGATTTATTTGTAATTACCTGGTCTACTTTATCAAGAGTTGCATTATCCACATGATTATGTTCCACTTCTAATGCAGGGGCATAATCACATTTTCCCATACAAGGTGCTTTTAATACTCTAACTTTACCTTTATATTTACTAGTTAAATCTTTATACAACTTTTCACTTCCAAATAAACTACAAGTTAAACTTTCACAAACCCTTACTGTAATATCAGGAAGTTTTTCATCATTATCATCAACTATGGTAAAATGAGCATAAAAAGAAGCAACTTCATATACTTCAGCCATAGATAACTTCATAACATCAGCTAAAGCCCTTAAATGTCTAGAATATAAAAATTTAAATTTGTCTTGTAACATATGAAGGTACTCAATTAAATGGTCTCTTCTTATATCATTTAGAGGTAATATCTCTTTTACTTCTTTTAAGGACAGCGAATCTAACTGTCTACCTTTATCAAAAGCAAACTTCTTTCTTCTACCTTCGCCTGGTTTAAAGTTACTATTCATTATATCTCTACTTAAGCTTATATTAATTATTATCCAGTTAAACTTACAAGCATCTTATAATATAATGCCATAACATAGTAAAACTTATAATAGCCCGCGCCAAATTAAGGCGCGAGCTATAAACATTACACTCTAATGTGAATGTGCTGTTGCAGTAGCTTTATAAATTCCACCTGAATCTGTAGAAATATATAGAGCGTTATCCGGACCCATTACTAGGCCACGGAATCTTTCTGTCATACCAACAGGCATATGGATTACACTTTTCATTGATAATCCATCGTCAGCGATATCATAGATATCAATTCTACTTCCAGCTGGAGTATCACCGAATGCTATACCCATAATACCAGCTACCATGCGGCCTTCATAAATTCCCCAATTGCTTCCAGTAAGGAATGCAGCAGAACCAGTACCTTGTGAGTATCCATTATTCTGCCAAGCTGGTGGCATTAGATCAGGGAAACGAGTATCACTCATAGGAGTGTATGCAGCACGTAGAGATGGATCCATTCCATCCATTTGGTTTGGCTCATATCCACAATACTTATCTGGACAAGCTCCTCTACCGCCTCTTTTTTCAGCAGGGTCCCATCCACCATTACCACCATTNACTAGCATAGTAATTTCGTCATTGTGCCATGGTCCATGCTCTGCAGTAAATGCACGTCCATCACTTGGACGGAANGCAATACCTTGAACATTTCTATGTCCATAAGTNTATATTCTTTTGTCTTCNGCAATTTTATTACCGCCATGACCNTTNCCATNNCCATCNATTCTTAGAACAACNCCACANATTAATGTNTTATCTTGNGGNCAAATNCCTCTNTGTCTGTCNCCAGTACCNACCCAAAGNTATCCATCTGGTCCAATACGAATTCTTCCACCATTATGAGCNCCAGGTCCACCAAATGGTTGATCTGATTCAAATGGTTTAAACTGNATATCTTTTACAATATCCACTCTATTTGAAAGACTTTTCATATCATCAGCAACTGTCCACTTCATAACAATGTTTCCATCACATCTTTCGAAGTTAGTTTTACAGCCATCACCGTGATATTTACTTGAAGTTGAATATAGATATAATGTTCTATTATTTGCAAAATCAGGGTCTAACACTACACCTAGCATTCCTTCTTGTGCACCATAAGAAAAAAGGTCATTTGCAGTCTGAGCATAACCAGAAGAACCTTTCATACCTAAAAGTTTATGCACTTTTCCACCCGTTAAAACTGAAAGACCATCAAGTTTTTCTGTGAAAAACATAGCTGAACCGTCAGCTGTCCAAGCCATATCCCAAGGATTTTTCAAGCCTTCAAGTACGGTAGTTACTTCAATTTTAGGAACATTCATTCCCCCCCCGTGTCCATCTGAATAACCTACTTTAGTCAAACCTAAAGACAAAGAGAAAATAATTGCTACTAAAATAGAAAATTTAGATTTAATATTCATATTCTCTATCCTCTCTCTATTTATATTAATTATTAACACTTGATAAATAAGCTGCAAGAATCCTGATTTCTTCATCCGTCAATTTTCGTGCCATAGAAATCATAAGTCCAGAATTAGATCCGATTTTTTCACCAGACCTATATCTATTCAATCTATCGACAATGTATGAAGACTCCAAACCAGAGACTTTGGGATAACTAGCAACACCCATACCAGCTTTACCATGACAATTATGACAATTTTTATGGAAACGCTCATCTCCTGCCTCAATATCATTAGCAAATGATTTTGATACAAAAAGAATTACAAAGATACTAATCAGTTGAAAAAATTTCAACCTATCCTCCCTATCCCAACGGCTATTTATCGCTACTAATACACATAAAACAAAATTTTAGATCATGAAAAAAAAATATAATTAAATTTTACATATATTATTGTTATTTAATGTATGTGAATGATATATTAAATCAACCATTTTTTAGGATTTACTAATGATTTTAGGTTTAGCTGGATGGAGTGGTAGCGGAAAAACAACGCTAATAAAGAATCTGTTACCAAAATTAAAGAAAATAAATATTTCTGTATCTACAATAAAACATGCACATGAAGGTTTTGATATAGATAAACCAGGTAAAGATTCATTCATTCATAGAGAGGCGGGAGCAAAAGAAGTTTTAATTTCATCAAGCAAAAGATTTGCATTGATGGCTAACTATACAAAAAAAGAAAGCAGTTTAACTGAACTTATCGCTAAGTTAACTCCTGTAGATTTAGTACTAGTTGAAGGTTGGAAGAAAGAAAATATAAAAAAAATTGAAGTTTATAGAAAAGAGGTTAACAAGCCATTACTAGCCTTGAACGATAAAAATATTATAGCAATTGCAACAAATGATAAAAATATTAACATAAATAATGTAATATTATTAGATATAAATAATTATGATAGTATTGCTATGTTTATAAAAAAATTAATAAAAGAAGAAAAAATTAAATGACGCAATTAACAAAAGACTCTCAATCTTACGGTAATAAATTATTAAAGTTAGAAACAGTCATAAAAAAAATTAAAAGTAATATTAAGTCACATCATTATACTGAAACAATTAAAATAAAAAATTCACTTAATAGAATATTTGCAGATGAAATACGCTCTAATATTAATGTACCAGCATATTCAAATTCAGCTGTAGATGGATACGCTATAAATTATAATGAATACTCTCATGGAAATAGAGAATTTAATATTATCGGTAAATCTTCTGCTGGTCATCCATTTAAAGGAAAGATAAAGAAACTCACATCAGTTAGAGTCTTAACAGGTGCAATGCTACCCTCTAAATTAGACACAATAATAATGGAGGAAGATTGTAGCGTTAAAAAAGGGATTTTACACCTTCCAAATCTTGTCAAAAAAGGTATAAATTATAGACATTTAGGAGAAGATATTAAGAAAAATACTATAGTTTATAAAAAAGGACATAAAATTAGAGCTCAAGATATCGGAGTTTTGTCTTCTCTAGGAATAAAAGAAATAAAAGTTTATAAATTATTAAAAGTAGCAATCTTTTCTTGTGGAGATGAACTTACTGAAGTTGATAGTTTACTTAAAAAAGGCCACATCTATGACTCTAACCGTGAAATGATTAAGGGTTTTTTATTAAAATTAGGCTATAGCATAACAGATTTAGGTATTTTAGAGGATGATAAAGATATTATTCAGAAAAAATTAAAAAAAGCTACAATGAACAATGACCTCATAATTACTAGCGGTGGAATGTCATTAGGAGATGAAGACCATATAAAAAAGATAATAGAAAAGAATGGCACTATGCACGCTTGGCGTCTAGCTATAAAGCCAGGAAGGCCTGTTGGTTTTGGATTATATAATAACTGCCCAATAATTGGCCTTCCAGGAAATCCTGCTGCAGCATTTATAACTTTTCTTATGTTAGCAGTACCTATACTTAAACAAGTATCTGGACAAAAAATAGAAAAGTATAATTTAATTCCTATAACTAGTAACTTTCATTATTCTAAGAAAAAAGGCAGAAGAGAATTTGTAAGAGTAAAAATGGTAAATAAAAAGAATAAAATAAGTTTGCTTAAATTTCCTAAAGTTGGAGCGGGTATATTAACTTCTGCAACTTGGTCTACAGGAATAGGTATATTAAATGAAAATATTGTAAAAATTAAGCCAGGTGATAAAATTGATTACTTATCATATAATGAAATAATTAATTAATATGCAAAATAATAAATATACAATTGATTTACTTGGATTAAAGTGCCCTCTTCCAGTATTAAAAGCAAATCGTATACTTAAGAATTATGNAAAGGGTGATATAATAAATTTTTTAGTTGACGACGAGGCAGCCCCTGATGATTTTAAGGTNTTTTGTGAAACAAAAAATTTTGAATTATTATCTATATCTAAGAATAAAAATTNTATTATCAAAATTAAAATTTAATTAAAAACTATGGTTTTATTTTTGTTTAATAATACACGCCTTTCAATGAAATATTTTACGGCTCTAAACAAAACTATTCTTTCAACATCTCTNCCTGCAGCAACCATATCAGANGAAGACGTNACATGGGTTACTCTNGCAACATCTTGTTCAATGATAGGNCCTTCATCTAAGTCTGAAGTNACAAAATGCGCAGTNGCTCCAATNAGTTTTACACCTCTCTTATAAGCCTGTTTATATGGTGAAGCNCCTTTAAATGATGGTAAAAATGAATGATGAATNTTAATAATTTTAGAACTGTATTTATCTGAAATTTCTTTACTTAATATTTGCATATACCTAGCTAATATAATTGCCTCAGCATTNTATTTCNTAATTAANTNTTCTAAAGNATTTTCTGCNGATTTTTTATTTTCATTAGTAACTTTTATGNAATGAAATGGAATACCATNACTNTTTGCTAANNTTTCTGTATCNGAATGATTTGAAATNATCGCCACTATTTTAGCTTTTAACTCTCCTATTTTAACTCTATAAAGTAAATCTACTAAACAATGATCAAATTTAGANACCATAATAATTATTTTTGGCACTTCATTTGCATTATAAATNTTAAACTGCATTTTTCNTTTTTTAGCGATTAATTTAAAATTATTTCTAATATCATTAATATCAATTTTATCATTACCATTAATAGATAAAGCTTTAACNCTCATGAAGAACGAATTTGTCTCTGAATCTCCAAATTGATTAGACTCTTTTATTGTAAGNTTGCTTTTTGCCATAAAGCCAGCAACTTCAGCTACAATGCCAGAAGTATCGGGACAAGATAANGTAAATATAAACTCTGAATTATCTTTATTATTCATTTACAATCCAATTAATGAAAATTAATATATTAATAAATATCATGTCTTAACGAAGATTTTAATATTANACAATAAAAAACTAAGGATTTAAAATTGTATGAATGGCAAAAATTAAATTCTGAAGAAAAAGAATTATACTTAAACCCTAAAAAATCTGTTCCTGATCATCAAANATATCAAAAAANTGCAACAAATTCTGCAAGTAAATTTAGAGAAATNTGTAAAAAGAAACATCTTAATTTATCTTACGGTAANAGACNTAATCAAAAATTAGATATTTTTTTACCTGATANTAATAATAATTGNCCTGTNCAAATATACTATCANGGAGGGTATTGGATAGGNAGAGATAAATACGATCATTCTCATATAGCNTTACCTGCTATTACAAACAATATNATACACGTNTCTATTAATTACGACTTATCACCTAATGTTACAATAGATTTAATTGTTCAAGAAACTTATGAGTCNATNGNATGGGTAATTAAAAATATTNGNAATTTTGGAGGAAATCCTAATAATATAAATTTAGTAGGNCATTCTGCTGGNGCACATTTAGTAGCTATGGCATTAACTAAAAATTATAATAAAACAGGTTTTATAAATTCTNCTACGCTTATTAGCGGAATATATCAGCCACAAATAACAAAATACATNTCNATTAATAATATTATTAATATATCTGATNAAACTGTTAGNTTAACAGATGTCTATCTATNTCCAATANCNAATAAAACNAATTTTCTTTTAATAGTNGGAGATNAAGAACCTGANCCCTGGAAAAAGCTTACTGAAGATTATNGTNATTGGCTAAAAAATAAAAATATTCCATTTATATTCTATAATGCTATAAAGTTAAATCATTTTACAATTGTAAGGGATTTNGCANACCCAAATTCANACTTAGCAAAAAAAGTATTAAAAATGTGTAAAAAAGAATGAAAAAAAAATTACATATACATTTAGANCCNATAGGAGGCATATCTGGAGATATGTTTATTTCTGCAATGATAGATGCAGAACCTTCTTTAAAAAGAAAAATAAAAATAATTTCTTCCAAAATTATAAAAGATATAAANCTATCAATAAAAAAATTAAAAAATAATCATATATCTGGAACAAAGTTTANCGTAGATCTAGTATCTAAGGAACATAATCATNATAGGTCATATAAAGATATAAAGATACTTATTAACAANAGCTCTATAGATAANAAAGTAAAAGAAATTGCAATTAATATTTTTTATATTTTGGCAAAAGCTGAGTCAGAAGTACATGGTGTAAATATAGATAAAGTTTCATTTCATGAAATTGGTGCATGGGATTCTATTATTGATAATNTAATATCAGCNTTTATTATAAATAAATTTAATACAGAATATAANGTTACATGGTCATGCAGTACTATTCCTATTGGCAGTGGAATGATCAATACTGCTCATGGNGCTTTATCAGTNCCNGCTCCCGCAACTNCACTNCTACTTAAAANCTTTCCTGTTATTGATGATGGAATTAAAGGAGAAAGAATTACTCCTACTGGNGCNGCAATTTTATCANATCTTAAACCATATCCAAACATAGCGTCAGCAAATTTAGGTAATATNAAAATTCATAAACAAGGAATAGGTATTGGTTNTAAAGATTTTAAAACTATTCCTAATNTTTTAAGGGTATTAATTTTTAAANAAGCTATTTCNNCCNTNAGAAATACTANTAATGAAGTAATTTCAGAGATAAATTTTGATATAGATGACCAAACACCAGAAGATTTAGCNCTTTCTTTNAATACAATTTCAAAAAGTAATGGTGTTGTAGATATTNTTCAGCATCCTACANTAGGNAAAAAAGGGAGAGTTTCAATCAATATAAAAATATTATGTAGAGTTGAAAAAACAGAANAAATAATNAAACAAATATTTGATGAAACTAGTACTCTAGGGCTAAGACATTCCATAAAAAGTAGATATATTCTTGAAAGAGAAATAAAAAAAATAAGTCATTTTAATATAAAAGAATCTAAAAGGCCTTCTGGTAAATTTACTAAAAAAGTTGAATCAAATGATCTTAAGAATTATTCTTATAAAAACAGAAAATCAATAAAATCAAAAATAGAAAATAACTAATATGTTACAACCAGAGTTAAAGAAAATAATAGAAAATATTATATTAAAAGAAAATNNGANTCCAACTATTGCTGTNAGCGGAGGTATAGATAGTGTTACACTTGCAGTTTATACAAGTTACATATTAAAAAACAAAAAANTAAAAGTATCTCATGCTATCGGACCAGCAGTNCCAATAGAAGCCACCAATAGAGTAAAAANCTTATCTAAAAAGTATAATTGGGAATTAAAGATAATTAATACTAACGAAATATCAGATCCAAGATATGCAGCTAATCCAATTAATAGATGTTTTTTTTGNAAAGAAAATCTTTATAAAACAATAAAANCTTANACTAAAGGTAATATTTTTTCAGGAGCTAANTTAGATGATTTAAATGATTTTAGGCCTGGTTTAGATGCTGCAAANGAAGCAAATNTTGATCATCCNTTTATTTTAGCTAAAATAGGAAAAAAAATNATAAGNGAGCTNGCTTCTGATTTAGGTTTAGGNGAACTATCAGAANTNCCCTCNTCACCTTGTTTGGCTAGTAGAGTAGAAACTGGCATACCTATAACTCCAGTTTTACTGAATAAAATTGATAAGATNGAAAGATATATAAAAACGTTATTTAACAATGCAGATATACGNTGCAGATGGATGAATGCTAATATNATAATTCAATTTAATTANCCNAANTTAAAACNANTAGATAATCCTCAAAAAAAACTTATACAGGATAAAGTTATTGAAATATTTAATATAGATAATTCAAAAATTAAATTTANAGAATATAAAAAAGGAAGTGCATTTGTAGCAANAAATAAAGAAATANANATATGACTAAAGAACATTTAATTGATTTTGATAGAAAAGATAGAATTGGAATACCTGAAACAATTTTTTGTCAAGATAAAGATATAAACCAAATAAAAAATATATGTAATGATTTAGATAAAGAAAAAACTACTCTTTTTACCAGATTATCAATNAATAAGTATTNTAAACTTCCTAAAAAAATTCAAAAAATATTAAAATATAATGATATTTCTAGCTCTGCAATTTATGGAAAAATACCTNCTATNAAGGAAAGTTACAATGTTGCAATNGTTTGTGCGGGNACTTCAGATATGCCTAGTGTTTCTGAGGCTCATCAAACACTAATTTCCTCTGGNCAATATAGTAAAATATTTGCGGACTTAGGAGTTGCAGGTTTATGGAGAATTCAAAAATATCTAAACGAAATAAAAAAATTTAAAATTATCATAGTTGCTGCAGGAATGGATGGAGCTCTTCCAAGTGTATTAGGAGGTTTAGTTTCTCACCCTGTTATTGCAATTCCTACATCTACTGGTTATGGGGTATCTAATAAAGGTAATACTGCTTTAAACTCAATGCTAGCTAGTTGTTCGCCAGGTATTACAGTTGTAAATATAGATAATGGATATGGTGCAGCAACCGCAGCTATAAGGATATTAAATGCAATCTAAAGAAGTAAAATTGTTATACGGAAGGAATGGTATTAANCTAAATCTTAAAGANCACTGGAATGCCGATATAATAAGAAAACCATCAATGCCAATAATAAATGATATAAAAGATGAAGTTAACAAAGCCCTTAACGACCCAATAAATTCGCTNCCTATAGATGAAATTTGTAGTCAAAATCAATCATTATGTATTTTAGTATGCGATATAACTAGACCAGTTCCTAATAAACTTTTTTTAGAGCAAATGATTTTAAAATTTATAAATGCAGGAATTTCATTAGAGAATATTCTAATAATAATAGCAACAGGTTTACATAGGCCAGCTTCGAAATCAGAAATAGCTGAAATAATTGGATCAACTTGGGTATTAAAAAATATTAAAATTGAAAACCACTTTGCAAGAGATGATAGTATGCATAAAAATATAGGTACTACGAAGCAAGGTAATACAGTTAGATTAGATAAAAGATTTTTAGATGCTGATATTAAAATAGCAACAGGTTTAGTAGAGCCGCATTTTATGGCAGGATATTCAGGAGGAAGGAAAGTAATNGCTCCAGGTATTGCACATGCGGATACAATAACTACTTTTCATAGTGCTAGATATATGGAAAANCCAAATGCTACAAGTTGTAATCTAATAAATAATCCTTTACACCAAGATCAGCTAGAAATCGTAAATATGATTGGACAGGTTTATGCTATAAACTGTGTAATTGATGAAAATAGAAATTTATCATATATAAACTTTGGAGAGATAATATCTAGCCATATGGAAGCTGTAAATTTTATCTCTAGTTNTGCAAAAGTTAAGTGTAATAATAGCTATAACACTCTAGTCACAAGTGCAGCAGGAGCTCCTTTAGATGGAACTTTTTATCAAACAGTAAAAGGAATGGTTACTCCACTAGAAATACTTAAAAAAGGCGGCGATTTAATAATNACTTCTGAATGCTCAGAAGGATTAGGGTCAAAAGAGTTTATTGCTTCACAAAAACAACTTTTAAAAATTGGTCCTAATAAATTTCTAGAAAATATTATCAAAAAAGATTTTGCTGCTATAGATGAATGGCAAACAGAAATGGAAATAAAATCTCTTAAGAAAGGNAATATATTNCTTTTTTCAGAAGGTTTNTCTNAAGAAGATAAGCTATATACAGGGGTTAATATTATAAATGATTTAACAAAAACCATAGATGAAAGNATTAAGAGACATAATAATAATAATCTAGCTATAATACCAGAAGGACCTTATGTTATTCCTGTANTTTAATTACGTTTCATCGTATATTTATTAATTTTTTTTGCTAAATCAGTCATACTAANTCTACATTTTTTTAGCTCAAATTTTATTATATTTTCTTCACTTTTCTTCATTATAAAAATAGAACCATTAGACTCATTCTTTTTACCATTATATATAACTAGCGCTANACCTATTTTTTTTCGTCTCTCCTGCTGATCATANACCATCAAATAATCTCTAATTTTAAAATTTTCTGGAATAGCTGGTAATATTGGCTCAAAATTATTTTTTCCTTTTTTTAATTTATATAAATATATACCATTTACTGGTTTATATTTANATANTGGAATAGANCTGCTGGTGAAAATACCATCTCTACACAAAAAACCGCTTGGNAATGTTTTTATTAAATAAAATTGTGTTTCCAAATGATTAATAAATTTAAAACTATGATAATTATTAAAATGTTTCACTGTGAGTCCTTTTTCTGAAATACATAGTTTTAAATCATCTGATACAGAGGTNATTTTTATATTTTTTTCTTTGCACATATTTTTAANTTCTTNACTGANGGAATTATTACAAATAAATAAAGNCCAAAAAATAAATATTACAGTCANAGTTTTTATATATTTNATCATNATTTAAAATCCTTACTATCAAATATTAAATAGTATTATTAATATTCCTGTTAAAGTAATCAATATNCCAAGTATCTCAGTTTTAATAATTTTTTCCTTAAAATAAAAAATAGATGCAAGAATTGTAAATATTAGTTCTATCTGTCCTAAAGCTCTNACATAAGCAACNTTTTGTACACTCATAGCATAAAACCAACATATAGATGCANATGCTCCAAAAAAACCTACNATTAAACNATCCTTCCAATTTAAATAAAGTAAATAAAATTGTTTTATGTCTTTAANTAATATGTAAATAGTTAAAATTAANGTTTGAATCCCTATAGCNATTAATAAGGTAAATGATGAAGTTAANATATAATCTATAGAAAATAAACTATGTGATGCACCTCTAAATAANACCGCTGCCAAGCCAAATAATGAACCTGAAAGTAAACCGTAAAAAACTGATAAATTAAAAAAATTAATACTTAAATTAACTTTTTTGATAGAAGTAATCATAATTCCAATTAGGCCTATTAAAATACCTATAAACCCNATAAAACTTATAGGATCACTTAATAATATAAAACCAAAGAAAGCAGCTTGAATAGGTTCAGTTTTAGAATATGCAGTTGCTACAGAAAAATTATTAGTCATGAAAATTTTAAGCAACAAAAATGTAGCAANTATCTGNCTTATACCCCCTATCAAACAATAAAATATAAATTGTAAATTAATATTTGAAACTAAAAATGTAGTATTTGAATAATTGTATAAAAATAAAAAGTATATAAAAACAAAAGGTAGACCAAATAAAAACCTAGTATAAGTTGAGCTTATATTAGAGATATTTTTTTGTAATTTTTTTTGGTAAATTGACCTGAGGTTCTGNGAAAAAGCNGCAANAATAGTTATTGGTATCCATATTTCNAACATTTAATNCTTTCTTACTTTTTATAAATTTGTTTATAATTGATTTACACTCAGTCTAATCTATCATTATATTTAATTAATAATATATTAAAAAATAGGGAGGAAAAATGGATAAGAATAATAAAGGTTGGAATTTTATTCATAATATTGCTCAAAATGCCGATTGGAAGCCAGGTTTGAGAGAAATATTTGACTATAGGGACCTCGGTTTAAAAGATGGGACCAACGGAGATTATATAGCACATATTATAAAAGCTAANGGAAAAGAGCTTAAAGATGAGGTTAAAGAATGGCATTTACACGAATGTGAGTTTCAATTTGTTCTCGTTTTAAACGGTTGGGCTACTTTTGAGTATGAAGGAGAGGGNATTAAAACAATTCGTAAAGGAGATGCAATTAATCAACGCCCGATGATTGCTCATAGAGAAATTGCATGTTCACCAGACTTCGAAGTTTTAGAAATTGTAGCACCTGCAAATTTTAAAACTAGAGTTGTTAGCGCTCCAAATTAAATAAAATTGGTCTATTTTAAATGAAATATGTAAAGTTATTAATTGCTTCAATACTATTTTTATTTTTAAATTTAAAAATTATAAGTGCTGATGAAATATCTAATAGATATCTATACCATATAGGAGATGAAATAAATTTTTCTATTGAAACAAAATTACCAAATAAATCAAAATATGTTTCAAAATCACGCTTAATAGATATAAAAGATGGTGAAGAAATATGGAATGTTGAAAATAGTCCCACGGCAGATAAAAGAATCTATGATAGAGAAACGGGTAATTGGGTTGCATCTTATAAAGATGGNAATGAAATAGCTAGAGCAATACCTCATAACGGAGGCTTAAAATTTCCACTTAATAAGGGGGATAAATGGAGTGAAAGTTGGACATTTACAGCTGCTGGTGGGCTTGTAACAGGAAAAAGTGAAGCTGAATATAAAGTAAAAAGAGAAACAGTTAAAGCTAATAATAAAAAATACAAAACTTTAAAAATAGAGATGAAGAATCCCTTATGGAATTCCGAAAAGGATAAAAACTGGAAGAAAGAAATAAGGTGGATAGATATTGCTACTGGAAAAATAATAAAAATCTATTTTAAAAATATTGGTTTTAAAATGGAATATACAGCAACATTAATAGAATAATANGCTTTATNAATTAAATAGCTCCCCATANTTTTTTATATGAGGAGCTACTGATCTCAAGGGATAGAGAGATAGTGAATTATATGAATAATTTTTTATTGCAATATGTATTTTTTGTCTGCAAATATCGCGACATATTTGTCGCTTAAAATAAGTATATTTTTATCTAATAAAAACAATGGATTACTAAAATAATTAAATAAATAAAATATATAATAGTAAGTTAAAGTGATATATTTATGTCAATCAGAATGATTATTTTTCCACGATTTAATTTCACTTTTTTGAGAATCTATCCAAGTTTTTTCAAATTCTTGGTAGAGATTAAGCAGTTGTTTTGTGCCTTGGTATTGAGGAGGTTTATCTCTTATAAGTTCTAAATCACCTCTATCTATACCCATCTTAATAATTCTTTGAATTTTTCTTTCTGATATATGCGTTAAATGCCTAACCATAGCGACTGTAAAGTAATCTTTCATACTATTACCATTTAATAGTTTTAGAGGTATTTGATTCATATTTGCTGAAATTGCCAACATTGCAATTAGTCTATGCTCAGATGAGGTATTCCAGTAATAATTGCCATGTGATACAGGATTTTTACAAATATTAATCCAAAAATTTAATCTAAATTGTAGTATTCTTCTTAACGCAATATCTGCCACTATATCTTCATCAAACATATCACTTTGAGAGTAATTTTTATCTATCAAGTTTGCCATTTATTCCCTCCCCCAATAAGAATATTATAGACAATAACTATATTTTATGGCTTCTCTTTATAACTTGGCATATCACCTGCTACTGTTGTTCTATGCATTATCCTTCTATATTTAGACTCATCATACCCTGTACCTCTATGAAGCACTCTCCTATTATCCCATAATACAAGCTCGCCAGTTCTCCATTTATGCTTTGCAATTTTTCCAGACTCTAATATCCAATCATTAATTTCTTTTATCAAATCTCTACTTTCCTTTAAATCCCATCCTATAATATGGCTGCAGTGACTACCTGCATAAAAAGCTGGCTTTTTTGTAAAAGGATGAAATCTAATTAATTTTTGTTTTACAAATGGCATATCTTTTTTAAATTTATCATCGAATATATCTCCAGTATTATTTTTTCGTGAATAGACTATTGAGTGTTCACATATACAATCTTTAAGATCAGAAATAGAATATTTTCTAGGCTTATTTTCCCATGTTTCTAATGCATGACGTGCATCTATGAAATCTGTTCCTCCTCCTTCTTCAGGAACTTCACGTGCACTTAATATAGATATCTTTGATGGTGTCTCCTTAAAAGAAGAGTCTGTATGCCAATAATTATTTCCACGATCAAAAATTACTTTTTTATCATCAAATGGTAACATTTTATTATTTAAGTCAACATTAGAAATTCTACTAATTTCAGGCCTTATAGAGTTATCAGCTTGATAATCTGGTGCTTTAGTTTGCGTCCCAATAGAAATTTCTAATTTGCCAAAGCCTTCTGAAAAACTAATTTGGTCATCATCATTAATATTTTGAGAATTAATAACAACTACGCCATATGTCTCAACAGCTTTTTTAATCTCGAAAAATTCAGATTTTGAGAGAGACTTAATGTCTACTCCATCAATAGTCGCAAAAAATTCCTGTTCTAAATAT
Organism: Candidatus Pelagibacterales bacterium; assembly: GCA_002720535.1. GTDB lineage: Bacteria > Pseudomonadota > Alphaproteobacteria > TMED109 > TMED109 > TMED109. The sequence continues at coordinate 134,991 of PBIU01000004.1, read as the reverse complement.
CTAATATTAATTTCCATTTAAATATTCTCGAATAAAATAGATACTTTTTCAAGAATATTTTAATTTTTTTGATATTCTTTATTCAGAATAATATCCAACGACACAAATTAAATCCGCAACTCTAGTTACTAATTGTGTTTTAACATATTCTTTTTCATCATCCGTTGTTAATCTTGCTATAACAAAATCTACTTCATTTATTTCGTTATATTTNGCAATTTTTATCAATTCCTTACCCACAGCTTTTCCTGAAGAATCTNTGAAATTAGTTATATTAAGACCNACACTTGTTGGATGCCCCAACAAAACACCATTATCTTTTAGACAAAATGGATATAAGTCCTTAGGATGAAGGCCTCCTTCTCCNCTAGTGAACAAATCTAAAGCTCTATTCCTATCTTCTTGTACNAAAGAAATTGNTCTATCTAATAAAGCTAAAGCTTCGTCTTTACTTCCAAACTCTTCAGCCAAAAGGCTTTTAGTAATAAAAAGTGAAAGGATAATAATTAAACTATAATTAATAATATTTTTAATAATATTCATAATATACACTCCANGTNTTTAAATATAAAATATTTCTATATNTTAATATTAAAGTCAACATTAAATACTANCTGTATTAAATGTTTTATATTTCTTTTTTGTCTGAAGTTATTAATTATTCTATNATAATTTTAAATNTATANTTAAAGGAATATGTTATGAGTTTTGTTGCAGCCGTTATTCAAGATAGCCCTATTGTTTTTGACCTAGACGCTACTATAGATAAAGTTGAAAAATTNACAAAAGANGCAAAAGAAAAGAATGCAGAATTAATAGTTTTTCCTGAAGCNTTTATTTCTGCTTATCCTAAAGGTCTAGACTTTGGGGCAAGAATNGGAATGAGATCTGAACAAGGNAGAATTATGTATTCNAAATATTATAATTCAGCNCTAGATTTTAATAGTAAACAATTTAAAAAATTATGTCTAATAGCTAAGAAATATAAAATATTAATGAGTATTGGTGTAATAGANAAAGANCATGGAACNTTATATTGTACAGTANTACTAATATCNCCTAAAGGTGAATATTTATCTAAACANAGAAAAGTTATGCCTACTGCTATGGAAAGATTAATATGGGGATTTGGTGATGGTTCAACATTACCTGTTATTAATACTAANATTGGAAAAATTGGNTCAGTTATTTGNTGGGAAAATTATATGCCGCTTATGAGAATGGCCATGTATTCAAAAGGAATTCAATTATATTGTGCNCCAACTGCGGATGATAGAGANACATGGATTTCTACTATGACTCATGTAGCNCTTGAAGGAAGATGCTTTGTATTTTCATCNTGTCAGTATTTATTAAGAAAGGATTGTCCAGATTACTATAATCCAATTCAAGGAAATGATAAANANACTATAATTATGAATGGTGGCTCTTGTATNATANATCCCTTAGGAAAAATNATNGCTGGNCCTTTAAGAGAGAAATCAGGTATTNTCACAGCTCAAATTGANCTTAATGAAATTATAAANGGACAGTATGATTTTGATGTCAAAGGTCATTATTCTAGGCCAGATATTTTTAAATTAAGNNTCAATGAAAAAGAAAATAAAGCANCAGNATNTGAAAGCTAAAATTTTTNTACTTTAACTTTTGGTGAGCCCTATAGGGATCGAACCTATGACAAGCTGATTAAAAGTCAGCTGCTCTACCAACTGAGCTAAGGGCCCACAAAAGTTATATAGGAAATACATAATCATTGGGATAATTACAAGTATTTTTAATTATATATTTCAATATCTCCTTTTTTATATTGATTTAATAAATAATTTGAAGTTTCCTTAAAATTATTATCATTAATAGCTGACCTTAAATTAGACATTAATTGAATGTAATGACTAATATTATGTATAGTTAAATATATACTTCCTAACATTTCATTAGTATTAAATAAATGATGTAAATAAGCCCTAGAAACCTTATTACTGCATACTTTACATGAACATCCTTCCTCTATAGGTCTAGGGTCATTTTTATGCCTAGCGTTTTTAATATTCAAAGTTCCTGTTTTTGTGAATATTTTTCCTGTTCTTCCTGATCTTGTAGGTATAACACAATCAAACATGTCAACTCCTAATCGTACGGCTTCAATTATATCTNTTGGATATCCAACACCCATTAAATAACGTGGTTTTTCTATAGGAAGATAATTTATACTTGATTTTAAAGTACTTATCATTAATTCATGNCCTTCCCCCACTGCTAATCCTCCTATTGCATAGCCATCAAAACCAATCTTTATAAGAGATTCACTAGATTTCTCTCTTAAATCATTAAAAGTAGATCCTTGAACTATACCAAATAGACCATAACCACCTCTATCTATAAAATGTTCTCGGCATAATTTTGCCCATTTCATGGACAAATTCATAGATTTTAAGGCAGTATCATAACTAACTGGATATGGTGTACATTCATCAAATGCCATTGTTATAGTTGAATCTAATGCATTTTGCATACTAATGGAATCTTTTGGAGTTAACCTTATTAAACTTCCATCTAAATGAGATTTAAATGTGACTCCATCATCATCTATCTTGGCCATATTTTGAAGCGACATAACTTGGAATCCTCCTGAGTCAGTTAAAATTGGACCATCCCAATTCATAAAACTTCTAAGACCACCTAATTCACGGATAATATCTTTTCCTGGCCTTTCCATTAAATGATAGGTGTTAGATAAAATTATTTCTGATCCTATTTCAGTTAAATCACTGGGTTGGATACCTTTTACTGCTCCATATGTTCCTACTGGCATAAAAACTGGAGTATTTACTTTACCATGGGCAGTTTTAATAAAGCCACTTCTAGCATCTCCATCTGTATTTTTAATATTAAAAGAAATTGTCATTATATATTTACCTTTTTAATTAAACAGGCATCACCTAGAGAATAAAACCTATAATTTTTATCAATTGCATGTTGATATGCTTTATGCATAGTTTCAATACCTGCATAAGCACATACTAAAATAAATAATGTTGATTTTGGTAAATGAAAATTTGTCAGCAAAAAGTCAGATGATTTAATCTTATTACCTGGAGAAATAAAAATAGATGTTTCTCCTTTAAAAGACTCTATAAATCCATTTTCATCACTGGTAGATTCTAATGATCTTAAAACTGTAGTACCAATAGAAATTATTCTACCTCCATTTTTTTTAGTATAATTTATTTTACTTGCAACTGCTTCATCAATAGAAAAATACTCACTGTGCATATTATGTTTTGAAATATCACTAACTTCTACTGGTAAAAATGTTCCAGCTCCTACATGTAATGTAATTTCTGCTATATCTATTGAATTATTAGCAAGTTTATTTTTCAAATTTTTAGTAAAATGCAAGCCTGCTGTTGGTGCAGCTACAGCTCCATAATTCTTTGCAAATAATGTTTGATAACGAATTACACTATCATCTTCTACGACTTTAATATATGGAGGCAAAGGTAATTCTCCATAAATATTTAAATAATTTATAAAATCTAGTTTCGATTTTTTTACATCAAAATAAATTAATCCTCTTTCTCCTTTTCTTATTACACTTATAACCATATCGTTAGGTAAGTTTATATTATCGCCTAAATTTAATTTTTTTGAACCTTTAACTAATGCTTGCCATATACCTGGCTTATATTCATTAAGCATAGTAATTGAAATATTCTTTGGTCCTAATTGTCCACTTACTCTAGAATTAATAACTTTTGTATTATTTGCTACAAGCAAATCACCAGGTTTAAGTATATTAACTAAATCCAAGGTATTATGATCTCTAATATCTTCACCAGAAATATATAATAATTTTGACTTATCAGGAGGATTTAAAGACTTTTGGGCTATTAATTGCTTTGGTAAATAAAAATCAAAAGCATCAATATTCAATTTTAAATACTTTTAATTACTTTTCATTTTCATAGAAACAATTATATCAGGCTCACCTATTATAGAACCATTATTACCTTCGCCTTTTTTAATATTATCTACGTATTCCATTCCGTCAATAACCTGTCCCCAAACTGTGTATTGTCCATTTAAATGCGGCGCATCCTCCAAACAGATGAAAAATTGACTATCAGCACTGTTAGGATCTTGAGCTCTAGCCATAGAAAGAGTTCCCCTTAGATGTCTTTCATTATTAAACTCTGCTTTAATATTTTGCCCTGATCCTCCAGTTCCATTTCCAAGAGGGTCACCAGTTTGTGCCATAAAACCTGCAATTACTCTATGAAATTTTATACCATCATAAAAACCATCATTAACAAGTTCCTTTATTCTTTTTACATGATTAGGAGCAACTTCTGGCTTCATCTCAATTGTTACAATTCCATCTTTAAGTTCTAATAGTAAAATATTTTCATTTGCATTAGCTGTCATTGAATATCCAATCATAGTAAATATTAAAAATAAAAATTTATATAAATTATTATATTTTGCTTTCATGTTATAACCTTATTTATTATTTAATTTTTGTATTTGCATTTCTTTAAGCACATTAGAAGAAACAAAGCTAGAAATATCTCCGCCAAAGGTAAAGATTTCTTTTACTANCCTAGANGATATAAACTGTTGATTTTCACTTGCCATTAAAAAAACAGTTTCAATACTTGAATCTAATCTAGAATTCATCCCTGTCATTTGAAACTCATATTCAAAATCAGTAACTGCTCGTAAACCTCTAACTATAATTTTNGCATTNATTTTCTTTGCATAATTTACCAATAAGCCTTCAAAAGANCGNACTTCTACAAAACCCTCTAATCCTAAGTTTTTTATATCAGATAATACTAATTTCTCTCTCTCTTTTAAGCTAAATAATCCTGTTTTTCCNACATTAACTGCGATNCCAATAACTAATTTATCTACTACTCTCAANGATCTTTTTATTATATCNATATGGCCATTTGTAATAGGATCAAAAGAGCCTGGATATAAGCCAATTCTATCAGTCATTTTTATTTTCATCCTCATTTACATTNTTAACATTTTCAATATTATCATCATCAATAATTACTTCATCATTATCTTCATTTTCGTCTAGAGATATTGTAGTGACAGATACAACCTTTTCACCATCATCTATTGAAAATAGNGTCACACCTTGCGTGTTTCTTGAAGCGATTCTTATATCATTTACAGGTGACCTAATTATTCTACCTTTATTTGTTACCATCATAACATCGTCAGTATCTAAAACTGGNAATGANGCTATTACATTACCATTACGTTCAGAAGTTTCTATATTAATAATACCCTGNCCGCCTCTATTTGTGATTCTGTACTCATAAGCAGAAGACCTTTTTCCATATCCATTCTCAGAAATAGTTAATATAAATTGATCATCACTATACATNGATTCAAATATATTATCATCAATAAAATCTTGATTATCCCCTCTACGTTTTGCTGTAGCAGCTTTTAGATATAACGACTTAACTTCTGTATCAGCCTCTATATGCTTCAAAACAGAAATAGATATAACTTCATCATCTTTTTTTAACCTAATGCCTCTTACCCCNACAGACCCNCTACCCTTAAAGAGNCTTACATCNCCAGACCTAAACCTCATNCATTTTCCCTGNGAAGCAGATAACATTATATCATCATTTTTCTTGCATGGAACAACACCTATTAATGAATCTCCATCTAGTAGCTTCATAGCAATTTTTCCATTTGCCTTTACNTTAGAAAANTCACTTAATGCGTTTCTTCTTACATTGCCAGATTTTGTCGCGAACATTAAGTCTGGCGGATTTTCATCATTCTCAGGTAAAGGCATCATAGTAGTAACCTGTTCACCTTCACTTAAAGGTAATAAATTTACCATAGGTCGTCCTTTAGCTTGAGGATTNCCAAGAGGAAGCTTATATACTTTTANCTCATATACTATCCCTGTGTTAGTAAAAAATAAGACAGGATCATGTGTATTTAAAACAAATACCTGACTAACAAAATCTTCATCTTTAACGGACATNGCTGCCCTTCCTTTTCCTCCTCGTTTTTGTGCCCTATATGTACTGAGAGTTGTACGCTTTATATATCCACTATTAGTAAGGGTTACCACCATATCTTCACGTTCAATAAGAGATTCCACATCTTGATTAATCTCTATATCCAGTATTTCAGTTCTTCTTGGTACAGCAAATTGCTCTTTAATATTAGTAAATTCATCCTTCATAATATTCATTAACTTATCTCTAGACCTCAAAATTGAAAGCAGTTCAACAACTTTAGAAACTATTTCTTTTAATTCCTCTACTATTTTATCTCGTTCTAAACCCGTAAGTCTCTGTAAACGTAATTCAAGAATAGCTTTTGCTTGATTATTAGATAATTTATACATACCATTCTCATCAGCCTTATCATTAGGATCTCCAATTAAATCTATTAAATCGGCTATATCTGANGCTTTCCAATCTTTATCTAATAATAATTTTTTTGCTTCGTCTGAATCTTTAGAAGATTTGATCAACTTAATAACTTCATCTATATTAGATACAGCTAAAGCTAGNCCAACTAAAATATTAGCTCGATCTCTAGCTTTTTCTAAGTCAAATATTGTTCTTCTAGTTATTACCTCTTCTCTAAAAGTTAAAAAAGAGTCTAAAATTTGCCTGGTACTTAGTTGCTCTGGCCTGCCTCCATTTAAGGCTAACATATTAACTCCAAAATATGTTTGCAGAGGAGAATGTTTATAAATTTGATTTAGAACGACCTCAGGAGTAGCATCTCTTTTTAACTCAACTACAACCCTTACTCCTACTCTATCAGACTCATCACGTAAATCTGATATTCCTTCTATATTTTTATTTTTAACCGCTTCAGCAATTTGCTCAATCATTCTAGCTTTATTTACTTGATAAGGGATTTCTGAAATAATAATTGCTTCTCTATCTTTTCTTACATTTTCAATTGAAGTTTTTCCTCTCATTACTACTGAGCCTCTTCCTGTTTCAAATGCAGACCTAATACCAGACTTTCCAATAATTTGTGCTCCTGTAGGAAAATCTGGGCCTGGAATAATTTCAAGTAGCTCATCAGATGAAATTTCAGAGTTTTCAATTATAGCCAAACANCCATCTATAACCTCTCCTAAATTATGNGGTGGAACATTTGTTGCCATACCAACTGCAATACCACCTGCCCCATTAACTAAGAGGTTTGGATATTTGGCAGGAAGAACACTAGGCTCTTGTGTAGAATTATCATAATTTTCTTGAAAATCTATNGTATTCTTGTCTATGTCATCAATTAACATTGTTGACGCTTGATCCATTCTAACTTCTGTATAACGCATAGCTGCTGGTGGATCTCCATCCATAGAACCNAAATTACCTTGACCNTCTANTAACTTAAGACTCATAGAAAANGNTTGAGCCATTCTAACCATTGCATCATAAATAGCATTATCACCATGCGGGTGATATTTACCCATAACATCTCCAACAACTCTTGCCGATTTTCTATAAGGTCTATTCCAATGATAATTTCCTTCTTTCATAGCATAAAGAATACGCCTATGGACTGGTTTTAAACCATCTCTTACATCAGGAAGAGCCCTACTAACTATTACACTCATAGCATAGTCTAANTAAGACTTTCTCATTTCATCTGAAATAGTTACAGGTAAAATGCCTTCTTCTAAAGGATTTGCNTCTTCATTATTATTTTCNTCATCTGGGGAATTTGGATCTTCAGGTTCTGCCAAATTAATATTCCTTANTATAAAAAATTATAGTTATTTATACTATATTTAGTATATAAGAGCAAGAGATCCTCAATATAAAGTACTTAAAATGGAATATCATCCTCAATNTCAGAGTCAATAGAAGTATTTTCTGTAATAGATTGATTTAAATCATTATTTTTTTCCTGATTTATTTGCTTATTATCATTGTCAGAATAATTATCACNGCTANTTCCCCTAGAATCTAAAAAAGTTAATTCTCCTTTAAAATTTCTNAGAACTACCTCAGTAGCATATTTATCTACACCAGAAGAATCTGTCCATTTTCTAGTTTCAAGCTGCCCTTCAATAAATAATTTAGAACCTTTTTTAACATATTGTTCTATTAAATTTATTAGATTTTCATTAAAAACTACTACTCTGTGCCATTGTGTTTTCTCTTTTTGTTCATTACTCTCTCTATCTTTCCATCTTTCGCTTGTAGCTATAGATAAATTACATACTCTACCTCCGCTCTGAAAAGACCTTATTTCAGGATCTTGCCCAACATTACCAATCAAAATAACCTTATTTACACTTCCTGACATAAAAGCTCCTTTCATAAAAAATATATATATAATATAACACAACAATCGATAAATTTATACAACTGCTTTATATTAAATTATAACATAAATATAGGCTTATACTATGACTGTAATTAATAAAAATAATAATGAATCTAAGATATTAAAAATAAGAGGTGCGGGTGAAAATAATCTAAAAAACATTAATATTGATATTCCCAAAAATAAATTTGTTGTATTTACTGGTGTTTCAGGAAGTGGAAAATCTTCGCTTGCCTTTGATACTATTTACGCAGAGGGACAAAGAAGGTATGTTGAAAGCTTATCTGCATATGCAAGACAATTTTTAGAATTAATGCAAAAACCTAAGGTAAATTCAATAGACGGTTTATCTCCAGCTATAGCTATTAATCAAAAATCAGTTTCACATAATCCTCGTTCCACTGTTGCAACAGTTACCGAAATAAATGATTACATGAGACTTTTATTTGCTAGAGTTGGAATAGCCTATTCTCCTTCAACAGGAAAACCCATAACAAGTCAAAGTATCTCTCAAATGGTGGACGCTATATTAAATATTAATGAAGGAAATAAAATATATTTATTAGCTCCAATAGTTAGAAATAGAAAAGGAGAACACAAAAAAGAATTACTTGAACTTATTAAAAAAGGATTCCAGAGAATAAAGATAAATAATCAATTATTCTCAATTAATGAAATTCCTGAAATTGATAAAAATAAAAAAAATAATATTGAAGTGGTAATTGATAGACTTGCAGTAAAGAATAACATCAAGGAGCGTTTAGCAGAAAGCATAGAAACTTGCCTAAATATTTCAGACGGGCTTCTATATGTTGAAGATATTTCTAAAAACATTACTAATATATATTCATCAAAATTTGCTTGTCCTGAGTCTGGCTTTACTATAGATGAAATCGAACCTAGATTATTTTCATTTAATAATCCTATTGGAGCTTGTAGTGCATGTGATGGTTTAGGTGAGCAAAGTTTTTTTGATGAAGAACTAATAATACCAGATAAAAATTTAAGTATTAATGAAGGTGCTATTAAGCCTTGGTCATCTAAAGGAAGAGAATTTTATAAACAAGCTTTAGAAGGCCTTGCTAAATATAATGGTATGAACCTAGATGACAAATGGTGTGATTTATCAATTGATATACAAAAACAAATTTTATATGGAAATAAAGATATAAATATAGAAATAGATTTTTATAATGATTCTGAAAAAGTATCTATTAACAGACCTTTTATTGGTGTAATACCTTCTTTAGAAAAGCGAGTTTTAGAATCTACAGACAAATGGTTTAGAGATGAATACTCTAAATATGAGTCCATACAGAAATGTAAATCATGTTTAGGTAAAAGACTCAATGAAAAAGCATTATCAGTAAAAATTGATAAAAAAAATATAGCCGAAATATCTGAAATGACAATTTTAGAAGCTCAAAAATGGGCAAATAATATTGAAACAAAGTTATCTGACCAACATAAGGCTATAGCTAAACCTATTATTAAAGAAATATCACTAAGATTGACTTTTTTAGTAGATGTCGGACTNGATTATCTNACTTTAAATAGAAAATCCAACACTTTATCNGGAGGAGAAAGTCAAAGAATAAGGTTAGCATCTCAAATTGGGTCAGGTCTTACAGGAATTTTATATGTTTTAGATGAGCCTTCTATAGGTTTNCATCAAAAAGATAATATTAAGTTAATAGAAACTCTCAAAAACTTAAGGGATTTAGGAAANACTGTNATAGTTGTAGAGCATGATGAAGAAGCAATGTTAGCTTCAGATTATATAGTNGATATAGGAGAAGGAGCAGGAATAAATGGAGGAAATATTATTGCTGAAGGNACGCCCAAGCAAATTTTAAANAATACNAAAAGTATTACAGGAAATTATCTNTCTGGAAGAAATAAAATACCTACTCCTACTNATAGGAGAAGAAATNAAAAAAATGAATACTTAGAACTNAAAGGAGCATCTACAAATAACCTAAANAATATTNACTTAAAAATTCCANTAGGAACTTTTGTATGTGTTACTGGTGTTTCAGGAAGTGGAAAATCATCACTTATAATTGATACACTTCTTCCAATAATTGAAAAAGAAATAAACAATAAAAANCATTTACAAACAGGTAAATATAAAGAAATTAAAGGNATAANGTATATNGATAAGATTGTAGAAATTAACCAAGCTCCTATAGGAAGAACNCCTAGATCTAATCCTGCTACATANACAGGTGCTTTCACTCCAATAAGGGAATATTTNGCACAAAGTACGGACNCAAAAATACGAGGCTATAAACCTGGAAGGTTTTCATTTAATGTGAAAGGTGGAAGATGTGAAGCCTGTCAAGGTGANGGTATTGTAAAAATAGAAATGCATTTTTTACCTGATGTATATGTTAAATGTGATGTTTGCGATGGNAAAAGATATAATAGAGAAACATTAGAAATATCTATAAAANACAGTAATATAAATGATATACTTAATATGAGTATTGAAGAAGCAAAAATATTTTTTAANCNTATACCTAGNATATTTAATAAAGTAAAAACACTNGGAGATGTTGGTCTAAATTATATNAAANTAGGTCAAGCNGCTACAACGCTATCTGGAGGAGAAGCTCAAAGAATTAAACTCTCTAAAGAACTTTCAAAAAGAGCAACNGGTANNACATTATANATTTTAGATGAGCCTACAACAGGCCTACACTTTGAAGATGTAAAAAAATTNCTATCTGTTTTAAANAAACTAGTTGATCAAGGTAATACAGTNNTTGTTATCGAACACAACCTGGATATTATAAAATCATCTGATTGGATTATTGATTTAGGTCCTGAAGGNGGAGAAAANGGTGGTAATATAATNGCAGAAGGTTTACCAGAAGAAATAATTNACAATAAAAANAGCTATACNGGNAANTTTTTAAANAAATATATAAATAANTANNNAGATTGANNTNATGAGTAAAAATNAAAANATANTTNTAGTAGGTGGAGGTTTNGCAGGTTGNGANGCNGCTTGGCAAATTGCAAANNTNGGNCTNGANGTNNANTTGTATGAAATGAGNCCNAAAGTAANGACCGANGCNCATAAAACAGATAATTTAGCAGANCTTGTGTGTTCAAACTCNTTTAGATCTGATGATATGAATAATAATGCTGTTGGNNTATTACATGCAGAAATGCGNGAACTAAATTCANTAATTATGAAGTCTGCAGATAANAATAAAATACCTGCTGGNGGTGCNCTAGCAGTTGANAGAGAANAATTTTCAAAATCAGTNCATGAAAGTATAATTAGCCACCCATTAATAAAAATNATAAATCAGGAATATAAANATTTACCTAATAAATCTGTAAAAGCTATAATAGCTACAGGACCACTCACTTCAAAAGACTTAGCTGAAAAAATAATTGATTCCACTGGTAATGATAATTTAGCATTTTTTGATGCTATAGCGCCTATAGTTTATAAAGATAGTATAGATATGAATATTGCATGGTTTCAATCAAGATATGATAAAATAGGAACCTCCGGTGATAAAGCAGCCTACATAAACTGCCCTTTAAATAAAGATGAATATATTGATTTTGTTAATAAACTCATAAATGCAGAATATACCGATTTTAAAGAATGGGAAAAAAACACTCCTTATTTTGAATCATGCCTACCAATTGAAGTTATTGCAAATAGAGGAATAGACACCCTTAGATTTGGCCCCATGAAACCAATAGGCCTNTCAAATAAGCATAATAATTTAAAGCCTTATGCAGTAGTACAACTTAGACAGGACAATTCCAGCGCAACTCTTTATAACATAGTAGGATTCCAAACAAAAATGAAATATAAAGACCAAACTGAAATATTTAGATCATTACCTGGTTTAAAAGGTGCTAAATTTGCAAGATTAGGTGGCTTACATAGAAATACTTTTATAAATAGCCCCTTAATAATAGATAAACAATTGAGGTTTAAAAAACATCCTCATATAAGGTTTGCTGGACAAATAACAGGTGTGGAAGGATATGTTGAAAGTGCAGCTATGGGACTTTTGGCAGGAAGATTTTTAGCATATGAAGAACTAAATAAGGAATATGTACCTATACCTATCTCTACTGCTTTAGGTTCATTAATTGAGCATGTAACAACTATTAGAGATAAGAATCTATTTCAACCNATGAATATAAATTATGGCTTAATCCCTAAACTCTCAATAAAAAAGTATAAAAACAAAAAAGAAAAAAAGGAAATAACTAGAAAAAATATTGCTATTAAAGCAATAAAAGAAGTTAAATTATGGCAAAATAGTTTTGCTACCAATAGCTAGTAAATTTAATAAATAATTTTTTATAGAGATTTCTTTTTGTAAAATAATTATTTGTGTTTAATAGATANAATATTAAAAACTTTTTATCTGCCCTATTATATATTTTTTTCGACTTATTATAAAATTTAATACTCGTTTCTAAATTATTATGATCTTTATTACTTTTAAATAAAACTAAAAAATTTAATGATTTTTTAATATTTATATTTAAGGGTTCTATATTTAAAATATGAAAAATTATTTTATTTTTAATCAATAAATATCTAGAATATTTTTTAATTTTCTTATTAATACTATTTTCAAAATAATAATCTTTTAAGCTAGTTATTAATAAAGTGAGTTCATTAGATATAATTTTATTTTTATAAAAATATTTATTTACAAGTCTTAGAGATGGAACGGCAAAATATTTACCACTTATTGATTCAGTACATGAAATTTTCCACCACTCTAATTTAGCTTCTATTAATGAATTATCTATATTACTATTTATAATTTTATTTAATTCTATGTCTAAAAAAAGTATTAATAATAATTGATTTCTAAACTCGTAATTAACAAAAAAAGTAGATATATAATNATGATAATTTATTAATTTTANCTCATTTTTAATTATTTTAATATCTAAAAAATTATTCAACCTGGCTCAATTATAGCAGAAATACTTCTCCCATCTCCAATAAGAACTGACCATGTTCTACATGCGGAACCAATCTGCATTACTTCTAGNGGTATATTCAATGATTTAAGAAAATTTAACATATCAGACTCGTATCCAAGTCCCTTTAATGTNCCATAAATAATCATTTCAGGTTGTGAATNATTAATTTTATTTTTAATAATAGTTTTATTATTTTTATCTAATANTCCTTCAATCTCAAAATATTGGTCTGTTAATAATAAAATAGTATTNTAAAATTTATCTCCTGAAACCTTAATATATCCTTCACCATATCCTTCTATATTTGGTGCATTATTTTTAGGATATAATTCTAAATCCATATGATTTAGCTTTCAGTTTCTTTTGTTCTTCTAATATTTAAATAAACTAAAATNGTCGAGGCGATAAATATTGATGAGTAAGTACCAACAATTATTCCCCATAACATCGCAAAAGCAAAATCGGATATTATTTGACCTCCTATTAAATATAGAGCTCCTAATGCTAGCATAGTAGTAATAGTAGTATTAATTGTCCTAGTTAAAGTCTCATTTATACTTTTATCCAATAATGACTTTAGTTCCATTTTTTTAAATTTTCTTAAATTTTCTCGTATTCTATCATAAACCACAACTGTATCATTCATTGAATANCCAATAATTAATAGAATGGCAGCAACCGTGGAAAGATTAAATTCGAGTCCAAGTATAGAAAAAACACCTAAAGTAAGAATNATATCATGTAATAANGCTACTATCGCACCAATAGCAAATGGTAATTCAAANCTAAACCATATATAAGCCAACATAGCAACTATAGCAAAAAATATTGCCATAACGCCATCTGATATTAAATCTTTACTTACTGTAGGTCCTACGTATTCNAACCTTCTATATTCAATACCATCAGCAAAGGCGCTATTTAAAACACCTTTTAAAGCTTCTACGGCAATTTGCTGAGCATTATCAGACCCTTTTTGACGCTCTACTCTAATAAGGTAATCAGATTTTGCTCCAAACTCTTGAATAGAAACTTCACCAATATTTAAGTTTGATACTTCTTTTCTAATATCAGAAATACTTATATTATTAGCTGTTCTTACNTCAAGTAAAATTCCTCCCTTAAAATCAATACCGAAATTTAATCCTATGAATACAACAGATAAAATAGCTAAAACCGATAAAGCAGCTGATAAAGAAAAAGAAAAAGTTTTTAATCTAATAAACTTGATTGNCGTATTGTCAGATATTAACCTTAACACTAATTTAATCTCCTAATTTAAATATTTAAGCTATTTGGTTTATATTTATTGTACCAAATAGTTATAATACCTCTACTTAATAATAATGAGCTAAACATAGTTGTTAAAACTCCTAAAGCTAAAGTCACCGCAAAGCCTTTTACAGGCCCTGATCCAAACTGAAATAGAATTACTGCAGCAATAAGAGTAGTTATATTTGCATCAACAATTGTTCTAAAAGCTTCCTTAAAACCATTATCTATCGCACCAATATTAGATCTTCCTGATCTTGATTCTTCTCTTATTCTTTCAAAAATTAAAACATTTGCATCAACTGCCATTCCAATTGTTAATGCAATACCAGCTAAACCAGGCAAAGTAAGCGTTGCATCTAAGACACCTAATAATGCTAAAATTAATAAAATATTAATTATTAATGAAATATTAGCAGTAACTCCAAACCTTCCTCCATAAATTACAAGCATATAAATAATTACTAAAATTATTGCAATTAAAGCAGCATACATCCCTGCATTAATTGAATCTTTTCCAAGGGAAGGTCCTACAGAACGTTCCTCTAAAATTGTTAATGGTGCAGGTAATGCCCCAGCTCTTAGAAGAACAGCTAAATCGCTTGCTGTTTCAAATGTAAAGTTTCCAGATATCTGTCCGCTTCCACCAGTAATTGCTTCNCTAATAACTGGNGCGCTAATTACTTCACCATCTAATACAATTGCAAATCTCTTTCCTACATTCTTTGATGTAAGNTCACCAAATTTTCTTGAACCCGTTGAATCAAACCTTAAACTTACTACTGGTTGATTATATTGGTCCATACTTGGATTTGCATCCACTAATTGNTCTCCTGAAACGCCTATACGCTTATAAATAATATAAGGAATAGTTTTTTCTCCAGTTCTAGGATCTAATTCAAATAGCAAATCTGAACCAGGAGGAACTCTGCCAGACATAGCTTCATCTATACTAGCTGTTTCGTTAACCATTCTAAAATTCATTCTTGCTGTTTTACCGAGTAGNCTTTTTATTCTCTCAGGGTCATCCAAACCNGGAAGTTGGACTAATATCCGATCGTCACCTTGTCTTTGAATAATTGGTTCATTAGTCCCTACTTCATCAACTCTTCTTCTAATAATTTCAATTGATTGTAAAATTGCATAATCTCTAATTTCAGTAATTTTTTCTTCTGAAAAAGAAATATTAATAGAAGAATACTCTTCATCATTAACTACTAATGAATTATCAATATTTAGAATAAGCTCTTTAATATTTTCTTTACTATTTTCCTCAATTAAAGAAAATTGTAAATTNGTACCAGATACAGATAAATTTGTGTATCCTATTCTTGGATTAGCATTTCTTAATGCTATCCTTAGTTCATCCGCTACTGAATTTAACCTATCAGTTTGTAAACTATCAGAATCAACTTTTAATAAAAGATATGAGCCGCCTTGAAGATCTAGCCCTAATCTAATTTCACCTGCATTTATAAAATTAGGCAAATTATCTTTAGAAATAAAATTAGGCATTGAAAATATAATAGCAAAAAGACTAACTAACAAAATTATAATTTTTTTCCAAGTGTCAAAAATAAGCATGTAAAACCCTAAATAAAATCTTTATTTTTTCTGATCTAAACTTTTATCAGATACTACTTCAGTTATAGTTGACCTTACAACCTTAACTTTTACATTTTCGGAAATCTGAACGGAAGCAATCCTATCATCAATGATTTTATCAATAGTTCCCATTAATCCGCCAGCTGTAATAACCTTGTCACCTTTAGTTAATGCATCTACCATTGCCCTATGCTCTTTCATCTTTTTTTGTTGTGGNCTAATAAGTAAAAAATAAAATACTGCAAATATTAACACTAATGGAGCAATTTGAATTAAAAACCCAGATCCTCCTGATGCACCTTGTGCCATTGCTTCTGAAATAAACATATTAACTCCTTAAATAAAAAAATTATATAACCCCTAAACCATTTATTGCAAAGAATATAATGAAGGTTTACCGTAATAAATATTAAAAACTATATTATTGCAACAAAAACTATTAATCTTATTACGATATTGGGAAACAAAAATGAATTTTGATAAAAATATTTTATCTTTTTTGGAAAGATCTACTAAAGCTTTAGAGACNCTTAGTAAGTCAAAATCAAAGGAAAATATATTAATTACTAAAGCTGATGGCTATTTATGGAATGCTGATGAACTTCAACTTATTCCTGTAGATAATATAAACGCAATTAATCTAAAATTATTAAAAGGTATTGATCATACAAAAGAAATTCTATTAGAGAATACTATACAATTTGCAAAAGGTTTTTCAGCAAATAATGTTTTATTATGGGGTGCAAGAGGTATGGGNAAATCATCTTTAATAAAAGCAGTACATAAAGAAGTCAGTAAAACGAAAAATTTTAATAGATTAATATTAATAGAAATATTTCGAGACGATATTAATAAACTACAAAAACTAATATCTGAATTACAAAAAGAAAAACATCAGTTTATAATATTTTGTGATGATTTGTCCTTTGATAACAATGAAACAAATTACAAGTCATTAAAAACTGTTCTTGATGGAGGAATAATGAAAAAGTCTGATAATATTTTATTTTATGCAACCTCTAATAGAAGACATTTAATGCCAAGATCAATGATAGAAAATGAAAGTTCTACATCTATATCTCCATCAGAAAGTGCTGAAGAAAAAATTTCATTATCAGACAGGTTTGGATTATGGTTAGGTTTTTACCAATGCTCTCAAGAAGATTACTTATATATAGTTAAAAGTTATGCTAAAGAGTATAAGTTTAAAATTGATAATAGTGATTTAGAAAAATTAGCTATAGAATGGTCAGTAACAAGAGGATCAAGATCAGGAAGAGTTGCATGGCAATTCATTCAAGATTTAGCAGGAAAATTAAAAATTAAAATCAATTACTAAGGTAAATATTTTAATGGATCTAATGGACCGTCTTTATCTCTTATCTCAAAATGAAGTTGCGGAATAGATACTTTACCACTATTACCNACTAATGCTATTATTTGTCCTTTATTGACTGATTCACCTTTCTTGACATTAATTTTATCTAGATGTGCATATGCAGAAGTTTTATCATTATGATGCTTTATTAAAATTAAATTTCCAAATGCCTGTATTTCATTACCTGCATATACAATTTTTCCAGACTCAATAGCTAAAACAGGATTACCTATATCTGCAGAAATATTAATACCATCATTCCTTAGACCTTTTGCTAATAAACCAAATTTAGATATAATTTTTCCTTTAACTGGCCACATATAAGAGTAATTATTATTTTTCTTTTTCTCGGAAGTTTTATTAACTTCCTTAGTAATAGTAACTTTTGTTATATTATTACAATTAGTTTGGTTAGTATTATCATATAAAGGAATAANTAATTTATCACCTAAATAAATTTTATCATTATTTTTTAATTGATTAATTTTCATTANATCTGAAATACTAACCTCATAACAATTAGCAATATCATATAAAGTGTGTCCTTTTTTAACTATATGAACCTTTGGCTTAGCAATAATAAGTCTGTCACCTTTATATAAAGTAAATGGTGGTTCCAATTTATTAGCTTTAATAATAGATTTAATTGAGACACCTTCTCTTTTGGAAATTGAATAAAGACTATCACCTTCATAAACAGTAATAGTTCTCTGTCCTTTTGCTATATTATTATTGATATTATTTTTATTAATAACCGGCGCTAAATAATCTGTTGTAGTACAACCAGAAAAAAATATAAAAAAACTTATTAAGATAAAATAATTTTTATTCATTACAACTTCATCTAAATTAATTTACTTCTATCTACTTGATAATCTGACTTTATTATTACATTTTTTTCAGTAGGTGAATAGCTAGAGTAAAATTGTTTTCCATCATAGCTTTTAACTANTATTATTACACCATCTTTTTTAACTAAGTTCGAATACAAATTAATTGCATCATCTCCTACATCACAATCTATATATATAGCATCAAATGGCCCTGATTCAAGCCAACCTTTCTTTCCATCTCCTAATTTAAAAGATATTCTATTAGATATATTTTTTAAAATATTGCTAGAAAAATTATATGCTTTTTTNTTAATTTCAATAGTNTATACACGGTTATATATTTTAGAGAGTAAAGCTGTTTGCCAACCTGAACCAGTCCCAATTTCTAATACGTTTTTTGTACTATTATTATTAGATAAGCCTAAAAAAAGCATCTTAGCAATATCACTAGTTTTTGAAGCAGTCACATCTGAAAATATTTTTAAATCTAAATCTTCATTGGCAAAGCCTTTTAAACCATCTGGTAAAAACAAATCCCTTGAAAATGAAGTTATAGCATTAAATATTCTATCATCTAATATACCACCACGCCTTAATTCCAGCAGCATCATTAAATTTCTATCATCTAAATCATTTATTTTTATTGAATTGCTCCTTATAAACAAATAAATCACTAATTTCTGTCATTGCAATATTAAGCGGACTTATTGATATATAATTATTTTCCACTGCCCAAATATCACTATCTTTTTTATGAATATTAGAAGAATANCGTTCAGTTGTTAACCAANAATATGGAATATTTTTTGCATCTTTTCTCGATAAAAACTTCCCCATAGGTTTTCTTTTAGATGGNCTTGTAATCATAATATCATTAATNTTTTTATAATTAGTATTCGGAAAATTTACATTTAGAAAATGGTTATTATTAATTTTATTATTTAACAAATTTAGAATTATATTTTTTAAATATTTATCNATTGAGGACCAATCATCTTTATCTTCATCTTTAGGCATAATTTTTGATAAAGCAATAGATTTAATCTCTCGTAATGCTCCTTCTAAAGCAGCACATACTGTTCCGGAATANGTTATATCNTTGGCTAAGTTTTCTCCCATATTTATACCGGATATAAGTAAGTCTGGTTTTTTATTTTTTAATATTTCANAAATNCCAAGCATAACACAATCAGTTGGGGTACCATCACAAGTNAAAAAATTATTATCTATTTTATTTAATCTTATTGGTCTTGAAATAGTTATTGAATGTCCATATCCAGAACGATTCTCNTTTGGTACGACTATTAAATAATTATCTGTTATTTCACTGACAATTTCAATGAGTTTATTCAAGCCCTTTGTATCTGGTCCATCATCATTAGTAATGTATATTAATGGATTTTTATTCATTTTACTCATTAATATTAATTTTGTTTAAACCATTCATATAAGGTTGGAGTACTTTAGGAACATTTATACTNCCATCTTCATTTTGATAATTTTCTAATATTGCNAATAAAGCTCTTCCTACGGCAACTCCTGAACCATTTAAAGTATGCAGTGATTCAATATTTTTNTCACTACTTCTATATCTGGCTTTCATTCTTTTAGCTTGAAAATCATTACAATTTGAAATACTAGATATTTCCCTATACTTATTTTGTGAAGGAAGCCAAACTTCAATATCATATGTTTTTGTAGCTGAAAATCCAAGATCACCTGAACAAAGAATAACTNTTCTATAAGGTAATTCTAACTTTATAAGAATTTCCTCAGCACAGTTCANCATTCTTTCATGTTCCTTAACAGACTCACTTGGTTCAACTATAGATACTAATTCTACTTTTTTAAACTCATGTAATCTAATCATTCCTTTTGTATCTTGTCCAGCTGATCCNGCTTCAGAACGAAAACAACTAGTTAATGAAGTATATCGTAAAGGAAGGCTTTCTTTATCAATAATTTCATTACANACNATATTAGTGAGTGGAACTTCTGAAGTAGGAATTAACCAATGTCCTGAAGAAGTTTGAAATAAGTCTTCACTAAATTTTGGTAACTGTCCAGTTCCATACAAAGCATTATCTTTTACTAAAGTAGGCGGATTGACTTCTATATAACCATGTTCTTGAGTATGAATATTTAACATAAAATTTGATAGTGCTCTTTCTAATAAAGCCAATTTATCTTTTAAAATAACAAATCTAGATCCTGAAATCTCCGCAGCTTTATTAAATTCCATCATACCTAAATTAAAGCCCAAAACATCATGCTGAGCGGGTTCAAAAGTAAAATTTTTTATTTTTCCATATTCTTTTATCAATTGATTAGAATTTTCATCAGTACCAATTGGAGTATCTTCAGATGGCATATTTGGAATTGTTTCTAGCATCTTTGTTATTTTATTATGAATAGAATCACTCTTTTCCTGAAAAGAAGTAATANATGATTTAATTTCTGAAACAGATTGCATATCCTTAGATGCATCTTCNCCNTTAGATTTTTTTAATCCNATATTTTTGGATAAGATATTTCTCTCATTCTGAAGATTTTGCAATTTAGTAAGNAAATCTACGTATTCATCATNCAATTTAANNACTTGTTTTGATATNCTAGTTATGCCNCTTTTTTTCATTGCANCATCAAATATATTAGTATTTTCTTTAAGCCANTTAATATCGTACATTTTTAATCCTTACTCTTCANTAAAGTCAGTTTCAGGTATATCATCTATATCGTCTTCTTTTATNTTTTTNGATTTAGNCGTATCATCTGGGTCATCTGGGTCATCTGGATTATCTGNATCGTCAGAATTTATTTCTTCATTATCAATTCTTTTCTTTTCCATAATATANGCAAGTCTTATAGAAATTTCGTATAAAATAATTATAGGCACACCTAAACCTACCTGACTTATTAAATCTGGTGGNGTTAAAATTGCTGCCNTAGCAAATGCACCAACGAAGGCATATTTTCTTTTTTCTCGCATACCTTTTGANGTAACTAATCCAGCCCTAGCAAGTAAAGATACTGCTACNGGTAATTGAAAAGCTAAGCCAAATGCAAACATTAATTTTAATACTAAAGATAAATATTCGTTTACNTTAGCTTCTAGTTCAATTGCGAGCCCAGTTTCNAGTCCTGTGGTTTGGAAACCTAAGAAAAACTTCCAAGCAAGAGGAAATATAAAATAATAAACTAAGGANGCNCCTAACGCAAAAAGAACTGGCGTTGCAATTAAAAATGGATAAAAAGCCTTTCTTTCATTTTTATAGAGNCCGGGTGCTGCAAATTTATAAATTTGTGAAGCTATCACAGGAAAAGATATAAATAATGCTGTATAAAAAGAAACCTTTAAATATGTAAAAAAAGCCTCAGTTAAACCAGTATAAATCATTCTAGGNTTTTCATATCCCATATCTTGATAAGTAAGTTTCAATGGTTTAACTAAAAAACCATATATATAATCTGCAAAAAAGTATGAAATTANAAATGCTATAAAAAAAGCAATTACAGCCCACTTTAATCTATCTCTTAATTCTATTAAGTGAGATACCAAAGGCGCTTTCGAATTTTCTACACTATCTTCATCTATATTATTAGCCATATTAAATCTTAGAATTACTAGGTTATTGAACTATCTTTATCTTTATTTTTTACTTCTTCAGCAGTATTAATTTTATTTTCTGCTTCATTATTTTTAGATACATTATCTTTTGATTCATCATTCTTATTTAGAGNAATTGGCCAAGCAGAACTTTTTTGAGACTTTTCTTTATCTACAACATCTACTCCTCGAAGCATTTCTGTTAACTCACCTTCAGAATCTATTGTTTCTGTCATACCTTTTGTAAAATCATTTTTTGCAGACTCAATTTGTTTCTTTACTTCATCCAATTCAGAATCTCTAACTGCATCCTCAACAGTATTTTGAAACTCGCGAGATAAAGATTTAAGCTTTCCCAGCCATATACCAACTGTTCTAAGAGCCTTTGGAATATCCTTAGGGCCCACTATAAATAATGCTACTACAGTAATAACTAATATTTCTGTCCAACCTATATCAAGCATAGAAGTCTCCTCTTAATCTAGGTAAATATATCAACTAGCTTTAGAATCTGTATTATTATCTTTATCTTTTGAAACTGATACTGTTTCNTTAGCGCTAGNTTCCTCAGTATCCTCTTCTTCCTTCATGCCAGTTTTAAAGTTTTTTATTCCTTTTGCCACATCGCCCATTACTCTTGGTAACTTTCCTGCACCAAACAAAATTAATACAATTGCTAAAATTAAAACAATTTGCCAAATACCTATACTCATAAAATTCCTCCATTTAATAAATTTGATATAAGCTCTAATATATTATGTATATACTTTATTTATTTAATAGGAAACACAAAAGCCCATTCTTTATTAAATAATAATTTATTACTAGATAACACCTTATCCAAAATATTAGAAAATATTAAAAATTTTATATTTTTATTACTT
This sequence comes from Candidatus Pelagibacterales bacterium, assembly GCA_002720535.1. Taxonomy (GTDB): domain Bacteria; phylum Pseudomonadota; class Alphaproteobacteria; order TMED109; family TMED109; genus TMED109. The sequence continues at coordinate 112,086 of PBIU01000004.1, read as the reverse complement.
TTATTATCTAATATTATTATCTCCGTTAAAAGACCTAAATATTGATAATTTATAATATGTAATGAGATTGCCTTTCTATTATTTTTTGAGTAACTAAAAGCTTCAGGCCTAATAATTACTTCAAACATTTTATTTTTATTAGGACTTACTCTTATTTTGCCAAATGGTGTATTAAGCACATCATTGATTGATTTTAATTTTATGCTAGCTGTAGGACCAATTAATTTAGTTGAAAAAGGATGTTTAGATTTAGAATATAATTCTTTTGGTGATCCTTGGTCTATAATACGTCCATCCAACATAATAATTATTCTATCTGCTAGTCTCATTGCTTCTTGAGGATCATGTGATACCATTATAGTTGGAGTTTTAGTGCTTTTTAATACCTTAATAATATCTAATGCAATATCAAATTTAGAAGAACTATCAAGTGAGGCAAAAGGTTCATCTAGTAGCATTACATCAGGTTTATTAGCAAGAGCTCTGGCTAATGCAACTCTTTGTTGCTCCCCACCTGACATGGAACTGCTATATCGGTCTTCAAACCCCTCTAAACTTACTTTTTTAAGTAGTTTTTTAATAACAGAATTATATTGATTATTTTTATCAATGGAAAAACCAATATTATGTTTTACAGTTAGATGAGGAAATAATGCAATATCTTGAAATAACATACCTATTGACCTTTTTTCTGTAGGTACATATTTATTTCCAAAAACTATATTATTACCAACTTTTATTTCCCCACTATAAGGATCTTCAAATCCAGCNATACACCTCAATAAGGTAGTTTTCCCAGACCCACTTGGACCTAAAATACAAATTATTTCATTTGAATATAATTCTAAATTAATTTTTTTTATAGATTTTCCATTTTTATATTGATGGCTTAAATCTTTAATGATTAGGTTTTTTTTCATTTTCATATCTTATACATTACTTATTATAATTATTCTCTAATTCCCTTTGCTAATATAAATAAAGGTATCAAACATACTATAATAATTGCAAGAAGAGGAATAGCAGCATCGCCTAGTCTTTCATCAACAGCATACTCATGTGCCTTTATGGCTAAGGTATTTAATCCGAAGGGCCTAAGAATGATAGTAGCAGGCAATTCTTTAAGCACATCTACAAATACTATTAATAAACCCAAAAATATACCACCAATACCTATTCTAGCATTAACATTGATTAAAATCTTGCTATTAGAAGCACCTAAAACCTTCGCAACATAATCTAATGACTTTGGAATTTTAATAAAAGAACTTTCAACAGAATGCATTGATAATGCTAAAAACCTCACTAAGTATGCAAACAATAAAGCAAACCACGAGCCAGTTAAAATTAAACCAATTGAAATATTAAAATAATAAAGTGAAAAATCATTAATAAAGTTATCTAACCAAGCTAGAGGTATTAGCACTCCTATTGCAGCAACTGCTCCAGGTATTGAGTAACCTAGGCTGGCTATTCTNGCAAAAGGTCCTGCTATCTTTTCATTAGTTCTAACTCCATATATAATTATTATCGCAAATGCTACACATATAAGAGAAGCTAATAACGCTAAACTAAAAGAAGACAGTATTAAATTAAAAAAATTATATATATTGACATTGTTAATTCCATTTATAGACCAATTAATTAATATAATAAGAGGTATAATAAAACCAATTATTATTGGAATACTACAAATAANNAATGCTGCAATTTNTANAAATTTATTNANTTTNTTNAANTTAAAATTTCTAAAACTTCTAACATCATTAGTANANTCAGATTTACCTCTTANAGTTTTTTCNATTGTTATAATTAAAGATATAGTTATTANTANAATAATAGANAATTTACCAGCNGANATAATATCTCCTAAATTAAACCATGCTTTATAAATACCTTTTGTNAAGGTCTCTATACCTAAATAGTCAGCAACACCAAAATCAGCCAAAGTTTCCATCATAACCAATATTACCCCTCCTATTAATGCTGGTCTGGCTAATGGAATAGCAACCCTATAAAATATTGATAATAAATTTAACCCTGATACCTTAGCTACTTCAATATATGTTCCAGATTGAGCAATAAAAGCTTGTCTAGCTAATAAATATACATATGGATATAGGCTAAAAATAAAAACAAAAATTGCTCCATATATAGAATAAAAGTTTATACTATTAACTTCTGTATTAATTAAAAACGAAATTATTATAGTAAAATAACCTCCATAATCTAATAAATCAGAATATACATATGCTAAAGCATAGGAAGGAATAGCTAAAGGAAGAACTAATAACCATTCTATATATTTCTTGTATGGGAATTTATACATAACTACTAGCCACGCAGAAACAGTACCCATTATTAACGTTCCTAATGCTGAAAATATTAATAATATTAGCGAATTAATTATATACGAAGTTAATACCGTATTCTTTAAATGAGTCCATGTATCGCTACCTGAATGAAAAATAAATAAGCATATAATTATAATTGGAAGAATTACNAATAAACTTAGTATAACNGATAAGTATGCCCAATAGTTTTTAAAAAATATAGTCATTTAATAATTATAAATATAAATTAAAATAATTATATATATATTATAATTATTTCCAGCCTACCCTATCAGCTAATTTAATAGCTTTAAAAGATAATCGTCCGTATTCATAAATATTTATAGAATCTTCTTTAAATGANCCAAGNTTTTTTAAAACATCAGGAATTTCAATATNATCTACTACAGGATATTCAAAATTAATATTAGAATATATTTCTTGNCCTTGATCACTTGCTAAAAATTCAATTAATTTTTTTCCATTATCTGGGTTAGGAGCATTAATTAATAAACCAGCTCCACTTATATTGAAATGAGTACCCATATCCTCGTCATTTGGGAAATAAATCCCTAGTGAATCAAATATACCCCTATTATCTGAATTAAGCATATTAATTATGTAATATGAATTTACTACTGCTATATCCCCTATACCAGCAGCAATTGCCTTAATTTGGTCTCTATCACCTCCTGCAGGGTCTCTTGCAAAGTTATTAACTAAGTCTTTTGCCCAAAATTCAGTATCTGCTTCTCCATATTTAGCAATCATATGAGCAATTAAAGATTGATTATAGACATTACTTGAAGAACGAATTAAAATTCTATTTTTAAAAATTGGGTTAGAGAGAAATTTATAACCTTTAAGTTCATTCTTACTAACTCTATCTAAAGAATAAACGAAAATTCTAGCCCTTAAACTTAAACCAAACCACAGATTATTTTTATCCCTATATTTTGGACTTATCCTACTATTTAATGTATCAGAATCAATCGATTGAAAAAAATTTTCGCTTGATGCCTTCCATAAATTTCCAGCATCTGTTGTAAGTAATACATCTGCAGGAGAGTTTTTTCCCTCTCTTAATATCCTTTGATGTAACTGTGATGATTTAGCTGTAACTAAATTAACTTTTATTCCAGTATCTTTTTCAAATAATTCTATTAAAGGTTTTATCAAATGTTCTTTTCTAGCTGAATACAAATTAACTTCTTCTGCCCAACATTTTCCTATACAAAAAATGGACACTATTGCTATCATAAATAAATTAATATTTTTCATTTTATTCCCTAATATATTTTCTAACTTATATAATAATCAATGAGGTTGACACTTATTCGCAATAATATAACAAAAAATTTGTATTATCTATATAAAAGAAAGATTTAATAAAATTGTAATATTAAAGTTCAGATATATTGTCTCTGTTTAAAACTGAAGGGCCAATATTTCTAGCGAGCAAACCAGCAGATTTAAGTTCTGATATACCAGGCAATTCTTTTAACGAAGCTAAACCAAAATGATCTAAAAAATCTTTTGTAGTTCTCCAAGTAGATGGCCTTCCAGGTATATTTTTATGTCCTTTTGGTTCTACCCAATTATTATTTAAAAGAACTTCAAGTGAACCTTGACTTACACTAATACCTCTCATATCTTCGATTTCAGCTCGTGTAACAGGTTGATGATAAGCAATTATAGCAAGTATCTCTAATGCTGCTTTAGATAATTTTTTTTGGATAGTTTTTTCAACTTTCATATAATCAGAAATACTACTAGATGTCCTAAATGCTAATGTATCGCCATTTTTTTCTAAAACAAAACCACCTTGCTTATACTTATTTATAAGGAAATCTATTATAGAATCAATATCCTTACATTCAGGCAATCTATTCGATAAATCTTTTACTTTAATTGGCTCCTGACTTGTAAAAATAATGCCCTCAGCTATTTTTATTGATAAATCATTATTCATAATTAATTAATCTCCAGCTTATTTCTGATAAATATTTCTCCAAATGGATTTAACTGTCTTATCTCAACTTTTCCTTTCTTTGCTAATTCTAAGGTTGCAGAAAAAGTAGCTGCTAATACTGAGCTATTAAAAATATTATCATTATTATCTAAATCTTCTGGTAAAAATAATGATAATTGTTGCCAATCCTTATCATTGTTTAATAGCTTATTCAGTCTTTTCAATGCAGATTCAATAGTCTCTAATTTTTTTATCGGAGGTTTATAATCGTTTAAGTTTTTACTTCTTATGATATTACTATATGAAAATAATAAATCATTTAAATTAGTATTATCTTCAATAGTAATAATTTTAATTTCTTTAGAAATAATGCCTTTAGGAAACCTATCAATATATAGTAGATCTAACTCAAATAATTTTCTTCCTGCCTCTCTCATTGATTGCAATCTACTTAATTGAATTCTTAATGCATCCGATAGCTCCTCTCCGCTTAATTGATCCTCTTCCTCTTCAGGCAGCAATATTTTAGATTTTAAGAATGCTAACCATGCAGCCATTACTAAATAATCAGATGCAATTTCTAAGTTTAATTTATTGGCATTTTCAACATATGTTAAATATTGTTCNGCTAATTCCAATATNGAAATGTTAAGTAAATCAACTTTCTGTCTNCGAGCTAATTCGAGNAGTAAGTCTATAGCTCCTTCAAAACCANTTATATTTAATAATAAAACGTCATCATTTAGAGAATTATCTTTTATTTCTGAGGAGGANTCAGAATTNTCATCAATATTATATTTTATTTCTTCCATTTTAACCTTAGAGAATAAGTAATTACAATAAATTTAACACAACATATATAAATATACCAGATATAAACACTATATATAGCAATTTAAATATTATAAAGAAATACTGTAATTTAATTNATTTTCTAAAATATTACTTAACTCNTTCTTATAAGAAGATAAATCAACAGACATATTTATTTTATTNATTNTATCTAAGCTTGATTGTATTTTTTTATATAATATATCTTCTAAAATATTTGCATTTTCAAGCGCTAATTCAGTAGACTTTAATTTACCAGAACAATGTAATATTATATCATAACCAGCTGAATATATTGATTTTATTTTACTTTTAATAGATCCTGATAAAGCTAGCATTTCGATATCGTCAGATATTAAAATCCCTTTATAATTAAGGTCTTTCCTAATGAAAANATTAGCTAATTTAGATTGAGTAATAGGCCATTTATTATCTATATTTTTATATAAAATATGTGCCGTCATAGCCATTGGCATATTATATAAAGCTTTAAATGGAAGAAAGTCCGATTTTTGAAGAATGCTTAACTCTTCATTTATTACAGGTAGCGATAAATGACTATCAGAAGAAGCTTTTCCGTGTCCAGGAATATGTTTAATAACAGGTAAAACACCTGAATCAATTAAAGCATTAGAAGCTNCTTCACCTAAAAGNGAGACAATATNTGGATCTGATGAAAACGATCTATCTCCAATAACAGAATGAGTTTTTAAACTTTTTACATCTAAACAAGGGGCACAGTTTACATTTATACCAACATTATTAAGGTTANTACCCAAAAGATAATAATTTAAATATACGGCTCTTAAAGCGTCGTTTATAGACTTTTCTGCCAAATAGCCAAATAAATCTGCAGCTGGATAATCAGGGCAATTAGGTTGTTTTAATCTTTGAACCCTTCCACCCTCTTGATCAATAAAAATGAGACAATGAAAACCTAATATTTNTCTTATATGCATAATTAATTTTTTTAATTGATTGTTATTTTTAATATTTCTGCTGAATAATATTATACCTAAAGGNAGANAATATTTTAAAAGAGATATTTCCTCTTTTGTTAAAGATAAACCAGAAATTCCAATTATGATACTTTTTGCATTTCTCATTAAGTATTATTTGTCCTTAACTATTAAACACTCATTATTAACCAATTTAAGATCTATACATAATGAATAAATATCTTTATTATCTTGAAATGGACCAAGTCTAATTCTGTAATAAATTCCTCTTTCCTTTAAATCCGCAGAAGTTATATAAAATTTCAAATCCTTGATCAATTTTGAATTATCTTTTTTGAAAGTTTCAACAAATNGATTTGCTTTTTCAATTGTCTTGTAAGCACCTAGTTGTAAGTAAATATAATTTGATNCTNCNAATTCCTCATTTACTGTATTATTATCTTTATTAATATTTGTATTTTTTTGCTCAGAAATAATTTTGGTTTTATCATCATCATTTGGTAATAATTTTTCTCTTGTAATATCATATATTTTAAGAGATTCTCCGTTAAAGTTCTTCCCTTCCTTATCAGTAGGAGAAAATTTATATTGGTCTTTATCACCATCTATATAGATAATCTGATCATTATTCGAAAATAAATTAGGAATATACTCATAACTAATACCTCCTAAAATAATTAAAATAATTAAAATTATAATCTTTTTTAACATTTATTAATCCTATTAAGATAATTTTTCTGCTGGCTTAACTCCTAGTATTGATAAACCAGAGGATAAAATTATCTTAACAATTTTTGCTAATGACAACCTTGCTATTGTTAAATCTTTATTACTATCATTAATGAATCTTAAACTTGGGTTATCATTTCCATGTGACCAAAAACTATGAAAAGCTCCGGCTAACTCATTTAAATAAAATGTAATCCTATGAGGTTCATTTGCTCTTGCAGCCGCTTCAACCTGTCTAGGCCATTTAGATATAAGTTTAATTAAATTTATTTCTGAAATATTTTCTAGTAATTTGAAATTTATATTATTTAAATCATCTCTTAAATCAATGCCATGTATTTTTGCTTTTTCATAAAGTGAATTAATTCTTATATTTGCATATTGTACATAATAAACTGGATTATCTTTAGATTGCTCTTTTACTTTAACTAAGTCAAAATCTAAAGGGGCATCATTTTTTCTAGTTAACATTATAAATCTTAATACGTCAGGACCAACAGTATCTATTACATTTTTCATAGTGACAAAATTTCCTGCCCTTTTAGACATTTTTACAGGCTTACCGCCTTTACTCAAGTTTACTAACTGACATAATTTTACATCAAAATTTATTTTTGAATCTGAAACTGTTTTTACTATTCCTTCAATTCTTTTTATATATCCTCCATGGTCTGCACCCCATACATTTATTATAGAAGTATAATTCCTTTTATATTTATCATAATGATAAGCAGCATCAGCTGCAAAATAAGTCCAAGTATTATCAGCCTTTTTCAAAGGCCTATCTAGATCATCTCCAAATAAAGTAGACTTAAAAAGTAGTTGAGGCCTACTCTCCCAATCATCATTTTTTTGTCCTTTAGGAGCTTCTAATACTCCTTCATATATTGAATTTTTCTTACTTAATAATTCAACTACATTGTCTATTAAACCATTTGACTTTAGACTCTGTTCTGAAACAAAATTATCATGATGAATATTTATTAAAGATAAATCATTCCTTATTAAATGCATCATTGCATTAATACTATATTCTTTGAAAACCTCTATCCAATCTAATTCTTTTAAAGAAATAAATTTATCTCCAAATTTATCAATTATGCTTTTTGCAACAGGTATTAAATATTCTCCAGGGTATAAATCATCTCCAAAAATAGGTTCTTTATCTTTTAGAATTTCTATATATCTGATATAAACTGATCTTGCTAAATTTATTATTTGCTGTCCAGCATCATTAATATAATATTCTCTGGTCACATTATAGCCTGAATACTCAAGTAAATTTGCTAATGAATCTCCAAATACAGCTCCTCTTGCATGACCAATATGCATAGGGCCGGTTGGATTGGCTGAAACATATTCTATATTCACCAGTGCAGATTTACCATAATCACTTTTACCATAATGATTTTTTAGATCTAAGACATTTTTGCAGCATTCATAAAATATAGATTTATTTAAAAATAGATTAATAAAACCAGGACCCGCGATCTTAACTTCATCTATATAATTATTTTTTTTGAGAAGCATTCCAATATTTTCAGCCAATTCTCTAGGATTTTTATTTAAAGCTTTTGAAGACAATAAAGCGATATTAGTAGATATATCCCCATGTATTTCTTCTTTAGGCGGCTCAGCAGTAATCTTATCAAGTATTTTTTTATCATTTATTCCAAAAGATTTTGCAGCTTCTATTATTATAATTCTAATATTTTCAAATATATTCACTTTTCAATCCATATATACGTTACTGATTATCTATCGCGTTTATCATACAAAGAAGTTCCGGTCCAACCTCCATGCAGATCATAAAGCCTTTTATGTTCCATAACGGCATATCTATCTGTCATTCCAGCTATATAATCTGATATAGTTCTATATAGCTCTCTATCGGTATTAACATTATCTGCAATTTCTCTCCACTCTAATGGCAAGATAGAAGTATCATTAGAAAAAGCATTAAAAAGATCTTCAACAATACTCTTTGCCTTTAATGTCATTCTATTTACAATTGTATGTTTATACATTTTTTCAAAAAGAAATTTTCTCAAATTTTGATTATCATTAAACATGTTTTGAGAAAAACAGATAACTTTATTGTTGTAATTTCGAATATCCTCTACCGACCTAAACTTATTTTCATTAATTATTTTTTTATATTCACTAATTACATCTTCTATCATAATATTGATTAAGTTTCTTATAGTTTCATGAATTAATCTCTTATTTTCAATATTTCTCCACTTTTTTCTATTATTAAGTATAACTTGACCTACGTGTTCAATACTTTCTAGCGCCTCTAAGTTAAATAACCCAGCTCTTAAGCCATCATCAATATCATGGTTACAATAAGCAATATCATCAGAAATAGCCGCAACTTGTGCCTCAGGCCCAGCAAATTTATCTAAATTTAAATTTAAAGAAGAATTATTATTTTTAATTAACTTTTGATAATCTTTTATCACTGTTGGTATATTATTTTTTAAAGGCCCGTTATGCTTAACAATTCCTTCTAATGACTCCCAAGTTAAATTTAAACCATCAAATGCAGCATACTTTTTTTCAAGTTTTGTAACTATTCTTAATGTTTGTGCATTATGGTCAAAACCACCCTTATTTTTCATTGCATTATTAAGGGCTTCTTCCCCTGCATGACCAAACGGGGTATGGCCTAAATCATGAGCTAAAGCAATAGTTTCTGCTAAATCTGAATCAAGATTTAAACGTGTAGCTAAGGTTCTAGCTATCTGTGCAACCTCTATAGTATGAGTCAAACGAGACCTAAAATTATCACCTTCATGTTGAACAAAAACCTGAGTTTTATGTTCTAATCTTCTAAATGCTGCCGAGTGAATTAGACGATCTCTGTCCCTCATAAAAGGGTTTCTATAGGAAGATTCTGATTCTTTAAAAAAACGACCTTTACTCTTAACGTATTCAGTTTTATATAAATTTAATTCACCCATATTTAAAATAAATCTTCCTAAAGTTATTATTTATATATATACATAACTTGAAATAATATAAAATTGAACTAACATTATAAATATATTATGAATTAATAACGAGTTTTCTATGCAAGAATTAACTATAACAAAAAATGCCCTAGAAAGAATAAAGCTTATTCAAGAAAAAGAGGGTAATGGCTTTTTAAGAATAACTGTAGATGGTGGTGGCTGCTCTGGCTTCTCTTATTCTTTTAATTTTGACAATAAAACATTACAGGATGATATTATTGCTTCTACAGACAAAGATGGAAAACCAGCATTAGTTACCGATAATGTNTCTATTAATTTTCTAGCAGGGTCTGAAATTACTTGGAAGGAAGACTTGAGTGGAGCTTCTTTTACAATAGATAATCCTAATGCAACATCTAGCTGTGGGTGTGGTACCTCTTTCTCGGTAACTTAATATGAAAATAGCTACATGGAATGTAAACTCAATCAGAGTTAGACTCCCTCATGTAAAAGATTTTCTTAATACGAGAAAACCAGATGTTATGCTTTTACAAGAGCTAAAAGCTCAAGATAATGACATGCCTGCATCCGATTTAGAGGATCTAGGATACAATGTAATTTTCAAAGGTCAAAAAGCATATAATGGTGTAGCTATTTTATCTAAACACCCAGTAAGTGATATTATTACAAATTTGTATAGTGATGAAAATGCTAGGTATATTGAGTGTTGGATAGATGCAAAAAATAGTGGANTTAGAGTNGCATCAATTTATCTACCAAATGGNAATCCAATAAATACTGAAAAATTTTCATATAAAATAGAATGGATGTCAAAATTATCAAANCATGTAAAAAAATTACTGGATAATGAAGAAAAAATAATATTAGGAGGAGATTTTAACGTTTGCCCAGAAGATAGAGATGCTTCAAACCCAGAAATGATGAAAAATGACGCCTTATTTCAACCAGAATCAAGGGCTAAATTTAGGGAAATTCTTAATTTAGGTTATTATGATGCATGGAGATCAATATACCCAAATAAAACTAATTGGAGNTATTGGGATTATGGNAGAGCNTTTGAACAAAACAAAGGTTTAAGAATTGATCATTTTTTACTTTCACCTTCTGCTATAGATAAACTTGAAGCAATTGAAATAGATACTTATCATAGAGCTTTAGAGAAACCCTCAGATCATGCACCAGTTATAATAAACCTTACTGACTAAATAAATGATTTTAGTAAATAAAGACAAAATACTATACTTTAAGAAAAAAAAGTATAGATGCTCAGTAGGTCTAAANGGATTTACTAAAAATAAAATAGAAGGAGATAAAAAAACTCCAATAGGGACATACAGTTTTGGTAAATTATTTGTTAGAACAGATAAGATTAAAAACCTTAACACTAAGTTNAAATANACACCAATAANAAAAGATATGGCTTGGTCAGATGATCCTAATAANTCNAATTATAATAATTTAATAAAAACAAAAAATAAGCNTAAAGAGAGTCTTTATCGCGATGATAATCTATACGATTTAATTCTTGTTATTAATTATAATATGAACCCGGTATTAACTAATAAAGGAAGCGCCATATTTTTGCATGTATCTAGTGATGATTATAAGCCTACGGAAGGATGTGTNGCAATTGCAGTTAATGACTTTATAGAAATATTAAAAACACTTAANCCANATGACAAAATTAAAATTTTAAAATAATAATTATATATTTTAATTAACTATAATNTTAAGCAAGGTTCCTTCAGGTAAAATTTCCTCACTATCCNTATTCAAACCATTCATGATCTGTAGAATTTTTAATTTATTTTTTTCTAATGCCATTTGATTTGCCAGTTTAGAAGCTGTATCACCTTTTTTTGTCTTATAAATACTTATAAATTTTGGTCTACCAAGTATTCTTTCATCTTCACTTAACTCATGAATACTTCGCGCAATTTTATCTGCCTGATTTTCATAATCTNTCTTGGATTGAGGTTTTAATAGTATGGAAAACCTCCAAACTCTATCATTAGTCCAATTGATCAAATATGTTTTTCTATTATATTCACTNCCTTCATATCTAATTAATCTGTTTTCTTTAAATAAAATTGCGTTTTTATTNTCGATAGTAACTTCTTCATATNCAGTTATATTTGATCTTAGATAATTAGACTCAGCAATTTCAAGTAATGATAATTTTTCTTTATTTAATAATCCGTCAAAAATAACTATTACTTCTTTATTTTTATTAAAAGCAATTACATTATTATTATTATTTTTAATCTTATAATTNGATGGAGTATTAAATGAAAAATTTAGTTCTAAATGATAAAAATTATTATTTTTAACTATTCCATGTTGGGAATTATTTCCATAAATCATTCCATCTATAGCATTTAAAAAAACATCTCTATTTATTATATTTGCTGAACTATTATTGATATACCCTTTAGAAGCTTTCATTCTATCTGTAGTTTTTGGGTGTGTTGCAAATATTGAACTAATTATATCACCATCATTTTTTGATGAAATTTTAGTTAATTCATTTAGCCTATTCAGAAATCTATAAGANCCATNTGGATCATATTTAGACTTAATAATATATCTTATACCTAATTTATCTGCTTCAAGTTCTTCTGATCTACTAAATGCAGATAAAACTCCTTGTAAACCAATATTTGTAGCATTTGTTATTATGGGTTGACCTACGACAATGCTTAATATATCTAATCCAACATTTGATAAAGTAGATTTAGCATGTCTTTGAGCTGTATGTCTTGCAGTGACATGAGCTATTTCATGTCCTAATACGCTTGCAATTTCTGACTCATCATTTGCAAGCGATAATAAACCTCTAGTAACATAAATATAACCTCCTGGAAGAGCAAAAGCATTAACTAAAGGATTGTCTAATATTGTAAAAGTCCATCTAATATCTGGCATTTCAGAATTTAATGCAATTTTATTGCCTAAATTACTAACATATGCCTTTAACTCTTGATCATCATAGATGCCCCCAAAACTTTTAATTATATTTGGATGTTCTCTTGCTCCTATATTATTTTCTTCTTCTGGGGATAAAATTACTAACTGTCTCTCTCCAGTCGCAATATTTTTTGCACAAGCAGAAATANTNATTATAAAAACAATTNAAAAAATATAATATATAAATTTATATTTATATTCAGAAGTCATTTTTNAATACATTATATATCAGCGTAACACTGCTTTTCTTCTTTTGCACCTGGATGAGTTACAGCTCCTTTTAAAGCAGATCCGACTAATTGTGAATACTTCCAAATTTCTCCGGAACCATATTCATGCTCGCGAGGTTTCCAGTCTTTCTTTCTATTTTTTAATTCCTCATCTGAAAGGTCAACACTCAACTCACCAGTATCAGAATCTATTGTTATAATATCTCCGTCTTTAATAAGAGCAATTGTTCCTCCAACTGCTGCTTCAGGACCCACATGTCCAACACAAAATCCTCTGGTTGCACCAGAAAAACGTCCGTCTGTAATTAGAGCAACTTTTTCTCCCATTCCTTGTCCATAAATAGCGGCAGTAGTAGCTAACATTTCTCTCATACCAGGCCCTCCCTTAGGCCCTTCATATCTTATTACAAAAACGTCACCTTCCTTATAATTTCTCTCATTAACAGCTTTATATGCATCTTCTTCACAATCGAATACAATTGCAGGACCTACGTGCTTTGTTCTTGTCATGCCAGCAACTTTAACTATAGCTCCTTCCTCAGCTAAATTNCCTCTTAATCCAACGACACCTCCTGTAGGAGTAATAGCATTTTCAACTTTATAAATTACATCTTGTTCTTCAGGAAATNTAATATCAGCTAAATTCTCTTCAATAGTTNTTCCAGTTACAGTCATNCAATCGCCATGAATATATCCTGCTTCNAAAAGAGCCTTAAGTATTACTTGAACACCCCCAGCCTCATGTAAATCTTTAGCAACATANTTTCCTCCAGGTTTTAAATCTGCAATATAAGGGGTAGATTTAAATATTTCGGCTACAGCAAATAANTCAAANTCAATNCCTGCTTCATTTGCCATAGCTGGCANGTGAAGTGCAGCATTTGTTGANCCACCAGATGCAGCAACAACTCTAGCTGCATTTTCAAATGACTTTCTGGTAACTATATCCCTTGGTCTTAGGTTTTTTTCAATTAAAGTCATAACCTGTTTACCTGCAGCTAATGCATATTCATCTCNTGACTCATAAGGTGCAGGAGCACCTGTACTGTTTGGTAAAGCAAGTCCTATAGCTTCACTNACACAAGCCATAGTATTTGCCGTAAATTGCCCACCACATGAACCAGCAGANGGGCATGCAGCTCTTTCTATTAAATCTAATTCATCTGCATCTATGATACCAGCATCATTCTGTCCCACNGCTTCATAAACATCTTGAACTGTCAAATCTCTTCCTTTATGTTTACCAGGCATTATAGAGCCTCCATAAATAAAAACACTTGGAATATTTAATCTTAACATAGACATCATAACACCAGGCAAAGATTTATCACAACCTGCAACGCCAACTAAACCATCATAACAATGTCCTCTCACTGACAACTCTATTGTATCCGCAATTGCTTCTCTACTAGCTAAAGAAGCTTTCATACCTTGATGACCCATAGCTATTCCATCAGTAACTGTGATAGTAGTAAATTCTCTAGGAGTTCCATCAGCACTTTTAACTCCTTTCTTAACAGATTGAGCCTGTCTACGCAGAGTAATATTGCAAGGAGCAGATTCATTCCAAGTTGTTGCAACACCAATAAACGGCTGATGAATTTCCTCTTTGGTTAAATCCATGGCATAATAAAAAGACCTATGTGGAGCCCTACCAGGTCCTTCAGTAACATGCCTACTTGGTAATTTATCTTTATCAAATTTTTTCATAATACCCCCTTATAATATTTACTTTCACTTAAGCTTATTTATAGCTGCTTGCAATCTTAATATTTTATTTTCAAATACATCTTTTTTACTATTTTGCTCCTTAATAACTTCTTTAGGAGCTTTNTTTATAAAATTCTTATTTGATAATTTATTATCTATAATAGATATATCATTTTTNAGCTTATTTAAATCTCTATTTAATCTATTTAANTCCTCTTCAANNTTTATTATACCTTTAAGAGCAACATNAAANGTAGCATTATCAACTAATATTTGAGCAGAATTTTTAATTTCTTCTTNAGTTTGNTTTATANCTCCTATTTTAGAAATTCTAAATAATACCTCTTTATTATTTTCTAAATAATCAGCATAATCTTCATTAATAGAATTATAATATATATCTATCAATGACTTAGATGGAATATTTAACATAGATCTTAAAGACCTTATTTCACTTATAAATTTTATAACCCATTCTATTTCGACATTACTACTACTTAATTCAATATTATCTTCTTCTTCATTTGGCCATTTGGTAATTGCTAATATATCACCAAATTTGTGAATTTTACTGTATAAATACTCNCTATTAAATGGAATTATTGGATGTAAAATAATAAGAATTTTACTAAATACATATGCTGTAATATTTTTAACTTCTGAATTATGAATATTTTTCTCATTTGATAAAATTGTCTTAATAATTTCTAAATACCAATCACAAAAATTATGCCAAACAAAGTGATATATTTTATTTGCAGCTTCATTAAACCTNTATGATTCTATATCTTTTGCCACACTATCTGCTGTTTTATAAAATAAATTTAATATCCACTTTGATACAGGCATCTTTACTAATTTAAGATCATAACTTTTGTTATAAACACAGTTATTAATTTCTATAAATCTAGATGCATTAGTTATTTTTGTAATAAAATTTCTATATCCTACAATTCTATCTTCTGCTAATTTAATATCTCTTCCTTGAGTAGCTAATGCAGTTAATGTAAACCTGATAGAATCTGTACCATATTTATTCATTAAAATTAATGGATCTACAACATTTCCCTTAGATTTAGACATTTTATTACCTTTAGAATCTCTAACTAAAGCATGGACATACACTTCTTTAAAAGGAGTTTTTTTCATAAAATGGATACCCATCATCATCATTCTTGCCACCCAAAAGAAGATAATATCAAAACCCGTAATTAAGATATCTCCTGGATAATACTTATCTAATTCAGGACTTTTATTAGGCCAGCCCAATGTAGAAAAAGGCCATAAACCTGATGAAAACCATGTATCTAAAACATCAGGATCTCTCTGTAATTGTTCATGCTTTCCATATTTCTTTAAAGCCTTCTCTTTTGCTATTTTTTCAGATTTTTCAACAAATATATGTCCATCAGGTCCATGCCAAGCAGGAATTCTATGCCCCCACCACAACTGTCTAGAAATACACCATGGCTCAATATTATTCATCCATTCAAAAAAAGTATTTTCCCATGACTTGGGAACAAATTTAGTTTCTCCATTTTTAACAGATTTTATAGCTGGTATAGATAACTTTTTAGCATCAACAAACCATTGATCTGTTAAATATGGCTCTATTATAGTTTCAGATCTATCTCCATAAGGCACCATGTGAATAGTCTCTTCTATCGATTCAAGAAAACCAAGTACATCCATCTCATTAACAATTTTTTTCCTGGCCTCTAACATTGAAAGCCCTTGATATTTAATGGGTGCATTCTCATTAAGAGTTCCATTGCTATTCATAATATTTATACTATCCATATTATGTCTTTTACCCACTTGAAAATCATTAAAATCATGCGCTGGTGTTATTTTAACAGCTCCTGTACCTTTTTCTGGGTCAGCATATTCATCAGCAACTATTTCAATTTCTCTATTGACTATAGGCAGTAAAACCTTTTTACCTATTAGCTTAGTATAACGTGTATCACTTGGATGCACTGCAACACATGTGTCACCCAACATAGTTTCTGGTCTTGTTGTTGCTACAACTATATATTTATCGTTATCAACTATTGGATATTTAAAATGCCAATAATTACCTTTTTGTTCCTTTTGTATTACTTCTAAGTCTGAAATAGCGGTTTCCAGCTTTGTATCCCAATTTACTAGCCTTTTATCCCTATATATGAGCCCTTCTTTATAAAGATTAACAAAGACCTCTAGAACAGCTTCAGATAGCCCTTCATCTAAAGTAAATCTTTCTTTGCTCCAATCAGCGCTTGCACCCAAACGCTTTAGCTGATTGATAATAGTACCCCCAGATTCATCTTTCCATTCCCATACCTTATTAAGAAATTTTTCTCTACCAAGTTCAGTCCTGGATTTATCACCATCTTTTAATAATTGTTTTTCCACAACCATTTGTGTAGCAATACCGGCATGATCCGTACCAGGTTGCCATAACACATCTTTTCCTTTCATTCGCCAATAACGAACTATTACATCTTGTAATGTCATATTTAAAGCATGCCCTATATGAAGGCTACCCGTAACATTTGGAGGAGGCATCATGATTACTAAAGGTTTTTTCTCAGAATCAACTTTTGAAGCCATAATTTTATTATTAGCCCAATTATTATGTGAATAATCTTCAATAGATTTATTTAGATCACTAATATCCATATTTTTATTACTATTACTCATAAAACATTTTCATTATTATTTTTTATCTTTAGTTGTATTTAATGATTTTTTAATATCATCACTTATTAAACCAGACATATTAACATTAATCCAATCTTGGATATCAGGCTTTATAATATTTCTAATATTTTTTTTTATAGTAATGAGTCTATAGTCCATATTTTTATATGGCGAAGCTTCTATTACATCTGTTAAAATAAGTATATCATCTCTAGTATGTTTTTTAACAGGTAGCTTTCTTTTTTTTATTTTATTTTTTTTAGTTTTTGGATTTAGTAGAGCATCTTCAAGCTCTTTCATAGCAGAAGTAATATTTTTTTTAGATCCTTTTTTTCTAACCATTTTAAAAGAACTTAATTATTATCTAAAAAATTCAGCAATAGCATATCATTATTACCAGATAACTCTTTCATTTTATTATAATATTCATCACTATCATAAAATGATGATACAGGTAAATCTAATCCTCTTGCAGTCATTCCACCTATAACTTCAAGTAATTCATAATTAGCAATATAACGATTTATATTAGCTCTAATTAGATTTGCCTTAGCCATAAACAACTCATTCTCTGCATCAAGAACATCTATTACAGTTCTTGCACCAACATTTTCTTCCTGAACCACTCCATCTAAAGCAATTTCGTTCGCTCTAATAGAAGATTTAAAGGCTGCTATTTGAGAATTAAGACTTTCAATATTATTCCAAATTAACATAGCTTTTTCTGCTTCTTTTCTTAGTATGTCATCAATTTCTGCATTAGACTTATTTAGTTTTTCTCTAAACTTTCTAATAGAAGCCTTATCCTTACCACCTTTATACAAAGGCATCTTAATTTTTGCAGATACATCAAAATATCTTTGCTCTTCAAAGAAAGTATTAGGATCCCATGCTTGATTAGCACTCGCTTGAATATCTACAGATAATGACATTTCTTTAAGGGCTAATTTTAATTCCTCTTCAGCAATAAGCTTCATTTTTCTAGCATTAATTACGTTAGGGTTAGATTTTTTAACTTCATCAATTAAACTTTGCAAATTCTGAGGAATAACGGGCATATCTTCTGGATAAAAAACATCATCAGGTTCCAAACCTATGTCTGAAAAAAATACTGCTTTTGCAGAATTCAAATCTGCCTCTGCCTTTACTAAATTGGCATTTGCATCAGATAGTCTTGCTTCAGCTTGTGAAACATCAGTAATAGTCAAATCACCTACATCAAATCTATCCTTAGTTGCCTCTAATTGCCTTTGAATAACATCCTTATTTTTAATGGCCACATCTAACAGATCTTGTTCTTTTAATAAATTAAAATATGCCTTAACAGCACTAAGTAAAACTTGGTTTTCAATAATGGCAAGTTTTGAGATATTAGCATTTAATTTTGTATCTGCAATTTTTATATTTTGATTTGTTTTACCACCATCATAGATTTTTTTTGATATAACTATACCAACTGATACGGGTAAATTATTATCTGTTTTTGAAGCAGTACTAGTTTTAGTAGTAACTATATTTTTACCCATAGAACCATCTACATATACCTGAGGTTTCCAGCCTGATAGTGCCTCAGCTACATCTTCACTTAGTACTCTATCTCCAATTCTTTCTGAAAATAATAAAGGATGATTAGAATAAGCATTAGCAAGCGAAATATTAATACTTTGAGCTTTAATATTCGCACATGTAAATATCATAGCTATAATAATTATAGGAAAAATTAACATAAAACTGTTATTTATATTTAATCTAAACATTCTTTATATCTCTCATTAATCTCTAAGCTACTAATTAGCAATAAGTAAGATTAAAAATTTCTAAAAATTAAATCCTTCTTTTTTACTAAAACCTTCCATAAAGGGTACTTCTACATCAAATATATTAGAACTACTAATTATATCTTTATTTTTTTTAAATACAACAGCCTTTCCACAAGATTTAATATTATTATGATTTTTCACAACAGTAATTAGCTCTCCATTCTCCGATAGTTGTTTAAACAAAGTATCAGGTACTGACGGAACAGCTCCAAAAATAAAAATTTTGTCATATGGCGCACTTTTTAAATTTCCCTCTTTATGATCACCATCCACTATAATAGCACTATTTGCCTCAATTTTTGTAAGAGCTTTATTTGCTATATCTCTTAATTCACCATCAGCTTCAAGACCTACTACCAAAGAACATAATTTTTCTAAAATAGCAGTAGTATAACCGCTACAAGCACCTATTTCTAATATGATGTCTTCATTAGATATATTTACACAATTAATCAAGCGAGCTATTACCATAGATGATAAAAGCCAACGATTATTTTTTACTAAAATATTTCCTTCATGATATGAAAGAGATGATTTTTCTTTATCTATAAATATTTCACGTGGCACATTTTCAAAAGCTTCTAGAATAATAGGATTATTTATTCCCATTGGCTTTAGCTGCCCATCAATCATATTTTTATTCATAGTTTTCAAAGAAACTGTCAATTTATCACCTTAATTTAAATAAATATATACTTAATATAATAAATAATAAAAAATGTTAAGAAAGATTATTCAATTAACATTTTATTTTTCAAATGGCTTAAATAAGATTAATAATTGAGGCAATAATATTAGTGATGAAAGTAAAGCCATAAGCATTGCAATACTAGTTAAGATCCCAAAATATATACTTGGAATAAAATTTGAAAATATCAAAATACAAAAACCAACAATTATAGTTACAGAAGTATAATACATCGCAAAACCGATACTCATATGAGTTCTGTGCATAGAAAGACTATAATTATTATGTTTGATTAATTCATTTCTAAATCTATAAATATAATGGATTGTGTTATCTACAGCTATGCCCATACTAATTGCAGCGATTGTTATTGTCATCATATCTAAAGGTATTTTAAACCAGCCCATAAAACCTAAAACTAAAGAAATAGATATTATGTTAGGAAATAAGGCTATTAAAGAAGTCTTAAATGACTTAAATAGTAATAAAAACATTATAAAGAGTAAAATTATTACTGTTCCTAAAGTAAGTATTTGCGATTTAAATAAGCTTTGAAGCATGTTATTATATAATATTAAAACATTACTAAAATGGACTCTTTCTTTACTTATATTAGCAATATTAGGTATTTCAACTTTTAATCTATCAATTAATTCATTTCTTCTTAAACTTGGCATAGAATCCTTAATTCTAAGGCTAAATTTTGCTTGATTATTTTCTATAGATAAATATGGAGAAACTATAATTTTTTTATACTTATCAGGAAGCTCAGAATAAAGTAATGCTAGTTGAATAATATCTAGTTCTTTTTTATTATTTAATTCTTTTCCTACTTTTAATAAAGTTGCAAAAGACATAACTTTTCCTATTTCCGGCTGATCATTTAAATAATCATGAATAATACTTATTAATTCCATTTTAGAAGACGTAAAAAATA
The DNA here is from genome assembly GCA_002720535.1 of Candidatus Pelagibacterales bacterium. Lineage (GTDB taxonomy): Bacteria > Pseudomonadota > Alphaproteobacteria > TMED109 > TMED109 > TMED109. The sequence continues at coordinate 91,247 of PBIU01000004.1, read as the reverse complement.
ATTGATTTGAAGAATTCATTGATTCATTATCTTCTTCTAAAAAATCAAATTCGTCATCTTCAAATATTGAATCTTCATCAACATATATTTCTTCACTAAGTTCTTCTTCTAAATCAACAGTAATATCTAAAAGAGTTGTGCCACCTAATTTCTGATCGATTAATTTCATACCTTTATAAATTTCACTATTATTTTTAAAATAATCAATAAAACTATTTTCAACTCGAAGCTGAAAAATACCAATCACGCCAAAAAACAATATTATAAGAGCAATAAAAATTATTTTTTTTCCGATAAAATTTGAAACTTTTGAAAAAATTTGTGGAAGTGGAAACATTTTTTCAAAACTAACATTTGGTTTAACTTTATTTAAATTAATTTGTAAAATTGGAAATAGAATAAAAGATGATATTAAAGAAATTATAATACCAATACTCATCATCCATCCAAAATTTATTACAGGAAGAAGGCCTGAAAAAACTAAAGAAGAAAAACCAACAATAGTTGTCGCTACAGTATAAAAACACGGCTTAGCCATAGATGACAATGTTTCTATTAATAATTGTTTTTGATTTATATCAGTATTTATAAAGTATAATTCCCTATATTTTACTGTAAGATGAACAGTTATAGCCATAGTAAATATTAATTGAAGAGAAATAAAATTCGAAGAAATAATAGTTATATCCCATCCAAATATTCCTAAAACTCCTGAAGTGACTACAACAGAAAAAAAACATGTCACAATTGGAATAATAATCCATCGAAACTGCCTAAATATAATTACCAATGTGATTATTAAAAAAAGCAATATAGAAAAACCAAATATTTTTAAATCTTGTTTTACATAAGCTATTACATCGTTAGTTATCATTCCTAAACCACCTAAAAATATTATTTCGTTATCTTTTATTGGCTTTATTATTTCTCTTATCTGATTTATAGTTTGCTCATTTGTACTTTTAATGATTTTTTTGTGATTATTATATCTCTTTTCGAGATTGTTTAATTTTACTAAATCAGTATCACTTAAACTTGCTTGTAAATTTTTTTCTCGTAATAAGTTTCTCTCATCTCTAATTTTTAAACCTACTTTATCCTCTTTTAAATTAATTATTATTGAAGTAGTTTTAAAGTCTTTGCTTACTAAATTATCACTATATAAAGGACTACTTATGAACTCTTTTTTTGCCAAATCTAAATCAATATTTTGGGATTTAAGCGTAGGTATATACTCTACAAGTTCTGTTATTGGCCTAGGTGGGCTCATTAATAATGGTACATTTAAAATAGACGTTACAGAATCAACATTATTTATTTGTAATAGTTTTGTACTTATGTTTTCTATAGTTTCAATAGTATTTTTAGCAAGCAAATCTTCTTTTGGTGTATACGCTAGAATTAGAAAATCTGGTGAATAATATCTTTTATTTACTAATTGTGTATAGGCTAAGTCTGTGTCACCTTCTAATATTAAAGTGTCTGATGATGCATCAATATTTAATTGATTAGCAAAATAACCAAAAAATAATAAAAAACTTAACAGTAAAGTTAGTATAGGTTTATGATATTTAAAAATATAATTGTTATATAAATTGCTTAAAAACAATTGAAACCTCAAAAATTTAATTTCGTAATAATAATATTTTACCTAATTACTAATATAGAGTATATGTTTCTAAATTTATTTTAAATAATATTTTATTTTTATATATTTTTATTAATATCTTTAAAATATTAATTTATTACAAGGCCCGGTGTCAGAGTGGTTATGTAGAGGACTGCAAATCCCCGTACGGCGGTTCGATTCCGTCCCGGGCCTCCAATAAAGGTTTAATTATGGATAAAAAACCATGTATTGTAGGAGTTTCAGATTTTCCTCTTAGCGAAAGAGGAAGAGCTTCTGAAGGAAATAGTGAATTAACAATTCAAAAATATTGTGCAGAAGAAGCATTGGATCAGGCAGGACTAAAACTGTCTGACATAGATGGAATAGCTGTAGCTGGTATGTGGGGAGTTCCCGGGCCAGGTTTAATGCAACCTAATTTGTTAGTTGAATATTTAGGAATAAAGTATCCTAAATGGATAGAGGGAACAAATATAGGTGGATCAACTTTTTTAGTTCACGTGAATCATGCTTTCCAAGCAATTAATGCAGGCTTATGTGAAACTGTACTCGTATTATATGGAAGCCTTCAAAAATCAAATATGTCAAGAGTGCTAGGAGATAGGCCTGCACTTTATAGCAACCAATTTGAGGTCGTTTCAGGCTTACCCTTACCTGTCGGCGCATATGCCCTAGCAGCACAAAAACATATGTCTACATTCGGTAGCACAAGAGAGACATTAGCTGAAATAGCTGTTTCTACTAGATCATGGGCAACAATGAATGAAAATGCTGCATTTAGAGAACCTTTATCTATAGAAGATGCAATGCAATCAAAACCAATTTCTAGCCCTTTACATAGATCAGATTGCTGCTTAGTGACAGATGGAGGAGGAGCAGTAATTATAACAACTGAAGCTAAGGCAAAAAACTTAAAAACTAAACCTATTTATATTAAAGGATTCGGTGAATGTAATAGTCATTCAAGCATCAATTATATGCCAAATATGGATAAATTAGAAATAGCCACCCACTCAAGTAAAATAGCATTTGAGCAAGCAAAACTAAATACAACAGATATTGATATTACTATGCTTTATGACTCCTTTACAATAACTGTTCTATTAACTTTAGAAGCTATTGGTTTTTGTAATTTTGGTGAAGGAAAAGATTTTGTAAGAAATCAACGAACTGCTCCTGGTGGCGATTTTGCTCTAAATACTAACGGAGGAGGTTTAAGTTATTGCCATCCAGGTATGTACGGCATATTTACTATAATTGAGGCTGCTAGACAACTATGGGGTGTCTGCGGAAAGAGACAATTAGAAAAACCAGTTAATGCTCTTTGTCATGGAACTGGTGGGGTATTATCTAGTTCTACAACCTTAATATTATCAAATGAGAGTAATTAATATGGAAATCAAGAAACCCAGGCCTACTATAGATATTGACTCAAAAACATACTGGGATGCTGCTAAAAATAAAAAATTAATGATTCAATATTCATTAGATACAAAAGAATATTTTCTTTATTCCAAACAACTAACAAATACTGCAGATAGTAAAAATGTTGAATGGCGTGAGGTATCTGGAAAAGGCAAGATATACTCCTATACCGTTGTTCATGCCCCTGCTGGGCCAGCCTTTAAAGATGATACACCTTATATTGTAGCTTCAATAGAACTTGAAGAAGGCGCTAGAATAATTTCAAATATAATAACTCAAGATATAGAAAATATTTCTATTGGGGACAGCGTAAAAGTTGTTTTTGAAAAACAGGATGATGAGTTTACAATTCCAAAATTTGAGATAGTAAAATAACTAACTTAAATATTTTATTTGGCGCCTATATCAATAATTTCCTGAATGCTATTTGGAAGTAATTCTAGCCATTTGACAAAACAATTATTATTACCAATTAAAACATAATATTGATCTCTTCTTCCTTTATATGAAGGCCAAACTGTAATAATATCAGCTTCTAATTTTTCTTGCATGTTGTAACCAATTAAAAAATGTTTTAAGCCTTGGTCAGTTAATTTAAATGGAATTATATGTCTCCATTCATTTTTTGCTTCTATCAATACTTCTGAAAACGACCTACAATCGACAGATGGAGTTTTATTATAATCTTCCTCCGTTAAAGGCATTACAACCGACCTTAATATTTCTTCAGAAAAAGCATTAAAACTAAATATAAATAAAATAAATATAATTACATTTTTTTTCATAAAAACTCCTAAATATTATCAATATTGAAATTTTGAAGAACAGAATATAACTGTGTAATAGTTTCTTCAAATTTTTCAAAGTTATTATCTATATCTAATAACAATAATTTAATTATAATTTCTTGCTCTTTATTAATACTATCTTTTATTGACATAATATTATTGTTATTTTCAATTAAAATATTTTCAAATTTTTTAAGCTTATTTTTTATTGGTAAGATATTAGTTATAATTTTATTTTTAATATTTTGTTGAGAATTAACAAGACTTTCTAACTTAATATAATTTGTATAAAAATACCCGTATTTAGATATTAAGTTATTTTTTTTTAATTTAACTAAATTGTCTATAGAGGCATCATCTATATTATTCGAGCTTTTTACTGCAATCTTTTTATTATTATAGTTATTAAAATACTTTGAAGCAGCGTCTAAGTTTATTTCTTCTCCTAAGCCTTTAAGAGCTATCCAACCTAAATTAAATTCTGCTGACTTACTTCCTAAATCCTTAGCATCTAAAAAATATTGTTTGGCTTTTTTATAATCTTTATCAACACTTAGTCCATTTAAATATATTATTCCTAATAAATTTAAACATCTAAAATCTTCTAAACTAGATTCACATGTCTTTAACGTTTTAGTCCAATTTTTATTATTATAACTATCTAATGCCTCATTATAATTAGCTAAACTATTATTGCTAAATAATACTAATCCAAATAAAATACTTGCATAGAAAATAAACCTAGACATATAAAACTTTCGACATAAGTAATTGTTATCTTTTGTTTGATTAACATATTTATATACTATATTGTATTAAATATAAATTTTTATTTGAGTGGGGTACTAATGAAAATCATAATAAATTTTCTAATAATGATATTTATATTTTTGTCATCAGTTAATAATTCGTTTGCTGAAGATGAAAAGCAAACTATGGTTGACGTTAGACAACAAGCAATGCAAGCTATGTGGACAAGATTAGAAAGACTAGCAACGCTAATTGCACTTCCAGGAGATGCTGTTACTACATCAGATGGATCAACAATTATTATAAGTAATCAAAATAATATAGAACCTCTAGAAACATATTCTTTGATACATGCTAGAGAAGCTGAATTAGACGGTATAGAAATTGCTAATTTATTAACACAGGTTGAGAATTTTTGGCCTCGTCATACTAGTGTTGCCCATGTAAAGACTACAAATGCAGAAAAGTTAGTTTGGATTATTCCAGAAGCATTTGCTAGATATTATACTGATGCGGTTCATGCTTCTAAAAATTTAAATAAAGCATTTAAAGAAAAAGATCCTGAAAACATTAAAAGGTCTGTTTGTATGTTAGCTCTCTCATGTGGAAGATGCCATGCTGCTTTTAGAAAAGTAAGGTTTGATAATCTTAGAAAAGAAGGAAGAGGATGGACTGGAAATTATACTGCTTGTTGGAGTTATAAAAACGAAGTAACGTTAAATTCAACTGCTATAAGAGAATAACTATCCTATTCTTAATGTATTAATGCATTTATTTAGTAAATTATCCAAACTTGAAGAAGTAAGACTTTCTAGGTTATTAAAAACTTCATTTGCAGCTTCTTCACTCATTTCTTTCATCATTATTGACCCTATATTCAGACTAATTATTTTGTCTAAATAAATTTCAATTATATTTGTAGCTTTAATAATATTATTTTCATATTTGCTATTATTTTTAATCGTCATAATAATACCGAAACACTTTGCAACCTCAACTTTATGAGCTGCAGATTCAATAGAATATGCAATATTGGGTAATAAAAATAATATTAAAAAACTAATAATTATATATTTTTTGTTTTTAACCAATTAAGTATTCCCTCTCCGATTAAATCAGGAGAGTCCTCTTGAATAAAATGGCTACCTGGGACTGTAATTTCAGATTGATTAGGCCAAGATCTACAAAAATCCCTTTGTTTACCTATTAAAATAGCTCCAGGATCAGCATTAATAAATAATTTTGGAGTATTATCACTCATAAAGAACTTGGAATAATTATCTACAACTTCAACAACATCTTTAGGACTACCTTCTATAGGAATTTGATTAGGCCAATCCAAAGTAGGACGTCTGTCTTCTTTTTGAATAAAAGGACGTCTATAAACCTCCATTTCCGGATCAGTTAAACCTCTTAAAACAGAACCTGGCAGAACTCTCTCAACAAATATATTTTTTTCTATAATCATGCTTTCACCAGCATCAGATCTAAACGCTTTAAAGAGAGGTGCCGATTTCTCATCCCAATCTTCCCAATTTAAGGGGCAAACTATTCCTTCCATATAAACTATACCTGAGACTCTATTAATATTATTATATGCCCAATCAAAACCAAGCGCACTTCCCCAATCATGAAGCACCAAAATTACTTTATTACCAATATTTAATAAATCCAGTAAATCATTCAACCATTTACGATGCTCAAAAAAATTATATGCACCAACATCATTAGAATCTAGTTTATCTGAATCTCCCATTCCAATTAAATCAGGAGCGATACATCTTTTAGTATCAGATATATAAGGCATTATATTTCTCCATAAATATGAAGAGGTTGGATTTCCATGAAGAAATAACATAGTTTCTCCCGAGCCCATTTCTACATAGGACATGTTTTTATTATTTACTAATATCTTAGATTTGGAGTGCTCTTTTACATTCATNAGATTTCTTTCTTTTAATAACCTTTAAAATTTGGTTTTCTTTTTTCTATAAAGGCTTTTACGCCTTCTTTNCCGTCATGNCCTTGAGCTCTAATATTTAATGATCTAGCCTCTTCCTCTAAGTGACTTTCTAATGTACTCGAAAAACTATCTGCTAATAGTGTTTTAACAGCTCCATAAGCTTTTGTAGCNCCTTCAGAAAGNTTAACTGCAGTTTCCATAGCAATATTTTGCAATTCATCNTCTTTTGCTACTTGATCTATNAGACCNATATTTANTGCCTCATNAGCAGTNAACCTCCTATTAGTAATCATTAATTCTTTGGTCTTCTTTAAACCTATTAATCTAGGCATAATATATGTCATAGAACCATCAGGTGATAAACCNGCAGCCGTATATGCTGCAGAAAACTTTGCATTTTCAGAAGAAATAATTATATCTCCAGATAAGGCTAAACTTAANCCTCCTCCTGCTGCTGTTCCATTTATAGCTACAACAATNGGTTTTTCCATNCTATGCATTAATGTCACTGCAAGNTGAAAATAAGTTGTCATATCTGTTATAAATGGNCCTAAATTATCTGTCTCAGNNACAAAAGAACTTAAATCACCTCCTCCACTAAACATAGAACCATTACCAGTNAAAATTACTGCCCTNANTTTTTCATCATGATGACAGTCTTTAAATGCTTCATATAAATCTTTTACAAGATCTAAATTTATAGTATTTGCNTTATCTGGNCGATTTAATGTAACTATNGCGATATTATTATTCTTTTCTAAAGTAACAGTTTTTTNTGACACCTATTATCTCCTATAAAATATGAATTTTTAATAAATTAAATATTANTATACACAATCTAAAAAAAAATTNAAACCGTAGATTCATAGTNCGNTTTTGCTTATAGATTCCCCTAATCATGCAAAACGTAACGCTGGAGTAGAAATNGTATTTTATTTTATTAGATTACCTTTTCTACTCCTTAATTATATTTTATATTATTAAGATGAAAAANATGTCATTAAATACAATCCATAAAACAATNTGGGAATATCTTGAGGAAGGAATATCAAATAGTAAATCTGGTTTTCATTTTCCAGTGGTATCNACTATAGATAAAAANGGATATCCTTGTTCCAGAACAGTTGTACTAAGAAAAATTGATAAAATAAATAAAATTATTTCCTTNAANACAGATATAAGATCTAATAAATGGCTNGAAATNAAAAATAATAATAAAATATCTGTTAATATTTATGATGCAAGTAAAAAAACTCAGATTAGAATTCTTGGAAAAGGAATATTAAATTATAANAATGAAAATTGGGATAATGCTTGGAAATCAACTCNTAATATGAGNAGAGAATGNTATTCTACNCCCTATTCACCTAGNACAATTATTCAAAAACCCGAAGATATAGATAACAACCTAAAAAATATAAANGACAAGGANTTTGAAAAATACAAGGTAAACTTTGGAAGAATTGATGTGCATATTCATTCCCTAGATTGGTTGTATTTAATACACACTGGACATAGAAGAGCACAATTTATATANNATANTAAAATTTCTATGANTTGGTTAGCNCCATGAAANANNTTTTTTTATTTTTATTTNTAAATTNTTTTTTTATAGTNAACNNTGCNTATACTGAAAACCCTATAAAAGTAAAAACAGTATATCCACCNAAATGCACTTTATTAAANGAAAAAAATGGACTGTTNTGTCCTAGAATTATAGAAATTGAAGTTGCAATTTCTGGAAATTTNAATAAGCANTTAGTTAGATGCACATTATTTAGTGAGGAAGAAGAAATTCTTGCATTTGGAGAATCNTTTTTAGAACAACCAGGTGGAAAAATATATTTNACCTTGAGAACTAGAACTAGAATACATGGTCTTACATTAATAGCAGGTGCTAAATGTTCTTCAGATCCTTATTAATATCTTTATATTTTATTTTAAATATAAANCAAATATATGCAGAATCTNATATTATTATTNANAAATTATATCCTCCTAAATGTTCTATATTNAAAGAAAGCAANGTACTTTTATGTCCTAGAATAATGGAAATAGACGTNCAAATTNAAAACCANGAATTTANAAAATTAGTNAATTGCATAGTATTTAGTGAGGAAGAAGAAGTTCTAGCATNTGGAGAAAATTANATAAANCCACCTNTTGGAAAAGTATATTTAACTATAAGAGAAGCGAGAAGAAAAATTAATGAAATGAAATTAATTGCAACTGCAGAATGCAAATTTACAGACTGATAATNTTAGATATCNTTCTCAATCATTTCACATATAAAATGTCCAATTAAAATATGCATTTCCTGAATATGGTTTACCTTATCTGAAGGCACTTTTATAGAAACATCTGATAAAGACGTTAACTCACTTTCATTTTTTCCAGTAAGTGATATAATTTTAACACCTTTCTTTTTTCCAGTAGTTACAGCGTTAATAACATTTTTACTTTTACCACTAGTAGATATAGCAATTAATACATCTTCTTTTTTTGCTAAAGCCTGAACTTGTCTTTCAAAAACTTTTTCATAACCCATATCGTTTGCAACTGCTGTTAAGATGGAGGTATCTGTATTTAAAGATATAGCGGGTAAAGGATCACGATTTTTTTTATATCTACCNATAAACTCAGCACATAAATGTTGACTGTCTGAGGCAGATCCTCCATTACCAAAAAAAATGATTTTTCCTCCAGAATTTAAACTATTTTTTATATAGTTAATTGTTTGTTCAATTTCTTCAAACAAATTTTCTTTCAAATAATCTAAATTATTTGAAACCTCATCAATATAATCAATAAATTTATTTTCCAAAGATTTTACCCATATGTTTTATTTTAATAAAATATACATTATTATTGTTAAATTTTAAATTTATTTAAATTAACTTCTCTTCGCCTAATATTGTAGTCCTTCTCATATCTCTATACTCTTTAGTATCGTCAAAATGTCTAACTCTATGCATTACCTGCCTATTATCCCAAATTACTAAATCATTTATTTTCCATTTATGTATATAAACAAATTTCTTAGCTGTAGCATGTTCCATTAAATCGTTAATAAAGCACATAGAATCTTCTCTTAACCANCCTCTAATTTTTCCTATATGACTAGATAAATAAATTAATTTTCTTTTNGTCATAGGTATTATTCTTACTANTGGTTGAAGAACTGGAGTAAAATTTTTATATTCTCTATCACTTAATTCTGTTTTCATATCAAAACCTAATCTTTGTCTTGAATAAATTAAAGAATGCTCACATACCATATCTTTGATAGTAGATTTCAAATTCTTATCTAATTTATCATAAGCAGCTCTCATATCAGNAAATTCAGTATTACCNCCTTTCTTAGCAACAGTTCTGGCAGACAACAAAGAATATTTAGCTGGAATCTTTTTATATGAGCTATCAGAATGCCAAAGCCTATTTCCCAAATTGAATATTCTTGTAGGGTCATTTCTATCATTAACTGTTGATGATTTTGTAATATTTGAAACATCTGCCATTTTAGAAGAAAGTCTTCTATCTTTACCTTTTTGAACTGAAGAATTATTTCCTGGCTTTTCTATCTTTCCAAATAATTCTGTGAATTCTATTTGTTGTTCATCTGTAATTAATTGATCTCTNAATACTACAACAGCATACTTATTTATTAATTTATCNATTTTGTTAGAATCTGAAAGAGAAATACCTTTTGAAATATCTAATCCCTCAACAAAACAGACAAAATCACTATTTGGATTATTAGGAATAATTTTCATTAGTGCCCCCACTTTTTTAATTTCTACCTTTATAAACCTGTATACTATTTTCNGGAATCCATACTTTTTTTGGAGGATTATCTGTTTGCCAAAAGACATCTATAGGAATACCTCCTCTNGGATAAAAATAACCCCCTATTCTCAACCAAACAGGTTTAATTTCTTTTATAATTCTTTTTGCAATATATAAGGTAACATCTTCATGAAACGCACCATGATTTCTAAACGACTGCATAAAGAGCTTAAATGATTTTGATTCTAATAAATATNTTTTTGGAATNTAATCAATAATAATATTAGCAAAATCTGGTTGACCAGTAACGGGACATAAAGAAGTAAATTCAGGAACAGTAAACCTTGCTACGTATAATTTATCACTATGTGGATTATTTACCTTTTCAAGAAAAGCTTCTGAAGGCTCATTTGGTATNTTCGATTTATTTCCTAATGCNTTAATTTTATTTATTTTTTTTTGGACCATAATAAATACTTCCTTCCCCACTTTGATCTCTATGCACTTCTATTTTATTTAAATTAGTAAACTTCGTTATTAATTTTTCCCAAATAAAAACACATAACCCTTCCAAAGTTGGGTTATGTAAACCATCAACATTATTTAACGTATTATGATCTAATAAATTTTTTACTTTTTCGCATTCTTTAGCTATAAGTCCTAAATCTGCAATCATATTGGACTCTAATTCTGGCTCACCTTCAATCCATACCCTTGCTCTAAATGAATGACCGTGAACTCTTCCATATGGATGAGTTTCATCATATCCATCTAATACATGGGCAGCATCAAAAGTAAAATCTCTATAAATAAGCATATATACTATCTAACTCCTATAATTTTATGAGTTTGAAGAGATATTTTCCAATTAGGGTTATTCTTACAATACTCTATGGCTAAATTTGTATTATGAAGCTTTAACTCTCCATCCATTGGCTGTAAACTAAAATTTTTAAAAGAATATTTTTCATATTCTTCTGGAGTAATNTTTTTTTGAGGATAAACTAATTTTAACTCATCGCCATATACTTGAACTAGAGAATTACCTGCTTTAGGACTAACACATATCCAATCAATTTCATTTGGGACTTTAATGGTACCATTAGTTTCTATAGCTAAATGACATTTATATGACTTCAATGCATGAATTAATTTTTTATCTACCTGAAGCATAGGTTCTCCTCCTGTAAGAATTACAAAAGGNTCCGAAGAATTAGGCCAGTAAGAAATTATTTCTTTTGCTAAATCATCTTCATTTAAAAACTTATTTCCTCCTAAGCCATTGGTACCAACAAAGTCAGTATCACAAAAATTACATTTTGCTATTTCCCTATCTCTCTCAAGCCCATTCCATAAATTACAACCAGAAAAGCGGCAAAATATAGATGGTCTTCCAGTATGAAAACCTTCGCCTTGTATTGAATAAAATATTTCTTTAACGTTATAAGTCATTATGTTTTATCCATTCATTATAACCATCTTTTCTTAATATNCATGCTGGACATACTCCACATCCATACCCCCAATCATGTAAAGTAGACCTATCACCAACATAACAAGTATGAGTATCTTCTATTAATATATTTTGAAATTTTTCTCCACCTAAATCATNTCCTAAGCGCCATATATCTGCTTTATTCAAGTCCATTAATGGAGTATGTATAAAAATTTTTTTATCTAAGCCTAGTGATAAAGTTTGCTTTAAAGAGTTAATAGTTTCTCTTCTACAATCTGGNTAACCTGAGTAATCTGTATCACACATTCCACCCACCAAATCAAAAATATTTCTTCTCCATCCTAAAGCAGAAGCATAATTAAAAAAAAGCAAATTTCTACCTGGTACAAATGTATTTGGTAAACCATTATCTTCTATAAAAATCTTACTATCTCTAGTAAGTGAAGTCTCAGATATTTTTCCTAATGACGGAATATCAATTATATGATCTTGAATAATTATTTTATTATATTTATTAGACATTTTTTTTATATTTTTAAGTATAATATTTCTGCATTTCATTTCTACTATATGTCTCTGGTTATAGTTAAATCCTACTGTTTCTATATGATCAAAATTTTGACATGCCCATAAAAGCGAAACTGTACTGTCTTGTCCTCCTGAGAATAATACTAATGCAGATTTTTTAGCCACCTAATAACCTTTANTTAAATATTAATTATATTGTGTAATATAAGTTAAATTTANTTAAATATATATTGAATACATAATTTTTATTATACTAAGCTCATTAATAATATTAACAAATACAAAAGGATAATATATTTTTGTTTNCAAAATTCTTATCAATAATAATATTTTTTTGTTTTATTTTTAATAATCATGCATTATCTGATAAATGGAATATTAATATAGAGGGATATCTCTCAGGTTTTAAAGTTGGGGANTCCAATGTTATTTTTGAAATTAATGATGATAAATACGAACTAACAGCTCTATCAAATACTACCGGTATTACAAAACTTTTTTATCCTTGGAAGCAACTAATTGAAATTTCTGGTTCTTTTAAAAATTTTACAATTAAACCTCTAATATATAACATTAGTGATATTAGAGAAAATAAANAACCAGGCTTTCTTAATATTAAATATCAAAATAACTACCCAGTCATAGTAGATGCACATCCAAAACCTGAAAATGATNCAAGAAGAGAAACNGTTCCCAAACATTTATTAAAAGATACTATCGATCCAGTAAATTCAATTATTTATATAGGTTTTTTAAGTGCTAGTAATGACTCATGTAATCACACAATAAATGTTTTTGATGGAAGGAGAAGATTTAATTTAGAATTTATAGAAATAGATAAAAATAATAACGAACTTATATGTAAATTAAAGATTATTAGAATTGCAGGATATTCAAAAAAAGAATTAAGCAAACATCCTAANGAAGGTAATATTATTTTAAATAAACTATCTAATATAGAGAATTTTTATTTTCCAAAAGAGGTTAAAATTCCNCTTACAATTGGATCCTTCTATGTNAATTTAACTGAAAACTATGTATTGCAATAATTACTAAATATAGTTTAGTATAAGTTTTTTTATTTATATTTTAAANAATCATCATTTTAACANNGAAATANGGAGAAAACTTTTGAAAGCCTTAGTATGTAAAGAATTTGGACCTGCAAAAAATTTAAAAGTAGAAGAAATGNATGAACCTATTCTCAATGATGATGAAGTAAATATAAAAGTTCATTCTGCCGGAATTAATTTTCCAGATATATTAATAGTAGAAGGAAAGTATCAATTTAAACCAGACTTTCCATTTGCNCCTGGAGCNGAGGCAGCTGGAGAAATTATTTCCNTNGGTAAAAATGTTACTAATTTGAAAGTAGGTCAAAGGGTAATAGCTATGACAGGGCATGGAGCATTTGCAGAGGTAGTTAAAGCACCACAAAAAAAAATAATTCCTTTAAGTGATGATGTAGGCTATGAGATTGCTTCTATTTTACCTATGGTTTATGGAACATCTGCACATGCACTTATTCAAAGAGGTAAATTAAAAAAAGGAGAAACATTATTAGTTCATGGAGCCGCTGGTGGNGTNGGATTAGCTGCAGTTGAAATTGGTAAAGCCATNGGAGCTANGGTNATTGCCACTGCTAGNACAGATGAAAAATGTAATGTTGCTAAAGAACATGGNGCAGACGAAGTAATTAATTACTCCAATGGAGAATTTAAAGAAACTGTTAAATCAATGACTGATGGTAAAGGTGCTGACGTAATTTATGACCCAGTAGGTGGTGATGTATTTGATCAATCATTAAGGTGCATNGCATGGGAGGGNAGATTATTAGTTATAGGTTTTACTTCTGGAAGAATTCCTTCTGCACCTGCTAATTTAGCTCTGTTAAAATCTTGTGATATTGTTGGTGTTTTTTGGGGAGCATTTGTGGAAAGAACACCAGATATAAATTTACAAAATTTTGAAAAACTTTATCAATGGATTGGAGAAGGTTATATTAAACCAAGAATTTCTATGAAAGTTCCTTTAGAAAAAACTCTTAATGCTATGCAAGCAATAGCAGATAGAAAAATTATTGGTAAAGCAATAGTTAAAATTTAATTATAATTCAGATAAAAAATTTAGTAATAACTTTGTAACCTCTAATGGTTTTTCTTGTTGTACCCAATGACCTGCACCTTCTATCAATTCGCAGGATTTCATGTTAGTACAGGCTTTTTTTTGCATGTTTTCTAATGCATCAGGTTTTTGGTATATGCCCCAATCCATATTTCCTGCTATAAACATGGATGGTATATAAATTTGAATATTGGAATATAATCTTAAATTAGCTTGGACTTTATTGTCTATCATACACCTATACCAATTGAGTCCTCCTTGAAATTGAGTATTGTTAAATACATCTACATAATATTTTAATTCCTTATCAGTTAACCAATCACAATTAGTTATTTCTTCATCTGAAGGCATATCAATATTTACTTGCTCTGCCATACCTAAAGAGTAATCCATTATATAATATCCAGGCATCTTTTCTAATTCAGTGGCCTCCCAAGCTTTAAGTTTAAAAGGTTTATTAAACTTCCAATCTCCACTTTTTACATGATAATAAGCCCTTAAAAAATTTTTCATTCCCTGATCAGAATTACACATATCATTATTAGCTATTTTTGAAGAATAATACCATTGATAATGCTTTCTAGGCCTATCTAAATTTTGTAAGTCTTTATGAATATCTACTTTTTCCATGGTATTAACTGTTTCTATAGATGGCATTCCATTAAAAGGAGCACTCATTAGCACTACTGATTTAAATATGTCTGGCCTGATAACAGCTGCATGCGCGGCAACAATTGAACCAAAATCATGTCCTACAAGACAATCAATAGATTTTTTATCTAATGAATATACCAATGAAATAATGTCCGTAATTAAATTAGATATTTCATATTCTGAAATATCTCCTTCATAATTATTCCCCCATCCTTTTGTATATCCATAACCTCTCTGATCTGGAGCAATCACATAGTAACCAGCATCTGCCAAAGGTTTGAGGATTTTTCTCCAGCTATAAGCTAACTCAGGAAAACCATGAAGCAAAATAACACAAGGCTTATTAATACTTTCTTCGAACCCGGCTTCTAATATATGCATAGAAAGTCCATTAATATTTTTTATAATTCTTGACCTTATGCCAACTGGATACTCAATCATTTTTAATCTCCAAAAATACTAATTTAATTTATAATATATTATGAAAACCTAAAAGAAGTTTACAAAAATAAATATATTGTTTAAACTAAGTTAAGCGCTGATTTGAGCTCCAGCTTGCGAGCGCTATATAAATACTGCTAAAGAGGTGGTTAGGAAACCACCAAAGAAATTTGAGTGGTTTTTTTATTTCTTAGGTGTCCTTCCACAAATAAGCTGGAGTTATATTGAAGCCCATTTATATGGGAAGGAGATTAATATGACTAATTATACAAAACCAGAAACCATAGCTCTTCACAGTGGATGGAGAGCTGACCCAACAACCGGATCTGTAGCTGTTCCTATTCATCAAACTACTTCTTTTCAATTTGATAATACTGATCATGCAGCGAATTTATTTGCATTATCGGAACTTGGGAACATTTATACGAGAATAATGAATCCTACTACAGATGTATTAGAAAAAAGAGTTGCACAGTTAGAAGGAGGAGTAGCCGGTTTAGCAACTTCATCTGGCCAATCAGCCACAGCAATAGCCATACAAAATATAGCAAAAAGTGGAGATAATATTGTAAGTTCAACTGATATATACGGAGGTACATGGAATTTATTTGCCAATACACTAAAAGATCAAGGCATTGAAGTTCGCTTTGTAGATCCTTCTGAGCCAAATAATTTTTTAGAGGCAACAGATGAGAATACTAGAGCTTACTTTGGTGAAACAATTCCTAACCCTAAACTAAATATATTTCCTATTAAAGAAATTTCTGATATTGGAAGAAAATTAGGAATACCACTAATTATTGATAATACTGCAGCCCCAATTATATCAAAACCAATAATTCATGGCGCTAGTATAGTTATTCATTCAACTACTAAATACATAGGTGGTCATGGAACTAGTATAGGTGGCATAATTATTGATAGTGGTAATTTTAATTGGGAAGACTTTAAAGAAAGGCAACCTCTACTAAATAATCCTGACCCAAGCTACCACGGAGCTGTATGGACTGAAGCAGTAAAACCTCTAGGGCCTATAGCATACATTCTTAAAGCTAGAGTAACTCTTCTTAGAGATATTGGTGGTGCAATGAGCCCTTTTAATGCTTTTCAATTTATTCAAGGATTAGAAACATTACCTNTAAGAATTAAAGAGCAGTGTAAAAATGCAAAATTAGTTGCAGATCATTTATCTTTATCAAAATTAGTAGACAAAGTAATTTACCCAAGCTTATTCACTGGCGAAAATAAAAAAAGAGTTAATAGATATCTTGAAAATGGTTTTGGTGCACTCGTTGGATTTGAAATAAATGGGGGTATTGAAACTGGTAAAAAATTTATTGATTCATTAAAANTATTTTACCATGTAGCAAATATAGGAGATTCAAGAAGTCTTGCAATTCATCCTGCATCAACTACTCATTCACAATTAAGTGAAGAAGATAAGCTAAGGACGGGAGTAAGTAATTCTTATATAAGATTATCTATAGGCATAGAGCACATTGATGACATTATAAATGATATTGATAATGCTTTAATTGAAGCAAATAGATTTATAAAAGCAGCTTAATATATATAATATAGTTTGATCAATACTGGTCAGACTATATTATAAAATTGATTTTAAGTTATCTAAATCCTCATTTTCTATTGGTTCTTCAGGCATTGGCATATTCATAAACCTAATTTTTGAACCATTATGTAATGGAATTTCTGTATTACTAATTATACCTTCAAATTTTTTTGATCTTATTATAGCGTCAGTAATCCTCCATGTATGACTATCTGGCATTTTAGGTCTAGCCATTAATACCATNTCACCAAAATCATATACTAAATTCATANTTATAGGGGAAAAATCACTAAATACACCATTTCCATATAGTAAGGAAAGTGCAATTTCTTTAGATAATACAACCAGTGGCATTTGATCTGTTGATAGTAAATTATAAACTCTTCTATAACCTCTTGCTCTTGCAGGTCTTGCTCTNGCTTCTGGTAATGACTCTTCAAGAGAACTAATTATCTCTTTAGAAAATGGATAACTATTTTCGTCCTCAATTACGCTTAAAATAAGCATATGTCTCATTCTGTATACTTGCCATTGTCCCCAAGGAGCATGCCCCATTGAAAATAAAGGTGTAGACAAAAACAATGACATTAAAAAAAGACGTCTATTAAACATAAGAATAAAATACTATATATGAGAAGCACAAACAATGCTTCTCATATATATATTATTTAGTTACGATATTTATCAAAGACATCTAAGTTTAATACTGCAGTAACTACAAAATTAGGAACATCAACTACTTGACCTACTCTTAAATCAACNGCAACAGAACATAATATATAAGCCTGTTCTCTAGTAAGCCCGTGCTCTCTAACAATATAATCAATCATTTGAATCAATGCATGACGAGCAGCAGCAGTTAAATCTTCAGATAAATTATCTAAATTAGTAATTTTTTCTGAATTTAAATAACTGTGATAAGGAAGTTGANTTCCCTTACCCTTTAAAGGTATTCCAACAGTTTGATAAAAGCGAGTAGGTTCAATATCTCTTATTTCATCATTACCTACTGTGACAGGCATATCCATATTTTTGCCACCACCTTTAATTATTCTTGTTCTAAGAACATTTATTGCTCCCATTTCAATTGCAGTACCTGAAACTTCTCCATCACCTTGCGCGTAGTGNACATCTCCTGTAAATAATCCACATCCATCAATAAAGCATGGAAATATAATTTTTGTACCAATCTGCATTTGTTGTACATCCATATTTCCACCATTCTCTCTAGGTGGAATAGTTCTTAAACAATCATCTGCATGACTTCCTCCTTCACCACAAACAGCAGCTGGAAGAGCTCCTCCAGTAGATGGTCCTAAAACTACACCGCCAGCAGCAGCTAAATCAGCNTCACGAGCCTTCCATGCTTGAACTTCAGGCAAACCTGGCAAAACTCCAATAGATCCTGGAAAAGCCTCAAAAGGTACTGTAATTCCTGGCATACCGTCAGATACAGCCCCTACTCTAGTTAATTTCCAATTTACTATATATGGATCAGGAAACAAATCTCTTAAAAAGCCAAAACCTGGTGCTATTACAGTATATCCATACTCATCTGGAATTATATCAACTATCTCAACTTCTAACGCATCTCCCCTTTTTGCNCCATTNATATGAACTGGNCCCATCATAGGNTGAACTAATCCTAAATCNACTGTAGATAAGTCATCTGCTATTGAGTCTAATCTAAATTGACTNTCTAAAGCATCTCTAGAGTGNATAATAATTATATCNCCTGGGTTAGCCTTAACAGCAGCAGGTATAGCTGGATGATATCGATTAAAACAGTTTTTATCATCTATACAATGTGCGCCTTCTTTAGTTATTTCTACTTTATTCATCCATTTTTGATCTGTAGTATCTGCAAATACAGATAATGCAAAAAAAGATGAAAGAAATAATATACTTAGTATTCTCATTTTTNCTCTCCCCTTTAAATATAAGAAATTTAGGTTACTATTATTATAGAATTATGCAAATTTATTATTAAAAATTACATATAAATATTATACAATAATATTGTCTTTATGTTTGGTAATAGTCTTTTGATTTTCAAATATTGANCCCTGATTAATAGCAGCAGGTAAAGGCATTCTTACTGGAACATTAGATAGCCTAGGAGTATTAACTTCACTTCCTGATATAATTCTTTTATTAAATTCATCATAATTATTAATTCCCATTAATGGCCAAGCATCATTCGCTGCNAATTCCCATAATAGAAACTTCCTATTACTATTTGACTTATTTGGCTTTGAAGCATGAAGTAGTCTTGCGTGATGTATAGTAATAGTTCCTGCTTTACCTATTACTTCTTTAGCATTACTCAAATCTATATTACTTTTTTTAATATCTATAGCGCCAGCAAAACATCCATTATGGTGATGATCATAAACTTCACCCTTGTGAGACTCTGGAACAAATAAAACTGTGCCATTTTCTAATGTCATATCATCAAGCATGACACCTACAGCTAGCACATCATCATTTGTATGAGGATAAAATGCCCAATCCTGATGCCAATCAACTAAATCTCCAGCAGAAGGTGACTTCAAATTCATTTTACCATTATGTAATCTGAAATTATGACCCAAAAGTGATGTTACTTTTTGAATAATACTAGGNTAAAATAATAATTTTTTAAAAACNTCATCATNTTNCTGTGGCTGTTTAATNCGCCTTACACTAGGATTAGATGAAGAATGGTTTTCAGCTAAATCAAATTGATCATTAGATTTACTTANTAACTTTGCANCCTTGAGCATTTTATCAGTTGCAAGATTTAGTTCATTCAAAAAATTTTGACCTATTACATTTTCTATTATTATGTAACCATATTTATTATATTCATTAACTTGTTCTTTTGATAAATTATATTTCATTTTTAATTCCACTAATTTATAGATTCCTTAATTAACTGAGAAACTTTTTCTCCTACCATTATACAAGCTGCATTTGTATTTCCAGATGGAATTGTAGGAAATATAGATGCATCAGCAACTCTAATACCTTTAAGACCATGAACTTTAAGTTTATCATCTACCACTGAATGTGAACCTATACCCATCTTACAGGTACCTGAAGGATGAAAGCCTGTTTCAGCAGTTTGACGAATATATTCCTCNATTTCAGAATCGTTAGAAACTGAAGCACCTGGAGAGTGTTCAAAATCTCTAATCAGATCCATTGGTTTACCTTCAACAATATTTCTCATAATTTTTACAGCATCTATCAATACCTGTTTATCTTGGTCGTTAGATAAAAAATTAAATTTAATATTTGGATGCTTGTATGGATCAGGTGAACAAATATGAATAGCACCCCTACTATTTGGTCTTAATTGATAACAGGCTGCTGCCATTCCAGGAAAATCATGAAAAATTCTCTTTTTTAAACTTCCAACTGAAAAAGGTATATATTGTATTTGTATATTAGGATTTTCCAGATTTTTTTGTGTTTTAAGAAATGCTATAATTGATGCGGCAGGCATACTAAATAATCCCTTTTTTGTAAAAATATACTTAGCAATCTCACTATATTTATTTATACCCCTACCTAAGTGATTATAAGAAGCATTTTTTAATTTAAGTTTCCATTGAAGTCTTGCCATAAAATGATCTTGAAAGTTTTCTCCTACGCCAGGNAAATGATGCTTAATTTTAATTTCATATTTATTTAATATTTCTTTATTACCTATACCTGATAATTCAAGTATTTGAGGGGANGCAATTGCACCTGCAGAAAGAATTACTTCTTTGCGACAAAAAATTTTATATAATTTATTATTTTTTTTATAAATAATTCCTTTACATACTTTATTTTCAATAATTAATTTTTCAGTCATAGCTTCAGTTATTAAAGTTAAGTTTGCTCTTTTCAAGGCAGGTTTAAGATAACAATAATCAGTACTCATTCTTCTTCCCCTAGATATTGTNGCTTGTATCCGAGCAATTCCCTCNTGATTTGGTCCATTATAATCTTTATTTAATGGATANCCCAACGATATAGCTGANTTTATTAAAGCATCATAAAGAGGGTTNTTATCCATAATTTCAGTTATTCCTAATAGCCCTTTATTACCCCTATATATTTCATCTCCATTTTTATAATTTTCAATTTTTTTAAAAATTTTAGATACTTCACTCCAGTTCCAACCTTTATTTCCATGCTGAGCCCAAGTATCATAATCTAGTGGCTGCCCTCTAACATAAACCATTCCATTTATTGAACTTGAGCCTCCAGTCATTTTGCCTCTAGGTATAGGAATATTTCTGTTTGCAGTTCCACTTTCACCTTCAGATTTATATCTCCAATTCACACCGGGTTTATTAATAAAAAGACCAAAACTCATTGGTATTTGAGCATAAAAATGTTCCTTTTTACCAGCTTCAATTAGTAAAACATTTATGTTTGAATTTTCAGATAATCTACTAGCTATAGTTGCACCTGATGAACCAGCTCCTATTATAATAAANTCGTAACTATTTTCAGATAATAACATTATAANTTAGACTTTCTAAATTTTATCATATTATTTAATTCTTCTAAAANAGAACTATTAGCTTTCCAATGTGTATCANTTTTTATATCTGTATTATCGACTATAAGAGATGTTGATATTTTATCTACTAATTTAGCTTTACCTATAGGCCATAATAAAACTTTTAAAAATTNTGAAGGTAAATTTATTAAGAATAGTTTTTTANCCATAGAATTGGCAATTTTTTTATATAAATCCTCTACTTTNANNGGGAAATCGTCGGCAATGAGATATATTTTATTTATAATCTCATCATTTAAGCCAACAANTATTAAGGCATCTACTAAATTAGTTAGNGATATTAAAGATCTCATATTATTTGTTTTAACAATAGGCATAGGAATATTTNTATCTATTAAATTCATTAAAGAACTTAAATTTCCTTTTACNCCCGNTCCNTAAACTAGAGGAGGTCTAAGAATGACANAATTTATATTATTTATTTTACAAAATTCTTTAAGCAAATTCTCAGCTTCTANTTTTGATCTNCCGTAAGCATCTTTTGGATTTAACTTACTATGACNTGAATAAATCTGTTCATTTGTATTAAATCCCTCTCCATTAACTTTTATTGATGANAACATAATTATTTTTCTAATTTTTAATTTACTCACATANCTTAAAANATTTTTTAAGCCTAATACATTTACTCTAAAATATTCATCGTNATTATTTGTCNTNTCATGAGTTTTTGCAGCTAAATGATAAAAGTAGTCAATCCTAANANTTTTATTAAAATNAATATTTTTAGAAATATCTTCAATAACAATATTTGTATAATTTTTATTATTAAAATAATTATTATNTNTTCTCACTAGNCCATAGACATTATGNCCTNTTTCTANTAATTCTTTTATTAACATCAAACCTATNAAACCTGATGCTCCTGATACTAAGATATTATATTTTTTTTTAATCAAAATTATTAATCCATAATATTTATGCTAATATATAATTTATAAATAACATAAAATTCATATTATGTGGAATAGAATGAANTCTGAGAACAAAATAAAAATTAGTGCNCTCGTAGTNGCAAGAAATGAAGAAATAAATATTAAAGAATGTCTNAATAGCTTGTCTACAGTTGATGAAATTATTCTTTTATTAGATAGAAGTANTGATAANACAATAAANATAGCAAAAAATNTAAATTGTACTATTTATGAAGGGAANTGGCCATCAGAAGGTATNAGAAGAAATGAAGGAATTAAAAAATGTTCTAATGATTGGNTACTTGAAATAGATGCTGATGAGAGAGCAAATAAAGAACTAATTATTGAGGCTAAAAATAAGATATNAAAACTTAAAGATAATACTAAAGGATATTTTTTAATNCCTTTTGATAACTATATNGGAAGTAAAAGANTTAGATATGGATGGGGNGCATCTTGGGGAGTATCATCTAAACCATGCCTNTTTAATAAAAATTCTAAAATTTGGGGTAANGAATCCATNCATCCAAGTCTAAATTTAAGCNNCAAACAAGGTTTTTTAAATAATAGAATAGANCANTATGTAGATANAAATATTTCAGATATGCTAAAAAGNTTAGATANATATACTTCTACTAAAGCNANAGATTTGAGAAAAAACCCANANAAAATTCCTCCTTTATGGATAACTATAAGAAGATCTTTAACTAGNTTTTATAAATGTTATATAACTAGAAAAGGATATAAAGAGAAAGGTTGGGGTTTCTTAAACGCAACTTTTGCTGCACTCTTTGTTTTAATAAGTTACGCAAAAGCTACATTAGAAGATGATAATGAATCACCTAAGGTTTGATCAAATCTATATATTTTTTTGCTAAAACATCCCAATCATAATTTCTTTGAAACTTTAAAGCATTTTTACTGTANCCTAACCATAAANTATCATCNTTTAAGATTTTTATTGCTCCTTCAAAAAATTCCTTATCTGATTTTGCGACTATACCTGTGACTCCATCAANAACTCTCTCACCNAGGCANCCAATTGGCTTAATTACACATGGTACACCTAGAGCTTGAGCTTCAGCAATNGACAAACAAAANGTTTCCCCAGGNTCNCCNTGATANAGCATTACTCTAGATTCTNGTAATTTTTTAAATAGTTCATTTTTAGGAATAGGATCAAANAACTTAATACTATTTTCATTTAAGTTATTAATTTTATTAATAATATTTAAAATTTTATTTTTATTTCTACCTCCATATGTTTTATAACCAGAATATATATGNAACTGAGCTNTTGGTATCNCTTTCTTAATATACTTTACCCANATTTCANANANCCANGTTAATCCTCTNTCCGGATTAGAAGTAAAAATNACTACTGGGTCTGGAATAAGATCNTNTTCTACTTTAGTAAATAAAACATCCNTAGATAAGCCTAAGGGTATAATTACTGATCTATTTTTTAACCAAAAAGGAATNGANTTAAAATGATATTTTCCTGAGCATANAACTTTAATATTTTTAAAAACTAATCGCCTAAAATTTTTCAACTTATTTAANTAATTAGCAGGATTATGTAACCATAAGATNGTNTGNTTATTTTTAGGNGCATNATCAAGAAGNCTTGGAGCNCTATTNATTATATAAATNTCNCACTCTTNAATTTTTGTTTGTAAAGGTTTCCAAAATACNCCTTCATATTCTATAGATTCTGAGCTTTTAGTTAATGCTATTACTTTATGACCTAANTTACTTAAAGATTCCGCTANTAATACAAAGGCTGTTTCTGTTCCACCTAATGGTTTTTTTCTATACGACTCTCCATTAAAATCTGAGTCTTGGTCAATCATTAAAATTAACAAGATAAAAATCCAATTTAATTATTTTTAAAATAGTCTACCATATTTGGAAGCATACTAGCATCGTATCCGCTATTATTTATATTCATCATACATTCCTCCAAGTTTTTTCCTAAATATATAACAGATGCTAACCCCCAAATAATAGATGAACGCGCCCCCGATCTACAAAAATAAAGAGACTTTTCATTATTATTTTTAATTAAATCACTAAAATCTATTATCTTCTGCTTATTAAGAGTTCCAGAAGCGAAAGGAATATCGATAAACTTTATTCCTAGACTTTTAGCTTTGTCTTTTAGTAATTTAGAACTAATCTGATTTAATTCTTCATCATCAGGCCTATTATTAACTATTAGTTTGATTCCAAAATTTGCTAATCCTTCAATATCATCAATCTCTATTTGACCTGAGATAAAATGATTTTCACTAATACATTTTATATTTGTTAATTCCATTTTTTCTAAACTTTCCAAATTATGAAATAAATAAAATAATATATATATAATTCTTACAATAAAAATCTTTTTCNAACTATAAGAATTTAATTAAAAAANATGTTGCTTTAAATTAATTTAGAATTAAAAATNAATTCTATTTTTNATTTNATAAGAATTTATAATTTTTNNGGGNAATAAGNATAATGATAAAAATTCTAAATAATTCTTTTATAGNTATTATTTCANTATTATTTTTAATATCTTGTGATAATTCTAAAGAGAANAATAACTCANANTCATCAAACANAACTGAAACCGTAAGATGGAAAATGGCAAGTACTTTTCCAGGTAATCTAAATATTATAGGTGAAGGCGGTATAAACTTTACTAAAAGGCTAGAAACTGTATCAGGNGGAAGTATAAANGTTAAATTNTTTGAACCTGGAGCTTTAGTTCCACCTTTAGAAATATTTGATGCTGTATCTTCAGGNGCAGTGGATGCAGGNTGGTCAACTGCAGGATATTGGGCTGGCAANATCCCAGCTGTTCAATTNTTTACTGCTATTCCNTTTGGACCTAATGCGACNGAATTTTTAGCNTGGTATCATGAAGGNGGNGGAAAAGAATTATGGGAAGAAATATATGCAAGACATAATTTACATCCAGTNCAATGTGTAATGATCTCNCCAGAGTCTTCTGGTTGGTTTAGAGAAGAAATAAATTCAGTAGNGGATTTNAAAGGACTAAAAATGAGATTCTTTGGTTTAGGNGCTAAAGTAATGGATAAAGTTGGCGCATCTACTCAACTTTTAGCAGGAGGTGATATTTANCCTGCATTAGANTTAGGNACAATTGATGCTACTGANTTTGCAATGCCNTCAATTGATATAGACTTAGGTTTTTATCAAATTGCAAAACATAATTATTTTCCAGGNTGGCATCAACCTGCTTCAGCACTTGAATTACTTATTAATTTAGATAAATGGAATGCTTTATCTGANACTCAAAAAGCTCAAGTNGAAGCTACTTGNTCAGAAAGTGTGGTAAAAGGATTAGCNATGGCAGAANCAAGGCAGCCTGACGCATTAAAACAACTNCAAGAAAAAGGNGTAACTCTTCANAGATGGCCAGATGAAACACTTGAAGTTCTTAGAAATGCATGGCACGAAGTNGTANAAGAAGANGCAGCTAAAGATGAAGANTTTGCCAAAGTATGGAANTCTTTAAGTACGTTCAGAGAAAANTATAAAATCTGGAAAGATTTAGGTTTTGTAGATTAATAAATTATATAAGACCATATCTANATTGATATGGTCTTTATAACTCAATAAATAGGATTAAATGAAAGATATAGGTAATAAAGATACTATTGCTAAACTAAGAACNATGTTTTTAGGNTACCCTCAATCAACATTAGGCATTGATAAAGTATTGTTTCTAGATACTACTANTGGNATTGCANCAGCNAAATACATNGCNAANGAAGAAATGTGTCATTCAGGNGGTATAGTTCAAGGAGGATTTGTNACAGGTTGGATTGATGCNATTATGGCATTAGCTTGNATGGCTAAATGNGGATCAGACGTTCTAGTTTTAACATTGGAAATTAAAATAAGTTTTTTGAATTCAGCTAGAATTGGAGANATTATATCNACAGCTAAAGTAATCAAAAATACCAAATCAATAGCATTTTTAGANGGTAAAATTGAAAATNCAGATGGNGNTTTAATAGCTACAGGNACNTGNACTGCAAAATTAAAACATAATTTCTANAAAAATTAGTATACTATTTTANATAGCCTANATCNTNCCATATAGCATATTCTTTTCTAAATTCTTTAATTGAATTCCAAACATTTTTAAATTGAACATTCTTGGAAGCTTCNTCTTCNACTACAATATTCCAATTTTCTCTGTATAANTCCATCATTTCAGGCGACCATTTATGNATTTTAACACCTAATTTTTTTAGTTTATTNATNGCTTCNACTTGGACCGCTTCGCTTTTNGCTAAACTATCTAAAAACATTTCAGCACAAGTCATTTCNATTTGCGTTTGNTGAGCTAAACTAAGAGAATTCCATAAATCTAAATTAATTATTAAATCTCCTAAACTNGCTGGCTGATGCCATCCAGGAAAATAATAGTTNTCAGCAATTCTATGAAAACCTAACTCTAAATCCATAGCGGGCATTCCATATTCTGTTGCATCTATAGTTCCTAACTCTAAAGCAGGNTATATATCTCCACCAGCCATTAATTGAGTAGACACTCCTAATTTTTCCATAACTTTTGCACCTAANCCTAANAATCTCATTTTAAGCCCTTTTAAATCCTCTACTGAATTTATTTCCTCTCTGAACCANCCTGAACCTTCAGGTGAGATTGCCATACAGTGAATAGAATGAATATTATGAGATTTATATATCTTTCTAAANATCTCGTTTCCTCCACCATANCTTAGCCAGGCAATATATTCGCTTGGGTCAGGACCNAATGGAAANGTAGTAAAAAACTGTAAAGCAGGAACCTTCCCGGCCCAGAATGCAGGTGATGCCCAACCTGCATCTACTCCTCCACTGGATACTGCATCAAATATTTCCATAGGNGGAACTAATGCACCGGGTTCAAAATATTTAATATTTATATTACCAGAAGATATTTCATNTATTTTTTTACTTAATTTTAAGCCTGTCTCTCCTAATATNATTAAACTTGAGGGAAAAGCAGCAGCCATTTTTATATTAATTTTTTTTTCTTTATTAGTATTCAAAGATGTANTATTTTCATCTTTCTCTTTACANGATAANANCGTCAAACCTATTAATAAAATAATAAANTATCTAAATAATTTCATTTATNCCTCCCACAATATAATTGAAATTTATCCTAAGCTCTTTTGTATTTTATAATCAAATACTTTTAAATTTATTTATGTTATTATTTATTTTAAAATTNAGNTAAGTTAANTAATAATTTTTAAATNGGTAAAAGANANAATATGGATATCACAAATATAATGAACAATGATGGTANTCTTAATAAAAANCTTCCAAATAATTATAGAAGCTTATCAANNAATTATAAAAATATGAATATAAGAACNCCTTCTTTGTTANTTGATAAGTCTAATTTGATAGATAATATNAANATAATGTCTAAATATACCAAGAAGAACAAAATAAATTTACGNCCTCACGCTAAGTCTCATAAAANNTCAGAAATAGCAAAAATACAGATAAAAAATGGAGCTATTGGTATATGTGTTGCCACANTACATGAAGCTGAAATTATGTCTAAAAATAATATCAAAGGAATNTTATTAACGTCTCCCATAACTAATATAAGTAATAAAGATAGAGTTATTAANCTATTAAAATCTTCATCAGATATAATGTTCATAATTGATAGTCTTTATGGCATAAAGTTTTATGGAGAAATTGCTAGTGAGAATAATTTAAAAATTAATATTCTTGTAGACTGTGACATTATGGGAATAGGAAAAAATAAAATTATTAGAACTGGAGCAAANAATATTAAAGAAATTATAGATTTAGCATCCCTAATAAATAANAATAAAAATTTAATTTACATGGGTATTACTGCATATGCAGGAGATGTTCAACANATAAATAATTANAATNNTAGANAAATNGAAACCTCTGTTAGACACCGTTATTTNAAAAATATTATAGAAACACTTAATAAAGTTAATTTAAGACCATTAATTGTTTCAGGCGGAGGAACTGGCTCCTATAATATTGATACTAAGAGTAAATTATTTACTGAACTTCAAACAGGAAGTTATGTTTTTAGTGATGTAGAATATGATCATGTTAGTATTTATNNATCAAACAAAANACCATTTAAGTCTAGTTTGTATGTTGCTTCTTCAGTAATAAGTATAATAGACAATTATAACTATATTATAGATGCAGGCTTAAAAGCACTATCTACTGATTCTAAACTATTACCCAAACCTTTAGGATCGCTTCCATCAGGTTCAAAATATANATTTATGGGAGATGAACATGGTAAAATTACTTTACCTAAGAATAGTAAGAAAAGATTAANANATGGAGAAATTATTATAATTCAACCCTCNCATTGTGANCCTACCGTTAACCTNTATGATAAATGTTATTTAATAGAAAAAAATAAAATTTCTAAATATTGGTTANTAGATGCAAGAGGATATGNNTAAATATAAAAAGCTATAATTCTTTAATTAAANTTTTAGCTTTTTCAATATACAATNCATCTAAATGGTTTTTTGGCTCTGNTGNGATAACTTTTNATAATAATTCTTTTGCTTTTACTCTATCTTTTTTATNATCCAGCAGAGATAGCCCATATGATATTTCATAGAGAAAACCTATATCATCTGANTCTAAATTTAATGCANTTTCATAATGCTTTCTTGCTTGATCTGATGTTGCNCCATATAAGATATTTGCCATGAAACCTGCCTTATCNACTATTTCAGCATGCCANGTNCCTTTTGAGATTTGCGCAGAAATATTATTTGGATTAATTTTTATAGCNTCATCTAAATGAAAAGATATTTTTTCTGCATACCCTTCCTTNAAAGCACTTACAATTCCAATTAATTGACTATATCTACCCATAGTATGTGCAGCTTCTACGTGAGCATTATCATCAANACTATCTATATCTAATGCTAAAAATGCAAATTCANTAGCTTGTTTAAATACTTTTATAGCNTCCTCTTCTTCAAGAAAAAAATGACCATAAATTGCTAACGTTCGTGCTTGAAATATATATGATTNAATAGATATANTTTTAGAGGCTAAATTTACAGATTCTAAATATTCNCCCTTATCAAAAAGAAGATTTGCCTCCTTTAAATCACTTTCTGAAGANATCCCCAGTTTAATAAATAANGNNAAAATAAAANNAATATAAGAAATNNTTTTTACATAAANTNCTAATTTACTCATATTTACACTCCTATATTAAAACATAGCTGATATAAAATAATATCATTATATAAAATAATTTTAAAAGCATATAAAGNCTAATTATTAATTAAGTTATTTATATTCAATAACTCGGTAGTATGAATGTTTTATAAAATAAAAGGTAATAAAAATTATATTTTATTCTTCGCNTGTGTTGCTACAGCATTAGTAACTNTTGACTTNGCATGTATTTCAGTTGCACTTCCCAAAATGCTNGGNTANTTCTCAGCNAGTAAAATTGAAATTGCCTGGGTAATAACAGTATATTCNATTTCTACTGCAATATGCATACCACTTTTAGGTTATCTNTCAGAAAAAATTGGTAGAAAAAAAATTTATTTNATAGGTATATTTGGGNTTTCTTTTTTTTCTGCATTATCAGGATTATCTCAAAATTTAGATCAATTACTAATATTCAGAACTCTNCAAGGAGCCTTTAGTGCACCATTAGTAGCGTCTAGTCAGTCTATAATAATAGATGCTTTTCCAGAAAAAGAAAGAGGTAAAGCACTTTCATGGTGGACACTTGGGTTATTAATTGGACCTCTTATTGGACCTACATTAGGAGGCTATTTTACTGAATACTACCACTGGAGATGGGTATTTTTAATAAATGTTCCAATTGGAATTGTAGCATTTATAGGGTCTTATTTTTGTTTGAATAACAACGAAATTAACAGAAATATTAAATTTGCTTTTTTAAGCTTTATATTCTTAGCAATAGGCGCATCGTGCTTACAAGTAGTTCTTGATAGAGGACAAATATTAGATTGGTTTGCTTCAAATCTAATCACTAATTTATCTATAGTATCTNGTTTATGCGTATTATTATTTTTTTTACAATATTTTATTAAAAGTAAAACACTTTTTCCACGAGAACTATTCAAAGATACTAATTATATAGGCGGCTTAATATTCATATTTTTATTTGGGTTGCTTTTAGTTCCTCCTTTTATACTAATGCCAGACTTTCTTTCAAATCTAGGAGGATACCCCATAGATAAGATAGGCCTAATATTAACTACTAGTGGAATAGGAGGTATNGCGGGAACCTTTATTGCATCAAGAATATTATCATTTGGTTATTTTAAAACTATAATGGTAATTGGTTTATTAACCTACATGGTAGGCCAATTTTATATGACTGCTTGGAATAAAGAAATATCAATGCAGATGATGATGATTAATGGAATTATTAGAGGAATAGGAATAGGTTTATTTTATCCTGCTTTAGCAACTATTACATATGTAACTCTTCCACAAAAATTAAGAGATCATGGAGCAAGTTTATATCAATTTACTCGAAATGCTGGCTCTGCAGTAGCAATAGCTATAATTGTAATTTTAATGGACAGGTTTAATAAAATTAATATGTCAGAACTAAGCTACAGAGTAAAAGATACATATAATAAAAATGAAGGATTAATGAATAATATTAATATTTATCCTTTAAACTCAAGTGATACGTCTATTTACATAAATTTAATTACTGAAGAGTCACATTTAATATCTTTCATAAATATTATGGTTTTACTAACTTATTTACCGTTGCTATTTTTTCCTTTCTTTCTATTATTTAAAAATAAATGAGGAATGAAATGAAAAATAAAAGAAATATTCCAAGTAATTTAAGTAAATATAAAAATATATTTATTGAAAATGTAAGATGGGGTGATACTGATGGATATAATCACGTAAATAATGTCTCAATATCAAGATATTTTGAAAGTGCTAGAGTAAATATTATTAGAAATTTAGAATCTGAAAAATATGGATTTGTAATTGTTAATTTCAATATTAATTATTTAGATCAAATTTTTTACCCAAGTAAAATTGAAATTGGTTCTTATATTAGTAGAATTGGCAATAAATCAATAGAATTTAATCAAGCAATATTCGTAAATAATAAATGTAAAGCAACNGCAATAAGCATTCTAGCCTATGCAAATGTTAAGGAATCAAAATCTTATAAAATTTCTAGTGACATTATTAATAAGTTACAAAAAATATATGGGGCGAGTGACGAGATTTGAACCCGCGACCCCCGGTACCACAAACCGGTGCTCTAACCAACTGAGCTACACCCGCCATATATTTTAAGGATGTAATACTAAATATATTTAAAAAAATAAACAAATATAATATTTTATTTACAATAATTAATTTTATTTGTTTAAAATTTAATCACTAGTGATTATTTTTGCGACATTTATAATATTTTATGTTAACATTAATTAATTTTTTTAAGATTTTTCAACATATTATAGTTGGCACGAAACGTGCTTATAATATAATTATAATTAATCTTTGAGGAGTTAAAAAAATGAAAAAAATTGAAGCTATTATAAAACCATTTAAATTAGATGAAGTAAAAGATGCGCTGCAAGAGGTAGGCGTAGATGGCATTACAGTTACTGAAGCAAAAGGTTTTGGACGTCAAAAAGGACATACAGAACTATATAGAGGGGCTGAATACGTTGTAGACTTTTTACCTAAACTTAAAATAGATATTATAATTGCAGACAATTTGTTAGAGCAAGCTATAGAAGCTATTCAAAAATCTGCTCATACCGGAAGAATCGGCGATGGTAAAATTTTTGTTACTTCTGTAGAACAGGCAGTTAGAATTAGAACCGGTGAAACTGGGGATGCTGCTGTATAAGCAACAAAATAATATAATAAGGAATAAATAAAAATGGCTAAAAAAAATCAGAAGAAAAATACAGCTAAATCAATTATGAAAATGATATCTGATAAAGATATTGCATTTGTAGATTTTAGATTTACTGATCCTAGAGGCAAATGGCAACACACAGCTCAGACTGTAAGTTCATTAGACGAAGGTGTATTAAATGAAGGAATTATGTTTGATGGTTCTTCTATCTCTGGATGGAAAGCAATTAATGAGTCAGATATGATTTTACAACCTGATTTTGATAGTGCCGTAATAGATCCCTTTACTGCACAGCCAAGTCTGATACTTTTTTGTGATATAATAGAGCCTAGCACAGGAAAAAGGTACGATAGAGATCCTAGATCAACTGCAATTAGAGCTGAAGAATATATGAATAAATCAGGAGTTGGAGATACTGTCTATTTTGGTCCTGAAGCTGAATTTTTTGTTTTTGACGACGTTAAATGGAATGTCTCCATGAATCATACAGGATATAAAATTGATTCAGAAGAAGGTCCATATAATTCTGGAGAGGATTTTGATGGAGGAAATATTGGTCATAGACCATCAGTCAAAGGAGGATATTTTCCTGTTCCACCTGTAGATTCTATGACGGATATAAGAGCAGAAATGGTTACATCTATGATGGAAATGGGGCTTCCTATGGAAAAGCATCATCATGAAGTAGCACCCTCTCAAAATGAATTAGGTTTTAAATTCGGCCCTATGATCAAAGCAGCTGACTGGATTCAAATGTATAAGTATTGTGTTCATATGGTTGCTCACTCATATGGTAAAACTGCAACGTTTATGCCAAAACCTATAGTAGATGATAATGGTTCTGGTATGCATTGCCATCAATCAATTTGGAAAGGGAAAACTCCTGTATTCGCTGGAAAAGGTTATGCTGGATTAAGTGATACTTGTTTATATTATATAGGAGGAATAATTAAACATGCTAAAGCATTAAATGCTTTTACTAATGCTAGCACTAATTCATATAAAAGATTAGTTCCAGGTTTTGAAGCTCCTGTTTTGCTTGCATATTCAGGAAGAAATAGATCTGCATCTTGTAGAATTCCATATGCGACAAGTAAAAATGCAAAAAGAGTTGAAGTTAGATTTCCAGATCCAACTGCAAACCCTTATTTAGCATTCTCTTCTATGCTTATGGCTGGAATGGACGGAATAAAAAACAAGATTCATCCGGGTGAACCAATGGATAAGAATTTATATGATTTATCACCTAGGGAATTATCTAAAGTTCCTACCGTTGCTGCTAGTCTAAATGAAGCATTAGATGCACTAGATAAAGATAGGGCATTTTTAACTGCTGGTGATGTATTTACTAATGATCAAATTGATGGATATATTGAATTAAAGAGAGAAGAAGCTCACAGAGTAGATTATACTCCTCATCCAGTTGAATTTGATATGTATTATTCAGTATAATATACAATCTTATATAAAAAGGCTGGATATACAAAATCCAGCCTTTCTTCAATATATAGCTATCAAATTTATAAAAAATACTAAATATATTGCTTGATGGAGTACAATTAAATTATTATATCTAAGTAATGTTAGACCTTTTTGATAAAAAACAAAAAAAAGAAAACTCCTATGAAGCCAAGGATATTGAATTATTAGAAGGCTTAGAGCCTGTTCGACAAAGACCAGGAATGTATATTGGTGGTACTGACAAAAAAGCCTTACATCATCTAGCATCAGAAATAATAGATAACTCTATGGATGAGGCAGTTGCTGGACACGCAACAAACATTAGTATTACACTTAAAAAAAATAATAAATTATGTATAACAGATAATGGCAGAGGAATACCTGTTGATAATCATCCCAAAAGACCAAACCTATCTACATTAGAAGTTATTTGTACTACACTTCATTCAGGTGGAAAATTTAGTTCTAAAGCATATAATACATCTGGGGGGTTACATGGAGTTGGATTATCTGTTGTTAATGCGTTATCAGAAGAACTAATTGTGGAAGTAAACAGAGACAATAGTTTATGGCGACAAGAGTTTTCTAAAGGATTACCAAAAACAAAAATAAAAAAAATTAAAGAAAGTAAAAAAAAAGGTACATATATCGAATTTACTCCTGATAAAGAAATTTTTGGAAATAATACTTTCTTTGATCCAAAAGTATTAAAACAAATGGCAGAATCTAAAGCATATTTATTTAGAGGAATCACTATTAATTGGGAATTAGATTCAGAAATAGTAAAAATAATGAAAAAATAACTTATAATTTTCCTGACGGAATCAAAGATTTTTTAATCAATAAACTAGATA
The DNA here is from genome assembly GCA_002720535.1 of Candidatus Pelagibacterales bacterium. Taxonomy (GTDB): domain Bacteria; phylum Pseudomonadota; class Alphaproteobacteria; order TMED109; family TMED109; genus TMED109. The sequence goes on along the minus strand of PBIU01000004.1, from coordinate 56,387 downwards.
ATGGCCCATTACTTATAAATGAAATTTTTTCAGGTAAAACTTACTTAGATTCAGAAGAAGAACTAATTGAATGGTCTATTTGTTGGCCAATACAATTAGAATCAAATTTATTGAGTTTCTGTAATACTATTCCTACACATGAAGGTGGAAGCCATGAGAACGGTTTTAAGGTTGCTTTAACGAAAGCTATGAGATCATTTGGTGAAATTAATAATATAAAAAAAGCATCAAAAATATCATCCGAAGACTTATTAGGGAGAGCTTATGGTATTTTATCTATATTTATAAAAGATCCTCAATTTCAAGGTCAAACTAAAGAAAAACTTTCCTCTCCAAAAACACAAAAATCAATAGAAAGTTCATTAAAAGATCATTTTGAAGTCTGGCTTAATAATAATATGGAAATAGCTAANTATTTATTAAATGAAACAATAAATAGNACAGANGAAAGAATAAGAAGAAAAAAAGAAAAAGATTTAAATAAAAATAATTTAATAAAAAAAATATATTTACCAGGTAAATTAGCAGATTGNACTCAAAAGGAAGCCAAAGGATCAGAACTGTTTATAGTNGAAGGAGACTCTGCAGGAGGTTCTGCTAAGCAAGCTCGAAATAGAGAGTATCAAGCAATATTAGCGCTTAGAGGAAAAATACTTAATGTTGCCTCCTCAACANCAGATAAAATGGAACAAAATAAAGAACTTAGTGATTTAAAGAAAACTCTAAATTGTGGAACGCGAGATAAGTTCAATATAGAAAATTTGAGATACGATAAAATAATAATTATGACTGATGCTGACGTAGATGGTGCTCATATAACATCTCTTTTACTAACATTCTTTTTTCAAGAAATGGTTGGTCTAGTTGAAGCAGGTAAATTATATCTTGCACAACCACCTTTATATAGAATTACACAAAAAGATANGTCATTCTATGCAATGACAGATGAAGATAAGGATAAAATTATTAAAGAGAATTTTAAAAAAAATANTAAAGTNGATGTTAGTCGGTTTAAAGGGCTGGGAGAAATGCCTGCTAAACAATTAAAAGATACTACTATGGATATNAATAATAGGACTTTAATAAGNGTTAANCTTACTAGAAATATAATTCCAGAAACNGCNTTATTTGTTGANAATGTTATGGGTAAAAATCCTGAAAAAAGNCTTCAATTTATAAAAGATAAATCACAAGCAAATGAAATTAANTTTGTTGATTAANTNTAATATTTGTATCTACTCATTTCATATAATAATATAGTTTCTGTAATAAATATAGGATTCTAGTATATGTATGATNTTNTAATTAAAAATGGAANTNTAGTAATAGGTNATANNTTTGAAAACNTAAANATNGGANTTAAAAATAATAAAATTTCACTNTTATCTACTTCNANTAANTATGANTCNNATAATNTNNTNGANGCTAAAAACCTNANNATATTNCCTGGNGTNATTGATAGCCAAGTNCATTTTAGAGAACCNGGNNCAGANNATAAAGAANATTTANANACNGGNTCNATGGGNGCNGCATTAGGAGGAGTTACTAGTGTTTTTGAAATGCCTAATACTTANCCNCCTACTTCAACTGTAGANCGTTTANAAGATAAATTNAANTTAGCNAAAGATAGAATGTGGGTNAATTATGCNTTTTATGCTGGNGCNACNNNNGANAANTTTTCTTCNNTNNCAGAANTAGAAAAAGTTCCTGGNTGTGTAGGNNTAAAAATTTTTATGGGNTCATCTACNGGTAATTTATTAGTACCTGATGATGAAACTTTAATTAATGTTTTAAAAAGTAGAAATTTTAGAGTAGCTGTTCATGCTGAAGATGAACCACGATTAATAGAAAGAAAAAAACTAATTAAAAATAATGGNGTACATTTTCATCCAACATGGAGAGATGAACTTACAGCCTTAAATGCAACAAAAAGAGTTATAAAAGGTGCAAATGCATCTAAAAAACCTGTGCATATTTTACATATTACAACTGAAGAAGAAATCGAATATATNAAAAATAATAAAGAATTTATTAGTGTTGAAGTAACACCACAACATTTAACATTGAATGCTCCAGAATGTTATGATGANTTAGGTGCATTTGCTCAAATGAACCCTCCTATAAGAGAAATAAGACATCAAAAAGGTTTGTGGAAAGGTATAAAAGATGGAGTNGTAGATGTAATCGGTTCTGACCATGCACCCCACACAATAGAAGAGAAAAACAAGCCTTATCCAGAAACTCCNTCTGGTATGCCAGGAGTTCAAACAATTGTTCCTATAATGTTAGATCATGTAAATNAAGGTAATTTAAGCTTATTTAAGCTATGCGAATTAATATCTACAAATCCTGCAAGATTGTATAAAGTTATTAATAAAGGTGAAATTAAATTAAATAATGATGCAGATTTAACTATAATTGATCTAAATAAAGAGGTAAAAATAACTAATGATATGATGGCAACTAAATCAGGATGGACTCCATTTAATAATAAGAAAGTTAAAGGATGGCCAGTTATGACTATTGTAAACGGAAATATTATTATGAGAGATGGTGAATTAATAGGNTCACCAAAAGGAAAGCCAGTAANATTTAATAGAGATTAAANCCTAATGAAATATTATAATTCAATTGTTTATNTAATTTATTTNATATTTATATTTAATATTACAGTATGTAACTCTGAGGATTTTTTTGAGTCATTTATAATTCCTAAAGACTTCGAAGAAAAGACTTTAGTATTAAACTATAATGATTCACTTACTGGTATAATAACTATTTCTCCNGTAGAAAATATTTTTAGTAAGTATACATGGCTTAATTTATATAAATTAAAAAACAATAACTTAAATTCTAATACTTGGCTTTATGACAGATTGCATAAAGAAATCCATAATATTATTATAGTTGAACGNCTAATCAGGGGGCCAGATAGTCCTATCAGAGATACATTATTCGATAGCATCAGATTATCAGTTCCTGCAATAGATGATACTATTAAAAAAGCTACACTTAATCCAGACTGGTTTTGCGATAGTATAAATAGAGGATTTAATGGGGAAGGAGAATATTCTCAACTNTATTGTGTCTATCCACTAGGAGGGTTTAAGCTTTATTTAGTCTTAAGACTTCAAAAAATAAATAATGTATATTATTATATTTCCGCTAGCTCTCTTAATAATATACGCCTAAGAAAAGTTCTAGAAATAGCAGATAGCTTTTCTATAAATTAATAAGGAATTATAATGTCATCAGTTAAAAATAAAAAACTTACGGAATTAAATAATATAGATTATAGAGCTTCAACATGGTCTGATATTTTTCTACTTAAAGATCAATTGACTGAAGAAGAAAATATGATAAGTGAAACTGCTGCAAGCTATGCACAGGANAAACTAATGACCAGAGTATTAGATAATAATAGGAATGAGAGCTTTGATAAAAATATATTTAGAGAAATGGGAGAATTAGGCCTACTTGGGTCTACCATAAATGGTTATAATTGCCCNGGTGTTTCATATGTAGCATATGGACTAATTGCTAGAGAAATTGAAAGAGTAGACTCAAGCTACAGATCCTGTATGAGCGTTCAATCTAGTCTTGTTATGCATCCTATCTATACATTTGGTTCAGAAGATCAAAAACAACGCTTTTTACCAAAACTAGCTTCTGGTGAATATATTGGTGCATTTGGTCTAACTGAACCTAATCATGGATCAGACCCAGGAAGTATGGAAACAAAAGCTACAGCGACAAAGGGAGGATACATTCTTAATGGAGCAAAAAATTGGATTACCAATTCTCCTATTGCTGATATTTTAATTATTTGGGCTAAAGATGAACAAAATATACTAAGAGGCTTTATTGTAGAAAGAGGTTTTAAAGGTTTAGAAACACCTTATATCAAAGGTAAGTTTTCATTAAGATCTTCTACGACTGGCATGATTCATCTATCAGATGTATTTGTTCCAGAAGAAAACAAACTGCCTGATGTAAAATCTTTTAAAGGCCCCTTTTCATGCTTAGACTCCGCAAGATATGGAATTGCCTGGGGAGCATTAGGAGCTGCAGAATTTTGCTGGCATGCAGCACTACAATATACATTAGATAGACAACAATTTGGTAAGCCACTTGCTGCAAATCAACTAATTCAAAAAAAATTAGCAGATATGCAAACAGATATTAGTCTTGCTTTACAGGGCAGTTTAAGGGTTGGAAGGTTAAAAGATGAAGGAAAATCTACTCCTGATATGGTCTCACTTATTAAAAGAAATAGTACTGGTAAAGCTTTGGAAATAGCGCGTACAGCTAGAGATATGCATGGTGCTAATGGAGTAAGTGACGAATACCATGTAATTAGACATGTAATGAATCTAGAGGCAGTAAACACNTATGAGGGTACACATGATATTCATGCTTTAATATTAGGCAGATCTCAAACTGGAATAGCTTCTTTTTAATTATCTATTAATTTTATGATTGCAGAATAATCAAGAGACCCGTTACCTTTACTTATAAATTCCTTATACATATTTAATGCCAATGATCCAATTGGCGTCGAAAGATTAATTGAATTTGCAGCAGTTTGTGCTAAAGATAAATCTTTTAACATCATCTCCGCAGCAAAACCTGGTTTAAAATTATTATTAGCAGAGGCAGTTTCAATTATATTAGCCACAGGCAAATGATTTAACATTGCCCATGACATTCCAGTTGCTTTAGAACTAATATCAAAAAATGTTTTTTGATCCAGTCCTAATTTTTTAGCCATAGTAAATGATTCTGCTAATGCAATCATTGTTGTACCTAAAATCATATTATTACATATTTTTACAGCGAGACCAGAGCCTAACTCTCCTGCATGAATAATATTTTTACCCATACTATTTAATATAGGGACAGCCATTTTAAAGTTTTCCTCCAACCCCCCTACCATAAAAGTTAATGTTCCATTGTCTGCACCTACTATTCCTCCAGAAACTGGAGCATCTATTAATTTCATACCTTTGATACTAGCTTCTTCGCCAACATTTTTAATTGTATCAATATCTATAGTTGAGCAATCAATTAATAGTGTATTTTTATTAGCATTTACAATTACTCCATTACTACCAAGATAAACATCTCTAACATGAGAGCCTTCAGGTAACATAGTTATAACTATTTCCACATTAGAAACAGTATCAACTATATTAGAACAACCAATACAACCATTACTATTTAAATCATTAACAGCATCAATATTAATATCATAAACCTTAACTTTGTGGTTAGCTTTAACTAAATTTAAAGCCATACCCCTTCCCATATTTCCTAATCCTATAAATCCAATATTCATATCTTTTCCTTTACTATATTTTTAGATCATTTTTACCTAAAGATTTGAAATGTGATGAAACTAATTTATCAGTAACATCTTCAATTCTATTAGGGCTCCATTTTGGCTTAAAGTCCTTATCAACTAAAATAGCTCTTACTCCTTCATAAAAATCAACTCCTGCCATGCATGCTTGTGACAACCTATACTCCATAATTAAATCATCCTTAAAAGACAAATATTTTGCAGCCCTTATTTGTTTTAAAGTAATCTTAAGGCTTGTAGGGGACATTTTTTTAAGAGATTCGAGAGCGTCCACAGACCATTTTTCATTATTATTTTTTAATGCCAAAATAATTTTTTCAATATTNTTNTATCTAAATATATTTTCAATTTTTTTATTTAAATTAGGAAAAATAAGAGAATTAGTTTTTAATGAATTTTTCTTAAGAATATTCTGAATAGATTGCTTTGTTTTAACTTTAATTAAAGATTTTTCAACTTCTTCGAATTTATCAAACTTAATGCAATAATTAGCCAATTGNAATTCAATTAAATCATCACTTTTTAACCTTTTTCCGGTTAAACCAATATATATACCTATATTATTTTTTAATTTTGATAAAATACTTCCAGCACCTANATCAGGAAATAATCCAATTGCGGTCTCAGGCATAGCAAAAGTAACATTTTCAGACACTACAGTTATATTGCTATGCATAGCAATACCTACTCCACCCCCCATACATATTCCATTAACAAGAGAAATTATTGGCTTCTTATAATTTTTTATTAAATAATTTAATTGATACTCTTTATAAAAAAAATTTTTTCTTATTTTATTATTAGTAGTTGTATTTTTTTCTTCATAAAAACTTTTAACATCTCCTCCAGCACAAAATGCTCTTTCACCCTCGCCCTTAAAAATAACTATATGAATATTTTCATTCTTTAAAATTGCTTTTAGATACTTTTCTATTTTTTCTATCATTTCAAATGTTAAAGTATTTAAATATTTAGGTCTGCTTAAAGTTAAAATAGCTGCATTTTTATTTACTTCATATTTAACAGTCATCTTAAATTACCTATTATTTAATAAAGCCCTAGAAATTATAACCCTCATAACTTCATTAGTACCTTCTAAAATTTGATGTACACGTAAATCTCTAACATATCTTTCTATTTGATATTCCGACAAGTAACCATATCCGCCATGTAATTGTAATGCTTCATTACAAATTGCAAAACCAATATCTGTTGCAAATCTTTTTGCCATAGCACATGACTTTGTAGTCTCTTGTCCAAGGTTATCTAATTCTGAAGCTGCTTTTAAAACCATTAATCTTGCAGCTTCTAGTTGCGTAGCCATATCAGCTAATTTAAACTGAGTTGCTTGAAAATCAGATATTTTTTTTCCAAATTGTGTTCTATCGTTTACATATATTAAGGATTTTTCTAAACAAGCTTTTGCTGCACCAAGCGAACAAGATGCAATATTAATTCGTCCGCCATCTAATCCTTGCATAGCAATCTTAAAGCCATCTCCTTCTTTTCCTACTAAATTTTTTATAGGTACTTTACAATTATCAAATATTACTTGAGCTGTTGGTTGCGAATTCCAGCCCATTTTATTTTCTAATTTTCCAAAAGAAAGGCCTTCAGAATTTTTATCTACTATTATACAGGATATTCCATTGGCACTTTTATCTCCAGTTCTAACCATAGTTAAATAAATATCTGACAATGTCGCTCCAGATATAAAAGCTTTTGTTCCATTGAGTATATAATAATCTCCATCTTTCTTAGCCGTAGTACTTAATGCAGCAGCATCTGAACCTGAGCCAGGTTCTGTTAAACAATATGAAGAAATTAATTCCATAGATATTAATTTTGGAAGATAATTATCAAAATGATAATCGGAACCATATTTAGAAATCATCCAAGTTGCCATATTATGAATTGATAAGAATGCAGCTGTAGATGGACATGCAGTGGAAAGTTCTTCAAATATAATTGCAGCGTCTAAACGACCAAGACCTGTACCACCTAATTTTTCAGGTATATAAATTCCTCCTAAACCTAAACTAGCTGCTTCTCTAAGAACGTCTACTGGTAAAGTTTTTTCTTGATCCCACTTATTAGCAAACGGTTCCATTTTTTCCTTAGCGAAAGACTGTACCATAGATTTAATTGCTGTTTGGTCGTTAGTTAGAGTAAAATCCATAATTATTCCGATGCCTTTAAAAATTAATATAAATGTATTTTCTTGACTAAACTCATTATTAAGATACAAGAATTTTGTAAAAATACACTATTATAATATAATATACTCTGTTTAATTAGGAAATAATTATGACTAATAATATAAGTATTGCTTCATATCCAAATATAAGAATGAGACGAAATAGAAAATCTGATTGGAGNAGACGTTTGGTTAAAGAAAATCAGATTAGTGTAAATGATTTAATACTTCCAATATTTGTTACTGATTCTGAAAAGAAAACAGCTATAACTTCCATGCCCGGAGTAAATAGAATTCCAATAAATGAAGTTGTTGGAATAGTTCACGAAGCAAAAGAATTAGGAATACCTGCTATAGCATTATTTCCTGAAACGAATAACTCATTAAAAGATGAAAATGGTTCAGAAGCTCTAAATGAAGAAAATATCGTATGTAAAGCAACTAGATTAATAAAAGATAATATTAAAGGTATTGGTATTATTACTGATGTAGCACTAGATCCATATACTAGTCATGGACATGATGGTATAATAAAAAATAATGAAATATTAAATGACGAAACTCTTAGTATATTGTGTAAACAAGCTATCATTCAAACAAAAGCAGGNTCTGATATAATTGCTCCTAGTGATATGATGGATGGACGAGTTCAAGCAATTCGCACAGAACTAGATAAAAATGGCTATAAAAATACGCAAATTATGTCTTATGCAGCAAAGTACGCTTCATGTTTCTATGGACCATTTAGAAATGCCATTGGATCTGAAAAAAACCTCAGCAGTAAGTCAAAAAAAAGTTATCAGATGGATTTTTCTAATTCNGATGAAGCATTACGAGAAGTTGGTTTAGATATATCTGAAGGAGCTGATATGGTTATGGTAAAACCAGGCATGCCATATTTGGATATAATTTACAGAATAAAAACTACTTTTAAAATGCCTACATATGCTTATCAGGTATCAGGTGAATATNCTATGATCATGTCTGCAGTTAAAAATGGATATATTGATAAAGATAAGGCTATAATAGAATCTTTAACTTGTTTTAAAAGAGCAGGAGCAAATGGTATATTAAGTTACTTTGCTATCGAAGCTGCAAAACTTATAAATAAAGGTTAATTTAATGNAAAATATTCATCCTAATTTATTATCAGTAGCTCCTATGATGGATAGAACAGATTTACACTTTAGGAATTTAATAAGATTAATATCTAAGAATATATTTTTATATACTGAAATGATTAATGTTAATACTATTATTCATGATCAAAATAAAAGATTCCTGATTGAAGGAGATTGCAAAGGACCTGTTGCATTGCAAATTGGGTGCTCTGATCCAATTTTAGCAAAACAAGCTGCTAATATTTTTNCAAAAGAAAACTTCCAAGAAATTAATATTAATTGTGGATGTCCTTCTAGTAAGGTCGTTAATGGTAATTTTGGTGCTTGCTTAATGAAGGAACCTACTAAAGTTGGTAAAATGATAGATGCAATTAAGGAAGAAACAGATATTCCTATTACCGTTAAAACAAGAATAGGCTTGGATAATTTTGATACTGATGAATTTTTAGAAGAATTTATTNCAGAATTGCACTCTAAAAATGTNAAAACAGTTATAATTCACGCAAGAATAGCCATACTTAAGGGNTTAAGTCCTCATGAAAATAGGACGATTCCTCCTTTAAATTATGAAAGAGTNAAATATATTAAAAACACCTTTAAAGATATGAATATAATACTTAATGGTGGTATTAAAAATCTAAAAGAAGCTAAGTGGCATCTAAATACTTTTGATGGAAGCATGATAGGAAGAGCAGCTTGGGACAATCCTTGGATGCTCAGTGAGACAGATAATTTATTTNATAATAATAAAAACAATATGTCTCGATCAGAAATAATTGGTAAATACTTAAAATATGCAAGTAAATATATTAGTCTAGGTCATTCACAACGAAGATTAGTAAGACCATTATTTAATTTATTCTATGGAGTTCAAGGCACAAAAATATGGAAACAACAATTAAATGAAGTTGCAAACAATAAAATATCTATAAATAGTATTTATGATTTATCCTCACAACTAGAAGAAACTATAGAAGAAGCAGCTTAGTATTATTATGATTTTTTATTAAAAGATCCGAAAGCTAACATAAAAGCTGGCAAAATAAGTAAGTTTAAAATAGTAGAAGAAGTCAAGCCTCCTATAATTATAGATGCCATTGGACCCATAATTTCTCTGCCAGCATTATCCGAATCAAAAGCAATAGGAACCATTGCAAGTGCTGTAACTAATCCTGTCATTAATATAGACGGCAACCTTTCTGTTGCTCCTTTTATTACAGTATCCTTGTTCCATTTTAAACCAACTTTAAATACTAAATGCTGATAATGAGAAATTAACATAATGGAGTTTCTTAACGTTATACCAAATAAGGTTATAAATCCAACAACTGATCCTATAGATAATATACCGCCTCCCATTGAAGCTGCAATTAAACCTCCAATTAAGGCAAAAGGTAAATTTATTAAAACTAGTAAAGTATTTCTCATATTTCCTATAGCTAATAGGACAAGAAATAATACTGCTATCATAATTAAAAATGAGATAATTATTAGTTCTTTTCGAGCTTCATTTCCTTCTATCGCACTTCCAGTTATATTAATATAAATATTATCTCCTAAATTAATATTATTTATAATATTATTAATTTCATTTAATGCTGAATTGATAGCTCCCCCTAATGGTTTTAAAGTTATAATTTGCACTTTTCTTCCAGAATCATGAAGAATATTATAGCGTCCTTTCGTTATAGATATTTCAGAAATATCTTTTAGTTTTATTGGCTGACCAAGCTTATTAAACAAAACCAAGTTTTTTATATAATCAATACTTTCTATTTGATTTTTATCTTTATACAAAAGNACTACAGGTATAAGTAAAACATCTTCATAATAGTTATCAATTATAAATCCATCTATCGCAGTATTAATAAATAATTTAGCTTGATTAAGTGAAATATTATTTTTAGCTAATAATTTATTGTTAAATTCAATATTAATTTGTGGTTTATCAAGTACAGACTTTAATTGAACATCTCTCAGCAAATTACTTTCTAATAAACCTTGATGTAGTTTATTACTAGCAATATCTATATTAACTAAACTATTACCAAAAATTTGAATTACNATNGGTGAAGTAAAACCTGAAGAAGTTTCATCTACTCTTTCAANTAAAAAAGAGTTTAGTTCAAAAGATATTCCAGGTGTATTAATTAATACCTCTCTAATCTTATCATGNACTATCTGCTCTTTTTCTCCAGTCAAATCATATAATTCAACCTCAAATTCTGAATAATGGCTTCCAAATGTATCTGCTCCTCTTTCTGCCCTTCCCGCCCACTGTGATATAGTTTTAACACCTTCTATCTGCAAAACTTTACTGCTAATATTATCTCCAATTCTCATTGTTTCAGCCAAGGAAGTGCCTGTAATCGAAGATGTATGAATCATAAAATGCCCTTCCCTTAAGTCTGGTAAAAAACCAAAATTCAATTTAGGTGCTAAAATGATTCCTGAAGAACATAGTAAGAGTGCAATAATAGAATATAACTTAGGGAATGATGTAATATAAGTTAATATTTTCTTATAAAGAGGGGATATTAAATTTATTACAAACGGCTCTTTTGTTTCTGTATATTTTCTAAAACTTATGCTTGATAGAGCTGGTGTCAATGTCAGTGCAGAAATTAAGGATGAAAAAATTGCTAGTATATAAGCTATACCTAATGGAGCAAACATTCTACCAACTAATCCAGATAATAAAAGTAAAGGCACAAATACTAGCATTACTATTAATGAGGCATAAATAACAGAACCTCTAACTTCTAGTGACGCTTTATAGATAACTCTTAGAGTATTTAGTGGNTTTTTTAACTTNGCATTTTCTCTTAATCGTCTAAGNATATTTTCAACATCTATAATAGCATCGTCAACAACTTCACCTAGNGCTATAGCTAAGCCAGCTATAACCATTATATTTAAACTTGTACCNGTACTTAATGTTAAAATAGATGCTAATAGAAGTGAAATAGGTATTGATAAAGCTGAAATTAATGCAGCTTTAAGATTAAACATAAAAATGANAAGTACAATTAATACTAAACATCCACCTAGAACTAAATGATCTAAAATACTTTCTAAGCTTTTTAAAATATAATTAGCAGGCCTAAAAATTTGATCATGCAATTCAATTTTATTACTTCTAATTAAAGCTTTAAGTTTACTTAAAGATTGATCTATAGATTTTGTTATAGCAACAGTGTCAGCATTTAACTGTCCAATGATCATTAAAACAATACCATCTGTAGCTTCAATACTAGCTTTACTAATTTGTTTTGCAGCAGTAAATTTTATAGTTGCTATATCCTTTAACTTAAAATATTGGCCATTATCATTTAAGAGATTTATTTCTCTAATTTTCTCAATAGGTATTACATTGTTTGAGACAATTTGTAATTCCTGATTAGGTGTTTGAATTGAACCAGATACAATTAAGTTAGATGCTTTGATATGATCAATAATACTTTCAAGGCTAATAAAATATTTCAAAAGTTTATCTTTATCTAATATTATACTTAATTGCCTCTCGTAACCCCCAAAGACATTTACATCAGCTACACCATTTAAAGATAATAAAGCGGGTGAAATATGTTGATCCACAAAAGTTCTTAAATCTAATAAATTTTTTTCTTCAGAAGTAAAACCGATAGTCATAATTGTAGCAGCTGAAGAAGCTAAAGGCATCATTAAAGGAGTATTTGCATTAGATGGAAGTATATTTTTAACACCATTAAGTTTTTCCAATACTAGTTGTCTATTAACATTATGATCTGAATTTTCTTTAAAAGTTAAGGTTATTACAGATAGACCTGCAATAGATTCAGATCTCAAATAATCCATATTAGGTATAGCTGCCAAATAGGACTCAAGCGGTCTTGTTACGTTATTCTCAACCTGTTCAGCTGATAGACCTTGAGATTCAGTTTGAATAACAACTAATTTAGGCGAAAACTCAGGAAAAATATCTAAAGACGTTTGAAATAATTTCCAAGAACAAAAAAGAGAAATTAATAAAACAAAGGAAATGGTTATTAAAGGTTTATATATGGATAATCTAATTATTGAATAAAACATTATAAATTCTAATCATCATCTTCTTGCATAATTTGCGAGCGAAATTCCTCAGCTAATAATATTTGAGCTCCAGATACTACAATATTCAAATTTAATAAGGAATTAGTGCTAAAAACTTTATTATTATCTATAGTATAAAAATTAGTTATCTCCTCCTTATAAAAAATTTCATTATTTTCTCTAAAATATGCCCATACTTTTCCACCGTGATAGAGTAAAGCACTTTCTGGAATAAAATAACCGTCAATCAAGTCTTCATTTTTCAGGAAAACAGTTAGCTTGCTATTTGATGAAATTTTTATATTTTGTAATAAAAATATACCTACATTACCTCTTAAATTTGAATTACCATTATAAGGGTTAAGAAAAATTAATTCTTCATTTTTAAATTTATAATTTCTATTTTTATTAGTTAAATTAACATTTTCTATGATTAATAAAGAAGAAGAATTATTTATTAAAGAAGTAAAAATCTTTCTTTCACTAAGAACATCATCCACTAATATACTGCCGTATTCTAATTTTATTTCACTAATAAGAAAATCCATATCTTTTTGTATTGAATTCATATCAGCTTTAATTGATTCAATTTTAAACTCTACTTCCTCCAAATCTTTAAGAGCAATACTACCCTGCTCATCATAAAGAGATTTCAATCTCAAATATATTCTTTCATTATGTGTTTTGTTAATTTTGCTCTTACTAAGCTGTACATTCAAAACGTCGTATTTACTAACTACATCTAATAAGTTTTTATAACCTATAGATATAGCGTTTATTTCTTCTTCTAATGTAATTTTATCTTGTGTTAATTTAGAAACAATAATTCCAGCATCNTTAATTTCATCATCAGATAATTTTATAGCTAATTTATCTTTATAGTACTCTACTCTATTAATTTCATAATCATCATCGTCATCATCGTCATCATCATCGTCATAAATCTTCATCTCGTTATCTATTAATTCACTCTCATCATCCAAAAAATAATCAAGCCTTGGTTGGAATAATAGCAAAGAAACTAGTAAACCAATTAAAACTCCTATCATTACATATATTATTTTTTTCATTGCAAATTACCTTTATATGAATTTGTAAAATAATCTATAGGATAATAAGCATCTTTAGGAAGATAATCTTTATTATTGTAACTATGACCCAGACTGTTTTCAAAATCTAAAAAAGAAAATAACCTATTATATTTAATATCAGATAATAATTTTTCTCTTTGTAAAGTTAATAACTCTGCTTGTAAAACATCAAGATTACTTACATCGCCTTTTTTCCTTCTATTTATTATTATTTCTAAATTTAATTTAGAATTCTGCAGCAAAGATAAACCCGCATAATACTCAGCATTTACAATCAACATTTTAGAAAATGAATTATATACTTCTTGAAGTATCATACTTTGAGTTGCTTCAAAGCTTGCTTTATATAAATCTCTTTTTAAAATTGCCTTATTCATTTTAGCATCCGTAATTTCTTCATTTTTCAATAATAAAGCACCAGTTAAATTAAATATTAGATCAGTTTGATCCCAAAGGATCGCTGGTGATAAAGATTGTATTATATTATTTTCTTCTGCAACTAATAATCTTAACTCAGACTCAGACTCAGCATATTTAGATAAAGAAGTCAAAACATCTCCTCTGCTAACCAAGGCAAAATTTAATTTTTCCTCTAATGTAGATTCTAACTCTTCTATTGTTGCAGTTTTACTGTCTTCTAATGCAATTTTCATACTCATTATTAAATCTATTGGTAAGTTTAAATTACTAGATAGGTTTATTCTAGAGGCTTTAATTTTAGATTTAATAATCTTTAAATTACTAATTCTTTCTTCTAACTCTTTCTTATAATTATTTAATAAAATTGAAGAAATTAATCCCTGCTCATATAACCCATTCATAATGTTCAAATTTTTGTCCATTTTATTAGTTATATTGTTTTCTAAAATGTACTCTTCTTCATATTTTAATATTTTTGCAATAGACTTCATAACATTAGTACGAATTTCCCATGCTGGTAAAATTATTTCTAACGCCTTAGTTAAAGTCTTAATTTTTATTAAATCTAGCTTAATTTTTTTAATGGAAATATTGTTTGTAGGAACTTCTAAGCTCAAACCAATGGTAAATGGTTTACCCTTAGTATGATATTCCGTTGTAGGATTTAAAATATTATTTTTAAAACCAGCAGTTATTACTTGTATATCAGCTGCCACTAAACCATACTCAGCCCTCTTCATTTCTAAATTTTTATTATTAAACAAAGCAATCATTACTAATAAGTCAGAATTCCAATAATCATCTTTATCTGGAATAATTAAATTATACCTACTTAAATAAGCTATTAATTTTTGATCATTAATATTATTAGAAAGAATTGATTTAGCTGAAGTTTCAGCGTCAAGTTGCTTAGGCTCAATATATTGAGAAGAAGTACAGCTTATTAATAGAAAAACTGATATTGAAAATAAAATAATATTTCTTTTTAATTTAATCATTAGTCATATCTTATCTAAGTTATATATAAATATTTAATTTATAAGTTTAAATTTATATACCATATCTAGTCCTCCACCTTTTCTGTCTAAAGGATAAAGGTTGCCACCATATGAAACTACAATATTTTTTGCAAGATACAAGCCAATTCCATTACCACCTGATTTACTATATTCCTTTAAAAAAATATTTTTTTTATCTTTATTACTAATACCTGGTCCACGGTCTCTTACTATAAGTTCTAAAAAATTATTATTGATATTTACACTTATTATTATTTTTTTATCTGATATATTCCAATACAGGCTATTATCAATAGAGGCAGAAATTGCTTCAATTATTTTATTTTTTTCTCCTTTAATCACATATTTCTTTTTTCTATCAATATTTAGATTAAAATCAATATTCTTAGAAGGATATAAATTTTGTAATAAATCAATTATTGTAAAAAAATCAGTGAAATCTTTTCTATCGTGATCTCCAGTTTCATAATGATCATTCCGAGCCGTGTTTAATGATGTCTCTATAAAATCATCTAAATTAGAAATTATATTGTTAATTTTTATAGAATTATTTCTATACATTTTAATATTATCAAAATTTTTAGAATTATAAAATTTTATAGCATTAGTCTTATTCTTTAAATTATGAGCAATATTTTTTGCATTAATCCAATTACTATTAATTTTTAATCTCAAATATCTTTGTAAATATATTATAAAGAAAGAGACTAAAAAAATACTAAATATAACTGGTGTTAATATTGATAAAAGAATAATCCCTAAATCCTCCTCTAAATTCCTAGCATCTGATGAAAGATAAATAACTACACCTACTTTATTATCTATATATATAGGTATACTTTTAGCAATAATATATGAACTATTAAGGTCTCCACCTTTATATATTCTCATCATACTTTTATTTAAATTAAAAGAACATTGTATTTCATAAACTTCAATTTTATCTTGAAATACTGTATACGGGTTACGAAAATAATCGTTACAATCATTTTTTACTTTATAAAAAAAAACTTTTTTAAAAAACGCTGCAAAATCAATGCTGAATTTACCTATCGATATTAAATTATTACTAGGTTTATCAGTAAAATTATTAATTATGCCTTTATTATAAAGTACTTTTCTATCTCTTTCTTGGATAATAAATTTTATATTACCAGAATTATTTTTTACAATATTCAAATTATCTATTACTATTTTTTCTTCATTTGAAATTGTAAAATCTTTAAAAACCTCTTTCAAGATTGAATAATCATTTTCTACAATTTTATTTACTTTATTTAATTCTTTTTTAGCATAATTTTGGCCTAGTGGACTTAAATATAAAGAACTCAAAAATATTGAAAAAACTATACCAATTAATAATATAAAAGTTGATAATAGTAATATTAACCAAACCTTTATTTGTGCAATATTCATGTCTAACCTAAAATTTCTTCATAAAATCTTCATAAATAAAAAAGTATATCTATATAAATAATTATTATATTTTAACAATTAATTACAGAGGAAGAAATATGTTAAATTATTTAGAAAAAAAATGTCACTTTTATTTATTATTTTTAGTTATTTTAATAGGCAATGGTTGTGCATACTTCGATATTGAAGAACTTAAATCAACGCCTAAGTCTAATAATGAGTTTGCACAAGCACTCTCAGAGTCTTATTTGGAATTTGCACTTTATGAAATGAATGAAATGCATGATGAAATGGATGCTTCATATTTTGCAAAAAAAGGGATTAATGCAAGAAAAAATATAGATATTTCTCCTGAATTAATCAATAACTGGGATATTGATGATGAATATATAGAAATTGTTAATAACAAAAGAAAAGAATTAATTTTTACCCTAAATACTGAAAGAGCGGCTCTATTTCCAAAATTGAGTGCTAGAACTCAGTTAGGTTTTGATTGTTGGTTAGAGCAGTTAGAAGAAGGATGGCAAACAGAACATATAAAAAAATGTTACGATATGATGAATACTGGCTTGATAACACTAGCAAATGATATTAATCATAATACGGATGTAGTTGAAAAGGTTAACTCTATAAAATCTAATAAAAATAAAGAAAATGATATAGAGGAAGCTAAAAATATAAAAGAAATTAAAAAAATTGATGATGTAGAAAAAAAATTAAAATTTGAAATATATTTTGCTCACAATATTTATAAATTAAATAATGAAACTAAAATCACTCTAAAAGATATTAAAAATACTTATAATATTACAAATAACTTTATAATTGAAGTAGTAGGTCATACAGATAGATCTGGAACAGATGAATATAATATTTTATTATCTAAATTACGTNCTAATGAAGTAGAAAAATACCTCATAAGCNTAGGAATAGATAATAAAAATATTACAAGTTATTATTATGGAGAAAGTAGACCTAAANTCGTTACTGCAGATGGNGTNAGAGAAAAAATAAACAGAAGAGTAGAGATATTTTTAAATGACAACAAAAATTAATTATCATACTTATAATCATATTTATAACCAATTGACTGGACAGTTTTTATTGGATTAAAGTTTTTATCAATTTTTTTAAATTTATCTCTTATAGCTTTTATATGACTAACTATTGTATTTTCAAATGTATTTTCATGAACGGTATCATTAGTAGAATGATCATATAATTGAAATTTAGAAAAAACTTGATTCTTATTTTTTATTAAATGCGAAAGAATTTCAAATTCCATTCTTGTAAAATCTATTTCTATATTATGTAATTTGATAGACCTTGCTTTATAATCAATCTCCAAAGGAGGTTCCTTAATTATATCAACTAAATCATTACTTTTATTTAAAGAATTCTTTATAAACTTTCCTAATACCTCAATGTCATTAACGAAATCATTTTTATCATATACTGTTTCTGCACCTACAGATGCTGCATTNTCTAAAATTAATGGATCTACACTTTTTTGTGATGTTAAAAAAACAAAGACTAAATTTGNGTATTTTTTCTTAATATACTTAGCTAACTTTATTCCTTCTTGAGGNTTACCTCCCATATTAACATCAAAGATAACTAAACTTGGCTTAATTTGTGTAACCTTCTCTAAAAAATAATCATAATCTTGNTTTTTATATAAGATACTTTTTACAGAAGAATTANTTATACTATTTTCTAATTCATCTAATAAAATATCAATCCAAACTTGATCATCTTCNATAATTAAAATCTCTACCATTATNANACCATATCAAAATCTATGACTATTTTGCCTAAATGTTTTCCCGTCTTCATATATTTCAAAGCTTCAGGTAAATTTTCAAATGAAAAAGTTGAGTCAATAATTGGCCTTACATTAGACTCATTAAATTTATCAACCATGCTAATTAATTCTTCTTGATTACCACAAGTTATACCAATCAATCTAGAAGCCTTATAAATTACTCTTCCTATCGGTAAATTNGCATTACCTCCNGATAAAACTCCAATAATACCAATTACTGCGCCAACTTTTGAGGACTTAATTGATTGCTCTAACGTTNCCCCCCCTCCTACTTCAACAACTATATCAACACCTTTTCTATCAGTAATATCTTGGACTTTTTTCCACCATTCTTTATCTTTATTATAATTAATTACATAATCAGCTCCAAACTTTTTAGCTAAGTTTACTCTTTCATCACTAGAAGTAGTCGCTATTACCTGAGCATTAAATAATTTAGCTATCTGAATAGCAAAAATTGATACTCCTCCTAACCCTTGTACTAGAACGATAGACTTGTTGTTTACTTTTCCTTCAGTAACTATTGTTCGCCATGCTGTTAAAGCAGCACAAGGTAGAGTTGATGCTTCATTACAACTCCATTTATTTGGTGACTTAACTATTTTATTTTCTGAATACNCTATATATTCTTGCATCACTCCATTTTCTAAACCACCAAGAGCGCTTAAATAGGTATTTTGTTTTATATCACCTGANTCCCAATCTTTGAAAAAAGGTATTGTTACAATATCACCTTTGCTAAATTTAGAAACTGAATCTCCAATTTCAGTAACTACNCCTGCACCATCTGATATTGGAACAAATGGAATATTTCCTCCTGTAGGTCCATAACCACCATCAATCATAATTAAATCTCTAAAATTTAAACTAGCAGATTGCATTTTTATAANTACGTCATTCTTATTATTTATTTTAGGAACTGGTCTATCTTCAATATTTAGTTCTTTAATACTATAACCATTTAATTGCCAAGTTCGCATTGCATACTCCTATATCAAATAATTTACTTTTTATAATTCTTAAATTTATTTAAAACTTTTTCCATTTGATTTAAAGATAAAATTTTTGGGTTNCCTAACTGTCTAGCTAATATATATTGTTTAGAAATATTTTCTATTTCTTCAGCGAGTTCAAAGGCTTCATCTAATGAACTACCATATGTAATTTGCCCATGGTTTGCAATTAAACAAGCTNTTCTATCTTTTAATGCCTTAATAATATTATTAGATAATTGTCTAGTTCCAAAGGTTGCATATTCTGCGCATTTAATATCAATACCTCCTGCAATTGCAACCATATAATTAAACGCTGGAATCTTAACTCTATGAGTAGATAATGCTGTAGCGTTCAATGAATGTGAATGTACAATTGCTTTACAACACTTTTTATTAATATAAATATCTTGGTGAAATCTCCATTCTGATGATGGTTCTAATCCTTTTTTATTATATTCTCCTTCTAACGATACAAATACGATATCTTTTGTTGANAGCTNTTCGTACTTTATACCTGATGGAGTAATTAAAAAACCGTCAATNTTATTTTTTAATTTAACTCTTATAGATAAATTACCTGATCTCAGAGGAGATAATTTTGTTTCATTAAGCTTTTGAGCAAATTTAATAATTTCTTTTTTTAATTTAATCATTTAAACAATTTTCTTATACCATCTCTAGAGGCCNTACATATACCTTTATCAGTAATTAACTTNGTAACTAATCTAGCTGGAGTAACATCAAAACCAGGATTATGACTTTTTACAAAATTAGGTGTTATTTTAACATTACTAATTTTTCCTAATTCATTTATCCCTCTTACTAAAGTAACTTCCTCTTGAGCCCTTTCTTCAATTTCAATTTTATTTACTCCCGATGTTAAATTAAAATCTATAGTTGATTCTGGTAAAGCAACATAAAAAGGAATATTATTATCATACGCACATAATGCTTTCATATAAGTACCTATTTTATTACATACATCCCCACTTGATGTAGTTCTATCTGACCCAACTATACACATATCAACTTTACNATTTTGCATTAGATGGCCGCCAGCGTTATCAACAATTAATGTATTATTCACTCCATGCTTACTAAGCTCCCAAGCCGTTAAAGCTGCTCCTTGAGATCTAGGTCTTGTCTCATCAACCCAAACATGAACATCTATTCCTTTATTATATGCTTTATATANTGGTGCTAAAGCTGTACCCCAATCNACACAGGCTAACCATCCAGCATTACAATGNGTTAAAATATTTATAGTTTTATCATTTTTGATATGAGACTCAATAATTTCTAATCCATAATCACCTATACGTGAACATTGTTCTATAGATTTTTTCTCCAATTTACTCGCAAAACCCCATATTAAATCGGCTTTTTCTTTAGTAGGTGCGTTCTCAATTAATTTTATAATATTTTCTAATGCCCATTTTAAATCAACTGCAGTAGGTCTAGTAGCAATTAACTTTTTAAAAGCTTCATTTAAATTTCTTTTGCTTGGGTTTTCATATGCCGCAAAAAACATACCGTATGATGCAGTAACACCTATTAATGGNGCTCCCCTAACCCACATATCCTTTATAGCTTTACAACAATCACTAAAACTATTTAAAGTTATATATTTTAATTCATGAGGTAATAATGTTTGATCAATAATTTTTACCTTATAATTATCATTAGATTCTATAGATTGTCTTGATATNCCATCAATAAGCATAAATAAACCTTAAATATTTTAAATAATTATACTACAAATATTATTATATATTTGTAGTATTAATATCATTATATATAATTCTAATAAATACTAATAAATTTTAAGGTATAAATATGATTCCAAGATATAGTAGACCTGAAATGACAAAAATTTGGAATACAACTTCTAGATTCCAAATATGGCTAGATATTGAAAAATATGCCTGTGAAGCACAGGAAAAATTAGGAGTTATTCCAAAAGGTGTAGCAAAGCAAATCGATAAAAAAGGNAAATTTGAAATAGACAAGATTGATGCTATTGAAAAAGAAGTAAAACACGATGTAATAGCATTTCTTACAAATGTAGCTCAGCATGTGGGTCCAAAAGCCAGATTTATTCACCAAGGAATGACATCTTCTGATGTTCTAGATACTTGTCTAAATGTTCAATTAATGCAAGCAAGTAAAATACTTGATAAAGGTATAGCAAGATTATTAAAAGCTCTAAAAAAAAGAGCTTTATCTAGTAAAGAAATGGTTTGTATTGGAAGAAGTCATGGCATACATGCTGAACCAACTACTATGGGACTAAAATTTGCGTATGCCTATGCTGAATTTAATAGATGCAGAGAAAGATTAGATTTTGCCTGCAAAGATATTGCTACATGTAAAATTTCAGGAGCAGTGGGTACTTTTGCTAATATTGATCCAAAAGTTGAGCAGTATGTTGCGAAAAAAATGAAATTAAANCCTGAAACNATTTCTACACAAATATCACCAAGAGATAGACATGCTATGTATTTTTCAGTTTTAGGAATTATAGCAAGTTGCCTAGAAAGAGTTTCAATAGAAATAAGACATTTACAAAGAACAGAAGTTAGAGAAGCTGAAGAAAAATTCAGTGATGGACAAAAAGGCAGTTCTGCAATGCCACATAAAAGAAANCCGATATTAACTGAAAATATAACAGGATTAGCTAGGTTAGTAAGATCAGCAGTAATGCCTGCTCAAGAGAATGTAGCNCTATGGCACGAAAGAGATATTTCGCATTCATCAGTTGAGAGAGTTATTGCACCAGACGCAACTGTAACCTTAGACTTTGCCATTAATCGTCTAGCTGGTGTTATAGAAAACTTAGTTTTATACCCCAAAAATATGAAAAAAAACCTGAATCAACTTGGAGGGTTACATTTTAGCCAAGGCGTATTACTTGCTTTAACGCAAGCAGGAATGAGTCGAGAAGATGCATACAGAGTAGTTCAAAAATCNGCAATGGATGTATGGAATAATAAGACTGATTTTAAAACACTTTTAATAAATGATAAAAATGTAAGTAAATATTTAAATAAAAATGAAATAGATACTCTTTTTGATTTNAAAAAACATACAAAAAATATTCCTTATATTTTTGATAAAGTTTTTAAAAATAAATAAAGTTTAAAAATTAATGTGCACTTTATTAATACTCTTTAGGCCAAAAGATAAATGGCCNTTAATTATTGCAGGAAATAGAGATGAAATGATAGANAGGCCTTGGTTNTCTCCAGGTAAACATTGGCCAGATTCTCCTAATATAATAGCTGGCAAAGATTTAACTGCGGGAGGAAGTTGGCTTGGAATAAATGAACATGGTTTAGTTGCTACAATACTGAATAGATCAAATAGTTTAGGNCCANGTAGTAATAAATTAAGTAGAGGNAATATAGTTATAGATGTTTTAAATAAAAATAATATTGAAGATGCACTTAGCTATATAAAATCTATAAATAATTCAAAATGGAAACCATTTAATTTATTTTTAGCTAATAATCNAAGAGCATATTGGATAAAAAGTAATAGTAAAGATAAAATAGAAATACATAATATACCCGANGGAAAACATTTTTTAGATAGTCATGATATAAATAGTAACTTTTCAGATAGATATAATTATAATAAAAAAGAATATAAATCTCTTAAAGATCCAAAACCTGAAATAGCTGAATGGGATGAATGGATACAATTCTTATCTAGGGATATCCATCCTGAAGATAAACCTTTAGCAGCTATAAATATTGGTGATAAATATATAAAGAATTACGGAACTATATGTTCTTCTATAGTAGCAATTCCAGAGAATAAAGAAAAAACTATATTTTTATTCAACGACTCTTCACCAGATAAAAATAATTTTTATTCTATCAATACTTGTTAGTAATACATAGTTCTTGTATTACTTAATACATATATTTAAGTTATTNACTGNAGGCACACATGGCAAAAGATAAAAGAAAAAAAATATATGAAGGTAAAGCTAAAATTCTTTATCAAGGAACTCAACCTAATACTATAATTCAATATTTTAAAGATGANGCCACNGCTTTTAACAATAAAAAATTTGNAGTAATTAATGGTAAAGGTGTTTTAAATAATAGAATTTCATCATTTTTGATGGATAAANTAAAAGATATAGGAATTCCTANTCATTTTATAAAACGTTTAAATATGAGAGANCANTTAGTTCATAAAGTAGATATAATTCCTATAGAAGTAGTTGTTAGAAATATNGCTGCAGGATCAATTTGTAAAAGATTTGGTCTNAAAGAAGGAGAATTGCTTCCTAGACCTATTGTTGAATACTACTATAAATCTGATGAATTAAATGATCCTTTAATTTCTGAAGAGCACATTTCTGCCTTTGATTGGGCAACTCCAAATGAATTAGAAGATATTTTTAATATGTCTCTCAGAGTAAATGATTTTTTATTAGGAATATTTTCAAGTATTTCTATAAAGCTNGTGGATTTTAAACTAGAATTTGGAAGAANATATAAAAATGATGATNTAGAAATTATTTTAGCAGACGAGTTAAGTCCAGATAATTTTAGACTTTGGGATAATAATACAAATAAGAAATTAGATAAAGANAGATTTAGGCAAGACCTAGGTGATATGAAAGAAGCTTATCAAGAGGTCGCTAATAGACTTGGTATTTTAGAAAATTAATTAGAGGCTTATTATGAAAGTACAAGTACATACTANACTTAANGAAGGAGTTCTTGATCCACAAGGTAAAGCTGTGGAATCAGCTCTTAAAAACTTAGGCTTCTCAGGAATAAAAAAAATACGGCAAGGAAAACTTTTTGACTTAGAACTNGATACAAAAAGCAAGGAAGAAGCAGAAAAATTAACAGAAGAAATATGCAAAGTACTTTTAGCNAATATGGTTATTGAAGACTATAAAATTAAAGTGCTGCCAGATAATTAAGAAGATATAATTTATGAAACCAAATATNATTGTATTTCCAGGATCTAATTGNGACAGAGATATTTTTGTAGCAATAAAGAAAACTACTGGTCATGTATCTAAAATGATTTGGCATAAAGATACATCTCTTGATAACCCTAATTTAATAGTTTTACCTGGAGGTTTCTCTCACGGAGATTATCTTAGATCTGGGTCTATAGCATCTCGTGCTCCAATTATGAGAGAAGTAATAGCNAAAGCTNTAAATGGAACACCAGTTNTAGGAATTTGTAANGGATTTCAAATACTNACCGAATGTGAGCTATTACCAGGNGNGCTNATGAGAAATAAAAANATGAATTTTATATGTAAATATACCTATTTAATATCTAAGCATGAAAATAGTTGGAATAATAAAAACTCAGTCAATAAAGTTGTTTCTATGCCAGTAGCACATCATGATGGAAATTATTATGCAGACGATCAAGTAATAGAAAAACTAAATAAGGATAATAGAATAGCATATCAATACTGTTCAGATNATGGAGAAATTNATGACGCTAATAATATCAATGGTTCTATAAATAATATAGCTGGTATCTTNAATGATAAAGGTAATGTGTTAGGTATGATGCCCCACCCTGAAAGAGCAATAGATTCNAGTTTAGGTGGANAAGATGGTATTAATTTTTTTANNACATTTTTTGAAAAATTAGGATAATTTAATATGACTACGCTCNATCAAGCTATAGAATTAGGTCTTANTGANGATGAATATAAAGAAACNATAAAATATATGAACAGAANACCTAATATAACAGAATTAGGNATATTTTCTGCTATGTGGAGCGAACATTGTTCTTATAAATCATCTAGAAAATGGCTTAAAACTCTTCCNACAGAAGCNCCATGGGTTATNCAAGGTCCGGGTGAAAACGCAGGAATAATTGATATTGGTAATAATTTAGCTGCTGTNTTTAAAATGGAGAGNCATAATCANCCATCNTTTATTGAGCCTTANCAAGGAGCNGCTACTGGCGTAGGTGGTATCATGAGAGATGTATTCACTATGGGNGCAAGACCNGTNGCNAATCTNAANTGNTTAAGGTTTGGAANNCCTCNNNATGCTAAAACNAAACATNTATTATCNGGAGTAGTNTCTGGTATAGGNGGNTATGGNAANTGTATGGGAGTNCCTACTATAGGNGGAGANTGNACATTTGATNAAGGTTATAACGGAAATATTNTAGTNAACGCTATGACAGTNGGCATAGTAAANAAAGATAAAATNTTTTATGCAAAAGCNGGNTCTCCTGGAAGCCCTGTAGTATATGTAGGAGCTAAAACAGGCAGAGANGGAATTCATGGAGCATCTATGGCATCTGCATCATTTGATGCTGATTCAGAAAGTAAGAGACCTACTGTTCAAGTTGGTGANCCATTCACAGAAAAATTATTANTNGAAGCATGTTTAGAGTTAATGGAAACCGANTGNATAATAGGTATACAAGATATGGGAGCNGCNGGTCTTACTTCTTCATCTGTAGAAATGGCNGCTAAAGATAATAATGGAATNGAAATTGANTTAGATAAAGTNCCNGTAAGAGAAACTGAAATGACTCCNTTTGAAATAATGCTTTCAGAAAGNCAAGAAAGNATGCTTATGGTNNTAAAACCAGGNTCTGAAGAAAAAGCAGAAAATATATTTAAAAAGTGGGAATTAGATTTTAGTATAATTGGTGAAGTTACTTCTTCTAAACATATAGTATTAAAATCCAATAATAAAACTGTCGCTGATATTCCTCTTGAACCATTAGCTAACGGCTTAATATACGAAAGACCTTATGAATCTAATATTAATAGTAATTCACATGATATTCCAGTTGATGATAATTGGGAAGATGCGTTATTAAAATTAATAGGAAATCATGATCTATGTTCCAGAGAATGGATATGGGAACAATATGATCATATGGTTATGGGAGATACAATAGGAATGCCTGGATCTGAATCTGGAGTAGTAAAGATTCATAATATAGACAAACAAGCCTTAGCCATAACAACCGATTGTACTCCTAGATATTGTGCGTCTAATGCTCATACAGGCGGTATGCAGGCAGTATGTGAATCTTATAGGAACCTATGCTCTGTTGGTGCGTTACCCTTAGCAATAACAGATTGTTTAAATTTTGGTAATCCAGAAAAAAAAGAAGTTATGGGGCAAATTGTTGATGCAATAAGAGGTATTTCTGATGCTTGTAAGAAACTNTCTATGCCNGTGGTTGCTGGTAATGTTAGTTTNTATAATGAAACTGAAGGAAAGAGTATTCCNCCTACNCCTCAAATTGGNGCAGTNGGAATAATAAANAATACTGATAATCAATTATCTAACAAAATTAGCNAAAATAATAATCAAGATATAATAGTTCTAGGTTCCACTAGAGGACATTTACAATGCTCAATATATGCAAAAGAAATAGCAAAAATTGAAAAAGGTTGTCCACCTAATATAAATCTTGATGAAGAATTACAACATGGNAAATTTATTTTAGATCTTGCGTCTTTAGGTTTAATAGATGCTTGTAAGGACTTATCTGATGGAGGAATTGGTATTGCCCTAGCTGAACTATGCATTATGAGTAANGTTGGATGTGAAATTATATCTCCTAAGAGTCTAAATGTTAATCAATGGCTATTTGGAGAAGATCAAGCAAGATATATAATTATTACTAATAAAAGTGAAGCTATAATGAATAAAGCTAAATCTATTAATATAGAAGCTAAAATAATTGGAAAGATAAAAGGTAATTCTTTTAGTCTTAATAATAATAAAATATCTATTGAAAAAATAACAAATATAAGAAATAATTGGTTCCATAATTATTTTTCATAATTAAAATGAGGAAATTACATGTCTATGAGTGCAAATGAAATAGAATCTATGATTAAGGAAGCTCTTCCAGATTCTGTAGTTGTTATAGAAGACCTTAGAGGTGATGGTGATCATTACTCAGCGCATGTAAAATCTGCTTTATTTAATGGAAAGTCTAAAATTCAGCAACATCAAATGGTTTATAAAGCTTTAAAAGGAAAAATGGGGCAACAACTGCATGCTTTAGCTTTGAAAACTAGTGCAGAAGATTAAATTAATAATAAAAGGAGGTAGAAATGACAGAATTAGATGAAGGCGTAAAAAGCAGAATAGAAAAAGAAATAAGCTCTAATGAAGTAGTATTATTTATGAAAGGCACACCTGTATTTCCACAATGCGGTTTTTCTTCAATGGTATCTCAAGTTTTAAGTCATATTGGAGTTGAATTTAAGGGTGTAGACGTATTAGCAGAGCCTACATTAAGAGATGGAATAAAATCATTTAGTGACTGGCCTACTATTCCACAATTATATGTAAAAGGTGAATTCATAGGTGGTTGCGATATAGTTAAAGAAATGTATGAAAATGGAGAGTTACAAGAGTTATTTGATAAATAATTTATTTTTATCTTGAATAATACTCAACAACTAAATTAGGTTCCATTTCTACAGGGTAAGGGATATCAGCTAAAACTGGTATTCTATTAAACGTACCTTCTAATTTTTCTAAATTTGGGCTAATGTAATCGGGAATATCACGACTCTGTCCTTGAGAGGCTTCTAATACAAGAGGATGATTTTTTGATGCTTCTCTTATAGAGACCACATCTCCCACAGAACACATATATGATCTAATATTAACTCTTTTACCATTAACTCTTACGTGTCCGTGATTAATTAATTGTCGAGCTGAAAAGATAGTTGGAACTAGGTTTAATCTATATACCACAGCATCTAGTCTTCTTTCTAATAACCCAACTAATTGTTCACCAGTATCTCCTCTCAGAGAGGCTGCACTCTTATAATAATTTCTAAACTGTTTTTCTGATAGATTACCATAGTAACCTTTTAACTTTTGTTTAGCTCTAAGCTGAATTCCAAAATCTGAAAGCTTACCTCTTCTTTGACCGTGTTGCCCTGGACCATATTCTCTCTTATTAAAAGGACTTTTAGGTCTGCCCCATAAGTTACAACCAAGTCTTCGGTCAATTTTATAGTGTGGTTCGCTTCTCTTACTCATTATTAATAACTTCCAATCATATAAAGAAATGAATATAAATAATTCTAGGGAACTATACAGCTGAATTATATACTGTCAACCCTATCTTTATTTAACTCCTTATAATACTTGATAATATGCCATGTAAAGTATTTAATTCCTGTAATGTTAAGTTATTTCTTGTAAAAATAGCCTCTATATTATTAATCATAACTTTTCTTTTTTCGTCAGGGTTAAAAAAATCGGAATTATCTAAAATAGAGATTAATCTATCAATAAAATAATTTAATTCATTTTTATTAGGCATAATTTCTTGTTTATTAGTTTTAATATNACTTAACTTATTATTTTTTGATGTATTTAAAAACCATTCATAACAAATTATTAAAACTGACATAGATAAATTGATAGAGCTAAAGTTTTTATTATTATGAATATTAATCAAAGCATCCGCTTTAACTAAATCTTGGTTATTTAAACCTGATTTTTCTCCACCAAAAATAATAGCAGTTTTATTTCCCATATTCTGAACATGTATAAGTTTTTCTATACCATCTTTTGTATTAAAAACTGGCTTATTCATATCTCTTATTCTTGCAGTTGTTGCCAATAAATATGAAATATCTGCAGTAGCATCTTTTATATTGTCGTATAAACTTACATTAAAATTTTTGTCTTCCAATGCTCCAGCTGACATAGCATTTGCCTTGGTGTTTGGCCATCCATCTCTAGGATTTACTAAACGCAAATCTGATACGCCAAAGTTTAGCATTGCTCTACTTGTAGAACCTATATTTTCTCCTAATTGAGGTTCTATTAAAATAATACTTGGAGTAAGAAATTTCATTTAATAACCAAAATAATTATGAGTCATTTAAAAATGCATTGGTAATAGGGTATCTTCTTTCTTTACCAAAAGAACGTGCTGTCAGTTTTACACCGGGAGCGGACTGTCTTCTTTTGTATTCTGATAATAATAATAATCTATAAACTCTATGNACAATCTCACTATCATGACCAGAAGAAATTATAGATTCTAATGAAGCCTCTTCCTCAATTATTTTAATTAATATCTCATCTAATGTTTTATAATCAGGCAAACTATCTTGGTCTTTCTGATCAAAATCTAGTTCGGCTGAAGGTTCTTTAGAAATACTATTACTTGGAATGGCTAGACCACGAGGGCCTAAGAATAAATCTATATAATTATCATTTCTCCACTTAGATAAGTTATAAACATCAGTTTTATATGCATCTTTTAGCGCACAGAAACCCCCGTTCATATCACCATATATAGTAGTATATCCAACGCTTATTTCACTTTTATTTCCTGTAGAAATAAGCATATCACCAAACTTATTTGAAATTGCCATAAGAAGAACTCCTCTTATTCTAGACTGAATATTTTCTTCCGTGGTATCCTTATCTAAACCAACAAATAAACTTTTTAAATCTGATAGATAAGATTTATTTATTTCTTCAATATTTATAGTATCAACTTTAATATTTAACAGTTTTCCAGATTCCTCAGCATCCTTTAAAGAACCTTCAGAAGAATATTTTGATGGCATTCTAATACCTCTTACTTTATCTTTTCCTAATGCATCCACAGCTATAGCTACTGCTAAAGCTGAATCTATTCCTCCAGATAAACCCAATAGAACTCCTTTAAATTTATTCTTATTTACATAATCTCTTAACCCTAAGACCATTGCACTATATTTAGATTCTAACCCAACAGATATTTTATTCACCACAGAATTAGATAAATCTAATAAATTATTGTTATTATTAATAATTTTAATATGATTTATTTCTTCTTTCCAAGCTGAGCTTTGAAGTTTTAATTTTGAACTTGAATCAAGTGCAAATGATCCACCATCGAATACCAATTCATCCTGTCCTCCAATTTGATTAACATAAATCAATGGCAAATTAGTTTCCACAACTCTAGCGACTGCAACTGAAAGTCTTTCATCTTCTTTATTTTGATCAAAAGGTGAACCATTTATAACTATTAATAACTCAGCTCCAGATTCTTGTAGACTTTCTGCAACATCTGGATACCACATATCTTCGCATATCATTAAACCAATTTTAATGCCTTTAAATAATATTGGACCAGGCATTCTATCTTTATTAAAAACTCTTTGTTCATCAAATACACCATAATTAGGAAGATGAAATTTATCTATAATAGAAATCTTACCATCAGAGATTAATGCAGCAGAATTCATTAATTTNTTATTANTAAGNCTAGGATAACCAACTATGATTGNAGGACCATCATCTTCTGATATNTTTACTAACTTATCCACNACTTTNTGAGCTGATTCTATAAAAGATTTTCTTAAAACTAAATCTTCAGGTGGATANCCTGTGATAGATAACTCAGAAAAAANACATAAATCCCCTCCNTGCTTTCTAACTTCTTCNCGAGNTGAAAGTATTTTATCTAAATTATTTTTTANATTACCAACATGAAAATTTNGCTGACACAAATATATTTTTATAGANTCCAATAAATAGCTCCNTTAATAATTATTAAATTTTATTAGGAAGTAANAATTCTCTACCAATTTTGACTCTNGAAATNCCATTATACTCAATTATATCTGCAGTAGCATAAGTTTCAGACCANCTATCAGGNATATATGAACCTGTTCCTATCATATCTACCGGAGCCCCAACACTGGATATTAATTTACACTTTTCAGGACTAAANCCACTTGAAGCTATAATCTTTACTTTGTTCCAGCTATTATTATCTAATGCCAGTCTTAAATGCCACAATGCAGCTGCGCTAACGCCCGTTCCAACTAACCATTTTAATTCCTGTTCTGTTCTAAAGGTTCTAATTGCATGAGGAGCATTTTTATCTAATAATTCATATGATTTTGCTGTATCTAAACCCTCTACAAATCTACCTCCATGAGTATCTATTCTAACAGACAATAAACCTTTATTTGCTAAATCTTTAAATTCTTTACAAACCTCTAAAGTATCTGAAATTTCTTTACCAAAATAATCTATAAGTACTGTAATTGGTTCATCTGGATAAGTTTCTTGAAACATTCTTGCTGCTTTTAGTGTAGAGCCCGCATATCCTACTAAAGCATGTGGCATAGTACCAACTCCATTTTCTTTCCCAAAAAAATGAGCTGTTATATCATTTGCACTTCCAATGAAACCAATAGCTCCCTGTTCATTTTGAGCTTTTTTGGATCCTACAGATGCACCATAAGCCATTAACTCTTGCATTTCAGCTCCAGCACAGTGCCTTGCATCCATAGCTATAAAACCAACTTTAGGTAAATCACTGGCCATTCCAAAAGTATTATAAGCTGCTACACAAGCTCCACCTAATTTTTGAAGATATATAGTCTCTAAGTCAGCAAGAATACTTAATTTTCCAGTAATATACATAAGACATTCACCAGCTCCTACCCAAGCCCCTTCTTCAAAACATTCTTTAATTTCTATTGTGTATCCTCTAGAAGAGACTACTGATCTAATCCAGTCAATAGCTAGTTTAGGACAATAAATAACCGGTCTTCGCATAAATACGGCATAAGTAACCTTAATATCACCATGTTTTTCAACTATTCTTTTAGTTAATTTAAAATAATGATCTGTTCTTAATTCTATATCATTTTCATAGTCAGACAATAATTTTCCATTCTCATAAGTTTATCTTTATTTATTTATATAAAAACTATACTTATAGTACTTTAGTGTTAATAGTTAATTTTACCATAAACATCTAGAGTTTATCTATGAAAAATTTAACAATAATTATATTTATACTTTCTATATTATATACACAATCTTCATTTTCTGAAATTACTGGTAAAATTATTGAAAGAGTAGACGAGACATTAATTGTAGAATTTTTTGAAAATTATACACATTTTAAAATAAATAATAATGACGATAGAATTATTGAAATATATAGTAATGATAAACTACAAGGCTATATATTTTCCACTTGGGACATGGTAAAATCTCTTGGATATGATAGGTCTCCATATGAAATTATTATTGGATTAAATTTATCGGGAACTATTGCAGGAGCCCAACTAACATATCACAATGAACCCCTTTTTGAACATGATATAAGTGAGTCTGACCTTTTAGAATATATAAAAAGAACTAAAGATATAAATATTATTAATGGAATGTCCAGAGTTTCCAGACAAAAGCCTATTAGGCCAGATACAGTTCATAGAGGTACAATTTCATCAAACTTAATGCATGAAGCAATTTTTAAATCCGCAAGAAACGCATCTTTGTCAGTTGGTTTATTTCAATCAAATACAAGTGATAGATTAAATTATATTAAAGAAATAAAATTGAACTGGGATGAATTAGTTAAAAAAGAATATGTTATTTATAAAAATAATTTTACTTTTAAAGACTATGAAAATTCTGAAATAGCAATAACTATATTAGACCCTAGAGCAATAGGTTATAATATATTAAGAAAAAATGCTCATGACAAATTAATGGCTAGCTTAGGTGCAAAAGATAATGCAATCTTACTTGCAGGAAATGGGTATTCATTTAAAGGAGAAAAATGGAGAAGTTCTAAGCTATTTGATAGATTTCGATTAGTTCAAAATGATAATATTATATATTTTAAGGCGTCAGATCATACAAGAGTTTCTAAAATTCACGCAAATAATGCGCCAAACTTTAAAGAAATATCAATATTTAAGATAGATCAAAAATATAACTTTGAGCCGACAGAACCATGGTATATAGAAATAATAAATAATGATTCAAATAATCTATTAATTCCATACATTATAAATAAGGAATTGATTATTAATCAAAAAAAACCACTTCCCATGTGGGTCAATATCTGGTTAGACTCAAAATTTAGAATTATAGTTTTAATGTTTGCACTTAGTATTTTAACTGTAATTACTTTATTTCAAGAAAAAATAAGTAAATTTAGAAAAACGTTTAGGTTTATAAGAATATCTTATTTAACTTTTACATTGATTTGGATAGGATGGTATACAGGTGCACAATTATCTATTTTTAATATTTTGTCTTTAATAAGAATTCCAATNACTGGTGCTGACCTAAATTATTTTTTAATAGATCCTTTAATNTTTATTATTCTAGNTTTTACAGTCGTCTCTACACTANTACTTGGAAGAGGGCTATTTTGTGGATGGTTNTGNCCATTTGGTGCTTTACAAGAATTANTAGGNACTATTTCAAAATTTATAGGAATAAAGAAAAAAGAATTACCAGAAAAATATTATAATAAATTATGGACAATAAANTATTTTNTCTTAGTAGGTATAATAGGTACATCTTTTATTTCTATGNAAACAGCCACAAGTTTTGCTGAAATTGAACCATTTAAAACTTCTATNATGAGACATTTTAANAGAGGATTACCTTATGTAACCTATGCNATTATTTTNTTAATNATAAGNNTGTTTATGGAAAGAGGTTTTTGTAGATTTATATGNCCCTTAGGCGCTAGTTTAGNTGTNNTTGGTAAAATAAGATTTACTGATAACCTTAAAAGAAGNNAAGAATGNGGNAATCCATGTAATTTATGTTCNACATCNTGTCCTGTAAAAGCAATTCCTTCAATTGGTANAAATAAAGGTAAAATTAATATGAATGAATGTTTNAGGTGTTTAGATTGTCAATTAGAATATATNGANAATTTTAGATGTCCTCCTNTAGTNCANTTAAGAAAGAATAAAGTTATATAAAATGANAAAAGTCCTATCAAGAAGAANTACTATAAAAATATTTGCTAGTGCNATAGCAACATTTCCAATNAATGTTTTTGCAGAGAAAAATTTACATAGTTATTATTGGCAAAGCTCAGCNCTTGGTAANCTTGTAAATATGCAATTGATTNCAAAAGATGATANTCACTTAAAAAGATTATTAANNATAATAGATTCTGAAATAAATAGGTTTAATAAAATTTTTTATCTGCAAGATGCTTCAAGTCAAATTAATATTCTAAACAGAAAAAAAATTCTAATTANCCCNCCTATCGAATTATTAAATGCAATAAATTTNGCTGAAAAATTCTATCAATTAAGTAATGGATCATTCGATATAACAGTACAACCTTTATGGAATAGTTATTCTAATGGCAAAAATATTAATANAGAAGGAATTGGTTTNAATAATATTGATGTATCATCTAAAAATATATATCTACTTAATCAATATTCAGAAATAACATTAAATTCACTTGCTCAAGGTATATTAACAGATAGAATACATGAAATTNTATTAAATTCTGGTATTAAAAANCANCTCATAAATTTTGGCGAAGGTAAAGCTAGCGGTATTACCCCTCTAAANAATAACTGGAATTTATATTTAAATAAAAAATATATAGATATAACAAATAAAGGTTTTTCNGTGAGTGAGTCCAAAAGNACTATTCTTCCAAATANTAAAAGCCATTTNTTTAATGCAAATATTTTTNCCTCAGCTATAGATATNCCAGATAAAACAACTGTGATTGCCCAAAATGCAACTCTAGCTGATGGCTTATCGACTACTTATGCTGTTTCNGATAAAGANACTAGAAAATCTTTANTATCTAAGTTTCCTGNTGTNCAATTTATTACAAGTTAATTGATTATTTTCTATATTTACTAAGTTCTTCTGAAAGNCTAAATGCTAATTCTAANCCTTGGTTAGCATTTAATCTTGGATCACAATGAGTATGATATCTATCTCCCAAATTTTCTTCTTTAATTTCTTGAGANCCTCCTACACATTCAGTTACATCTTGGCCAGTCATTTCTAANTGTA
This sequence comes from Candidatus Pelagibacterales bacterium, assembly GCA_002720535.1. GTDB lineage: Bacteria > Pseudomonadota > Alphaproteobacteria > TMED109 > TMED109 > TMED109. The sequence goes on along the minus strand of PBIU01000004.1, from coordinate 21,043 downwards.
TACCTCCAGCATAAGTTCCCTCTGATCGATGAATTTGAAAAAACTGTTCTACTTCACTCATAATATTATCAAATGCTCTAGTTTTATATCCAGTTTGAGCTTTAAANGTATTACCATGCATTGGATCNCANGACCAAACTACTTTTTTACCTTCTTGATCTACTTTCTTTACTAAAGAAGGTAATACATTTCCAATTTTATCTTTTCCCATTCTAGATATTAAGGTTAATTTTCCAGCTTCATTTTCTGGATTTAGTTTATCTATCAAANTTAATAAATCATCATTAGTCATAGTAGGACCTACTTTAACTCCTATAGGATTTCCAATTCCCCTCATAAACTCTATATGAGCTTCATCTAAACCTCTAGTCCTCTCTCCAATCCACAACATATGTGCAGAACAATCATAATANTTCTCTGAAATACTNTCTATTCGAGTTAAACTTTGCTCATANCCCAATAAAAGTGCTTCATGTGAAGTAAAAAAATCTACNTTTGATACTAAACCAGCAGTATTTTTATTAATCCCACATGCCTTCATAAAATTTAAACAATCACCAATTCTATCTGCAATTGCTCTNTATTTACTATCTTGACTNCTACCTTCTAGGAATTCTAAGTTCCATCTATGTACTTCATGTAAGTCTGCATAACCACCAGTTGCAAAAGCTCTTAATAAGTTTAATGCAGAAGCTGCTTGACTNTANGCTTTAATCATTCTTTCTGGATCTGGCTCTCTAGCAGAAGCNNNAAATTCTATGCCATTTACNATATCACCCAAATATGAAGANAGTTTCACGTTATCTCTAATTTCAAAAGGGTCAGACCTAGGTTTAGCAAATTGTCCAGCAAGTCTTCCCACTTTAACTATAGGTAAAGATGCNCCATATGTTAAAACAGCAGCCATTTGTAAAATTACTCGAAATGAATCTCTTAAATTATCTGCATTAAACTCAGCAAAGGACTCNGCACAATCACCNCCTTGTAATAAAAATGCCTTACCTTCNGACACATCTGCTAATTTAGACTTTAATGTTCTTGCCTCTCCTGCAAAAACTAAAGGGGGCAGTGACTTAAGTTTTTCTTCAACATCATTTAATTTATTTGTATCTGAATATACAGGNTGATGCTTTATAGGAAAACTTCTCCAAGAGTCTATAGACCATTTAGAATTCATAATTTTTACCTTAAATTACCTTATTAAATATTAATGAGCATTATGATTACTGTTTGTANAGATTATTTACAAGTATTAATTATATTAAAATCTATTTTAAAGTTACTAATTCTTCTGCTGCAGTTGGATGAATACCCATTGTATTATCAAAATCATCTTTAGTAGCTCCTGCCTTTATAGCGACTGCGCATATTTGAATTATCTCAGGCATATCATCNCCTATACCATGAATTCCNANAACTTTATTATCTTTATTAGATACAATCATTTTAATAAATATTTTAGTATTCCTTCCNCCTAATGTCTGTTTCATTGGNTTGAAAGATGTTTTAAAAATTGATANACCTCCNTCATCAGCAAACATANTTTNTGCTTCAGATTCATTAANACCTACTACCCCTATNGCAGGTTGAGTAAAAACAGCTGATGCAACATTAGTATAATCACATTTTTTATTCATNCCACCAAACCTATTATCAGAAAAAATTTGACCCTCNGCTATAGCGACAGGTGTAAGGTTTATTCGATTAGTTACATCACCAATTGCAAAAATATTTTTAATGTTGGTTTCATTATTATTATCAACAATGATTTCTCCAATAGAACCGAGTTTTGCACCTATTGTATCTAGTCCTAAATTTTTTGTATTAGGAATTCTTCCTGTTGCAAACATAACCTGACTAGAAATAATTTTTTCTCCACTACTTAACTCTGTCGATAATCCATTTGTAGCTTTTGAGACTGAAGTTATCTCTTGCTCCGTAATAATATTTATTTTTGAATTTTTTAATTCTTCAGTGATAAGCTTAGAAATATCACTATCAAAACCTCTCAAAATATTTTTACCTCTATATACCAAAGTAACTTTAGAACCAAAAGAAGAGAAAATACCTGCAAATTCAAGCGCTATATATCCTCCACCATTAATAACTATACTTTTAGGAAGCATCTCTAAATCAAGAGCTTCATCAGAATTTATACAAAGTTCTTTGCCATCTATATCAGGCATATAAGGTTTACCTCCAACAGCAATAAGAATAGATTTTGCAAATAAAACTTGTCCATTTACCTCAACCTGGTTATTTCCAATAATTTTTGCAAAACCATTAATTATTGTAACTTTTGAAAGTAAATTTAAATATATTTTATTTAATCGATCTAATTCATTATTTTTATTATTTATAAGTTTAGACCAATCATGTTTAAAAGAAGAAATATCCCAACCAAATCCCTTTGAGTCCTCAATTTCACTAGCAAAATGTGAACCATAGACAAGTAATTTTTTAGGAACACATCCTCTTAAAACACAAGTACCGCCAACTCTTACACTTTCAACTATAGCAACTTTTGCTCCATAATTTGCAGCTATTCTTGCTGCCCTTACTCCGCCTGATCCTGCACCAATAACTATCAAATCATAATTAGTATTTGTTTTTTTATTGCTCACAATATACTCCTTTAAAATATTATAAAATTATATATATTTAATTACAATTTATAGCTAGGTAATTTTATTATGAGATATATTATAATTATATGTATTTATTTTTTATATTCTGTAGGATATGTCAATTCTCAAAATTTTGAAAAGTGTTCAAGCAATAATAATTCTTTTGAAATTGATGAATGTTTAAAAAAATTAAAAAGTAAACTTATGAATAAAGACATAAAACTTATTATTCATTCTACAGATAACAGTCTTTATAAAAATAAAAATATATTTTTAAATATTTGTGGAAAGAATATTAATAGATATAAATATACTGATAGAGATGGGCATTTAAATATTAAGTTAGATTCTAAATATTTAGTTAATTGTAAAGCTAAAATCGATGTAAACATTATAAGTGAGTTCGGACTATGTCCAAAAGGAAAGTATGCTAAAGCAACTTGGAGTTCATTAGAATTAAATGATTTAACTTATTTTTCATGTAGCAATTGAAAATAATTAGTCATACTACTCACTAAATTATTTTGTAAGTTATTTAAACTATAAAATTTATGAATATGCTCAATTGCTTTATCACACATATCTTTATGTAAATTAGAATCTTTAATTAAGCTAATTATAGCATCTGACATCTCTGAAGGTTTCTTCTTGGAAACTAAAATACCATTTTTTTTATTAGTATTTAAAATTTCTACAGGTCCATCACATTTTGTAGAAATTACAGCCTTGCCATATGACATCGCTTCAATAATAGTTAAACCAAATGGTTCAAAATGGGATGGCTGACAAAAAATATCTATTTTACTAAAAAATTCTTGTTTGTTATTTATCCATCCTGAAAATTCTAATTCTGGCATGTCTTCAGCATATTTTACTAAATCTTTATATAATACTCCATCTCCAGCTAAAATTGCTTGAAAATTGAAACCTTTATTCTTAAGTATTTTTAATGCATCAATGTAGTCATAAAAGCCTTTCTTTTCTACCATTCTACCCAAAGCACCAATGATAATTTTATTTTTATTCATTAATTTTGGTTTTATATTAGGTAAATTTACTAAAACGTTCGGGCAATAAATACATTTGTTTTTATCAATGCCAAAGTTTATCAATTCTAAAATTATAGTTTTATTTACTGAAAAAATAAGATCAGCTTTTTTATAAAACTTTATTTGTTTATATTTAGCAGTATGATTTACTGCGAATACAGGTTTTACAGATATATTTTTAATTAAAGGAATTAATTTAGCATTATGCACAAAACAAGCATCTGCACTCCTTAAAATTAAATTCACCCTTTTTGATAAACCTAATTTTATAAGAAACTTATCAAATATATTTAGCTTATAAATATTAATTAATTTATTATATTCAATATTATCTTGAATATAATTATTTACAGAGCTAATTGCATCTGAATTATTTGGCAATAATATTGATAATTTATATCCTTCTCGAACTAAAGCTAAAGCATGTACACCTATCATTTTAGATATACCTCCAGCCTTAATATCTGAAGAAATTATAACTAAATGCTTATTTTTCATAGATAGTATTAGTCATCTATACCTGCTATTAGCATATATTTAGTCTCTAAATATTCATCTATGCCTTCAGCTGCCCCTTCTCTTCCAATCCCTGACTCTTTGATACCTCCAAAAGGAGCTACTTCCGTAGAAATTACTCCTGCGTTAATACCTACCATGCCGTATTCTAAAGCCTCAGCTACTCTATATATTCTTCCAATATCTCTACTATAAAAGTAACCAGCTAAACCATAATTAGTATCATTAGCCATTTCAATAACTTCTTCCTCACTAGAAAACTTAATAAGTGGCGCTACAGGGCCAAAAGTTTCTTCATAAAATATTTTCATATCATTTGTAACATTTGTCATAACTGTAGGTTTATAAAATTGCTTACCAGCATTATCTAAAGCACCACCTGTCATTACCTTGGCACCTTTATTTACAGCATCTTCNACATGACTTTGAACTTTTTCTACNGCTGACATTGTNATAAGCGGTCCAATTTGAGCNCCATCNTCTCTNCCATCNGAAACTTTAAGNGCTGCTGATTTATCNGAGAATTTTTTNGCAAACTCATCGTAAATATTTTCATGTACAAATATTCTATTAGCNGAAACACANACTTGNCCACTATTTCGATACTTNTTNGCCATAGCACCTTCTACTGCTTCATCTAAATCAGCATCTTCAAAAATAATTAAAGGGGCATGACCACCTAATTCCATNGATACCTTTTTAATTGTTGAAGCTGTTTTAGCTATTAAAGCTCNNCCTACATTTGTAGANCCNGTAAAAGATATCTTTCTTACATCNTTGTTNGTNCATAGTTCATCGCCAACCTCAGAAACATTCTCTTCAGATACAGANATAAGNTTTATNACNCCNTTAGGNACNCCTGCACGATGTGCTAATTCAACTAATGCAGTAGCTGAAAACGGNGTAGAACCTGCAGGTTTTATAACTACAGGACANCCAGCAGCTAANGCAGGAGCAATTTTTCTTGTNATCATNGCAGCNGGAAANTTCCAAGGAGTTATAATNCCACATACTCCAATNGGCTGTTTTATNGACATCATTCTTCTATCNGCCATTGTTGANGGAATNGTTTTTCCATATGTNCTTTTTGCTTCTTCAGAAAACCAATCGGTAAACCANGAAGCATAAATAATTTCTCCTCTNGAATCTGCAATAGGCTTTCCATTTTCTAAGGTCATAATTAGAGCTAAATCATCTATATTTTCTAAAATTAATTCATGCCATTTTCTAATAATAATAGACCTATCTTTTCCTGTAAGCTTTTTCCATGCTGNCCANGACTTCTTAGCAGCNTCTATAGCTTTTATTGTATCNGANTTGGAGCAATTAGGCATAGANCCNACTNTTGTGAGATCTGATGGGTTATAAACATCAAAAGTATCACCACTTTCNGAATCCACCCATTTACCATCTATAAAACATTTTTGCNTAAANAAAGCTTGATCTTTTAATTGAAATGTTAAACCACCAGCATCTATATCCATTTTATCCTCCTTTAAATNCAAAAATACGTTTNATTATAGTAATAAAAAAAAATAAATATGCATATACATATTTATAAAATAATCTTAAAAAATTAATTTATTAGAATTATTTTTTAACCATTTTTTTTGAATTTTATAATTAATCATATATTTTTCTACATATTTCCAAAAATNTNTAGAATGATTTGGATATTTTATATGNCATAATTCATGNATTATTAAATAATGAATANCNTCAAATGGNGCCATTATAATTCTCCAATCATAGGAAATAGTCTTCTTCGAATTGCAACTACCCCACTTACTTTTATATTGGCCAAATAATANCTTATTACTTTTAACNCCAATTAATATTTCATAATAACTATTTGTTTTAGTTAAATATTTTTTAGATTCAGAAATATACCAATTTTTAATATTATTTTTAATANTATTTNTNGNTAACACATTTTTAGNTTCTACNATAAGGTTTTTATCTTTTATNTAAATATTATCTCTANAGGATTTTTTTATTTTAAGTGAATANTCAGAACCCAAATATAAAAATATATCTCCATTTTCATATTTTCTTTTTATTGAAACAGTATTTAACTTTTCTAAAGCTAATTTATNTTTAATCCATTTTATCTTTATTTCAACTAAATTATAAATTTCATTATCTGATAAAAATTTAGGTACAGATATTATNACCTCTTGATTTTTGATTCTAAATGAAACAGTTTTTTTTCTATTAGTTCTTTTTATAATAATATTAAAATCATATTTCATATATTTAACTTATNTTANTTTTTATACTTATNTTCCCATTCTGGAATNATNCTAGTTATNGCATTNATAAGTTTATTTAAATCANNATTTGATATAATAAATGANGGCATCAAATANATTACATCTAAAAAAGGTCTAATCCAGACACCCTCTTCTACAAATCTTTTTCTTAACCAATTTAAATTATGCATNTCTTTTACTTGAATAACACCTAANGCACCTTTAATTCTAACATCTACAACTANANTCATATCNTTACAAACTTCTAAACCTTTTNTTAAANCTNTTTCTATATTCTTNACTTGNTCTANCCTAGGNTGNTTTTTAAATAGATTAATTGANGCATTAGCTGCTGCACANGCTAATGGATTAGACATATANGTNGGACCATGCATNAANGCATCTTCATCNTTATCNGACAAAAATGCNTCATATACTNCATCTGTAGATACTACAGATGCAAGCGATATAGCNCCACCNGTAAGAGCNTTNCCTAAACAAATTATNTCNGGTAATNTTNTACTATTTTNAAAAGCAAACATGCTNCCTGTTCTNCCAAAACCAGTTGCTATCTCATCTACAATAAAAAGAATATTATTCTCCTTAGCAATTTCACTNATAAACTTTAAAGTACTATCATTATGAAACTTAAANCCTCCAGCACACTGTACTAATGGTTCAATTATTATTGCNGCNAGCTCTTCTTTATTATNAAANACAATATTTTTAAAGTTTTCTTTNTCANCTTTATNAANTGGTATATCTGTATTTATTTGCTCNGGNACATAATCNTTNAATAAAGAATGCATTCCTTCTANNGGATCACAAATTGACATAGCNCCNANTGTNTCTCCATGATAACCATTNTTAAAACTCAAAAACTTTCTNTTATTTTTATTNTTTTTATTTACCCAATATTGTATNGCCATTTTCATTGAAACTTCTACAGCTACAGAGCCTGAATCTACAAAAAAATAGTGATTATAAATTGANGGAAGCAAAGTTTTTAAATTNGATGCTAAATCTTCAGCAGGTTTATGCGTAAAACCTCCAAACATAATATGNGGCATATCATTTAATTGNTTTTGCATNGCTTTAATTATATCTGGATGNTTATAACCATGACATGANGTCCACCATGANGCTACTCCNTCAATAAGAACTTCACCNTTTTCTANGGTAATTTNTGATCCTAANGTTTTTTTTGCCTTTGGAACAAAATCTAAATGCTTCATNTGTGCATATGGATACCAAAGATTTGGGTGNGGTTTATTCAAATGATTAAGATACTTCTTGTATTACTTCTTTAAAAGTAATTTTAGTTTCACCAGTTAAACCAAAATCTTCTAACATTGCCGANTCTTTATCANTTCCNGGATTATCAGCAGTAAGTAATACATCNCCTAAAAATATAGAACTTGCNCCTGCAATAAANCATAANGCCTGNGTAGAATCTGACATTTCTGCTCTTCCAGCAGATAATCTCACTGTNGATAAAGGCATCATTATTCTAGCNAGAGCTATAGTTCTAACTANTTCAATATGATTTAATGGNTCTACATCTCCTANAGGAGTNCCTGGTATTCTAATTAACATATTAATAGGNACACTTTCTGGNTGTTCATCTAAATTAGATAATGTTCTTATCATTTCAGANCTATCATNTCGTGTTTCACCCATNCCTATGATACCNCCAGAACANACCTTTACTCCTGCATTTCTTACTTTTTCNANNGTATCNAGNCTATCTGAAAACTTTCTAGTTGTTATAATTGAGTTATAAAACTCTTCNGATGTATCTATATTATGATTATANTAATTTAAACCTGATTTAGCTAACTTCTCAGCATGTCCTTNCTTAAGCATACCTAANGTTACGCAACTTTCTAAACCTAAATTGTTAACAGCCTGNACCATATCACAAACTTGATCAATATTTTTATCNGTTGGCCCCCTCCATGCGGCNCCCATACAAAACCTNGTTGCTCCTTCTTTAACTGCATCCTCTGCTGCCTTAACAACCTCCTCNAATGATATTAAAGGTTCTTTCTTTAAATCAACATTGTGATGTGCACTTTGAGAACAATAAGAACAATCTTCTGGACAAGAACCAGTTTTAATACTTAATAATTTACTTTTTTGTATCTCATTCTTTGGAAAATTACTTCTATGGACAGTTTGAGCTTTATANACTANATCTAANAAAGGNTGATCTATAATTGATTTAGCTTCATCACTAGTCCAATTATGTCTTAAAATAGAATTATTATTATATATTTTATTCATAATCGCTAATATAGTATTATTAAAATATTGAGCAAGCAAGAAATAACATGAATAATAAAATAATTTCTATATATNAAAAAAAGTTATCTGAAATAAATCAATTATCTCAGACTAGAAAGNTAGTTTTAACTGATAGAAAAAATAANTTAATNGTTAATAGAAATGATAAAAANNTAATNTCTTTTAGNTGTAATGATTANTTNGGTTTAAGTAAGAACAAAGAAGTAATTANTGCAAGTATNGCGGCNACTAAACAATATGGTTCNGGNTCTGGNGCATCTAGACTAGTATCNGGAAATAATCCACTATATAAAAAATTAGAANATTTATTATCAAAATTTAAAAAATCNGATGANGCATGCGTTTTTGGAAGTGGTTATNTNACTAATACAGGAATAATACCTGCTCTATCCTCNAATAAAGATATTTTACTGTANGATGANTTGAGTCANTCATCTACTAATATAGGTATAAAGTTATCAAATGCCAAATCTATAAAATTTAAACATAATAANATNAATCATGTAGAATCATTNCTAAAAAAGCACCGNNAAAANTATTTACACTGNTTCATATTAACNGAAGGTGTTTTTAGNATGGATGGAGATAGAGGTAAAATTAAAGAATTAGCCNTNCTCGCAAACAAATATNATGCTNCCATTATTTTAGATGATGCTCATGGNTTTGGNGTATTAGGANATGGNNGAGGGTCNTTATATGAATTAAANCCAATNCCAGAAATTNTAATACAAATGGGAACTTTNTCTAAAGCAATAGGAAGNTATGGAGGCTTTGTTACNGCTCCTAAAACTATTATAAAATTNTTACATAATAAGGCTAGAAGTTTAATATATACNACAGGTCTTCCACCNGGAACTCTAGCTGCNTCTATAAAGTCTNTAGAAATTATAATGGCAAATTCTNAAATCACTCAAAANCCTTATGAATATGCAAAACTATTTTGTGAAAAAGCTGAATTACCTATTCCTGAGTCTTCTATAGTTTCAATAATTATGCATTCTGAAGANAATGCTATTANGNCTTCTAAATTACTAGAAAAACATGGNTATTATATTGGNGCTATAAGACCNCCTACTGTACCTAAAAATACATCAAGANTAAGATTTACCTTTTCTNCAGCNCATAAGAAAAAAGATATAATAAACCTNGCTNAACTNACAAAAAATATTTTAAATGNAATGAATTAGTTATGAAAAAAAATGCTTTTATAACAAGTACAGGAACTAATATTGGAAAAACATTTTTAACAAAAATGTTAATNAATAGATCNATCGAATTAAATTATAAAGTNNGNGCNATAAAACCTATTATAAGNGGNTTTAANAAAAATAACTTTGANGAAACAGATACTGGAATAATCATTAATGCNTTAAATNCCCCCAAAATNGATATAGATAAAATATCACCTTGGAGNTTNAAAGAGCCACTATCTCCTGATNTGGCAGCAAAAAATGAAGGNAAATATATAAACTTTGAAGAATTAATNCANTTTTGTNAACAAANCATAAATTCTAAAAATAATGATTTAGTTTTANTTGANGGTGTAGGAGGAACAATGGTTCCAATAAATGATAAATTTACAATAATGGATCTAATTATAAAGCTTAATATACCTGTTATNCTTACTATTGGTTCTTANCTTGGAAGTATNAGTCATACACTTAATGCATATGAAATTTTNAANAANTATAANATTAATATTANTTCAATTGTAGTAATGCAAAGTNAATCTCAAGATGTAGGNGTTGANNANACNATANATTCTATANAAAANCATATNAAGAAAACNCCNATTATNTTTTTTAANAGAAATAATNTAGACNATATAAAGGTAGATAAAATAATAAAAAATTTATAAGTTANATCAATTANTTTATCAGGAGTNAAGATTGATGAATAGTATTTGTATTATATCGTTTTATAAATTTATTAAAATTTCTAACTTAAATAGTTTGAAANTAAAAATTGAAAAAATTTGCAAAAAATTTNAAACAAAAGGTACTATATTANTTGCACCTGAAGGCATTAATGGAACTATTGAAGGNTCTGATATAAATATAAAGAGATTTNTTAAAGAACTAAAAATTGACAAAAAATTTTCAGATTTAGAACCAAAATACTCTTATAGTACTAAAGACTCTTTTAATAGAATGAANGTTAGGCTAAAGAAAGAAATTGTTACTATAGGTAATACTGCAGTAGATCCAAATAAACATATTGGTAAATATATAGAACCTAGTGAATGGAACGAATTTATTTCTGACCCTAATACAATATTAATTGATACTAGGAATGAGTATGAGGTCTCAATTGGGACATTTAAAGGCGCTATTAATCCAGAGACTAAAAGTTTTCGAGATTTACCAAACTGGATTAAAAATAATTTAGAAAAAAAAGAAGATAACTTTAAAAATAAAAAAATTGCTATGTTCTGTACCGGAGGTATTAGATGTGAAAAATCTACTTCATACTTAGTTGAGAAAGGTTTTACTAATGTTTCGCATTTGAAAGGAGGAATACTAAAGTATTTAGAGAAAGTTCCTAAAAATGAAAGCCTATGGCAAGGGGAATGTTTTGTATTTGATCAAAGGGTTTCTGTTATAAATGAATTAAAGCCAGGCACTTATATAATGTGTCATGCTTGTAGAATGCCTCTTAAACAAGAAGATACTTTCCTAAAATCATATATTCATGGAGTTTCTTGCAAATACTGTCATAATATAAAAAGTGATGAAAGTAAAAAAAGATATGCAGATAGACAAAAGCAAATAGATTTAGCTAAAAAAAGAGGTGAAAAACATATTGGAAGCAAACCTTTTTCAGCATTGGTATTAGAAAGAGAAAACTATGAAAAATAAACCTATTTTATATTCTTTCAGAAGGTGTCCTTATGCGATGAGAGCAAGAATATTCATAAGATTGTGTGAAATAGAAGTAGAATTACGAGAGGTTTTATTAAAAGATATACCTGAGGAGATGATAAACATCTCTCCTAAAGCTACTGTTCCTGTTTTACAACTAAATGATGGAACTGTTTTGGATGAAAGTTTAGATATTATGAACTGGGCAATTGATAAAAATGATAAATGTAATTTAAAAAAATCTAAATTAGAAAATATTGAAATTAGTAATGAAATAATAAATATATTTGATGGTGAATTTAAGTATCATCTAGATAGATATAAATATAATAGCCGTTATGATAAAAATGAAGGCGTCCAAACAAAAGAGAAACATAGAGATGAGGCTTTAAAAATTTTACAAATTATTGAAAGTAAATTAAATAATAAAGATTGGATCTTTGGCAACTCTCCTAGTTTTCTAGATATAGCAATACTTCCTTTTGTTAGACAATTCAGAATAGCAGACATAGCTTGGTTTGATAAAAGCATGCCATATAAAAATGTACATGCATGGTTAATGAGATTTATAGATTGGAATACTTTTAATAAAATTATGATTAAAAATAAACCCTGGAAAAAAAATGATAAACCTACATACTTTGGTCTTAATTAAACCATTTATATGTATAACTATAATGAAATAACATTTAAAACTTCTTTAGGAAACATTCAATTAGCATCAAAAAATAAAGAGATTGTGTCAATACAGTTCACTACTAAGAATCTTAAACAATCTAATCTGGCATTACTAAATAAAGCCAAAAAGCAAATTGAAGAATATATATTAGGTCAAAGAAAACTATTTGATATTAAAATAAACCCTGAAGGAACTGAATTTCAAAAAACAGTTTGGAAAAAATTATATACAATTCCTTATGGTAAAACTGTATCCTATTTAAAACTAGCAAATAGTTTAAATACCTCCCCTAGAGCCATTGGCAATGCATGTGGAAAAAATCCTTTATTAATAGTTATTCCATGTCACAGGGTCTTATCGATAAAAAAAGAACTTACAGGGTTTTCTGCATTAGGAGGAATTATAACCAAGAAAAAGCTATTAAAAATAGAAAATATTAAAATTTAAGAATTGTATCTCTAATACTTGCTATAACTACAAACCAATACAAACGTATTTTTCCAAACAAAGATTTATGGGATTTAAGTTCCTCATATTTATTTAATCCGCATTCAGTTTTAATAAATTTATCCATAATATAAATATATCATAAACTATTGATATTTTGAAGGAGGTTGAGGGTTGTTTTTTGGATTTGTATCATGCTTACTTATTCTCAAAACTGTTTCTTTATCCACCAATTCTAATAAATCATTCTCTATATTATTAGCTAAATTTTCAGAATAAACCTCTTCTGTATTTATATATACGGTATAAGAATTGTGATACTTTTCTAATTTATCCTTTCTAGAAAGAGAATCTTTAGTCCATTGGTATAATGGATAATTATCTATTCCATTTTTTTCAGCCTCAAGTACGTACCCCATGAAACCATCAAACTGACTTAATAATTCAGCATTATGCTTATTTAAAACTGTAATTAATTTTTCTTTTTTTTTTGAACTTTTATCACTATTAAAGGTTTTAGTGAAATCTGAAGAAAAATATAATCTTACTTGGAATAACCATTTTTTAGTCATGAAATACCTATCTATTAACAATACACATTGCTATCTACTAACATATTCTTAAAGTAGATCATAAAATTGCTACTATTTTTTTTTAATATGATCATAATTTTCGATAAACCATTTATAGGCTTGTTGCAAACCCACTTTTAATTCAATTTTAGAATACCATCCTAATTTACTTATTTTATTTATATCCATAACTTTTCTAGGCATACCATCTGGATAACTATCATCAAATTTTATTTTTCCTTTCCAACCAGAAATATTCTTAATAATTTCGGCAAATTCCTTTATTGATATTTCCTTTCCTGTACCTATGTTAATATGCTCATACTCACTATAATTTTCCATAAGAAATATCAGTCCTTCTGCTAAATCATCTACATGCATAAATTCTCTTAATGGTTTTCCAGTTCCCCATAAAATAACTTCTTCCTTATTTAACTTTACTGCTTCGTAAAACTTAGAGATCAAAGCAGCAACTACATGACTATTTTTTGGATGAAAATTATCTCCAGGCCCGTATAAGTTTGTTGGCATTACTGAAACATAATCAACACCATATTGCTTTCTATAAAATTGACATAATTTAATACCAGCTATTTTAGCTATTGCGTAAGCTTCATTTGTAGGTTCTAAAATTCCGGTAAGAAGTGAACTTTCTTTAATGGGTTGCTTTGCATTTCTAGGGTAAATACAGCTAGACCCTAAAAACATAAGTTTTTTAACTTTATATTTAAAGGCATTAGTTATAACTGAATTTTGAATTGATAAATTATCTATTAAAAAATCAGCAGGATATGAACTATTAGCTAATATTCCCCCTACTTTTGCAGCAGCTAGAAAAACTGCATCTGGCCTATATTCATCAAACCATTTATCAACTTTTGAACTCTGCTTTAAATCTAGTTCTTGAGAACTTGCCGTTAAAATTTCACAATCAATATTATTCAATAATCTTACTATTGCGCTTCCCACCATTCCACTATGGCCAGCTACAAAAATACGTTTACCGCTTAATGAAAAATTATTAAAAGTTGTTTGTATCAACCTTCAATTCCAAAACGTCTTGTTTCTTGTTCTAATTCTACAGTTTTTAAATCTTCTCTGACCATTTCTTTAACTAAATCATTAAATTTAGTTTTTGTTTTCCATCCTAATTCTTTATAAGCTTTAGAAGAATCTCCCATTAAAAAGTTAACTTCTGTAGGTCTAAAATATCTTTTATCAACTTCAATTAATACTTCTTTACTATCTTTACTATAACCTACTTCATCAACCCCGTTTCCTTTCCATTCAATAATTACATTTATTTCTAAGAATGCAGTTTCAATAAATTCTCTAACAGTATGAGACTCTCCAGTAGCTAAAACATAATCGTCAGCGTTATCTTGCTGTAACATCAACCACATACCCTCAACATAATCCTTTGCATGACCCCAATCTCTTTTAGCTTCTAAATTACCAATATAAAGCTTATCTTGTAATCCAAGTTTTATTGCCGCAACCGCTCTAGTAATTTTACGAGTAACAAAAGTTTCTCCGCGAACTGGGCTTTCATGGTTAAATAAGATACCATTACATGCAAAAATATTATAAGCTGATCGATAATTTACCGTAATCCAATAAGCATATAATTTAGCAACAGCATATGGTGACCTTGGAGAAAATGGGGTATCCTCATTCTGAGGTATTATTGAAGTATTTCCATACAATTCAGACGTAGAGGCCTGATAGAATTTAACTTTTTTTGTCATATTCAATAGTTTAATAGCCTCCAATAACCTAAGAGTTCCTAATCCATCAGCATTAGCTGTATATTCCGGTGTTTCAAAGCTAACCTGAACATGACTTTGAGCTGCTAAGTTATATACTTCATCTGGATTTATCTTTTGCATTAAACCAATTAAATTAGTAGCATCCGTCATATCTCCATAATGTAGATGAAATTTGATATCTTTTGAGTGCGGGTCTTGATATAGATTATCAATTCTACTTGTATTAAATGATGAAGAGCGTCTTTTTATACCATGGACTTCATAGCCTTTTTTAAGTAGAAATTCTGCTAAATAGGCCCCATCTTGTCCTGTAATACCGGTTATAAGTGCAATTTTATTTTTCATAATAAGACTATATAATTTATACAATAATATGTGAAGATATTATAAATATTAGTTTATAATTTCTTACCGATATTAATAATAGCATCAAGATTATCTGGCTGAATCTCAATCCAATTAATAAAACATGAATTACTTCCCATTAACACGTACCAGTTAGACTGTTCATAATTGGGCCATACTACAACTGTATCAATTTTATTAATTAAATCTAAATTATTATCTTTATCATTAATTTTATAACCTTTTATAAAATTAGTAAGCGTCTTATTTGCAATTTTAAAAGGTATTATATGAGGCAATTCTTCCTTACCTTTTTTTAAAGTACCTTCAAATGATTGACATGATTTGTCTACTTTAATTTCATAGTCTAATTCAGATAAATGAGTAGTTTCACATTTAGCAACATATCCCGCAGGAACTTTCTCAGCATAAGTGTTCCATGCATAAAAAAGACATATTATAAAAGAAAGTATAAATTTCATTTTATACTCCTAGACAAAAATAATATTAATTTATGTTCTTATTTTATTACTTTAAGATGATTCGTTTTATTATCATTTTTTTTATCATTTTTATTATTATATTTAATTTTATTTAAGTTATCTAATATATTTTGCCAAGTCGAACCCACCCTTTTAAATCTAATATATATATCTTTATTATTAGAAATATTTTTAGAAAACTCCTCAAAACGTTGATCTAATTCATTTATAATTTCTTCATTATTAATATTTTTATCTTTCTCATTAATTTCTACAACAAATATTTTTTTCATAACAACTTTCTATTTATTTTTTGAGAATGATTATCATTCTCATTGACATATCATTTAAGATAAGTTATATAATTAGTTAATAAGGACAATATTAGTTTCCTCCCAAGAAAGTAATACTCACCTTATTAAATTCTAAGAGAGTAAATGAGTACCTCCATTTACTCTCTTTTTAATTTATCTTCCCAAATCAAGATCCTTATAACTCACATCTTCAACTAATTCACCAGTGACATTATAAATACTTCCAAATGCTTCATCATTTGGCTCATCTATACTTACTACTCCATTAATGCCTATAGGTTGATACATATGCCTTATTCTAATTGGTCTATCAAATCTTACCATTAACATTTGGTTAGGAGGAGGTGGTGGTACATGCATACACATTCCTGCAGATGGAACTAAAACGAACTCTGTAACTGTTTCCGCCTCTCCAAAATCAACATCTAAAGGAACCATAAATCCGGTCAATCTTATATTAATACCATCTAACTCACTTACAGTAGCTAGACCAGCTTTTTCAACCGCTAAAAGGAATTCTTGATCACTCCACATTTCATCTGTAACTCCTCCTTCAGGTATAAAATCAAATGCATCTACAGGTAATAAGTCTGTCCAAGTAATAGGTAATACTGAATTCTGTTCAGTTATTTCTATAGAGTCATTTGCATATATAATTGTACTATGTAATGAAAAAATAATTAGCAACTTGAAAAAAATAGAAAACAAATATTTCATTATGAGCTCCTGATACTACTATTATTCATTTTATTTATTAATACTATTAAAATAGTTACAATTACATAACTTACAACTAAAATTGGGCCAGCTGGTAAATCAAATAGTACAGAGCACAAAATTCCTAATAAAACAGATATAAACCCACTTATCCAAGCTATTTTATATGGACTTGTCCTTTTTAGTGCTGCCAAAGCCGGTAAAATTAAACTAGCAAAAACAACATAAACTCCTACTAATTGAACTGATGATGTTATTGCCAAAGAAAACAATATATAAAAACCTATACCATTTAAATTAATAGGTAAAAACCATAAAACTAATATTAATATGTATATTGGGAAATGTAAAAAAACATCAGGCCACGTAATAAATAGCATTTGTCCAGAAAGCAAATGACGTATTTCTTCTCCACCAGTTGGGTGATCAGCTAATAATAAAATAGCTAATGAAGCAGCTAGAACAAAACTCACGCCAATGATTGCTTCTTGTTGGGATTTAATTCTATTTTCGATCATTTTAAAGAAAAATGCCGCTATAATAGCAAACATTAATGCAACAATTTGTGATAACCATCCTAGATTAGGACTAAGATATAAATTCGATACTAACAAGCCCAAACCTGCAATTTGGGCTACTGCTAAATCAATAAATATAATTCCTCTTTTGAGCACCTCTATTCCTAAAGGCGCATGTGTGATAGTTATAATTAGGCCAGCAAGCAAAGCTGGCCCAATTATACTAAAAATTTCACTACTTATCATATAAGGCATTTTGTAAAATTTTAATTGAACTATCAAATAGTGCAATTAAATTATTACTTTCTTCATTGCCTCCTATAGTATAGGGAAGAGTTACAACCGGTATTTGTGTTTTTTCTGATAGCCATAATGCTCCTTCAGTTGGATCATATGGTGATACTACTATTATATCTACTGAATTCTTATTAGTATTTTCTAGTATATTCTTTAAATGAGATGCAGTTGGTGGAATGCCTGGTTTAACTTCTAATGAGGCAATTTCATTTAATTGAAGCCAGTTAAATAAATAATCAAAAGATTTATGATGTATGATTATTCTTTTACCCTTAATGCTTTCTATTTCTTTGTTCCAACGCAAAATTGAATTTTGCCACTTATCTACAAAATTATTATATTGCTCTTGATAAAAAGACTTATTTTTTGAGTCTATTATAGAAAGCCTTCTATTTAATTCTTTTGCTACTAAAAGTATATTATGTGGATCTAAATGGACATGAGGGTTTCCCTCTGGATGCACATCTCCATGACCACGGTCTATCTCATTTGGTATATCAATAACAGGAGTATATTTAGAAGCCATAAAATAACCTATATTTCCAGGCTGCACTTGACTCCTGGCTTTCTGTACTAATATTGGCATCCATCCTACTTCTAAACCAGCACCACTGCAAAAAATTAGATCAGCACGCCTTATTTTAGAAATTAAACTTGGTCTCGCACGTATATAATGAGGATCTTGTTTTGCATGTGTTGCTGAAAATGCTTTCACCATATCTCCCCCTATCTCTTCTGCTAGAGATTTCCATTCTGGCTCACATGCAAATATATTTAGTTTATCATTGGCATATAATGATGTACTAAATATAAATTGTATTATTATTAGCGCTCCTAATTTTTTTAGCATTCTATCTCCATTTATTTATAAGGTATAAAAAAAAATCACGTCTGCAATAGTATTGCAGACGTGATAATATATCTTAATATATATAATTTAGCAATTACATATTAAAATTTATGAGCTCCATGAGCACCAATGCTGACAATATATTGTATAGTAAATTGGTTATCAACCGAGCCTGAACCACTAGCTAATTTATCTTGATTAAATTGCCAACGGATACGACTAAATTCACTATTAGTCCAATCAGCCATAACTGCTACAGATGTTGGATCGTAGCCTTCACCATCAAGATCCGTACCTATTAAAGCGGTAGGTACTCCAGGTGTCTCCATTTGACTATAACGTAATCCCCCACGCCATCTAGCATTAAATTTATAAACACTCTGTACATACCAACCATATGAAGTGCCATTGAATTGATTTTCGCCACCACTATCTATATTGTATGTTCCATCTTCATTACGAGCAAACAACTCAGCTTGTAGAGTTAATTCTTGTTCCCTTACATTACCCGTTGGAGCTAGAGAATATCTAAAGTCTGTTACGTATAGAGTTGTATCACCAGTAAATACTATTTCATCTTCATTACCTTTTCGGCCCGAAGAATTCTCACCATCAACTATATAAACACCTAATCGCCAATTTTGGTCTTGATCAATATCCCCTCCAACACGAGCATATGCAGATATTGCTCCTGCACTTTCTCCATCAGGGCCTTTAATAGGATAATCATTACCACGGAACATTCCAGCACCAACTTCAGCATAGTAATCTGTTGGTAAAGTATATGAAATTTCTGCTCCTGTATCATTCCAACTCTTATTTAAATATACCCTATAAGGAAGTGGCCTATTAGCAAAGTCATCTGCATGAGCATGATGTTCATTCATATAACCTAAAGTCCAGAATGCTTTTCCAGCTTTAAGACTCATTCCATCAGGTAAATTAAAATTCGGCGTAGTCATTATATAACCTTCTTCAAATTCTACCTTATCGTCTGAGGTATCACTCTCTTTTACTATGGCAAAAGTCATACTTCCGTAAAATTTATCATCAATGTTACTAGAGAAATTCAATTCAGACTCACCTAGTTGTAAACCTTCACGACCACGCTCTCCTTCGTGACCTATTGCAAAACCTTTTACAGCTGGTTCTGCAGATTTCATAGAAAAATTATTATATTTTCCATTTAAAACTATTCCAATGGAAGGATTGAATTCATTTCCATAGATTTTTTTACTACCAGAGGATCCCTCTGCTGAACCACCACCCTTATTTTCCATTTGATCAATTTTTGCTTCTAATTCTTTTACTCTATCTTCTAAATCATCTGCAATAACAAATTTTGTAAAAACAAAAAACGTTATTAAAAATGAAATTAATAATTTATACATAAACATTTTAACTCCCTTTGTTTATTATTATTTTAAATTTTTAGCAACCTTATTTCTTTAATGCATTATAATCGCATTATAATGTAAGATTAACTTATTTTGTACCCCCTTATTCTCCTTTCTTTATTTAATTTTTAACAGATAAACCGTCTCTAAGTGTATTTCTATACACCTGAATAGATGGGACAATAGTTGCTATTAACGCTGCACAAACTATTGCAATTATTATTTGCAAGTCATAACTTTTAATAGAAAAACCATCTATAAATATACCATAGTTATTTTGTAAATAATCTTTACCTAAAGTAAAAATTATAATCATTATGATATAACCTACAATACAAGAAATTAAAGAAATTATTATAGATTCTACTAGTAATAAACTTACAATATTATTTGGAGATGCTCCTACAGATCTCAATATAGCCATTTCTCTTCTTCTACTATTTAAACCTGCAATTGTCATCGCTATCATACCTAATAGAGCTATAATAATAATTAAAAATGTAATAAATTTAAATGCCTTATCTACATTACCAGTTAACATCCAGAGCCTTGATAGCGTTACACCTGGCATAACTGAGCTTATTGCCTCTTTTTTATAATTTAAGACATCTCTTTGAAACTGGAAAATTTGCGTTCTATTTTTAAGAGAAATAAATATAGCAGATATAGTCTTTGGTTGTAATTCTCTTTCCATAATTTGTTCTATTGAAACATCCATTACTTTTTGATTACCTATCCAACCTGTATGCATAGCTTCAACACCAGCTAAACTAATGTATACAGCATTATCAATAGGAGTCCCCGTAGGTTTAAGTATTCCAGAAACTTTAAAACCTAGGTCCCCATGATCATGTCCTGCATGGTTATCATGCTCTTCGTGGTCTGAGTGATCATCATGATCTCCATGATCTGAGTGGTCATCATGTTCTTCATGTTTTGCATGATCATCATGATCTCCATGATCTGAGTGGTCATCATGTTCTTCATGTTTGGCATGATCATCATGATCTCCATGATCTGAGTGATCATCATGTTCTTCATGTT
>PBIU01000003.1 GCA_002720535.1 Candidatus Pelagibacterales bacterium | reverse complement strand
TTAAAAAGATTTTCAAAAGAATTTAATATATCAATAAAAAAATTTAAGGAAAAATATTGTCAAATAACAGATGGTTTTATTCATTTAATTGAAAAAAAAAATCTTAATGGAAAATGTATATTTTTAAAAGATAATAAATGCTCAGTATATAAAAGTAGACCCTCTCAATGTAGAACATGGCCATTTTGGAATGAAAATATGAATCCAAAAGTATGGAATGAAGACATTTCTATTAATTGTCCAGGTATAGGAAAAGGTAATAAAATTAAATCTAATACTATTAAAAATTTTTTAAAAGAAGATTATAAGAACGAAAAATTAATACTTAAAAATAGAATTATCCCTCAGAAATGAACTCCATACCTTTATAGAAACCTATATAAACATCTGATTTTCTTCTTAATGTTAATTTAATAGTCGTACCCTCTAAAACAACTTCTAAAAAATTATTATTTTTTTTAAGGATATCGCATTTTTTAGTGATTCCGGTAGCAATATTTTTTACTATAGTTTGTTTCATGAAAAATGGTGAGCCCTACAGGATTCGAACCTGTGACAAGGCGATTAAGATACTAAAAATGGCTGTTTTCTGGGGTTTTTTAAAGATTTATTTGTCCACCAATCTAATATAGTCTAATCTAGTCTAATATAGTCTAATCTAGTCTTATCCACAAATAGCATCATATCTAGCCTTACTGATTAAAATTTATTTTGATATAATTAAAAATACTGATTCTTCTACTTTTTGAATTATCTCTGTAAAACTATATTCCTCAGTATTTTTAGTATTATCTATATTTAAATCTCTTAATAGTGGTAGTGCATAATCAGATTTCACAGCAAAATTTACATTTTGTGGAATATTTCCTGATAATTTAAAAGTAATTATAGAATCTAATGTTGCTGTCATAACTCCTACAACATCTCCATTTTTAGAAATCATAGGGCCACCTGAATTACCAGGTTGTATAGGTATATCGACCTGAAAAAATCTAATATCATCTTCTATTCCCGATAATGCATTAATTCTTCCAAAGTTAGCTTTTTGACTTTGCCCTTGTAATTGTATTAATGGATAACCAAGAGCAAAAACTTCATTACCTCTTTCACTATTATTAGCAGATACCAGATTTAACTTTTTTGTATTAATATTTATTTTTATTAATGCAAGATCATTTTGTTTATCAACTTTTAATAAATCAGCATAATACTCTCTATTATTAAAAGTATCTTTAACTATAATTGTAGATGCTTCATCTATTACATGAAAATTTGTAATTAAATGTCCGTTAGTACTTACAGCAAAGCCCGTTCCAGTAGCAAAGCCCTTCTCGGCTCTATGTTCCTTTGGCCTATAAACAGGAAGATCGGGTTTTCCTTTCACTTCATTTTTTAACTCCGCTAATCTAATTAATGCATCTTTTTCATTTAAACCAAAAGTAAAAGCAAAACTAGCACCATCTTGATCTCTGCCAATACCTTCTCCAGTGGTACAACTAGTAGCTAACCAGTCCAAATCTAACAATCTACCATCAGTGCAAGTTAATGGAGCTTTTCCTCTTTGACCAGCACATCCAATAGCAAATAAGGGTTTATAAGTAACATATGAACTTCCGCTACAAATTATTCCAGAATTCTCACCTTTAGCCTTTATTTCGCCTACACCCGCTAATAAATTATGATTAACGTCTCCAATAAAAACCTCATCATATTTATGAAATTTTCCTATAACCTTATACTGTGCACAAGATACAAGCATAAAAAAACTAATAAACATTAAAATATATTTCATGATCTAATCATAATATGAATATTTAGTATTTGTCACTTAAATAATGGTGAGCCCTACAGGATTCGAACCTGTGACAAGCTGATTAAGAGTCAGCTGCTCTACCAACTGAGCTAAGGGCCCATTATTAATATTTTATCTTTAAAGTATAAATTAAATACAACTTATATTATTTATCGTCTATTTTAAATTGCCAAAAATTAATATTATATATTAAGCAATTATATCAGGACGACAATTAACTATTAATTCTGCAATTGAAGCTGTATTAGATAAAGAAATAACGGTCCTTACTAATTCAGCTAAGTCATCAGGTGAAATCATACTATCAATAGAAACACTTTCTACTTCACTTGTCATATCTGTAGCAACATAACCAGGGCAAAGTGCGGTACATCTTACACCATGATCCCAGCCTCCATGTCTTGTTGCATGAGATAATGCTACTGCAGCAAATTTTGTCATAGAATAACCTACAGAGCTTCCATATACAGCTTTTCCTGCAAGAGAGGCTACATTTACTACACGACCAGATCCAGATTTTTTGAGATATGGTAAAGTTAGTCTAGTAAGGGATAATGGTGCCTTTACATTTACTGTCCACATTCTATCCAAAGCATCTTCATTATCTTCCTCATCCTCTACAGAAACTGATTCAACAATTCCTGCATTATTAATGAGGCAATCAATTTTATTAAATTTATCTATTGTATGTGTAACCCATTCCGTATGAGTACTTTTATCCATTGCATCAAAATGACAATTTAGAATTCTATCATCACTAGAATTTTCAATTAAATTTTCTAGTGACGAAATATTTCTAGAACCTAAACTTAATGAATAACCAGCCTTATATAAACTACGAGCTATAGCTAAGCCAATTCCTCGGTTTGCACCTGAAATCATAACTACTTTACCATTTACATCAATCATAATTTTCTCCCTTCAGTATATTACAATACACCTTACTTCCATACTCCAACGATCTGGAGCATCTTCTCTAGTAGAGGGATCTTCAAATGCACTATGAAAACTGAAAGTACAGGGATTACCTATTGATTCATTATCGGATAACTTCCCATTGGATTTTGCAATAGAACCATGACTATCCCATTGTTTTATGAGTAATGCTTCATCTTTAGTAATTTTATTAAAATAATACCACTCATGATTTTTATTATGCTTAGCAAAATAATTTTCTCCTATTCTATCTGCATAATGAATTTCAAAAACTACTAAATCATCTGGAGAAACTGTACTAGCATCACATAATGCTAGTGGATTTATTTCAACCGGGTGTTCAACAATGTTTCTCCACAAATTAATAATTGCAAATCTACCATTAGATAGTGTCTCATTCACACAATCTTGAGATAATAAACTATTAGATTTACCCAGAATTAATCTCAAAGTATCATTTTTGCCCGCAGGTTTGGCTAATTGGCGAAGCCTTTCTGGTGCACTAGTAAGCGTATAGTCACCATGAACAATATGGGCTGGACCTTGTACTTGTTGACCACCTTTAATCATTTTTTTTGTTTTTTTACCAGAGGCTGAGCGAATGTTATGATCAAACGCATAAACATTCTTAGCTCCAGTTCTATCTTTAATAAAATCAGCACAATGTATGTAATATTTATCAAGTACTTCTTTATTATTGAAAAAATCAAGATTTAAATGATNAATATTACAANGAATCATCTCAAAACCATTTTTATCTATAGATATTTCTTTGCTACCAATTAGATTTCGAGCNTTCATAACTTGCATTTTCTTTTTTTCTAAATTTATACCTANAGAACCTGCATCACTTCCGTTAATATCTCTCTTAGTAAGNACTTTTCCATTTCTAAAAAGAGAATTANGCGAGTTTTCAGACATATAATTAAAGAAACCATTACTGTTCATATTGCTAAAAACTCGCTTTATATTTATTGAATAATNATCAAAATTAAAACATTATTCAGAGACTGTAAAGCCCTCACCTATGTGAGTTTCTTTCCACCAACTACAATTCTCTATCTCTTTTGTCATCCAGCGAATAAGATTAGGATNATCACCTAAAGGTAATTTTGCCCATCCATGTAAATGCATAGGAGCGGCCACTGCAACATCAGCTATAGTAGGTTCNTCACCACATAAAAAAGTACTGTTTTTAAGTCTAGCATCCAAAATACTAGCTAATTTATGAAAATTTTCTTGCTCATTAGCAAGTATAGATTCATCTGTAGTATCTCCTAACAAAGGTTTTACACAGTTCTCAACAAGATATACATAACAAGAACCAAACCATGAAGAACTTTCCCATAATAGCCAACGATTAATATCTGCTCTAGTTCGTATATCTNTGGGATAAGCATTCGTATTACCTACTTTCTCAGCTGCATATTGCAATATTGCATTTGATTCCCATAATATAAAATCATCATCTATAAGAGCTGGAAAAGCAGCATTTGGATTAACTGNTACGAATTCNTNACTTTTTTGCTCNGCTTGAAAATAATCATATTTCNTTACANNATAATCTGCTCCNNTTAATTTAAGACCNGCTAATACTTTNCGACTATTNACTGTTCTTGGATCAAGTANNACTTCCATAATTTCCTCCCAATAAGATTTAAATANNAATANTAGCAAAAAAACTTNTCTAAGTCANATTAAAGAAAAATAAATATAANATTTCTAGAGACATAACNNNNATAACNATATAAATATTTTTATAATTAATAAAAATATTTATTTATGTAGAANTAATGATTAGAATNAAAGANTTATCAATNTCCTTTGCAGGAAATCAATTATTTTCAAAAGCAAATTTTAACATTAATGCTAAAGAAAAAATNGGTCTAATAGGNAGAAATGGNACCGGNAAATCTACACTATTTAAATTATTAAATAATCAAATAGAACCAGATTCAGGTATTATTGAGTACTCTAAAAATTATCATGTGGGTGTTTTGGAGCAACATATTAAATTTACTAAAGATACTATAATAGATGAAGTATGTACTGTACTAAACGCAGATCGACAATATGAAGAATGGAAAGGTGAAAAAATACTTAGTGGTTTAGGTTTTTCTGAAGAAGAAATGTTACAAGACCCTAATTTGTTTTCTGGAGGATTTCAAATCAAAATAAATTTAGCAAAGCTTCTTTTGTTGGAGCCTAATTTACTTCTTTTAGATGAACCTACAAATTACTTGGATATTCATTCTATAAAATGGTTAAGAAAATTTTTATCAACGTGGGAAAGAGAAATTATTCTTATTACGCATGATAGAACATTTATGGATAGTATAATAACTCATACTTTAAATATACATAGAGGAAATTTTCGCAAAGTCTCTGGTAATACAAAAAAAATAAAAGATCAAATTGAGCAAGAAGAGATAATTCATGAAAAAACAAGAATTAATCAAGAAAAGAATAGAAAAAAGACACAAGAATGGATTGATAGATTTAAATCTAAAGCAACATTAGCTAGTAGAGCTCAATCAAGAATTAAAATGCTCGAGAAACAAGATATCTTAGAAAAATTAGATGATATAGATAACTTAGATTTTAAATTTAACTATTTAAATTATAATAGTAAGGAAAGCTTATTAGAATCTAATAACATAAGTTTTGGGTATAATGATAAAAAGCTTTTATTAAATAATTTCTCTACTAAAGTTAATAAAGGCGATAAAATTTGTATTATTGGCAAAAATGGTAAAGGCAAATCTACGCTATTAAAACTTTTACATAATGAATTGTTACCTAACTCAGGAGACATAAAAATTCATTCAAAATCAAAGATAGGTTATTTTGGACAAATGAACATTGATAGACTATCTCNCAATAAAACAATTTACGAAGAAATGCAGAGTGTTGATGATAATATAATAGAAACTAAAGTTAGAAGAACCTGTGCACATATGATGTTCCCAGGAGACTTAGCCGATAAAAAAATTGCAATATTATCTGGAGGAGAAAGAAGTAGAGTTATGTTAGGGAAAATTCTATTAAAACCAGTTAATATGTTATTTTTAGATGAGCCAACTAATCATCTTGATATGGAGTCCACTGAAGCACTAATGAACGCTGTATATGAATTTTCTGGGTCAGTTCTAATGGTTTCTCATGATGAGTATTTTTTGAATAAAATTGCAAACAAATTAATTATTTATGATAACGGTAAAGTCTTTAATTTTAATGGTACATATAAAGAGTTTTGTAAGAATATTGGTTGGAAAGATTTATAATAGTCTGCTACCATCCAAGAAAACCATCTTTATATCGAGGAATAATTAAATTTCTATTTAAATAGGCATTACTTACTAGCCCCATACCAAACATAACACATATCATTGATGTTCCTCCATAAGAAACTAATGGTAATGGCACTCCAACAACGGGAATTAAACCTGTAACCATTGCTGTATTTATAAAAACATAAAAGAAAAGGTTTATTGAAACCCCGATAACAACAAAGCATGCAAATCTACTTTTACAAAGAATACTAATTATCATTGTATAAATTATTAATATAATAAAAAGGAACAATAATAATAAAGTCCCAACTATTCCAAATTCTTCAGCTAATAATGTAAAAATAAAATCAGTTTGCATTTCAGGTAAAAAATTTAAATGACTTTGAGAACCATTTAAAAAACCTTTTCCAAATATACCTCCTGAACCTAAAGCGATTTTAGATTGAATGATATGGTATCCGTCACCAAGTGGATCCCTTAAAGGATCTATAAATGTTAAAATCCTATTTTTTTGATAATCATATAAAAAATAAAACCAAACTACTGGTGCAAGTATAATACTTAAAAGACAACTAAAAATAAAAAACCATATAGATAATCCAATTACAAATAAGATAGATAAACTGGCTATAAGTAATATTAGTGAGCTGCCTAAATCAGGTTGCAAAAAAACTATATAAGCAGGAATAATTATTAAAAGCATAGGAATAATAAAATTTTTAATACTATTCCAAAAATTTAAATCTCTTTCAGCATGAAAATATTTAGCTAAAGCTAAAACAATCGTAAATTTAATTAATTCACTTGGCTGTAAATTAAATAAGCCAAAACTAATCCATCTTTGTGAACCTAAATCTGTATTACCAACAAAATTTACAGATACTAATAATAATAAGCTTATAAAATAAANATAATAAGATATTCCTAACCAAAATTTTATATTAATAATAGAAACAACAAAAAATAATAAAATTGCAAATATAAACCTTACAAGTTGTTTAGAAGCCCACGGATCCATAGAGCCACCAGCTGCAGAATATAATAGCGTTATACCTACAGAAAAAATTAAACATAATAAAATTAATATAAAATAATTTATATATAATATTTGACTAAAAACATAAGAACTAAATTTAAATATTTTTTCAGATATCATATTTCATTAAGAAACTGATATATCAGTATCTATACCTTCTATAACTTTTCTAGTAGCAATTAATAAATCTCGAGCAATTGGAGCAGCATAACTGGCACCGCCTCCNGCATGTTCTAATATTACAGTNGTAATATATTTAGGATTTTTAAAAGGAGCAAAACCAATAAACAATGCATGGTCTCTTTTTTCATATGGCAAATCTTCATTTTTAATAATACCTGTTTCTCTCTCCTTAGCAGAAATTATTCTGACTTGNGAAGTTCCAGTCTTTCCAGCTATTTGAAAGTCTTCATCACTAGTTCTACTTTTCCATGCAGTGCCTTTTGGAGAATTCATCACTTTATACATTGCATTTTTTATAATATTTAAATGTTCTATATTNAAATTATTTGCTTTATNTANATTATTATTTTTTATATTTTCACCAGATATGGACTTTATTATATTTGGNCTAATTATATTTCCATNATTAATAATATTTCCTGTCATTATTGCTAATTCTAAAGGTGTTGATAATAAAAATCCTTGCCCAATTCCAACATTCAAAGTTTCTCCTTTTTGCCAACTTTCGTTATAATTATCTTTTTTCCATTTTTTGTTTGGTACTATACTTTTAGGAATTCCATAATAATCATCATAATATTTCCCAAAACCTAGTAATTTTGCAGTTTCNGATATTTTATCTATTCCTAAACGCAGTGCTAAATCATAAAAAAATACATCGCAAGACTGAGCAATAGCGTCAGATAAATTTAAATTACCATGACCACTTTTCTTCCAGCAGTGAAATTTTCTATTACCTAAAACGTAAGTTCCACTACAATGAATTNTATCCCTACTACTTATTAGACCATTTTGTAATGCTGCTAAGGCAACTACTGGTTTAAATGTTGAACCTGGTGGATACAAACCATTAATAGATCTATTAATTAATGGAGCATTAGGAGAGTTTATAATTCTTTCCCAGCTACTATCGTGTAAAGTTTTAGAAAAAATATTTGGATCATATGATGGAGTAGATACAGAACATATAATATCACCATTTTTTGCATCAAGTACTAGTGCTGCTCCAACATTAGAGCCGATTGCTTTATATGCATAATCTTGAACTTCAGAATTAATTGTTAACTGAACATCTTTTCCTGGCTTACTCTTTATCATGCTAAGCCTTCTTATATATTTACCTTTTGCATTTACCTCAATCTCTTCTTTACCAGGAACCCCTTTTAAAAAGCTATTATAAATTTTCTCAATGCCATTTTTACCTTTCAATAAAAATGGTATATTTTTTTCATAATCAGCATTTTTATTTTTATCTCCAAAATATGATGTATACCCTACTGTATGAGCATAATAAGATCCCCTACTATATTCTCTAATTGAGTCACTATTAACACTAACTCCTGGAAGATCATCTATATTTACATAAATAATAGAAAGTTCTTTCCAACTTAAATATTCTTTTAAAAGAATTGAATTTTGATTTTTATTTAGATTATTTATTCTTTCATAAATCAACCTTATTTCTTCATCATTTATATTTATTAAATTTTTTAAAGATTTTAATATAGAATCAATATTATTAAGGTTTAAAAAACTATAAGATAATGAATATACATTTTTATTATCTGCTATAATATTACCTTCGGAGTCAGTAATTTTACCTCTAGAAGGNGCATGAAATTTTACACTAATTCTGTTATTATCTGACAGAGTTTTATATTTTTCACTATCAACTACTTGTAATTTATANAGTCTTCCTATTATTGCTGAAAAAACTATTAGTTTAAAACTTCCAAATAATAAAACTCTTCTTAATATCTTATTTTTTATTTTTTTATCATTAAGCATTGGTTAACTAGTTATTTTTTTTAATACATATAATTGAAAGAATATCACTACAGGAGAAATTATAATAGAAATTAAACATTGAAAAATAGAATTATATAAATTTAAAAATTTTAAATCTAATAATGAATTTGTTATTATTGCAATAAATAACCAAACCAATAAACTTAAACTAATATAAAATAAGGTATGAAATATATTTGTAGGTTCTAATTTATGAATTATTTTAGTTAGGATCCACCTTATAGTTATAGAACCTAATATAGCTGATCCAAATATAGATCCATATAATACATCACAAGAAATACCAATAATTATAACAAACAGCCAACTCATTAAATCAGGTCTATGTACAATCCAAAATGCCATTGATACAACTCCAAGTAATGGAGTAATAGCCTCATAGCCAATTGGCATGATAGGCATAATTGAAATTAAAGTTAAAAATAAACATATAAATATAGGAAGTAAATTTTTAATATTTGATATAATAATGCTATATAAACTCATTTATATTTCTTACTAATCATAAAAAATCGGGTCTACTTTTATATCAATACCTCTATCTTTTAAAGACCAATTTAAAATATAAACATAATTTAATCTATTAATGTCTAAAGAAGGCTCTACAATAAAGTCACCATTTTTCTTTGTTTTAATAGTTCCAATAAACAAGTTTTCTGGAAATTTATTTCCATCTCCAGAAGTAAAAACTTTATCTCCATCTTTAATATTAGGGAAGTTATTTAAATTTAAAATTTCTAGATACTTATCATTATTTCCAGAGACTATAATATTTAAATTTTTTTCAAGTATAATAGACGGTATTTTTACTGTCCCATCTGTTATAGATATTAATCTAGATGATGTGTTTCCTAATTCACTTATAAATCCTAATAAAGAGTTTTCATAAATAACAGGGCTATCTAGAGTAATATTATCATTTTTTCCTGATGCTAAAATAACAGATTTAGTATAAGATAGATTACTTCTAGAAATTATTTTTGATGTTACAAAATTATATTTTATATCATCTGATATATTTAAAAGATTTTTATACTCGCTGTTTTTCATTTTTAAAATAATTAAATCATTTTCTAATTTACTGTAATTATCATATTCGGATGTTAATTTTTTATTTAAATTATAAACATTCATAATATTATTAAAGTTATTAACAGAATTATTAATAGTGTTNATAGGAGAATATAAAGAGCTAATAATAGTACTTGAATAATCTAATACTTTAACTTTTATAGAATAATTTATTTTTGGGTAAATAAAAGTTGATAATAATATAATAAAAGCAAATAAAAAAGATAATATGGTTATCAATTTATTATTAGAAGTTCTTTCTCTAATAATTGCTTGAACTCTTTTTAAGTTAGAGATACCTGCCATATTTTATATTCCAATGTATAAGAGCTAATATGCTGTCCTTAAAACAGATTTTAAGTTTTTCATCTCATCTAAAACCTTACCAGTTCCTAATGCTACACTTAATAATGTATCTTCAGCAACTGTAACTGGCAATCCTGTTGCCTTTCTCAAAACTGTATCCATTCCAGATAATAATGCACCCCCACCAGTTAGTATGATACCTCTATCAACAATATCTGCTGCAAGTTCAGGAGCCGTATTTTCTAAAGCTCTTTTTACAGATTCTATGATGTTTCCAATTGGTTCAGATAAAGCCTCTGCAACATTTCTTTCTGATAGAATTAGTTCTTTAGGAACACCATTTACTAAATCTCTTCCCTTTACAGTATATTTTTCTCCATCCCCATCCTCTGGTGCAAAGGCAGATCCTATACTTTTCTTTAATCTTTCTGCACTCATACTTCCTATTAATAAATTATGATGCCTTCTCATATAAGCTATAATAGCATCGTCCATTTTGTCTCCACCAACTCTTGCAGACTCTGCATAAACAATTCCACCTAATGATAAGACTGCAACTTCTGTAGTTCCTCCTCCTATATCAACTATCATTGATCCACTTGGNTCAGTAACAGGTAATCCAGCNCCTATAGCGGCCGCCATTGGTTCTTCAATTAAATACACTTTTCTAGCTCCAGCTCTTTCTGCACTCTCATGAATAGCTCTTCTTTCAACGCCAGTAGATCCAGAGGGTACACATATGACTATTATAGGTGATGCAAATGCTCTTCTATTATGAACTTTTTGAATAAAATGCTTAATCATTTCTTCTGCTACTTCAAAATCTGCAATCACACCATCTCTTAATGGTCTAATTACATCTATGTTTCCAGGAGACCTTCCTAACATCTCTTTTGCTTCTATACCCACTGCTATAACTTTATGNTTACCATCTGTATTATGTATAGCTACTACTGAGGGTTCATTTAATACAATACCTTGACCTTTTACGTATACTAAAGTATTAGCAGTTCCAAGATCTATAGCCATATCAGTTGACANAAGTCCTGTTAATTTTGCAAACATACCAAACATATAAATACCTATCCTTTTTTATTTACTCATAGAATTATTCATTAGTGCTTTTTTTTCTCTTTTGATAATTAACTTATTTAAAGCTCCAATATATGCTCTTGCAGCTGCTACCATTGTATCGGTATCCGCTGCTTGACCATTAACCGATCTACCATTTTCAATCAACCGTACTGTCACTTCTGCCTGAGCGTCAGTTCCCTCAGTAACTGCGTTAACTGCAAATAATTGTAATTTATAATTTCCATCTACTATAGAAGATATACCTTTAAAAATAGCATCAACAGGNCCATCACCATTAATTTCTATTTCTTCTAAATTATCAAATACTGTTAAACTTATTTTTGCTAATGCAGGTCCTTTAGAACCNCATTCTAATGACAATGAATTAAATTTAACAAATTCTCCAGAGTCAGATATGCCATCATCTACTAATGCAATTATATCCTCGTCAAAAATATCTTTCTTTTTATCAGAAAGGTCCTTAAATCTATGAAATGCATCATTTAATTGATTATCAGAAACTTCATATCCTAGTTCACTTAATTTTGATTTAAAAGCATGACGGCCAGAGTGTTTTCCCATTACTAAAGTAGATTTATTTAATCCTACAGATTCAGGAGTCATTATTTCGTATGTACCTGAATGCTTAAGCATTCCATCTTGATGAATACCAGATTCATGAGCAAATGCATTAGCTCCTACTATTGCTTTATTAGGCTGAACAGAAAAACCAGTAATTGCAGATAAAAGTCTTGATGATCTTGTAATTACCTCAGTATTTATATTTGTAGTAAATGGCAATAAATCTTTTCTTGTTTTAATAGCCATAACTACTTCCTCTAATGAAGTATTTCCTGCCCTTTCTCCAATTCCATTTATAGTGCATTCAATTTGTCTTGCCCCTTCTTTTACAGCTGCTAAAGAGTTAGCTACAGCTAGACCTAAGTCATTATGGCAATGAACACTTATTATAGCTTTATCAATATTAGGAACTTTATTCCTCAACATATTAATTAAAGAACCAAATTCTTCTGGTATNGCATATCCCACTGTATCTGGAATATTTATAGTAGTAGCTCCAGCTTTTATAGCTCCTTCAACGCATCTACATAAAAAATCATGATCTGTTCTAGAACCATCTTCAGGGCTCCACTCTACGTCCTCTACTTTATTTCTAGCATAAGAGACACTATCTATAACCATGTCTAATACATCTTCAGGTTCCATTTGAAGCTTGTACTTCATATGTAAAGGACTTGTTGATAAAAAAGTATGAATTCGTTTTCTTTTAGCAAATTTAAGAGCCTCTGCTGACCTATCAATATCTTTATGAGCTGCTCTTGATAGGGAGCATATTATAGGACCATCTAGTGTATCTGAAATTTTTTTTACTGACTCGAAATCTCCATTAGATGCAATAGCAAAACCAGCNTCTATTATATCAACTCCAAGAGATTGAAGTGTTTCAGCTATTCTTAGTTTTTCTTCTAAATTCATAGAACAGCCTGGAGATTGTTCTCCATCTCTAAGTGTAGTATCAAATATTAATACTTTTTCTTCTGAACTCTTACTTGTAACCTTATTTTTTTTATATTCCATTTTTATCTCCCATAGACTATTATAATCTCAATATTACCCAAAGCATTCTTTAATACTTTGGGAAAATAAGTCGAGATCCAAGCAGAGTTATGAGTAAACTCATAATCAATAATTCTATAGTTAAATGAAATAACTTCATAATTATACTCTCATATTAATATATTTTTACAATATGCGCTTAGAAAGCAAAGGATTCAAGCATATTCTTAATATATGTATAATTTTTTAGAAATTAAATTTATTTAAAAAACTAGTTTTTATCTTTATCAACTAACTTTTGTTCAGCTATCCAAGGCATCATATCTCTTAATTTTTTTCCAACTTCTTCTATTTTATGATCGGCAGCACGTCTTCTCGTAGCTTTAAAACTTGGCTGATTAACCTTGCATTCTTGCATCCAATCTCTAGCAAATTTACCTGATTGAATATCATCAAGTACTCTTTTCATTTCTTTCCTTGTATCTTCATTTATAATTCTTTTACCAGTAACATAATCTCCATATTCTGCTGTATTAGATATAGAGTACCTCATATTTGCTAANCCTCCTTCATACATTAAATCTACAATAAGTTTCACTTCATGCAAACATTCAAAATATGCCATTTCAGGAGCATAACCAGCATCTACTAATGTTTCAAAACCTGCAGTAATTAATTCAGATAGACCTCCACATAATACAACTTGTTCACCAAATAAATCGGTTTCNCACTCTTCCTTAAATGTCGTTTCAATAATTCCAGCTCGTCCTCCACCTACGGCACATCCATACGACAAACCAATATCAAGAGCATTTTTTGTTGAATCTTGAGCTACTGCAACTAATGATGGAACTCCTCCACCTCGCAAGTATTCAGATCTAACAGTATGTCCAGGCCCTTTAGGTGCTAACATAAAAATATCTATATCCTTCCTAGGATCAATTAAACCAAAATGAATATTTAATCCATGGGCAAAACCTAAAGCGGAACCAGGTTTCATATTATCCATTAAACTTTCTTCCCAAATTTGAGATTGCAACTCATCAGGNGTTGCCATCATCATAACATCAGCCCATTTCGCAGCATCTGAAACATTCATAACCTCATAACCTGCTTCTTTAGCTTTAGAAACTGATGAAGAATCTTCTCTGAGAGCTATTCTAACATTTTTTACTCCACTATCTTTCATATTTGCGGCATGCGCATGCCCTTGACTTCCATATCCAATAACTACTACNTTTTTTGATTTTATTAAATTAACATCACAATCTCTATCGTAATAAACTCTCATTATAATTCTCCAAATTAATATTTAATTATTTTAGTAATGCTTTTTCACCTCTTAGAATTGCAACTGCTCCTGTTCTAGAAACCTCTACAAGTCCTAATGGTTGCATTAATTTTATGAATGCATCTAACTTATCTGCTGAACCAGTTAATTCAAATACAAATGACTGATTTGAACTATCTATAACTCTTGCTCTAAATATGTCTGCAACTCTTAATGATTCTACTCTNCGTTCACCTTTAGCTTTAACTTTTACTAAAAGTAACTCTCTATTTACAAATGATCCTTCATTATTTAAATCAACAACTTTTCTTACTGGAACTATTCTCTCTAATTGAGCTTTTATTTGTTCAATAACCATAGTTGTACCCGTAACCATAACAGTCACCCTAGATAAATTTCTATCNTCATCAACTTCTGCTACAGTTAGGCTTTCAATATTATAACCTCTGGCAGAAAACATACCAACAACTTTGGCAAGAACTCCAGATTTATTATCAACTATAACTGAAAATGTATGAGTACTAATATCAGCCAATACAAAATCCTTAAATTACTTTTTTAACAATAGCAATTTTCTACATTTTATTTTCTATAATGTAAAACTTTTAATATATATATAATATATATTAAATATAAAAGAATATAAACTTATTATCTATAAACTAGAGGTTTAGATACGCCTACTGCCCATATAGATGAAATTTCATTNAATAAATTGCCATTAACATAACCATTTACCTCTTCNTCACTTAATGTCCTACTTGCTATTAAACATGCTGTACCATGAATGATAGACCATGCAGCATTTACAGCTGAATTCATAGAAACTCTTTTTCTTAAATCTTCTAAATTAAAACTTTCATTTATTGCTGTAAGAAATAACTGATGAAATTCTTGATAATTATTNATTCTATCTTTATTAGAAAGAGTCTGTGAAAACATAAAAATAAAAACTTCTGGATTATCATTTGCATACTGTAAGTAACTCTTGCCAATTACAGCTAACTTTTTATTTGCATGAGATTCATTAATTAAAATTTTATTTTTTAAATAATTAATAAAATCATTTTTACAAAAATATATAGATGCAAGAATAAGCTCTTGTTTATCATTAAAATGATTATATGGTGCAGCTGGAGAAACTTCTAATAATCTTGCAGCCTCTCTAATAGAAAATTTTTCTAAATTATNATTCTTTACAGCTTCAATTACACTCATTATGAGAAGTTTTTTAAGGTCACCATGGTGATATTGTTTTTGTTCATCCATACCTAAAGCCTTAANAATAATTTAAAATATTCTTAAATTTACTTTTATAATAAAGCTAATCCTTCAGCAGTTTGCGTCTCTTTATCATCTTTGTCACTTAATTTCATCTCATTATGAGCTGCACCAGCAGGAATCATAGGAAAAACATTCTCCATTTTTGCTACACAAACATCCATTAGTACAGGACCGTCATGATCTAACATTTCTTTTATAGAACTTTTTAATTTATTAGGGTCCATAACTCTCATTCCCTTTATTCCAAAAGAATTAGCTAAGGATATAAAATCAGGTAAAGAATCCGTATATGATTCAGCATATCTACCTCCATGAAAAAACTGCTGCCACTGTCTAACCATACCCATATATTCATTATTCAAAATAAATATTTTTACAGGAATATTAAGTTGTCTCAAAGAAGATAATTCTTGCATATTCATTAAAAAAGAAGCTTCACCTGCAACACAAATTACTGGCTTTTTAGGGTGAGCCACTTGAACTCCAATGGCTGCAGGGAAACCATACCCCATAGTACCCAAACCACCTGACGTCATCCATCTATTTGGTTTATAGAAATCTAAATATTGAGCAGCCCACATCTGGTGTTGCCCTACCTCCGTNGTAATAAAAGCATCTTTACCTTTTAAAGCTTCATTTAGAACCTTCAGAGCTTTTTGAGGTTTAATAATTTTATCAGAGTCAGTAAAAGACAAGCAGTCTTTTTTCTTCCATTTATTTATAGTATTCCACCATTTATCTATACTTTTTATATCAAGTTTACTTTTATTTATTTTTAATTCNTTTAACATCATATCTAATACAAAATAACAATCACCTACTAGAGCTATATCTACTTTAACATTTTTATTTATGGAAGACGGATCAATATCAATATGTATTTTCTTAGAATTAGGAGAAAAATATTTTAAATTGCCAGTTATCCTATCATCAAACCTAGCACCTACGCATAGCATTACATCACAATCATGCATAGCCATATTTGCTTCATAGGTACCATGCATTCCTAACATTCCTATAAAGTTTTTATTTTTTGCAGATACTGCCCCTAATCCCATTAAAGTCTGTGTTATTGGAATATGTAGATAATCTACTAATTTAGTAAGAGTTGACGAGGCCTTTTGGCCTGAATTAATAACACCTCCTCCTGAATATATAACCGGCTTTTTAGCTTTAATAAGGATATCTATNGCTTCTTTAATATTATTTAGCTTTGCTTTTTTTGCTGGTTTATAAGAAGTCATACTTTTTACTTTAAGCCCCTTATAATTAGTAATTGAATTTTGAACATCTTTTGGCAAATCAATTACTACTGGTCCAGGCCTTCCTGATCTAGCAACATAAAAACCTTCGGCAATTGTATTCTCTAGATCATTAATATCTTTAACTAAATAATTATGTTTAGTGCATGAAGATGTTATTCCAATTGTGTCGGCCTCCTGAAATGCATCAGTTCCTATTAAATGTGTAGGAACTTGCCCTGTTAAACATAATAGAGGTACGCTATCCATTAGTGCATCAGTTAAACCAGTAACAGCATTTGTAGCACCAGGTCCAGAAGTCACTAAAATAACTCCTACTTTTCCAGTAGAACGAGCATATCCCTCAGCCATATGGACTGCCGCTTGCTCATGTCTAACTAAAACATGTCTAATTCTATTTTGTTTAAAAATAGCATCATATATAGGTAATACGGCTCCACCAGGATAACCAAAGATAACTTCAACATTTAAATCTGCCAAAGTTTTTATTATTAATTCAGAACCCGATAGCTTCATAAATAAATCCAAATATATAAAAAATAGTTAAAAAAATGCATAATTCAATAATTAATAAGAACTTATTAATACAATTTGTTATATAAAGACAAGACATTACTGCAATATTTATCAATATTATCTCTAAAATTTAAGATATGATAATTAGAATTATATTGATGCTTAAACCATGTTTCTTGCCTTTTTGCATATTGATTAGTGTGATTAATTGTTATTTCTGCTGCCTTTTCTAATGAAATTTCGCTTCTATTTACTGCCAAGAGTTCTCTCGCTCCATGCGCTTTCATTACTGGTAAATCTTCGTCAAAACCTTCAAGGTTTAAAACTTCTTTTAAAGCACCTTGATCTATCATTTTATAAAATCTATCCTTAATATTTTGTCTTAATATTTCTCTATCGGATGAAAGATAAATTTTAAAAAACTTATTTGGCAATTTGTTGGACCTTTTATCAGCTAACCTTAATTCAAATAATGTTTTACCTGTTTCTAACCATACAGAATATGATCTTATTAATCTCTGTTTATCCATAGGGCTAATATTATTTACAAGCTTTTCATCAATATTTTGTAACCTAGCATAAAAGTTATTAACTCCATCTTTATTTAAAACTCTTTCTGCTTCAACTCTATAACTTTCAGAAGTTACAGGTATATCACTTATACCATCCATTAATGATTTTATATATAACCCACTGCCTCCTACCAAGATAGGAACAAGGTTTTTACGCAAAGCTAAATTAATTTCAATTAGAGCTTTTTCACTCCACATCAATGCTGAACATCTATTTTTTCCGGATATGAAACCGTATAATTTATGATCAACTATATCCATAGATAGTTTATTCGGTCTAGCTGAAAGAATTCTCAGCTCTTTATACACCTGCATACTATCAAAATTAATTATAACGCCGTTTATCTTTTTACATAGATGTAAAGCAAAATCTGATTTACCAGAAGCTGTAGGACCTGCAATCACTATTATAGGTCTTTTAAAGTTTATATTAATGATGCATCCTCTAATTTAATTAAATTAATTATTACCTAATTTTAAAGCTATATAAGATAATGTACCCTTTCGATTAATTAATAATAAGGCAAAATCTCGTGATGATTTAACTTCTTCATCTACTCTCATCTCTACATCTGAAGGAGAAAAAACTTTATTTTGAGAAACCTCTATTATTATGTCTCCAGGAAGAATACCTTTATCTGATGCATCGGTTTCCGACCTTACATTAAGAATTAAGACGCCATTAAGATTTTCAGGTATACCAAATTTAGACCTTAAATCATCAGATATATTACTTAATAATAAACCTAGTTCTTCAATCTCTAGTGATTCAGAACTATTATTTTTAGGCTTTTTAGCTGATACATCTTGCTCTTCTACCATTTCCCCAACTATAACCTGAAGTTTGATAGGCATTCCATTTCTCCATACTTCAACTGCAACAGGTTTATCTATTTCAGTTTCAGCTACTATCCTAGGCAAACTCCTCATATCATCTACATCTTTGTTATCAAATTTTATAATGACATCACCAGATTTAATTCCAGCTAATTTGGCAGGGCCATCAGGCATTACACCAGAGATAAGTGCACCCTTAGTTTCGTCTAAACCTAAACTAGAAGCTATATCATCTGTTACAGTCTGAATTCTAACTCCTAACCAACCTCTCTTAGTCTTTCCATATTTTTCTAATTGGAAAATTACACCTTTAGCTAAATTAGAAGGCACTGAAAATCCAATACCCACACTTCCTCCGCTAGGAGAAAAAATTGCAGTATTAATACCTACTACCTCACCATCTAAATTAAATAATGGACCACCGGAATTTCCTCTATTAATTGAAGCATCCGTTTGAATAAAATCATCAAATGGGCCAGCACTTATATCTCTTCCTCTTGCTGAAATTATTCCAGCAGTAACAGTATTTACAAGTCCAAAAGGATTTCCTATTGCTAAAACCCAATTTCCCACCTTAGCTGTATCAGAATCCCCCCAACTTACAGTTGGTAATTTATCCTCTGTATCAATCTTGAGTAAAGCTAAATCAGTTTTTTTATCTTTTCCAATTAATTCAGCCTTGAAAGATCGATTATCTGTTAAAATTACATTTATAGAAATAGCATCTTCAATAACATGGTTGTTTGTAACTATTAGACCTGATTCATCAATAATAAACCCTGAACCCATAGCTTGTTGTGGTCTTCTCTCTCTTGGAGGCCTTTGACCTTCTCTCTTCTCAAAGAAATCATTGAAAAAATCCTCAAA
The DNA here is from genome assembly GCA_002720535.1 of Candidatus Pelagibacterales bacterium. Taxonomy (GTDB): domain Bacteria; phylum Pseudomonadota; class Alphaproteobacteria; order TMED109; family TMED109; genus TMED109. Next base: position 516,875 of record PBIU01000003.1, on the reverse strand, counting down.
TGGTGACCCTGGAGGAAATTTAGGAGCACCTGGAGCATTAGGCTCTAATGACATTGTTGTAGATATACTTACTACGGCTGGTGACAGTCTAGCAGACAGTTCAGAGAAATCAGGTGGATAACTATCAGCCGACACATTATAAGAAAAAGCTATTACTAAAAAACAAGAAATTACAATAGCCTTAAATTTAACAAAATATTTAAACATTTATTTACCTTTTTTTATATTTCTAACATATACAATCTAAACCATATAATATTAAATAATTCTTTCCATAATATTAAAATCTATTAATTAAATACACATATATATTACTTTTAAAATACATAATCCGATCATATTTTTAAAAAATTAAATAAAGTACTACAGTTCCAACAAAAATAAAAAAAAGTCCTATAATTCTAATATTATCAGAATTTAGGCTAAGGATATAATTTAACATTTTCTTCATATAATTAGGAAAAAGAGTGTATATTATTCCTTCTGCTATAAAAACTATAGATATAAAAAAAAATATTAAACCTATGTAACTAAGATCAATAGTCATAAAAAATATTAATAATTATTTTTTTCCAGTAATATCATTAAAGAAATTAAAGAACTCACTATCCGGAGATAAGACCATTGTTGTATCCTCGTCATTTATTGCTAAACTATAAGCTTTCATAGACCTGTAAAAAGAAAAAAACTCTGGATCTCTACTAAAAGCTTCTCCTAATATTTTATTCTTTCTAGCATCTCCTTGTCCACGAAGAATTTCTCCATCTCTTTCCGCATTAGCTAAAATGACTGTTCTTTCTCTTTCAGACTCAGCAGTAATTTTTCTAGCTTCCTCTGCTCCCTCTGCTCTAAATTGAGCAGCCTCTTGTTGCCTTTCTGTTTGCATTCTCCTAAATATAGCCTCTGAATTAGCAGGAGGTAAATCAGCTCTTCTTATTCTAACATCTTCTACTTGAATACCAAATTCTTTAGCTTCCTCTGCAACTAAATTCCCAACCTCATCTAGAAGTAATTTACGCTTACTTGATATAACATCATTCAGCGGAACTCTTCCCAAAACTTGACGTAGACTATCATTCAAAATAGAGCCCAATCTATTTCTAAGGGCAGCTTCATACCTAACTGATTGATAATACCTTAAAGGATCTGTAATAATATATCTAGCAAAGGCATCAACTATAAGTCTTTTTTTATCTGAACTAATAATCTCTTCTCTAGGATTATCAAATAATATCAATCTCTTATCAAAATATTCTACGTTTTGCATTAAAGGAATTTTAAATTGTAGCCCTGGTTCTTTTATTAATTTTACCGGTTCACCAAATTGNAAAACTAAAGCCTGAACTCTTTGNTCTACATAAAAAAAACTTGAGCCGCCAATNAATAAAAATAATAAAATAAATACTGTTAATGCTATTTTTTTAGGTGTCATCTAGAATCTCCATTTACAGAGTTATTATTACTTCTTAATTCGGGTAATGGTAAATATGGAACAACACCACTTCCTGCGTTTTTATCTATAATTATTTTTTTNGTATTCTTCATAAGNTCTTCCATCGTCTCTAAATATATTCTTCTTTTAGTAACATCTTTAGCNTTTGCATACTCATCATAAATAGAAATAAANCTTTGNGCTGCACCTTCAGCTCGAGCTATAACTTGCTCCTTATATCCCTGTGCCTCAGCAATAATTTTTGAAGCTTCACCTCTAGCTTCTGGTACTATTCTATTTGCATAAGCCTCAGATTCATTGATTAATCTTTCTTTATCCGCTCTTGCTCTTTGCACATCTCTATAGTCATCAATTACTGTTGCTGGNGGATCAACTCTTTGCATTAATAATGACGATATAATTATTCCAGCATTGTAAGAATCTAATATTTCTTGAAGCATTTGTTGTGCTTCTTGTCTAATTTGCTCTCTTCCCTCTGATAACGCGAATTCAATATTAGTTCTTCCCATTATTTCTCTCATTACACTTTCTGCGCCATCTTTTATATTTTGACTTGGATTCCTTACATTAAATAAGAAATCAGCAGCATCTCCTATGTACCATTGCACAACAAAATTTACATCCACAATGTTTTCATCTCCTGTTAACATTAGTGACTCATCATCAATATTTCNTGTACTAATTTGTCCTCCTCTATCAGACCCTTTCCTAAACCCTATTTCAATATTCCTTGTAGTAGTAACAGGAACAACAGTNACCTTTTCAATNGGAGTTGGAAGATGATAATTNAATCCCGAAGAAGTNGTCTCTATATATTTNCCGAATCTTAAAACNACGCCTTGCTCTTCAGGTCCTACAGTATAAAAACCACTCACCATCCATATTGCTAATATAGCTATTATTATTAGGGAAACACCTTTTTTTCCGCCAGGTAAAAAGGAATTTGCNTTNTCCTTAGCACTTTTAATTATGTCATCTATATTATTATTATTATTCCANGGATTATTGTTTTTTCCNCCATTGTTTGAGGGACCACTTCCACCTGCTCCCCATGGCCCATCATCATTACTATTCCATGGCATATTGATTTCCTTTTTAAGTTTATATTGTTAAATATTTTTANTAANTATTATNTAATTTGCTGNAAGCTTTCAAAATTNNTTTNATTATAAATATAATATTATATATTGGTATATAATTATTATATTACAAGCTATATTTAGTTAATTTTNTTAAATTAAGGTAAAAATGACAAACATTAATAAAANTATTATTANAAATATATTAAAAGATATAAAAGATATTAATACAAATAAAGATATTGTAACAAATGGTACTNTAAAAGATATNATTATAGATAATAATCTAATTTCTATAATTCTTCATATAAANTANGATAAAGAACTTTATAAAGACTTGATAAATAATTGTGAAAGATTACTTCAGCAATATAATAATAAATTAAAATACAATATTTTATTAACATCAGAAGCAAANGATATAAAAAATAAAAATATNGAAAATAAAATTCAAAATAATGGCATTAAACCTGANGGAATAANAANCATTATAGCAATTGCATCAGGAAAAGGNGGAGTAGGAAAATCAACTCTTACTACAAATTTAGCTTTATCTCTCAGTAATCAAAACATAAAAGTAGGNATATTAGATGCAGATATTTACGGACCATCCCAACCNAGAATGCTTGGATTACAAAATAAAAAACCAAAACAATCATCTAATGGTAAAATAACAACTGTNGATAAATATAATATTAAATGNATGTCTATTGGATTTTTAATCGATGAAGAAAAACCTATGGTTTGGAGAGGTCCAATGGTTCAAGGGGCCTTAGAACAATTAATTAAGGATGTAGAATGGGGAGAAATAGACGTATTACTTATAGATATGCCTCCAGGAACTGGCGATGTTCAATTAACAATGAGTCAGAGAGTTCCTTTATCCGGAGCGATAATTGTATCNACTCCTCAAGATATAGCTTTAATAGATGCCCGAAAGGGTCTAAATATGTTTAAAAAGGTCAATGTTCCAATCATTGGAATAGTTGAAAATATGAGTTATTTTATATGTCCAAATTGTAATTCAAAAGCTAATATATTTGATAATGGAGGTGCAAAACAAACTGCTAAAGATATGGACGTCAAATTTTTAGGTGAAATTCCTCTAGATCTCGATATTAGAATTAATTCAGATCAGGGACAACCTGATAAAACAATTGTTAAAGAATCTAATAATGCTATTTATTTTAATAGCATTTCAGANCATATAATAAANTATCTTAAAACATTAGAACAAGNTGANCTAGACGGACCAATTATTAAATTTGAATGAATATAATTATTTTAAATAGTTAAGCAGCTCATTCCATTCTCTTAAGCTTAGACCACTNTCCTTCTGCTCAACTTTATTTCCAGATAACATTAGTTTAATTACGTCTAAAGCTTCTGCTGATAGCTCCACAGAACCAGACCTATAGCTTTTAAAAGCTTCAGCTGTAATTGGCACCCAAGATTCCATAATTTTATATATAATATCTGCATAAACTCTTATTTCNTATTGAGCATGACTNTCTGCTCTTAAAAATATAAAATTCATTAAATTATGTAAATTAGTTTTCCAATACCACTGAGTATAAGTATTTAAAGTAAGATTTATTCTTGCTAATTCTCTAGATAAACCATCTCTATTATTATCTAGTACTTCTCCTTCCTGATTTTCGTTTAGTAAATATTCATAAGTCTCATATGACTTTTCAGCATCTCTTTTTAGCAAAAATAGTGCTTCTTCAGAATCTTTTGCTGATAAGGTATCGCCTCTACCTTGTTTATTTGATTTAGACTGAACTGCTAAATCTTTCTCNTCTGGTATATAAAATTCTTTATCTAATACAGAGTACCTTGCTGAATACTCATTTATACTTGCAGTACGATGTCTNATCCACTGTCGNGCAATAAACATTGGTAACTTTACGTGTAATTTAATTTCACACATTTCAAATGGTGTAGAATGTCTATGCCTCATTAAATACCTAATTAAACCTCTATCTTCTGAAACGCGAGTAGTTCCTTTACCATAGGAAACTCTTGCAGCCTGAACTATTGCTTGGTCATCACCCATATAATCTACTACTCTAACAAATCCATGGTCTAATGCTGGAAATACTTCATAAAGTATTTTTTCTATGCCNGGNGCAACAGGCCTTANAGTTTTACTAGAATTTTCTCTTAAAGANTTAATTTCTTTTATTTGTTCGCTAGAAAGATTATTTTTTGAATCAGACATAAATTAACCTCAGTAATTATTATTATAAATATATAAACGATTATCANACTAATAAAAATATTTATTTTTAATTTATAAATAAATATTTTAAAAAACCTTTATAAAAATTTTCTATTAATTATAATAAAAATTGCTGGTTTATATCAGCTATGGCAATAAACGGAATATTATATAAATGTAATGGACCCGGGGGCAGTACCCGGCACCTCCACCAAATATATTTAAGGGGGTGAAATAGGATCGACATGCATTGAAGGGTATTTACTTTTGCTCGGTATGGTACCTACGTAATGGGCCAATTTTATAACTGCAAACGACAATGGTCGTGAGGTTGCTCTTGCTGCATAAGCAGTAAGAAAAACCGTGGTTCAACTCCCAGCGCGTCACACCGTTTGGGCGAGGTATAAGAAGCACCTGGCAACAGAACGCTCTTGGAAGTGGTAGATTTTATCTACCACTTCTAGAAATAGGAATTGAAAATTAACTTATGCAAAATAAAAATATACTTTCTATAGATTATGATTCTCTTACTGTCACGGCAATGAGAGATTTAGTAAAAAAGGTTTTAAGTCAAGTTTCTAAAAATGGTTTACCAGATAAGCATCATTTTTATATAACCTTTATAACTCACTTTATGGGAGTAACTATNNCTGATATNATAAAAAATAAATATCCTGATGAAATGACAATTGTTATTGAAAACTCTTTTTGGGATTTGAGAATTGATAGAGAANATTTTTCAATAAAGCTTTCATTTGATGGCATAAAGAATGAACTTATNNTTCCTTTTAACTCGTTAACTGCATTTTCAGATCCATATGCAAATTTTCATTTAAAATTTCCCAAACTTCATNACAATGAANAANAAATNAAAGAAAATGAAACANTTNAAAAAAAGAATATAATTAATATTAAAGACTTTAAAAAGGATAAGTAATTGAGCGAATTTAATTATGAAAAACTTTTCCAGTATGGTGCAGATAAAACAAATTATAGGCAATTAGATTTAGGCCCAATTAAAAAAACAAATATCAATGGGAAGAATATTTTACATATTTCTTCTGATATAATAGAAAATTTATCTAAAATTGCTTTCTACGAAATTTCTCATTTTTTAAGAGAAAATCATCTTAAACAAATTGCAAAAATATTTGAGGATCCGGATGCTTCTGAAAATGATAAATATGTTGCTTTAACACTATTAAAAAACGCTAATACGGCGGCTGGCGGAGTATTACCAATGTGTCAAGATACTGGAACTGCAATAGTAGTGGCTAAAAAAGGATCTTTAATATGGACTGATTTTGATGATGAAGAGTACTTATCGAAAGGAATCTATAGAGCATTTAAAGAAAATAACTTGAGATATAGTCAATTAGCTCCATTATCTATGTTTGAAGAAGTTAACACTAAAACAAATTTACCTGCGCAAATTGATATTTATTCTTCAAATAATAATGAATATAGTTTTTTATTTGTTGCTAAAGGTGGTGGTTCAGCCAATAAAACTTTTCTTTATCAAGCAACCCCTTCTGTCATCAGGACAAAACAAATCTTAGATTTCTTAAGACCTCTTATTAAAAATATTGGGACAGCAGCTTGTCCTCCTTATCATTTAGGTATTGTGATAGGAGGAACTTCAGCTGAATTAAATATGAAAACGCTAAAACTAGCTACATGCAAATATCTGGACGAACTACCTTCTAAAGGTAATAACAGCGGAAGAGCTTTCCGAGATAAAGACATGGAGCAAGAAGTATTAGATATGACCAGAAATTATGGAATTGGTGCGCAATTTGGAGGAAAATATTTTTGCCATGATATTCGTGTAATTAGGCTTCCTCGACATGGAGCCAGTCTTCCTATTAGTATTGGAGTAAGCTGTGGTGCAGACAGGCAAGTGAAAGCAAAAATAAACGAAAATGGGGTTTTTATTGAAAAATTAGAAAAAAACCCCTCCAAATATTTTCCTAAAGTTGATGATTCAAAATTATCTAAAAACTCAGTGCATATAGATTTAAATCAACCTATGGAAAAAATATGTAAAATTTTAAGTCAATATGAGGTTAAAACTAGAGTAATATTAACTGGAACTTTAATAGTTGCCAGAGATATGGCACATGGAAAAATTAAGGAAAAATTAGACTCTGGTTTAGAAATGCCTGATTATTTTAAAAATTATCCAATTTATTATGCAGGTCCTGCCAAAACACCAGACGGAATGGTTACAGGATCATTTGGTCCAACTACTGCTGGAAGAATGGATAGCTATGTAAAAACATTCCAAGAAAAAGGTGGTTCAAAGGTGATGTTAGCTAAAGGCAATAGATCTAAACAAGTGACTGATTCTTGCAAAAAAAATGGAGGATTTTATTTAGGTTCAATCGGAGGACCAGGCGCAGAATTAGCTCAAAATAACATTACTAAAGTAGAGTGCCTAGAGTATCCAGAGTTAGGAATGGAAGCTATTTGGAAAATTGAAGTAAAAGAATTTCCTGCTTTTATAGTTATTGATGATAAAGGAAATGACTTTTTTGATTCATTTGATATTTCTTAAAATTTATTTCTGAATCATGCTTTTTGCCGATTTTACTTGAGTTTTTTCATCAGACCTAGGAGGAACATTACAACCTTTTTGACAAGCTGGTCTTTCTTTCATTCTATCCATCCATAACCTTAAATTATCAAGACCAGAAATATCTATCTCTGACCATTTATAAATTCTTACCCAAGTCCAATTTGCTATATCTGCTATAGAATATTCGTCACAAATCCATTCTCTACCTTCTAAATGTTTATCTAGAACACTATAAAGTCTTCTACACTCATTTCGATATCTACTAATAGCACTAGGAATTTTCTCTTCGAAATAGCGCCCAAAAACATTTGCCTGTCCTTGCATAGGACCTAATCCTCCCATTTGAAACATCAACCATTCAATGCACCTTACCCTACCAACTGGATCTTGAGGTATAAGTTTGTTATATTTATCTGCTAAATATAATAATATTGCTCCACTCTCAAAGACTGATAAACCATCATTATCATGGTCTATAATAGCAGGTATTCTTCCATTAGGATTTATCTTAAGAAACCATTCCTCTTTTTGCTCTGCGTTATTAAAATCTAATTTTCTTACTTTATATTTTAGCCCAAGCTCTTCTAGTGCTATTGAAATTTTATATCCATTAGGTGTCGCAGCAGTAAACAATTCTATCATAAAAACCCTCCTTGGAAATATTGAGACCTATACTGTAGTGATTTAATATATTTATATCAAATATATTATTTATAATTAATCGCTTGGAGATAAAACACTATCTAATAATTCATCAAGTAAATCCTCTTCAGTTGGAAGTTTAGGAATAGATAAATTATTAGTTATNNTATCAGGCTTATAATAATCCATAACAGGTAATATCGTTATATTTTTAAAGAATAGAGGTATAGATNTTTTTTTTATATCTTCTATATTCTCTATAGAAGATTGACCANTTTCAATTAAATTATTNTCTATGTTATTNACTTCTTTCTCTATTAACTGCTCTTCAGTATTTTCTATTAGCTGAGTATCGTCTGACAATTCATTTAATACAGTATCAAAATTACTNCTATCTTCGGAATCTTCTGATTTATCTTCTACATTAATATCGGTATTATTTATAGAGGTGTTATTATCTGCTGAATTAAAAAATTTATTATTNGTCCTGGATAGATTTAAAGATAAGAAATTATCTAAATTATTATTCTTAAAAAATTTAGTTGATAGAAAATAATCTTTAGTNTTAAAATTTAATTGTCCATCTATCAAAGNAAAGAAATCATCTATTTTTATTTCAAAAGTTTGAAAGGTTAAACTATTATTTGAAAAAGTATAATTCATATTGAAGTCATCTAGTTTTTTTTCTTTATCACTACTAAATGATTGATAAACATAATCCATCAAATCATCATCCCCTTGAATATTATTAATATTAATAATTTTAGTAACATCTAATCCTTTTAGTAAATTCTTCTTAAATTGAATCTCTCCCTCACCCTCCATAGTTTCAAAAAATTCATTAAAACTATTTGCTTTACCTTTAATAATAAATTCAGATGAAATTTCAGAATTAAACTTATCATATAAAAAATAATTNTTAAAAAATTCTGAACTTCTTAAATTCTTAAATATTATTTTTCCATTATATTCATATAAATTTTCATATAATAATNTAGCAGAAGTACTCACAAAGCCTCCAAATAATTTTCCATCAGCTTTTTTTAAATTAATNGAATCCTTATTTAAATTTATTAAGAATTCAAAATCAGATATTTGATANTCGTTAATNTTAAATAAATCAGAGTGAATTTTTAAATCACCATTGAACTTACTATCAGAATTTAGATAAAAATAATTATATATATTTTTAAGAGTAAGAAAATCTATAGTATTAGCTTCTAAATCAACATCAAGGTCAAAGAAATTATTTTCCATATTATTNATTATTATATTTCCTGAATATTTATAATTTGAATTATTAACNTTTATATTCTCTATGCTTAAAACATTCNTCTTTTTTTCTATNTCTGATGAAAATATTGTATCTCCTTCTTCACTNANATCTAANATATCATTTAAATTATTAGTAGAAATCTCTAAATTACCTTTAAATCCACTAATTATATAATTATTTAATTCAANCAAACCAGAATAATTAATCTTTGAATTAGAATTTTGAAATTGCATTTGGCTTTTTAATTTACCAAAACTACCNGATGATGAAATTTTTAGTGATCCTTCATCNACAATAAAACTTTCAAGAACTTTAGGGAGNTNAAATATATAATGTACTTTAGAAAAATCTTTATGATCTAAACCCACTGAAATATCATAAATCGCATCTTTATTTTTGTAATTNATTTCACCAGTAANANTTAACTCGCCTCCGCCAAAATCTAAAATATCNAATTGATCTATAGTAAATATACTATTTTTATAGTTATTTTTAAAAATAATCCCACTATATTTATTTTTAAATAATAATAAATTTTCTAACTGCAAATCAAAATTTATTATATCAAAATTTAGCAAATCTATTTTATTTAAATTATTATCTTCACTGTTTTTGCTCTCATCTAAATAAGAATCTAGATTTAAACTATCAATTTTAAGATTAGCAATTGCGCTAGTTACATCACCAAACCTTAATCTAACTTCACCATTAATATTACTAGAATCTATTTTTCCTTTTATGCCTGCAAACGTTGCTCCACCCTTTCTAAATACTACTTCACTACTAATACTAGCTTTTTTTAATCTAGTGTCTGAAATATTATTTAAATCTGATGATAACCATCTATAAAAATCTCTAATATTTTCACTTTCTAAAGANCCTCCACCTTCAAATATTGAAAACTGATTTTTAAATAAACCTTCAAATGCAATATTAGTGCTCCCCGGAAAGGTTGCCTTTCCAGAATTTAAATAATAATCGCTTTGCACTTTATTAATTTCTATACTTAAATTTCTTATAGGATAATCTAATAATTTAGATGTTCCTATGGAAAATATAAATTTTCCTGAATACTTATCCCAATAATCATTATTATCTATATTTTTACTAGTATCTGAGTNGTTTTTATTTATTTTGTTTACTTCTTNNANAAATGAGTCTAAATCAACATTATTTGATGAAAAAGCTAATTCAATTTTAGGCTCCAAACCATTATTACCTGATAAAGCCCCCGTAAATGACAAGTCACCTATGTTGGCATCTATATTAAATATAGAATAAAATAAATCATTATTATTAAAGCTNAGAGAAAAATCTCCAATAAANTTAGTTTTATTATCAAGTAAATTAAGATATTTAAATGTTCTAGTATTCAATACATTTTTAATATTTTTAGAACTTAAAGCTAATTGACCTTCTAAACTCGGAAAATATTTGGAATAANTAATATTTATATTTGCGCCTAGTTCGATATCATTATTATTAATATTTAATTTTGNAACCCAGAGGTCTTCTTCATTTTTACTAAAAGTAGAATTTANTAAGTACTTATTCTCATTTATACTCAATCCTCCTTCCAATATATTTATATTTTGACTAATTTTTACAGATACATTTTCAAAACCNACCTTAGAAGTATTATTATAAATCACAGTACCTTTTNTTATACTATATTCNTTAACTTTAATATTGGGATATTTGATTTGATTATATTTTAANTACTTTTCATTAATTGCTTCATTAATTTCATCTTTTTTAACAATATTTTTATCTAANACCCAATTGGGCTTCTCATTTGGNGAGTTNAGTAAATTTATTGTTAAATTATCAATAATTATTTTTTCAATCTCAAATTTACCTTTTATGAGAGATAAAAATGATAANTTAGCAATAACACTATCANTTCTTAAAAAATTATTAATTACTCCAGATTTATCATCTACAAGACTAATNTCATGAACTTTGACCTGAGGTGAAGGATAAATTTTNAAATCAATGTCACCATGTATTTTAGCCGATTTACCAGTATTTTCTTCTAGCATGGAAATAATTTCTGGTTTCCATACCTTTAAATTTATAAACATAGGCGCAAAAAAAATGAAACTAAAAAAGAGTAATAAAACAAAAATAACTACATAGAGAATATATTTTTTANAATATCCAGAATTAAAATTTTTAGGTCCTTTTNTATTATTACTTTTTTTTCCAATTTCTTTTTTTGCTACAGGCGGTCTATCAGATCTTGAAGCCTTTAGCATAGTTTGAAATCCTAATAATTTTAATAATATTATATATATTATCTAAAAATAATTTTATATCAAAAATTATTATAAAAAAAAGGCGCTAATTNAATAATAATTAGCGCCTTAAATTTNGGTTATNAAAATTATTAAATAGAATTTTGACTTAATAATTTTGACATATTTTCTGCTTGNCTGATAGCTAANGCAACNATAGTTAAAGTTGGATTAGCAGCNGCTCCAGTTGTAAAAGAGCTNCCATCAGAAATAAACAGATTAGGAATNTCATGAGTAGCTCCNGTAGATGAACATACTCCATCTCTTGCATTAGCACTCATTCGACAAGTACCTAAATTATGAGTACTTGGGAANGGNGGAAGCTGATANTGTTTTTTNGANCCACCTGCTTGATATACTGCACTTCCNGCTTTAAATGCATGNTTTCTCATNACAACATCATTTGGATGATCTTCAAAGTGNACNACAGGAATAGGTAANCCATACTGNTCTTTTTCAGNATCATGCAAAGTTACTCCATTTTTCTCTTGCGGCATATCTTCACCAACTAACCACATTCCTGCCATATTTTTATAGTTTTCAACTACCTCCCTGGTATAGTTTCTTCCCCATTTTCCAGGAGAGTCAACTGACATATTACCTATATTACCAGCAATAGCTCCTAATCCAAAACCTGGTAAGGTTTGCATATAATAACCTCCAGCAAAACCTCTACTATCATCGTGTCCAGATTCATCCATAACTATTCCAGCCATCTGAGTTCCTCTATCAAAATGAACTTCACCAGGCATAGTCCCATATACTGTTCCTGTCATATGGCGCATAAAGTTTTTTCCAACCTGACCGGAAGAATTTGCCATTCCATCAGAATACATATTGGATGCTGAATTCAGAAGTATTCTAGGGGTTTCAACAGAATTTCCAGCTATAGCTACTACTCTGGCTTTTTGTTCATGAGTATTACCATCAGCATCAACATATACAACTCCTGTTGCTTTGCCTTCTTTATTGTGGTTGATCTTTAAAACCATAGATTCTGATCTTAACTCAAATCTTCCAGTTGCTTCAGCTTTAGGAATTTCTGTATAAAGAGTAGACCATTTAGCACCTATTGCACAACCAGCCATACAGAACCCAATTTGATGACATCCAGGTCTTCCATCTCTAGGTTGAGAATTAATAGACATATTTCCAGTATGAACGTCCGTATAACCTAATGCTTTAGCTCCATATTCCATTACTTGGTAATTATTATTTCCTGGCAATCTTGGTATTCCATGGGTACCTGTAGTTCCCATTTTATCCTCAGCCATAGAATAAAAACGTTCCATTTCATTCGGATCAATTGGCCAGTCTAATAAATTAGCACCTTCTATGTCCCCATACTGTGAACGAGCCCTAAATTCATGATCTTTAAAGCGTAAGCTTGCTCCAGCCCAATGAACTGTTGTTCCTCCTACTGTTTTACAAACCCAAAGTGGTAAACCTGCTAATAGGTCACCAGTTCCTTGACGTTTATCAACCCAACTAAGTTTACCAAACATGGCGCCCCAGTCATTTTCAATATCATCAAGAGAAAGTTTTTTACCTGCCTCTAAACAGACAACATTTACACCTTTTTGAGCTAATTCATTTCCTAATGTACCGCCTCCAGCTCCAGAGCCAATTATAACTACGACACTATCGTCATTCAAATCAAATTTTTTAGCCATACTCTTTCTCCCTTAATTTCTTGGCAACCAGCCAATATCGTTAAATCCACGATCTATATAACCGCCATGCTCGACAGAAGATCCTTCCCAGCCAAATAGAGCTGCCACTCTTGGGTTACCATATAAACCCGCTAAAGTAGCTCCCCTTACTGTTTCGAAAAAATCACTTCCATCTATTCTTTTAAGATTTTGTAACTGCAATCCAGATGATTGATCTTTAAATGGAACATTATAAGTTCTGTCCGCCTCAATCACTTGACTAAGTTCCTTTACACCGTTGTCTAATTTTTCAACTAGTGATGAATCCGTCTTAGCCTGCTCATCTAGATTAGCAACAACCTCAGCATAATACTGATCTCCTAAAAAATCATGTGGATATAGTGTTCTTGCCATTATTAAGATTGAAAGAGCAGTATCTCCAGATAATACCTCAGTGCTAAGTGCCCAAGCCTCTTCAGTATTTGCTAGTATAGCTCCTGCTCCTGAAACTACTACACCAGCCGTTGCAGAACCTTGTATAAAGGTTCTTCTACTCACGTTATTTGACATTTATTTTTCCTCCCAAGAAAATAAAAATATTAAATAATATTTATGTATTGAAAAGGTTTGCATAAAAAGAATTCTTAGACAAGCATTTTATATAATAATTTTATATGTATAGGTATTTGACCAACAAATTTTTTTATATAGAATAATTTATGTTTGGATCAATATGATAAGTAATTTAAAAAAATTTAATATTAATAAACCTAATTTTAACCCTGCTTTAATTAGACTTTTATACATGGTTGCTTTTGGAATAGTTGCTTATATTTTAATATGGCCATTGTTGGCCCTATCAGTTATTCAATTTGGGTTCCAATTATTCGAGGGAATACCAAATGCAAGATTAGTAAACTTATCAAATCAAATTATTGTGTATATAGTTCAAATTTTTGATTATATAACATATCAAACCGATCAAAAGCCATATCCTTTCTCAGCATTACCTAGTAAAACTGGAAATAAAACAAAAGCTAAATCAAAAAAATAATTATTAAAAAAAATTAATCTAAGTAATCTTCATGACCATTAGATATTAATAGTCTTTTTAATGCTTCAAAATGTCTAAATGAATTAGCAGATTCTCCTGAAGCTTCTTCTTTGACTTGATTAGATACTTTTTTAGCTATCTGACCATTTATAGACTTAATTTTTTTTCCTAATGACATCGCTAAAATTTGAGCTCTACAAGCCTTTTCTAGATAATAAAGCGATTCCCAAGCCTCATAAACATTATTACCAGTTACTATAACTCCATGATTTGATAAAAATAACACATCTGATTCTTTCATCGAATCACCAATGGGTTTTGCTGTATGTTTATCTAAAACTAATCCTTCATATTCATCTAAATAAGAAATACTATTATAAAATCTACAAGCATTTTGATCAGCCATAAGAAGTCTTCCTTTTTCTATCATTGTTATTGCTAAAGCAGACTCCATATGTGTATGCATTACACACTTATTTTTTTTATTTGCATTATGAATTGCTCCATGTATTAAAAACGCAGTAGGTTCAGCATAACCTTCACCCGATATTTTTTTTCCTTCTCCATCAACAACTAATAAAGAAGAAGCGGTAACTTCAGACCAATGCAATCCATAAGGTATTAATAAATATTTATCTTCTTGATTAGGTAAAGATAATGACAGATGATTATCTATACCTTCTGAAAAACCAAAATAATCTGCTAGCCTATATGCCGCAGCTAAATCTTGTCGAGCATTTAATTCAATTTGATCCATATTTTTTTTCTAATTATCAAACATAATAACTTGTCTAACTGTAGAACCTTCCGATAATTTATCAAATCCCTCATTTATTATTTCCAATGATATATGGTCACTCATTAATCTATCTACCTCTAATCTTCCTGATTTGTAAAGTTCTATATAAGCAGGAATATCTCTGTCAGGAACACAACTTCCTAAAAAAGAACCTTTTATTACTTTTTCTCCTGCAACCAAATCTACATGTTGTATAGAAAAATTTTTATCTGGATGTGATAAACCAGATGAAACCGTTGTTCCACCTCGCCTTAAAATTTTATATGCTAATTCCATTGCTTTCTCTGAGCCTACACATTCAAAAGAAAAATTTACACCGCCGTTAGTATAATTTTTTAAATTTTCTATTAAACTAGGGTCATCTGCTTTATATACTTCATTTGCTCCTAACTGTTTGGCAATGTGTAGCTTGTCTTCTAATAGATCAATACCAATAATTTTAGATGCACCTGCAGCTTTAGCACCAATTAAAGCGGCCAAACCAGTGCCTCCAAGACCAACAACTGCAACTGTAGATCCAACCCTAATTTTAGCTGTATTAAAAACTGCTCCAGCTCCTGTTATAACTGCACATCCAAATAATGCTGCCTCATCTAATGGAAGAGATTGATCAACTTTTACTAGAGACTTTGAAGAAACCACGGTAAATTCCGAAAAACAAGACACTCCAACTTGATGATTTATAAAATCTCCATTCAATCTAAATCTTTTTTCTCCAGACAAAAGTGTACCAGCTCCTCCTGCAGCTAAACCAGGATCACACAATGCTGGCCTACCTTCTTTACAAGGAATACATTTTCCACAAGAAGGAACAAAAACAAATACTACATGATCACCAATTTTAAAATTTTCAACTCCTTCACCAATTGCTGCAACAACTCCTGACCCTTCATGCCCTAAAACCATAGGCATTGCTCTAGGTCTATTGCCATTTACAACGGATAAATCAGAATGACATAAACCAGCTGCTGATACTTTCACTAAAACCTCATCAAATCCTGGCGGGTCAACATCTATATCTATAACTTTTATAGGTTTACTCTTTGAAAAGGGTCTAGGTAAACCCATATCAAATAAAACCGCTGCTCGAGATTTAATAGATTTATTCATAAGTGCTCTCCCTCGATGAACTATATATATAAATTTATAAAATTAAAAACTTTTTTTCTTTTCATTAGAAAATAAGTATATACATAAAGAAATTAATAATAAAATTGCAACAAATAAAAATGCCAGCCTATATGCCTCTATAGGAGCACCCGTAGAATCACCTCCCATTAAATATATTATTTTTCCTGTCAGCCATTGAACAAAAAAAACTCCACCAAAATTAAAAAAGTTCGCCGTTGATAAGGCTCTTCCCATATACTCTTTATCAAAAAGGACCTGATAATGAGATATTAAAGCTACACTAAATGCTCCAAAAAAACCTAATATACAAAACAATATATGCAGATATATACTATTAATTTCTGTAATTATGGAAAGAATGAAAAGTAGAATAATTACACCTGAAGCACCAAATATTACAACATTTTTGTAATTGCCAAATATACTTCTTAATCTACCAAAAACAAATGATCCAATATTCCAACTTATTGCCATTAACATTAAAATTTTTCCTCTTTCAAAACTGTCTAATCCATGTATATCCTTTAAATATGGAGCGCCCCACAATCCTAATATTGCTACCATTGAAGAATAACTCATAAGCGACATAGGTATCATAAATTTAAAATTTCTTTCCTTTAATATAAAAAGTAAGTTTTTTAGAGATATAGTCTCATTTGATCTATTTAGAATTAGATCATTCTTTCTATCTTCTAATATAAAATAATAAAGTAGCATTACACAAAAAGTTACGACTGCAGCTAGCCAAAATGATAACCTCCAACCAAATAATTCAGAAAAATATGATAATGGAGTAGTAGCTAATAATCCACCTATTCCTCCTACAGCTAAAATAATTCCAGCTAATTTAGAAAATTGATCACTATCTGTCCATCTAGTAATAAGAACCAGTGACCCCATAAGGCATATTGAACATCCTAAACCCATTAAAACCCTACCAATTAAAAGAGTGTAAAAAGAATTAGATAAAGCAAATATTATTGAGCCCAACACTGCAAATGTAATCACAACGGACATTACTTTTCTTGGTCCATACTTATCTATTAAAATACCAGCAGGAATTTGAAAAATTGCAAAAGAAAGAAAAAATACACCACCTAATAAACCCATATTATTTGGGTTTATATTAAAATCATGCATTAAATTAGGAGATAATACTCCTACAGATGTGCGAAGAAATTGGCTTACTGTATAACCAGCACATAATACAAGCATAATATAGAAAAACTGGTTTTTATATTTTAACATAAAGTCTTATTACATAAATAAATATTAAATTGATATATTTTTGTTTTATAAATAAAGTTTTATGATAGATTGTATTGCAAAATTACAAAGGATTTTTTTATGAAATTAATATGGTTAAATATAAGAAAAATTACATTATTTTTTCTTTTATTTTTATTTCTCTTTTCTTTTAATATTTCGGCAAAAGAAAATTCGGGTTGGTATGGCAATATAGAACCAATTACAAACCAAGATTGGGATATAAATAAAGCTAAACATTTATTAGAAAGAGCAGGTTTTGGAGGAACCCCAGAAGAAATAAAATTTCTATTTAATCTTGGTATATCAAAAGCCATAGAACACCTTGTATATTATGAAAATATTTCAGTATCTGAAATGCCTGAATTTGATGAATCAGATATTCATGACCCCGGACTTATAAACTTTCCTCCAAGCAGGCCTGCTACAACAAAATTAGCAAAAGAAACAGGTGAAGCTCTAGGTATAAAAGTGAAAGAATCTGGTAATAGAAAACTTCAACCTATAGTGAATAAATTTTTCTTTTGGCTCAGAGCTAGTAGGTTAGAAACAAAAAGAGTTGCATATTGGTGGGCAGATAGAATGATTAGCTCTCCTCGACCATTAGAAGAAAAAATGACCTTATTCTGGCATAATCACTTTGCCAATAATGAAACAAAAGTTCGAGATTATAGAAAATTATTATTACAAAATGAAACTTTTAGAAACCATGCTACTGGTAATTTCAGAGACTTAATAATTGCTGTAGCAAAAGACCCCGCCATGTTATACTTTTTGGATGCTGGTCAGAATATAAAAGGATCTCCAAACGAAAATTTTGCTAGAGAAATAATGGAACTGTTTACTTTAGGAGTTGGTAATTATGAAGAGAAAGATATTAGAGAAGCCGCTCGAGCATTTACAGGATGGAATACTAACGACTTAGAGTTCGTAGTAAATAAAGATCTACATGATAATGAAAGCAAGACCATTCTTAATAAAACAGGTAATTTCTCTGGTGAAGATGTAATAGATATATTACTTTCTCAAGAAGCGGCATCAAAATTCATAGTAAAAAAATTATATAAAGAATTCGTCAATGAAAATATAAATGATGATATAATTTCAGACTATGCTCATGTACTAGAGCAAAATAATTTTGAATTAAAACCACTTTTAGCAGCAATATTTTCCTCAAAAGATTTTTACAGCGAACAAAACAGAGGATCACATATTAAATCTCCAGTAGAATTAGTTATATCTACATACAAAAAATTAGGTTTAAATAATACTCCAGGTATTCCTGACTTTAATCAATCTACTACCGCTATGGGGCAAACGCTATTTTGGCCTCCAACAGTTGCTGGTTGGGCAGGTGGCAGAAGTTGGATTACTCCAGCACTGCTTATGGAAAGAGGTAATTTTGCAAGAAGTTTTTTATATCCAGATATAGATTTTATTGATAAAGACTTTTATTCACCTGATCCGAAAATCATTGTAATGCATAAAGCAATAAGAGAGGGAGCAGACATAACAACTGCAACTAAATCTAGTAATGGAGGTGACTCTATGATGATGATGTCTGAAGCAAATATGATGGCAGATAGAGATGAAGACTTTAATACTAGATATGGTTCTTATAGAGGATGGCAAATGGCTGTATCTAAAGTAAAACCAATAATTCGAGATACTATCAATATTAATTTTACAAAAATGGTTTTAGATAGTGGAGCAAAAAATACTTCTGAGGCCGTAGATTATCTAATTAATAGATTTCTAACTGTAAAAATTAATAGTGAAAAACGAACAATGATTATTTCCTTTTTAAATAATAATTTGGGAACAAATAACATTATTGAAGCTAAAACTTACTTAGAGGACTCACTTAAAATGGTTTTACATTTAATTATGAGTCAGCCGGAATATCAGCTAGGATAATAATTATGAAAAATATTAAAAGAAGAACATTTTTAAAAACGGCTTCTGCAGCATCTATAGGAGCACTAACTCCTATGAAGTATTCTCTTTCTAACGAATCAATAAATGGAAAGATACTAGTCGTACTAGAGCTATCCGGAGGAAATGACGGATTAAATACAATAGTTCCTTACGGAGATGATAATTATTATAAACATAGACCTAAAATAGGTTTAAAAGAAAATAAACTATTAAAAATTGATGATTATTTTGGCTTTAATCCGGGTATTGTAGGATTAGAAGCTTTATATAAAGAAGGTAAGATGGCAATTATTCATGGGTGTGGATATGACAACCCATCATTTTCTCATTTTACATCTATGGCCTATATGCACACTGCAGCCCCTAATAGTGGTGAAGAATATGGATGGATAGGAAGATTAGCAGACCATATGGCTCCTTCTACATATAAAAATTTTATAGTTAATGTAGATAAAACTCAGTCTCTAGCCGTGAAATCTAAAATGCATGTTCCAATTGTATTTGATCACCCAGAAAGATATCAAAGAGAAGGTTTTTATGTACAAAAAAATGTTTTAAATACATTAGTAAACAGTAATAATGATAATGACATTAACTCATCTCGAGAGTTTTTAAATGAAATAGCTAATAGCGCTAATCAATCGTCTAATTTAATAAGCGACGCATGGGCAAAATATACGCGCAAAGTGGATTACGGCATCGATGCTGTAGATTTAGATAAAATTGCTGCTCTTATTGAAGCTGATCTGCCTACTCGATTGTATTATACTGCTTTCAGAGATAATGCTTTTGATACGCACGTTCATCAAAATAACTTACACACAAGACTTCTCACTTATGCATCTGACGCAATAAGAGGTTTTATTAGTGATCTTGAAAGAATGGGAAGAGCTGATGATGTGGTTGTATTAGTTATGACTGAATTTGGTAGACGTGTCCCTGAGAATACTAGTTTAGGAACTGACCATGGTTCAGCAGGNCCTATGTTTGTAATTGGAAAATCTGTTAAAGGAGGCCATTATGGTCAGATTCCAGACTTAGTAAATGGGTTAGATGATGGTGATAATTTAAAATATACTACAGATTTTAGAAGTGTATACGCAACATTAATTGATAATTGGTTGAAAGTAGATTCTAAAAACATTTTAAGAAAAAACTTTCAAACATTTGATATCTTCGATAGAACAGTTTAAATAGTATTTTCTGAAGATACTATAAATTATTCTTTCAGGTAAATTTTTGAAGGTTAAAATCAGGGGAATAGAATGAATATATCATACGAAAATTTAGATGATAGCTTATCAAAAAGATTATTAAAAATAAGCTTCAAGCTAGAAAAAATATTGGAATTCATTGGCAANATAGGTGCATGGTTATCCTTACCTTTAATAGCTATTATAATTTTTGATATAATATCTNGACGTTTTTTCGTACTGGGTTCAACAAAACTTCAAGAAATGGAATGGCACTTGCATGCTGCATTATTTTTATTAGCCCTAGGCTATGCGTATGTTAAAAATTCCCATGTAAGAATAGAAGTTATTAGAGAGAGTTTTTCAACTAAATTAAAATCAATTTTAGAAGTAATAGGAGTGCTATTTTTTATACTTCCTTATACAGCGTTGATNGTATATTTTGGATATGACTTTGTATNAAGATCATATGAAATGAACGAAGTTTCTTCTGCTCTTACTGGCTTATCACATAGATGGATTATAAAAGCATTCGTNCCTATGGGTATGGCATTTTTATGGCTTGCAGGGATCAGNGTTTTACTAAGAAATTTAGCATATTTGATTGGTTTAAAAAAACAGGATGATTTAATAATTGAAACTTCTCAATCAATGTCNCCTGAATTATCAAGTGCAGCTGAAGAGTTAGTTAAAGAAGCAAATGCAGAGGAGAATAAATAATGTCTATGGATTTTGTTACGTTACTTCCAGTCTTTATGTTTGCTACTTTAGCAATTTTATTATTTAGTGGTTTTCCGGTTGCATTNGTATTAGGTGGAGTTGGACTAGGCTTTGGCTTTTTAGGAATGGCATTCGATGTATTTAGTTTTATAGAATTTTTTAATATTATAAGTAGGATATGGGGAGGAGTTTGTGAAAATTTAATTTTAGTAGCTGTTCCAATGTTNATATTTATGGGAACCATGTTAGAAAGAAGTGGAGTAGCAAATGACTTATTGNACTGTTTACAAGTATTATTGAAAAAAGTACCAGGAGGTCTAGCTCTTTCGGTAACTATAATGGGTACTATTATGGCTGCAACTACTGGAATAATAGGTGCATCAGTAGTAATGATGACATTATTAGCGCTTCCTGTTATGTTAGATAGAAAATATGACCCTTCTTTAGCTACTGGAACAATTGCAGCTTCAGGTACTTTAGGTATTTTAATTCCACCGTCAATTATGTTAGTTATAATGGCTGATCTTCTATCTATTTCTGTAGGAACTCTATTTTTGGCTGCAGTAATTCCTGGTTTACTTCTTGCGTTTATCTACACAGTTTATATTTATCTAAGAACAAAATTTAATCCAAAATTGGCACCTGCACTTTCGGATGATGTAGGGCCTAAAACGAAGATGGAACTATGGGTTATGATTTTTAGATCNTTTTTACCTCCAATATTTCTAATTATGTGTGTTCTAGGTTCAATTTTTGCTGGTNTAGCAACTCCTACGGAAGCTGCTGCGGTTGGAGCATTAGGGTCNATAATATTAGCCCTATTTAATAGACGCTTAACTAAGACGGTAATAAAAAGTGTGACCGAAAGATCAGCTTTAACTTGTGCAATGATATTTGGATTATTTATAGGAGCAACCGCATTTTCATATGTATTTAGATCTTTAGGAGGNGATGATTTAATNCACCANTTTGTAGAAAGCTTAGGTTTNGGTTCGTGGGGAATATTATTCTTTATGATGGGAATGGTATTTTTATTAGGTTTTTTCTTNGATTGGGTTGAAATTACTTTAATTGTCCTTCCTCTTTTTGCCCCAATACTTGCTACACTGGATTTTGGCACACACTTAGATCCCACTATGGTTATTCCATGGGTAGCTGTTTTAATTGCAGTTAATTTACAAACGTCCTTCTTAACGCCTCCTTTTGGGTTCGCATTGTTTTATTTAAAGGGAGTTGCACCAAAATCTATAAAAATACAAATGGTTTATAAAGGTATTATTCCATTTGTATTGTTGCAATTAGTAGGATTAATTACAATTATATTATTTCCAGAATTAGTCTTATGGTTACCAACTAAACTACTAGATTAGTTATGAAAAAAAAATTTTTAATTGCTATTTCACTATTTATAATATGTTTTAGCTCAGTAGCTAATGAATTAAGCGCAATTAATGCGTCAAAGGAAATGAATAATAATCTTATAATCATAGATGTAAGAAACAAAGAAGAGTGGAAAGAAACTGGAATTATTCCAAACTCTATCCTTATACAAATGCTATCTTCTGGAAGAACTATTAGGAAAGAATATATTACTGAATTATTAGCTACTTTAGGCGAAGATAAAGATATAAAAGCAGCAATAATTTGCCACTCTGGGGGTAGATCTTCAGCTACAGTAGAGCTGTTAAAAGATGAGGGATATAACAATATATTCAATATATCAGAAGGTATGGTAGGTAACGGAAACACCACTGGATGGATAAATAGAAATTTACCTCTTATTACATGTAATGAAGAGTGTAAATAAATAAATATTTCTATTGAATTTGATCTCAATATAGTTACATTATCAATAAACAATTTTTAAACATTTTTTATAAGGAGGTACTTAAAAATGCTTAGAGTTTGCATTAAATTTTTTACTATAATATTTTTATTAACATATATCGGTTCAGCTCATGCAGGAGATGCAGAAAAAGGAAAAAAAGTTTTTAATAAATGTAAAGCTTGTCATGGTATTGATGAAGGAGGAAAAAATAAATTAGGACCTAATTTATGGAATATGGTTGGTGCTCCTATAGCTGCTGTAGAAGGATATAAATATTCAAAAGCTCTNNTAGCTTATGCTGAAGAAGCTGGAAATTGGAATGAAGAAAATTTAGATGCTTGGNTAAAAAAACCAAAGGACTTAGTTCGCAAAACAAAAATGATATTTCCAGGACTAAAAAAAGAAGCAGACAGAGCAGATTTAATAGCTTATCTTAAAGAGAATGGAAATAACTAAAAGAAAGTATAAATATGGATCTAAAAGGTGAATATCTGATACCTGCTAACAAAGAGACAGTTTGGAAAGAATTAAATAATCCAGAAGCTCTCAAAAAAGCAATTAAAGGATGTGAAACTTTAGATAAAGTCTCTGATACTGAGTTTAATGCTAAAGTAAAAGCAAAAATAGGNCCAGTATCAGCTNTTTTTAATGGATCAGTTACTTTAACAGATATAGACCCTCCAAATAGTTATGTAATATCAGGCCAGGGTAAAGGAGGAGCTGCTGGCTTTGCCAAAGGCAATGTTAAAATCACTCTTTCAGAAGATTTNGATAAAAATAAAACGAACTTAGTTTATNCTGGTAATGCACAAGTTGGAGGAAAATTAGCACAAGTTGGCTCCAGNTTAATTGGCGGAGTGATAAAAAATACAGCTGATGATTTTTTTAATACTTTCAATAATAATATAACTAATAAAAACATCACAGACATTGTATCTGATAATAAAAATACAATTAAAGATAATACTAAGCCTAAATCATCTGGTATTTCATATTGGNTATGGATAGGTTCTTTAATTATTATTATTGGAATAATATTAGCATTTTTTACTTAGTAAAATAAATATATTCATATATAATATTTATTTGATATTATAGCTGGCATAATATGGAGGTAAAATTATGCATGAGATTTCTATTAAAATTACAATTAATGAAAAAAACTATGAAAAAAATATTANAGCTAATACCCTTTTAATAGACTTCCTAAGAGAAGAGCTAAATCTTACTGGTAGCCATATTGGATGTGATACTAGTCAATGCGGAGCTTGTATGGTATTNCACAATAAATCAGCAATTAAATCTTGTTCTGTATTAGTAGCCCAGTTAAATAATCAAGAAATTACAACAATAGAACACCTTCAGAATAAAGATAAATTACATCCTATGCAAAATGCCTTTAGAAATAATCATGGTTTACAATGTGGCTTCTGTACACCAGGAATGATTATGTCTGCTATTTCTCTAGTTAATGAAAATAAAAACCCCACTGAAAAAGAAATCAGAAAATATTTAGAAGGTAATTTATGTAGGTGCACTGGATATCAAAATATAGTTAAATCTATAGAAGAAGGNGCAAAAAATATGAGAGAGAAAGTGTAAATAATGTATAATTTTAATTTTCATTCTCCAAATACTATTGATGAAGCTATTAAGCTTTTTAATGCTAGTGAAGAGCCAAAATTTTTAGCAGGAGGAATGACTTTACTAGCGTCTATGAAACAAAGATTAATAGCTCCATCTGATTTAATTGATCTTAGGAATATTAAAGATTTATATGAAATAAACTGTAATGAAGATATTATTTCAATTGGATCTCTTTGTACTCACTCCTATTTATCTAAAAATGAAATCATAAATAATAATATTGAAAACTTAGCTAAACTTGCTAACGGTATTGGAGATCCAGCAGTTAGACAAATGGGAACTATTGGAGGCTCTATTGCTAATTCTGATCCAGCAGCTGATTGGCCAGCCGCAATTTTAGCCTTGAAATCTAGTATAAAAACTAATAACAGAACAATACAAAATAAAGATTTATTTACTGGTATGTTTGAAACANCACTTGAAGAAAATGAAATTATAACTTCNATTGAAGTGAAAATACCCGATTATTTTAATTATAAAAAANTTCCTAACCCAGCAAGTAGATATGCTATTGTAGGTGTAGCTATTGCAAAATATAATAATGATGTTTGTATTGCAGTTTCTGGNGCTTCACATACACCATTTATAGCAAAATCATTAAGTGAATCATTATCTGCAAACTTCTCTAGTGNAATTCCACTTAAATCAATACCTGTAGATGGCTTAAATGAAGATATACATGCNTCAGCGGAGTATAGAGCTAATCTAATAGATGTATTGACTAAAGAACTAATAGATANTTATTAAAGTAATACTAAGTANTTTATAGTGGAAAAAATTATGAAACAATTTGATGATATATTACANAAAGCGGCAGAATGGAGAAAAGAGAATAATNAAGTTGCATTAGCAACGGTAGTTTCTACATGGGGTTCCAGTCCTAGGCCAGTTGGAAGTCAAATGGTAGTTAGTGAAAATTTAGATATATATGGTTCTGTATCTGGAGGATGCATAGAAAGTTCTGTGATTACTGCAGCGCAAGAAATTATGAGAACTGGTAAACCTAAATTACTAAAATTCGGAGTAAGTAATTCTGAAGCTTGGGAAGTAGGTCTCACTTGCGGAGGAAAAGTTGAAGTTTTTGTTGAAAAAATTGGGGATAATGATTGAAAGACGAAACATTAAGCTTAATTCTTTCAGAAAAGAANAATAGAAATACTATTATNGTAGCTACTGAAATTAATAGCGGAGAACAAATTATCATTAATGAAAAAAATGATACTGATATAAATAATAAAATTTTAATAGCAGCTAAAAATAATATCATCCAAGGAAAATCCGAAATTCTAGAGATNGAATCAAATAAATGGTTTCTTAATATAACTCTACCTCCATTAAGGTTAATAACAGTAGGAGCAGTTCATATTGCTCAACCACTTGCAGAAATTGCAACCATTTCTGGATATGAAGTGATCATTATAGATCCCAGAGCNGCATTCGCAAATAATCAAAGATTTCCTGATATAAAAATTATAAATGAATGGCCTGAAGTAGCACTTAATGAATTAGGAATAGATAACAGAACAGCAGTAGTTACACTCACGCATGANCCAAANTTAGACGACTCAGCACTTAATGCTGCACTTAAAAGTAAAGCGTTCTATATAGGCTCTTTAGGTTCTAAAAAAACACATAAAGCTAGAGTACAGCGTTTAAAAATTGCTAATTTCTCAGAAGATGAGATAAAGAGAATACATGGACCTATAGGACTTGCTATAGGAGCTAAATCTCCACAAGAGATAGCTATATCTATAATTTCAGAAATAATTACTATTAGAAATAAATTAGAATTTCAGGAATGATCAAAATATGTACTTTGGTAATATTAATGTAAAAGATAGNGTAAATTGTATCCTTGCTCATACAATAATTATAAATAAAAAGAAATTCGCTAAGGGAACTATAATTACAGAAATAGATAAAAGCTATTTTATAAACAATAAAATTAAGACAATAGTTTGCGCTAGATTAGATAAAAATGATTTGCATGAAGATAAAGCAGCAAATGTCATAGCAGAGGCTTTTAAAAATAATAGTATTGTATCCGAAAAAGCTTACACAGGCAGAGCTAATATATTAGCAAATAAATCAGGGTTATTATTAATAGATGAAGAGAGAATTAAGAAATTTAATATGATATCTGATGACATAACTATCGCAACTTTGAATAATAACTCTATCGTAAAAAAAGGTGAAATGATTGCTACGATTAAAATAATATCATTTGGNATTAAGGATAGTTTTATTAAGAAAATTACAAAATCTATNTATAAAAAAGCTATTTTTATCAATCCTTTTATACGTAAAAAATGTGCTTTAATTCTGACCCATCANAAAAAGAAAGATTTAAAATTAAATGCTATTTCTGAGAGAAGAATTAATGATAGACTAAAGAATTTAAACAGNNCCTTAGATATAATTACTAGCTGTGAACATGACACAAAGGAAATATCAAAAAACATAAATATTATTTTAAAAGAAAAAATNGATTTAATAATGATATTAGGATCATCTGCAATTGTTGATATTAAAGATAAAATACCTGAAGCAATTAATTACTCAAAAGGTAAAATTATNAGGTTTGGNATGCCTGTAGACCCTGGNAACCTATTGTTATTAGGTAAGATAAATCAAACACATGTTATAGGCCTACCTGGATGTGCAAGATCACCTAGCCTAAATGGTTTTGATTGGATTTTAGAAAAAGTTATTTCTGGAACTAATATTACTAAANTAAATATTTCTAATATGGGTGTTGGAGGNTTATTAAAAACNCTAAATAAAAGAGCTAAAATAGAAAAAAAAATTAAAAACTATAATATTACAAATATTATTCTTGCAGCAGGTAAATCAAAAAGAATGCATGAAATAAATAAATTACTTATTAAAATTAATAATAAAACAATGATAGAAAAAATAGTAGATAGCTCATTAAAGTCTTTAGCAAATAACACTATAGTAGTTTTAGGTTATGAGAACGAAATTTTACAAAGGCTATTAATTAATAAAAATATAACTACTGTAGTAAATAAAGAATATTTAAAAGGCCAATCGTCTTCATTACAAATAGGAATATCAGCATTACCAGAAGATTGTGATGCTGCAGTAATTATATTAGGTGATATGCCTGATATAAACTCAACACTAATTAATCAATTAATAGAAAATTATAANCCTAGTGATAATAAATCTATAATTATACCTACCTATAAAAACAAAAAAGGTAACCCTGTATTGATAGATNGNGAGTTTTTTCCTGACATACTTTCAATTAAAGGAGATAAAGGTGCAAAAGATATTATTAAAGTTAATAAAAAATATATAAATGAAATACCTCAGAAANACTCCGCAATAATTAATGATATTGATACTAAAGAAGATCTAGCTAAATACATTAAAGGTTCTCATGACAATTAAAACAATAATATTTGATTTTGGAGGCGTAATAACAAATAGCCCAATTGAAGGCTTCAAGTTATTAGAAGAAAAACATGGATATGATAAAGGTCTAATTACAAATATTAATATGAATAATCCTGATNATAACGCATGGGCTAAAAGTGAAAGAGGTGAAATAGATATACATACATTTCTTGAGGAGTTTGAAAAAGAAGCATTAGAAATAGGACAGAAAATAGATGCTAGAGAAATACTTCAGCAATTATATGGATCTATGAGAGAAAATATGATTAATAAAATTAAATTATTATCTGGTTCTAAAAAATATAAATTAATTTGTCTTACAAATGTTTTAAAAGGTGTAGATATATTTACTCCTAAGGANAGAGTGAATGCAGTTAATCACGTAATGNCATATTTNGANATAATTTATGAAAGTTATAAATTAAATATGAGAAAACCCGAAANCCGAATATATCAATATATTTTAAATGAAATAAATATTAAGCCTGAAGAAACAGTATTTTTAGATGACCTAGGAATGAATCTAAAACCCGCTAGACAACTAGGGATTAATACAATTAAAGTAGTAAACCCTANAGATGCTATAAATGAATTAGATCAAATATTAGAAAGGTAAGTAAATATGAGTATGCCAACAATAAAATCTTTNTCACTAAAAGCAGCTAATATTCCCTTNAATAGAATAGTAGTTGGAAAAGTTGGAAAATTTGAAAATTGGGCAGTGATAGTTACAGAAATAACTTGCAGTGANGGTACCATTGGAAAAGGTTACATTGGACCATATCTTGCTAACTATATGCCAGCTATAGCATCAACTATAAAAGAACTGTTTAAAAATATAGAAGGTAGAGAGATTGCTCCTTACCAATTTTATAATGAAGTAATGAACTCAACTAGTTTGATGGGTAGATCTGGAATTGCTATGTATGCCCTTGCTGCATTAGATATATCATTATGGGATGCAAGTTCTAAAATAGCTAATGAACCATTATGCGTTCATTTAGGTGGTTCTATAGAGCCTGTTAAGGCTTATAATTCATGCGGATTATGGCTAGATAATAATAAAGATGAATCATTTGAAGAAGCTCAGAAACTCATGGAGAGAGGCGGATTTGATATACTAAAAATAAGATTAGGTAGAACTAATATTGATGAAGACTTATATGCTATAGAAAGTGTAAAAAAAGCACTTGGCAAAGAAAATATTTTACTTTGTGATTTTAATCAAGGTTATAATTTGCCAGATGCAATTCATTTTTTAAATGCACTTGACGATAAAGGGCTGTATTGGTTTGAAGAGCCTATAGATTATTATAATTATGATGGTTATAAAGAATTAAGGAATAGAATGAAAACTCCAATTATACTTGGCGAAAACTTTCATGGTCCAGATGATGCATTTAAGGCAATGGATAAAAAAATATGTGACTTTATTATGCCAGATTTAATGAGAATATGTGGAGTGAGCGGATGGATGCAAACTGCTTCAATTGCAGCAGCATTTAGAATAAAAATGTCATCACATTTATTTCCTGAGGTATCAGCTCAGCTAATGCGAGTTACACCAACAGCACATCTATGTGAATGGACGGATTGGGCCGAACCAATGATGGCAGAGCCATATAAATTAAAAGATGGAAATGTAATTCTACCTGACGTTCCAGGAACAGGTATAGACTTTAAAGAAGATATTTTAGAAAAATATAAAATTAATTTATAAGACTATTTTTTTAATAATGAACTATATTTAGCTTTAAATTTTGCATATTTAGGCTCGATTACAATTTGGCAGTAAGGTTGCTGCCTATTATCATTAAAGTAATTTTTATGATAGTCTTCAGCTATATAAAATATTTTTTCTGAATAAAGTTTTGTTATTATAGGGTCCGAGTAGTTAATAAATATTTTTTCAATATAATTTGCGGCTTCCTGCTTTTGTATATCATTAGTATAATAAATAGCTGACATATATTGAGAGCCTATATCATTACCTTGACCATCTACTTGGGTAGGATCATGAGTATCAAAAAATACTTCTAATAAATTTAGATATGAAATCTTTTTAGGATCATACATTATTTCTATTGCTTCGACGTGACCAGTATTTCCAGTACATATCATTTCGTATGTAGGATGATCTTGATGTCCTCCTATATATCCTGGGTTTATATCCATTACCCCTTCTAACTCTTGAAAGTATGCTTCAGTACACCAGAAACACCCTCCAGCAAATATAGCCCTTTCCATATATAATCCTTTTGCTAGGCGCTAAGTAAGCCTTCAAGTCTTTGTTTAATTAAATCCTCAGCCTCTTGCATAATTCTATCTACTAACTCTTTAACTGTAGGAATATCATGAATTAAGCCAGCAACCATTCCACAGGACCAAGCACCTGCATCCATGTCTCCTTCCAGCATAACCTTAGGGTAAACACCAGATACTTCTTTAATAATATCCTCAAATTTTAAATGAGCTCCAAGTTTTTCTTCTTTTTCTAGAATCTTTTCTACTCCTTTATTATTTAAAACTCTTTCCGTATTCCTTAATGGACGCATCACTAGTCTAGTATCTAACTCACTTGCATTTAGAATGGCTTGTTTAACATTATCATGAACTGGTGCATCCTTCGTAGCAATAAATCTAGTTCCCATATTCATCCCTTCGGCACCCATTGCTAAAGAAGCCACTAAAGAACGAGCATCTGACATTCCACCTGAGGCAACAAAAGGAATTTTTAATTCNTCTGCAGCTCTTGGTAGTAAAATCATATTAGGAATATCATCTTCTCCGGGATGACCTCCACATTCAAAACCATCAACAGAGACGGCATCACAACCTATAGATTCAGCTTTTAACGAGTGTCTAACAGTTGTACATTTATGGATAACCTTTATTCCGTTCTCTTTTAAAATTGGAAGCCATTTAGCGGGGTTGTTTCCTGCAGTTTCAACTGCCTTTACTCCACCATCAATAATAGCGTCAATATAACCTGGATAATCTGGAGCCTCTACTACAGGTAGAAATGTTAAATTGACCCCAATTGGCTTATCTGTCATATCTTTACAACGTGCAATCTCTTTAGCTAGGAGTTCAGGTGTTTTTTGAGTTAATGCAGTGATTATACCAAGTCCACCTGCATTAGATACTGCTGCCGCTAATTCTGCAAAACCTACGTAATGCATTCCACCTTGAATGATAGGATGCTCAATTCCAAACATCTCAGTAATACGAGTCTTCATATGATTGTCCCTCTTTTATAAATACCTATAGAAAAAAGTATTATACATAAAAGAGCCTTATTGACTATTAAAACTTAACAATCTTGTATTACTCTGCTGCCTCTAATAATTTTACTAATTTTTTCTTTGCTTTACCTAACATTCTAGTATTTGAAATAGCTTCTTTATTACTAATATCTCCCCCAACTACAACTATACCTATCATTCCCATAGCAACATGCGGTGTACATTGATAAACGTAAATTCCAGGCACCTCAAATGTCATAGAAAACTCTTTACTGAATTTACTTTTCTTAGGTAAAGTAGCACCATCAGGACCTTTCTTCATTTCCACATTATGCATTTTATCAGTTGGTAACCAAGTTATAGTTTCTCCTACATTTATCTTTGCAACATCGACACTATAAACCATTATAGAGCCATCATCCCTTTTATTAAGCATCTCTATTTCGTTTGTTTCAGAAGTAATTATAGATTTTGCAAAACTTGATACAGAAAATGTTAATAATAAAATAGTTAATATTATTGTTTTTATCATTATATCTACCCTTATATATTTATTTAGGACTATATAGTCTTATTGAGAATGACTATCATTCTCAATATTTATATAGCAATAAAAAATATAATATCAAGAAAAAAATTAAACTGATTAAATGTGTAAATCTATTTAAGTGGTTTTAGAAAGATTTGTATTAATATAATTTTTTATAGTTATTTATGAATAAGGATTTAAATGGTAGCGAAGGTAGGATTTGAACCTACGACCTTCGGATTATGATTCCGCTGCTCTAACCAACTGAGCTACTTCGCCATTAATAATTAAATACTTTTATATTATGAAATTAAAAAAATAAAGAACTATTTGAAATACTATTGATCAACAGGTTGAGCTATATTTTTTATTTTAGTCTTATCAGATAAAACTTTTTCCCTATAAGCAATATATAATGTACTTAAAAATATAATTATGCTACCTAACCAAGTATTTAGTGAAGGAACTTCAAAGAAAAACAAATAACCAATTCCAACCGCCCAAACTAATTTTAGAAAATCAAAAGGCATAATAATACTTGTATCACCTTGCCTTAATGCTTGCGCAAGTAACATCTGAGCTGCAGTTCCAGAAATACCAATTATCATCAAAAATAAAAGATCATTTATAGTTGGTGTTTGCCAATAAAATAAAGCAGCTATTCCAGACAATGGGATCATTATGATTACCATATATGAAGTAATGGTCACACTACTTTCCGTTCTACCTAGTATCTTTATTATTATTAAAGATACAGACCAAACAGATGCAGATAATAATGTAAAAATATGTCCATTATTAATAGAGGAATAAACAGGGTCTATAACGATAATAGCCCCTATAAAGCCCAGTATAATAGCAATTATTCTTTTTATTCCTATTATTTCTTTAAGAAAAAANACAGCNAAAATACTAGCAAATAATGGTGCGGTGAATGCTAAGGAAGCAACGTCTGCTAATGGCGTTATACTTAATGAGTAAAAAAAAGATAACATAGCTATTACATTAAAAAATGAACGAGCCATATGTAATTTAATCTTTTTAGTCTTTAATGGTTCTAAACCATATTTAATAAACCATGGCGCAATTACAATTAAGCCAAATAAATTTCTAAAAAAGGCTATTTCAAAAGGATGCATACTTGATGACATATGCTTAATTGTTGCATGCATAATCGAAAAAAGCATAGTAGCGATTATCATTAAGCCTATACCATTAAGTACTGATCTATTCTTTTTAGTTTGCATGATATTATCTTTTTACCATTAAGATAAATTACCAGATATCCATCCACCACCTAAAATTCTATCATTGTCATAAGCTACACAAGCTTGCCCTGGTGCAACTCTATAATTAGGTTCTTTCAAAGAAACAATCGCCTCGCCAGAATTTAATAAAGAAATATCAGCTTTCTGCGTAATATGCTCAGAACTTAATTGAACGTCAATATCTCCAATAAAGCTTGTTTCCTCAATATTTTTATCTACCCATGTTATCTCTGAAATGTTAAATTTTTTAATTTCCATATCACGTTCTGAACCTACATATATTTTATTCTCTTTAGAATCTATTTTTGTTACATATAAAGGTGTGCCATCATCTGATATTACTCCTAAACCTCTCCTCTGACCAACTGTAAAGGAGTCTAGACCATCATGCTTACCCATTACTTTTCCATTAACATGAATTATATCTCCTGACTTTTTAACATCCGGTCGTAACTTTTGCACAACTTCTCTATAACCTCGTTTTGCTGTGGACTGTACAAAACAAATATCCTGAGATTCAGGTTTATCTGATATAGCTAAATTCATTTTTTTTGCATAATCTCTTGTCTCTTTTTTTGAGAGGTCTCCTAAAGGGAAAATAATATTATTTAGTACTTCATTTGGAGTAGCAAAAAGAAAATAGCTTTGATCTCTAGATATATCTCTCGCTCTGTAAAGGCCTATATCATTGCCTTTTCCTTTTATACTTGCATAGTGACCTGTTACTAAAAAATCAGCCCCTAAATCCAAAGAAGTATTCAATAAATCTCTAAATTTCATTTTTTGATTACAACGAATACATGGAATAGGTGTAATACCTTTAGCGTAACTATCTGCGAAATCTTTAATTACATTATCTAAAAAACGTCTTTCATAATCTAATGTATAATGCTTTATTCCAAGCTTATCTGAAACTCTTTTTGCATCATATATATCTTGTCCTGCACAACAAGTTTTACTACCTGATGAAGTTACTCTTCCACTATCATATAACTGCATAGTTAAACCTATAACTTCATAACCTTTTTCTACCATCATAGCTGCTGCTACAGAACTATCTACTCCTCCAGACATAGCAACTGCTACTTTTTGTATTTTTTTATTATTAGACATTGTTTAAATTATCTTCATCGATATTTTCTTCATTATTTTCTTTTTCAAGAAGAAATTTTTCTCTTAATTGCATATATTTATTAATTAAGCCTTCTCCATATTCCATAGCCCATTCAGGTAAAAAATGTCCAGCATTGTCTACTCCCGGAAGTTTATTTATCCCATTTATTGAATTAAAAAATCTATTTAATGCATCTTGAGGGAACAAAGGGTCTCTCATTCCAGAAATAGATAGCGCTAAGCCATCAAATTCATTACTAAACCAATCCTGTGCTTTTTGTGATATTTCTGCACCTTCTTTTTTTTGATTATTTGGAAATATTTTAGGCATAACTCTAAGAGCAACTTTACTATCATAATTGTCAAAAGGCGCATGATAATTATTACACTCTTTTAGATTAAGTATTTTATTAGTTCTAGCCATTATGGCCCTAACATTTAAATCTGGATTATCTTTAATATATTGCCTCCAATCAGTATAACTATCAGACATTAAGTTATTCCCTGTAGCTAATGTCGTATTGTGAACTATTATTCCATCAAATAAATCTGGCATATCCATTGGTATAGTTAAACCAAGGAAGCCTCCCCATTCATGAACTACTAAAACAATATTTTTTAGTTCCAACCTATTTATCATACAAATTAGAGAATCTCTTAAGGAATTAAATGTATAAGCTTCTTCATCAAGAGGCTTATCAGACCTTCCAAAACCTGGCATATCAAAAGCTACAGCTCTATAATTTAATTTTTCAATTTCTTTTATAAAATGCCTCCACATATAAGACCATGTTGGCGAGCCATGTAAAAGTAAAAAAGTTATATCTGAATCTTGGTTGCCCGCATCTATATAAGCCATTCTCATATCTTTATATTGTTCAAAGCCTGTTATATTCTTTTCATACTTAGCTTCGTATGGAAAATCTGGTAAATTTGATAATTTTTCAATATCAGAAGTGTGTATTTTTTTCATCTTACCTCAATTAATATTTATTTTTATTTAAACGGATATCATTATTGTTAGATGGTAAAGATACTTTTAAGCCATCTAATTTTTCTGATAGTACTATCTGGCAACCTAGCCTTGAAGTTACTGTCAGCCCAGTAGCTAAGTCTAACATATCTTCTTCATCCCAACTTGGTTCTTCTAATCTATTGTACCAATCTTTATCTACTATAATATGACAAGTAGAGCAAGCAAGAGAACCTTCACACGCCCCTTCTATATCAATTCCATTATTATGAGCTATTTCTAATATAGTTAAGTTATTACTTTTCTCGTTAATTAAAATTTCTTTATCATTATGTTGAAAAATTATTTTTGGCAAAATTAAATCCTTTTTTATTTTCGCAAAAAACTTATTTTATTACAAATAATTTTAGCAGCTTTATCTATATCTTCTTGTGTAGATTCTAATCCTACCGAAATCCTAAATGATGATAATGCTTCTTCTTTTTTCAATCCTATAGATGATAGGACATAAGAGGGTTCAATATTTCCTGTTGAACAAGCTGATCCTGTTGAAAATGCTACATAATTTCCAAGTGATTCAGTTAATTCTAATGCGTTAACTCCATTTACAAAGTAATTTAAATTATTTGGTAAGCGGTTCTTATTTATATCCGTTCCATTAAGTTTTATATTTTTATCAAACTCTATAAAATGATTATGAAGTCTATCTCTTAGAAACTTTAACTGAATAATATTTTTGCTTAGGTTTTTATTTGCTATATGCATTGCTTCACTAAAACCTACTACAAGAGGCGTAGGTAATGTTCCTGAACGTAACAATCTTTCCTGACCTCCTCCATCAATTTGTGGAAGTAACCTAATTCTGGGTCTTCTTCTGAAAAATAAGCAGCCAATGCCTTTAGGTCCATACAATTTATGGCTTGAAATACTCATTAAATCTACACCTAAATCATTTACTTTTACATCGATATTTCCCACTGCCTGTGCTGCATCAGTATGCAACCATACATTATTCTTCTTACAAATATTAGAGATTTCATTCATAGGTTGAATAACACCAATCTCATTATTAGCTAACATAATAGAAACTAAAGCTACTTCATCACTCATTTCAGATTCTAATTGTTTTAAATTAATTTCACCTAAGTTATTAACATTAATTATACTTAATTTAGCACCTAAGGAAGTTAATGAATTAGCAGCTTCTAGAACACACTTATGTTCTGTTGCAGCAATAATGATTTTTTTACGATTATGTTTCTTTAATCTATATAAAAAAGAACCTTTTATTGCTAAATTATTTGATTCAGTTGCTCCAGAAGTAAAAATTATTTCTTCTGGTTGAGATCCTATAGCTCTAGCAATTTTTTTTCGCCCATTTTCTATTGCCTCATGTGCAGTTAAACCATATTGATGATTTGAAGAATGCGGATTACCATAAACTTCAGAAAAATAAGGTATCATTTTTTCTAATACATCCTTATTTGTTGGAGTAGTAGATTGATAATCTAAGTAAATAGGTTTCATTAAATAATTTTCTTTTTTCTTAATAATTGATTAATTACTCTTTTTAAAATAGTGCAAAAAGATAATATTTCACTTTTATTTAAACTTCTACATAAACTAATTCTAATTGCACCTTTAACTAAACTTTCATTTAGACCCATTGCTCTTAAAACATGACTTGCAGCTATCTTACCTGAAGAGCACGCTGAACCTGAGCTTACTTCATACCCTTCAATATCTAAAGCTATAACTAAACTTTCTGCTGAAATATTTTTAAACGCTATTAATGACGTGTTTGCTACTCTAGGAGAATTTTTACCTATAATTATAGAATCTGGTATCATTGATAATACATTTTTTTCTAGTGAATCTCTGGTAGTCAGAGTATTTGATAAACTAAATTTTTGGGCATATTTAGCTGCAGCTCCAAAACCAATAATTTGATTTACTGCTTCTGTACCACCTCTAAAACCTCTCTCTTGTCCTCCTCCCATAATAATTGGAGATAACACTGTATAAACTTTATCACTTACTGCTAGACATCCTATACCTTTTGGTCCACCTATCTTGTGAGATGATATAGTAAGTAAGTCTATGTTTAATTTATCCATGGATATGTCTATTCTTCCAATAGCTTGGACAGCATCAACATGTAAAATAGCATTATTTTCTTTGCATATTCTAGATATATCTTCTAATGGCTGAATTATTCCTGTTTCATTATTTACTGCCATAACTGAGACAAAAATATTATCTTCAGGCAATTTTCTTAAATTACTCTCTAAAAACTCTACATTAATAATACCTTCTGAAGTTACAGGAATTAGTTTTGCATTGATATTTTGTTTTAAAACTGAGTCATGTTCAATTGAAGAAATAAATGTTTGCATTGTTTTTGAACAATTTAATGCGAGAGCATTAGCTTCTGTAGCTCCTGATGTAAAAATAATATTTTTTGGATTGCTACCTATCGTTTTACTAATTATTTCTCTAGAATCCTCGATTGCTTTTCTTGCTGCCCTTCCTGAAGAATGAATAGATGAGGGATTACCTATAATACCAATAGATTCATTCATTATAGCCACTAC
This sequence comes from Candidatus Pelagibacterales bacterium, assembly GCA_002720535.1. Lineage (GTDB taxonomy): Bacteria > Pseudomonadota > Alphaproteobacteria > TMED109 > TMED109 > TMED109. The sequence continues at coordinate 478,953 of PBIU01000003.1, read as the reverse complement.
ATCAGAAATAATAGGAGCAGAAGCATTATAATCAAGATACAAAGTCATATTTTACCTTTTATTAATATTTTTTATATTTAAGGGTATATATTATTTTATAAATTCTTTGCTAATACACCAACCATAGATGTGCCTGACGCAACATCACTAATAACAACCGCATTTGCGCCAATTTTTGCATTATCTCCTATTGTAATTGGTCCTAATAACTTTGCACCAGCACCAATAACAACTCCATTACCTACAGTAGGGTGTCTCTTTACTTTTTCAGAAGTCACAGCTCCTAAGGTTACTTGATGATAAATATGAACATCATCACCAATTTCAGCAGTTTCTCCAATAACTACTCCTACACCATGATCTATAAAAAACCTTTTTCCTATTTTTGCAGCTGGATGAATTTCTATTGCCGTTAAAAACCTTGAAATATGAGATATAAACCTTGCTATCAAATATAAATGGCATCTCCACATAAAATTTGCAATTCTATGAAAAAACAAAGCATGTAAACCAGGATAACATAGAATAATTTCCAAAATGGAGCGGGCAGCTGGGTCTCTTTTCTTTACTGCAGTAATGTAATCTTTAATAGAATAAAACAATTTTAAACCTTATATAATTAATTTAAATTAATCCTTTATTATAGACATTAGTTTTTGTATATAAATAATACTTTATTAAAGTTTAATTAAATACTATTTATATACACTTTAAACAAGCTTATATACCAATGGTATATAATATTTTTATAAGCATCAATATGGAATTAAAATGCCGGAAATTAATATACCTGGACCAGAGGGTCGCTTAGAAGCAAGATATCAAAAAGGAAATCAAGATAATTCTCCACTTTGCGTTGTTTTACATCCTCATCCAAGACAAGGTGGAACTATGAATAATAAGTTAGTATATAGAACCTACCAAGCTTTTAAAAACTCTAACTTTTCAACACTAAGATTTAATTTTAGAGGGGTCGGTAGAAGCCAAGGGACTTATGACAATGGTATAGGAGAATTAACAGATGCAGCTGCAGCTTTAGACTGGTTACAAGCTGAAAACCCGACGGCAAGAACAACCTGGATTGCAGGATTTTCTTTTGGCGCTTGGCTAGCACTACAATTATTAATGAGAAGGCCAGAAATTTCAGGATTTGTTGCTATTAGCCCGCCAGCGAGTTTATATGATTTTTCTTTCCTAGCTCCTTGTCCTTCAAATGGTCTAATTATTCAAGGAACAGAAGATAAAATTGTAGAAGAGGAATGTGTTACTGAACTTGTGGAAAAACTCAATAAGCAAAAAAACTTAAAAATAGAATATAGGAAAATTATAGGTGCAGATCATTTTTTTGCAAAAAGTTTAGATGAAATTCAAAATAAAATAGAAAAATATATAAGTAAAAATACTAATTAATCTGGAAAATCTAATAACCCTCCTGAAGATTGATTTCTAATTCCTGTAATTTTTTTCCATGTATAAGGAATACTCTTGTAACTTCTAGATGCTAGATAAGCAAACGCTTGAGCTTCCAAAGCGTCCGAATTCCAATTAGATTCTAATGGAAGTAATATATCATCAAAATCCTCTCTTAATCCATTTAATATAGCTTTATTTTTTTTACCTCCACCTGAAACATACAAACTCTTAGGCTTTTGTGAAAAAAAGTTTAGACCTACTTTTAATTGAGCGCTAATTAACTTAGATAAGGTTGCAGCCTTATCTTCGGCACTTAAATCCTTTATTAAAGAATTAATAAATATATTAAAGTGACTTTTATCTATTGATTTAGGTGGTAATTTCTTATACCAGTTATTTTTAAGTATATTTTTTATTATACTTTTATTTATTGAACCTTCGAGACTTATTTTACCATCTTTATCAAAAGGGATATTATAATACTTTTGCATAGTGTAGTCTATTAATCCATTACCAATACCTATATCAAAACAGTAAGGAATATCGTGTTTATTTTCTAAATAAGTTATATTTGAAACTCCACCTATATTTAGAAATACACATGGATAAACAGCATCTTTTATACTACTTAATAATGCCTTATGCCAAATACCAACTAAAGGAGCTCCTTCACCTCCCAAAGAAACATCTCTATATCTAAAATTTGATATTACAGGTATATTGATTAAATTTGATAAACTTTTCCCATCACATAATTGCCAAGTCCAATTCTCCTTGGGGTTATGAAATATTGTATGACCATGTAATCCAATTATATCTATATCTTTAATATTTATATTATAATTTTCCAAAAAAGATTTTATACATTTTGAATTAAATTTTGTTAGTAAACTAGTTACATAATTTAAATTTTTTCTGTCTTTAATGAAAATACTAATATTCTGTTTAAGTGACTTACTATATTCATAAGTACTAAATTGTTTCAATTCAAAATAATCTGTTGCATTGGTTTTAATCAATGCAACATCCAGACCATCTAAAGATGTCCCACTCATAAGTCCAATAGCATTTATATAGCTTTTATTATTTTTTATGAAATAACTATATTTATCTCTTGTTTTCATTAAATATGTCCTTTAAAAAATAAGTATTAGTATTTAAGGTTATTTATAATGACAACTTATAGTTCAGATTTTATAAAAGAGATTATAGCACGAGGGTTTATACATCAAGCTACTGATATAAATAATTTAGATAAACTTCTTGATAATAGTCATATTATACCTGCCTATATTGGTTTTGACTGCACCGCATCTAGTCTACATGTAGGATCTTTAATTCAAATTATGTTATTAAAATGGTTCCAAAAAAGTGGACATAAGCCTATTGTACTTTTGGGGGGAGGAACATCCTTAGTTGGCGATCCATCAGGTAAAGATGAATCAAGAAAACTAATAAACGAGGATATTATTAAAAGTAATTCTATTGGTATAAAAGATGTATTTAATAAATTCTTAAATTTTGATCAAGGTGACAATAAAGCCTTAATGGTTGATAATTCTGAATGGTTAAAAAACCTAAATTATATAGAATTTCTTAGAGACTATGGAAAACATTTCTCTATAAATAGAATGTTAACCTTTGATTCAGTTAAATTAAGATTAGACAGAGAACAAACCCTTTCATTTTTAGAATTTAATTATATGATACTTCAAGCATATGATTTTTATGAATTAAATAAAAGATATGGTTGTAAAATTCAAATGGGTGGCTCTGATCAATGGGGTAATATAATTAATGGAATTGAGTTACATAGAAGAGTAAATAGTCTGGACTCAAGGAATCCATTATATGGATTAACATCTCCTTTAATTACAACATCATCCGGAAGTAAAATGGGTAAAACTGCAAATGGAGCAATATGGCTTAATTCCAATTTATGTTCACCATGGGATTATTGGCAATTCTGGAGAAATACTGAAGATAAAGATGTTATTAGGTTTTTAAAACTTTTTACTGAAATTAGCTTAGGAGAGATAAAGAAGTTAGAAGAACTTGAAGGTGCAGAAATTAATGATGCTAAAATAATACTTGCCAATGCTGCAACAACTTTATTACACGGAGAAGAAGAAACTAAAAAAGCAATTAGTACAGCTAAAAATATATTTGAAAAAAAAGAGGGAACTGCAAATCTACCTGTAATATCATATAATAACAACGAACTGACTGAAGGGGTACCAATATTAGAGTGTTTAACTAATAATAATTATTTACTATCAAGTAAGGGTGAAGCTAGGAGATTAATTAGAGGTTCAGGCGTAAAAATTAATAATACTACTGTTTCAGATGAGAATATGAAAATTAACAATTCTTTATTTGTTAATGAAAGTAGAATTAAATTATCGGTTGGAAAGAAAAAACATATTATTTTAGAAAAAAAATAAATTTTTAATTAAAAATATTTCTAATTATACCTGGAGTTAACAAACTTAAAGGATTTACTTGAATTTTAGGCTCATCCCATGGCCCATTAGCTTCATAGTTAATAGCAAAAATACCTTCATCTTCTTTCGCCGTAAGTAAATCTCCAACTAAAGGCACGTTATTTAATAAAGAATTAATTTTATAAGCTGGAATTATTGAACCAACTAATTTTATATTTTTTTCNTTATTATTAATTTCACCCTCGGCTGTAACGCCCAAAGAAAAGCCATATGCTCTAGATTTACTTACAAGAAAAGTATTATCTTTACCTGTAAATTGCGCATCAAATTGTTCAAACTCTATTCCTTCATTATTTAATAANTCAAATAAACCAGTAAGTGAAGCAGCGAGCAACAGTTCTGCAAATAAGGGAGCTTTCATTACTTTAAAATCATCAATACTGATAGTTCCCATAANATCATTGTCATTATCTAAAGCNCCAATAAATCCTTCTGANGATAATACTCCATCTTTAATCTCACTTTTATAATCAAACAGTTCAAAAAACTTACCAGCATTACTAGCTTTAAAGTTATATGATAAAATATCTTCAGTATTTAAATTATTATAATTAAAAATTATACTTTCATCAGAATAATATTGACCATTTATACTTAACGCTTTTTTATTATTCAAATTTTCGTATTTAATTGATGCATTATCAATNGTNCTATCTTTAACAAATAATTTATCTAANTTAGCATTAACCAAAATATCTAAATTTGTATTACTATTAAAATTATTTTCTATAAATAAATTTAAATCAAGATTACCTGAATATATATTTAATTTAAAAATATCATCATCATAAATGAGGCCTGACTTTAGGTTATTTCTATCATAGATAAATTTACTAAAATCAATAGTGTATGCATTACTGGACTGAATAAAATTAAGTTTACCCTCTATAATATTATCTAAGTTCTCATAAATAAATTTTACATCATTTAATTGAGTTGTATCACTAAATAATCCACTAAAATTAAGAATAGCTTGATCATTTTTAGGTTTTANATATTTTAAAAATGGAATAGTAAAATATGTATCTTTTAAATTTACATTACAATTATAATTAATAAATTTCATGTCTATTAAAGAACATTCTAACAAAGCTTTACCATTGAAGCCTTTAATAAATTTTGCTTTACTTAATAATTGAGCAGAAATAGGAAAATTAAAATTTATTNTAGGTAAACCATTTTTATTTTTAATAAATTTAAATTTAATGGCTGATGTATTTGTTTTAAAATCTGCNAATATAGCATATGTTTTCTTATCAAAATTAATAACATAATCTACTGAGTTAATTATTAAATTATTAGATAATAGATTAATATGTTTTTCTAATATTAAACTTCCATTTATAGAACCAAAAATATTTTCTTTAATATTTGATAGATTTAAGCTAGCACTTAAATTTACTTTATCCTCAGATTTAAATGGTAATTTATCTGATATATTAATAATTTCATTATTATTAAATAAACCTTCTATTATTTTATATTTTGTAGATAAAGAAAATTTAATATCATTTAACTCTAAATCTTTTTTATATTCATAATTAATATTATAAAGATTTATTTCTTTATAAGAGAAACCGTTAATAGATATATTGATAGAATTAATATTATTTTTATTAATGAATATATCTGAACTACCTGTAATATTACTAAATATATTATAATCATCATTTAGCCCTTCTAGATAGAAAAAGTTATGAAGATCTATATTTTCAAAAAATATTTTTAGGTAATTATTTTTATCACTCAAATTATAATTATTTTTTAGAAATATTTTACTTTCTATATTATTACTACTTGGAATATTAATATTTAATTTTTCAATTCTAAATTCTTCTTCTTTAAACTTATATGTGCCTATAAAATTTATGAATTTTATTTCCGGATGGTTATTTAAGCTAAGTCCATTATATTTAAAGTCATTGTTAAAACTTACTTTTACATCTTGAGATAAGATATTAATATCTATTGTAGATAATAAAGAATTAATAAAATTTAAATTCATTTCACCACTAATAGAAGTATTTAAATTTAAATTACTTATATTAATAAGTTTTTTAACTATCAATTCATCTAAATGAATGTCGTTAAATTTTAAATTAATTATATCTTTATCATCATGTCTGGAGGATAAAAATGTTATCTCTTTACTATTTTTCTGTAAATAATTATCTTTATAATTAAAAGCNCCATTAATACTAATNTCATTAGTCCCNATTTTTCTAATATTAATATTTGTTAAATTATATAACTTTTCTTCTATATAAATATTAATTTTACTAGTATTAATTTTTATTATATCTGAAATATTTAAAATACTGTCTGTAAATTCAATACTAAGGTTATTATCAAATTCATGGTCATNAATATAATCAACAGATAAATTGTCTACTATAAGTAGATTAAACTTTTGAAATTCATTAAATANATTTATTGGCTTCATATTGAGTGAAAGATTTTTTATCTTTAAATNTTTATAANCATTAAATTTATCTACAAATATATTTTTTATATTAATTTCATAAGTTTTATTCATACTTTTATTATAAATTTGTATTTCATCAAAAGAGANTTCATTGTTAAAATACCAACTAATTAATGAAGATATATACTTATTTTCATCTTTGATAGTTATTGATTTATTAGACATAACTATTATGCAGACGGAAATTATGCCAATGGATAGTATAGATACAAATGCAGAGCATAATAAAAAAAACTTATAAATAAATTTAATCATTAAAAAATTTCATCAACATTAAACTATTTTATTACTACAAAAGTATATTATATGTTAAAGATTAATACTAAATATATATGTGAGGAAATAATAATGCCAAATTTATCTGCTGGAATGAAAGCACCTTTAATTGATATTCCGAGAGACGGAGGATCTTCTATAAATACATCTAAATTAGATAATTCTTATGTTATTTATTTTTACCCTAAAGATGATACTCCAGGTTGCACTAAAGAAGCTATAAACTTTTCAGAAAATATGTCTTTTTTTGATAAAAATAATATTACTGTAATAGGCATATCTAAAGATACAGTTGAAAAACATGATAAATTTATTGATAAGCATAATCTAGGAGTCATTTTAGGTTCAGATCTTACTGGAAAGGTTTGCGAAGATTTTGGAGTTTGGATAGAAAAATCAATGTATGGAAGAAAATATATGGGTATAGATAGAAGCACTTTCTTAGTTGGAAAAAATGGAATTATATATAAAGTATGGAATAAAGTTAAAGTTAAAGATCATGTAGATGATGTTATTAATACCTGCAAAGAAATGTTAAATACCTAAAACTTAGGTTACCTTATTTGCAAGGGCTGCTTCTAAAAAATCATCAATGTCTCCATCCAATATTGCCTGAAAATTTGAGCTTTCCTTATTTGTTCTTAGATCTTTAACTAGTTGGTATGGCTGTAANACATAAGACCTAATTTGATGACCCCAGCCTATTTCAGTTTTATTTTCTTCTGTTTTAGCTTTTTCGGTAGATTTTTTTTCAAGTTCTAATTCATACAATTTAGCTTTTAACATTTTAAAAGCCTCAGCTTTATTTTGGTGTTGAGATCTATGGTTTTGACATTGAACTACAATATTAGTTGGTGAATGAGTTATTCTTACTGCGCTATCTGTTCTATTTACATGTTGCCCGCCAGCACCTGAGGCTCTATATGTATCTATTCTCAAATCCTTATCTTCTAAGTTAATATCAACACTGTCATCAACTTCAGGATAGACCCAAACACTTGCAAAAGAAGTATGTCTTCTGTTCTGAGAATCAAATGGGGAAATCCTAACTAACCTATGTACGCCAGATTCGGTTTTTAACCATCCATAAGCATTAATTCCACTTATTTTAATACATACAGACTTTATACCCGCTTCTTCACCAGGATTTTCATCCATTATTATAATTTTATATTCTTTTTTATCTGCCCACCTAGAATACATTCTTAATAACATTTGCACCCAGTCCTGGCTTTCCGTTCCCCCGGCACCTGCATTTATTTCAATAAAACAATCATTTTTATCTGCTTCTTCAGAAAGAAGTGACTCCAATTCTTTTTTTTTAATGTTTTTATTTAGATTTAATAATTGATTTTTTGCATCTATTAGAAGCTTTTCATCATTATCTTGTTCAGCAATTTCAATAATAGCTATTATATCTTTATATTCTAATTCAAGTTGATTAAAACTAGATAACCTTTGATCTAAGTATGTTCTCTCTTTCATTAGCTTTAAAGCTGCTACTTGGTCATTCCATAACTCAGGATCCTCTGCTAAAGCATTAAGTTCTTTTAATTTTTGATTTGAATTTTCAGGGTCAAAGATGCCTCCGAATTGAAGTCATAGAAGCATTAATATTATTAATTATATTTGTAATCTCTGCATTCATTTTTATATCCTAAAATTAGTATATTGTATCATCTAATTGCTTTAGATCTATAGCTTTTTCAATAGATAATATTTCACTATTTAAGGGGGCGGTTCCAGTTATAAAAGCTTCATATATAGTTCTACTACTTTTATTATTAGGTAACAAACCCGATAAAGCATCAATTTTTACCATTTCTATGTTCTCTGGTATTGAAAATGGACTAGAAGGATATTTTTTTAGAGCCTGCTTCATAAATTTTCCCCAAATAGGCGCTGATACTTTACCTCCAGTCTCCTTTTCTCCCAAAGATGAAGGCATATCATAGCCGACATATACTCCAACTATCAAATTAGATGAAAAACCTATAAACCAGGCATCTTTATTATCATTAGTTGTTCCTGTTTTACCTCCAATATACTCATCTATATGACTTAAAGATTTACCAGTACCATTTTTAATAACACCATTTAACATCCAAGCTACTTGGAAAGCATATTCAGATTTCGTAGCTTTAGAAGTAACTGTAGACTGCTCAAAAATTTTATCTTCAGAAAACTCATTTGCACATATATTACATTTACTTTTTTCTCTCGCATAAATAATCTTACCATACCTATCATGTATAGTTTCTATAAATTTTGGCTCAACAAGTCTTCCTCCATTCACAAAAGTTGAGTAAGCAGCTGTTAAATTTAACAAGTTAGTTTCTCCAGCTCCTAAAGCAGTAGCTAATTGAGAAGGATAATCTCCAATATTAAATCTGCTAGCCACATCAACAATTTTTTCTATGCCTATAGTATTAGCAAGTCTAACTGTCATAACATTTCTAGATTTCTCTAAACCAGTTCTTAAAGTGCTTAAACCGTAATATTCTCCAGAATAATTTTTAGGTATCCACTCATCTAGACCTGGCCCTTGGTCGATCACTAATGGAGAATCAAGTATTAATGATGAAGGAGTCATACCATTCTCTAAGCCAGATAAGTAAACAAATGGTTTAAATGCAGAGCCAGCTTGTCNTTTNGCCTGAGTAACGCGATTAAATTTACTATTATTAAAGTTCAATCCACCTACTAAGGCTAAAACTTTACCAGAGGNAGCATCAATAGCAACTATGCCACCATTTACATTAGGTATTTGTTCTATTTTATATAAAATATTATCTAAATTAAACTTCGAAGACTTTCCAAAAACCAATATATCTCCTATATTTAGCATGTCTCCAATATGTTTTTTTAAATTTATTTTATCCTCACTATGTTTTTTTACTATCCAAGAAGATTCCTCTAAATCAAGCTTCCCAAAATTACCGTCTAATAAACCAATGNTAATTTCTTCATTATTAATGTCTAGAATTACACCATANTGATATAAATTATTTTGTGNTAAATTTAATGATACTAATTTAGATAACCAATTTTTCTTTATATCAATTGAATCTATCTTAGAAACTCTGCCTCTCCATCCTTGTCGTTTATCATATTCTAAAATGCCTTCAAATAATGCGTTTCGTGCTATTTTTTGCAAATCCTCATCTAAAGTAGTTAAAATATATAAACCCTCATTATACAACGTTTTTTTACTAAATTTNTCTATTATAATTTTTCGAACTTCTTCGGAGAAATAATCTGCTTTTACTATTTTTCTATCTTTAAAGTTATCTACTATGAGCTTATCATTTAATGCCTCAGAGAAATTTGATCTACTAATTACTCCTTCTTCAAACATTCTTGAAAGAACATAATTTCTTCTATTGATAGCAGAATTATACTTCCTTATAGGATGATAATTATTTGGACCTTTAGGTAATCCGGCTAAAAATGCAATTTCAGAGATTTTTAATTCATCTATTGATTTATTAAAATAATTTTGTGCTGCTACAACGATACCATAAGACCTATAACCTAAGAATATTTCATTTAAATATAATTCTAATATTTTTTCTTTAGATAATGTTCTCTCTATCCTGAGGGCTAATAAAGCCTCTTTAATTTTACGATCTATAGAAACTTCATTTGTTAATAAAAAATTTTTTGCTACTTGCTGAGTAATAGTAGAAGCACCTACTAACCTTCTACCATAAATAATATTCTTAATATTNGCAAATGTAGCTCTGGAAATACCTTTAAAATCAATTCCATCATGTTTAAAAAAATTTTTATCTTCAGTTACTATAAAAGCATTAATTAATTGCTCAGGAATAGCTTCATATGGAATAAAGACTCTTTTTTCTTCTGCATACTCTTCTATAATATTATCTGAATTACTATATACTCTACTCATAGCTTTTGTTTTATAAGACTGTAGGTATCGATAATCAGGCAAGTCATTACCAAATTTCCATACTATCGATAATGAAAATATTGCTATGCAAGAAAATATGCCAATAAATAACAAGAATATATAATATAAAAATTTACCCATTTAATTTCTATACTTTCTAAACAAAATTAACACTTATACTTTCCATACCCTCAATATTTATCTTTACTTGATCACCCTTAGTAACCCAATATGTCTCAACTAAACTACCTAGTAATATTATAGAATTTTTAGGTATAAGCGANCCAATAATATCTCTTCTTCCAGATAACCATACAAGAGCGTTTAGAGGATGCCCNAATATATGACTAGATAATCCTTCGCCTATTTTCTTTTTATTAATATACATATTTCCTTTTAAACTATCCAATTGATTAAAATCAACCTTAGATACTTTAGATCCTAAAATACATCCAGAAGAAAAAAAATCATCAGCTATTAAATGATTTGCAGTAAAATCCTCCCAATTACTATATCTATCATCAACTATTTCTATTGCAGGAAATATACTTTCTACATATTCATAAATATCTTTTTTTTTATAGCTCTCACTAAACGGTAAGTTTTTTGCTAATTTAACCGCTATTTCACATTCCACCCCTACTTTAATGTATTTTTTTGTATTTAAACTNCAGCCTGATTTGTAGCAGTTACTTTTCCTTATCGTTCCAGCACATGGATGATCTATTTTTAAATAATTTTGCATTACATTAGTTGTACATCCAATTTTCTTTCCAACTGGCCTATCAAAATCTGAATTAAGTAATGAATGTACTTTATTTTGAATTAAATATGCTTCTTCTTGTGAATTTGGAACTAATTCAAGGTCAGAGTTATCAATATAATATTTATTAAATCGTTTATTTAATAAGTGTTTAGCTATTTTATTAATTTTAATTTTATCCATTTTTTTTAATCCAAAAAAGAATATATAATATAATAAATATAGGTATTTATTATCACAATGCATAATATAAAAGAATATATAAATTTTAAAAATTATAAATTAATCATAGCAATAGCTATTCCTATGATTATATCTAATATCTCAACACCAATATTAGGCATAGTTGATACGTCAATTATTGGAAGAATAAGTATAGAACAAATTGGTGCAATAGCCATAGGTAGTTCACTTTTATCTTTTGTATACTTTTGCTTTAGCTTTTTTCGCATGGGAACAACAGGACTAATAGCGCAAGCATGGGGTATAAATGATATAAATAATATTTATAGAATTCTTAAAAGTAATATGTTCATTGCATTTCTATGCAGCTTAATTTGCATTCCATTAATTTTAATATTTAAAAACTTCTTATTAGATATTTATACTACAGATAATGAAATACATAATCACGCTAGTTTATATCTAAATATTAGAATATTTGGTGCACCAGCAACCTTTATAAATTTTATAATTTTTGGATTTTTATTAGGAAGTAAAAAACCATGGGAATTATTAAAACTAGTGCTATTTATAAACCTCTTAAATATTATTTTAGATTTATATCTTGGATTATATTTAAGCATGAATTTAAAAGGAATAGCTTTTGGAACTTTAATATCAGAATTTTCAGGAATGCTATTAGGTTTATATTATGTGAAAAGAAATTTACCTATTTTAAAAGATAAAAATATAACGATAAATATTACAAATAATATTTTTAAAATTATTAAATCTAATACAAATTTATTTGTCAGAACATCCTTAATTCTTATTAGTATTTTAATGTTTACTGCTATAGGATCTAGATTAGGAAATACAATTTTAGCTGCTAATGCAATATTAATAATGCTACAAATGTTTATATCCTATAGTTTAGATGGATTTGCGCAAGCTGCTGAGGTATTAATTGGAAACGAATTCAGCAAAAAGAATAAAAATAAAATTATAAAATTAGCTATTTCTTCAACAATAATATCATTTATATTTGCTATAATATACTTTTTAATATTCTATTTATTTATAGATAATATAATAATACTTATGACTTCAATTAATAGCGTTATTTTCGAAACACAAAATTACGCTATTTGGATAATAGTATCACCTCTAATATCATTCTTAAGCTTTCAAATGGACGGTATATTTATTGGTGCAAATAAAACTAGAATAATGAGAAACACAGTAATTATAAGCTTTATAATATTTATTATATCTTTATGTATACTTGTTCCATTTTATGAAAATAATGGTTTATGGTTATCATTTATATTATTTTTATTTTTAAGAGGAGTATTACTAGTAACTAAATTTAAAGAAATATATAATTTTAATTAAATTTCTTAATACTCTTATATATATTTTGTATAATAAGGTATAAATTTTCTGATAGTATGTTCATATTATTAATATTTTTTATCAATGACCTCTCATCCATATAAAGAGATCTATTTATTTCTATTTGAATAACATTTATACCATTTTTAGGGTTTCCTATACTTTTCGTTAAAAAACCGCCAGGATAAGGATTATTTTCTTCTAATGAATAATTAAATAAATTAAAATTATACTTAATCAAAGATGTAAAATCTCTATTACAGGATTGGTTATAATTATTGCCTATAATAATATCTATTTCATTATCCGTTGATTTAGAAGGCATAGAATGAAAATCTAGCACTAAAATATTATTATATTTTTTTTTGAGACATCTAATTAGATATTTTAGTTTTTTATGATATGGAAAGTAGCACAATAATAATCTTCCAATAACTTCTCTTCTTGTTAATAAGTGATTATAAATATCATTTCCATATATTGATACCCTTGGTATAACTCCTATTCCACTTTTGGTTTTACTAGTGTTAGAATTAATAAAATTTGGTATTTTAGATGAAATCATAAATGGATCAATTTCAAACGGATGACGATTAACATCTACGTATGATCTAGGAAAATTTGTTTTTATATAAGTAAATTTTTTATTCAATACATCTGATAATAATTGATCAACATAACTATCTTCTGAAAACTTAAGTTCATTAAAACTTAATTTAGTACTATTTAAAAAGCTTTTACTATAGTTAGCACCACTATGAGGTATAGATATTATTATTGGATATAAACTATTAAAATTACTTTCTATCATTTAATTTCATCTAGTTTTTACATTTACCACTCATATGAAAATTATCCGGATTAAATAAAGAAACCAGTTCAAACTTTTTAGAATTATTTTCATAATTTATTTCAACTAATGTATTATAAATTCTCGAACTTGTCCTTCCTACCCATTTGCCTCTTCCATATAAGTCCCCATTTTCATATACAGATGTTCTTATCTTTCCAGTTCTAATTGTTTTATTATATNTTATAGAGATTAAAGAACCACTTCCGCCTGTAGGTTTAAATTCCCACTCTGCCAAAAATGTCTTTCCACTATCAAAAGCTACGCCTTTACAATATAAAGTATCGTAATTAGCTTCATATTTATCGTCCTGTGCAAAACTAATTGAATTAAAATAAATAATTATAAAAAATATATATTTAATCATTATTTATAAAGTACAGAAGGAAGCCATGTTGCTAATTCAGGAAATACAGATAATATTCCTAACATTAATATTTGTATAAATACAAAAGGAGCAGCACCTTTATATATCTCTCCTGTTAAAACACTTTTAGGAGCAACTCCTCTTAAATAAAATAATGCAAAACCAAAAGGAGGTGTTAAAAATGAAGTTTGTAAATTTATAGCAATCATAATTGCGAACCATAGTGGATTTATATCCATCATTAATATGGCAGGCCCTATTATTGGTAACACAACATATATAATCTCAATAAAATCTAGAAAGAAACCTAGAAGAAACATTAATATCATCGTTATTATTATAGCTGTTATTACGCCACCCTGAAGATTCATTAAAAATTCAGCTACTATATCATCACCTCCGAACCCCCTAAATACAAGACTAAACATTGCAGCACCAATAAGTATAGTAAATACCATAGACGTAGTTTGAGCTGTAGATGTAGCCACCTCTTTTAATATTTTAAAATTTAACTGCTTTCTTGAATATGCCAGAAGTATAGCACCAATAGCTCCTACTCCTGCAGATTCAGTAGGAGTAGCTAAACCCATCAAAATAGAACCTAACACAGCAAATATTAAAAATAAGGGAGGGATTAATACCTTTAAAACTCTATTACGTAATTCTTTAAACTCAATAGCATCTCTTTCTTCTTTAGGAATTGAAGGCATTTTTTCTGGATATATATTTGCATAAATAACTTGCCATAAAATATATAAAAAAACTAAACATAACCCTGGCAATAGAGCTCCCATAAATAGATCTGTTACTGATACAGAGTCTGGAGAAAAATTTCCCTTAGCTAGTTGTGCCTGCTGATAAGCAGCTGAAATTTGGTCACCTAATAATATGAGAACGATTGATGGAGGAATAATTTGTCCTAAAGTCCCTGCAGCACAAATAGTTCCTGTTGAAATAGTAGGCGAATAACCTCTCTTAAGCATAGTTGGTAATGATAACAATCCCATAGTTACAACTGTAGCACCAACTATACCTGTTGATGCTGCAAGAAGAGCGCCTACGATCGTTACTGAAATACCGAGACCTCCCCTTATACTTCCTAATAAATGAGCCATAGTATCTAATAACTCCTCTGCTATCTTTGATCGCTCCAGCATTACACCCATAAAAACAAATAATGGTACAGCTATTANNAAATCGTTTGTCATTATACCATATATTCTATTAGGTAATGCTTGAATAAAGGCCATATCAAATAAGTTAAGTAACGAACCTATTACTCCAAAAATTAAGGCTACACCTGCTAACGTAAAAGCTACCGGAAACCCTGTCATTAAAACAGCNAGCAATGAAACCAACATTAAAATAATAATAATTTCNTGCTCAAACATTTCTATTATCCTTATTAGAATTCTTTATAATATTTAATGAGTTAAATATTATAACAAGACTTTGAATACTTACTAAAAATGAAAAAAGCCACATAAATGTTTTCATAATGTATACAAGATGAAGCCCTCTTTCTTCTATAGATCCTTCCATTTGTATCCATGAATTAATTACATAACTCCAAGAATAATAAAATATTACCCAACAAACCGGTAGTAACAAAAATAGTGACCCCAAAANGTCTACTAAAGCCTTTTGCTTATCATTCATTCTTAAATATAAGACATCTACTCTAACATGTTTATCTTTTTGTAAAGTGTAACCTGCGCATAATAAAAATACTGCTGCATACATAAACCTAACAGATTCTTGCATCCAAATAAAACCAATACTGAAACCATATCGTAAAATAACTACTAAAACTGTAACTAAAACCATTAAAAGTGTAAGCCAACTAATTATTTCTCCTATATATTTATTTATTTTATTAATATGATGTATAAACTTCATAAACTTACCTTTTAACTAAACCTATTAGACCGAGGAAAACCTCTAGGAGCTAACCTACCAGATTGTGCTCTTTTTCCAAGCCATAATTCTAAATCATTAAATATTTTTGTAGAATTTTCTCTTTTACATGTAATTCCTTCAGAAAATACAAATGTTTGAATATCAGTCAACTTCCCTTGTTTTGCTTTTTGTAAAATTACGCCTTTACCTTTATTTTGTAATGCCATTTCAGATATTTTAAAAATAAGCAATTTATGATTTTCACCTATTATTGCAATTGAGTCATCCTCTTGATTAACAGGTTTAAACACTACTAATTTTTCACCAGGAGAGACATCTAATACATTTTTACCTAACTTAGTATAAGCTAGTAATGATTCCATATTTGGAATTATGAAGCCTTTATACCCAGAAGAAGCTACTAACATTTTTTGCTGCTTATTAAATAAATTAATCTCTTCGATAGAATCCTCTGACGGCAAATCTATAAATAATCTTAATGGAGATCCAAAACCTTTATTAATTATTATATTACTTAAAGATAAAGTAAATATCCTTCCTGAATTCGATGCTAATAATAATTTATCAGTATTTTTAACTAACTTAACAAATTTTTCTTGATCTCCATCTTTATATTTAATGGCCTTAAAATTTTCATGACCTTTAATAAATTGAATCCAATTATTTTTTGACAGAACAAAAATATAAGGTTCCTCATCAATAACTTCCTCAATATCATCAAACTCTTCTTCAATTAATGGTTCAATAAGTGTTCTTCTATCTGAAATAGATTTATTTTTTTTAAAATATTCTAACACCTCTTTAGTTTCATTATCTATTTTACTTAATTGCTTATCTTTA
Source organism: Candidatus Pelagibacterales bacterium (assembly GCA_002720535.1). Classification (GTDB taxonomy): domain Bacteria; phylum Pseudomonadota; class Alphaproteobacteria; order TMED109; family TMED109; genus TMED109. Next base: position 462,065 of record PBIU01000003.1, on the reverse strand, counting down.
TTTGCTATTAATTCTTTTAATTCTTTTATTTCAGATTCTAGTTCATTTTTCTCATTAATAATAATTTTTTCTTCAAGCCTTCTTAAAAACCTTAACCTAAGATTCAAAATTGACTCTGACTGCATATCCGTCAAATTCCATTTCTTCATAATTGTTTCTTTTGGATTATCATCTTCTCTTATTATTTCAATAATTTCGTCTAGATTATCAAAAACAATCAAATAACCTTCTAAAACTTCTTTTCTATCAACCGCAATTCTTAATCTATTTTTACTATATCTAACTACTACCTCTAACCTATGGTCAATAAAAGATAATAAAACCTCTTTGACATTCATAACTCTTGGAGTTTTATTTGAATCTATTACATTCATATTCATATTAATTTTTAGCTCTAAATCTGAGATTTTAAATAATCTAGACATAAGTTGATCTGGATTAACATCCCTATTCTTTGGTATAATCAATATTCTAATATCTTCTGAGGACTCATCTACTATATCTGATAAAATTGAAATACGTTTATTAGATATAATCTCTTCAATTTTTTCTATTATTCTAGCTTTTGTTATACTCCATGGTATTTCGTTTATTACAATTACATATTGCCCATGAGTTTTCTTTTCAATAAACCACTTAGCTCTTAATCTAAATGAACCTCTGCCAGTTTCATATGCCTTTGTAATAGTATCATTATCATCTATTAAAATTCCTCCAGTTGAAAAATCTGGACCCTTAATATATTTCATGATTGAAGTTATTGAAGCGTTTGGTCTTTTGATTAAATGCCTTATAGCCATTAATAACTCAATTATATTATGTGACGGTATATTAGTAGCCATTCCTACAGCAATTCCACTTGCACCGTTAGCTAGTAAATTAGGGAATAAAGCTGGAAGTACTATAGGTTCATCATATTCCCCATCATATGTACTAACAAAATCAACAGTATTTTTATCTATATCCTTTAGAAGTAATTCTGCAATTTCAGTTAATCGCGCTTCCGTGTACCTCATGGCTGCNGCTCTATCTCCATCTATACTTCCAAAATTACCTTGCCCGTCAACCAAAGGATACCTAACTGAAAATTCTTGAGCTAATCTTACCATAGCATCATATACTGCTTGGTCCCCATGAGGATGAAATTTTCCTATAACATCCCCTACCACTCTGGCACATTTTTTAAAGCCAGATTGAGGCGACATTTTCAATTCTCGCATTGCAAATAATAAACGTCTGTGTACAGGTTTCAAACCATCTCTAACATCAGGCAAGGACCTTGAAACTATAGTTGACATTGCATAAGATAGGTATCTATCACTTAAAACTTCAGAAAATACTAAATCTTTTATAATTTGATTATTTTTTTTAGAACTATTCATGTTACTTCATCACCTTTAAATTATTAAGAATAAATCTATAATTTATGTAATTTATTTGTAAACCTATCTCTTACATCAGGCAACTCTATTCCTATAGAAGAAACATATCTGTTTAAAAAAAATGTAGTTATTTTAAATCCCTTTAATAATTCACTCTTGTCATCAGTATATTCATTATCTAAAAGAAAAAATTTAGGAAGTACAAATAATTTATTTCTCCATTCACCTGCACCCTCAGCAGAAACCGCTCTTCCTGATTTAGGCGATATAAATTGTAAATCATTTTTAGATCCCGTTACTGCACATTTTGATAAATCTAACCCAAAACCAAGTTCTGATAAAAATTTTAATTCCCATCTAATATATTTTAATATCCAATATTTTTCATTTTTATTTAAGTAATGTATAAAATTTATAGTATTGAGAAATAAAGAAGAGTGTACTTGTCTATCAGCTAATAATTTATTCAAAAGTGAACTTAAAGAAATTAATACATCTATTTTTAATGAATTATTAATTATATTATGTGATACAGATTTTTCAATTTCGGATTTATAGTAACCAAGCTGATCTTCTAATCTTCCAGTCCATTCAACAGCGCAAATGTTTCCTATCTGAAACATATTTCTTATTTTTTTTGAATTACTAAATTTAATTAAACCAGAATGTAAACCATGATTCTCAGTAAATAAGTTTAATATAAGAGAACTTTCTCCATATTTTTTTGTTGAAACAACTATGCCTATATCTTGCCATTTCATATTAACTAAACATTATAATCTAAACCAAGATCTTTATAATAATCTGGCGATTTATCCCAATTATCTTTTACTTTGACATATAAAAATAAATGCACTGTCTTCTTCAACATAGATTTCAACTCTTTGCGGCAATCTATACCTATAAACTTTAAATTTTCGCCTTTAGTACCTATCACAATCCTTTTTTGTCCTTTTTTCTTTACATATATTAATACATCAATTCTTATTGACCCATCTTCGAGTGTATTCCATGATTCAGTCTCAACTGCGATACCATAAGGTAGTTCATGATGCATTCTTTCCATTAATTTTTCTCTAATTATTTCAGACACCAACAGTCTATATGGAATGTCAGTTACATGTTCTTCCGGATAGTGCCAATCTCCCATAGGAACATTTTTTGCTAAAAATGTCTTTAGTTCGATTACTCCATCTCCATTTAAAGCAGATATAAAAAAAAATTCTTTACAAATAAAATATTTTTTAACCTTATCAACTAACTCTAATAATCTTTCAGATTTAACTAAATCTATTTTATTTATAACGCAAATTAAGAATTTAGAATTTGATATTTGCTTACTATTAAATGCATCCGCAATAATTAGTGTATTATTATCCAAGTCTTTATCCGCATCTAACATTAATAATGTTATATCTGCATCTTTTACACTTTTCCAAGCAGAATTTATCATTGCTCTATCAAACTTACGTTTAGGGACGAATATTCCTGGAGTATCAATTAAGACTACTTGAGAATAACCAAGACAATAAATACCTATAATATTATTTCTAGTGGTTTGGACCTTTTTTGTAACAATAGAAACCTTTTGACCTACTAACCTATTTATTAAAGTAGATTTACCTACATTTGTGGCACCTAAAACGTTTACAAAGCCAAATTTCTTCAATAAATTATTCAATTACTATTGCTCTCAATAATACGTAATAACTTAGAAGCAGCATCAATTTCTGCAGATTTTTTGGAAACACCTATACCTTGTGATTTATTTAACCCTTTAATACTTACTTTTACCTTAAATATAGGAGAATGGTCTGGTCCCTCTTTTATATAATTTGAATATACAGGCATTTCACACTTTAATTCCATAGACAATTCCTGAAGAGCAGATTTTGGATCCTTAGGAGGTTTTACATCATTTTTTATATATTCTATCCAAATATACTTTATTACTCTTTTTGCTTCAGAATAACTACTATCTAAAAATATAGCGCCAATTATAGCTTCCATTGTATCTGATAATATAGAATTATTTTCACTATTATTAAATTTTAAATTTTCACTAACTCTAACATAATTTTGCAACTTAAGTTTAATAGCTATTTCAGATAGAGTTTTACCACTAACTAAAAATGCTATTCTTCTTGCCAGGTCTCCCTCTGACTCATTTAAAAAATTTTTATAAATAATATCAGCAATAGCTAAACCTAAAACTCTATCTCCTAAGAACTCAAGACGCTCATAAGTATAATCCTTCTTATTATTTACAAAACTCGTATGTGTAATAGCAGCCTCTAATAATGCCTTATTTACAAAATCATATCTTATTGAATTTTCTATTATTTTTATATTAGTCATTAATTATATACTTTTAAAAAGGCGCTCTACTCTTATTGAAGATGGCCATAACCATAACTTCCATAATGATTCTTCTCTGTCTCTTGAATAAAATATGATTTGAGCTTTTCCAACTAAATTTTCAAAGGGAATAAAGCCTAATTGACTTAATATTCTACTATCCGAAGATTGATCTCTATTATCTCCCATAGCAAAAAAATAACCTTCAGGTACAGTATAAACATCAGTATTATCAAGCATTCCATTTGGACTTGCATCTAATACCTCATAAACAACACTATCTGATAATTTTTCTTCATATTTATCATAAGTATACATCACATTATTTCTATCTTTAGCACTCCATAACCCCATTGATTGTCTATTGATTGCTTTATCATTTAAAAATAATATACCATTTTTAATTTGAATTTTATCGCCCGGAAGTCCAATTATTCTCTTAATATAATCAATTTTAGTATTTTTAGTAAACTTAAATACAGCCACATCACCTCTTTCAGGAAAACTACCAAAAATTCTACCAGAGAAACCAGGAAAACTCATAGGAAATGAATGTCTACTATAACCATATGAATATTTAGAAACAAATAAGTAGTCTCCCTCTAATAAAGTGGGTTTCATTGAACCTGAGGGAATACTAAAAGGCTCAAATGCAAATGTTCTTAATGTCAATGCTATTAATATTGCAATAGAAAATGTCTTAAGATTCTCTATCCAATAATTTGACTTTTTTACAGGATTACCTTCTTTAAAATTTTTCTTTTTAAAAAGATTTAACTTCATATTAATAAAAACTCCATTAACTAATTTGAAATAATGACTATAGCTAAAGCAAGTTTAAAATCATCTGTCAAACTAACTTCAATTCTAGCAGATTTGTCATTATTGGTTAGTAATTTAAATTGTTTCAAAGCTCCACCTTTTAAAACTATAGTAGGTTTACCAGACTTAAGATTGACTATTTCTATATCTTTATAGAATACTCCTTTTTTAAAACCTGTTCCTAAAGCTTTAGAACAAGCTTCTTTAGCTGCAAACCTTCTTGCATATGAATCAGCAAAATTTTTTCTAGAATCACACTTTTTAATTTCTATACTTGTATATATTCTATTTTTAAACCTGTCACCAAATCTATTGAGTGTTGCTTCTATTCTTTTAGAATTGCAAATATCTTGACCAATACCAAATATCATTGGCTAGTATCTATTATATAACGCATTTTTCTGATTACACTTTCCAATCCCATAAATATGGACTCCCCAATTAAAAAATGACCTATATTTAATTCTTTAATATATTTAATTCTAGCTATTTCTTTAACATTTTCGAAATTCAATCCATGCCCAGCATGTACTTCTATATTATTATCAACAGCAAATATAACTGCATCCTTTATTCTCTTTAATTCTTTAATTTTATATTGAGAATTGCAATATTCACCTGTATGTAATTCAATTATATTAACTCCGAGACTATTGGCTACTTCTATTTGTTTTATTTCGGGGTCAATAAATAAAGATACATCTATATTAGATTTTTTACATTGTTTTATAATATCAAAAACAACTGATTCCTTTTTATTTGTCAAATTTAATAAATCTAGGCCACCTTCAGTAGTAACTTCTAATCTTTTTTCAGGAACTAAACATACTCTTTCTGGCTTTGAATCTAGTGCAATTTCCAACATTTCTTCAGTTGCAGCCATTTCTAAATTAAGAGGAATACTAATATTTTCTTTAAGAGCTTTTATATCTTGGTCAGAAATATGTCTTCTATCTTCTCTTAAATGTGCAGTGATTCCATCAGCTCCTGATTTTTCTGCAATTTTTGCAGCTTTTAAAGGGTCAGGATGTATACCTCCTCTAGCATTCCTAATAGTTGCAACATGATCAATATTAATTCCTAATCTCATAATAAAACTATATTTTCTTTTTACGTAATTTGATTCTAGTATTTTTATAATTAGTAATAATAAATTTAGACATAAAATAACAAGGAAAACTCACAAAAATAATTGTAAAAATTGATCCTATAAACATAGGAGGTATTAATTTTAAATCAGACAAATATAAAAAAGCTCCTTCAATATTAAATTGAATACAAAATGAATAGAATGCATTCCATAATAAAGATAACTCATTTGAAATTACTTTCATATTAATAGTACTAATATAAGCAGATTCATAAAAATAGCTTCCAATTTTCAAATTCAAGATACATATAAATGGAAAAGTCCATGGATTTCCAACAAAATTACCTATTAGAGATGCTATAACACTAGCACCAAATATCCACGCTAAAAATATACCTATAATAAAATGTAAGCCAAATAATGGCGTCATAGCTGCAATGACACCAAATGTAAAACCTAAAGCTATACTATGTGGAGAACCAGGCAGTCTTTTTATTCTTAAAGTTGTATATTTAAATAATCTACCCCATCCATTTCTAGGCCAAAAAAAATTTAAAATTCTAGAAATAAAATCAATTTTTTTTCTTTGTTTAAATAACATTACTTACCAGGCCTACTTCCTGGTTTTATTGCAGGTATATTCTTTAAATCTTCTGGTAAATTTTCTTCATCATAATTTGGTATATCTAGATTAGCTAAAGTAATCAGAGGTACCCCAAGATCAACTGATTTTCCTCCTCTATTGATCAGTGCAGCTTCAGCTACTATTTCTCCCCCAAGGTCATTTATACATTTAAAGCACTCTAGTGAAGATTTTCCAGTTGTAACAATATCTTCTACCACTAATACTTTACTATTTTGGTTTATTTGAAAACCCCTTCTAATAGAAAAAACTCCGTCTTTCCTTTCAGCAAATATATTAGTTTTATTTAAGTGTCTAGATAATTCATATCCTACTATAACTCCACCCATTGCTGGTGAGACAATCATATCAATTGTATTAATATCTATTAAATCTCTAACTTTTTTTGCTAAATTTATACATAATTCTTCAGCTATATTTGCATTTGAACAGACTAAAGCAGATTGTAAATACATTCTACTATGTAAACCTGATGATAAAATAAAATGTCCTTCTAATAATGCTCCGATAGATCTATATATACCTAAAACTTCATCTTCATTCATTACAGACATAATTTTTTCCTTTTAATTATAATTCTCTTTAGCTCTGTTAACTTCATATATACTCAAATTTGTTCTTAACCCTGTAATAATTTCATTTAGATGCTTAGCATCATTTACTTCTATGTCTAGTGACAATTGAAAGAAATCATCAGACCTTTGATTGATTAAAAAATTTGTTATATTACCTCCAAAATCAGCAATTATCTGAGTTAAAGTATTTAAACTTCCTCTTTTATTAGTTATGGTAACATTTATTCTTCCAATATTATTTTCTGAACTTTTTTTGTTCCATGTTAAATCTACCCATAATTCTGGATTATCAGTATATCTTTCTAAAATTACACAATCTAATGTATGAACTGTTATCCCCTTTCCTTCTGTCATTAAACCAACAATTCGCTCTCCAAATAATGGATGACAACATTCTCCCATATGTATTGCCACCCCAGGTTTTAAACCTTTAATAGATATACCTCTGTCTTTTCTATTGTTAAGATTTATAATTTTATTAGTATTAACTTTTTTCGGTAATAAAATATTTAAAACCTCGTCACTATTTATTTCACTTTTACCAAGAGCAAAATATAATGATCTTCTGCTTTTATAGTCTAACTGTTTTAAAATTGGATCTATTAATTTATCATGAAATTGTTTATTTTGTAATATGAAATTATTTTCTAAAATAGATCTTCCTAATTTAATAAATTCATTTCTATCATTCTTCCTTATAAATTTATTTATATAAGATCTAGCTTTACCTGTAACAGTATAATTAAGCCAACTAGGTTGTGGTGTTTGACTATTTGATCTTAATATCTCTACTTGGTCACCATTAGATAAGATTGTTTGTAAAGGAGCAGCACGTCCATTAATTTTACATCCGACGCAAGTTTCTCCAAGTTTTGAATGTACTGAAAATGCAAAATCAATTGGTGTGGCAGTCTTTGGCATAGTTATAACCTCACCCTTAGGAGTAAAACAAAATACTTGATCAGAATACATCTCCATTTTTGAATGTGATAGTAAATCATCAGCTCCAGAAGAATTTCCAATAATTTCAGAAAACTCTTTAAATAAATTTAAACTAACTTTATTAAGCTTTACTGGAGTACTATTTTTTTCTTTATAATACCAATGAGCAGCAACACCATATTCATTTAATTCATGCATTTTTTGAGTTCTAATTTGTATCTCAATTGGTCTACCTAATGGACCTATAACATTTGTATGTATAGATGAATATCCATTGGATTTTGGCGTAGATATATAGTCTTTGAACCTTCCTGGAATCATAGGCCATATATTATGTATTATTCCTAAGGCTGCATAACAATCACTTATGTCATCACAAATTATTCTAAAAGCATAAATATCTGATATATTTTCAAAAGAAATAGAAGACTTTTGCATTTTTTTCCAAATAGAATATATACTTTTTTCTCTTCCTTGAATTTGTATGATTTTCTTGTTTAACTTAAATTTATATTTAATTTCTCTTATAATTTTTTTTACTACTTGATCATCTTGATTACGTAAAAAAAGTATACGCTTATTTAATGATTTTCTTATAGAAGTATTTAACTCCGCAAATGCAATATCTTCTAATTCCTCTCTCATATTCTGCATACCTATTCTTGCAGCTAAAGGAGCATATACGTCTAACGTTTCTTTTGAAATTCTTCTCCTTCTATCTGAAGAATCTATGTACTTTAATGTACGCATATTATGTAGTCTATCTGCAAGTTTTACTAATAAAACTCTAATATCTTTAGACATTGCTAATAAAAATTTTCTAAAATTTTCTGCTTCTCTTAATTCCATATGAGGAGCTTCAATTTTTGATAATTTTGTCACACCATCTACTAGTCTAGCTATCTCAGCTCCAAATAACTTCCTAATTTCAGCTCTAGTAGCTACCCCATCTTCTACAGTATCATGAAGTAAAGCAGTTATAATACTGACCCAATCTAGTTTATAATCAGCCAAAATATTAGCGACAGCTAAAGGATGAAAAAAATAAGGGTCTCCAGAATCTCTTTTTTGTTCACTATGTCTTTCTCTAGAAAAATCAACTGCTTGAATAAGCACATTTATTTTTAAATTAGAATCGTAATCACTAACTTTACGTATTATATCTTCATAATAATTATGATTTGTATTATTTTTAAAATTTGTATCGAGTTTATTTAACTCCATAATAAAACCATATATTTACTTATATATCTTCATACCTATCTTGAACTTGTATTCCAAATTTACCTAAAGGATTTACAGGTTCTTCTATTTTTTCTTCTTTTTCTATACCTTCTAAATCTTCAGTATCTTCATCATCTTTATTTACTTGATCATCATCAAGAATTTGTGTTTGTAATGAAACTACCATACTTTCCTTTAAATCAGAAACTTCAATAGTTTCTTCTGCTATTTCCCTCAATGAAACCACAGGGTTTTTATCATTATCTCTAGGCACTGTTAATTCTGCCCCTGCCGTAATTTCCCTACCCCTATGAGCAGCTAAAACTATTAGATCAAATCTATTATCTACTTTTAAAATACAATCTTCAACAGTAACTCTAGCCATTTTTAACCCTTACTACTTTAATTTATCTAAATAAATACCATCATATATATAATATTATAATTCAAATAGCACTTATTATATAGCTTTAGCAATAGAAATATTAGATCTTTTACATTTATATATTAAACTTTTTATAGACTTGCCGTTAATAGGATCAGTCCAATATGGGCTTAAATCATGTAAAGGTTTTAAAATAAAGTCTCTTTTACCCATTCTAGGGTGAGGAATTTGAAGAATATTGCCTTTATTAATAATTTTACCTTTATAATCTAATATATCTAAATCTAATACTCTAGGAGAGTTCCTTAATTTAGACCTTCTACTATAGGTTCTCTCTATTCTTTTAAGAATTTTCATTATTTCTATAGGATTTAAATTTGATTTTATTGAAACAACTCTATTATAAAATAGTGGTCCTAATCCAGATGGCATCGGCTTACTAATATATATTTTTGAAGCATATCTTACTCTTAAACCTGCAGAAGACAAATTAAAAAAAACAGTATCCATAATATTCTTTGAGTTATTCATATGTCCTCTTAAATTAGAACCTATAGATATAAAAATACTGTTATGTAAATACATAATTATTTATAGTCATTAATTTTAAAAAATAAAAATATTTATTATAATATTAAAATTAATAATTAATAAGAAAAGTTATATTATGTTAATGCCTGATAAAAATTGTTCACACTGTGATAGATTAAAAAGCTATAGAAATAAATATAGAAAACTGAATCCTACTTGGTATAATTCTCCAGTAGAATCTTTTGGTGCTATAGATTCTAAAATATTAATTGTTGGGTTAGCTCCTGGTTTACAAGGGGCAAACAAAACTGGCAGACCTTTCACAGGAGACCATGCAGGTAATACTTTATATCCTACTTTAATTAAAAATAAATTAGCATTAGGTTCATATAAAGAAACAAATAATGATGAACTTAATCTTCAAAATACTAGAATAACTAATAGCGTGAGATGCGTTCCTCCTAAGAATAAACCCAACGCATTAGAAAGAAATAATTGTAGAAAATTTTTAAAATCTGAAATAGATAATATGAAAAACTTAGAAGTGATATTAGCACTGGGTTTAATAGCGCATGAAGAAATTTTAAAAGTATTTAATCTTAAGGCCAAGTCAAATAAATTTAAACACGGAAAAGTACATTATATTAATAATAATTTAATAATGTTGGATAGTTATCATTGTTCAAGATATAATATAAATACTAATAGGCTTACATTAGAAATGTTTGATGAAATTATAAAAAAAATAAGTGAAAGAATATAACTATTTTAGACTAGTGGCTATCATATCTAAAAATTTAGATGAACTTGGAGCAATTCGACTAGAAATAGAATGTAACAATTCTCCATCTCTATTTATAATATATTTATGAAAATTCCAACGAGGTAATTTTTTACTACCATGATTACTTTCTATCCATTTATAAAACGCATGTTTATTATTACCGATAACTTTTTGCTTACTCATAATAGGGAATGTAATACCATATGTTCCTTCACAAAAATCTTTAATTTCTTTATTATTTCCTGGTTCTTGTCTACCGAAATCATTCGAAGGTATAGCTATAATTGACAAATCTTCCGAAGAAAATTTATCAGTTAACTCTTGTAAACCCTTATATTGCTTAGTAAAACCACAAAAGCTTGCAGTATTCACAACTAAAATTATTTTACCTGGTAAATCACTAAGTCTAACATCATTACCATTAATATCTTCAAAAGAAATATCGTCTAATACTAAATTTTTAGCACTAGCTATATTGCTTATTGAAAAATAAGACATAATAATCAAAAAACTAAATTTAAAAAAATTTATCATACTCTTAATACGTCAATAATTACCTTATTAGATTACTTTAATTTTTAACTCTAAGTAGTCTTTGTTTTTGCCTTTGCCAATCTTTTCTTTTTTCATCAGCTCTTTTATCTCTATCTTTTTTTCCTCTACCTAAAGCTAAATTTACTTTTGCAATACCTTTAAGATTAAAATACATTTTCAAAACTATTATTGTTAATCCTTGCTTTTGCACATTACCTTGCAGTTTTCTAATTTCTTTTTTATGTAATAATAATTTTCTTGGCCTAGTTGGAGAATCATGAAATTCTTTTTGAGCATTATTATATTCAGATATATGGCAATTTATTAACCATAGTTCTCCATCTTTAGGATCAGCATATGCATCACCAATATTAGCCTTACCTAATCTTAAAGATTTAACTTCAGGGCCAGATAATATAATCCCTGCTTCAAAGGTTTCTATTATTTCATATTCTCTTTTAGCACGTCTATTTAATATTAAAGGACTCATTAAATTTCTATTTTAGAAAGCTTTAAATCTTTTAAAGCTAATTCAACAATATTTTTTGTAGTATTGTTAAGTTCTACTAATGGAAGTCTTAATTCGGAACTACTTATTCCTCTTATAGAAGCTGCATACTTAACCGGAGCCGGACTTGTTTCAACAAATAAAGACATATGCAAAGGCATAAGTTTTTCTTGAAGAGTTCTTGCTTCATCTAATTTATTAGAGCTCCATAATTGATGAAATTCAGACATTAAATTTGGTGCAACATTACCTGTTACAGATATAATTCCGTCTCCACCTGAAGCCATAAAAGGAAGTTGAGAAGGGTCTTCACCAGAAAACTGAATAAAGTTATTACCATTTAGTGCATTCCTTAATAAAGTTGGCCTAATTGGATCATTGCTTGCATCTTTAACACCAACTATATTAGTTAGCTTTGCTAACTTTACCATGGTTGACACAGACATATCTATTACAGACCTACCAGGTATATTATATATAAATAAAGGTAAATCTACCGCATTATTAATAGCTTCAAAATGTGCATACATTCCTTCTTGTGTAGGTTTATTATAATAAGGCATTACTATTAAAGCAGAATCTGCACCAGCTTTCTTTGCATATTTTGTTAAATTTATTGCCTCTTCTGTAGAATTAGACCCCGTTCCTGCCATTACTGGAATGCGTCCATTTGAAACTTCAACAGTCAAATCAATTAATCTTTCATGTTCAGAATGACTTAATGTAGGAGACTCTCCAGTAGTTCCACATGGAACAAGACCATTGGTACCTTGACTAATTTGCCATTCAATAAACTTTTGGAAGGAAGCTTCATCTATTTTTCCATTAGCAAAAGGTGTAATCAGTGCAACAAACGACCCTTTATATTTACTATCCATATAATTTTTGTCCTATAATTTTTATATCTATTAATAAAAAAAGTAATTATACTTATTATATTATGTGCATTTTATCAAAGATATTAATAAAATATTTTATACTAATTTGTAACATATTTACTATATGTTTTATACTTTATACCAAACAATTATTGGCAAATGATGATACAAAATATAAAAATCAAAAATTAACCCGCCAAATAATTCAATTAGTAGAAGAAAATAAATTCAACAAAGTAAAAAAATTAATTGCAGATAATGCCGATGAAAATTATGAAGATTTGGTAAATTGGTTACGGTTTTCTAATAAAAATATTGATAATGAACTTATAGAAGAAATTATTAAAAAATATCAAAATTGGCCAAATATTAATAATATAATTATTCATTTAGAAGATACAATGAGTTGGAAATATTCAGAAAATAATATTTTTAATATTTTTGATATGCAGAGTCCTATTACTAATATAGGAAAAATTAAATATGCAAAGTATTTAAATGAAAAAGATAATCAAAATCATGATAGAGTTATCATAAATAGTTGGATAAATGGTTCATTTAAAAAAGAAGATGAACTTTATATTTATAAAAATTATTCTTATTTATTTGATGAAAAAATTAATAATATTAGATTAAATAATCTAATTTGGAATAAGAAATGGAGCAGCGTATATAGACAATTAAAAAGAGTAAATAAAGATTATCAAATACTAGCTAAAGCGAAAATAAAACTATCTAGAAGAGAATACGGTGTAGATTATGCAATCAAAATAATACCCGATACACTAAATAATGATCCAGGATTAGTTTATGAAAGAGTAAAATGGAGACGAGTTTCTGGACTTACAAATGAGTCATATAATTTATTAATTAAACACCTTAGAGACAATTCTCAATCCCTAATGCAACCTAATTATTGGTGGACAGAAATTAACTGGCATACAAGAAATTTATTAAATCAAAAAGAATATAATAAAGCTTATGAATTACTTAAACATCATCAACAAAATAAAATTTCTAATATAGCTAGCGCAGAATGGCTACTCGGTTGGATATCATTAGAGTTTTTGAATAAGCCTAATCAGGCAAAACAACATTTTTTAAATATGAAGGATATTGTCAAAATGCCAATTTCAATATCTAGAGCTAATTATTGGTTAGGAAAAGCAGAAGAATATTTATTAAATACTGAAAAATCTATATCATTTTATGAATCTGCTGCTACTTACAATACGACTTACTATGGATTACTAGCAAACGCAAAATTAAATAAAAAAATAAATTTCAACCTAATAGATGAAAAGTTAACATCAGAAACTTCAGACGAAGAATTTATAAAAAAATTAAATGTTTTAAAGCTTTTAAGTTTAGCCGATGAAAAAAAATATAGCATAAGATTTATAAATGGATTATTTGCAAACAAAATGANTAAAAATGAAATTGTACTAGTNCTTAATGTCCTAAAAGATGTAAATAGAACAGACTTATTTATTAGAGCTTGCAANAAAGCTACGCAAATTGATGNAAGTTTTCAAAAACACTTATTTCCTTACCCNAATAATATTAATCATGCCTTAAATGAACCTCTGATAACTGCTATTGCAAAACAAGAAAGTGAATTTTATCCGAATGCCATAAGTAGATCTGGTGCCTTAGGAATAGTCCAAGTCATGCCATCTACTGCAAANANTACTGCTAAAAAATTAGGTATAAAATATAATAAGAAAAAATTACTAAATGATATAGACTATAATATTCATATTGGTTCTAAATATTTATANTCACTTATTAACTATTATGATGGCTCTAAAATATTAGCTATTGCAAGNTATAATGCAGGCCCAACAAATGTAAATAAATGGATTAAACAATTNGGNGATCCAAGAAATANTGAAATAAATGCNATAAATTGGATTGAATTAATTCCTTTTNACGAAACTAGAAACTACGTTCANAGAGTAATAGAAAATTATATTATATATCANCAAGTTTTTATAAATGCAGCAATNAAAAATAANGTAAATATTAATGAATTATTCTAAGATANANAGTAATAAGCTNNTAAANAATNCTGATATTATTAAAGCNANTAAAATCTTAAAAAATAATATAGTAAAAACTCCNTTAATATATGACTTTATTTTGAGNAAAAAATTTAATTCTAAAATATTTTATAAAGCTGAAAACATACAAAGAACTGGCTCATTTAAAATTAGAGGAGCATATAATAAAATTTATAATTCNATTNTNAAGNATGANGTTAATGGTGTTTTAGCATGGTCCTCAGGAAATCATGCTCAAGGAGTAGCNGAAGCTGCAAAGGTTTTTAATNTAAAAGCTTCTATTGTAATGCCNANAGATGCTCCAAAAATAAAAATAGATGGCACTAAATCNAGAGGTGCAAAAATTATTTTTTATGATAGAAAGAATGANGATCGAGAAGAAATAGGNAATAAGATAGCAAAAAAGAATAATNTANTAATAATACCACCTTACGATGANAANCATGTNATTGCTGGNCAAGGTACTATTGGTTTAGAAATTATTAATCANATTAAAAAATATAAATTATTTCCTGATAAAGTCCTTGTNCCTACTGGAGGTGGNGGTTTAATAGCAGGAATTGCTACTAGTATAAAAAATAAAAANAAATACACTCAAATATATAGCGTTGAACCAAATAAATTTGCAGATTATTCAAAATCACTAAAATATAAAAAAATTTATCAAAATAACATNAATAATAACTCTATATGTGATTCACTTCTAGCAANTAAACCTGGAGAAATTACNTTTGATATAAATAAAAAACTTATTAAAAAAGGATTAACTGTTACNGATCATCAAGTCTTAAANGCAATAAAGTATGCTTATATGAANTTAGGATTAATATTNGAACCTGGAGGAGCTGTAGGCCTNGCCGCAGTCTTAAATCAAAANACANTAATAANAAATAAAACTGTTGTAGTAGTNTTATCTGGATCAAATATTGATCCAAANNTTNTAAAAACAGCTATTAAATNAATTCNTTAANTAACCATTCTAAGTCATGAGACTGATCAGCATATTTTATAGTAAAATTGTTCTTAGNNTTAAAAGCTTTATCTNCATTATTATATAAAACTCCTCCTTTTAATCCTNCATTAAGTCCAGATTGAATATCGGAAATATTATCTCCAATTATCCAAGANTCTTGAAAATTTATATTAAAAATATTTTTAGCNTCTTCAAGCATTCCTGNATTTGGNTTTCTCCAAAAATGATCTTTAATCTTATATTTNTCTNTAGCATCTTTNTGAAATGCACATGCACAAAGCATATTAATATGNGCATTATTTANAGATAATTGTTTCCTTATTTCTATTTCAGTNTGATTAAAATCATTCCAATCATAAAAACCTCNTCCTATTCCAGATTGATTAGTAATTTCNATTANAGNAANTTTNATTAAATTACATGCTTTTATTAAAGAACAAATATTACTATTTATTTTTATTTTTAAAGGATCGTGAAGATATTCTTCATAACTTACNATTGTTCCATCTCTATCTANAAATAAAGCNGGTNTATTTTNTAAATTNTCATTTTTNGAAATCACTTCTGACCATAAACCTAGGCCATCTATNAGTTGCTCATNATTATTCATAANNNTTATGAATANTCCTTATANGACTTTTCTTCTACTAAATTAGAATTTAATANTAAATTAATTTCCAGCTTAACCTTNGANCTTCTATCATTAGTAAAATAAACTGATCTAGCTAATTCAATAAAAGTATCAGAAAAAGATTTNTCTCTCTCGCAATCTCTAATNTCNTCCTCTATTTTCCATAGTTCTAGATTAATTTCTTTTAATTTATTTTTTAATTCAGATATACCNTCAGTTTCAGAAATTTGAGTCGTATAAATTTNCATAAGTAAATCATATTCATGATTTATATTTTTAAGTTTATTATCATTNTTNATAAATTCTTTTTTGATTTCAAGAATAGTTATTTTATCAACTAATTCTCCTGGAGANATTGGAACATTTATTTGATCNGACATNATTTATACCTTTNTAAAAAATTAATTAACTATAAAAAAGATTTCCATAAAAGANTTTATATTATAATCATATAAAAAAAGGTAGGAATTATATGAAAAAAAAATATAAAAGTATATTAGTATATTCTGGCGGNGAAGCAATTGGAGATGCTTTATATAAATTAAATTTTATAAAAAATTTAAGATATAATTTTCCTNATAGCAAAATTACATGGTTGGCAGGCCAAGGAAAAACTGAATANTCTNATNNCTTAAAACCCTTAGTNAATAACTTNATAGANGAAGTNATNGATAATTTAAAAATAGGTGTTAATCCATTTATTGAATTTATTAAANCNAGTCCTATNAAAAAAGAGTATGATGTTATAATTGATACACAAACAGTAGTTTTGCCTACTTTATGCCTAAAAAAAATAAAACATAAAATATTCTTATCTGCATCAGCTAAATGGATATTCTCAGATTTAAAACCAAATAATTTGTCTACTAAAAATATTTCTCTTAATGACAGGTTAAATATTTTTATAAAATTAATTAATAATAATGANNTNNAATACTGTAAANAAGATATTAAAATAGAAGANAAGTATATTAAATTATCTAATANACTTCTTCCTAAAGGAAAAACNTATATTGGTATTTCTCCAGGAGCNGGTGACAAANCNAAAATATGGCCCTTAAATAAGTTTGTTAAGTTAGCTCAAGGACANGTTAATAAAAATAGAATTCCTGTATTTTTTTTAGGNCCGGATGAAAAAAATTTACTNGAAANTATNAAANAAAATNTTCCTCAAGCCATTTTTCCTGAATGGACGGATANTGCTATAAAAAGTGGNCTTAAAGGCCCNATACTTGTAATAGCTTTAGCTAANNAANTTAATGTTGCTATTGCNAATGATTCAGGNACTGGNCATATGTTTGCTGTTGCTGGTACAAAACTAATATCATTATTTAGNAAACACAATNCTATCAAATACGCTCCTAATACNAAAGAATTAATAATATTAGATTCAAAAANATGGGGNGGNGTTGANCCTAATCTTATTCCACTNNAAGAAGTAGANAAAAGTATNAATAAATTACTTTGATANAANTAAGTTTTANATACTCATATCCATTAAACTATAATCTTTGATATCTTTTCTAGCTTGATCATTCCATACATACTTTTTTTTATNTTTTTCAAGNGGTTTGTANATATATGGTGTTTCTTCAGGGNACTTTTGACTTCTAGCACTTATAGCATACTGAATTAATCTCGANCTTTCTATAATATGCTTTTCATCATAAACTCGAGGTTTTCCNTGTAATCCNCCTCCTAAAACATTNAATACAGATGACTTTTTNTGAAAACCATAATTTATAGTTACTCTTCTATCAGGACTAGTATTAGCGAATGAACCATGTAATGCCTGTCTATTTGTTATNGCTACATCNCCTGGACCACAAACTATNGGTACNGCTTCTGGNAANCTTTCCGTACCAGCTTCTAAAACTCTTTCTTTTATATCTACTTTACCTANTCTATGAGTGNCGGGCACNACCCACACTCCATTTCCAGGGGTGCTTTTATATANCTGAGCCATAAAATTAAACCCATGAGTATATTGATCCCAATTAGGATTATCCCAATGAGTNGTTCCATCCTGATGCCATGCTACGGATGCTCCTAGACCAGGGTCTTTTATAAAATANCCTTCNGTNAAAGGAACNAAATCTTCTCCATTNATNTTTTCGGCGACTTTTAATAATAAAGGATGTCCATAGGCNCTTAAAAAAGTATCCGAAAATTGAAGAAAGCCTTGAGTNAGNTATATTATTTCATCAGGNTGNTTANCATCAGGCTTTGGNTCTATCATTTTAACTGGATGTCTTCCATTTGCTAAATCTGTTCCNCCAAAAGGNTCTGCTAAGGGTTTAGACCAATATAAAATATTAGCCTTACAATCTGAAGCTATAGCAGGCCTNCCTTTTATATCAATCTTAGAAGTTCTATTTACAGGAAACCTTTCTAAAANATTTAGATAATCTTTTTCCCAATCATTTAATTCATCATCAGAAAAAACCTTTTCAAATATATAAAAGCCATTTTCTGAATAGGAGTCCATTATTTCTTGATCTAAAGTACCATCTTTATTAAACNTTAAAGGTCCTCTATTAGACANTCTTAAAGCTCGTTNTTCACCTGCTTTAAGATAATTTTGCATTTCAATTTCTTCTGAACCATAACTCATAATNTAAAANTGTATCAAAATTATNANTATTTTAAAATAAAAAAAAGGCCTCTNCTTATTTTATAGAGGCCTAATTNAATAAAGCTCTANTATANTTTNCNAAAGCTTTTTAATTATATTATTTAATTTCATATGNAAGNCTATTNCGACAGTTAAAACNTCCATTATCAGCAGGACCTGGCCAATCACATTCCCATGGNCCACTTCCTGTTATACCAGCATATTTCCCTGAACCACCAATAATATTATTTATTCCAGCACCCTTTGCTAAATCTCCAGTAAATGAAGTATAAATTCTGTCACCATCCTGATCTCCAAAATAGCAATTACCTTTATTACTCGCTCCTTCAGGAGTTACCATTGAAACAGCAGCACATAACGCTCTTCCTTCGTGTAAAGGTCCAGAACCGTTGTTATTAAATAATGCTCCCTTTGCTGTTCCAGCACCTACTGCCCAACCATCTGCTTGTGGAGCAGTATCAACTAAATCAAAATACCATCCAATAACGAAATTAATTGTACCAGATTTGGCAATACCATGACCATCCGCATGTGCAGAAGAATTTAAAAAGATTAAAGTCAAAAATGTAATTAAAATATATTTAAATTTATTCATTATATTTCCCCTCTTAATTAAAAAATTCTAAATAATATTAATTTCATAAATATGAATTTAATAAANAATAAAATAACGAAATATAAGCATAATCATTAATTTTATTTTAAGTCAAGATTAAATACTATATGTATTTAAATATTACTATTTAAGGGAATATTCAATTTTATTCCAATTTAGTAAATTACAATAGAATGATTTTTTTGTACTATCTTCAGTCTTTGAACCTGAGACAAAGACATATTCAACTTTTAAAATATGGTTTAACCTATTAACTTCAGCATAATATTTTATAGTTTTAGCAGGGTTTTCACCTTGCCATATAATTCTTTCACTATCATAACTATATTGAGAAATTAATATTTTATTAATTGTAATTGGAGAACTTTGTTTAGAAACTTGAACAGCATAAACATTTCCTCCATCAAAATGATATATTAATTTTTTATTTGGTGCTCTTTTTGATTCCTTTTGTTCTATCTCACATATCAAACCATTAGAGCTAATATCATCTGCCCATGCACCATGGGAGAAAATTATTAGACATAATATATTAATTAAGTATTTCATATTAAATTATTTTTTAGCTAAATTATGGCGGACACGAAGGGATTCGAACCCTCGAAACGGTTTCCCGTTTACACCCTTAGCAGGGGCGCGCCTTCGACCGCTCGGCCACGTGTCCAATATGCTTTTAAAATGTCGTAGCCGATGTGTCAAACGAGATATGTATTATTTTTTCTAAAATCTATGGAATAGGTATTTCTGCTCCCGTATTAGGCACGTCATAACCTTTTATAACTGCTTCTCTTGAAGCAATTTCTTTATACCACCTTAAAATATTTGAAAATTTATTTAAATCTATATTTTGCCATTCATATCTTGATATCCATGGCCAAATTGAGATATCTACAATACCATAATCTTTTCCAGCAACAAANTGACTTTCACCTAAACGTTTATCAAGNACACCATATATTCTCATTGCTTCATTATAATATCTNTCTTCTGCATAAGCAGATTTTCCNGCATTNAACTTAATAAAATGATGCACTTGTCCTAGCATTGGTCCTAGAGAAGCCATTTGAAACATTAACCATTCATCTCTTTTCCAGCGGTCAGAATCATTTTTAGGAAAAAAAACTCCTGTTTTTTCAGATAAATATAATAGGATAGAACCAGATTCCATCATAGATATATTTGTTTCGTGATCATAAATTGCAGGTATTTTATTATTAGGACTAATATTTAAAAATTTTTCTTCAAATTGTTCATCCTTAATAATATTTATAGGTATTAAATTGTAATCTAACTTACACTCTTCCAACATAATAGAAACTTTTCTACCATTTGGTGTGCTCCAAGTATAAAAATCTATCATCTATGTATCCTTTCTATTTTTAACTTGATCAGGACGAGGAGAGCCCTCTGGCCTATGCATTTCAAATATATTGTCTACAACAGAATAATCTAAATAGCCTAATCTTGATAAAGGCTTAATCTTATCTAAATTAACTTTTCCATCATCAATAACATCATCATTAATATGTATTCCAACTACATTACCTAATACCATACCATTATATTCATTACTAACTAATGAAGGAAGATCTATAATTTTATATACTTTACATTCCAAATGTATTGGTGAAATTGATAATCTTACAGGAGAAACTATTTTAGATAATTTAGTCTCTAATTTTGAAACTTCTACTTCGCTTTCATTAGGACTTAAAGGTGCTGTTGTTTCATTCATTTTATCTTTTGCTGAATAAGGTACGATATTAACTACAAATTCACCATTTTTTCTAATATTACTAATACTATCTTTATGATTTCCCATAGGTTGTTTACCATTAGTCGCATACATTACCATTGGAGGGTCTGCAGCCACACCATTAAAAAAACTATAGGGAGCACAATTATGAGTACCATCATCATTTAGGGTTGTAATCCAAGCAATTGGCCTAGGTACAATACAGGATTTAAATGGATTATATTTTAGCCCATGATTATTTTTAGCTGTTTCATAAAACATAATTAAATCCTATATTATTTATTCAATAAATTTTTAAGAATTTCATTAACAACTTTAGGATTAGCTGTACCTCCCGTACTTTTCATCATTTGTCCTACAAACCATCCAAAAAGTTTTTCATTTCCATTTTTATATTTGCTGACTTGTTCTGAATTTTCTTCAATTATATTTTTTGCCATACTTTCTAGCTCATCAGTATTACTAATTTGCTTAAGACCTTTTGCATCCACTATTTCTCCTGCACTTCCACCCTTAGTAAACATTTCCTCAAATACCTCTTTTGCAGTTCTTCCAGAAATTGTTCCATCTTGAATTAAATCAAATAACTCGCCTAACTGTTCAGAATTTACCGGACTCTCTTCTATACTTTTTTCTACCTCATTTAACATTGCAAAAAAATTAGTAATAATCCAATTTGCTACAAATTTTGCATCCCTATCTTTAGATACAGTTTCAAAAAAATCCGCATAACTTTTATCTGCAGTTAATACGTCGGCATCATAAAAACTTAATCCGTAATCTTTTTGAAAACGCTCTCTCTTTTGATCAGGTAATTCTGGTAACTCATTTTTATACTTTTCAATTCTTTCATTGCTAATATTTAACGGCAATAAATCTGGATCAGGGAAATATCTATAATCATGAGCTTCTTCTTTAGATCTCATTGATCTTGTCTCATTTTTATTAGGGTCATAGAGCCTAGTCTCTTGCTTCACTTCTCCTCCATTTTCTATAATTTCAATCTGTCTATATGCCTCATATTCCACTGCTTTCATCATAAACTTNACAGAATTAATATTTTTTAACTCACAGCGTGTTCCAAATTCTTCACCAGGCTTTCTAACAGAAATATTTGCATCACATCTCAGTGACCCCTGATCCATATTTCCATCACAAGAGCCAATATACCTAACTATTGANCGTAACTTTCTTAGATATGCTCCTGCCTCTTCCCAATCTCTCATATCAGGTTTAGAAACTATTTCCATTAATGGAATACCAGATCTATTTAAATCTACAAATGATAAGCTTGGATGTTGATCATGCATTAATTTACCTGCATCTTGTTCTAAATGAAGCCTTTCTATTCCAATCTTTTTAGTTTCTCCTTTATCTAAATCAATAATTATCCACCCTTCTCCAACAATTGGAGACTTAAACTGAGAAATTTGATATCCTTGAGGCAAATCAGGATAAAAATAATTTTTTCTATCAAATATAGAAATATTATTGATTTTAGCGTTTAAAGCATGACCAGTTTTAATTGCCTGATTTACTGCTTCATTATTTATTACAGGAAGCATGCCTGGCATAGCTGCATCCACAAAACTAACNTGAGAGTTCGGGCTCGCTCCAAAATCAGTAGCTGANCCAGAAAATAATTTTGATTTACAATTCACTTGAGCATGAATTTCTAAACCTATAACCATTTCCCAAATTCCTGTTTCACCTTTTAACTTTATTGCTTCTCTCATAATTTATTACCTTTAAAATTATATACCCTTAAAATTTGCTGAATCTTCTATAACCGCTCCAACACTAAATAATGTCTCTTCATCAAACCCTTTACCAATTAACTGTAAGCCTAAAGGGCATCCATTTGAGTCTAAACCTGATGGAATTGACATAGCAGGAAGTCCTGCAAGACTTGCAGGCACTGTAAAAACATCATTCATATACATTGTCACAGGATCTACATTTTTTTCACCAATCTTGAATGCTCCAGTAGGAGCAGTAGGAGTAAGAATGGCATCACAATTATTAAATACTCTATTGAAGTCTTCAACAATTTTTGTTCTTACTTTCTGTGCCCTCAAATAATAAGCATCATAATATCCAGCAGATAACACATATGTTCCTATTAATATCCTACGTTTTACTTCATCACCAAANCCTTCTGCTCTTGTCATAGAATACATTTCTTCTAAGTCCTTTATGTCTTCTTTTCTATATCCATAT
The DNA here is from genome assembly GCA_002720535.1 of Candidatus Pelagibacterales bacterium. GTDB lineage: Bacteria > Pseudomonadota > Alphaproteobacteria > TMED109 > TMED109 > TMED109. Next base: position 438,515 of record PBIU01000003.1, on the reverse strand, counting down.
TTTACTCCGTCATAGCGAGCCAAATTTGCTGAGGCTTCAGCAGGTGCAACTATATAATATGTAGGCAGAGCATACTTAGTATGGGGTAACTCCACTTCTATTATATCTGCTCCGGCATCTTGTATCCATTTAATTCCTTCATTCCAAATATTTTCTACTTCGGATGAAAGTTCATTAATTTTGTACTCTTTTGGAATACCTATCTTCATTCCTTTAATAGATTTAGAGCAAGAGCTGATAAATTTTGGAACATCAATATTTACCGATGTAGAATCTAAACTATCAAAACCTGACATGTGTTCTAATATAATTGCACTATCTCTTACTGAACGCGTTAAAGGTCCAGCTTGATCTAATGAAGAAGCAAAGGCTATAATTCCCCATCTTGAACATCTTCCATAAGTAGGTTTAATCCCAACTGTTCCACAAAAAGAAGCAGGTTGCCTAATAGAACCTCCAGTATCCGTTCCTAAAGCAATAGGAGCTAATTTAGCAGCAACTGCAGATGCTGAGCCTCCTGAAGACCCTCCAGGTACTAGCTTTTCTCCATTCTTACTCCATGGATTCACTACATTACCAAAATAGCTTGTCTCATTAGATGAACCCATAGCAAATTCATCCATACTTGTTTTTCCTATATATATTCCTCCTGCTTGCCATAATTTAGATGTAACAGTTGATTCATAATTAGGAATAAAGTTTTCCAGAATTTTTGAACATGCTGAAGTTCTTTCTCCATTTACACAAAAAATATCTTTTACTGCAATAGGTAAACCATCTAATGGTAAAGCTTCATTTTTAGATCTTCTTTCATCAGATAATTTAGCCAGAGATAATGATTTTTCTTCATTAAAATGAATAAATGCATTTAATTCTTTATCACTATCTATAAGTTGCAGATATTCATTTATAAGCTCAAGAGTAGAAAACTCTTTTTTATTTAAACCATCTAAAGTCTCAACAACTCCTAAGTTTGAAATTTTTGTCATTTATTCTATTACCTTTGGAACTGTAAATGTATCATCAATTTTTTCTGGAGCGTTACTAACAATTTTATCGCTATAACCTCCATCATTAACCATATCTTGTCTTTCTCTTAAAGATTCATTTGAAACTCCGGTCATAGGACTCACATTTTCAATATCTACTTCATTTAATTCTTCTATCCATTTCATTATATTATTTAATTCAGTTGTCATCTTATTAATTTCTGAATCCTCAATTTTAATTCTTGCAAGATATGCAACACGTTCTAAAGTTGATTTATCTAAAGACATATTAAAAAAACCCTATCTATAAATTTAAAAATACTGATAATATTATACATATAAATAAATATAAATAATATACATAATAATTTATTGGATTGATTACTACTCTAAATGACTAACANCAAGCAATTTAAAAAACTAATTAATTTAAATATTGATGAATTTATGAATAAAATTCCTAAAGTTGGATGTATTTTAGGGCTAGATCTAGGAGAAAAGAGAATTGGCATTGCAATAAGTGATGTAAATAGATCATTTTCAACAAGCGTAAAAGTCATAAATAGAGGTAAGTTAACAAATGATGTGCTTATTATTAATAATATCATATCTGAAAATGATATTTCTGCAGTAATAGTCGGAAGACCTTTAAATCAAGATGGTAATCCTGGTAAAAAATCTCAATCTATAAGAAGACTTGCTGAAGAAATTAATAAGACTTTAAAACTTCCTTTACTATTATGGGATGAAAGATTCTCATCACAAGCCGTCGAAAAAATGATGATAAATGATATAGATTTATCAAGAAATAATAGAAAAAAAATACTAGACGCTTCTGCAGCCTGCTGGATTTTAGATGGAGCACTAAAAAGAATGCAAATAAATAATAATTGACATTTTTTTACCGAAACGGTAATTTTTATAATAAATTATCAAGGTAAATCATGCACGCTTTAGATAAATGGATAAAAGAGAACGCATTAAGCAGAAAAATTTTTGCAAATAAGCTTAAAATATCTGTTGCCTCATTATCGCGCTACTTAGCTGGTAATAGGATTCCTAAACAATCAATTATGGAAAAAATTGTTTTCCATACAGATGGCAAAGTTAATCCATCAAATTTTTATATAATTAAAAATAATAATACTGTCAGTTTCAATAAATATAAAAATGATCATTTATTAGGTATAGAAAATTTAAAAGAGGATGAAATTTCGAGTCTTTTAAATAGAGCCGATGAAATTATAAAAGAAAATAGGTTAGAGCCAAGCAGTAACCAAAAATATAGAGGTAAAACTCTTGTAAATTTATTTTTTGAAGATTCAACAAGAACTAAAACATCATTTGAATTAGCCGCTAAACGTCTTGGGATTGATGTCATAAATATGCAAATTGAAACCTCTTCTATAAGAAAAGGAGAAAGTTTATTAGATACTGCTATGACCTTAAACGCTATGCAGCCTGATATCCTAGTCATTAGACACTCTCTAAGTGGTACTCCCCATTTACTTGCCAATAAAGTAAATTGTGCAGTTATTAATGCTGGAGATGGACAACACGAACATCCTACTCAAGCCTTATTAGATGCATTAGCTATAAGGCGCCGCAAAAATAGATTAGAAGGATTAAAAATTGCAATATGTGGAGATATAGCTCATAGCAGAGTCGCTAGATCAAATATAAAATTACTCATAACAATGGGAGCTACAGTTAATCTAATAGCCCCTTCTACTCTAATGGCAGAGGGCTTATCTGACTATGGTGCAAATATATATAATAACTTTAAAGAAGGTTTAAGTAATGTTGATATTGTAATGATATTGAGATTACAAAGAGAGCGAATGCAAGGGTCTTATATTCCTTCTGCGAAGGAATATTTTAAATTTTATGGTTTAGATAGAGAAAAACTTAATTTTGCAAAAAATGATGCTCTTGTTATGCACCCAGGTCCAATCAATAGAGGAGTAGAAATAGATAGTGAACTAGCAGATGACATAAATAGAACACTTATCCTTGAACAGGTAGAACTAGGTGTAGCTATAAGAATGTCAGTAATTGAACACCTATTATATAATTTAGAATTAAAGAAATGATAAAATCAAAAAGTAAAAATAAAATAGTTTTTAAAAATGCTAGAATAATTGATCCTTGTACTGGCTTTGATGATTTAGGAGGATTAGTTACTGAAGATAAAGTTATAAAAGATTTTGGAAAAAATTTATTTAAAGATCATACTCCTGATGATGCTTTGATAATTGACTGCCAAAATCATATTCTTTGCCCTGGCTTTATAGATTTGAATGCGAATATAGGCGAACCAGGGGAGGAATTTAAGGAGAATATTAATACTGCCTCTGACGCAGCACTAGCTTCTGGTATAACAAGTATTGTCTGTATGCCAAATACTAATCCAGTAATAGACCAGATTCCAATAATCCAATATATAGAAAAAAGAGCCAGGGAAACCAATGGTGTAAAAATTTATCCAGCTGCATCCATTACAAAAAACTTAGAAGGAAAACAACTCACCGAAATGGGATTATTACTGGAAGCAGGTGCAATATTATTTTCAGAGGCTAATAAAGTTATAAGTAATACGAAGGTAATGAAGCAAGCACTTACCTACGCTAAAAATTTTAATGCTACTATTATGATATCTCCTCAGGACCCTGACCTATCTAAAAATGGTGTAATGAATGGCGGAGCACTTGCAAATAAATTAGGATTACCTGGAATACCTAAAGTGGCAGAAATAATACAAATAGAAAGAGATATTAGATTATTAGAAAGTACAGGTAGTAAATTACATTTTTTTAATATAACTACTAATGAAGCAATAATTGCAATAGAAAATGCCAAAAAGAAAGGTCTAAATTTAACATGTTCTACTGCTCCTCATTATTTTACTCTTGACGAGACAGCTGTAGATGAATGGAGAACATTTGCAAAAGTTTTTCCCCCCTTAAGAAATAAAAAAGATAAAAAAGCAATATATGATGCATTAATTAAAGATAAAATTGATATTATTTCAAGTCATCATTCTCCCCAGGACCAAGACAGTAAAAGATTACCATTTGAACAAGCTGAATTTGGTATAATTGGATTTGAAACTTTATTACCTATATCTTTAGATTTACATATTAATGGAAAAATGAAAATTATAAAATTAATTGATAAACTTACAAATCAACCAGCTAAATTGTTAAATTTAAATACAGGTAAAATTGCAATAAATTCTCCGGCAGATTTAACATTAATTGATATAAAAACCTCAAATGTATTAAACTTAGAAAATATGAATAGCAAGTCTAATAATTCACTTTTTGATGAATATGAGGCAAAAGGTAAAATACTATGTACAATTGTGGATGGAAGAATAGTATATACTGATCAAAAATTTAATTTATGATGAAAGAAATATATGCTTATATTTATAAACAATATTTTAGAGCTTTTTAACAATCCCATAATTATTGTTTATTTTATTACTAGCTTTATTATAGGTTCCATTCCATTTGGCTTAATTCTATCAAATATTTCAGGGTATGGAGATATAAGAAAAATAGGTTCAGGAAATATTGGGGCAACTAATGTTTTAAGAACTGGCAATAAATTTTTAGCTATAGTAACCCTTATTTTAGATGTATCTAAAAGCTTTATTATGCTCTACATAGTTAAAACTAATTTTGAAACTGTACTTGAAGAAGAATTATTAGTTTACCTTTATATCTCTATAGCAATTTTATCATTACTTGGACACATGTTTAGTCCATTCATATTATTTAAAGGAGGAAAAGGTATAGCTACTTCTGCAGGTATATTATTTTTCATAAATTGGCTTGGTGCTCTTATTGTGTTATTTATTTGGTTAATAGCGGCTATAAAGTACAAAACATCGTCAATAGGAGCTCTAACGGCTAGTTTTTTTGCACCTATAATATTTTGGTTTTTATATAAAATTAATTTTAACAATAATTTATTTTATGTACTTAACATATCAATTTTAGAGTTTTATTTAGTTATTATAATAAGTATTTTAATATATTTAAAACATATTCCTAATATTAAAAGACTAATTTTAGGTAATGAGTCAAAAATTTAATAAAATAAATAATTTAAAAAAATAGTTTGCTAAAATGATAAAAGATTATTAAGTGTGAATTTATATTTTTAATTTTATTAGAGTTATAATGAATATTGTTGTTGTAGAATCACCAGCTAAAGCTAAAACGATTAATCAATACTTAGGTAATGATTATAAGGTATTAGCATCTTATGGACATATAAGAGACCTTCCAAATAAAAAAGGATCTGTCATACCAGAAGATGATTTCTTTATGAAATATGAAGTACAGGATGATAAAAAGAAACAAATCCAAGCAATTAGCAAATCAATATCTAAAGGAGATACTCTATGGTTAGCAACTGATTCAGATAGAGAAGGAGAAGCTATTGCGTGGCATATACATTCATTTTTGTCTGAAAAAAACAAGTTAAAAGATGTTGATATAAAGAGGGTAATTTTTAATGAGATAACTAAAAATGCAATATTAGAAGCTTTTAATAATCCAAATACTATAGACATAAATATGGTAGATGCTTATCAAGCTAGAAGAGCTTTAGATTATTTAATGGGTTTTTCTCTCTCTCCTGTTTTATGGAAAACCCTACCTAGGGCCAAATCTGCTGGAAGAGTTCAATCAGTTGCACTCAAATTAATTTGTGATAGAGAAACTGAGAGAGAAAAGTTTTCTCCAAAAGAATATTGGACGATAAATTCTTCGTTTAAAAAAGGCGAAAGTGAAACATTTACTGCTAATCTAAATGTCTTAGACAATAATAAGCTAAAAAAATTTGATATTGATAATAAAAATAGCGCTGATGAAGCTATTAAAAAAATTACGAATGTAAATAATTTTTATATAGAATCAATTCAAAAAAAACGCGTAAAAAATAACCCAACTGCACCTTTTATTACTTCTACATTACAACAAGAAGCTTCACGAAAATTAGGTATTGGCGCAAAAAATACTATGAGAATTGCCCAAAGTTTGTATGAAGGAATTGAAATAAATGGAGAAACTGTGGGATTAATTACATATATGAGAACAGACTCCGTTAATTTATCTGATAGCGCTATTCAACAAATAAGAGTTATGATTCAAAATAAATATGGAGATAAATATGTACCTGAGTCTCCTAACAAATTTAATAAAAAATCTACAAATGCTCAAGAAGCACATGAAGCTATTAGACCGACAGATATTAGCAAACTTCCAGAAGATATAAAAAGCTTCTTAGATGAAAGACAAAGACTTTTATATGAATTAATTTGGAAAAGAACAATTTCTTCCCAAATGGAAAGTGCAGAAATTGATCAAGTAAGTATTAATATATTATCAGAAAATAAAGACATAGGCTTTAGAACGTCTGGTTCAATATTAATTTTTGATGGCTATAAGAAAGTTTATACCGAAGATCAAGACGACAAAGAAATTGATGATGATAAAAATTCTAATATTCCAAAAGTTAATGAAGGAGATAACCTTAATTTTTATGATATTAAGTCTTTACAGCACTTTACAGAACCTCCTCCAAGGTTTACAGAGGCATCATTAGTTAAAAAATTAGAAGAATTGGGAATAGGAAGACCATCAACTTACGCTTCTATAGTATCGGTAATTAAAGATAAAGGATATGTAAAATATGAAAAAAGAAGGTTTGAGCCAGAAACCAAAGGAAGAATTGTTACGGCATTTCTTAATGGTTATTTTAGCAACTATATAGAGGAAAACTTTACTGCTAAATTAGAGGATCAACTTGATAATATATCCAATGGACATGAAAATTGGAAAAATGCCCTTCAAAAATGGTGGCTTCCTTTTAAGTCCTCAATAGACGACGCTTCCACACTAAGAGTAAGAGATGTTGAAAAAAGAATTGATAATGATTTAGGTCCACATTTTTTTCCACAAACTGAAGATGGGTCTGACCCTAGACAATGCCCAAAATGTAGTGACGGTAGATTAAATATTCGTTATGGAAGAAGTGGCGGGTTTATAGGCTGCTCAAATCACCCTGTCTGTGACCATACTGCTCAATTATTGGTTGGAAAAGGAAAAGAATCTAGTAAGTTTGAACCTATTAAACTAGGTTTTAATGATAATAATGTTGAAATTACTTTAAGAGTAGGCCCATATGGACCATATGTTCAAGCTGGTGAAACACCAGAGAAAAAAGACAAGAAAGCAATTAAACCTAAAAGAGCATCAATTCCAAAAAATATAGATTTAGAAAGCGTAACACTTGAAACGGCTTTATCTATGCTAGCTTTACCAAGAGATATAGGATTACATCCAGAGTCAGGAAAAATGATTACTGCAAATAATGGAAGGTTTGGTCCTTATGTAAAGCATGAAAGTACATTCGCTAGCATTAAAGATGACAATGAAGATGTGTTTACTATAGGTATTAATAGGGCAATTGATTTAATTGTAGAAAAAGAAAATAATCCTTCTAAAAGAAGAAGGTTTTCTAAAAAGAAGGTAAAAAAATAAATTAATTACTATACTAATCTTGACAGCTTATAAAGTTTAGGTATTCTCAGCTTCAAAATGAAGGGTACAATAAAATGGCAAAACCGACTACTATCAAAATAAGACTTAAAAGTACAGAGTCTGGATTTTTCTATGTAACCAAAAAAAATAGTAGAACTATGACGGAAAAAATGGAAGTAAAAAAATACGATCCTATCGCAAGAAAGCATGTTTTATTTAAAGAAGATAAAATTAAATAAATTAATTTAAGATCCACTTCTTAATGGAAAATAATATACATATTGATAAAAATTTACCTTTACTAATTTGCGATGCGGATGAAGTAATCTTTAACTTTATGGACTCATTTGACGAATATCTTAATAAGAATGGTATGTATTTTTCGTATACAACATTTAAATTAAACGGAAATATATTAAAAAGAACTAATAATAAAGCAGTTAATAGTACTGAAATTCCTAATATAATATCAAATTTTTTTAAAAATTATGCATTAATAATGCCCTTAATTAGAGATGCTAAGGAAATTTTAAAAGAACTTAGCAGTTTAGTTAATATTATAATTCTCTCTAATATTCCTTCGTCATCATCATTAAGCAGAATTAATTGCTTAAAAAATAATGATATGAATTATACTTTTATAAGTAATGAAGGTCCAAAAAATACAAAATGTTTAGAATTAGAAAAGTTAACAAATAAACAAGTTTTTTTTATTGATGACTTACCAAATCAAATATCATCTGTCAGTAATAGTTGTAAGAATATTATAACTATTCATTTCTTACAGAATAAAAAATTAATTAAAATTATTCCAGAAGTGAAAGATTGTAATTACANAGTTAATAATTGGAAAGACGTGCAAAAAATTATCCTAAATAATATTTAACAATCAGGTTTTTCTATAAAATTATACTCTTTCAAGGTTCCGATAATTTCATATTCAAAATAATCAAAAATCACTTTATGCACAATACCATTTTCTGAATTCACTAATATTTCTATTTCATTTTTAGGCTTTGATAATATATCATTGTATGAAAAATTTGCAGAGCGTATTACTTTGTAGTTATTAATGCTATCAAGTATAAATGTGGTAACATTATTAATAGATTCGTCATCTTCTCCAGTAAAAACTATACTATTTATAAATTTATCAGTTAAGTCTTTATTCAAAATAGTAAAAAAGTGTTGCATGGGATAAAGTGTATCAATAGGTATTTCTATTACCTCATTATATGGTTTTATGTATTCAACTTTAGCTCGATTATTTTTCTTTGAAGATTTTCCTTCAAATGTTATAATCTCTTCATCATTAATAATTACTTTTGATAAAAACCTAAATAAATNATTCTCTTTTGACTCCCAAGAAGAATACCTATATAAATTTCTAATCTGAGAGCCATTTTTATCAGTAATATCTACAGTAGTATTTTGATTAACCACCCATCCATCACAAACTTCTTTAACGGTTAAATGCATTTGTCCTATAGCATTATGTATCTTTGAAGAATTAGTTATTTTACCTATATTTAAATCATAAATAGCTTCATGTGATCTAAATGATATATTATCNGTTTGATCGTTTGCAGAAAGGCTTTTAAAAGAAAAAATAATTGTTATGAAAATGAATATTGTTATTTTCAAAATAAACCTCATTATGATAAGTAATAAAATAATAATTATATTAAATATAATATAAAATAAACATATTTTAACATATAACTTAAGGATCAGATATGAATATTATTGATGAAAAACTTGAAAAACTTGGAATAGAAATACCTACTGCACCCAAGCCTGCTGCAAATTATATACCTTATGTAATAACTAATAATTTAATTTTTGTTTCGGGCCAAGTCCCATTTATAAATGGAAAAATAAGAGACGATGACACTGGTAAAGTAGGAGAAAATATAGATATTGCTAAAGCTCAAACTATAGCTAGAAGATGTGGTATTAATGTAGTTTCAGTCTTAAAAGATGCTTTGGATGGAGATTTGTCAAGAGTAGTAAAATGTGTAAAATTAGGTATATTTGTTTCATGTACCAATGATTTTCATGATCAACCAGAAGTGGCTAATGGCGCATCCGACTTAATGGTAGAAATATTTGGAGAAGCAGGAAGGCATGCAAGATTTGCTGTTGGAACTAATAGTTTACCAAGAAATATACCTGTAGAAGTTGACGCTATATTTGAATTTAAATAATGCTATCAAATAAAACTTTTGAAAAAATTTCTTCTATAGGAAAAAAACAGTGGGATGAGTGTGCTAATAATGAAAACCCATTTTTATCCTATACTTTTTTAAAAAATTTAGAAGACTCAAAATCTATCGGTCCAGGCACATCATGGATAGCTAAGTACCTATGCATTTATAATAATAAGAAAATAATGGCAGTAGCGCCAATGTATATAAAACTTGATAGTCAAGGTGAATATGTATTCGACCACGCTTGGGCCAACGCATATTATAATGCAGGAGGCAAATACTATCCTAAAATACAATTATCTATACCATTTACACCTGTAACAGGTAATAGAATTTTGATTAAGGCTAGCTTAACTTCTAAAGAAAAAACAAATATTTTTAGTTATATTGCAGAAATTATAATAGATATTACTAATAATAATTTTTCTTCAGCTCATATTACATTTTGTACGAAAGAAGAAAGCGTATTTTTAGGTAAAAATAAATTTCTAACTAGAATAGGCGAGCAATTTCATTGGAAAAATAATAATTATAAAGATTTTAATGATTTTTTAAAATCTCTTATATCAAGAAAAAGAAAATCAATCATAAAAGAAAGAAAATCAATTAGGGATAAAAATATTGAGATTATACTTAAATCAAATAAAGAGATATCAGCTGTAGATTGGAAGTATATGTATGATTTTTATATTAATACAGCTGATAAAAAATGGGGTAATGCATATTTAAATGAAGATTTTTTTAAGTTATTAAAGAAGAATTTCTCAGATAATATACTAATTATATTTGCAAAAGAAGATGGTGATACCATAGCTGCAGCTATGCATGTAATTGGAAAAAATACCTTATATGGTCGTTATTGGGGATCTAGCAAAAAAATTGACTATCTACACTTTGAATTATGTTATTATCAAGCGATAGAATGGGCTATAGTGAATAATTATGAATTTGTTGAAGGAGGAGCACAAGGTCCGCATAAAATTCAAAGAGGATATTTACCTGAAAAAACATATAGCGCCCATTATATAGCAAATGAAAATTTTAGAAATGCTGTAAAAGAATTTTTAAATGAAGAAGAAAAAATTATTGATAGAGATATTCAAATTATAAATAATAAATTTACCCCATTTAAAAAAAATTAATTTAAACTTTTTTCCTTAGATCTAGAAGCTACAGATATATCAAAATGAAATATCTCTTTTTTGACAGAAATCTTTATGTGTCCACCATTCGATAAATCTCCAAATAATATTTTATCAGCAAGAGGTTTTTTTATTTCTTCTTGGATGACTCTAGCCAAAGGACGAGCTCCAAAAACAGGATCAAAACCTTTTTTAGCTAAAGTCATTTTAGCGTTAATATCTAATTCTATTGATATTTTTTTCTCTTCTAATTGAGCCTCTAATTGATCTATGAATTTATCAACTATTTTTTCTATAACTTCTTCATCTAGGTTTTTAAATTTAATAATGGCATCCAATCTATTTCTAAATTCTGGAGCAAATAAATTTTTTATTGCTTCAGTATCATCACCTACTCTATTTTTTCTCTCAAATCCTATAGGCGATTTAGCCAAGTCTGCTGCTCCTGCATTTGANGTCATAATTAAAATTATGTTCCTAAAATCTATAGTCTTACCGTTATGATCTGTTAACTTCCCGTGATCCATTATCTGAAGTAATATATTAAATAAATCAGGATGAGCTTTTTCAATTTCATCTAATAATAAAACTGCATGTGGATTTTGGTCCACCTTATCAGTTAACAAACCTCCTTGATCAAAACCAACATATCCTGGCGGAGCACCAATTAATCTCGAGACAGAATGCCTTTCCATATACTCGGACATATCAAACCTCATTAACTCTAATCCTAAATTTCTAGCTAACTGTTTTGAAACTTCTGTTTTACCTACTCCGGTAGGGCCTGTAAATAGGTAACATCCAATTGGTTTTTCTATATCTCTTAAGCCAGCTCTAGCTAATTTAATAGCATCTGACAACTCATTCACTGCCTCATCCTGACCATAGACAACTAATTTTAAATCTCTTTCCAAATTTAATAATTGATCTTTATCACTAGTATTTACTCTTTTTGATGGAATTCTAGCTATTTTAGAAATAATATTTTCAAGATCAGAAACGCCTAACATCTTTTTTCTTCTAGACGGTGGCAATAATCTCTGTGAAGCTCCTAACTCATCAATGACATCAATAGCCTTATCAGGCAACTTTCTATCACCTATATATCTATCACTTAAATCTACAGCAGCTTTTATAGCGGCATGTGTATATTTAACACCATGGTGTTCTTCATAATATATCTTCAAGCCATTTAAAATTTTAACCGCATCTTTTTTTGTAGGCTCCGCAATATCAATTTTTTGGAATCTTCTCACTAATGCTCTATCTTTCTCAAAATGACTTCTGTATTCTTTATAAGTAGTAGAGCCTATACATTTTAATTCACCTGATGCTAACGCAGGCTTTAGGAGATTAGATGCATCCATTGATCCACCACTAGTTGCACCTGCACCAACAACAGTATGTATTTCATCAATAAATAAAATAGCTCTATTATCAAGTGAAACTTCACTAAGTATCGCTTTTAATCTTTCTTCAAAATCACCTCTATACCTTGTGCCTGCTAGTAATGTTCCCATATCTAGACTATAAATTATAGCATCTTTTAAAATTTCAGGTGTATCTCCATTCACAATTTTTCTAGCCAAACCTTCTGCTATTGCAGTTTTTCCTACTCCTGGATCTCCCACATATAATGGGTTATTCTTAGTTCTTCTACATAATACNTGAATCGTCCTATCAACCTCTTTATCTCTTCCAATAAGTGGATCGATTTCACCTTTTTTAGCTTTTAAATTTAAATTAATACAATATGTTTCGATTATACTTTTTTTCTTACTAGTTTTTCCACTTTCAGTATTTTGATTTGAGTTTTCTTCATATACGCTTTCTGATTTAGAACCATGACTAATATAAGATACCGCATCTAATCGGGTCATATTTTGTTTATTTAAATAAAATACAGCATGACTTTCTCTTTCACTAAATATTGCAACTAAAATATTTGCTCCTGTAACTTCTTCATTCCCAGACATTTGTACATGGTTTGCTGCTCTTTGAATTACTCTCTGAAACGATGTAGTTGGTTTAACTTCTTCTCCTTTATTTAATTTTAGAGCAGTTAACTCATTGCTTATAAAGTCATTTAAAATAGCTCTTAATTCTTCTATATCGACATTACATGATAAAAGCACTTCATTTGCGTCTNCATCATCTATAAGTGCACATAAAAGATGTTCAAGTGTTACATATTCATGGTTATTATTGGCAGCAAGCTCAAAAGCCCTATTCAAAGTCTTTTCTAAGTTATTAGATAACATTATTCTTTTTCCATANCGCATTGAAGTGGATGTTCATTTTTTCTTGCATAATCCATTACTTGCACTACCTTAGTCTCGGCTACTTCATATGGATACAAACCACAAACTCCCATTCCTTTTTGGTGAACGTGCAACATTATTTGTGTAGCTTCAGTTCTAGATTTTTTAAAAAACTTTTCTAAAACCAAAATAACAAATTCCATAGGTGTATAATCATCATTCATTATCAATACTTGATAAAAAGAAGGTTTTTTTACTTCAATTTTTTCTTCTATAATAGTACCTGTATTATTAGAGTTTGTATTATTTTCTTTAGAACTCATTAATTCAAATCCAATCTTTAATTCATTATACACACTATAACATTATATATGTATTTTTATAATCAATTCTACTAAATATAAATATTAAGATAAACTTAAATCAAATTTATTTAAGTATAAATTTAATTCTTTTTGTAAATTATTTAATGAACTTTTACTTTTAGCCTCTAGTCTTGCAACCAATACAGCTTGTGTATTAGAAGCTCTTAAAAGCCACCAACCATCATCTTTTTGAACTCGTAAACCATCTACTTTATTAACTTTAATATTTTCACTATCTAAAGTATTAGCTAGCTCTTTAATAATATTAAATTTCTTATCATCTGAACACTCTATTTTTATTTCTTGAGTAGAAAATGTTTTAGGAAGACTATCTAAAAAATTATCTAAAGTATATCTATCTTTAATTAGTTCTAACACCCTTAAGGCTGCATATATCCCATCATCATATCCTAAGTATCTATCCGCAAAAAATATATGACCCGACATTTCGCCTGCTAATGGCGANGATATTTCTTTCATTTTAGATTTAATGAATGAGTGCCCAGTTTTCCACATAATAGGTACACCTCCATATTTTTCAATTTCATTAAATAAATTTTGAGAAGCCTTTACATCTGCAATAATAGAGGAGTTTGGCATATTTCTTAAAACCTCTTTTGAAAGAAATGCTAAAAGCTGATCTCCCCAAACAATTCTTCCTTTACTAGATANAACACCTAATCTGTCTCCATCTCCATCAAAGGCTAATCCAATATCAAGCTCTTTATTTCTCACTAACGCCATAATTTCTTTTAAATTTTTTGGATCTGTAGGGTCGGGGTGATGAGAAGGAAATAACCCATTTATCTCTGAGTTAATTAAAGTATGTTCACCCGGTAACATTTTTACTAGTTTTTTAATAATTGCTCCTGCCGCTCCATTTCCTGGATCCCAAGCGACTTTTAAATCTTTATTAAACTTATTTAATTTTAAAGACTCTAATAAAATATTTATATATTTATCATCAATAAAATAATCTAATTTACTACCATCAGAATAATCCCACTCACCTTTTATGCCTCTCTCACCAATATCTAAAATATCGTTTCCAAAAAAAGGAACTTTGCCTTTCATTATTTTAAAACCATTATGCTGAGGAGGATTATGAGAACCAGTAACCATAATAGCCCCATCTGAATCTAAGTGATTTGCCGCAAAATATAACATGGGTGATGGCCCTAAGCCTATATCAATTATATCTGCTCCTGATTCATATAAACCTTTTTTTAAACTTTTTACTAACTCTGGTGAAGATAACCTTCCATCTCTACAGACTATGATTTTTTTTTGTTTTTTATTAAAAGAAGAAGCGAAAATATTTCCTAATCTTTCAGCATCGATATTATTTAGATTTTTTCCTACCTCACCTCTAATATCATATGCTCTTAATATATTATTATCAAAAATATGGGAATTAGACATATTTTATATACCACCTCTACCTATACTTACATATTTAAAACCTAATTCATTCATGGAGACTGGCTTATATATATTACGAAGATCTATAATGACAGGATTATTTAATAACATTTTTACCTTATCTAAATCCAAGGCTCTAAATTCATTCCATTCAGTGATAAGAACTATTGCATCAGTACCTTTAATACAGTCATAAGTATTATTTTTCCATTTTACTCCATTAAACTCTTTCATTTTTTTTGCTGCTGGCATACCTGCAGGATCATAGACCTTGATCTCTTTAGTAATTTTAACTAACTCAGGAACAATTACTAAAGATGGGGACTCTCTCATATCATCTGTATTTGGTTTAAAAGTTAGACCTAAAATTGAAATAGATTTATTTTCTAAAGGAGCCAGAGTATATTTAATTTTTTCTACCATATTAATTTTTCTAATCTCATTAACTTTAATTACACTATCTATGATTCTCGTGTTAGTTCCAGCCTCCTTAGCTATTTCAGACAATGCTCTTGTATCTTTTGGAAAACATGAACCACCAAAGCCTGGACCTGGATGCAGAAATTTAGTCCCAATTCTCCCATCAAGTCCTATTCCCTTTGCCACTTCTTGGATATCTGCTCCGACCTTTTCACAAATATCTGCCATTTCATTAATAAAAGTAATTTTAGTAGCTAAAAAACCATTTGATGCATATTTTATTAATTCGGCCGTTTCTCTTCCTGAAAATAGTATTGGAGTTTCTCTCAAGTTTAATGGCCTATATAATTTTTCTAAAATAGCTTTTGAGTAATTACTTTCTACTCCACATATAACTCTGTCAGGCCTCATAAAATCTTCTATAGCTGAGCCTTCCCTCAAGAATTCTGGATTTGAAGCTACTTCAAAATGTTTATTTAATTGAAGATCTTTTCTATAATTTAATATATATTCTTCAATTTTTTTTCCAGTACCTACAGGAACTGTAGACTTTGTAACTATTAACTTTGGTTTATCATTTAAGTCTATTAAATCTGCTATCTCTTTAGCAACTTGATATATATATTTTAAATCTGCTTTATTATTTTCTATATTTGTAGGTGTACCAACCGCAATAAATATTGCATCGCTATTTTTAAAGTCTTCAGATAACTTATTGGAAAAAAATAATCTTTTCGCTTTAACATTTTTTTTTACTAAATCTTCAAGACTTGGTTCATATATAGGAATTAAACCTTTATTTAAATTGTCTATTTTATTTTTGTCTTTATCTATGCAAGTTACATTAAAACCAAATTCGGAAAAACAAGCACCAGATACTAACCCTACATAACCGGTTCCAATAATAGAAATATTCATACATTTAATCCTTGCTTAAGTTTTTATTCATTATTTCTTTAACTTGGTCTTTATATTTACTATCATTCATAGAAATTGATATTTGAGCTTCAAGAGCACCCATTACATTACCACAATCAAATCTCTTTCCCTNAAATTTATAACCAACAACATTTTCTCTATTTATTAACTTTCTGATTGCATCTGTTAATTGAATTTCTCCCCCAAAACCTAATTCTTTATTAGATAATTCTTTTATTATACTTGGTTGTAAAACATATCTACCTATTATAGCTAAATTTGAAGGAGCTATTTCTTTAGACGGTTTTTCAATCATGTCCTTAACAAAAAAAGTATTATTTAAACTCTTATAATAATCAATCACACCATATTTTTCTATATTATTTTCATCTACTTCTTGGACAGCAACTACATTACATTCATATTCTCTATGTGTATCTATTAATTGTTTAATGCAAGGCACTTTAGATACAATTAGATCATCGGGTAGAATAACTGCAAAAGGCCCAGTAATATGATCNTTAGCACACCAAATTGCATGACCTAAACCAAGTGGCTTATCTTGAATTACTTCAATTAAATTATCTTCTAAAATTAATTTATTATTTATTAATTTTAAATAATCAGAATTTTTATCTTGTAACTCCTTTTCTAATTTTATATTTTTCTTGAAATAATTAATAATAGATTGNTTCTCAGGAGAAGTAACAAATATAAACTTTTCAATTCCTGCTTTAATTGCTTCACTCATCGCGTAATCTATTAATGGTTTATTTAAAATAGGTAAGAGCTCTTTTGCTACTACTTTTGTTGCAGGTAAAAATCTAGAGCCTAATCCAGCAACTGGAAAAACAACCGTTTTAATTTCATTTGAATAATCCATATATTTATCCATTTTAATTACTTCATTATATTTAAAAAATATTACAGCTCTATTACATCTTCAATATGCATTTGTATANTTTCTCTACCATTCCATTCAGATAATTTTAATCTTCCAATAACATGCGCATGATAATTATTCAAAAGGCTTTTTCCTAAAGCAGTTCCTACACTTCGAAATGCGATAGCATCTAATCTACGATTCGTTGAATCAGATATACTGCATTTTACATGTTTTTCTCCTACTATTTTCGAATTAAATAAATTTACATCTTTAATAATAAACTTAGGTTCAGGGTTACCAGCACCAAAAGGTTCAATTAAACTTAATTCTTTTATTAAATCAGGTATAGCACCACTAACCGAAATAGCCATATCNATTAAATAATTTTTAACAAGATTATTACTTCTATTACTNAAATTGTTAAGAAAAGTTCTTAATTCATTTATTCTGTCTGAATTTATGGTTAAACCACAAGCCATAGGATGGCCTCCTCCATTAACTAAAATTCCTGATTGCTTAGCAGCTGTTATCATACTACCTATATCTTTACCTGAGACAGACCTTCCAGAACCTTTAGATTCATCAAGGTTTTCAGCAATAATAATGGTTGGTTTGTTAAATTGTTCTACTATTCTACTTGCTACAATTCCTATTACGCCCGGATGCCAATTTTTTCCATGTAAAACTAAAATATTACTATCTTGATAATTTTCTGCCATTTTTATTGCCTCATCTAGCACATTAGATTCAAGTTTTTTTCTCTCTTCATTCAATGTATTCAAATGAATTGATATATCTTTTGCATAGGCATCATCATCTGTAGTCAGCAACTTTGCCCCAAGATCTGACTCTCCAACTCTACCGCCAGCATTTATTCTAGGTCCTAAAATAAAACCTGCATGAAAAACACTTGGATAGTCCTCTATCTCTGAAACCTTAAATAATGCATCTATTCCTATGTTCTGTCTTTTTGACATTACTTTTAATCCGTGTTTAACAAATGCTCTATTAGGCCCAATTAAAGGAACTACATCGCAAATTGTTCCTAATGCAACTAAATCCAAAATTGAAGAGAGATTTATTGAGTCTTTTTCTTTTAAATAACCAATACTTTGTAATTTATTTTTTAACGCACCTATTAGCATAAATGACACACCTACTGCAGCTAACATACCCAAATTAGTTGAATCATCTATCCTATTAGGGTTTACCAAAGCTATAGCATTAGGTAATTTAGCTTCTGGAACATGATGGTCAACAACTATCACATCTAGATTAATCTCTTTAGCATAATCCAATTCATCAAAAGAGGTAATTCCACAATCCACAGTTATTACTAGGTCAGTACCTTGAGCTTTTAGATTCTTTAAAGCTTTTTTATTAGGACCATAACCTTCTTTTTGTCTGTCAGGAATATATATCGTGGGAATTATTCCAAATTGTGTAAATGATTTATATAAAAGTGCAGAAGAAGTTGCCCCATCGACATCATAGTCTCCAAAAATTGCAATTTTTTCTTTCTTTAAAAAAGCCTTAGAAATTCTATCTACAGCCAACGACATATCTTTAATTTCAAATGGTGAAGGAAGGTTATTTTTTAAGCTTGGATTTAAAAAACTTTCTACATTACTTATATCCATATCCCTTGTACAAATAATTCTAGCAAGGAAGTCACTTATTTGTAAATCTTGGACTAATTTATTTACTTTTCTATCTTCTATATTCTTTAAGGACCATCTTTTTTGCTTCACAGAANTATAATAATTATTAATCAATATTAGTCTTCAATAATATTTTTTTTAGTAAAGTTGTGTTCTGCTGAAATAGTTCTTACTGTTCCAGTTTTTGATCTCATTATGATAGATTGAGTACTAGCACCAGAGTTCCACCTTCTAACCCCTCTCAACATTGAACCATCTGTTACTCCTGAAGCAGCAAACATAACCTCTCCATGTGCTAATTCATTTAAACTATATATTTTATTATAATCAGAAATTCCTAATCTATCCGCTCTACCTTTTTCATCATTATTTCTAAATGTTAATCTTCCCCACATCTGACCTCCTATACACCTTAATGCAGATGCAGCTAAAACTCCTTCGGGAGCACCTCCACTTCCAACATACATATCTACGCCTGTATCTTTACTAGCCGTAGCAATTACTCCGGCAACATCTCCATCAGATATAAGCATTATTCTTGCGCCTGCCTCTCGAGTTTTTGCTATTAGTTCTTCATGACGNGGTCGATCTAATATGCAAACTACTAAGTCAGAAATATCAAGCTTTTTTGCTTTAGCTAAATTTTTAAGATTATTATGAGGTGAATCATCTAAATTTACTATATTTTTTTCTAAGCCTGGCCCCACTGCTATCTTATCCATATAAACATCTGGAGCATTAAGAAACCCTCCATCAACTGCCATGGCTATAACTGCTAGAGCATTAGGTCCTCCTGTTGCACATATAGTAGTTCCTTCTAAAGGGTCTAATGCAATATCAATTTTTGGGCCTTTTCCTGTTCCTACCTTTTCTCCTATATAAAGCATAGGAGCTTCATCCCTTTCACCTTCTCCTATAACAACAGTTCCATCAATATCCATTCCATTTAGAGCTATTCGCATAGAGTCTACCGCAGCTTGGTCAGCTGCTTTCTCATCTCCTCTTCCCATCCATTTTGAGGCGGACAAGGCTGCAGCTTCTGTTACTCTCACTACTTCCAAAGCAAGGTTTCTATCTAAAATACCGGTCTCATTTCTTTCACTCATTTTTTACTCCTAATTTATATATTTTCTACCCTAATTAAGTATGGCTTACTAATAATTGAATCTAAATTATCAATTTTATTTATAGCATTAATTATATTTAATTCATCACTATCATGAGTTAAAATTATAATATATTTTGTTTCCTCACCTTTATTTCCTTCCTGTATTACAGAGTCTAATGAAATATTATTTTCATTTAATACTGAAGTGATACTGGCTAAAACACCAGCTTTATCCTTAACTATAAACCTTACGTAATATTTCCCTTTTCTGGACATTATGTCTTTATAGCCTCTTTGATTCTTAATAGTATTTAAATTATTTAATAATTTATGATTTTTAGCAGCATTTATAATATCAGATACAACCGATGAAGCTGTTGGTTCCGCCCCTGCACCTTCTCCGATGAAAGTAATTTTTTTACTATAATCACCTTCTAAAAAGATTGCATTTAGTGCGCCACCTATGCCAGCACTAATAGAATCTGACAAACATAATGCTGGATGTACTCTAAAATCTAATCTATCTTTTTCTAAACTAGCAATACATAAAAGCTTAATTTTATAGCCAAGCCTATTTGCATATTTAATATCCTCAGCTGTAATAGAAGTAATACCCTCTATATACACCTTATCTAGATCTGGTTCTGCTCCATAAGCTAATAATCCTAAAATTACTAATTTATGAGCAGAATCAATTCCTTCTATATCAAAAGTAGGATCTGCTTCTGCAAAACCTAATTCTTTTGCCTTTAATAATGATTCTTCAAAAGATTTAGAATTATTTGTCATATCTGACANAATATAATTACATGTTCCATTTAAGATCGCATGTATACTAAGTATATTATTAGATACTAGTCCATCTTTAATACTATTTATAACTGGAATTGCACCAGCTACAGCTGCTTCATAATAAATACCTATGTCTTTATTTGAAACTTTCCTATTTAAATCATAACCNTATTTTGCAATTAAAGCTTTATTTGCAGTGATAAAATGTTTGTTATTTTCAACAGCTTGATATGCTAACTTGTTGGCTAAACCATCACTGCCCCCAATTAATTCTACTATAGCATCAATGTCTTTTCTTTTAGTCAACATTAAGGGAGAATCTTCCCAATCATATCTACTTAAATCAATATTTCTAGGCTTAGTCTTATTTTTTGCACTTATAGCTTTAATTATTATTTTTTTACCAGATTTATTATTAATATTAGTTAATTGATTTTCTAACAGTTGAATAGTGGCAGTTCCTACTGTACCTAATCCAACTATAGCTATTGAAAAAATATTTGAACTACTCATATTTATTACACTTCATAATTATCAAAAAATAACTTAACATTTTTTATAGCCTGTCTAATTCTATATTCATTTTCAACTAAGCCAATTCTAACAAAACCTTCACCATTTTCTCCAAAACCAATACCTGGAGCTACCGCAACTTTTCCATATTTTAGTAATTTTTTAGAAAACTCTAAAGATCCTATTTTTAAAAATCTATCAGGTAATTTTGCCCAAACGAACATTGTCGCTTTTGGAGATTCCATTTCCCAACCTACTCTACTAAATCCTTCTACAAGAATATCTCGTCTTTTCATATAAATAGACCTAATATCTTTTACGCAATCTTGAGAGCCGTTTAGTGCAGCTATTGACGCTACCTGAACTGGTGTAAAAGCCCCATAATCTAAATAAGATTTAATTTTAGTAAGAGCCTGAATTAAATTTTTATTACCTACGGCAAAACCTACCCTCCAACCAGGCATAGAATATGTCTTACTCATTGAAGAAAATTCAACTGCAATTTTTTTTGCTTTTGGAACTTCTAATATAGAAGGAGGAATCTCTCCATCAAAATATATTTCTGAGTATGCTATATCAGATAAAACATAAATATCATGTTTTATACAAATCTCTATTACTTCCCTAAAAAAATCTAAAGTTGCTATTCTTGTTGTAGGATTATTTGGATAATTTAAAACTAAGGCTTTTGCCATATTATTAGGAGAAGATAAGATTTTATTTAGGTTGATAATAAAATCTTCATTTGGGTTACTATCTATAGATAACACAGAAGCTCCTGCAATTATAAATCCATATGGGTGAATTGGATAACTTGGATTAGGCACAATTACTCTATCTCCATTTGCAGTAATTGCTGAAGCTAAGTTTGCTAAACCTTCTTTTGAACCTAGTGTTACAATAACTTCTGTTTCTGGATCTACTTCTACATTAAACCTTCTTTTATAATAATTAGATTGAGCCCTTCTCAAACCTAATATGCCTCTTGATACTGAATATCTATGAGATTTTGGATCTTTTATTGTATCACATAATTTGTCAACAATATGTTGCGGGGTAGGTGTATCAGGGTTACCCATTCCAAAGTCTATTATATCTTCACCCANAGATCGTTCTTTAGCTTTCATAGAATTAACTTCTGCAAAAACATAAGGTGGAAGACGCCCTATTCTTTCAAAATTTTTTTTATTTGTCATTTTGTGCCTAATTAACTATGAGAGCTTAATAAGTTTAATCACCATACCCTTATTCAAATCTTCTTTTGAGTTTATCTTTATATTATATTTTTTCACACCATTAGATAGAAGTATTCTTTTAATTTCCTCTATTACATTATTTAAATTAGATTTTATATCATTTGATTGAATAAGAATATTAAAATCTTCATATTTTTGTGCCTTAGAAATTAGAATAATTAAGTCTTTATTGCTCTCAGTTAAAAAAATTTTATCGCTTTTGAAGATGAAATAACCTATTANAATTCCATTTTTTGGCTGAACTAAATTACTATATTCTTCAAGAGATATTAACTCAGCTAAAGTTTCAGATGTAATTGGAGTATAATTTATGCNTTGATATTTAGTTTCATTAATTAAAGACCAATCAATTAATTCTTCAATATCTTTATCAAAGTCACTAATACTATTATATTCACAAGATGATAAAAATATAATGACTAAAAAATATATCTTAAATAATTTTATATAGATCGGAATCATAACATGTTAAATATTAAGTTATGGGAACATTGAAAAATTAATTAAACCATCTGACTCATCAAAGCCCAACATTAAATTTAAGTTCTGTATAGCTTGTCCTGAAGCACCTTTAATTAAATTATCAATGACAGAAATTATTATAACCTTATTTGTATTCTCATCAAAAAATGCCTGCATTTTACAAAAATTTGTACCTCTGACTTCATGAGTAGAAGGAATTGTATCTGAATAATCTATAAATTTTTCTTCTGAATATTTATCTCTTAAACAATTTACAACATTCTCTAAATTAAAATTATCATTAATACTCAAATATATTGTAGAAAGAATTCCTCTTTTAATTGGTAAAAGATGAGGTGTAAAAAGAACTTTATATTCAGATGAACCAAAATTAGTTATTTGACTTTGAATTTCTGGGCTATGTCTATGGTTAACTAATCCATAAGCAGAAAATCCTTCAGATACCTCGCCATAAAGTAAATTATTTTTAAGAGTCCTTCCTGCTCCAGAAACTCCAGACTTGGAGTCAACCACTATAGTTCCATATTTAATAATATTACTTTCAATTAAAGGTAAAATAGGTAATAAAGCAGAGGTTGGATAACAGCCTGGATTTGCGACAAATCTAGCTTTTTTAATTTTATCTCTATTTATTTCAGTTAGTCCATATACTGCCTCTTTTTGTAGACCTTTGGCTTCATGACTTTTATTATAAACTTTTTCATATGACTGAATATTATCAAACCTAAAATCTGCGGACAAGTCACAAATTTTAATATTTGTTGGTAAAGAAGAGAGTATTTTTTGGCTTTTACCATGAGGTAAGCAAGAGATAACTGCATCTACTTTAGAAAAATTAATATCTTCTATTTTTTTTAAATCTGGAAGATTAATTCTACTGAAATGTGGATAAACTTCAGATACACTCATGCCAGCATTACTATCTGCTGATAAATCTACAATATTATAGTTACTGTTGTTAACTAATAATCTTATTGCCTCAATACCAGTATAACCGCTAGCTCCAAGTATAGCTATATTAGCACTATTAAAATGTGTTTTATTTTTTGACATCTATATACTCCATCAAAAACCTTTTATATTAAAAAAAAAAAGCGGCTGTAATTTTAACAACCGCTTTAATAAAAGTATAAAAAAAAATTTATCTTTTAGAAAACTGAAAGCTTCTTCTAGCTTTTGGTTGTCCATATTTCTTTCTTTCAACTCGTCGATCATCTCTCTTAATAAAGCCCGCAGTTTTTAAAGTTCCTCTTAATTCTGGCTCATATAAAGATAAAGCCTTACTAACTCCATGCCTTAATGCACCTGCTTGACCAGTATGACCTCCTCCAACNACAGAACAATTTATATCATAAGTTTCTTTTCTTTCCACNAATTCAAGNGGTTGAGATATTATAATTCTATGAGTTTCTCTTTTAAAATATTTTTCAACATCAATTCCATTAACAATAATTTTACCAGATCCAAGTTTCATCCATACTCTAGCTATAGATGATTTTCTTTTTCCAGTAGCATAACTTCTTCCTAATTTATCTATTTTAGGANCATTATCTTCATTTGTATTTTTTNTAACATTTGCATCNATAGGNGCATCTTCTGTATTTATATTCTCTACGTTATCNTTCATTTAACATCTCTTTTATTTTTACTATTCATANCTGNTATATCTACAAGTTGAGGTTTTTGTGCTTCATGTGGATGATTTTCACCTGTATATATATATAATTTTTTCAATTGTTCTCTTCCTAANGGNCCTTTAGGAATCATTCTTTTTACCGCCAATTCAATAGCCTTTTGAGGTTTTTTACTTTCCAATATTTGTCCATAAGTTTCTGATTTAATACCCCCAGGATAACCAGTATGCCAATAATGTATTTTATTATTCATTTTTTTACCAGTAAGCGAAACTTTATCCGCNTTAATAACAACAACATTATCNCCACAATCAATACTTGGCGTATAACTTGCTTTATGTTTTCCTCTCACATAGTTAGCAATAACTACTGATAGTCTTCCTAAAACTAGGTCTTTNGCNTCAATTAGTAGCCATTTTCTATCTATATCAGATGGCCGAGCAACATAGGTCTTCATAATTCTCAATCTTTCAAAAAAACATTAAACAANTAATAAAAGCGGAGTATGCCTAAAAGAAGCAAACTGTCAATGTTTGTAATTAAAAATCATNAAATAATTTATATTTTCAAATAAAAATTTTAATATNATATANCTATTATGATATAATAAATTTATTAAAATTAGCTTAATATTATAATATATTGGATATAAAATGTCTTCAACTCTAAATAATCTTCTTACATATGAAGAAAGCAATAAAATAGCGATATTAACTTTAAATNGACCAAATCAACAAAATTCTCTTTCTTCTGATTTAATGAGAGAATTAATTTCTAAACTAGATGAAATTAAAAATAATAAAAATATTAAAGTTGTAACTNTATTTGCTAATGGAAAAAATTTTTGTGCAGGACATGACCTTAAAGAATTAAAAATTGATAAAAGTGAAAAAAGATTTAAACAAATATTTGAACTTTGNAGTACTTTAATGCTTAAGATTGTTAAGTTACCTAAACCTGTTATTGCTGGAGTTCANGGTATTGCTACTGCCGCTGGTTGTCAATTAGTAGCTACCTGTGATTTAGCTATTGCCTCAAATTCCTCTAAATTCGCNACNCCAGGAGTNAATATAGGATTGTTTTGCTCTACTCCAATGGTAGCNGTATCAAGAAACATNNATAGAAAACAAACAATGGANATGCTTTTAATGGGANACTTTATAGANCCAATNAAAGCAAAAGAANTAGGTNTAATTAATAGAATAGTTAAAGAGAAAGANCTNAAAGAAGAGACTTTAAAAGTAGCTAGAATAATAGCNTCAAAATCNACTGCTACTGTNGCAATTGGNAAAGAAGCTTTCTATAAGCAATTAGAANTGGGAATNGAAGANGCNTATAAATANACNAGTAAAGTGATGAGTTCTAATATGNTACAACAAGATGCTCAAGANGGAATATCTGCTTTCATNGAAAATAGAGANCCTATCTGGTCTGANAANTAAAGANTTNAAAATGAGCAATAATAAAACTATTACTTATGAAGACCAATATATTAGAGAAATTTTAGATAAAACAAAAAATATAGCTATGATTGGNTTAAGTTCCTCTTGGCAAAGACCTTCTTATTTTGTAGCTAAATATTTATTAGATAGAGGTTATAAAATATTTCCAATNAATCCAAAAGANGCAGGAAAAAAGATATTAGACCANAAAGTATATTCTAGCNTATTAGAAATTAAAGANANAATTGATATGGTTGATNTATTTAGAAAGNCNTCAGATATAGATTTTTTAATTGATGATATATTAAGTATATCTCCTTCTAGTA
This sequence comes from Candidatus Pelagibacterales bacterium, assembly GCA_002720535.1. Lineage (GTDB taxonomy): Bacteria > Pseudomonadota > Alphaproteobacteria > TMED109 > TMED109 > TMED109. Next base: position 412,130 of record PBIU01000003.1, on the reverse strand, counting down.
TTTGGCTTCAGATTGGAGTAATAAATTTTAAAATTCATAAATTAGCTAAAAAAAATAATATTAATATTGTGATGGATAGGTGTCCTAAAATTGAATATTGCCGTTTATCCGGAGAATTAGGTTGGGCTGGAATAAATTCAGGAACATTTTATAATAAAAGACGAATGATTAAATCATTAATGAAATAGAGGTTTTAAATGGCAACACCCAAAAATAACCATAAATTTGAAACAAGAACTATTCATGCTGGATCTGCTCCAGACCCTGTAACAGGTGCAAGAAATACTCCAATTTATCAAACTACTGCTTATACTTTTGATAGTACTGAACACGCGGCATCATTATTTAACTTGCAAAATTTTGGCTTCATATACTCGCGTTTAGGAAACCCTACTGTTTCCGTTTTAGAAGAAAGAATAGCTAACCTTGAAAATGGACGCGCTGGTGTAGCTTGTTCATCAGGTCATGCTGCACAACTTTTAGCACTTCATCCTTTAATGGAACCAGGCGATAAGATAATTGCTTCTCAAAACCTATATGGAGGATCAATTACCCAATTTAGTCATGCATTTAAAAAATTTGGATGGGGTGTAGATTTTGTAGATGCTACTAATATTAAAAATATAAGTAAAATATTAACTGATAAGCATAAATGTATTTTTATTGAGAGTCTATCAAATCCAAGCGGTGTAATTCTAGATATTGAAAAAATAGCAAAAATAGCCAACAATGCTAATATTCCTTTAATTGTAGATAATACTATGGCCAGTCCATTTTTATTTAAACCAATCGATTGGGGAGCAGATATAGTAACCCATTCTCTCACGAAATTTATAGGAGGTCATGGAAATTCAATGGGAGGCATAGTAATAGAAAGTGGAAAATTTGATTGGTTTAAAGCTAAAAAATACCCTTCATTAACTATGCCAACGGAATCTTATCATGGATTAATTTTTGCTGAAACTTTTGGTGATTTTGGTTACTCAATGAAGCTTAGAGCCGATTCATTACGAGATTTAGGTACACATTTATCACCTACTAATGCTTTTTATTTTATAAATGGACTCGAAACACTTCATTTAAGGATGGAAAGACACTGTGAAAATGCATTAAAAGTTGCTAAATTTTTACATAAACATAATGAGGTATCATGGGTATCTTATGCAGGACTTGACGGTAATAAATTTAATAAACTTGCTAAAAAATTAATGCCAAAAGGTGTTGGACCAGTATTCACATTTGGTGTAAAAGGAGGAGATAAAGCAGGAAANAAAATTATTAATAAAGTTAAAATATTCTCACATGTAGCAAATGTAGGAGATACAAGAAGTTTAATTTTNCATCCNGCATCTACTACNCATAATCAATTAANCGATGANCAAAAAANNAAAGCTGGNGCTGGTCCTGAAGTTATAAGANTATCAATNGGTNTAGAACATTCTAGAGACTTAATTAATGATTTAAAATCAGCTCTTGATTAAAGTAAAATTATTTATTTGGCGCTAATTCGTCCATAATTACCACCTCTGGNCTTCCATCTAAAAATTCTGCCATAGCCTTACCATACTTTTTATAATGAGTAGTTGTNATGTGATAATCGAGAGCTTCTTTATNCTTATAACCCTCCANGATAATATATGTATTAGAATTCTTTTTATATAATCTATAAAATANATTATCTTNTTCCTCTAAATTAACTGCTTCAACTAATTTTATAGCAATTTCCTCAAATTCTTTTTCTTTGCCTTCTACNACTGAAATTGTTGCCACTGCACCTATCATTTTANTCTCCTTAATATTNGTTGGTCGGAACGGCCGGATTCGAACCGACGACCCCTGGTCCCCCAGACCAGTGCGCTACCAGACTGCGCTACATTCCGTATATACATTCATTTTTCATTAATTATATTATAAATGTCTGTTTTAATTTCATTTAATAATTTTAGATATTCTTCTTCATTACTAACCAATTTTATATTTTTATCTTTATCAAGATATTTCTGAACACCTTTTATTGTATACCCTTCTTCTGAGATCAATTTATTAATATACTTAATGAAAAAAATATCATCTTTAGAATAATACCTATGATTATTTTTTCTTTTTACAGATTTTAATTTATCAAATTTAGTTTCCCAAAAACGAATAATATGAGTATGAATTTTTAACTCTTTAGAAACCTCTCCTATAGTTTTTAACGCATCTACCTTTTTATTCATAATAACTTTCTTAATATACTATTTTAAATTCAACCTTGATTTTAATTTTTCTGAGGCACTAAAAGATATTACAGATCTAGCAGTAATAATTGATTCTTTGCCTGTTTTTGGATTCCTTCCCATTCTGCTATTCTTATTTTTAATTTTAAAAGTACCTAAATTAGGTAATTTTAATAATTTATCTTTTTTTATTGAATTAGTAATATTATTTAAAATCAAACTAACTAGTTTTAATGAATCAGCTCTACTCAACCCTAATTCTTCTTTTATACAATTGGCTAAGTATTCTCTTGTAATAGTTTTTTTCATAATGCCTACTCTTATTTATACTGTAATAAAAACATATATTTATAAATAAAAAAACTATTTTTTCTAATGTATAGATTTTAAATTATTTAATTCTTTTTTAATTAGCTCATTATAATTGCCAACAGACATTTCTGTAGCTAAATCAACCGCATGTGCAAAACTAATAGAGTCCGCTCCACCATGACTTTTTACTACAATACCATTAAGTCCTAATAAAACAGCTCCATTATGTTTTCTAGGGTCTAATTTTTTTCTTAAGCCAATAAATGATGACCTACCAATTGCAAAAGAAATTTTTCCTAAAATACTTGAACTAAATACTTGCTTTAAGTATTCGCTACAGAGTTTAGCAGTACCTTCTGCCGTTTTAAGCATAATATTTCCACTAAAACCATCACAAACAATAACATCAAAATTACCATTAATAATTTGGTTTCCTTCTGCATAGCCTGCATAATATTTAGAAAAATGACTTTCCTCCATTGCGCTTGAAGCTTCCTGAATAATAGTTCCACCCTTATTTTCTTCTACACCTACATTTAAAAATGCTAGTCTAGGATTAGGTTTACCCAATACATTCTTCGCAAAAACTATTCCCATCACTGAAAAATCTATTAAGTTTTGACTGCTACAATCTATATTTGCACCCAAATCTAATGCAACTATTTCACCAGAAACTGTAGGCATTACCGCTGCCAAAGCAGGTCTACTTATTCCAGATAATTTTCTTAAACCAAATATTGACATAGCCAGTAATGCACCGCTATTACCAGCTGATACAATAGCACCTGCCTCACGATTAGTAACAGCAGCTATAGCCTGTCCCATACTAGTAGTTTTTGCTCTCCTAAGAGCTTTAGAGGCTTTTTCACCAGCTCTAATCCAATCATCAACATGAACTACTTTTACTACTTTTTTTAAATTATCTCTTTTTTTTAATAATGGTAATAATTTATTTTCATCTCCATAAACTATATATTCTACACCAGGATTTCTCACCGAAGAAATAGCTAAGCCAGCAATTACCGACTTAGGCGCATTATCTCCTCCCATTGCATCTATCGCTATAGTATTTTTAACCATAATTTAAGATATTATATTATTTTAATCTTCAGCTGAAGCTAAAACTTCTTTTCCATCATAATATCCACAAGCAGGGCATATATTATGTTGACGCTTCATTTCTCCACAATTAGAACACTCTACTAAATTAATTCCTTTAAGAGAATCATGAGACCTTCTTTGACCTCTCCTCGAACGAGAAATCTTACTTTTAGGAACTGCCATCTCACTACCTTTCATAGATGTATTATATTAATATGTTCTTATAACTATTTATTTAAATTATTCAACACCTCAAATGGATTATTCTTATTTTTAGTTGAAAGTGATTTATCTTTATAAACACTTTCTAATGAAATATTACCATTATTGATTTTAGGATAAGGATCTAGAAAAGAAGAAAACATTTGAATTGCTATCTCACTAAAATTAACTTCTCCGTTATAAATTGGCTCTGTAAATTCATCTTCTAAAGTAGATAATTCTAATTTCTTATGATCATAAAAATTTATAGTAAAGTTTTCTTTAATTAAAAATTTTACAGGCTTTAGAGAAATAACACACTTTTGCTCTCCTTCAATGTCTAACTTATAATTAGCGATTATATCGTTAGAATTTAATTTTTTATATTCTATATCTATGAAACATGCATTTAATTTTAATAAATCTAAACGCTTACAAACAGATAATTTCTCTGAGTCTTGATTTATAATACTAATAATTCCAGACTTTTTTTTAAGAGAATCTAATTTAGTTACAGAATTAAACTTGATTTTCAATTTATTCATCTGCCAATCCTTCAAAAAGGTCTATATTATTTTGAAAGCAAATTAAAACATCACTATTTTTTAAAGAAGATAGATATCTTAATAAGTTCTTAATATAAAACTTCATATATTTTACTTCATTTTTATTAGGACTAATTGTTCCATATAGATTATTTTTAAGTGCCTTGTCTATATTTTTACTATGTTCATTTAGTGCTTTTTGATAAGTATTTGCTCTCCCATAATAAGAAGAAACCATAAACTTTATCTTTTTACCAACAGATAAATCACCAACCCCAATTTCTCTTAAAGACCTATCAAAATCCCTAAACATATAATTAATTAATTTTTGAGCAAATGCTTTTTCTTCTGAGCCAGCAAGTATCAAACGGTTTACAAATAAATGACAATGTAAAATTATTAACTCAAATCGTCCATCTATAGTATCGGGAACACCACCCTGAATATATAGCCTTTTATTTCTTGCCAATAAAAGAATATTATTATAGTAATATTCAATTTCAGAATCGTTATTTTTATTCTTTAATTTTTTAAATAAATTTATCAATTATCTCTATATTTCGTTTTAAATAAATTAATTTCCATATTTATAAATTATAATTTACATGTTAAATATAAATCTATGAAAATTATATATAAAAATATTTTATTCAAGTGCTTAATATATATGTTAATTATTTTTTTAGTAAATAATTGTTCTGGAAGAATTAGTAATCACGGTGTTTTAAATATAGATAAACATATTACTTCTATAATTAATGATAAATTAGAAAAGGCGGAAATTGAAGCTCTTTTAGGTCCTCCTTCAACAATTTCTGCATTTGAATTTAATAAATGGTATTATATTAATAATACAATCAAACATATGGCTTTTTATAAACCTGAAATAATTAAACTTAAAGTTTATGAAATTATCTTCAATAAAGAAAATCAAGCAATAAAAATTAATACATATGATCTAGAAAATTTAAATGAGATCTCTTTTAATTTAGATGTAACAAAAACTAGAGGGAATGAGAAACCACTATTACAATATATTTTAAAAGGTATAGGAAATAGTAATGTTAAAAAATAAAACATACAGGAAAGAAACTTCTTTCCTGTATGTTTTATTTATTCTTTGCTAATGAGCTAATATTGCTAATAGCATTAATGCCACTATATTCGTAATTTTAATCATAGGGTTTACTGCTGGTCCAGCAGTATCTTTATAAGGATCTCCTACAGTGTCTCCAGTTACTGCAGCCTTATGCGCTTCAGACCCCTTACCTCCATGATTTCCGTCTTCTATTAATTTTTTTGCATTATCCCATGCTCCTCCCCCAGCAGTCATAGAAACTGCTACAAAAAGGCCGGTTACGATAACTCCTAATAGCATTGCGCCTAACGCAGAAAATGCTGCAGATTTATCTCCTCCTGTAATGTATAATATAACAAAATAAAATACTATTGGAGCTAATACAGGTAATAAAGATGGAACAATCATTTCCTTAATAGCTGCTTTAGTTAGCAAGTCTACGGCTCTCTCGTAATCAGGCTTTCCTTTACCTGTCATAATGCCTTTAATTTCTTTAAATTGTCTTCTTACTTCAATTACAACTGATCCAGCAGCTCTTCCGACTGCTGTCATAGACATAGCACCAAACAAATAAGGTAATAAACCTCCTAACAATAGCCCTACTATTATGTACGGATTTTCTAGTGAGAAATTTAATGTAATACCTTCAAAATATGGAAATAAATCAGGATTAGCACTAAAATATTTTAAATCTGAAGTATAAGCTGCAAATAAAACTAGAGCTCCTAAACCAGCAGAACCTATTGCATAACCTTTGGTAACCGCTTTAGTTGTATTTCCTACAGCATCTAATGAATCTGTAGTCTTTCTAACTGACTCATCTAGATTAGACATTTCAGCTATACCACCTGCATTATCAGTTACAGGACCATAAGCATCTAAGGCTACAACCATACCTGCTAAAGCAAGCATGCTAGAAACAGCAATTGCAATACCAAATAATCCAGCAAGCATATTAGCAATAATAATTGCTGCACATATGAGTAAAGCTGGAATAGCAGTTGCTTCCATTGAAACTGCTAATCCTTGGATGACATTTGTACCATGACCAGTCTCTGATGCAGCAGCTACAGATTTAACAGGACGATAGTTTGTACCTGTATAATATTCAGTTACCCATATTAATAACCCAGTCAAAACTATACCTATTATTCCACAATAAAAAACTTCCATACCTGAAAAAGAAGTTCCATTAACCTGAAAAATAGAGTCAAAACCTAAAACGTGATTAATTGCATAACCAATTCCAATAAGTGATAATACAGCTGAAACTATAAAGCCTTTATATAGTGCACCCATTATTGATCCACTACTTCCTAATTTAACGAAATATGTACCTAATACAGATGCTATTATACATACTCCACCTATAGCTAATGGAATAATCATCATTTGCTCCATAACTGTACTTGTAAAGAATATTGAAGCTAAAACCATAGTTGCAACAACTGTAACTGCATAAGTTTCAAAAAGATCTGCAGCCATGCCTGCACAGTCTCCAACATTATCACCAACATTATCTGCTATAGTTGCAGGGTTACGAGGATCGTCTTCAGGAATCCCAGCTTCTACTTTACCAACTAAGTCAGCGCCAACATCTGCTCCTTTAGTAAATATTCCTCCACCTAGCCTAGCAAAAATTGAAATTAATGATGCTCCAAAACCTAAAGCTACAAGAGGATCTATCAATTCTCTTCCTTCTGCACCATTTAATAGTAAAATATAGTAAGTTCCAGTTACTGCTAATAGAGCTAAACCTGCAACTAACATTCCAGTTACTGCTCCAGACTTAAATGCTATACTTAAACCTTGAGCCAATCCTTCACTAGCTGCTTGTGCCGTTCTTACATTTGCCTTTACAGAAACAACCATTCCTATATATCCTGCAGCTCCAGATAAGATTGCACCGACTGCAAAAGCTAGTGCCACTTTGATTCCTAATAAGAATGCTAATAAAGCAAATATTACAATTCCAACAATAAAAATTGTTCGGTATTGTCTATTTAGATAAGCGTAAGCTCCTGCTTGAACCGCGCCAGCAATTTCCTGCATTTTTTTAGAACCGGCATCTGCACTTATAACTGACTTAGCAGTTATTAAACCATAAATTAAAGCTATTACTCCACTAGCAATAGCAAAATATAAAACTTCAGTCATAATAATTAATCCCATTATTTATTTTAAAATATAATAACTTTATATAAAAATTGTGGGTAACATGCCAGAGGTAAGAATATAGTGCAACATTAATTAAAAAATTTTAAAAATAATTATTTTCTAAAAATGCTTATAACCAAATGAACTATTATTTATATCAATTATATTGTTATCAATTGAATATAAATTTATTTTTTTATCAGAAATTATTTTACCTATAATAAAGGAATCATCATCAATTAAATCTATATTTTTTGGATCTACTGTATAGAGCAACTCATAATCATCTCCTCCAGTAATTAAATCTATGTAATTATATAAATTCGCTTCAAGATAATTGTTAGCTGCTAGAGAAAAAGGAATATCCTTAATATAAATGTTAGCCCCAACTTCACTATTTTCAGATAAATGATGTAATTCAGATAATAAACCATCAGAAATATCAATAATAGACGTAGCATAAGATTTAATTTTTTTACCAAGTTGAATTTTAGGGTCCGGAATTAAAAATTTATTTATTAAATTTTTATCCTCTAATGAATTAATAGAGATCTTATTTTTCAGAAGTTCAAGGCCTAAAAAAGAATCTCCAATAGGACCAGACACAACAATTAAATCCTCAGCTTTTGCTTTATTTCTTCCTAACTCTTTATTCGCTCCATCTCCAAAAACTGTTATAGAAAAAATTGCAAGTCCTTCATGTTTGGTAATATCCCCTCCAGCTAAAAAAATATCATATTCTATTAGAGCTTTCCTTAATCCTTGAGTAATTTTATCAAAGTCAATTTGTTGAGATGAATTCGGAAGACTCATTGCAACAAATACACATATAGGAGAAGAACCAAAAGTCGCTAAGTCTGATACAGCTCTTAATACTGCTCTCCTTGATTGAATAGCTAAATCTGTTCCTAAAGGGATATGAATTCCTTCAATAGAAGTATCCACACTAACAACCAAATCATTTAAATTATCAAAATATGCACAATCATCAGATAAACCTCTAGCCTCATTTTTTTTAAATGTTAGTGGTTTAAGTTTATTTTTAATAAAATCAAACTCATTTTCCATATTATCTGACCTATGTAATAAACAAAAAATTATTTTTTCAAGCTCATAGATACTTTATCTAAAACTCCATTAACAAAATTTACCTCTGTCCTATTAAAAAAACTTGCCGCAATATTAGTATATTCGTTAATTATAACTTTAGAAGGAGTCTTAGAAAAGTCCTTAAATTCTATATATGCACACCTTAGTATATTAATCAAAGTATGGTCCATCCTTTCGATAGACCAATCTTCATTAAAAAAACCTTCTAGAATAGAATCTATATTATTTTTATTATTAGATACTGAATTAACTAATTTTAAAAACCAATCTTTATCTAATTTTAAGCCTTTAAATTCTTCTATTCCACAATTAAATTTTTTTATAATTTCATAAATTTCTGAAATTTCCATATTATTTATAGACTTTAATTCTTTTAAGTTCATTTTTTCATTGAAATCATATTGATAAAGCGTTTGAACTGCCGCTAATCTAGATAATGATCTACTATTAGATATACTCATTAATCTATTTCTTTTTTTAGTTCTATCATCCTTAAACAAGCTAAAGTTGCCGCTCTACCTTTATTTAATCCTTCAGGACTAGCTCTAACTATAGCTTGCTCTTTACTTTCACATGTTAAGATACCATAACCAATTGATAAACCTTCAATGGATAATTGCATAAGTGCTCTTGCAGATTCATTGCAAACATAATCGTAATGAGAAGTTTCTCCTCTTATTACACATCCTAATGCAACATAACCTATAAATTTAGACGTTTTTGCAGCATAAGCTAAAGCTGCAGGAACCTCAAAGGCACCGGGGACCTCCAAAAGCTTATAATCATATCCTTTTTCTTTAATTAAATTTATGGCTTCAAGTTCTAGAGAAGAGGATATTTCAGTATAAAATCTAGAACTAATAATTAAAATACAATTACTCTTCATATTCATCCTATAATAGATTTCTTTGGTCAATAATTTTTATATCAAAACCTTCAAGTCCTACAACTTCCCTTTTTGATTTACTTAGCAGAATCATTTCTTTAACTCCTTGATCTCTAATTATTTGGGCTCCTATTCCATTCTCCCTTATTTTATCTTCTTCATTCCATATATTATTTCCATCAATATAACTAGATAAAACATGAGATGAATCCTGATAATTAATAACAACTATTAATCCAGAACCATTTTTATTAATTTCAGACATTGATTCCTTTAATGAAATAGATTCATTATTCTTTACCTCATTATTAGGTATTTCACCGTCAAAGGCATCATTTATTAAATTGGAAATATGAACTCTAACTAAGACCGAAGAATTATTATTTAAATTTCCTTTAACTAATGCTAGATGTTCTGGTCCATCTTTATTTACTGTATTCTCATATGAAAAAATATCCCAATCACCATATGATTTAGTTTTTAAAATATTATTATTCTTTCTTTTAATTATAGGATCATTGTTAACTCTATATCTAATCAAATCTGCAATTGAACCAATTTTTAAACTATGAGTTTTACAAAATGGAATTAAATCTTCTAGTCTTGCCATAGTTCCATCATCTTTCATAATTTCACAAATAACTGATGCAGGATTTAAACCTGCAATTCTTGCGATATCGACAGCAGCTTCTGTATGCCCNGCTCTAACTAAAACTCCACCTTCTCTNGCAGTTAATGGAAAAACATGTCCAGGTGTTCTTATATCAGAAGGTCCTGAATTTCCATCTATGGCCACTTGAATTGTTTTAGCTCTATCTGCAGCTGATATACCTGTTGTAACATCTTCAGTGGCTTCNATTGAAACAGTAAATGCAGTATCCAGTTTACCTGGATTTCTTCTTCCCATAGGAGATAACTCAAGCTCATCAATTCTGTTTTTTGTCATAGACAAACAAATAAGGCCTCTTCCNTATGTGGCCATAAAATTTATTGCTTCAGGAGTAGCCATCTGAGCAGGAATAATTAAGTCACCTTCATTTTCTCTATCTTCATTATCTACTAATACAAACATTCTGCCATTTCTAGCTTCGTCCACAATCTCTTCAATCGGAGATAAAAAATTATTTAGTTTTTCTGTTTCATTCATATNATTTCTCTTTTATNTAGCATTCTGCAGCATTTACAGCATANCTTGCAATAGTATCTACTTCTATATTAACTTTATCATTAAGATCCAAAAAACTTAAAGTAGTGTTTTTTAAAGTATGAGAAATAATATTTACACTAAATAAGTTTTTATTTACNGAATTAACAGTAAGAGAAACTCCATTTATAGCCACTGAACCTTTTTTACTGATATATTTTATAAGCTCTATTGGAACCTCAAAGTCTAGCCTTATAGAACCTTTAATAGNTTCTTTTTTCTTTAAAACACCTAAACAATCAACATGCCCACTAACAAGATGCCCNCCAATTTGCTCCCCTAATAATAAAGACTTTTCAATATTTATTTTTTTTCCTTTTTTCCAAGAGCTAGACGTCGTAACAGANAGAGTCTCTTTTGANAACTCTGCATTGAATGTATTTTTAGATAAAGATACTGCTGTTAAACAAATACCATCACAACATATTGAATCTCCAATATCAATATTTTNTAATATTAAATTGGTTTTAATTTTTAAATTAAGATCACCTTGTTGATAATCTAATTCTTCTATTTCACCAATATCTTTAATAATGCCAGTAAACAANTCATACCCCTAATTAATTTTATTCCACTCTTCTAATACATCACCATCTAATATCCTAGTATTTTGTAGTTGAAAGCGTTTAGCTAAAGATAATTTTTTAATATTATATGCTCCGATACTTGATAAACCATCACCTCCAATAAATATTCCATTCCTGTATAAAAAAACTTTATCAATCAAATTATTATTTAATAAAAAGGCAGATATATTACTTCCTCCTTCTACCAAAACTCTATTAAAGCCCCTATTTGCTAAATCATTCAAACCTTCCAATAAATTTAATTTTTTATTTAATTTATTTAAACCTATAATAATTGCTCCCATTTTTATAAGTTTATCTTTTTTCTTAGACTTAATACCTTTTTTTGTCCATATAATCGTAGGNANNTTCTTTAGATTTTTTAATATATTTGAATTCAANGGTATTNTTAAATTAGTATCTGCTATTACTCTTACTGGAGAACATTGCTCTAATCCTTTTATTCTGCAATTTAGTCTAGAGTTATCANTAATTATAGTATTTATCCCTACTAAGATAGCATCATGATTTGATCTTAAAGTATGTCCATGTAATCTCGCTACTTTTCCTGTTATCCANTGGCTTTCTCCAGTTTTAGTAGCTATTTTACCATCTAAACTAGTTGCGATTTTTAAACTNACTNAAGGACGATTATATTTATTTCTANAATAAAAGCCATAATTTAAATCAAAAGCTTCATCTTTATAACTACCTATTGATACCTTTATACCAGCCTTTCTTAGTAATTCTACCCCTTTCCCATTAGTTCTTTTATCAGGGTCAAGAATAGGAATAACAACATGGCGAATTCCAGCATTAATTATCAATTGTGTGCAGGATAAAGTATTANTATTTTTATGTGCGCATGGTTCTAAAGTAACCACCACTGTTCCACCTTTAGGGTTACCTATTAAAGAGTTTAATGCAGACTCTTCCGCATGTGGTCTTCCTTTAACTGAAGTACTGCCTAGCCCAATTAAATTATTATTTTTATCTAATATTACACAACCTACAGAAGGGTTAGGATAACAAGAGCCCAATCCTTTTCTTGCAAGAGATAATGCACTTCTCATTGCTACATTTAATTGCATATCTCAAAATTCCTTCTANTTATTTTTTAGGAAAGTCTTCCTTTAAATCTCCAACAAATTTTTCAAAATCTCGTGCTTCTCTAAAATTTCTATAAACACTTGCAAATCTGACATATGCTACTTGATCAATTTCAGATAAAGTATCCATTACCATTTCACCTATATCGCTNCTTAATATTTCACTCTCACCAGAAGATTCTAATCTTCTTACAATACCTGTTATCATTTTTTCTATTCTTTCTGAGTCTACAGGTCTTTTACGAAATGCTATAATAATAGAACGAGCAAGTTTATCTCTGTCAAATTCNACCTTTTTTCCATCTCTTTTCTTAACCATTAAATCTCTTAATTGNACTCTTTCAAAAGTAGTAAAACGAGCTCCACATTGAGGACAAGAACGCCTTCTTCTAATTACTGCNTTATCTTCTGTAGGNCGAGAATCTTTTACTTGCGTATCTGAATAACTACAATAAGGGCATCTCATAAAAATTTTCCTTTAATAATTTAAACTTTTCTAATTATAACTTAAAGAAGAATAAAGAGGAAATTCTTTACATAAAGTTATTACTTCTTTNTTCACTTCCTCTTCAACTGAAGCAAGATCATCTGGATTTTTTGCTATAGATTTTAAAANTTTACCTATTAACTGCCCTATTTTCAACATTTCTTTTTCTTTAAACCCTCTTGTTGTAACTGCGGGCGTACCTATCCTTAATCCAGATGTTATAAAAGGCTTNTGAGTATCATATGGTACTGCATTTTTATTACATGTAATACCAGCCCTATCCAAACTTTCTTCAGATATTTTTCCTGTAATATTTANAGGTCTTAAATCACATAAAATTACATGACTATCAGTTCCACCNGAAACAATTTTAACACCTTGATTTTCTAATTCGTTAGCTAAAGCTTTTGCATTATTAATTATTTGTAAAACATATTCCTTAAAGTTAGGTTTGAGAGCTTCTCCAAATGCCGCCGCTTTTGCAGCAATTACATGCATTAAAGGCCCCCCTTGGATTCCAGGAAATATAGCCTTATCAAATAACTTACCTAATTCTAGATCATTACTTAATATCATACCTCCTCTTGGGCCTCTTAAGGTTTTATGNGTAGTTGTAGTTGCAACATGAGCATATTTAAGNGGNTTAGGATACTCNCCAGCAGCAATTAGACCAGAATAATGAGCTATATCTGCAAGTANATATGCTTCCACTTTATTCGCAATTAATCTAATCTTCTCAAAATCTATATGTCTGGAATAAGCTGATGCTCCTGCTATTATTAATTTTGGTCTATGTTCAATTGCGAGTTCCTCAAGTTCATTATAATTAATAATACCATCTTCCTTATTAACGCCATATTGTANGGATTTAAACCATTTTCCTGACTGGTTGGGTTTAGAACCATGAGTTAAATGCCCCCCTGCAGCTAATGACATACCTAAAATGGTATCNCCAGGATTAAGTAANGCCATAAAGACAGCCTGATTTGCTTGAGAGCCTGAATTTGGTTGAACATTGGCCCATTTACATGAAAATAACATACAAGCTCTTTTAATAGCTAATTCTTCTGCCTGATCAACAAATTCACAACCTCCATAGTATCTTTTACCAGGATAACCTTCAGCGTATTTATTNGTTAATACAGATCCTTGTACATCAAGAACTGCTTGACTTACAAAATTTTCTGAAGCAATTAATTCTATAGAGNTCTGCTGCCTATTTAATTCTTTTTGCATNGCNCTTGATAATTCATCATCATCAATACTTTGATTTATATTACTAGAATTTATAGGTTTATTTATGGTATTCATTCAATGATCCTTTGTTATAAAATTAACCAAGTTTATTAACTCTTCTTTCATGTCTTCCACCTTCAAAAGACTCTTTTAAAAAAACATCTATTATACTTGAAGATTTTTTTAAGTTCATAAATCTGCCTGCTAATACTAAAACATTTGCATCATTATGATTTCTAGATAATTTTGCAATTTCTTCATTGCTACATAAAGCAGCTCTTATGCCTAGCATTCTATTTAAAGCTATACTGATACCTACTCCACTTCCACATATGGCAATACCNATAGAATTTTTATTTTCTAAAATAAACTTNCCNAACATGTTTCCATAATCAGGATAATCAACAGAATNCTCNNTAAATGGACCTAAATCNTTAATATAAAAATTATTACTTTCTAAATAAGTTTTTATATTNTTTTTTAAATCATAACCAGCATGATCAGAAGCTAATACAAGTGTCTTTTNAATTTCACTCTGCAATAAAAAAATCCTTTTAATTACATAATAAAAAATATAATAATNATATACTTAATTATATATAATCTAAAAATAAGAATTTAATAGTTAATTATTATCAGTTCTCTTAATTTTTCCTTCAGACAAATCAGATAAATATTTATTTACCTCGCTTCTCACAACTGATGCTAAAAAATAAACTCCAACTAAATTAGCAACAGACATTAAAAATATCATAGAATCTGATAAATTTAAAACCGAACCAAGACTAACTGAAGANCCGATAATGATAAATACNCAAAATATTATTTTGAATATATTTTCTGAAATTTTTGAATTNCCAAATAAATAAGTCCATGCTTTTAAACCATAATAAGACCATGCAATCATTGTGGAGAANGCAAATAGAATAGCCGCAATAGCAAGTACAAATGGAAACCAAGATATCGTTGTAGCAAAGGCTGCCGATGTCAAACCTATACCAGTTAAATCACCTCTTGCATCATACATTCCAGTAATAACAATAACTAAAGCTGTTACTGTACATATTACAATAGTATCAATAAATGGCTCTAATACAGAAACTATACCTTCAGTTACAGGTTTATCACTTTTGACAGCAGAATGTGCAATTGGAGCAGAGCCTAATCCCGCTTCATTTGAAAAAGCTGCTCTTTGAAATCCAATAATTAACGCTCCAAGAGCTCCACCCGCTGCCGCAGAAGGAGAAAATGCCTCTGATATAATTCTTATAATAGCTTCTGGAACTCCTGTGATATTAATTAATATAATAACTAATCCTGCAGCTAAATATATAATTGCCATAAGAGGAACTAATTTTGAAGTAACTTTAGCGATTGACTTGATGCCTCCTATAATTACAAATCCTAAAATAATAGATATTATAAGCCCAAATAACCAACCTTTATCTGCAAAAAAAGATCCGTCTCCTCCAGTTACTGATACAAATTGCTGAAAGGACTGGTTAGCTTGAAACATATTACCTCCNCCAANAGCNCCGCCAATACAGCAAATAGAGAAAAAAACCGCTAATATTTTTCCTAATGAAGCTTGTCCTTTTTCTGCAAGNCCCTTNGANAGATAATGCATTGGCCCACCAGAAACTGTTCCATCTTCNTTTATAANTCTATATTTTACACCCAGAGTACATTCACAAAATTTTAGCGACATACCAAGAAAACCAGCCAAAATCATCCAAAATGTTGCACCAGGCCCGCCTACAGCTACAGCTACAGCAACTCCAGCAATATTACCTAAACCCACTGTTCCAGATATAGCTGTAGATAATGCTTGAAAATGAGATACTTCACCTTTGGATTCAGGCTTATCATATCTTCCTCTAACTAAATCCAGAGCATGTCTAAACATTTTTAAATTGATAAAATTAAAATAAAAAGTACAGAATATAGAGCCTGCAATTANCCAAAGCACAATTAATTTTACATCTGCACCTGCTATACTAATTGAATAAAAAACCTTACCTACTACAAAATCAGATATAGGAGTTAACCACTTATCTATAGCTGCATCTATTCCATCATCAGCATATGAAAATTTTGAAAATAAAAATACAATACTAAAATATAAAATTTTCTTAAAGATATTCATAATATTCTNCCCCTATAATATATATATTTAACATATTAAATAATTAACACTTAAGTAAAGTTAAAATATTAACTAACTATAGAGATATTTAATTGTTTCCATACAATCTTTAATGATTCTACTAAATTATCAATCATTTTTTCATCATGTAAGGGATTAGGNGTTATTCTCAATCTTTCTTTNCCTTTAGGAACAGTAGGGTAATTAATAGGTTGAACATATATTGAATGATCAGAAAGCAATAAATCTGAAGCTTTTTTACAAAGAACAGGATCTCCTACCAAAATCGGAACAATATGACTTTCAGATGGCATAACGATAATCCCTGTTTGTCTTAATTTTTCTTTAAGGCTTTTCGCTCTCGCTTGGTGNATAATTCTTTCTTCATTTGAATTTTTTAAATGCTTAACTGACGCTAATGCTCCTGCTGCTATTGCAGGAGGTAAAGAGGTNGTAAATATGAAACTAGATGCAAAAGATCTTATTACATCTATTATATCTTTGTTTGAAGCAACATAGCCCCCCATNGTACCATAAGCTTTTGCTAAAGTTCCTTCTATTATATCTAATTCATCCATTAACCCTTCTCTTTCAGCAATACCTCCTCCACGNGGCCCATACATACCCACTGCATGTACTTCATCTAAATAAGTAAGAGCATTATTTGCTTTTGCTACTTCACACAATTCTTTTATAGGAGCTATATCTCCGTCCATGGAATAAACTGATTCAAAAGCTACTAATTTTGGACGATCAGGATGAATATTCTGAAGTATTTCTTCCAAGTGTTTAGGGTTATTATGTTTAAAAATAAATCTTTCTGCTTTACTATTTTTCATACCCTGTATCATAGAAGCATGGTTTAATTCATCTGATAGCACTACACAGTCTGGCAAAATTGACGCAATTGTACTTAAAGATGCTTCATTAGANATATAACCAGACGTAAATAATAATGCCGATTCTTTATTATGAAGATCTGCCAATTCTTTTTCCAACAAAACATGATAATGAGATGTTCCAGATATATTTCGAGTACCTCCTGAACCNGCTCCAGAAGAGTCAATAGCCTCATGCATAGCATTTAAAACTTTTTTATTTTGTCCCATTCCTAAATAATCATTAGAACACCAAACAGAAACTTCTCGTTCTTCTGAGTTAGAATAATGAATTGCATTAGGAAACTTTCCTAAAGTTCTTTTTATATCATTAAAAACTCTATATCTTCCTTCAGATTTAAGAGAATCTAATGCATTTGAAAAAAATTTATTATAATTCATAATATTTAATTATTATTAATAACTGTTAAAATTTACCTCATATATGCTTATATATAATTAATTACTAGAAAAAAGAAAGTTATTTACAATGATTCTATATGAACTTGATGCAATTAATGAACAATATTTTAGTCCTTATACATGGCGAATATTAATGTCTCTTAATCATAAAGAGTTATATGATGANACTAAAAGAGTTCANGTAAAATTCTCTGATAAATCATTAATCAGTCATAAAGGGTTTAAAACTGTCCCTGTTTTAGAAGATGGAAATATTTGGACTGGAGAATCATTACAAATAGCTAAATATTTAGAAGAAGCATATCCAGATAAACCATCGCTTTTTGGTAGTAAAGAAAATATGGAACTGACAAGTATTATTAATCACATGCTTGATCCAAAAATTTTAAGTATTTTAGCTCGTATTATTGTATCTGATGTTTATAAAGTTTTACANCCNGATGATAAAGTTTACTTTAGAGAAACTAGAGAGAAAATGTTNAATAAAAAAATAGAAGACATAGATTTAGAGAGTGAAAAATATATTANAATNTTACAAAAAGAATTAAATCCTTTTCGAAGAATATTAAAAGATAATGATTTTTTTTCTGGTAAAAAGCCTATGTATTGTGATTATTTATTATTCGGATTTTTTATGTGGGCCAGAAATACAAGTCCAAAACAACTTCTAGATAAAAATGATATTCTATGGTTATGGAGAGAAAGAATGTTAAACCTTTTTGATGGATTTGCTAAAAANTCAAATGGTTATGAAATTAAGTGATACTATAACCGCCATCAACAGTAATAGTTGTTCCCGTAGTATAACTTGCTCTATCACTAGCCAAATACACAGCTGCCCCAGCGATATCTTTAGGTACTCCCCACTTTTTTAATGCTGTTCGTTNCGTAATTTTTTCTCTTTNTTCATCTTCTTCTCTTAAAGCTTTAGTAAGTTTTGTTTCAATATANCCAGGAGCTATTGCATTGACTCTAACATGATGCTCACTCCAACCATTTGCTAAGCTTTTTGTTAAGCCTACTAAACCAGTCTTTGAAGCAGTATATCCTGGCGACATTGGGGAACCAAAAAATGAAAACATT
Source organism: Candidatus Pelagibacterales bacterium (assembly GCA_002720535.1). Taxonomy (GTDB): domain Bacteria; phylum Pseudomonadota; class Alphaproteobacteria; order TMED109; family TMED109; genus TMED109. Next base: position 393,389 of record PBIU01000003.1, on the reverse strand, counting down.
GAAGCTATATTAATTATATTTCCATGAGTTAAAGCTAATTTGGGCAATGCTTCATGACTCATTCGCATTACACCCATTAAATTAGTATTTATTACATCTGCGAAATGCTCAATTCTATATTCCAAGCCTCTCTTAATTCTCCCCGCATTATTAACTAAAATATGTAATTCATCTATTTCATCAAAAGTTTTTTCAATTGATATATCATTAGTAACATCTAGTTTTAACTTGCGTAAGCTTCCAAATTTTGTTTTATCAACACACTTTTCTAAACTTTCATCAGATTGAGCTGTTACAATTACTTCTGCTCCTGCTTCTTGGAAACCTTCAGCAATTGCATAGCCTATTCCAGATGCTCCACCAGTGACAAGTGCTGTTTTCCCTGTTAAATCAATTGTATATGCCATAGTTTACCTCTTAATTAATTTTATTTACTGGATTAAGTGCCTTTTTCTCAAGAAAAAACATTTCAATATTTTTAGCTGCTAACTCTACCATACCTTTCCTTGCCTTAACACTTGCGCTTCCTGCATGAGGAGCTAAAACAACATTATCCATCTTTGCTAATTTAATATCATAATTAGGTTCAAATTCATATACATCTAAGGCACAGCCTGAAATAAGTTTATCTTCTAAAGCAATTATTAAATCACTCTCTTTAACGATAGGGCCGCGAGCTATATTTATGAGAAAACTATCTTTCTTCATCTTTTTAAATTCTCTAATTGTAATTAAGTGCTTTGTCTCATTTGTTAATGGACAAAGTATAATTATAAACCTGCAAGATTTTAATAAATCTAATAGTGACAGCCATTCAGCATTAAGAGATTCTTCAATCTCTTTACTCAGTCTATTTCTATTATGGTATTTAATATTTAAACCAAATGGTAAAGCTCTCTTTGCAACATCTTTTCCTATACTCCCCATACCTATAATACCTAAATTTTCGCCTTTTAAATCTGCTCCCCATAAAAGATGATAAAAATTAGCCTTAAATCCTCCGGATCTTACCAAATTATCTCCTTCAGGGACTCTTCTAGCAACAGCTAGTAATAAAGCCATTGACATATCTGCGACAGCATCATTTAGAATTCCTGGAGTATTAGTTACTTGTACACCTTTTTTTGTACAAAATTTTGCATCTATATTATCAAATCCAACACCTACATTACTTACAATTTTTAAATTAGCACATGACTCTACTAATGACTTATTTATTAGAGAAGATTGGACTAATATTCCATCCACATCATTTACTCTATCTAAAAGATCTTTTCCTGATAAAATACTCTTTGCAGTATCGTGATGATCTATATTAAAATTTTTTTCTAACCTCAATAAAAGATCATCAGATAACCAAGAATGAACAAAAATTTTAGGTTTAGTCGTTACTTCCATTTAACAACTTTTTGACATTGCTCACCTAATTTTTCTATTCCCAAATGCATTTCATCTCCATGCTTTAAAAACTTTTGAGGTTTCATTCCCGCCCCAACTCCTGGAGGAGTTCCAGTAGCAATTAGATCGCCTGGCTCTAGTGTCATATAATGGCTTACATAAGAAACAATTGTTTTTACATCAAATATCATAGTTGACGTATTACCTTTTTGCATACTTTTTCCATTAAGGTTTAACCAAAGATCAAGATCCTGAACCTTTCTGACTTCATCTCTAGTTACAAGCCAAGGACCAACAGGACAAGATGTATCAAAACCCTTTCCTCTAATCCATTGACCACCCGCCGCTTTCATTTGGTATTCTCTCTCAGAAACATCATTTACTAATGTATAACCAGCTACATAACTTAATGCACGAGATACGCTCACTGACCTTGCAGTCTCTCCAATAACTATACCCAGTTCTACTTCCCAATCTCCGCATTTGCTATCTTTAACTTTCGAAGATTTTTTTCCTAAAACTAATCCTTTAGGCAACATTACATCATCATTAGGTCCACTTAATGAACTAGTAGGTTTCATAAACATTATAGGTTCACTTGGAATAGGACTTCCAGTTTCTATGGCATGATCAACATAATTTAATCCTATGCAAACAATTTTGCCTATTCCAGTAAAAGGAACTCCTAATCTTTTTTTTCCTTTAACTAAAGGAAGCCTATTAAGATTAGTTTTAGCTAATTGCTTAAGTTTTATAGATGACAATATTTTTCCATCTATATCAGAAACCTTTTTTGATAAATCTCTAATATTTCCATCTGCATCAATAATACCTGGTTTTTCTTTACCTTTTACTCCATACCTTACTAATTTCATTCTATTCCCCTTTGTTATGTAAAATTAAGCAATAATAAATTTTAATATTCTACAATACGCATTAAAAAGTAAACATAAAATCTATTTAAATCTATAAAAATATAATATATATTAATTTATCAATATATTATTGGGAGAATATAAAAAATGGAACCTTTAGCAATTCGTATTCATAAAAATGATAATGTGATCACTGCTAAATCTGATATTGATATTAATACTAATATTGATGAAGAAAAAGTAAATACAAATCAACACATTCCTGTAGGTCATAAAATAGCGACAAAAAATATTTCTAAAGGTAATGAAATTATCAAATATGACACTATTATTGGAGTAGCTAAAGAAGATATAAAAATTGGTGATCACGTTCATGTTCATAATACAGGTATGTCAGATAAGAAAAAAGACTATGAGTTTTCTCAAGGATGTAAAAATAATGAGATATTACCTGAAAGTGAAAGGGCCACTTTTATGGGTTATCATAGACCTAATGGGAAAGTGGGGACTAGGAATTTTATAGGAATTATTTCTTCAGTTAACTGTTCAGCTACAGTTTGTAAAAAAATAGCAGAAGCATTTAATGATGAGGCTCTGTCAGATTTTGAAAATGTTGATGGTATAGTTTCTATAACTCATGGAACCGGGTGTGGAATAAATAGTAAGGGTTTAGGATGGGAATTACTTCAAGCAACTATTGCTGGATATTCAAGACATCCAAATTTTGGCGGCCTTATAGTAATTGGACTAGGATGTGAAGTTAATCAAGTGAGTGGAATGGCACAATCAATGAGTTGGGCAAATTCAGATACGTTTAAAATGATGACTATTCAAGATGTTGGTGGCACAAGAAAAACTATTCAAGAAGGGGTAGAAATAATTAAACAGATGCTTCCAATACTGAATAAAAATAAAAGAAAGATAAGTCCAGCTTCCGAATTAATTTTAGGATTAGAATGTGGAGGATCAGATGCCTATTCTGGTATGACTGCAAACCCAGCATTAGGAGCGGCTGTTGATCTATTAGTAAAAAATGGAGGAACTGGAACTCTGGCAGAAACTCCTGAAATATTTGGTGCAGAACACTTATTAACTCGAAGAGCAATAAATAAAGAAGTAGGGGAAAAAATAGTCAACTTTATAAAGTGGTGGCAAGAAGATTATTTGATCAAATTTGAAGAAAATAAACATCAGCTTCATCAAGACCCTTCTCCTGGAAATAAAGCTGGAGGATTGACTACTATACTAGAGAAGTCGCTAGGCGCAGTAGCAAAAGGAGGAACAACAAATTTAGTTGATGTTTACCAATTTGCTGAGAATATAAAAGCAAAAGGTTTTACTTTTATGAATACTCCGGGCTATGATGTAACAAGTGTAACAGGTTTAATTGCAGGCGGAGCAAATATGATATGCTTCACTACTGGTAGAGGTTCAGTATTCGGATGCAAACCTGCTCCTTCAATAAAACTAGCNACTAATGATGACCTATATAATAGAATGACTGAAGATATGGATGTAAATTGCGGAAAAATATTACTTGGTGAGTCGACAATTGAAGAAATGGGTCAAGAAATATTNCAACTTATTCTTGATGTAGCATCTGGAAAACAATCCAAATCTGAAATTAATGGTTTAGGTGACCTTGAATTTGTTCCATGGCAAATGGGTGCTATAACTTGAGTGATAATAATGATTTTAAAATAAGAAAAGTAATAAAATCTCTAAAATCTTCTCCTATTAGAAATNTTGCTAACTCAGTCATTGGNAAAAAGAATATTATTCCTCTATATTTNGGTGAAACTGATATTGCAACTCCAGCATTTATATCAGAGGCTATGAAGACAGCTCTAGATGATGGACACACTTTTTATAGTGCAAACCAAGGAATATCAGAACTAGTCGACACTATATCTACATATAGCTCTGCCCTTCATAAAAAAAAAAATAAACTCATCCAGAATAATGATCACCTCAGCTGGAATGAATGCCTTAATGATAGCTTCTGAAGCACTTGTTAATCCTAAAGATAAAATAATTTGTATAACTCCTGTTTGGCCAAACTTTATGCGTTGTATAGAAATTATGGGTGGGGATGTTATTGAAATACCATTGATACACGCTGAAAAAGAAAATATATGGAAATTAAANCTTGAAGAAATTAAAAAATATATAAAAGATGCGAAAGCTATTTATATTAATACACCAAATAACCCGACTGGATGGGTAATGANTAGTCAAGAACAGTCAGAAATTTTAGAANTATGTAGNAAAGAAAAAACTTGGNTAATATCGGANGAAGTCTATGAAAGAATTATTTATGATAGAAAAGTNGCCCCCTCTTTTTTAGATATATCAAAAGAAGATGATTTATTAATAGTTGTAAATAGTTTTTCTAAGTCTTGGGCNATGACAGGATGGAGATTNGGATGGATGATNGTTCCTGAAGGATTAATTAATATATTTGAGAAACTTAATGAGTTTAATGTTGCTTCCCCCTCATCTCCTGCGCAACATGCNGGAGTNGTAGCAATTAANGAAGGAGAAAACTTTATTGAAAAAATGATTCATNATTTAAAAATTTCAAGANNTATAGCATTAGAAAATTTAAATGATTTTTCTAGAGTNGTTTTTCCTTATTCTNAAGCAGCTTTTTATGCTTATTTTAAAATAAAAGATATATCAGATTCAGAAAAATTTTGCTTTGATACTTTANAAAAAACTGGAGTTGGACTAGCTCCCGGAACATCTTTTGGNAATGGTGGNAATAGCTGGNTAAGAATATGCTATGCTAAAAGCCCANATTTACTTAATAAAGCTTTTGAAAAACTAAAACCTGTGCTTTCTTGATGAAAATTTATAAAGCAAATAATAATAATATTAAACTAGCTGCAACTCTCCTTCANAATGAGGGAATTGTTGCNTTTCCTACGGAAACTGTTTATGGACTTGGAGCATTAGCNTCCAATAAAAATGCTGTAAAAAGAATTTATAAAGTTAAAGGTAGACCAAAAAATAATCCNTTAATAGTACATATATANAAAATAGAACAATTATTATCTATTGTAGAAAATATTCCTTTAGATGTTATGAAACTTATAAAAAAATATTGGCCTGGNCCTCTGACNATAGTTCTTCCATATAATACTTCCTCAAATATTAGTTCTATTGCGAGAGCAGGTTTAAATACTGTTGCATTAAGAATTCCAAACCATCCTGTTGCTTTAAAATTATTAAAAACTGTTGATGCTCCATTAATTGCTCCCAGTGCTAATATATCTCAACACTTAAGTCCTACNTCGGCGCNNCATGTTAAAAATGATCTTTCTAGTAAATTGGATCAAAAAAATGATATGATCTTAGATAGCGGTAATACTGAAATTGGACTTGAATCTACAGTGATAGACTTTACAAAAACTATTCCNAAAGTATTAAGACCAGGAGGATTAAATATTAGCCTTATAAATAAAATAGTTAAAACTTCTTATNANGNATCTAATATCAATGAANAAAAACCAGAAAGTCCNGGCTTATTNAAGAAACATTATTCTCCTAANGCATCACTNAGATTAAATGCNGATTATCCATTAAAAGNNGAAGCATGGCTTGGTTTTGGNGAAGATCCAAAAAATTTAAATAATTTTGTTAAAATGAATTTAAGTNAGAATAANAACTTAGAAGAAGCTGCTAAAAATTTATTTTCNATGCTAAGATNNTTAGATAANAAGAAAGTTAAAAAAATTGCAGTAANAAAAATACAAAACAAAGGTATTGGAATTGCNATAAATGATCGCTTAAATAGAGGTGCTGCTAATTAGTCTTGATCTAAATTAATAAAGATTTATATTTCATTAAAAAAATATNTAAGAAGAAAAATATGCATTCAGAGTTAAAAAAGCTATTTCCATTAAAAGAAACNTTAGGNCCAAAGGGTTGGATCGAAGATTTAAATNCTATTGAGCCTCACCTATTGGAAGAGAGAGGTTTNTATAAAGGAAAATCTGATTTATTACTAAAACCTAATAGTACAAATGAAGTAAGTAAAATACTAAAATTATGTAATAAATTTAATATAAAAATAGTACCGCAAGGAGGAAGAACAGGATTATGTGGAGGAACTGTTCCATCTAATAACGGTCAAGAAGTTATGTTATCTCTAGAAAGAATGAACAATATTNAAGAATTTAATGAAAAAAATTTTACTGTAACAGTTGAAGCAGGATGNATACTTAGTAANATACAAGATCAAGCTAGTGAAAAAAATTTTCTTTTCCCGTTAAGTTTAGCATCTGAAGGTTCATGNACCATCGGAGGAAACCTATCAACAAATGCAGGAGGAATAAATGTTCTTAGATATGGAATGGCAAGAGACTTAGTTTTAGGAATAGAAGTTGTCTTAGCGGATGGTNCAATATGGAATAATCTAACAAGTTTAAGAAAAGATAACCGTGGATATGATCTNAAACAATTATTTATTGGAAGCGAAGGAACATTAGGNATAATAACTTCTGCTGTACTAAAACTATTTCCCTCTCCAAAAAATATTGAAACAGCATTATTTGCTATACCNAATTCAGAAGCAGCGATAGAACTTTTTGGACTAGCTCGCAGTGCNAGTGCTGATCTTCTNAATGCTTATGAACTAGTAAGTAGAATCGGTATGGAGATGGTATTAAAAAATATTCCTGGTGCTAAAGAACCTATGAGTAATAAGTATAAGTGGTATGTACTATTAGAATTTTCCTCTTCTTCTAAAAATAATATGAGAAAACAAATGGAAAATTTATTTGAAGTAGCGNTAAATAAAAATATAGTTCTAGATGGAGTCATTGCTGAAAGCACTCAACAAAGAAAAGATTTATGGCTTCTGAGAGATGGTTTAAACGAAGCACAAAAACCTGAAGGTGGTTCNATAAAACATGATATTTCAATACCAATAAATAATGTAAGTAAATTTATTAATGATGCTACTTACAGCGTAGAAAAATTTATACCTGAGTCCAGAGTAGTTGCATTTGGNCATATAGGNGANGGCAATATACATTTCAATATTAGTCAACCAATAAAAAGTAACAAAGAAGATTTTCTTAAGAANTGGGAAAGTGTAAATAAGATTGTTTTTGATATAGTTAACGACTTAGATGGTAGTTTTTCAGCTGAACATGGTATAGGAAAACTTAAAAGAGAAGAACTAAAGTTTTATAATCCTGAAATTGAGATAAATTTAATGAAATCAATAAAAAATACTTTTGANCCAAATAATATTTTAAACCCTGGCAAAGTNCTNTAAAATTAGAAAGAGGATAATATGCAAGAATATAATGCCCCAATTGAAGATATTTTATTTGTACTTAATAATGTTANTTCTGAAGTTCAAAATAAAAATGATGANTACTCTGATCCAGATTTAATGAAACAAATATTTGAGGAGGCCGGTAAATTCGCTTCCAACGTTTTAGCTCCTTTAAACTCTATTGGCGATAAAAAAGGAATTACACTAGAAAATGGCTTGGTTAGAATGCCAGCAGGTTTTAAAGATGCTTATAAACAATATATTGAAGGTGGCTGGTCTTCAGTTGCAGGGTCTAAANAATATGGTGGACAAGAAATGCCNTGGAATATTGTTGGTGGATTAAANGAAATTTGGCATGCCGCTAATATGAGTTTTTCCTTAAATATGTTATTAACACAGGGTGCNATTGAAGTTATTGAAGCATATGGAACGGAAGAACAAAAACAAAAATATTTACCTAAAATGATAAGTGGAGAATGGTCAGGNACTATGAACCTTACAGAACCTCAGGCAGGTTCGGACCTAGCTTTACTAAAATCTAAAGCTGTNCCCAATGATGATAATTATAAATTATATGGTAATAAAATATATATTACACATGGNGATCAAGANATGAATGAGAATATAATTCATTTAGTCCTCGCAAGACTTCCTGATGCACCTGAGGGAAGCAAAGGAATATCCTTATTTATATCTCCTAAAAACATAGTAAATAAAGAAGGTAAAACATTAGAAAAAAATGATGTAAGGGTTGTCTCTATNGAGCACAAACTTGGAACAAATGCTAGTCCTACGTGNGTATTAGCTTATGGTGATAATGANGGNGCTGACGCAGAATTAATTGGAGAAAAACACGGAGGCCTTAAAGCGATGTTTACAATGATGAATAATGCAAGGCTTAATGTAGGTGTTCAAGGAGTTTCTATTGCTGAACGCGCTTTTCAACAAGCGTATAATTTTTCTCAATCTCGTCAACAAGGTAATTCTATAGATGGANCGAGAGATGGAACCGTAGCAATCATAGATCATCCAGATGTACAAAGAATGCTAATGGATATGAAATCTAGAATAGAAGCTATGCGTGCATTATCATTATTTACTGCAAATGAGTTAGATTTATCAAAAAATGCATTATCTTCCGAAGATAAAATTANAGCTCAAGAAAATTTAGACCTATTAACGCCTATAGTTAAAGCATGGTGCACAGANCANGGGGTATTAATAGCNTCTACTGGTGTTCAAGTTCATGGAGGAATGGGTTTTATTGAAGAAACAGGAGCAGCTCAACATTANAGAGATGCAAGAATACTTCCTATATATGAAGGTACAAATGGAATTCAAGCTCTTGATTTATTAAGGAGAAAACTNTCTCTNGATAATGGAAATGTATTTAAAAGATTTTTATCTGATATGAGAAAAGATGCAAAAGAATGCATAGAAACAAAAGAAGATAAATTAGTAGAAATTGGAAANAAAGTTATTTTTNCTATTGATTTACTTGAAAATACTTCTGATGAACTTCTNAATATGTGGAAAAATAGTAAAAGAAATGCNGCATCTGGTGCCACTCCATTTTTAGATATGTGTGGAAATATATTTGGTGGGTGGATTATGGCTAGAAGCGCAATTAAAGCATATAATATACTAAAAAATAATGAAGAAGATAAATTTTTAAATGATAAAATTGAAACTTCATACTTCTACGTAAATACTATTTTAGAAATGTCGTTAAGTTTAAAAAATGTTGTTATTAATACTCATAAAAATTTAGATTCTATATTTAATATGCAAGATTAGTTAATAATTACTGCTTCTGCAGTTAAAGATTGATAACCATTTTGATCTTTAATCCATAGGTCTAATCCATTCTTAGTTTTAATAGCTTGAGCAAAAATAGTGCCTCCAACAAAAACAGGGCTTTTTAACCTAAAGGTAAACTTAATAAGTTTTTGCTTATATGTTAATATATTACTTATCAAATCTAATAAGAAAGTTGCCATTAAAGGTCCATGAACAACTATTTGTGGATAGCCTTCTACACCTGTGGCATATGGAAAGTCATAATGTATTTTATGGACATTATGTGTTAATGCTGAATACCTGAAAAGCATTTCTGGAGTAGTTTGCCATGATTTTTCATAATCAAAATTCTTAGGAGCATTAATGCCAATAGCAGATTTAGTTTTTTGAGACTTTTTATCTTCTCTATATACAAGATTTTGAATTTCATTTATTAAAATTTCTTTTTTGTTAGCAATTTCATGCTTAATTTTTAAAAAAATTAGATTACCTGTTGAACCTTCTTTATTTTCAATAGAAATAATACTTGAAGTTTTTTTTAATTTTTCACCAATTAATATTGGTTTAAAATAATTTATTTCGCCTCCGGCATACATTCTAATAGGTAACTCTATTGGAGGCATAAAACCTATTCTTTTTTCATGTCCATCAGGTCCTAAATTCTTTTGTAATGGTAAATTCAAAAAATACAACCAATGCCAACCGTATGGAACTTCAATAAAATTTTCATTCTCATAATCAAATACTGAAGACATTGCTCTTACTGGAAAATCACTAATATAATCCTCATTTTTAATAGATTTACCTATCCAAGACTTCATATCCTCACTACTATTCATTAAATTCTTTCCTTATATTAATAGAATTTTCTCCTATATTAGGAATTTTACTGATCTTATTTTCTTCACCTTCAATTATTGAGGGTGCAGCAATTAGTTCCACCTCTTCATCTCCAATGATACATTTTACTTTTCTTAATTGAGGATGATTTTCTAGATCATTAATAGAATTTAATACTCCACAAGCAATCTTTCCTCTTCTCAATCGTTCTAATAATAAATCTTTGTTATATTTAATAAATTCATTTGAAATGATTTTATCAAGTGCAATTCTGTTTTTTACTCTATTAGTAGGTGTGTTAAATCTTTCATCTTTCGATAAATCCTGAAGCATTAATACAGAAGAACATAACTGTATCCACTCTCTCTCATTCTGTATCGATATTAAAATTTTTTTTCCACATTTAGAAACATATGCTCCATAAGGGGCAATAGAAGGATGAGATAAACCAACTCTTTTAACAGACCTACTTCCGTATACAGTCTGAAGATATGGAACATTCATCCAATCTGCCATACCATCAAATAACGAAACTTCTATTGCGCTACCTTTTCCTGTCTTTTCTCTATGATATAAAGCTTGTAAAATTGAAGAATGTGCGTTCATTCCGCATGCAACATCACATACTGAGACTCCTACTCTTCCTTCTTCCTCAGCAGTTCCTGTAACACTGCATAAACCTGTTTCAGCTTGAACTAATAAATCATATGCCTTCATATCCCTATAAGGCCCGCTTTGACCATATCCAGAAATATCACATGTAATTAATTTTTTATTTGAAGCCCTCATATCTTTTGAACCTAATCCGGCTCTTTCCGCAGCTCCAGGAGCTAAATTCTGAATATATATATCAGCAGAAGAAATTATTTTTTTAAGTAATGCCACATCTTTGGAGTTTTTTATATCAATGACTAAAGATTCTTTACCTCTATTTAACCAAACAAAATAAGCACTATTACCTTTTACGTCTTTATCATAATATCTAGCAAAATCTCCCTCAGATCTCTCTATTTTTATTACTCTTGCTCCAGCCTCTGCGAGTCTTAAAGAACATAATGGCGCAGCTACTGCTTGCTCTAATGATACTACTAATATTCCCTCTAACATCTTTAATATTTTCTCCTAATAAGATTTAGTAAGTCCTAGTACATTTTGCGCTATAAATGCTAAAATTAAATTTGTAGATATAGGAGCCGTTTGATAAAGTCTTGTTTCTCTATATTTTCTCTCTATATCATAATCTTCTGCAAAACCATAACCTCCAAATGTCTGCATAGCAGATTCNGCAGCTTTCCAGGAAGCCTCTGAAGATAATAGTTTTGCTATATTAGCCTCAGCACCACAGGAAATACCNTTATCAAATAATTTTGCCGCTCTATCAACCATTAATGCAGCTGCTTCCATTTCAGCATATGCTCGAGCTATTGGAAATTGAATACCTTGATTCTGTCCAATAGGTCTTCCAAATACCTCTCTAGTAGATGCATATTCTGTAGATTTATCTAAGAAAAATTTTGCATCTCCAATACATTCTGCNGCAATTAAGATACGTTCAGCATTCATTCCATCTAATATATATTTAAAACCTTGTCCTTCTGACCCTATTAAACTATCAAAAGGTATTTCTAAATCATCAAAAAACACCTCNGTAGTTGCATGATTAATCATTGTTTTTATAGGTTTAATAGTTAGGCCATTATGTTTTGCTTTCTGCATATCTAAAATAAATAAAGATAAACCTTCAGTTCTTTTCATGGTTTTGTTAGTGGAAGTCCTAGCTAAAAGTAACATTAAATCCGAATACTCAGCTCTACTTGTCCAAACTTTCTGTCCATTAATAATATAACCATTTTTTGTTTTTTCAGCTTTAGTTCTAATAGATAGCGTGTCAGTACCAGCATCAGGTTCGGTTACTCCAAATGCTTGTAAACGTAATTCACCAGAGGATATTTTAGGCAAATATTTATCTTTTTGTTCTTTAGATCCGTGTCTAAGTAGTGCCCCCATAATATACATCTGNGCATGACAAGCAGCGCCATTCCCCCCCGATCTTTGTATTTCTTCAAGAATAATACATGCTGCTTGAATAGGAAGACCTGATCCTCCATATTCTTCCGGTATTAAGCAAGCTAAATAACCAGCATTAGTTAAAGCTTTTACAAATTCTTCTGGATACTCTCTTTTATTATCTAAGCCTCTCCAATATTCGCCAGGAAAATTACTACATAATGTTATTACACCGGATCTAATATCTTCCCACTGCTTATCATCAGTGCTTTTGATGCTAGAAATTCTGTTATTTTCAGTCAATACTACTTTCCTTTTAGATAAATAGGTAATATATAACCTATATTTTATTTTTGTTAATAACTTTATAGATTTCTGTTAAATCTCCTGATGGAAATTCACTTACTCCTTCTTGAAAATATTCTTTTGCAACTTCCACAATATTTACAAGTAGTTTACTATATCTAGCTTCAGACAAATATAATTGCAAATCTTTATACATAATAAAAATTTATATTGAAAGAAATTCTTGCTCCATTATATACAGTGGTATATAACCATATAAAGGATTTGTGTTTGGAATTTTAATGTTAGATAAAACAGTGGAAAAATTTAATAATAATATAAACTCTTTAATAGATCCATTTGGTAGAGCTATTTCTTACTTAAGAGTATCCCTAACTGATAGATGTGATTTTAGATGTGTTTATTGTATGGCAGAAAATATGACTTTTCTTCCAAAAGCTGACGTCTTGTCACTTGAAGAAATTGAAACTCTATGTACTTCATTTATAAACCTAGGTACTAAAAAAATTAGACTTACAGGAGGAGAGCCATTAGTCAGAAAGAATGTGTTAACACTAATTAAATCTCTTGGCTCTAAAATTGGATCAGGGCTAGAAGAACTGACTTTAACTACTAATGGAAGTCAATTATCTAGGTTTTCTGATCAATTATATGATTATGGAGTAAGAAGAGTAAATGTTTCTATTGACACATTAAACCCAGAGCTTTTCAAAAAGATTACAAGATGGGGTGATTTAGAAAAGGTATTAGTTGGTCTAAAGTCTGCAAAGAAAGCAGGTTTAAAATGCAAAATAAATGCTGTAGCATTAAAAGGTGTTAATGAAAATGAATTACAAAGCATGATAGAATGGGCACATAATGAAGGACATGATTTTACTATAATAGAAACAATGCCTATGGGAGAAATTACAGAAGATAGAACTGATCAATATTTACCATTGTCTATGGTTAGAGCTAAATTAAGACAAAAATACACACTAACAGAAAGTGAGTATAAAACTGGTGGCCCTGCAAGATATGTTAAAGTTGAAGAAACAGGAGGAAGACTGGGATTTATTACCCCTCTCACACATAATTTTTGTGAATCCTGTAATCGAGTCAGACTTACCTGTACAGGAATGCTTTATATGTGCCTTGGGCAAGATGACTCAGCTAATTTAAGAAAAGAATTACAAATGGGTAAAACAGGAATAGAGTTGGAAGATGCTATCAGAGAAGCAATTTCTAGGAAGCCTAAAGGTCATGATTTTGAAATTAGCCGTCGAGCTTCAGGTCCAGCTGTCAAAAGACATATGAGTGTAACAGGCGGATAAATTTATCTTTAAACTTATTTTATTAAGTGTTAACTTTCAGATATCTTTTTTAATTAAAATAAATAAACGGTTTATTTAAAATGAAATTTAATAAAGTAGCTTTTATTGCTTCAAATTCAAAAGAAGCTCAAAAAGCATTAAAAGAATTATCCAAAATATATAGTAATAATGATGTTGATAAAGCAGATGTTATTGTGGCTTTAGGTGGAGATGGCCTTCTACTTAGCGTAATAGAGACTTATGGCATTAAAAAAATCCCAATATATGGAATGAATAGAGGAACTATTGGCTTTTTAATGAATACATATTCAAAACAAAACCTTATAGAAAGAATTAACAATGCTGTTCGTACTAAAATTTCTCCTTTAGTAATGGAAGCCATAGATATAGATGAAAAAAAATATAAAGGAATAGCAATTAATGAAGTGTCATTATTAAGACAATCTAGAATGACTGCAAAAGTAATGATTAATGTTAATAATAAAAAACGACTAAATGAATTAGTTTGTGATGGTGTTATGGTAGCCACTCCAGCTGGAAGTACTGCGTATAATTTATCTGCAAATGGTCCTATTTTACCTATAAATTCAAAATTATTATCTTTGACTTCGATATGCGCTTTTAGGCCAAGAAGATGGAGAGGAGCATTATTACCAAAAACTTCTACAGTTGATTTCACTGTTAAAGAACCAAAAATTAGAGGTGTAAGTGCAACAGCTGGAAATCTAGAAGTTAGAAATGTAAAATCAGTTAATATAAAACTATCGACGAAATTATCATTTAAACTATTATTTGATACTGAAAGTAGTCTTGAAGAAAAGTTTATTAATGAGCAATTTTCTTCTTAAATTTAGAAAGGAAATATTATGGAATTAAGAAATTGTAATGCTGTTATTACTGGAGGAGCAAGTGGTCTAGGAGGTGCAACAGCTGACATGATTATTAATAATGGAGGAAGAGTTACTATTATAGATATACAGAATGACTTAGGTATTAAAAAGGCAGAGGAATTAGGCTCTAATTGTAATTATATAAATATAGATATAACTGATGAAAATTTAGTTTCAGAAAACTTTTCGGAAATAGTAAAAAATACTGGCTCCATAAATTTAGCTGTAAACTGTGCAGGCATTGGAAGTCCTAGTAAAGTTTTAAATAAAGAGGGTACTTGTCCTCTTAATCTATTTACTAAAATAATTAATGTTAATTTAATAGGAACATTCAATACATTAAAAGCTGCAGCAAATGTTATGCAATATAATAAAACTAATAATAATGAAAGTAGAGGAGTAATTATAAATACAGCGTCAATCGCAGCTTATGATGGACAGATTGGGCAAGCAGCTTATTCTGCTTCAAAAGGAGGAATCATAGGTATGACATTACCAATAGCTAGAGAATTAGCGCGTCAGACCATAAGAGTAAACACAATAGCTCCTGGGCTTTTTGAGACACCACTTCTAGCAGGACTCCCAGAAGAAGCAAAAGAATCTCTTATAGCTTCTACATTGCATCCACATCGTTTAGGACATCCAAAAGAATATGCTGCATTAGTAAAACATATTTTTGAAAATGAAATGTTAAATGGAGAAACTATTAGATTAGATGGTTCTCTAAGAATGGCTCCAAAATAAAGATTCTATATTTTTATATTAGTAATTTACATAAATTATATTATGTAATATTAAATTGAAATAAAGGTACAAATTAAAAATGATTTTTAAAAGAATTAAAGACTGTCATAACACTCAAGATTTTAGAAAATTGGCAAAAAGCAAACTACCTGGTCCAATATTTCATTATATCGATGGTGGAGCAGATGATGAAATTACAAAAAATAGAAATACTGCAGCATATGAAGAGTGTGATTTAGTNCCTAATGTATTAGCAGGCGTTAAAGATATAGATATGTCTGTAACAGTTATGGGACAAAAACTAGACATGCCCTTATTTTGCTCACCTACTGCATTACAGAGACTCTTTCACCATGAAGGCGAATTAGCTGTTGCACGGGCAGCTGAAAAATTTGGAACTATGTCAGGCTTATCGTCATTAGGTACAGTTGATATAATGAGAATGAGTAAGGAAATATCTTCTCCTAAACTCTTTCAATTATACTATCATAAAGACAAAGGACTAAATAATCATATGATAGATTTGTGTAAAGAAGCAAATTATGAGGCAATTGCTCTAACGGTTGATACCATAACTGGTGGAAATAGAGAAAGAGATTTGCATACAGGATTTACAAGCCCGCCAAGGTTGACACTTAAAAGTTTATTTAGTTTTGCTAGTCATCCTATGTGGGCAATAAATTATTTTACTCATGAAAAATTTGATTTACCTCAATTATCTAAATTTGTTAATGCAGGAACAAATATAGCTATTTCTGTAGGTGATTATTTTACAAATATGTTAGACCAAACTATGAACTGGAAAGATGCAGAAGAAATAAATAAAAAATGGGGAAAGCATTTTTGTTTAAAGGGAATTATGAGCGTAGAAGATGCAAAAAAAGCTGTAGATATTGGAGCTACTGCTATTATGGTATCTAATCATGGTGGAAGACAATTAGATGGGTCTAGAAGTCCTTTTGATCAATTAGCTGAAATTGTGGATGCAGTAGGTGATAAACTTGATGTTATTTGTGACGGCGGAATTCAAAGAGGTACTCATGTATTAAAGGCTTTATCAGTTGGTGCAAAATGTTGTTCTGGAGGAAAATACTATCTTTATGCTTTAGGAGGTGGAGGCCAACCTGCGGTTGAGAAAGCTCTAGGTAACTTCAGAAATGAAATAGAACGTGATATGAAACTTATGGGATGCAATAAAATATCTGATTTATCTAGAGAAAACCTTAGATATAGAAATAACTAATCTAGTTTACTATTTTGCACTAAATCCCATGCTATTTTTGCAATGGGCTTTGACATAGCTCCTTTTTCTTCAGCTAAAGAAGAAGAAGCATTTCCTGCTCTACCCCTAGCTAGAACTCCTTCTAAAATAGCTACATTTCTAAACATTGAAAAAACTATATAAAAATTCGGATTTATAATATCTCTCTTAACCATTTCACAGTATTTTTCCACTAAGTAATCCTTGGTTGGTATACCTAATTTTACTAAATCCAAATTCTTTAAACTAAAACCTGAACGAACGTCTGAATCTTCTTCATGAAGCATTAAATTATATCCCAAATCTGCAAGAGGATGACCTAAAGTAGATAATTCCCAATCTAATACAGCAATAACTTTAGGCTCATTTAGGTCATAAATTAAGTTACCTAACCTATAATCACCGTGAACAATTGTTGTTTCATCACTTTCAGGAATATTATTTGATAACCATTCTATTAATAACGGCATTTCTGGAATATCCTGTTGCTTAGATATCTCCCATTGCTGTGACCATCTTTTTAATTGTCTTAAAAAATAGCTTCCAGGTCTTCCAAAATTTTCTAAGCCAACGTCTTCAGGTTTGACCTTATGTAAAGCAGCTAATGTTTCATTCATACTATTGTATATCAAACTTCTATCTTTTGGAGAGTGCCCAGGTAACGTAGTATCCTCAAATACTCTTCCTTCTAAATACTCCATGATGTAAAATTCTGTTCCAATAATATCTTGGTTATCACAATAAAGATACATTTTAGCTACTGGTACATCAGTATTAAATAAGGCTTTTTGTACCTTGTACTCTCTATCTACTGCATGTGCAGAAGGTAATAATTTTCCTGGAGGTTTTTTTCGAAGAACATATCTTTTATGATTTGAATCTTCTATTACAAATGTAGGATTAGACTGACCAGCATTAAACTGACCAACCTTACTTATTTCATGAAAATCCTCTAATTTACCTGCTAAGAACTCGTTTAATTTGTTTATATTAAACTTATGAGCTTGCTTAACAGGTATATCCTCTAAATTTAGAACATATTTATTTTTCATAAATTAAGTCCTATTAATTATGCCTTTTAAGTTCTAATCTAGCTATTTGATTGCGATGAACCTCATCTGGACCATCTGCTAATCTTAAAGTTCTAGATTGAGCATACATTTTAGACAAACCAAAATCATTAGAAACTCCACCAGCTCCATGAGCTTGAATTGCCCAATCTATAATTGTACATGCCATATTAGGAGCAGATACTTTAATCATAGCTATCTCTTTACGAGCCTCTTTATTTCCATGAACATCCATTTTATGTGCAGCATATAAAGTCAATAATCTACATTGATCTATCATTATTCTTGATTCNGCAATCCTTTCTTGAGTTACTGATTGCTCTGCCACTGGCTTCCCAAATGCTACTCTTTCTTTTGTTCTTTTACACATTTTTTCTAATGCTACCTCAGCTACACCAATTAGTCTCATACAATGATGAATTCTGCCAGGCCCAAGACGTCCTTGCGCTATCTCAAAACCTCTTCCTTCTCCTAATAATATATTTTTTGCAGGCACTCTAACATTTTCAAATAAAACTTCAGCATGACCATGAGGTGCATCGTCAAAACCAAAAACTGGTAAATGACGCAATACTTTTACACCTTTTGTATCTGCAGGAACCACAATCATAGACTGTTGTTTATGACGATCTGGATTCTTTGGATCTGATTTTCCCATAAATATAAAAACTTTACATCTTGGATCATTAGCTCCTGAAGTCCACCACTTCCTTCCATTAATTACATATTCATCACCATCTCTAACTATTGATGATTCTATATTTGTNGCATCNGATGAGGCCACTGCCGGCTCAGTCATTGCAAATGCAGAACGTATTTTACCTTCTANTAATGGAGTCATCCATTCATCTCTTACTTCTTCAGATGCATACCTCTCTAAAGTTTCCATATTACCTGTATCAGGAGCAGAACAATTAAATGCCTCTGGNCCAAATTGAGTTCTTCCCATCAACTCACATAAATGCCCATATTCATAATTTGTTAAACCAGCTCCACGATCACTCTCTGGCAAAAATAAATTCCATAAACCTTCAGATTTAGCTTTTGCTTTAATACCTTCTAGTATTTGTGATGGTTGCCATCTATCGCCTTCAGCAATCTCTGCTGCAATTTTNTCTTCGTTTGGATAAATATTCTCATCCATAAATTTACTTACTCTTTCTAATANATCTACAACTTTAGGTGATAACTCTGGTAACATTTCCNTCTCCATTTAAATAATATAAAAACAAACTGTAAGAATAATAATATAAATAATTATTACTTTTTTAGAAAGGTAATTATAAAAAAAATTTATATTATATGAATAATACTAATNTTTATGAATTTACCATTAGAATAATTAAAGCCTGTAATTTTTTTATCTAATAATTTTATTGAGAGTAGGTTTTGTTCTGCCATAATTTTAAATTCTTCTAAGTAACTATCTTCAATAATTAAATATTTAAAANTATGTTTTAAAANAAATNTAATTGCTTCNTCATTNCTTGTTAAAATTTTAGTNTTTGANCCTAACCTATATATTAAAGAAGGTTCAGAATAACCTAATAGTGCAAAGGAAGTATCTATATTTTTTTCTTGAATTTTCTCATATATTTTTTCAGTAACCCAAATTTTGCTTAATTGATGAGGCAGATAGATAAAAATTATATTTAAAGCTATTAAATTTGTAAAAATAACTAATAATAAAGCATTGATATAATTTCTTACAAATAAATAATANCCACTAAATATAGAACCTAAAAAATATANAAGAGCAATAATTAATACAGATATAGTAAAACCTTCTCCAAATAATTTTGCTAAATATAAAACACCTATAGATATTACTATTCCGCCTAAAGCCGGTAATATTGAAATAAGTTTTAAATAAAGTTTATCTAGGGATAATAAAATACTGCTACTTTTAAAATTAAATATAAGCATTGCTGACGTTAATATTGCAAGACTAGGTAAAAGAGGNAGAATATAATGNAATAATTTAGTGGGAATTAATTCAAAACTAACCCATGCAGGTAATATTGAAGATAATAAGAAAATTATCGCTTTATTATGTTTATTTTTATAAGACCAGATGATCGTTGGTATAATAAATAAGAATATNGGCCAGGCAGNTACTATTGAAGAAATAAAATAAGTTCCTGGAGGTGCGCCATGAGATTCTTGAACACTTACCAATTTTAATAACATATCTTTTTTGACAGAATTCACGAATATTTCNCTNTTAGCTCCTAAGTTGATAATTATAAACCATGGTAGTGAAATTAGTAAAAATATANTNAAGCCAGTNATNATTCTGCAATCTTTAANAAAGTTAANACCNCTAAATATCCTAAAAAATATTGNCATAAAAAATATAAATAAAATTATAAGTGGGCCTTTAATAAGAAAAGCAAATCCCATGACTAACCATGCAAAAAGGATTAAATATTTTGAGTAGTAATTATCTTTAAATTTAGAATCAAATATAATTTTTGCAAAAATATAAATAATAAATAAAACACATGCCATAAGTACCGAATCTGTTTTTGCTATGTGCGATTCAATAAATACTANAGGTGAACTTAACAATAAAAGTGCTGCAATAAAACCTTGAGTTCTACCAAACAAAAGTTTNCCTAATAAAAATGTTAACCATACAGAAATACTAGCCGCTATTGCAGAAGGCAACCTATAAGACCATANNGGTGCTTTTTCTAAAAANAAAATATTTTTAACTATAGTTGAAGATAGAGCCTGCATCCAATAAATACCTGGAGGNTTTTTTAAACGNGGAGCATCTAAAAACTTAATATTTATGAANTCTTTTGACTCCANCATTTGAACTGTAGCTTGAATATATCTTGATTCATCCCTATCTAAAGGAGGAATAGTGTTAAGGGATGAAAAAAAACAAATAAAGACTAGNAAGCTAAGTAAAATTTTTATATGTAAGTTCTTATATTCTGTAAAATTNGGATTTATCATATTCAATCAAAAAAGTTAAAATAAAATGTTTAAAATTTTTTATTACAATCTAATACTATTAATAGNGAGTANCTATAAAAAACAATTATTAATTTTGGAAANATATTAAATGGATACATACATTCCTACAAAAAATGANAGCTTACNAAATAATAAAGTTAATTCCTCAAAAAATATAGCTATTGTAGGTTCTGGTATTGCTGGTTTATCTGCTGCATGGATTTTATCAAAAACACANCAAGTTACNCTATATGAAAAAGCNGATAAATTAGGAGGACATTCAAATACTATNAATATAAATTATAGTAGANATAACTCTGAANAAGTNCCTATAANNGTAGATACAGGTTTTATAGTTTATAANAATAAAAATTATCCNAATTTAACAAAGTTTTTTGACACTTTAGATGTNGANAGNATCGATAGNGATATGTCTTTATCAATATCTCTAAATAATGGNTTATATGAATACTCNGGTTCAGGTTTAGGTGGAATTTTTGGTCAAAAGAAAAATGTGATTAATTTAAATCAATGGAGGTTAATATATGATGTTTTTAGATTTAAGAAAATTGCTACAAACTATATTAAAAACAGTAGTGATAATAATAGTGTTATTGGCGATTGGCTAAAATATAATAATTTTTCATCCTATTTTATAAACAGATATATAATTCCCATTGCCTCAGCAATTTGGTCTTGTTCTAATAAAAATGCCCTGCTATTTCCTACTAAAACTTTTTTATATTTTTTCTATCATCATGGATTATTAAATATAAAANATAGNCCTAAATGGAAAACAGTAAAAAATGGAAGCCAACAATATATNAACAATATTATANAAAAATCTAATTTTAATTATGAAATAAANAGTTGTATTGAANCTATAACGCCTAAAAANAATTCTGTAATTATTAAATTTAAAGATAAAGAAATAAAGTACGATAAAGTAATTATGGCATGTCATGCAGATCAATCATCAAANCTTATCAAAGGCGTTGATNAAGAAATATATAAAATATTAAATTATTTTAAATTTTCAAAAAATAANATTGTATTACATNCNTCAAAACAATTTATGCCTAAAAATAAGTCATTATGGTCATCTTGGAATTATACGAGCTCTTTANAATCNNATAAAATAATAGATGAAAAACCCATTCAAGTTACTTATTGGATGAATTTATTACAAAATATTGATAAAAAATATCCTCTGTTTGTTACTTTAAACCCTGAAGAGGGTAGCATCGATAAAGATCTAATTTTTAGAGAAGTAATNTATGAACATCCAATTCTTGATGAAAATGCCTTAAANGGTCAATCTAAACTAGAAAANATTCAAGGACNAGACAATATATGGTATGCAGGAGCNTGGACAAAATATGGCTTCCATGAAGATGGAATNAATTCAGGCNTNGANATTGCAAAAAAACTAGGCTGTANTNNTCCATGGNTTTCNGANAATAAGGCTATTAAAGAAAAAATATANTCTGNATAATAAATTAAAGGCAAAATTNTATGGGCTTATTAAAAAACTATTATATTTATAANGGTTTTGTAAGTCACTATAGATTCTATCCTAANATACATAANTTCAAATATAGAATTTTTTCTTTATTAATTAATCTAGAAGAACTAAAAAATTTAGAAAAAAATACGANATTTTTTTCTATAAACAAATTTAATTTATTTAGNTTTTNTTTCAAAGATCACACTGAAAAACCCTATAATAACCCNTTTTNNTGGGCAAAAGCTATTTTAACAAATAAAAANCTTTATGATAAAGAAGATAGAATATATATTTTATGTTATCCTCGAATACTTGGTTATGTTTTTAATCCACTTACCACATATTTTTGTATCGATAAGAAAAATAATATTAAAGCTATAATATATGAAGTTCACAATACATTTGGNGATAGACATAGCTATGTAACTAGATACAGCAANTTAAATGAAAAAGTNAAAAAAGTATTTCATGTTTCTCCNTTNTTNCAAATAGAAGGTGAATATGAATTCAANACCAAAATNTTAAATAAATCTATAAAAGTTNAAATTAAATATTATAAAAAAGATAAAACTAATTTGCTTAATGCAATTTTTTATGGAGANCAATCAGAACTTAANGATAAAAATTTATTANTATGTTTTTTTGTATATCCATTGATGACAATAAAAGTTATTTATTCNATACATCTTCAAGCNTTATATCTCTGGATTAAAGGTATNAAATTCTTTAATAGACCAAATCCNAGTAAAGATATAATATCATTTAGCAAAACTCTTATAAAAGATAATNTGAAAGATGATAGANANAATTAATAAAAATATTATTACTAAATTATTTNTTATTAAANATGGTTTATTNGTGATAACANTNCCAGATAAAGATNTACTTTATATTGGTGATAAAGACTCNAACTTAATAGCATATTTNAATATACATTCTNAAAATTTGTTTAACAGAATTATNAAATTTGGAGCTATTGGTTTTTCTGAAGCTTATATACACAATGAAATTTCAAGTCCTGATATTTCAAAAGTAATTTTACTTTTTTCTCTAAATAGAAATCATAATAAAAAAATTATTTATGGAAAAAAAATATATAATTTATGGAATAANCTTAAACACGNANTTAAACCTAATTCTATTTCTGGAAGTAAGAAAAATATTTCTTATCATTATGACCTNGGAAATGAATTTTATTCAAAATGGTTAGATACATCGATGACTTATTCTTCAGCATTATTTGAAAGTNAAGAAGATGAATTATTTACAGCGCAAAATAAAAAATATAANAACTTGTGTNAAATNACTNAAATAAAANCAGNCGATNATATACTTGAAATAGGCTGNGGTTGGGGAGGNTTTGCAGAATTTGCTGCTAAAAANTATAAAAGTAANATTACTTGCATAACACTATCTAAAGAACAAGCAGAATACGCNNAAAAAAGANTTCAAAAAGAAGGNTTAAATGATTTAATAGATATTNANATATCTGACTATAGAGAAATNAATAAAAAATANGATAAAATTATNTCAATTGAAATGTTTGAAGCNGTTGGAAAGANGTACTGGCCTATATTTTTTAAAAAGCTANGTGATAATATTAAAGATGAAGGAATAATTGGTNTGCAATTAATTAGTATCAAAGATGANCTTTACTCTTCNTACAAATATAATGCTGATTTTATTCAGAANTATATATTTCCTGGNGGATTTTTACCNTCTATTNATGCTCTTCAAAGAGTAACGACAGAATNTGGTTTAAATATGAATGTAGAAAAAACATTTGGAAAAGANTATGCAAACACACTCTCAATTTGGAGGNAAANTTTTCTNAATAACTGGAATGTTATATCTAAGGAAAAAATNTTTGATNTTAAATTTAAAAATATGTGGGAATATTATCTTGCTTATTGTGAAGCNGGTTTTTTATCGGGTTCAACTAATGTTCATCAAATNACTCTAAAAAAATAAAAAATTAAATCCATTTAAATTAAAATAAACGTAAAGATAGCATGTCANTTAATAGATATAAAAATAATAAACCCAAATTTATTCTAGAGAANTTTTTTTCTGGANAAATNTNTGCTTGGGGTTTATTCGAAGATCCATTTGGTATTATAAGAAAAAGGTTTANCTGTAAGATAACTGGAAAATGGGATGACAAACTTAAAANCTTNAAAATTAAAGAGGATTTTTTATATGATGATGGTGTCAANGAAAATAGAAATTGGGAATTGNTAAAAAANAGTAGTAATTGCTATGTNGGCACCACGGATAACGTAATAGGAGAGGCNNTAGGNTATACNGCGGGNAATACNTTTCATTGGAAATATACCTTTGANTTNNNATTATTTGGAAATAAAACAAGAGTNAAATTTGATGATTGGATGTATCTNCAAGANAATAATATTATAATAAATAAAGCAAAAATGAAAAAATTTGGTTTTAAACTTGGTACNGTAATNNTATTTTATAAAAAAAATTAGAAATAANTTATTTNCGNACCTTTTTTANCATAANNNTNTTGTANAAAGGCCANGGNAACATNGTAATAANNCGCATAATTAAAGCAAANCTAAATGGAAAACTTATTTCAAANNNTTTAGAGNATAATAANTTTTTATATANTATTTCAGCCGCTTTATCAGCATNCATTAGAAAAGGCATTTTAAAGTCATTTTTATCTGTTAATGGTGTTTTTACAAATCCAGGGTAAAAGATTCTGAAGCNTACTCCAGTATCACTNTAATCNATNTCAAAACTTTCTATAGCAGTCTTAATTGCTGCTTTAGAGGAAGAATAGGCTGCAGACATTGGCATACCTCTCCANGCAGCCATAGAGGAAACTACAGCTATTTGCTTNATATTTAAAATATCAATAAAGGATTGCAATAAAATAATATGATTAAAAACTGCAGTATAATTTAAATCAATCATANATTTGGTAGATTNGATAGTTGCAAATTTNGAATTTTCNTTTAAATAAGTGCCAGCATTNAGTATGACAAAATCCAAGNTTTNTACATTATTTTTGATAAATTNTATACATTTTGAAATTTCNTCAGGAACTGTCACNTCTAAAGGAACAGNTATAATCNTTCCTTTTTGTGACAANGNANNGNTTTCANTTACTAANTTNTCTAAATCTTTNGAAGATCTAGCNCTTNCAAATACAGTAAAACCTTTTTTAGCAAAATAAAGTGCTGTATGTTTNCCGATACCGCTAGATGCTCCTGTTATCCAGCANGAATTATACATACTATATNTTTAANAAATTCAAAATTGGTCCAAANANNCCTTTAAATTTAAGATTACCTTCGTAAACAACTAAACANACACANCCTTCTTTTGGATCAGAAATAGGAGTATGAATATTATTTTCATCTTCTATAGCAACATCACCAGANTCATAACTACCATTCTCATCNGAAAAACCTCCCTGAATTACNANAGTTANTTCNTGNCCTTCATGACCATGATGTGGAAGTTTTTTCCCAGGAGGAATGGATAACATTCTAGCACGAGTATTCTGTTTAGAGTTACCTAAGTCAATGTCGAAATACTTTATACCACCCAAACCTTTGTTCCATTTATCAGTAAGGTTCTTACCCTCAGGTAAATAATTACTTAAAACAGAAGGAATATCTTTGAAAATACTATTCATAATTGGTGGCTCAACTGCCTTTTCTCTACTCTCATCTATATCAATTTTTGAAAGCACATTATCAATAGATGAAGTATTAATATCAACAGGCCCAGCATCTTCAAGCAATTCTCCCCCNAGTTTCTCANAAAATTCAAGTTCTTTTCTACACTTGCCACAATAACTTAGATGAGAAGCTACAATTAAACTTTCAGAGGGTGATGTATTGCCTGCAGCATATGAAATTAAAATTTCAGAAGATAAATGGTGATTAATCATGAATAGTTCCTTCAAGTAGTTTCTTTAAACGCGATGATGCTAATCTTATTCTGGACTTAACAGTACCTAAAGGCATTTTAAGTTCCTTAGCAATAATAGAGTGCGACTTATCTTCATAATAAGTCATTTTAATTAATTTTGACTGTTCATCAGGAAGCATTTTAATAGCATCAGTAATCTTTATTGACTCCTGTTTGGAGCCATAAACGTTATCAGCCGCTTCTTCCTGATTAGGAGTAAGCATTGGATCATTAGGATCTAGCTGAGGTCTGATTTCTTTTCTAAGCATATCAATTCGTTTATTACGTGCAATAGTAAACAACCAGGTACTAACTGCCGCTTTATTTCTATCAAAAGTCTCTGCCTTTCTCCAGACAGATAACATTACTTCCTGTAAAAGATCTTCTGCAACAATATCGTTTGACCCAAGTTTCATTAAATATCCTTTAATACGAGGTCCAACCAGTTTAAAAAGACTACTGAAGGCAGTTTTATCTTTTTTAGTAGCTATTAAATTTAATAAAATTGTTAATTCTTGATCTTTAGCAGCCGGTTTTAACACTTTATAGGTCTTTTCCTGTTTATAATTTATACAGGATAATCTAGCTGATAAACTCGTAGTTTCCAAAGAATTTTCTAAAAACATTTAAAATCTCCTAACTAGCATACGTTTAAACTTCAAGAATGGATCATTTACTATTTTATTTTTTCATAAGCACTAAGAGCTTTTTCTCTAGAAAGTTTTATATCCACTATAGGATTAGGGTAATTATTACCTAAACTAACATTTGCCTTTTTTAAAATTACTGCAGGAGCTTCCCATGGATTGAACAAATATTCATTAGGCATATTTTTTAATTCAGGCAAATATTTTTTAGTATATAAACCTTCTGGATCAAATTTTTTACCCTGAGTTACTGGATTAAAAATTCTAAAATATGGAGCTGCATCGGTACCTGAACCAGCAACCCACTGCCAGCCAGCGCAATTATTTGCTAAATCAGCATCAAAAAGGCAATTCCAGAAATATTTTTCACCTTTATGCCAGTGAATTAATAAATTTTTTACCAAAAATGAAGCAACTATCATTCTTACTCTATTATGCATATAACCTGTTGAATACAACTCTTTCATACCAGCATCTATAATAGGATAACCAGTTTCACCTATTTTCCACTTTTCTAATAAAAAATCGTTATTACACCATGGAAAAGAATTAAATTTAGGCTGTAAGTTTTCTGAAGGAAGGCTTGGAAAGTGATAAAGTAAGTAATAGGAAAATTCTCTCCAACAAATTTCACTTAAAAAATGTTGAGTATTTTTATTTGATTTTAAATTTTTTGTATTCATCCATATTCTTTTTGGAGAAATTTCCCCAAAATGTAAATGGGGAGATAGCATAGAAACATTATTTTTAGACGGAAAATTTCTACCTTCTTTATAATCCATGACCCCATTTTTTAAAAAGTTATCCAATTTTTTTATCGCTGCTTTTTCTCCTACATTCCATTTGCTTATTACTTGCTTTTCCCATTCTAAGTTAGATAATAATTTTAAAACTTCTATATCACTATATTGACTCTCTGACTGATAAGTAATATTAACAAATTCTTCTTTTTCTTGTCTTACATTATCTAAAGTTAAGTATGCTTTCTTATAAAAGGGTGTAAAAACTTTATAAGGAGTATTATCATCTTTCAAAATATCCCAAGGTTCTCTAATTAAAGATCCATTAAAAGTTTTAACTGCAATATCATTTTCTAATAAATATTTTTTTATTTTTTTATCTCTTAAAATTGAAGAAGGTTCGTAACATCGATTCCAAAAGACACCTTTAATATTTTTATTTTTTAAAAGCTCTTTTATAATATTAAAAGCATTACCTTTGAAATAATTAAGATTATTTTCTAAACTAATGTTTAGAGATTTTAGAGAATTATATAGCCAAACCTTACTAGCCTCACCCATAGGACGCTCATTATCATTTTCATCATTAATATAAATTGGAAATACATTAGCTTCTTTACCAGCTTCTTCTAAAGCTAGATTATCTTTTATTCGTAAATCTTTACGAAACCAAAAAATAATTATTTTTTCTGACACATTTACTCCAAATACATTTACATTGATATTTAATTACCTATATTACGTTTTTATACACCCTTTAGATGGATATTTTATGTTTAAACTAATAATTATATTTTTAATGCTTTTTTTTAGTACTAACTTATCTTATGCAATTGATAAAAAAGTTGAAGCTGAATTAATACCTCATTGTGGTATGACTAAAGGGGGTGTAGCCACTGCTACTCCTGATGGAAAAATATATTATTGTCCCCAAAGGATAGCTAATATAGATTGGAATTTTCCAGGAGCAATAGATTTTTTTATATTACATGAATATGGTCATATCGTATTACAAAGTGGAAATGAACTTCAAGTTGACTGTTGGACAGCTAATGAATTTGCTTTAATGAAAGATGAAAAATCTAAAAAATCAGTAGAACAAGCATTAAAGTTTATTAGGGGTTTTAAATTACCTGATCCAAAGTATGGAGGGACAGGAGAAGATAGAGCTTTACTCATAGAAAACTGTATGGAACATGGTGCTGAGTTCTATAAACAAAATTAACTTTTAATAATTTTTTTCTTAATCTTACCAGCTAATCTGCCAAGTTTCTTGGCTGGCTCGGGATCTCTAGCTATTTCACCTGCTCCTTTAGCCATCTTCCTAGCGGTTTCTTTTGCTTTTGCTCTGACTCTTGGATCAGAGGCTGCTCTTCGTATGGCAAATCTTATAATATTTCTTAACATCATCTAAACATGGATTATTTATAAAAATAAATCTATAAAAATTTGACAAAAATATAATGAAAAAATAAGTTAAAAATTAATTAGGTGCCTATTTTTTAGGTGAAAAGGGAATGAGATATTTTTTTTAAATTGCCTCAGCTGCCCCCGCAACTGTTTTTGACGAGATAGTCCATATTACCACTGTATTATAAAATATACGGGAAGGTTGGATGATTAAAGACTCAATAAGCCAGGAGACCTGCCTAATTAAGTGCTGTCGACTATTGAGAGGGGATGTTCAATAGAGCTTTATTTAAAGTGATGGTGCAACTAAAGCCATTGTTTTAAGATCAATTTAATCTCAAAACAATAAATTGTTAATTGACACAAAAAATTAAATTTTTTTGTGAAATTTTGTATTGGAAATTATTTTGATCAAAACAACTAAAAATATTATAATTATATTAATTATTTTTAATTTATTTACTTCATACTCTATATCTTTAGCAGATGAAAAAAATATTCTCGAGGAAATTACTGTCACAGGAAATTATTTTCCTAAAAAGCTAAAAGAAACTGGTTCTGCAATTACAATAATTAATAAAGAAGAAATAGAACAGAGTGGTATGAATTATGTTTCTCAAATATTAAGTTCAACTTCAGGTTATCAAGATTATAAAAGTGGAGGACCTCAATCATTAACTAGAGCGTTTTTAAGAGGTAATGAGACTGATCATTCTTTAGTTTTAATTAACGGAATGAAAATTGTTGATTCTTCTACTGGAAGAGGCTCCGTAGACTTAGAAAGATTAAAAATAACAGGTGTGGAAAGAATAGAAGTCTTAAGAGGGTCACAAAGCGCTATATATGGCTCAGAGGCTATTGGAGGTGTAATTAATATTATCTTACAAAGAGGAACTGATAAAAACATAAAATATTTCAATTCAGAAATATCTAGTCGATTAGATAAAGATATTGATACTGGCATATCTGGGAGAGTAAAAGATTTATATTTTTCTTTAAATTATAATCATTCAGAGGGGCCAGGTATATCTGCAGCAGAAAAATCCTTAGGATATCATGAAAATGATAGTTATAATATTGATAGTGCTAATTTAGTTCTTGATTATGACCTTAATAATTCTACAGAAATTTCATTAATGTCTCGTGTTTTTACTTCTGAAATTGAAGAAGATGATGCGCCATTAGGTCCTTTTATTGACGCAGATAGGCAAGCTAATTTATTAGATTGGCAATCAGCTTTATATTTAGATAAGGAATTCGAGTTATTTACTATGGAAGCATCAGTAGCTACTGCTAAAGCAAGACGTTATCAATTAAAAGAAGATATAAAGTTTAGATGGTACATAGCTGATTTAAATAGTGCAAAATTAAAATTTAATGTTCCAATAAACTCTAAAGAAAATTTTATTTTTGGTTTAGAGACGGAACGTTCACATATGGATACTCAAGATCAATATAATGCATATGATTTTAAAGTATCTTCATCTTCAAGTTTCTATTCTTACTCAAATAATACTATAAAAAACCTTTTTATAGACGGAAGTTTCAGAAGTAATCATCACGATTTATATGGATTATCGAGTACATATAGATTAGCCGCAAGTTATTTAATCCCTAATACTAGTTTTAGACTTCATTCTAGTTATGGCACTGGTTATAGAGCACCTACCTTAGATGAAATTTATGGATCTTATGGAAGTATTTCTATTAAAGAAGAAACAAGTAGAAGTAGAGATATTGGAATAGAATATAATTCATCAAAAAATAATATAAATGCTGATATAACATTTTTTGCTACTCAAATCGATAATCTTATAGGTTACGGACCAGCACCAGGTTATAAATTTTCAAACCAGGGTAGTGCAAAAAATAGTGGGTTAGAATTCTTTATTAAATATATCCACTCTAATGAGCTAATAATAAATTCACATTATAATTTCTTAACTACTAATAATAATGGCAGGNCTTTATCAAGAAGAAAAAAGCATTCAGGAAAAACTTCTATGAATTATACTCCTGAAAATATTTCTCAATTGTCATTCAACTCATCTATTGAATATCATTCAAACGCAAGAGATGGGGCATTCTCAGGAGGACACATTGCTGGATACGTTCTTGTGCATGGTAATATTAATTATGCTTTAGACCCTAATAGTAAACTTCAATTAAAGGTTGAAAATCTGTTAGACCAAAATTACTCTGGAGCAGATACTGCTGGATCTTATGGAAGAACAATAAGTCTTGGAATGAAATTAAATTTTTAAATATATATTATAAATATGCTTCAATTTAATCTTTATATTTTGAGGCATATTTTTGATATAAATCAATAGCTGTATTACATACTGCTCCTATTTCATATTCAACTTTATCAATCTTTCTAACAGGCAAAACTTTACCAAAATTTCCCGTACTAAATACTTCATCCGCAGACAATAAATCACTCACGCTAACAGTAGTTTCTAAAACATCTACGCCCTCATCTTTCAATAAAGAAATTACTCTTTGCTTTGTAATTCCATTGAGAAAAGTTTTATTCCATTTCGGTGTTATAACTTTATCTGATTTAACCATAAATAAATTAGCACTCCCAAACTCAACTATATTTTCTTCACCATCTCTCATAACCACATTATCAAAACCATTTTTTTTTGCTTCAGATAACGCAAGTGAAGTATTAGCATATAAACATGAGGCTTTTGCCAATGTAGGAGCCATAAGAGGATGAGGTCTTCGATAAGAACTCAGCATTGCGGTGAAACCANTGAGTGAAGGCATTGGAGCTCTAAAAATTGTAATTGCTAACTTACTAGACTGAGCATCAGGAATTAAAAAACCATCTTCACAAAAAATACTTGGTCTTATGTATAGCTCTGAATCTTTTTCAAATAAGTTTACTCCCTCTTTACATAAATTAATTAATTCTTCTTTACTAATTGGTAAGTTCAAACCAAATATTTTAGAAGAGTTAATCAATCTTTCACAATGTTTATGTAGATCAGGTATAGAACCGTTATAAGCTCTTGCGCCGTCAAAAATAGTACTGCCATGCATGTAAGATTGNCTCATAGTGGACATGATTGGCTTTGTACCATCATTCCATTCCCCATCAAACCATACAATAGAATTTAAATTTTTAGTATTCAATTACTTAATTAGAAAATATTCATAGAAACAGAGTTTAGTTTCTCAATATGAGCTTCAACTTTATCACCACTTTTAGGCCAACAAGTTGTACTAATTGATCCAGTTAAAACAATATCTCCTGCATATAGATTTCTACCTCTTTTAATTAAATTATTTACTAGATATAAAACAGAATTTAATGGATGATGCAAAACATTTTTTCCTTTACCTCTTCCAAAAACTTTATCTGAAACTATAAGTTCTCCTTCTAATTTATCTAAAGTCATTAAATCAATCTCAACTGACTCTCCAATTATGCATCCATGATTCATTGAATTTTGGGCTATGAGTTTTTCATAAGTTACATTAGAACCAGAATTTCTATCATCGACAATTTCTAGAGCCACCATAACCTCTTTTAAATAAGGAATTATTTCTTCTTTATTATTAAAACCATTTATTTTTGATGGTATATCTTTATCTATTTTTATCGCAATTTCAGCTTCTGCTCCTAAATGGCAATAACTATTTAATTTAACCGTCACATTATTTTTATAAATTAAAGGTTTATGTATAGCTCCTTCTACAGGATTATCTACCCCAACTAATCTTTGCATTTCAGGATTAGTTAAGGCGACTTTCCAACCCCCTATATCTCCATAACCATCTTTTCTTTTTAAATTAATAAATGAATCTTGGATTGAGTATGCTTCATCTACATTTTTAATTTCAATACTAGCATCTAACTCATATGGTTTAAGGTTCTTACAATTGTTATATAAAATATTTGCTTTATCTTGAAAATTCATTTGAATAAACTATTTCTAATTATGTAAAATTGATATATTGTTTGTTCTTTAAATCTAGTTCATAAAAGTATAACATATTTCTAAAGAAACTATAAAAACTTTATTTACATTGGAAAGTTAATGTCAGAAGATTTATACGGAGAAGGAGAAAATAACTCCGGAACAGTATTTAGAGATACTATAATGTTAGCATTAGCAGGATTCGTATCTCTGGTTGTTTTATTATTGCCATTTATTAATCCTCCAGCAGAAACAGAATCAACAAAATCAGATCCACCTGGTAATGTAATAATTGAAGTCTTTTGGCCAGAAGATAGAGATGTAGATGTAGATTTATGGGTGAAAGCTCCAGATGACATTCCTGTAGGATATTCTAATAGGGGCGGATTATTTTTTAATTTGCTAAGAGATGATTTAGGTGTTTATAAAGATCCTACACCAATTAATTACGAAGTTGCGTACAGTAGAGGTATTAATCCTGGCGAACATATTGTAAACCTTCACCTTTATAGAGAAGATATTTCAGCATTTAACCCCTTTGAAGCTAAAGTTGTGGTAACAGTAGTTAATCCTACAACAAAGGTTAGACAACAACTTTTAGAATCATCAGTTTTACTTGATGAAATAGGAAAAGAGTTAACAATTTTTAGATTTGAATTAGATGAAGACGGAAATTTAAATAAAGAAAGCCTGAATAATAAATTTGTGCAATTAAGGTCTGGGTCTAAGTAATTATTATTTATGAAAACATTTAAGTATAAAATATTAAAAGTAAAATTAGAAGATATGCCTGAAGAATTATTATCACATTTTCCTCTTTTAGATATGGGAAGAGAAGGATGGGAGCTTATAGAAGTTATTAGAGTTGATATAGAAGATGATTTTTCTTACTATCATTATTTTAAAAAAGAAGTTATCAAATAAATTAACTTTTTATTTAATAAAAGATAAGATTAATTATGTACCTTATAAAAAAATGTATAATTCTCTCACTATTAATCTTTATAAATATAAATTTAGCATACAGTCAATCTATAGAACTTAGAGAATCATTAAAAAATACAAAAACCTCCTATAAGGATGGAAAATTAAAAGAAGCTATCAACTATGCTAAAGAAGCCATCAAGTTTTCAAAAAATGATTTTGGAATAAATCATTACTATACAGCAACACTAATAGAAAATTTAGGAATTATACAATATGAATTATCAATGTACGAAGATGCAAAAGACTCTTTTGTTGAAGTATTAAATATTAGAAAAACTTCTCTTAACGAAGACCACATCGATATTGCTGAGTCTCTAAATTATATTGCGTTAACAAATAGAAAATTATATCAATATGATGATGCAATTTCTTATCACAATGAAGCATTATTATTAATGTCCAGGTCTATAACAAAATCTAATCCTCACGCAATGAATGAAAAAAATAGAAAAGGTGCAATATTTAGAGCAAGCGCATTACATACAAAAGCATTAATAGAAATAAAAAATAGAAATACAAGTGATGCAATCGGATTACTTTTAACTTCATCTAAAATTTTTTATAACACATTAGGTAAGGATAAAACTCAACTTATAGAAAGTTATGAGGACTTAATTAAATTAGCTCTGTCTATTAATGATGAAGAGCTTGCGAATAAAACTAAACAAAAGCTTAAAAATTTAGAGAATAGAATATAAATATGAAAAATAATACTATTGATATCTATATTGACTTTAAGAGTCCTTATGCTTTTTTAGCTATTGAGCCAAGTATCAATTTTGCTAAAGAAAATAAGTTAAATATAAATTGGTTACCTTACGTATTAGAAATTCCTGACTTCCTCGGAAGTGCTAAAGTAGATATTAACGGTAAAGTATTAGAGAACAATAGAAATGATCATCAATGGAGAAGAGTTAAATACTCATATATGGACTGCAGAAGGTATGCTAATACACGCAATATTACTGTAAAAGGACCTCAAAAAATATGGAATACAAAATTAATATCAATTGCTCTATTATGGACAAAAATAAATAACTATCAACATACAGAGTCATTTATTAATTATGTCTTTAAAAACTTTTGGAAAAGAGAATTAGACATAGAAAATATTGATATAATAATAGAAGTTCTAAAAAAAATAGGTATTAACTATAATAGTTTCAAAGATTGGGCCAATGATAATGGTGAAAAAGAACTAAATTTAATAATAAATAAAGCTCATAAAGAAGGTGTCTTTGGTGTACCAAGTTATATAATTAAAGATGAATTATTTTGGGGAAGAGAGCAGCTTCCTATGATTAAAGCTAGGTTAACTGGCGATTATTCTAAATTAATTTAAGCTACTTTTAATAAGTTCTTCAACGTTTTTATAATCTTTAACAAATATACAAGATCCTAAAATATTCTTATTCTTATCCGTAAAATCTAAAGTATTTAACAATACAAAAATTCTATAAAAACGAATATATTCTTCTGTGAGTTTATAATATGCAGGGTAAGTACTTTTTTTAATAATTTTGGTTTTTTTATCATACCAAACTTTATAGACCTGACCATCTGAAAACCAATAATATTCATTTGGTTTATTATTATCTATACTATATTCACATACTAAGCCTTTATTATCTATTTCATTACTAAATGCAGAAAAAATTATAGAAAAATAAATTAGTAATATTATGTATATTTTCATTTTTAATTCTTCAATTATTTATATTAAAAGGATTACTTATAGTAGGATCAATTTTTTGAAGATCAATAAATTTTTTTTCAAGTTTTTTTTCATGATGTTTGTCGGGTTTAGAACCAAAAAAAACTGCTCTAGTATATTCAGTAAAAGAGTCTTCTAATAAGTTATTTTCATAATAACTTTTTGATAAAATCATTCTAGTCTTACCCCATCTACCATAATACTTATTGGATCTCTTTAACATTTTTATCGCCGCATTGTATTGCTTATTATGATATAAATTTTTTCCCTCATCAGTTAAAAGTCTTGCAACAGGATCTATTTCACCTTTTGCATGATGACGATTATATAATCTTGAAATTCGTTTTAAAATAGTTTCATCATTAATTATAGTTGAAGGTTTAAAATTATAATTTCTCATAAGTTTTAAAATAGCATTACTCTCATTACTTCCAAGTAATTTATTTGCTCCACTAAACAACATAAAATCATTTTTTCTTTGTGTATGCCATGCTCCAAAAAGATGTCCTAACTCATGTGCTATAACAACACTGCTATTAAAATTCTCTAATTTAAATGGATCTACTACCATCAGTACATTAGAAAAAGTAGAAGCTATTCCTATACCTTTAATATCTCTATCTATTAGGCCGAGAACTACTTCTGCTTTTAAATTATCTGTTAATGATGAGATTTCTTCTTTATGCATCGAAAATAAACTAGATAAATTATCAATATTTTTATCAAATTCAAATTTTTGAAAACTATCTACTCTCCATTCTATTTTAAAATTTTTATAATAAAATTTATTTATTTCCTCAAACCTAAGATTAATATTTTTTATCCATTCTTTATCAAGTTTTATCTCAGAATCATATAATAATAATACTCCTATAACTCTTTTTTCATAACAACCTATCTCTGTCTCAGAATTTAACTTTTTATGGTCTTTACATAAATTTTCATCAGAAAAACTTAATTTATAGTTTAATAATATAAAAAAAAGTATTAGAAATATATACTTTAAGCTATATATAAAAATTATTTTATTTTTTAATTTTGATAGCATCTCTTTTTCAATTTGTTTTTTATTTCAAGATATATATATTACACATAATTAGAAATAAAATTTATTTAAAAAACTAAATTTACGAATAGGAGTAAAAACAATTATGGGATTAAAATATTTACTATTATTAAGGTTTGGTCTAGTAAATTTAGTGGCTTTTGCATTGCTAGGAGCAGCATGGGCCCAAGGTTTAGTTGCAAAAGTAATAAATGCTGATGTTACAAATATGGTTATTTTAATATGTGTAGTTTTTTTAATTGGCCTTATATTGGCGGGATATAGGTTATGGAAGGTAAGTAAACAATTAAATGCTGCTTATAACTTTAATCCAGATGAAAGATCTAGAGCTTCTGATTTTATAAAGAAAACTAAAGGTAAAAATGCTACTAGTAGAGCAAATATTGCTCAGGCTCTGAGATTAAAATTATTTTCAAGAATAGTTCATATTCGTTATATCTCTAACTCTTTAACTGTTTTAGGTTTAATAGGAACAGTTCTAGGTTTTATAATAGCTTTATCTGGAGTAGACCCCGATGTAGCATCTAATCCAAGCGCAATAAGTCCAATGGTTGCGCAACTAATTGAGGGAATGTCGGTTGCCTTATATACTACTTTAGTTGGATCTATTCTTAGTGTTTGGCTAGGCTTAATCTATCAAATGCTTGCAACAGGAACTTCAAACTTAGTATCACAAATTATAGAATTATCTGAAAGATAATTAAATGGAAAATCCATTTGAAGATGAAAATGAATTAGATACTGCGGATACTGTCTTTAGAGATATGACTATGCTAGCCTTATCAGGCTTTGTGATAATTGTTTTATTGTTATTACCATGGTTAAATATAGTAGCTCAAGATGAAGCAACAAAAGAACCTTCTGGAAGCGTAATTGTAGAGGTATTATGGCCGGATGATAGAAATGTAGATGTAGACCTTTGGGTAAAATCTCCAGATGACGCTGCAGTTGGTTTTTCAAATATGGCAGGATATTATTTTAATTTACTACGAGATGACAGAGGAACACAATTTGATACCACACCAATAAATTATGAAATAAGCTACTCTAGAGGTATAGCTGCAGGAGAATATCAGGCAAATTTACATTTATATGCTACAGATGGAGGTCCTCCAATAAACGCAAAAGTTATTATTAGTGTTGTAGAACCGGACCAAAGAGCAAGAACAGCAATAATTAAAAAAGATGTAATTTTAAAAAAATTTAATGAAGAAATAACTGTGGCTAGATGGACTTTATCAAATAAAGGAAAACTAAAACCAAATAGCGTCCATGCACTTAAAAAAAGTTTATTGAGAAGGTAATAACAAATGGAAATTTTGAATATATTCTATATTTTAATTACAGCTTTAGCGGCACTACTAATTTCTATTACAATTTGGTCACGAAGACCTTTCAGATGGAGAATAAGCGCTTTTTTCGTTGGCTTAGGTTTGATAGCATTACTATATATTGCAATTCTAGAATTATTGAGCAGACCAAAACCAGCTCATATGGAGTTATTTTATAAAGATGTTCCAGAGGTAGTTTTATTGCATGCTTCTTGGGAAGAAGATGTAGCTTTATATATTTTAGTTCAAATACCTGGAGTTGAAGAACCTAGATTATACATATTGCCATGGAGCCGCGAAGAAGCAGAGAAATTTCAGCAAGCTATAGAAGAAGGTGAAGAGAAAGATGAAGAGGTAAAAATAGGAAATCCATTTTTTAATGCCGATGAAGAGGATCGGGAAAGACTAATTTATACATCCCCTGCAAAACCTATGGCACAAAAAGGGAGAGAACAACTTCCAGTTACAAACTTTGACCAAGAAGCTGAACAACCTTCATATGGAGAAGAAGAAAATTAATAGTAATTATAATTTTATTTTTCTATTACATCTAAAACTTTTAAACTACTAAAAGAAGCTTCTTTAGCTAGTTCATCCTGAGTTGAGAAAATTTCTAAACGAAAATATCTTCCTCTTTTTGCCTCTATATTTATAATTTTTTCATCTCCAGATTTAGGTAAATCTATATCAGCAATTATTTCCCATCCTCCCATATGTGGAAAAGGGTCTGCAGAAGAAATTCTAATATGTTTAGCCCAAGTTCCTTGATCTTCATTAGTCTTAGAAATAAATGATAAAGACTCAAAACGTTTATTACTTGGTAAAGAAAAAGTTAGAACATGAGGTAAAGTATTTCCGGATGAAACCCAATAGGAACTTTTATTATTATCTATCACATTTCTTGCAATAAAAGGATGTTTTTCTGAAGTCCAATGAATTGCTTGACCTCCTGATTGAATAGATATTAAATTCTCCGCAAAAGTTGGAATACTAAAGCAAAAAATAAGTAAAAAAGAAATTATAAATCTATTTTGGAGCAACATACTCTATTCCATAATTAGAATAGATATTTTGAATTACATTTCTATCAAGCATATCGCTTAATACATTATTAATTTTATCAACAGTTAATTGATCAGCACCTCTTAGTAAAACCCCAACATTTAAAGAAACATCCCTAGTGAAATTAAAATCTCTAACTGCACTTAAAGATATTGAAGGATTATTCTTTAGAAACCACCAATAATGAGGTGAAGAAATAAATGCTGCATCAACTTCGCCATCAGCAACACCCTGTATCAACTCAGATTCAGTAACAAACTTTGTTCTATGTTTAATTTTAGCTTTTTGCATTAACATATGAGCCCAA
This sequence comes from Candidatus Pelagibacterales bacterium, assembly GCA_002720535.1. GTDB lineage: Bacteria > Pseudomonadota > Alphaproteobacteria > TMED109 > TMED109 > TMED109. The sequence goes on along the minus strand of PBIU01000003.1, from coordinate 353,980 downwards.
GTTCCGCGCATGACACCAATGTTCATCCTTTTTATAGACTTTAAACTATTATTACCATCCACTAATTCCTTAGGGCCTACAAGGTATGTCTCCAACATTATAATTGGAATAGAGGCGGTAGGTGGAAATTTTCTTTTTTCACTATCACTTGCTCTTGTTAACGGTCTAGCCCCTTCTATATCTCTTTTATTTTCATCATCATCTTTCTTTGATACTGCTTCCATCATCATATCACATCCTGCCTTACGAGCATGAAACCTATATCTTAACCAAGTAATTTCAAGAGATACTCCTAGATCTTTAGCAATTTCTTCTGCTAGTTCAATCTGAAAACCTTTTGCACTTGTATCTCTAGATGAGAAAGGTAAACGATCTGCTAAGGCACAAACCCTAAGTGCACCTCTTTTATTAATCTCATCTATAGTACCAGCAAATATTACTTTAGAACTAAGAATTAAAGATAGAAAAATACTAATCAATATTAAATTTTTCATTAAGCACTCAATCCTTTTAGTATATCTTGAATTAATTCTTTAGCCTGACCATAATATTGAGAATTATCCATTGCAGCTTCCATATTAGATAAATCATTTCCAACTACAACTACCCCTACCATACCTGCTGATACATGAGGCGTACACTTATATGTGTAAATACCCGGTGTAGTAAATGTATACCCAGCGCTTTTATGCATTTTAGATTTATATTTAATATCGTCAGGAGCTACCATAAACTCAACGTTATGCCCTTTAGTAGTAGCCTTCCACAATACTTTACCACCAACATCTATTACTGAAAGCATAGGATCATATCTAAATCTTGATCCATTAGGGCCTACATTTAACATATGAACTACATCATCTACTGCTGCCATCTGTATCTCTGTTACGTCATTAACGGGTTCATTGTGAATTACAAAATCTTCATTATTACAAATATTTTCTTCTTCTATTTTAAAAGACTTAGCAGCCAATGCTGGCTTTAAAATATTATGTGCGCTTAAACCTATTAAACTTGCCCCAATACCTCGAATTAAATTTCTTCGAATAATCATTATTTATTTACTCCATAAGCATATTATTAAATTTATCTAAAAACATTATAATTCAAAAATATAAAAAATATATAAAAAAAAGGCGGAAGAAATAAATCCCCCGCCTAATTTTTACTTAAAAACCTAATGGTTATTTAAGTGTAAATGCAATCATAGCAGCACCTGCTGGGAAATCAGCAACTTCTGGCCATAATGTTGGGAAAAGACCCATCACTAATGAACCTAAGCCTGAAGGTACAGTTATGTATTGTTGACCATTAGCACTGTATGATACTGGACCTCCACGGAAACCAGAACCTGCAGTAAATGACCATAGTACATCTCCGTTGTTAGCATCAAAAGCACGGAATGTGCCGTCAATACCACCTTGGAATACTAAGTCACCAGCTGTTGCAACTACACTACCTAATGGTGGGTATTTATATGTATAAGCCCAAGCACGCTCACCTGAAACAGGATCACGAGCATCTAAACGACCATGAGCTTTTTTACCATTTGGTAAGTCAGCAGCAGCTAAGTCAGCACCGAAGAAAAGTTGAGCAATAGGCTCAGTTACTGGATCTTCTTTACGTACTGTTGTAATCTGACATGCTTCAGCAGCAGAATTGTACCACAATCCTGTTCTTGGACTGTAAGAACCTGAATGCCAACTTCTTCCGCCAGCAATCCATGGGCATGATAGCATATCTTGGTTTTCAGCTATATTTGGAGGATTTCTTCCAATTAGCTCTCCAGTCTTAGGATTAATACTTTCTACCCAATTAAAGTTTTCAACCATGTTCCAGACATTTTCAATTTGTCCATTACCACGATTATAAACAAATACAAAACCAGATTTATTTTGGTGAACAACTAATTCTTTATTATCTCTGTCTAATAACCAGAATTCACCCATAGCACTATCAAAGTCCCAGTCATCATGAGGAATTTCTTGGTGATACCATTTAATTTTTCCAGTACTTGGATCCATAGCAATTACTGAAGAAGTGTAAAGGTTGTCACCTGGTCTAGCTCCATCAGTTGCAACACCATTTGGCACTGCACCCCAATCATAGTCTGGAGCAGGATTTGAAGTACCAAAGAAGTAAGTATCTGTAGATGCGTCGTATGTACCTGGCATCCATGATCCACCACCACCGTATTTACCGGAGTCTCCNCCCCATGAGTCTGGGTCGTCTTTAATAGTATTAAATACCCATTTAGATTCACCAGTTTTAGGNTCTAGTCCAAAAACTTTACCTTGAATTGGATANTCACCAGCTGTTTGNCCATACACTAATGTGTCGCCAGCCATAACTGGAGGTGAAGTAAAGTTACAAGCACATTTTGTAGTATCNACTAATTGAACTGACCAAACTTCTTTACCTGTTTTTTGGTCTAATGCAATTGCACGTCCATCAAGAGTACCCATAGTAACATTACCATTTGAAACTGTTACACCACGTGTATAAGGTGTAAAGAACAATTCATCAACAATTGGATCTANATCAGGAAAATAATGCCAAAGTTCTTTTCCTGTTGCTGCATCTAATGCAAAAACACGATTATAAGAACCTGCATAATACATTACACCATCTATAACTACTGGTGTAGCTTCAAGACCCTGCTCTATAGCGCCAGGTTGATGAATCCAAGCAACATTTAAGTCNCCAATATTGCTTTTATTGATCTGATCAAGAGTAGAATAACGAGTACCGTTATCATCTCCATGATACCATGACCAATCATTAGCCATACTTTGGAAAGAAAACACTAAAGCAATCATTCCCAAAAACGTTTTAATTAAAAGAGTCATAAACTCTCCTCCCTTTCTTAGTTAGTTAACAATTTAAAAATAGATTATAAAAAAACTCCCAATATTATTATATAAACCTATTTCCATTATTCTATTTAACTATACTTTTATAAAAATCCATAGAAAAAAAAATAAATAATTACTATATATATCTTTTTTATCTATAACTAATTTTTTACAGGATGTTATATTGAGTAAAATTAAATATATTAAGTTTGTTTTTATAAATTCTTTTTTATTATTTCTTATAATACTAAACAGTTCAATATACTCTCTAGCAGATGATGAAATAATAAATTTAGAGACTAGAAAAAAAGAACTTACTGAAGATGCATATGCTGGAAATCCAGATGCACAGTATATGTTAGGACGTTTAGCATTAGAAACTAAAAACCCTCCTGATCATTCTACTGCTGTATATTGGTTTAGAATAGCAGCTGAATCAAATCATATAAAAGCACAAGAAATGTTAGGAGCACAGTTATTTTCTGGTTTAGGTGTTCCTGCCAACCCGAAAGAAGCATCAATTTGGTGGTATAAAGCAGCCATGGCAGGAAGTTCTACTGCACAGGCAAGTTTAGGAGTTTTGTATGCTCTTGGTTCTGGTGTAAACAAGGATTTAATCGAATCATATAAGTGGTTAACAATTGCATCATTATATGGAAATAAAGCTGCGGCAGTTCAAAGAGATGATTCTATTGCTCTGCAAATGACAGCTAATGAAATTAGAGAAGCTCAAAAAAGAATTGAATTATTAGTAGATAAAATTAAGAAATAAAATTTATATATTTGAAGATGAGCATTCCTCATATATTTCGTCGGGTAGATTCTCTAATGTAATATTAGTCTCTCCCCTATCAGATCTAATATTGTTAATAATATCTAATAAGTTTTTTGATTCTTCTTTTTTACCCATTTTTAAATATAAATTTATCAAAGAATAAGATTGCTCAATATACTGTTCATAAAAATCATCTATAGAAATATCTAAAAGACCTATACCATTTTTAAAAGATTCAATAGCTAAAATATATTTACCCTGAGCTTTATATAATTCTCCTTGATTATGAAAGGCTGCTGCAAAATTTGAATAGTCTGAAGATGATAAATTTTTCCATATATTAATTGCCTTAGAAATATAAGGGTATGCTAAGTCATATTTACATTGTTTTTTATATAATACAGCTAGATTGTTTAAGACCCTTGCAAAACTTACTGAATTTTCTTTATTATTATTTTTACCTATTTTTATTAAATTAAGGTATATTTCCTCTGCTTCGACAAAATTTCCTTTTTGAGTTAATAAAGCTGCTAGATTTTGCATAGCAGATAAACTTACACTATTATCCTCACTATATTTATTTGATAAAGCTAAAGCTCTTATCAAATTCATTTGGGCTATATCTAGTTCTTGAATTTTAAGTTGTACAGTGGAAAGATTAACTAAAGTTCTAGCTAGCAACATATTATATCTATCGCCTAAGTTTTCATATATTTCTATTGCTTTAATATATAAATCAATAGATTCATTTATTTTAAAAGACGATTCGTAAACTCTAGCTAAATTATTATAGCTTTGCGCAACATATCTATGATTTAAGCCATAATACTGAAGTCTTATTTTTAGTGATTCATTAATCAAAACTTCTGCTTCTTTAAATTGAAGAACTTCTATTTTTAATAAACCTAAATTATTTAGTGTAGCTGATAATTCAGGTCCTAAATTTGATTTTCTAGCCTCTGTGATAGCTTTTAAATAATATTTTTCAGCATTAATAAAATCTCTTTCTTTATATTCTTGCATACCTTTCTTATTTATACTTAACCATTTAGAATTATCTGATGCATAACTATAATTTATTGAAGAAATAAAAATTATAATAAAATAATATATATAAAGGATTTGTTTATTTATTTTTATCATATTTATTGTTAGTCCAATCATTTAGAATTTCTCTTGGTTTACTTGTATATTTATTTTCATAGTTTTCATTAGGTGTTGTTAATTCAATAACATAACCATTTGGATCTCTAAAATAAATAGATTTAATAAAACCATGATCAGAAATTCCTCTTGTTTCTATATTTGATTTTTTTCCCTTATTAAAGAAATCAATTAAAATTGATTCTTCTACTTCTAAGGCAATATGAAGATCAAAATCATGCCAACGTTTATATTCTAAGGGATCATCTAAAACTTCAAAAAAAGCTAATGAAGAAGAATCTCTTAAAGAATAAAAAGTATGTAATACCTTTGTTTTATTTCCAGTATAAGTTTCAGCTATCTCAAAAGCTTTAACTAAAGGAAGCCCTAAAAAATCTTCATAAAATTTTCTAGTAGCCTCAGAATCTATACACCTATATGCATTATGGTGTAATTTTTTTAAGCTTATCATATAAAATTTTCCTTACTTAATAGAGAAATTATTAAAATATAAATAACTAATATATAATAATGTTATTTCAATTAAAGATTTAAAATAGTTATCCACAATTTACTAGGTAGTGTATAAAAATTAAATAAAANTACTATATATTGACATTTTATTAAAAATATTTCACAGTAGGTCGACTTAATAAACAAGGGGAGTTTTATATGTCACTAATAAATAGTATAAAAGGTACAATTGGTGCCTTAACTGAATTAGCTATTATGCTGCTGGCACTTGCTATAGCAGCACAACTTTTAGTTGGTTCAGGTAACATGTCTTTTTTCGGAAGCGTGGTAACTAATGTTATTTCGCTTGTAAATCAGCTTGGTAATGCTGGACTTGCCGGTTTAATCTCGGTTGGCATTATTATGTGGCTATTCGGAAAAAAATAAAATAAGTACAAAGTTATAAATATTCTTTTATGACTTTTTCTATTTATATGCGCTCTATTTTTTAGTAGTTTTAAATTTAAAAAGTAGAGCGTAATATAAAGAAGGTGGCAAAATGGAAAATATTCTCAAAAAGTATTCTGTCCAAATTACATCGCTAAGTAAGTTAATTTGGAAATTATCTGAATTAGGATTAGCTATAGCGATAGCAGGATTAGTTCTTTTTTTACTCTTAGGAGAAAGTTCTGGGACATTTCCCACAAGCGTTGCAGCAAACTTTACAGAAATTGCAAATTCATTAGGAGCTAATGGNGTATCTGCAATATTAGCNGCAGCTGTATTTCTTCTTATAACTAAAAGACTAATAGATAAAAAATAATAGATATTATTGACATAAAACANAACTAAGTTTAAATATCCTCTTATTTAATATTAGGAAATTGCTATGAAAGTTTTAAAATCACTTAAAAGTGCAAAGCTTCGTGATAAAGATTGTAAAGTTATAAAAAGATACGGCAAAACTTTTGTAATTAATAAAAAGAATCCTAGATTAAAAGCTAGACAAGGTTAATCTATTAATTAGTAATTAGTATTGCTCTAAAATCATTTACATTAGTGTATGTGGGNCCAGTTTCTAATATATCTCCTAATTTATAAAAGAAAGAATAAGAATCATTTCTTTCTAAATAATCTTTNGGNTTTAAACCNTTTTTATAAGCCCGTTCAAGAGTATCAGGATATAATATTGCACCCGCATTATTCTCACTACCATCAATACCATCAGTATCGCATGCAATAGCGTATACGTTTTTCGTTGAAGCCAAAGCAATTGCTAAAGAAAGTAAAAATTGAGTATTTCTACCTCCTTTTCCATTATTATTTTTTATTGTGACGGTGGTTTCTCCTCCGGATAAAATACATAAAGGAGCTTTAGCAGGCTGCCCAAACTTTATAACTTGTTTCACGATTGCTGAATGCACTAAACCTACATCGTTTGATTCTCCTTCAATTGAATCACTTAATATTAGAGGATAAAAGTTTTGTTTTTTTGCAACTTTTGCAGCTTCTAAAAGAGCATTCTGTGGTCGAGCAATTAAATTAAATGTAGAATTATTAAATATTTTATTGTTACTTTTAGGAGTTTCATTATTGTCAGACTTTAATATTTCATAAATATTTTTGGAACAACTAATATTATATTTATATAAAACATCTAATGCATCTTTATTACTGGTGNTATCGGGATAAGTTGGCCCTGATGCTATCACGCCAAAATCATCTCCAGGAACATCACTTATAGCTAAAGTAATAGTTTTTGCAGGATATGCAAAACTAGCCAATTTTCCTCCTTTAACGTTAGATAAGTGTTTTCTTACTGAATTAATTTCAGATATTGTTGCCCCACATCTTAATAAGTCATTAGTTAAATCTTGTTTTTCATCTAAACTTATATTTTTTAATGGTGAAACTAATAATGATGAACCNCCNCCTGAAATCAAAACTACTAATANGTCTTCTTTTTTAAGNGGTTTTATTAAATTNATNATATCACTNGTTGCTTCTAAACCNGCCTTGTCNGGCGTAGGATGNGAAGCCTCNATAATTTTAATATTCTCGCATTTCCTTTTATGACCATATCTTGTAATAACTATTCCATTNAGGTCATTATATCCTTTTTNTTTCCATGCTATTTCAAAAGCTCTAGCCATTTCAGCAGAAGCTTTTCCAGCACCAATTATAACTGTTTTTCCAGAAGGCTGTTTATCCGGTATATATTTAGACATTANATTTGCAGGATGAGAAATTGATACTGCCTCATCAAACATTTTTATAAGAATTTTTTTTAAACTATTATTTTTCATTAGACTTATACNCTTATCTAATTATATCTTTAANAAGAAATAATTTATTTAATTGCACNTTTTTGGCTACTAATGATCATTAATAATTTCGTAAACATTACAAAAAGACNNCCTAAANTNCCATTACTATTTTGNTGTGATCATGCTTCAAATTTAATACCTAATCAATATAAAAAACTTGGATTAAAAGAAAAAATTCTTAAAAGNCATATAGCATATGANATAGGAGCTCAAACATTAACAAAAAAACTATCTAGCATATTCAAAACTAATGCNGTGTTAGCAAAATATTCTAGACTNTTTATAGATTTAAATAGAGATAAAAACCATATAAATTTAATTACTGANAAAAGTGATGGNATAGAAATTCCTGGAAATAAAAATNTATCTAAATCAGAAAAACTNCATAGAATAAATAATTTTCATNAAACNTATCATNANNAATTAAAATNNANTTTAAAAAATATGGATAAATTATTTTTATGTAAAACTTCGTTAATATGTATCCACTCATTTACNGCATCATTGCAGAATAAAAAAAAACGTCCTTGGGAAATTGGCTTACTATATAGAGATGACAAAAGTNTATATAAACCAATAAGTCAATATCTGAATAGNAANTCAAATTATAAAATTGGAAAAAATAAACCATACAGTGGTTATGAAGATGTCAATTATACAATGACCTATCATGGAGAANTAGATAAAAGGCCTTTTATATCGATAGAAATAAGGAATGATATTTTATCAAAAAATAATTCCTCTAAAATGGAGGAACTATCTATTAAAATTAGTCAAGCCATTTATTATTCACAAATTAAACTTGGTGCTCCATATAATAATTTTGCAAAAAAACTTAACTTATCTTAAAATAACTTTAACTGGAGANTAAACTATGGATGATAATNTAAAAGAAAAAATTGAGGCCGCAACTTTTAGAAGACTAATAAAACATTTTCAAGAAAACCCTAATATTCAAAATATAGATTTAATGGAATTAGCAGATTTCTGTAGAAATTGTATTTCTAAATGGTACTCTGAAGAGTCCTCAAAAAATGGAATTAGNGTGGACTACGATAATGCAAGAGAGTTANTTTACGGAATGCCNTATAAGGANTGGAAAGAAAAATATCAAGAAGAACAATCTATTGAAAGAATAGAAAAATTAAATAGTAAATTCCATAAACATTAATTAATTTATATTATGATAACTTTTAAACCATTCAATAAACATAGGAATACCTTCAGCTAATTTTGTTTTAGGTGTAAAATTNTAATCTGCTTGTATATCTTTAATGTCAGCATAAGTATTAGGTACATCACCTTTCTGAAGAGGCTTCATTATTTTNATAGCTTTTTTACCTAAATTTTCTTCTATTAATGAAATAAAATTTAATAAATTTTCAGGTTTATTATTTCCAATATTATAAACCTTAGAAAAACTCTTATTACTNTCATCTTTACATGAGTCTAATATAGATATTGTTCCATTTATTATATCATCAATATAAGTAAAATCTCTTTCCATATTGCCATTATTAAAAACCTCTATAGGCTCTTCATTTATTATTTTTCTTGTGAAAATCCAAGTTGCCATATCNGGTCTTCCCCATGGACCGTAAACAGTAAAAAATCGAAGCCCTATAGTNTTTATTCCATATAAATGATTATAAGTATATGACATTAATTCATCTGATCTTTTAGTAGCCGCATATAAAGAAACCGGGGTATCAACTCTATCACTAATAGAAAAAGGAANTTTAGTATTTCCTCCATAAACNGAAGAAGAGGAAGCATAAACTATATTTTTGATCTCATANTTCCTACATATTTCTANCATGTTTAGATGACCAACAATATTACTTTTAATATACTCCATAGGAGCTTCTAAAGAATATCTAACTCCAGCTTGTGCCGCTAAATGACAAATTTTAGTCACTTTATATTTTTTAATTATTTTTTCCAAATCTGAATAANTGGAGATATCAATCTTTTCAAAAATGAAATTTTTATAACTTTTTAAACTATTTANCCTATCATATTTTAAATTCACATCATAATAATCAGATATATTATCTATTCCTAATATTTTATCTCCTCTAATAAGGAGATTTCTAGCTAAATGCGAGCCGATAAACCCAGCTGTTCCAGTTATTAATGTTGTCATATCTTAATAATATTTCCTAATCATTATTTATAAACTATACTTTAAAACNCTTATTATAAATTTGTTTTTAAAATATTTAAAAATAGTNTATAATACAATAGCTTTTTATTTTAACAAAAATTGCATGACTGAATTGCAATAAAAACNGTTTTATTAGTNTAATATATATTAGATTATATAATATGGGATTATATAATATGGAATTAAAATCTAAAAAANTTACTTTNGACGACAAATATACCTTAGAAGAAGGCAGNGTTTATATTACTGGNACTCAAGCACTAGTTAGGCTNCCAATTATTCAAAGACAAAAAGATAAAAATCAAAACTTAAACACGGCNGCTTTNATATCAGGTTATAGAGGTTCGCCACTTGGAATGTATGATAAATCTCTATGGACAGCTAAAAAATTTTTAAAGAATAATGATATAAACTTTGAATCCGGACTTAATGAAGATTTGGCGGCTACTGCAGTATGGGGTTCTCAACAATCAGGACTAATATCTAAAAGTACAAANGATGGNGTATTTGGGATTTGGTATGGAAAAGGACCAGGCGTAGATAGATCTGGAGATGCATTCAAACATGCAAATTCAGCGGGAACAAGTCCTCATGGTGGAGTTTTAGCACTTNTAGGAGATGACCATACNGCAAAATCCTCAACTTTAGCTCACCAAAGCGAATATGCAATGGTTGATGCACAAATACCAATACTTAATCCGTCAAATGTTCAAGAGCTTTTAGATTATGGTTTAATAGGAATAGCATTATCAAGATATGCAGGCGTTTGGGTTTCAATGAAATGCGTGACTGCTACAATGGATAGCTCTGCTTCAGTAAATNTAGATTTGGATAGAATAAAAATTAATACTCCTGAATATGCTTTACCNGAAGAAGGAGTTCATATTAGATGGCCAGATGANGTTCTTGGACAAGAGAATCGTTTAAATAAAATTAAAATACCTGCAGTTAAAGCTTTTGTAAAAGCTAATAAAATAAATAAGAGTATTTGGTCAAAAGGAAAAAAAAATATAGGAATTGTTGCTACTGGAAAAGGATATGCAGAAGTAAGACAAGCTTTATCAGACCTTGGAATTGATGAAGAATATGCTAGTCAAATTGGATTACATTTATTTAAAGTTGGNATGCCTTGGCCATTAGAAGAATCATCTATTATTGATTTTTGTGAAAATATGAATGAAGTGCTTGTATTCGAAGAAAAAAGACCTTTGGTTGAAGATCAAATTAAAGAAATTCTATTTAACAAAGATAATAGACCAAAAAAAATTATTGGTAAAAGAGATGAAGGTGGAAAAGAACTTATTTCTTCTATAGGTGAACTTACACCGGACTTTGTGTCAGAAATAATAGCTGAAAGAATAACCTTAAATTATAAAGATGAAAATTTATTAAAAAAATTAAGAATTATTAAGCAAAATGAGCCAGATACTGCTGCCGTTCAAGGTATTGCAAATAGAACTCCTTATTTTTGCTCAGGTTGTCCTCATAATAGTTCTACTAAAGTTCCGGAAGGCAGTAAAGCAATGGCAGGNATAGGCTGTCATTTTATGGCCGCTTGGATGGATAGAGATACTGATCTCTTTACNCATATGGGTGGAGAAGGAGCTAATTGGATAGGAATGTCTTCTTTCGTTGAAGATAGTCATATATTCCAAAATATTGGAGATGGCACTTATACGCATTCAGGAATACTTGCTATACGAGCTTCTGTAGCTGCTAAAGTCAATATTACATATAAAATATTATTTAATGATGCAACAGCTATGACAGGAGGACANCCTGCTGAGGGAGTTCCTACGCCAGCAAGAATTTCTCATCAATTATATGGGGAAGGCGTCAAAAGAATAGCTGTCGTTTCAGATGAACCAGAAAAATATGGAGTAAATGCAAACTTTGCGGAAGGGACTACGATAAACCATAGAAGTGAAATAGATCAAGTTCAAAAAGAACTAAGATCATGGCCAGGAGTAACAGTTATGATTTATGATCAAACTTGTGCTACTGAAAAAAGAAGACGACGTAAAAGAGGATTAATGGAAGACCCTGATAAAAGAAGTTTTATAAATGATGCTGTTTGTGAAGGTTGTGGAGATTGTTCTAAAACATCGAATTGTATTTCTATTGAACCTCTGGAAACAAAATTTGGAAGAAAACGTAAAGTAAACCAGTCTACATGTAATAAAGATTTTAGTTGTGTAGATGGTTTCTGCCCTTCTTTTGTAACAGTTCAAGGTGCTACCCCTAGAAAAAGAAAAATAACAGCTGCATCAGATCTACCTATGGATATATTTAATAAATTACCTAAACCAAAAGAAATAAACTTAGATAAACCATTTGATATTGTAGTCACAGGAATAGGCGGCACAGGCGTTGTAACAATAGGCGCACTTATCGGCATGGCATCTCATATGGAGAATAAAGGAGTAAGTGTTTTAGACCAAGTGGGAGTTGCTCAAAAAGGAGGAGCAGTACTAAGCCATATTAGAGTAGCATCAACNCCAGAAAAAATTCACTCTGTTAAAGTAGGTAAAACTAGTGCTGATTTAATTTTAGGCTGCGATATGGTTGTAGTAACAACTTCTCCNGTAAGAGAATTAATGAATATCAATAGTACTCATTCTATTATAAATGATCATGAGACACCTGTTGCAGGTTTTGTTTTAGATCCTGACCATTCATTTGGAGGTAAACGCATTCGACAAATTATTGAAAAATCATCTAAAGAAACAAATTTTATAAATGCAATAAAAATAGCAACAGCAATGTTTGGAGATTCTATAGGTTCAAATATGTTTATAACAGGCTATGCTCTTCAAAAAGGTTTAATACCTGTTCTTCCTGAAACTATGGAAGAGGCTATAAAACTTAATAATATAGCTGTAGATATGAATTTGTCAGCTTTTAGATGGGGAAGAATGGCTGCATATGATTACAACTATGTTGAAAAAGAAGCTGCTCCATTTATGAATAATATTGAAATAGATAAAGATGAGTATGGCATTAATGAGATTATAAAAGATAGGACAAGTTTTCTTGAAAACTATCAAAACAAACAATATTCAGATTCTTATTTAGATTACGTAAATAAAACAATTAAGCGGGAAAATACAATAGAGAAAGATAAACAAGATTTATCAACAGCAGTTGCGAAATATTTATATAAACTAATGGCATATAAAGATGAATATGAAGTAGCTAGATTATATACTAATGGAGAGTTTAAAGAAAAACTTAATAGCGCATTTGAAGGAAAGCTTAAATTAAAATTCCATGTGGCTCCTCCTTTATTTTCTCCGAAGGACCCTAATACNGGTAAACTTAAAAANATAACTATAGGTGCATGGATACTNCCNATATTTAAAATTNTATCAAAATTTAAGTTTTTAAGAGGTACATTATTAGATCCCTTTGGTAAAACAAAAGAACGTAAAATGGAAAGATTTTTAATTGAGCAATATAAAAATGACCTTAATAAAATATTGAATGAACTTAATTCAAAAAATATTTCTNTAGCAGTTCAAATAGCATCTNTTCCAGAAATGATAAGAGGATATGGNCACGTTAAAGAAGAAAATATCAAAAAGGCAGAAAGAAAAAGAGAAGAACTATTAGAAATATGGAACTCTAAAGAGGATGGTCCAATTTCAGCAATAGCTGCAGAATAATATAAAAAATCTATCATTGTGGTATGTTCGTAAATAAATATATAATNATGAAATTTATGCTTTATGGACAAAAATAAATCTACATTAACTGGAAAAGTTAAGAGATATGCTAATGTTAGCAGAAAAATAACTGGAGCTACCGCGCGTATTGCAGGTAATAAAATAATAGGTAGTAATAATTTAGATAAAAATGCCGATATTATATTAAATGCTTTAGGTGGTCTTAAAGGACCATTAATGAAAGTTGCACAATTACTATCAACTATTCCAGATGCTCTACCTAAAGAATATGCTGAAAAATTACAATCTCTTCAAGCAGAAGCTCCATCTATGGGCTGGTTTTTTGTAAAAAGAAGAATGTCTAGCGAGCTAGGGCCTGACTGGCTGACAAAATTTGATAATTTTGAAAGAGTTGCTAAAAATGCAGCTTCACTTGGGCAAGTCCATAAAGCAATAATAAAGGGTAATGATATAGCATGTAAATTGCAATANCCTGATATGATATCTACCGTTGATGCAGATCTTAAGCAATTAAAACTAATATTCTCTCTCTATGGCACATGGGATAAAACTATTAAAACTAAAGATATCTATAACGAGCTCTCAGAGAGGCTTAAAGAAGAGCTTAACTACAAAAGAGAATTAAAAAACATGCTTTTGTTTAATGAAATGCTTAAAGATGAAAAATATATAAATATTCCTAAACCAATTGAGGAATTGTCTACAAATAGACTTCTCACTATGACTTGGCTTAAAGGAGAATCATTTATGAAATGGAAAAATTCTANCCNAAAAATTAAAAATCATTTAGCACTTACATTATTTTATGCTTGGTATATACCTTTTTATAAATTTGGAATTATTCATGGAGACCCTCATCCTGGAAATTACCAAGTTGATAATTCAAATGAGAACAAACCTAATATAAATTTACTAGACTTTGGTTGTATTAGAGTCTTTCCAGCCAAATTTGTTAAAGGCGTTATAGATTTATATATAGCTATGAGAGATGATAATCAAAAACTAGCAATAAATGCATACAAATCATGGGGATTTAATAANTTATCAAAAGATTTAATAAAAGTTTTAAATATATGGGCTCTATATATTTATGGTCCGCTTTTAGAAAATAAAAAAAGGCAAATTCAAGATCCTAATGCAGAAAAAAATGGAAAAGAAGTTGCATCAAATGTTTATAAAGAACTTAAAAAATTAGGTGGTGTTAGCCCACCAANAGAATTTGTACTTATAGATAGAGCTGCAGTAGGCCTTGGCTCTGTTTTTATGCATTTAAATGCNGAATTAAATTGGCATAAAATTATTGAAGAATTAATTAGTAACTTTGATGAAAAAGAATTACATAACAGACAAAAAGATATAATTAAAAAATTTAANATAAAATAGATTTAGTTTCTTTTATAAATAATGAAGCTTGNTTATANGCCTGNATCATAGCTTCTTCACTACTTAATATAGATTTTTTTAATGTATTATATGAATGATCNCCATCTTTTATCCAGNAGATAGTATTGTTTTTATGAATTTTATATTTTTTAACTTCANCAATTGTTCCAAATTTATCTCTTGTACCTTGAATAATTAAAATTGGTGGACCNCTTAATTNTAAGCTTTCAAGTCTNANNTTATCNAATTTATTTATAGGATGAAAAGGATAACCAAATACAATAACNCCTTTTATATCAAGAGANCTGCTTATTACAGNCGAAACTCTTCCTCCCATTGATTTTCCTCCTAACCAAATATTTTTATTAGGATTTGTTTTTTTTATATNNAAATATATTTTATTATAAAANTNACACATCNCATCAAACTTNTCCGGAAATNTATTTTTACCTAATCTTTTTTTTGCCATATATGGGAATTCAAATCTGATAGTAATTATACCATTTTTATTTAACCCATCTGAAATGGTATTCATAAACAAAGAATCCATTGGGGCACCTGCACCATGAGCNAACAATAATATATTTTTTGCTTCTTTTGGTCCGTTTATAAGTATATTATCAAATTTCATAGATATTAAATATATTATTAATTGTTAGGTTTTTCAATTTTTTATCATGGAAGAATTATTTAATTGGATTTTCATTTTAGCAACAGGCATAATTGCTTGGCATGGAATAACATATAGAGANAAGGAAGGAGAAAAAGATTTTGTTCGACTTCTATTTGGCTGTATTGCACTAATATTTTTTATGAGAGTTTTTTTAGATGATATATTAAATATAATTTAGTTATTTTTCATAATTAATTTGTTCGTTATTAATCTCTTCAATTGACAATATTCTTTCATCTTCCGGAAGCAACATCTGATCTTTTAAATATAACAACCTATCCATAATTGTAGGNGGTTTTGTTCTTACATCATATAAAAGACGATCAATCCAATGCATTCCTTCCGATAAATCTTGGTCAATTTGTAAAGCAATTTCATAAAATTTAATGGCATTTAAATAATCCTTATTTCTGTCATATAGAACACCTAAATTTGCATATGCTGGTGCAAACTCTTGGTCAGTATTTATGGCTAAATCAAAGTATTTAAATGAATTTTCAAAATCATTTAATTCCATATAAGATCTTGCAATACCTTCTANGATATAAGCATCGGTAGGATTATAACTATAAGCTTTTAGATAATTCTCAAGAGAAATATCATATCTTTTATCTTTAAAAGCATTATTTGCAGTAAGATAAAATCTGANATCTGGCGGCCGATTTATAAAATGATCATATAAAAGCCAACCAGTAAATAATAAAAATAAGATAATACTAATTTTAACTAAAATACTATAAATTGGATCTGATTGTTTTGTATTAAGCGACAATAAGAATATACCTATTTTACAGAGAGAATATTAATATTAAATAAACATGAAAAAAATAAAATCAAAATTATGGATATAAACCTAGACCTTTTTAANTGACCATTTTTTTGATNATCATTTAATTTTTTACNGATTTTTCTTTCTAACCTTCTAACACTTAAAACAAAAATNATTTTATTTACAGGGTAATACAATAGTAGTGCTAAAATAATAACACTTANTAAATAATAACTATTGAGCATTTAATANTTTAAAACATACAGACTACTATACTATAGTCTGTATGAAATCCTCATTATAATTATTTATCACCAATATCATCCGTTAATGCGCTAAAATCTTTAGGAGGAGTAGACATTTCCATCTTATATGCAAGCATCCACATCATATAAACACCTAAAATCCAGAATAATATTTGCCAAGCCCAAATAGAAGGAATACCAAATACCCAGGTATTTGGATCAAGGGGACTTCCAAATATCCAATTTCCTATTACTGCTCCAGGTCCAATGCCGAAGAAAAACCATAATAACGTTATAATTACAGCTGTCGGAATTAATCTTCTTTTTTCTTCTGATAATGAAGAATGTTCTCTCAAAAATGAATGAAACTTCATTTTATGTTCAGTATCAGATGAATTTTGAGTAAAATAAGATATGATTATTGCTAATCCTAAATTAAATACTATACCCCAACCAGCNGAATGAATTGTTAATGGCCATCGTCCCCACGCTGTAATTCCAAAAACATCTCTTCCCATACTTTCAGTTAATGTAACAGCTATTAAACCTGCAATTAAACCTATTGTAACTCCTGCTCTAGTAAGAAATGGCCACCAGCATATAGCAATAAGTGCAGGCCACATTTGAAAACCATAAGCTACAGCTAAACCTCCAAGAAGAACCAAAGCATCTTTAGATACAGTTGCAACTAATAAAGCTGCTAGAACTATAAGCCCTACTCCTGACCTNCCTAAAATTTTCTGTATATTATGTGATGCATTAGGCANTAAGAACCTTTTAACTAAATCCCTTGTTAGCATTCCGCCTGCTGTTGACATATATGCTGCACCAGTAGATTGCATAGCTGCTAATGCACAGACTGATAAAAGTCCAACTAACCAAGGTGCACTATCAGNCATTAGGTATATTAACTGAGGAACTAACATNCCTTGTTTTCCTGCTGTGTCCATAATATCTTGATTTTGTAAGCCTGCCCCCATAACATTATTAACTAAGTCTGGATGCGCAGATAACATAGCAGCATNTGCTCCTAAAAAATGTGCTCCTATGCCTTGAATAGCAGTAAAGCTCATTAAAATAAAACCAATTCCAAATGCTGAAGCCCAAACTTGNTGAGGAGCAAAAGCNTCAGTACTTTTATTTGAAAATGACCACATTGTGAATGCTGGAGCTGACTGAATTCCCATTAGTGCAAACATATAAGATAATACCATAATACCGGTCCAGGCTCCTCCAACAGCNTCTGCNCCACTTTTAACATACTGAATGACNCCTGGTATTGCTATATANTGGCTATAACCATCCGGTGTTAATTTTGTATCATTTTGAGATAAAGCAGCTATTCCATCTATTAAATTANTAAATCCACCTATATTTATAAGTGCTATAGCNCCTATTACCATTATACCNCCTGCTAAAAGTANGCATTGCATGGTATCCACATATGCTACAGCCCTTAAACCGCCAGTTGCAACATACAAAAATACAACTGCTGATAATGCCCACATTCCAACATTTACGCTAAACATTCCATCAGTTAAAACATTAAACAAAAAGCCTGAAGCTCTTAATTGAATACCTAAATAAGGAACTGAAAAAACTAACGCGACTAATACAACTAATATTCTTATAAAATCAGATCTAAAATAATCTGACAACATCTCACCAGGTGTTACAAAACCAAACCTTTTACCTAGCATCCATTGTCGTTTTAAAAACATTACTCCAGTAAAAGGAATTGTTATGGCATAAAAAGAAGCATAAGCATATGGAAATCCATCTCTATAAATTAATCCTGGATGTCCCATAAATGTCCATCCTGAAAATGAAGTAGCAGTAGCTGCTAAAATAAAGACCCAAATAGATATTCCTCTGCCAGCTAAAAAGTAATCACTTGCAGTTTTCGCTTGTAAATGCCCTTTAACTCCCCAATAGACACAATACGCCCAATATAAACCTACAAAAACTAGTAGCCAAATTACTTTAGCATCCATTTGATATCCTCCCATAATNAATATTACAACTTTAATAATATAAATTAAAAGTAACCTTAAAAGACATAATAAAGCAAACTTTAATAGATATTTTTTGGTGGGCCCGGTAGGACTCGAACCTACGGCCAAACCGTTATGAGCGGTTTGCTCTAACCAACTGAGCTACGGGCCCCAAAATACACTATTTTTCATCTAAAAAACTTTTTAATTTTCTTGATCTAGATGGATGTTTTAATTTACGTAATGCTTTTGCTTCAATTTGTCTAATTCTTTCTCTAGTAACTGAGAATTGCTGACCAACTTCTTCTAATGTGTGGTCAGTATTCATTCCAATACCAAAACGCATTCTTAAAACCCTTTCTTCTCTTGGTGTTAATGATGCTAATATTTGAGTAGTTTGTTCTTTTAAATTTTCATGAATAGCTGCATCTAATGGAATAATTGCATTTGTATCATGAATAAAGTCTCCTAGATGACTATCTTCCTCATCTCCTACAGGAGTTTCTAAGCTTATAGGCTCTTTAGCAATCTTCATAACTTTTCTAACTTTATCTAGCGGCATAGCTAATTTTTCAGCTAATTCTTCTGGAGTAGCTTCTCTTCCAATTTCATGTAATATTTGTCTAGAGGTTCTGACCAATTTATTTATAGTTTCNATCATATGAACTGGAATTCTAATAGTTCTTGCTTGATCAGCAATAGATCTTGTAATAGCTTGTCTAATCCACCATGTGGCATAGGTTGAAAATTTGTATCCCCTTCTATATTCAAATTTATCCACAGCTTTCATAAGTCCTATATTTCCCTCTTGAATTAAATCTAAAAACTGTAACCCTCTATTAGTATATTTTTTTGCAATNGATATTACTAATCTCAGATTTGCTTCTATCATTTCTTTTTTTGCTTGCTCTGATTCTCTTTCCCCTCGCTCAATAGCTTTAACAAGTATCTTAAATTCTGATATTCCTAAACTACAATATTCAGATATACTTTTAATTTCTGAAAGTATTTCTTTAACTTGCGATCTTTCATTNTTTATAAACTCTTTAATATTTTTATCTTTATTTAATGATAATTTTCTAATTAAATCCTTTTGTATCTCTTTACCTGTATATAATTCTANAAATTTATCTTTTTTAATTTTATTTTTTGCTGCAAGTCTAATTAACTTACCTTCAAGAGAAGACAATCTTTTNTTTTTTCCATATAGTTCATCTATTAATTCTTCAACTCTATTAGTATCTAGACGCAATCCACGCATAATATTNGAAACTTCAAACTGACTTTTAANAAATTTATTTTTATCCGTTTCCTTANTTTCTTTTCCAGACACTAAATTTATAATATTTTGTTGCCAATATTTATCCATTGACTTTGAATATNTAGATAACTGCTTAAATGCTAATAATATTTGTGGCTGAAGTATTTCTTCTAATGCAGAAATTGATGGCATTCCATCGTTACCATCATTTTCCTCTTCACTATTGAAAGATTCAATATTAGAATCTTCGTTTNCCTCAGACCCTTCTTCTTCATTCATCTCATTTGATTGAATTGTTGATGCAACTTTTGCTGTTGCCAATGGATTATTAACAGTAGCTCCATCAGGGCCAGAACCATAAGTGGCTTCTAAATCAATTACGTCTCTTAAAGAAATGACTTCTTTTTTAAGCTCTNNATTCCATTTAGAAATACTNCTAAGAGTTAATGGATTACGGCTAATACCTCTAAACATTAAATCTCTTCCAGCCTCTATTCTTTTAGCAATTGCTATTTCTCCATCTCTTGATAATAACTCTACATTACCCATCTCTCTTAAATACATTCTTACAGGATCATCGGTTCTTCCAAGTTCATTATCCTTAGNGTTTTCTTCCTTTNCTAATTGATTCTTGCCTTCAAGATCTCCGTCATTTAAATCATCGTCTGAATCCACCAAGCTTATTCCTAAATCTGATATCATAGCTTGAATATCCTCTATTTTTTCNGAAGAAAATTTTTCAGGAGAAAGAACTTTTGCTAGTTCGTCATAAGTCAAATAACCCTTTTCTTTACCTTTAGAAATAAGTTTTTTTACTTCAACTTCACTAATATCTGAAGATTGTTCCTCTGATACAGAAGAATTATCAGAATTATTGTTAGCTGTTTTACTTTTCTTAGTCATAATTTGATTTCTATTTATTAAAATTTATCATGAAGTATTATATTCACTACTTATATTTTGTTTGCATAATTATCAAGTAATAACTTAAACTAAGCATACTATATATCTTTCTTTTTATACCACTTTTTTTGTAAATTTAAAGCTTCTTTCCAGCACTTTTCTATATAATTTAAATCTTCATTTGGCTTTACATATTCTGGTATAAATTTAGATGATGCCCAATTTTTTGGTTTAAAAATTTCTTTAATTAATGGACTATATCTTAAATCATTTTTTAACTCAATTATATTTAAATCTGTTAAATTTCCATTTTCTTTATATATNTCTAATAATGCTAACNTTAAAGTCTCAATACTTTTATTTGAAAAAGCAAGTAANGCAAAATCTTCTTCAACCTTTTTTAATAAAGCTGGATTATTGAATATAGCTTCTAAAAGATTTTTCTCCCTTAATGATGTAAAAGAATTATTATTTACCCTATAGGCATTTAATTTATCTAGTTCACTATTTTCATTTTTATAATTAGTTTTTTTATAACCAGAATAATTTTTAGGAAATAAATTATTATAATAAGAATAAAAAGAATTTCTATACTCTTTCCTAACNACCCCATCATCTATTAAAGATATTTTCTTTTCCATCAGCAATCTAAAAGCGGCTCTTTTTTCTGGAGTTTTTAAATCTATATTTAAAATTTCACTATTCCAAAATACATCAAACATAGAAGTTGCNTTCTCTATATTATCAATTAATTCCTGTCTCTTATCTTTAAAAACTAAGTTATCTGGATCATCACCATCCTTTAGAAATGCAAATTTAAGAGATTTTCCTGGTTTTAATATTTTCATAGCTATACTAAGAGTTCTTATAGCAGATCTATAACCTGCTTGATCNCCATCCATACAAATTATCGGNTCATCTGAAATTTTCCATAAAAGCAACAATTGATCTTCAGATAAAGCTGTACCAAGTGGCGCTACAGCNCCATATAATCCAATATGGTATAGAGCAATAACGTCCATATACCCTTCAACTACTATAAAAGGCATTTTATGTTTTTGGACATATTTTTTTGCTCTATGATAATTAAATAATATTTTTCTTTTCTTNAAAAGAACAGTATCTGGTGAGTTAAGGTATTTTGGCTCTATAGAATCTAAAGACCTTCCTCCAAAAGCAACAGCTTCGCCTTTTGAATTATGAATAGGAAATATAAGCCTATTTCTAAAAAAATCATAAGATNTATCGTTTTTNCTAGACTTTCTTCCTAAACCTGAATCAATGATTTGATCAATAGAATAGCTTTTGCTTTTTAAATAAGTGATCAAATTATCTATCTTATTTTCAGAATAACCTAATTCAAAATATTCAGAAGCTTTTAAGGATATTTTCCTTTTTTCAAGGTATATTTTAACTTTATTTCCAGATTCGCTATTAAAATTATTTTTAAAGTAATTTTTAGTTAAATCATATATATTTTTATAATTAATCTCTTCCTCAATTGATTTTTTATCCTTAGAAGAATAATCCTCNATNTTAACACCTATCTCTGAAGNTAATATTTTTATTGTTTCTTTAAAGTCTATAGACTCTTTTTGCATNACAAATGAAATAATATCTCCATGAGCACCACAACCAAAACAATGGAAAAAACCTTTATCATCACTTACGGTAAAGGAAGGGGTTTTCTCATTATGAAATGGACATAAACCAATAAAATCATTACCTTTCTTTGAGAGATTTACTGATCTCCCAATATAATCAGATAATAATATTTTATCATGAATTGTATTTACTAGNTTATCTGAAAANGGCATATAATAATTTTATCACCTTTCTAAGCGCTCTCTTACCATTTGACTTACCTCTGCAAAATCACACCTTCCAGTATAATCTTCTTTAATTTTTGAGATAACTTTTCCTAGGTCACGAAGTGTTTTAGCATCAATCATCTTTATAGAGTCNTCAATTACTTTTTCTAATTCTAGCTTTGTTAACATTTTGGGCATAAAAGTATTAATAACTTCAATTTCCTTATATTCAGATTCGGCTAATTCATTTCTTTCAGCTTTTTCATANATCTTAGCTGTTTCATTTCTCTGTTTAACCATTTTAGCTAAAATATCTAAAATATTAGAATCAGTAATATGATCCCCATTACCTTTTCTCTTAGATTCTAGGTCTCTATCTTTTATTGCAGCCAATATTAACCTTAAAGTTGATACTCTAGTAGTATCTTTCTCTTTCATAGCTTCTAATAATTCATTTTTAAATTTATTTCTTAGCACTTTTAAANTTCCTAGTTTATAATATTACTATATTACATTAAATTTNAAAATAATTTAAATAATAATTATTACTTTTCTTGACCAAAATGTATGATTTGATTAGTGTGGATTTCCAAGAGACAATTATACTTTTTTACAAAAATTACTTAATATGGAATTTTATTAAAAAATGAAATCATCCAAACCCAAACNCTTGAAAGATCTAATACATAAAAAAAATGCTATACTAATATTAGAAAATGGAGATTTTTATTGGGGNAATGGTATTGGAGCCAAGGGAAGNACAATAGGAGAATTATGTTTTAATACTTCTATGACAGGATATCAGGAAATCATTACTGACCCTTCTTATGCAGAACAAATTATTACATTTACTTTTCCTCATATAGGTAATACAGGAACAAATATTAATGATAATGAGTCTACTTCGCCTGTTGCTAAAGGAATAATTTTAAAAGCTAANGTCACTTCTGCGTCAAACTTTNGNTCTGATTCAAATTTNAGTGAATGGTTAAATAAAAANAAAATCATAGGAATTCAAGGAATNGATACTAGGTCCATTACTTCTTTACTNAGAGAAAATGGATTTATAAATGGTATGATTATAAATCACGTAAAAAGTGACTTAAACATCCAAAANGCAGTTAAATTAATTAAATCCTGGCAAGGTTTAGAAGGTAGAGANTTAGCATCGAAAGTTACTTGCAAAAAACAATATTTATGGAAAGATAAAAGCTATTTCAACAAAAATTATTTTAAATTACAAAATAAAAAATATGAATCAAATGATAAAAAGAATGTGATAGTTATAGATTTTGGAGTTAAGCAAAACATCCTTAGAATGTTAGCAGATAGGAATTTTAATGTTATAGTAGTTCCANTAAATATATCATACAAAAATATATTAAAACTTAATCCTGACGGCATTTTTCTCTCTAATGGACCTGGAGATCCAAAAGCGACAAGTATTATAGTAAGAGATTTGTTAATTAAGTTATTAGCAACAAATATACCTATTTATGGCATTTGTCTAGGACACCAGCTTATAGCTTTAGCGCTTGGGGCCGATACAGAAAAAATGAAAAATGGTCATAGAGGAGCTAATCAACCAGTCAAATATAATAAAAANAATAAAGTGGAAATTACNAGTCAAAATCATGGATTTGTAGTGAAAAGAAATACGCTATCAAAAAATATTGCTGAAACATATACTTCTTTATTTGATGGAGTAGTTGAAGGATTAAAAGTAAAAAATAAGCCTATTTTTTCTGTTCAATACCATCCAGAAGCATCTCCTGGCCCCCATGATACATATGGTTTTTTTGACTCTTTTTATAACGCAATTATGAAAATAAAGAAAAAAGATGCCTAANCGTACTGATATCAAATCAATATTAATTATTGGAGCTGGACCAATTGTAATTGGGCAAGCTTGTGAATTTGACTATTCAGGGTCTCAAGCATGCAAAATATTGAGAGAAGAAGGTTATAGAATAATTTTAATAAACTCTAATCCTGCGACAATAATGACCGATCCAGGTTTTGCCGATGCAACTTATATTGAGCCAATTACNCCCGAAATGGTTACAAAAATTATTATTAATGAAAAACCAGATGCACTTTTACCTACTATGGGCGGACAGACTGCATTGAACACTGCAATGAGTTTAGCAGAATCAGGAGTGCTGAAAAAATATAATGTAGAGCTAATAGGNGCTTCTCTAAAAGCTATAAAAAAAGCCGAAGATCGAGAACTCTTNAAGTCAGCAATGCAAAAAATTGGATTAACTACACCTAAAGGTATTTTAGCAGAAAATAAAAAAGNAGCAGATGATGCTTTAAAANAAATAGGACTTCCTCTCATTATTCGTCCTTCTTTTACTCTAGGCGGAACTGGAGGTGGAATAGCTTATAATAAAGATGAATTTGATAAAATTGTAACTGGTGGTTTAGATGCCTCACCAGTAAATTCAGTTTTAATTGAAGAATCTATTATTGGTTGGAAAGAATACGAGATGGAAGTAGTTAGAGATAAAGCAGATAACGTAATAATAATTTGTTCAATTGAAAATATAGATCCTATGGGTATACATACAGGTGATTCTATTACTGTAGCGCCTGCATTGACTTTAACTGATAAAGAATATCAAATGATGAGAAACGCATCTATCTCTATATTAAGAGAAATTGGAGTTGAAACCGGAGGATCCAATGTACAGTTTGCTATAAATCCAGCTGATGGAAGGATGGTAGTTATAGAAATGAATCCTAGAGTCTCTCGTTCATCAGCTCTTGCATCAAAAGCAACAGGTTTTCCAATTGCAAAAGTCGCAGCTCGTTTATCAATAGGATACACCTTAGATGAAATTNAAAATGATATCACCAAAACGACACCTGCATCATTTGAACCAACTCTTGATTACGTAGTAACAAAAATACCTAGATTTGCATTTGAAAAGTTTAAGGGTGCCCAAGATACTTTAACATCTGCCATGAAGTCTGTAGGNGAAACAATGGCAATAGGAAGAACTTTCCAAGAATCTTTTCAAAAAGCGTTACGATCTATAGAAACGGATCTAGATGGGTTTAATAATATCANAATTCCAGGATATAAAAATGGTGGAGATAAATCNTCAATTTCAGCAGCTTTATCAAGGCCTACTCCGGAGAGAATACTTTATGTAGCGCAAGCATTTAGAGAAGGGATAAACCTTGANGAAATATTTGATTGCAGCAAAATAGACCCTTGGTTTTTAAAACAAATAGAGGAAATTATTGAAATTGAAAAAGCCATTGAAAACAGTGGTGTTCCAAAAAATTATGAAGAAATGCAGTATATTAAATCTAAAGGTTTTTCTGATAAAAGAATAGCTAAGATTCTAAATATAAAAACAAAAAAAATTACATCTTTAAGAGATAAATATAATNTAAAACCCTCTTATAAAAGAATAGANAGTTGTGCTGGAGAGTTTAATTCTAAAACTCCTTATTTATATTCTACTTATGAAGAAGCATACAAAAATAAATATTCTAATGAATCTGAAGTTTCTGATAGAAAGAAAATAATTATTTTAGGTGGAGGTCCCAATAGAATAGGTCAAGGNATAGAATTTGATTATTGTTGTGTTCATGCGGCCTACGCATTATCTTCTAAAGATTATGAAACTATAATGATTAATTGTAACCCTGAAACAGTATCTACAGATTACGATACATCTGATAGACTTTATTTTGAACCTCTAACAGAAGAAGATGTATTAGAAATAATAAATAANGAAAACTCNAAAGGTGAACTAAAAGGTTGTATCGTTCAATATGGTGGTCAAACACCATTAAAATTAGCGAAAGCACTTTCTGAATCTAATATTCCTATAATAGGAACATCTCCTGATATGATTGANCTAGCTGAGGATAGAGANAGGTTTCAAAATCTTTTAAAAAAACTTAAATTAAAACAACCGCCTAATGGAATATGTAGCTCTTCTAGTGAGGCAGTTAATATAGCTANAAAAATCGGTTATCCAGTTTTAGTAAGACCTTCATATGTTCTNGGTGGCAGAGCTATGGAGATAATTCATAACGAAGAGTCTCTAAATCAATACATTAATAGTATTATTTCTACTTTTGGCAAAAACCCTATATTAATAGATAGATTTTTATCTGATGCCATAGAAGTTGATGTTGATGTCATTGCTGATAAGAATTTATCTATAGTTGCGGGGATAATGGAACATATTGAAGAAGCAGGCGTTCACTCTGGTGATTCAGCATGTACAATCCCNCCTCACAGTTTACCTGCACACACAATNAAAGAAATAGAAAAGCAATCGAATACTTTAGCTAAAGCCCTNAAGGTAGTTGGATTAATGAATATTCAATTTGCAATNAAAGATATTGAAACAGATAATCCCAAAATTTATATATTAGAGGTTAATCCAAGAGCGAGTCGAACTGTTCCATTTGTAGCAAAAGCTACAGGTAATCAATTTGCAGGGATCGCAGCTAGAATAATGGCTGGTGAGAAACTATCTTCTTTCAAGATTNTNCCTTGGTATAAAACAAACAAGATTTCAGTNAAAGAGGCNGTTTTTCCTTTTGGAAGATTTCCAGGAGTAGATACACTTTTAGGTCCAGAAATGAAATCAACTGGGGAAGCCATGGGATTAGCACAAAATTTTGGGCAAGCATTTGCTAAATCTCAAATGGCCGTNGGATCTAATTTACCAAAATCGGGGACTTTATTTATTTCTGTAAAAGATTCAGATAAAATAAAAATTTTACCAATATGTAAAAAACTNTTAAACTTGGGCTTNGATATAATTGCAACTAAAGGTACATCAAAATATNTNGAAATAAATAATATAAAAGTTACTAAAATTAATAAGGTTAGTGAAGGAAGGCCTCATTTAGTAGATGCTATAAAAGATGGATTAGTTAATATTATATTTAATACTACTGAAGGAGAACAATCAATTAAAGAAAGTTTTTCATTAAGAAGAGCTGCATTATCTGCTAATATACCATATTATACAACATTAGCTGGAAGTAAAGCGGCAACAGAAGCAATAATTTCTTTAAATAAAGATGAATTATCAGTTAAATCTATTCAATCTTATTAATTTTAATATTATAATAAAAATTATATATTTATTTTATATACCAAAAAAAGGGTAAAGCTAATGGATAAAGTTCCTATGACTGATAATAGCTATAATCTACTTGAAGAAGAGCTTAAGACNCTAAAATCTGAAGATAGACCTAACGTAATTAAGGCTATTGCCGAAGCAAGAGAACATGGTGATTTATCTGAAAATGCTGAATATCATGCAGCAAAAGAACAACAATCTTTTATAGAAGGAAGAATTTTAGAAATTGAAGATAAGCTAAGGAGAGCTGAAGTTATAAANCCAAGCTTAATAAAATCAGATAAGATTATTTTTGGAGCAACAATTGACTTATTTGATGAAAACTCAAATTCAGAAATAACATTCAAAATAGTTGGTGTAGATGAAACAAATGTTGAAAAAGGTTTAATTTCAGTAAGTTCTCCAGTAGCAAGNTCTTTAATGGGAAAAAGTGTAGGAGATATTGCAGAGGTAAATACTCCTGGAGGAAAAACTGTATATGAAATTTTAAAAATTGAGTATAAATAATATTATAATATGAGTAATGTCAAAANAGATAATTTAATTTGGTTACTTTTGGATGATAGAGCTGGCAATTGTTCTCAAGTTCTAGGCATTGGAGAAGCATTAAATTTAAAATATATAAAAAAAATATTTCAATATAATTTATTGTCAAAACTACCAAATATATTCCTACAAAATACTATAAAACATATTAAAACAAATGATAGAAAACAATTTAAAGGTCCATGGCCTAAAGTAGTTATAGGATGNGGAAGAAAATCTGCTCCAATTGGTCTTTGGATAAAAAAGCAAAGTAATAATTATTCTAAATATATACAGATAATGTGGCCATCATATCCTTCTAGTAAACTAGATATTATTTTTACCCCTCTTCATGATAATATTAAAAATAAAAATAATGTAATTGAAATACAAACTTCTCCTAATATTATTAATCATAAATTAATGCATGACTCATATACTAAATGGAAAACAAAATTTTCTANCTTAGATAAACCAAAGTTATCTATCATAATTGGAGGAGACACAAAAACTCATAAATTNAGTGTTTTACATATTAANAGATTATTTAAATATATTTGTAAACTTAGCAATCATAAAGGTTCTATTATGATAACTTCTAGTAGAAGAACTTCTAAAGAATGCATCAAACAAATAAAAAAGGAAGTTAAAAAATTGAAAATAAAAAGTATATTTTGGGATATAAATGATAAAACTNCAAATCCTTATTATGGATTTTTAGCTCATGNAGACTTAGTGGTAGTTACTGGGGATTCAGTATCTATATGTTCAGAAGTATGTTCTACAGGAAAACCTTTGTTAATTTATGCACCTAAAGATATTACTCAAAAAAAGCATGATATATTTCATAAGTTATTAATCAAAAAAGGTATTGCTAAATATCTTGAAGATTTTAAAATACAAGATTTAAATAATTTTANATACAAACCAATTAATGAAGCAGAAAATATAGCNAAAATTATAAAAAATAAATACTTAATCTAATAAATTAAAAGGGTAAATTATGAATAAAAATCATCATAAACTAATAATNTTAGGTTCTGGTCCTGCTGGATGTACAGCGGCCATATATGCAGCTAGAGCCGGCCTAAAACCTATCCTAATTCGCGGTCTAGAGCCTGGAGGACAGTTGACTATAACAACCGATGTAGATAATTATCCAGGATATGAAAATACTATTCAAGGTCCTTGGCTGATGGATCAAATGGAAAAACAAGCCTTATCTGTAGGCACTAAACTAGTAAATGGTACCGTTATAAAATGTGACCTTANTACTAAACCTATTAAACTAGAGTTAGATAANGGTGAAAGTTATTTTTCTGATGCATGCATAATAGCTACTGGCGCCTCTGCAAGATGGCTAAATTTGCCATCCGAAAANAAATATAGAGGTTTTGGAGTAAGCGCATGCGCNACATGTGATGGATTCTTCTANAAAAATAAAGAAGTTATAGTAGTAGGTGGCGGAAACACAGCAGTTGAAGAAGCTCTATTTTTAACTAATTTTGCCTCTAAAGTTACTTTAGTACATAGAAGATCTGAACTAAGAGCTGAAAAAATTTTACAGGAAAGGTTATTCAAAAATACTAAAATTAGTATTATTTGGGATCATGTTTTAAAAGAAGTTAAAGGGTCTGACTCACCATTANTAGTAAATCAAGCAGTACTCGAATCAATTAAAGATAAAAAATTAATGAAAATAGATGTTAGCGGTATATTTNTTGCTATTGGTCATGACCCTAATACAAAATTATTTATCAATCAACTAAATATGGATGATGAAAATTATATTTTGACTGCAAATGATAGCACAAAAACTAATATTGAGGGAGTATANGCAGCTGGAGATGTACAAGATAAAATATATAGACAAGCCGTAACAGCAGCAGGCCATGGCTGTATGGCAGCATTAGAAGCAGAAAAATATCTTTCAATAATGGCAAAATCTTTATAGTATTAGTATATGGATTGGGAAAAATTAAAAATTTTTAGGTATGTTGCTCAAGAACAAAGCTTTACTCATGCAGGCATAAAATTAAATTTGAGTCAATCAGCAGCTAGCAGACAAATTAAGAAATTAGAAGAAGATATTGGCGTAATGTTATTTCATAGGCACGCAAGAGGTTTATTATTAACTGAGCAAGGAGAAACATTATTAAAATACGCAAATGAAGTATTCGATAAAATATCATTAGCAGAGAATTCTTTAACAATTAATAAGGAANAGCCTGAAGGCTCACTTAGAGTAGCAACTACTATTACCTTTGGCTCAGTATGGCTTACATCTTATATAGATGAGTTTTTAGAAAAGTATCCAGAAATTTCCCTTACATTAATAGTAGGTGATAAAGAATTAGACTTAGGTATGAGAGAAGCTGATATTGCTATTAGATTATCTCCGCCTAGACAGCCNGATTTAATTCAAAGGCACCTTTTTACTGGACATATAGGAATATTCGCATCTAAAGATTATATTCAAAAAAATGGATCACCTGGCTCAGTTAGAGAGCTTTTAGACCATAGAATAGTAAGCTACGGAGATAGTATCAATATGCCATTTCCTGGTACAAACTGGCTTACTGACATGTTAGCTAAATTAGATGTNAATTTTCAGCCTGTTTTTTCAATTAANAATATAGTTGGTATGATTAGAGCAGTAGAAAGTGGAATTGGAATAGCTGCTTTACCAACAGCAATGGTTAGGGAGATCAGTTCTTGTACCCAAATTTTACAGGATATTGAAGGACCACCAGTTGAAGCATTTTTTGTTTACCCTGCTGAACTAAGGGCTACTAGAAGAGTAACTGTATTTAGAGATTTTATTTTAGAAAAAGTTAAAAATTTTGATTTTTAGACTAAATATTACCTATATAAATTTTCAGAGCTTTGATTATTTTTATATAAATAAGCAACCCATTTTTCATATCCATTAAAAATTTTTGTATTATACATTTTATTGGTACCTATATCNTTGTCTCTTGATTGACTCCATCTAGGATGCGNCACATCTGGNTTAACATTAGCCCANAAACCATATTCTTTAGGNTGAATTTCTTCCCAAAATGTTTTTGGTCTTTTTGCCACAAAATCAAATGAAACTATAGATTTTATAGATTTAAAACCATATTTCCATGGAACTACTAACCTTAAAGGTGATCCGTTTTGATTAGGTAAAGGCTTTCCATATACCCCAGTAGCAATAAAAGCAAGATCATTTTTTGCTTCCTCTATTGTAAGCACCTCAGTGTANGGCCAAGGAAACCAATTTTGTCTTTGAGNAGNAACATTATCTGGATCAAANAAAGTTTTCATTACTAAATACTTTGCGTCTGTTTTAGGTTGAGCAATATTTATTATTTCTCTTAAAGAAAAGCCACTCCANGGAACAACCATTGACCAAGCCTCAACACATCGCAATTTGTAAACTCTTTCNTCTAAAGCAACTTTCTGTATNAGTTGGTCTATATCTATTTCAAATTCCTTATCTATCATACCTNTAAAAGAAATTGTCCAAGGACTAGTAATTAATTTACTTGCACTCCTTTTAATATTTTTNGTTGTGCCAAACTCGTAATAATTGTTATAATTTATCACTTTATATTCATCTGTAAGCCCTCTTATTCCTCCTTTTATGTCATTTTCTTGNATAAAATATTTTTTATTCTCTTTTACAGGATATAGTTTATCTCTATATTCATTAGGNTTAGCATTTGCCGCTTGTATCATTATATTTGTAGANAGAGCTGCAAAGCCTAAACTTTTTAAAATAGTTCTTCTATTAACATATGTANTCTCAGGAGTAATATTTTTATATATATCCCATTCATTGTTTTTTCTTAGTAACATATGTACACCTATTAAATAATTTTATTATGACTCTTTATCCAAACTGCTGTGTCATGGAAAGCAGCTCCGCCNTTAGGAGGAACAGGGTCCGAACCAACTAAAGTATTTATTCCCTCATTTCCTATAAATGCTTCACTCGGCCATATACCTTCTACTATAATAACTCCTTGTTGCAACCCTTCAAATGCTTCAGCATGTAATATAACCATACCTCTTTTATTTCCTAAAACTACTTCATCGTTATTAAGTAAATTTAATTTTTCCAAATCTAATGGATGAATTTTTACGGTAGGTTTTTCNTCTTTATTTTGTGATGAAGAAGTTTCTGTAAAAGAACTATTTAAATAATTATGGGCAGGTGCAGTAACTAAACGAAAAGGAAATTGTTCAGAAGAACTTTCAGTTATNTCTTGATAATCAGGGTATTTTGGCATTTGGCTGTGATACGGCCCAATATCTTTCCAATTNGGTTTAAAATGAAATTTCTTATCTTTATGACCAAAACCATTNATAAAATGAGAGNTAANAAAATCAGGTTGAACATCTTTCCATCCATTTTTTTCTAAATCTACTAAACTACCATGGTTAGAAGATTTTAAAGTATAATCAATTATTTCCCTTTCTGTCATTTGAAAGCCTTTATGATCTGCACCTAATCTTTTGGCTAACTCCTTTAANACAAAATGGTTAGACTTGGATTCTCCTATTGGGTCAATAAGTTTAGGACCAAATGTAATATGTTGATGACCTCCNGCTATATANAAATCATCATGTTCTACAAAAGTTGTAGCTGGTAATACAATATCTGCATATTTAGCTGTTTCTGTCATAAATTGTTCATGAACACATATAAACAAATTCTCTCTGCTAAACCCTTTTCTTACAAGAGAACTTTCAGGAGATACAATAAGAGGATTAGTATTTTGGATAATCATACCATAAANATTCTCACCGTTTTTTAAGGCGTCTTTATTACCAGTTAAAATACTNCCTATTCTGGATTGATCCAATACTCTAATATTTTTATCTATAACATCTAAACCTTCTATTAATGTTTTATCAATATTATAAATATCAGCGTTTTTATAAAAAGCACCNCCACCTTCATATTTCCACTTTCCACAAACTGTAGATAAAGAAACAACTGAATGCATTGCTGATGCTCCATTTCTCTGACGAGCAAATCCATATCCTAATCTTGTATAAACGCGTTCAGTTTTTCCATATATCTTTGCAAGCTCTTCTATTTCATCAATAGATAATCCAGTAATAGTTGAAGCCCATTCAGGCGTAAATTTNTTTACATGTGTCTCTAAACCTTCTGGGTCGTCAGAGTATTTTCTCATATAACTTCTATCAGCATAATCATCTCTAAACATGANATGTATTAATGTACAGGCTAAAGCTCCATCAGTTCCTGGCTTTATTGGATAATGTAAATCAGCTACTTTCGCTGTTCTATTTTTATAAGGATCTATAACAATTAGTTTAGCATTTCTTTCTTTTCTAGCTTTTTGTATATGCTTCATAACATTGACTTGTGTCGAAGCTGGATTNCCTCCCCAAACTAATATTACATCAGCAACTGACATCTCTCTTGGATCTGGGCCTGTAAATTTTCCTACTCCAGCTTTAAAGCCGCTATCAGTAATAGTATTACATATAGTAGAATGTTGCCCAGAATACTTTAGATTATGTCTTAGTCTATTTATTCCATCTCTTTGAACTAATCCCATTGTTCCTGCATAATAGTGTGGCCATATAGCTTCAGAACCATATTTTTGAGTAATATTAATAAAATTATTAGCTACTTCATCTAATGCATTTTCCCATGATATCTCTTTAAAATCATTAATGCCTTTTTTATCAATTCTCATTAAAGGTTTTTTTAACCTATCTGGATGATGAGTTCTTTCTGAATAACGACTTACTTTTGCGCATACTACTCCAGAAGTATATGTATTTTTTGTTGCACCTTTAACTTTATAAATTTGTTTATCATCATGAGTAACTTCAAGTGCACAAGTACTTGGACAATCATGTGGACAAGCGCTGGTTGACAAATTATAATCTATTTCTTGTTTCAATTTTAATNCCATTAAGTTTTTATATAAAATATACAAATATTATTATGCACAATAATGATNCTAAAAAAAACTAAATATTAACTTAATTGTTCACAGGCTTTTTTAATTCTATTACAAGCCTCTTCTAAAATAGAGTCAGAGGTAGCGTAAGAAATCCTAAAAAAAGGATCTGCTCCAAATGCACTGCCTGGNACTACTGCAACACCTACAGACTCTAATAAATAAGCTGAAAAATCTATTGAATTTTCAATTAATTTTCCTTCCTTAGAAGATTTTCCTATTATTCCTGAGCAAGAGGGGTAAACATAAAATGCTCCTGAAGGCTTGATACAACTTAATCCATTACATTCATTTAACATTTTAACAACCATATTCCGCCTAGTTTTGAATCTCTCATTTCTTTCAAGCAAAAATTCTTCTGGCCCTTCTAATGCTGCTAAAGCTGCTGCTTGACTAATGGAAGAAGGATTAGATGTTGATTGAGATTGTAGTTTTGACATCGCTGTAATTAAATGTTTAGGCCCTCCAGCATACCCTATTCGCCAACCTGTCATAGCATAAGCCTTAGAAACTCCATTAACGGTTAAAATTCTATCTTTAAGTTCAGGCACAACCTCAGCTAATGAAAAAAACTTAAAATCATCATAAATAATTTTTTCATATATATCATCAGACATTACAAATATATTTTCATGCTCCAATAATAAATTACCTATATCTCTNAGCTCCTCTGCAGAATAGGAAGAACCTGTAGGATTAGAAGGAGAATTAATTATAATCCATTTTGTTTTTGTAGAAATTTTATCTCTAATATCATCTGGCTGTATTTTAAAATTATTTTTTTCTTTTCCTTCTACTATAATTGGCACTCCACCAGCTAGAGAAACCATATCTGGATAAGAGACCCAAAAAGGTGAAGGAATAATTACTTCATCACCTGGATTAATTGAAGACATTAAAGCATTGTATAATACTTGTTTACCTCCAACTGAAACAATAATTTCATCTATATTATATTTAATACTGTTATCTTTATAAAACTTTTTTGCAATTGCTTTTTTTAAAGCAGGCGTTCCATCTACAGCTGTATATTTAGTTTCTCCATTTTTAATAGCTTCTATAGCTGCATTCTTTATATGATCCGGAGTATCAAAATCAGGTTCACCTGCACCCAAACCTATAATATCCTGTCCTGCAGCTTTCATTTCTGCTGCCATCTTAGTAACCGCCATAGTAGGCGATGGTTTTATAAGTGACATCCTTTCAGCAATTAAAGTATTTTGTTTACTCATTATATTTTTCTCTCAAGCAATTTGATGTTTAATAAAAACTTATTTTAAGTTATAAATACATTTATATGTCTAAATTCAAATAAAAAGTAAATATAATATAATAATAATTTATGAAAGAGGTAAATTTTGTCTAATTATCAAATTTCCGAAAATATGCTAAACTTAGGAACAGAGAATGCTTTTGTAGTTCTCGCAAGAGCTGCTGAACTAGAAAGACAAGGTCATAATGTTATTAATTTGGGAATTGGGCAACCTGATTTTAAAACAGCAGATCATATTGTTGAAGCTGCAATTAAGGCACTTAAAGATGGACATCACGGATACACGCCTGGTAATGGAATATTAGAACTTAGAGAAGCTGTAGCTGCAGATATTTTTAAAAGGCATAAAGTAGATATTAATCCCGATCAAGTTGTTATTGTTCCTGGTGGTAAAGTTACTATGTGGCACTGTATTTTAATGTTTGGTGGAAAAGGAAAAGAGATACTTTACCCAAACCCAGGATTTCCAATATATGAAAGTGCAATAAAGTTTTCTGGAGCAAAAGCAATACCTATTCCACTTCTAGAGGAAACTAATTTTTCATTTGATCCAGAAAAAACAATTTCATCAATTAATAAAAATACTAGTTTAATAATTATTAACTCTCCAGCAAACCCAACTGGTGGAATGATAAAAAAAGAATTATTAGATATACTTGTTAAAAAATTAGAAGAATTTCCTAATGTGAGTATATTATCTGATGAAATTTACTCACATATTTTGTATGAAAATGATTTTTATTCAATGTTAAATTATCAATCAATTTTAGATAGATTAATTATTTTAGATGGCTGGTCTAAAACATACGCAATGACCGGTTGGAGAATAGGTTATGGGATTTGGCCCCTTAAATTAGCAGAACAAGCCACCAGATTAAATATTAATTCTGTATCATGTACTAATGCTGCAACTCAATTTGCAGCAATTAAAGCTCTTACTGGACCTCAAGAACAAGTCGCAAATATGATAAAAGAGTTTAATACTAGAAAAAATTTAATAGTGGAAAAAACTAATCAAATTCCTGGTATGCACTCACAAATGCCAGAAGGTGCATTTTATACTATGCCTAATATTACAGGAACTAAACTATCTTCAAAAGAGATGGAGACACTTCTTTTAGAAGAGTTAAAAATTGCTACTGTAGCAGGAACTAGCTTTGGAGAATATGGAGAGGGCTATATTAGATTTTCATATGCTAACTCTCAAAATAATATATTAGAAGCATTAAATAGAATTCACGAATATGCTATAGAAAATAAATGGGGATAATCATATAAAAATTAAAAAATGGAAAATTCAAAAGATTTTAAAATTATATCTGATTTCAAGCCTTCAGGTGACCAACCGGAAGCTATAAAAAAATTATGTGAAGGTTTAAGTAAAAATGAGCTGAACCAAGTTTTACTTGGAGTAACAGGTTCTGGAAAGACTTTTACTATGGCTAAAACAATAGAGAAACTTCAAAGGCCAGCCCTTATTTTAGCTCCTAATAAAACACTTGCTGCACAATTATACGGAGAAATGAAAACTTTATTTCCAGATAATGCTGTAGAATATTTTGTTTCCTATTATGATTATTATCAACCAGAAGCATATGTAGCAAGAACTAATACTTATATTGAAAAAGATGCATCAATAAACGAACAAATAGATAGAATGAGACATTCTACAACTAGATCTTTATTTGAAAGAAAAGATGTTATAATTGTAGCAAGTGTCTCCTGTATATACGGCATAGGTCCGGTTGAAAATTATTCAAAAATGATAATTGATATCAGTAAAAATGATATATACGATAGAGCAGAACTTGTTAAAACTCTTGTTTCTCTTCAATATAAGAGAAATGACCATAATTTTAACAGAGGAAATTTTCGGGTATTGGGAGATGTTGTTGAAGTTTTTCCTTCTCACTTAGAGGATAAAGCATGGCGAATTGATTTCTTTGGAGATGAGATAGACTCCATAACAGAATTTGATCCATTAACAGGACATAAATTGACCGAACACAAACAGATAAAAATATATTCTAATAGTCATTATATAACTAATCGACCAACTTTAGANCAAGCAATGATAAATATTAAAAATGACNTAAANTTAAGAATAAAAGAATTTAANAAAGAAAACAAAATTATAGAAGCTCAAAGAATAGAGGAAAGAACTAATTTTGATTTAGAAATGATGGAAATATCTGGAACTTGTTCTGGTATTGAAAACTATTCAAGATATCTAACTGGGCGACTTCCAGGTAAAGCTCCACCAACACTATTTGAATATCTGCCTAATAATACAATATTATTTGTTGATGAGAGTCACGTTACTATACCCCAAATAAATGGAATGTATAAAGGCGATTTCAGTCGTAAAAATAATTTATCTGAATTTGGATTTAGGTTACCAAGTTGTATAGATAATAGACCATTAAAATTTGAAGAATGGAATAAAATGAGACCTGAAACTATATTTGTATCCGCTACTCCTAGCAATTGGGAATTAGAGCAGACTTATGGTCAATTTATAGAACAAATTATTCGACCAACGGGTCTAACCGACCCTATATGCCTAGTCAATCCAGCAATAAATCAAATAGATGACGTTATCCACCAATGTAAAGAGACAATAAAATCTGGCTATAGATGTTTAATAACTGTTTTAACAAAAAAAATGGCTGAAGATTTAACCGATTATATGAATGACCTAGGTCTTAAAGTACAGTATATGCATTCTGACATTGATACATTAGAACGAATAGAAATAATTCAAAATTTAAGAAAAGGTAGTTTTGATATTTTAATAGGAATAAACTTATTAAGAGAAGGACTAGATATTCCAGAATGTGCATTAGTTGCAATTTGTGATGCAGATAAAGAAGGTTTTTTAAGATCCCATAGATCTCTTATTCAAACAATTGGAAGAGCTGCAAGAAATGTTAACGGAAGAGTTCTACTATATGCAGATACTATTACCAAATCTATAGATACTGCTTTAAAGGAAACTGAAAGAAGAAGAAATAAACAAATAAAATGGAATAAAGATAATAATATCGAGCCAAAATCAATTATAAAAAATATTAATAATATTATAGATATGGAAATTGAAGAAAAAGTTATAGAAAATAATAGTAGAATAAATATTACAAAACATAATATGAATAAACATTTAAAAGAACTAAAAAAAGAAATGTTAGTTTTCGCTTCAGAATTAAAATTTGAAAAAGCTGCTGAAATAAGAGATGAGATTAAAAAATTAGAAAATCAAGAATTAGGCATTAATTGATTATAAATGAAAGTTTTAATATATTGAATAAAAATATAAAAAATGTGCTTATTACTGGTGCAGCAAAAAGAATAGGAGCTTCAATAGCTAAATCTCTTGCGGCTAAAAAATGGAATGTAGCTCTTCATTACAATAATTCTAAAAAAGAAACAAAAATATTATCTGAAGAACTAGAAAGAAAATATAAAATACAAACTATATGTATAGAAGCAGACTTAACGGATTTAAAACAGGTTAATAATATAATTCCCCTAGCAAAAAGTAATTTAGGACCAATTACATGCTTAATTAATAATGCGGCTAGTTTTGAGTATGACTCATTAGAAACTATATCTCCAGAAAGTTGGAATATGCATATTGATACAAATATTAGGGCTCCCCTATTTCTAAGCCAAAGCTTCGTAAAAAATTTACAAAAAAAATATAAAGGAAATATAATAAATATAATTGACCAAAGAGTCTGGAACTTAACTCCGCATTTTACCACCTATACTCTCTCGAAATCTGCTCTATGGACATTAACTCAGACGTTAGCCCTATCTCTAAGTCCAAACATCAGAGTAAATGCAATAGGACCAGGACCAACATTAAAAAGCAAAATTCAATCTGTAAAACAATTTAAAGAGCAATTCAAACGCATGCCTTTAAAAGTTCCAACTAGTTTAGAAGAAATTTCTTCCTTTATAGAACTAATAATTCAAAGTCCATCTATGACAGGTCAAATGATAGCTTTAGATGGAGGGCAACATTTAGGCTGGGCGCAAGCTAAAAATGATCAATTTAAGGAAGATTAATGTCTAATAATTATATGCAAAGATGGGTTAAAGTAAATAATTTTGAAACATTAATGAAACTTGGAGTATACCCCGAAGAGCAAATAAAAGCACAAAGAGTAATTATAGATGTTACGTTAGAAGTAAATGTAAATTCGCACAATGATGATATTAAAAACGTGCTCTCATATGAAAAAATTATCCAAATAATCAATAATATTTCAAAAAAAAATCATAAATATTTAGCTGAAACTGTTGCAGAGGANATAGCTAAAAGATGCCTCCAGTTAGATACGGCTAAATCTGTTCACGTCTCATTAAAAAAACCAGATATAATTTCTGGTAAAACTGAAGTGGGAGTTGAAGTTAAATTAGATAAGTAGTTTTTTTAAAATAAATTTATATATTTTTCTTTAAATGACTGATATTTTTATATTTTTTCAACAAAATATTATTTTTTACTTAAATAAATGTTTTAGATAAAGTTTTTATATAATTTTTTCATAAAATTTTAATAAAAAATGGCAGTTTTCTGCTATTTTAAACTTGATGATTAAAAAATAAGCAATATATATAAATGCCCTTAATTTCTAAGAATTTTTAATAGAAATACGTGTTATATCCACCTACTTATCCACAGATTCGGTGGATACTTTTTTTATGGCGGATTTTCAGTACTTTGAGTAAAAAACAATTGGTATTTAATAAAAAAAATAGTCAATATAAAAATAAAATTTTTATATTTTAAAATTAACATTATATTATNAATATAGAATCTATAGGAATTTTTTATGCATATCATTTCTAGTTTTAAAAAAGGATCAGATATTGTCAAAAATTATTTACCTAAAGTAAGTAATATGCCTGGCGTATACTTTATGTATGATAAAAATAAAACTATATTATATATTGGCAAAGCAAAAAACCTTTCTAAACGAATTAGTTCGTATGCTAATAAAAAAAATATGTCAGTTAGAATCCAAAGAATGGTCTCTCATATTAATTCAATTGACTATATAACTACTGATCATGAGGCATCTGCATTAATTTTAGAAGCAAATATGATCAAAAAATATAAACCTAAATATAATATTTTATTAAGAGATGATAAATCATATCCCTATATATTGCTAAGACAAGATCATACTTGGCAACAAATAGTTAAAACAAGAGGAAATAAATTAAAAACAAAAGGAGACTATTTTGGACCATTTGCATCAGTAGATGCAGTTCATAAAACACTCAATGCAATGCAAAGGGCATTTCCATTGAGGACCTGTAGTGACTTTGAAATAAAAAACAGGAAACGACCATGCATACAATACCAAATTAAGAGATGTTCAGGACCATGCGCAAAACTTATAAATAAAGATGACTATTTAAAAATAGTAAATGATGCTAGATTATTTTTATTAGGTAAAAATAATAATTTACAACCTAAATTAGAAAATGAAATGGAGATAGCTTCTAATAATATGGATTATGAAGAAGCAGCCATATTAAGGGATAGAATAAGAGCATTAAACTTTATTCAAAAAGCTGAAGGAGCAGATTTAAGAAATATCAAAGATGCCGATATTTTTACTATAACTTCAGTAGATAATGTAGATATAAATAAAGAATTTATTAATAAAAGTAATATTTATTTTGCCATACAGGTATTTTTCTTCAGGTCAGGAAAAAATTTCGGAAATAGGACACATTTCATTAAGTATATAGAGAATACTGAATTTGATTCAGTGTTAAGTAGTTTCATACCTCAATTTTATGTGAATCAGAAGCCTCCTCCTATAATATTAGTTAGCCACTTGCCAAATAATTATAGATTAATTGAAAAAGCATTTTTTATTGAACATAAAAGAAAAATAAAAATAATATGTCCTATAAAAGGAGAAAATAAAAAAGCAATTAACATGGGCATTAATAATGCCNATCGAGCTCTTGCAAAAAAGATGTCAGAATTTACTACGCATTCTAATTTNCTTAAATCACTGGCTACTTTGTTAAAAATAAAAAAAACACTTAATCGTATCGAAGTATATGATAATTCTCATTTTAATGGCTCAAATATGTTAGGAGTCATGGTAGTATCATCAAACTTTGGTTTTGAAAAAAATCAATATAGAAAATTTAATTTGAAGAACAATTTCAGAGCATTTAAAGGAAATGATGATTATGGAATGATGGAAGAAGTTTTCTATAGAAGGTTTAAAAAAAAATCTCATAGCAAAAATAATTTAGAACTATCATATCCAGATTTAATAATACTCGATGGAGGAAAAGGCCAAGTAAATATAGTATGTAATGTACTTAAAAACCTCAATATAAAAAATATTATAGTTATTGGAGTATCAAAAGGAAAAGATAGAAATGCAGGAAAAGAAAAAATACATTTTTCAAATATGCAGTCATATCGACCAGAAGAAATAAAAAATAATTCTAACTTTAATCCTTTAATTTTAGATAAAAACAACCCAGTTTTATATTTTATTCAAAGACTAAGAGATGAAGCACATAGATTTGCTATAACTTCTCAAAGGAAAAGACATTTATCAAAAGTAAAGAAATCAATTCTAAATGAAATACCTGGCGTTGGACCAAAAAAAAGAAAATCCTTAATGATGCAATTTGGTTCAGTTCAAAATATTTCTGAAGCACCTTTATCTGAACTACAACAAACAAAAGGAATTAGTATAAATTTATCAAATGATATATTTAATTTTTTTCAGTCTGTAAAAAATTAATTAATATTTAAAAATTTGTAAAATTCTTTAAGAACTTATAGGCTATAATTTATGATTAAACTTAAAAATATTCCTAATTTACTTACATTTTCTAGATTATTATTATTTCCTTTATGGCTATTAATATTTTATTTAGACTATTATTATTTTTTATTAATAATTATTATATATTCTGCATTGAGTGATTATTTTGATGGTTTTTTAGCCAGAAAACTTAATGGTGAAACTTTAATAGGTAAAACCTTAGACCCAATTGCTGATAAAATTTTTACCTGCACTGTTCTATTAACTTTTGTTTCTGATTCAAGAGTAAATTTTGCTATAGCCGCAATAATAATAACTAGAGAAATTGTAATTTCAGGATTAAGAGAAACTTTATCTATTTATAACCAATCAGAAGTTTTAGCTGTTACAATTTTATCTAAACTTAAAACTGCATTTCAATTTTTAGCAATTTTTATATTAGCCTTGATGCCTATAAGTTTGGAATATTCTTTAAAAATTCATCAAATAGGCACATTATTTTTATATATAACAGCTATTTTAACTATATATACTGGCTGTAACTATGCTATAAAAAGTATCAATGTCATAAATAA
Source organism: Candidatus Pelagibacterales bacterium (assembly GCA_002720535.1). GTDB lineage: Bacteria > Pseudomonadota > Alphaproteobacteria > TMED109 > TMED109 > TMED109. The sequence goes on along the minus strand of PBIU01000003.1, from coordinate 311,228 downwards.
TATAAAGAAAGATTAAAATGCAAATTAAATATTTTTCATGGGTAAAAGATCAAATTGGGCAAGAATCAGAGAATATTACAATTACTGAACAAATTATTACAGTAAAAGATTTAATTAATTACCTGAAGAAAAAAAATGATAAATATGCAAAAGCTTTTGCTGATGATTCAGTAATAAGGTGTGCAGTCAATATGGAAGTAACTGACTTAAATCATAAAATTAGTGATAATGATGAAATAGCATTCTTTCCTCCTATGACTGGAGGGTAGTAGAATGATTAAAGTTCAAAAAGATGATTTTGATATAAATAAGGAAATAAAAAAAATTACCTCATTAAATAAAAATATTGGAGGTACTGGCTTGTTCATTGGGAATGTGAGAGAAGGAAAAAATTCAGAATTAAAATCAATGACATTAGAGCATTATCCAATAATGACAGAGAGACAGCTTGAAAAAATAAATAATGAAGCAAAAGCTAGGTGGAATTTAATAGATAGTTTGATTATTCATCGTTATGGAAAACTTTATCCTGGAGATCAAATAGTTCTAGTAGCTACTTTTTCGCGCCATAGAACTGATGCCTTAAATGCTTGTGAATTTTTAATAGATTGGTTAAAAACAAAAGCTCCTTTTTGGAAACTAGAAGAATCCAATCAAGGCAGCACTTGGGTTAAAGAAAGAAACAGTGATTTAGATGCGGCTAACAAATGGTAATTATATCTGCCCTGTAACCTTATTATACTCTTCTATCATTAATCTACATATTTTATCAGGCTTAAAATTGTAGTCATCAATTTTGCTAACTGGTGTAATTTCTGCAGCTGTACCAGTACAAAAAACTTCATCGGCTGTAGAGAGTTCTTCAAGCTTAATATGTCTTTCTACTAATTTAATACCTTTATTATTCGCAATTTTGATTACTTCTTGTCTAGTAATCCCATTAAGAAAACAGTCTGCTATTGGTGTATGAATTTCCCCATTAATAACTAAAAATATATTAGCACTTGTAGTTTCAGCAATATAACCTCTGTAATCTAACATTAAAGCATCTTCGCATCCATTTCGTTCTGCTTCATGTTTAGCTAAAGTACAAATCATATATAATCCTGCAGATTTTGTAGAAACTGGTGCAGTTTCTGGAGAAGGTCTTTTCCATTTAGCTAATTGTAATTTAATACCTTTTAATCTTGCCTCAGGGGTATAATAGCTAGGCCATTCCCATGCTGCCACAGCCAAATGAATTTTATTTTTTTGTGCGCTAATACCCATCATCTCGCTACCTCTCCAGGCAACTGGTCTGACATAACCATTTTTTATATTATTAGCCTCTAAAACAATTTTTCTAATTTCGCATATTTCTTCAATACTATAAGGTATTTCAAAACCTAAAGTATTTGCAGAATGATGAAGCCTTTTAGTATGTTCCAATTCTCTAAAAACATTGCCTTCATAACATCTTTCACCTTCAAATACAGAAGAAGCATAATGTAGACCATGAGTAAGAACGTGAATTTTAGTTTCTTTCCAATCTACTAGTTCCCCATCAAACCAGATAAAACCTTCATTTAAACTAAAATCTTCCATACAAAAAATCTCCTAAAGACCATCTTATTATACATAAAAAAAGGTAGACTATTCTGTGTTAATAAATTTTTCAACAAAATCATAAAAAAAATTTTAAAAATACTTTATAGACTTAATCTTTAAATTAAAGTTAAATGAAAAAAATGGAAGCAAAAGAAATAAATAAAAATTTCTCCGCTCATATTTTAGTGGTGGATGATGACAAAAGACTCAATAAGTTATTAGAAAAATTTCTCATTGATAACAAACATTATGTAGATACAGCAAAAAATGCAAAATCAGCAAGAAAAAAAATTTCTGTAATTTCTTATGATATAATTATTCTCGATATAATGATGCCAGGTGAAAATGGTTTAGATTTATTAAAGTATATTCGAGAAAATTATAATACTCCAGTTCTTATGCTTTCCGCTATGAATGAAACTAAAAATAGAATAGCTGGATTTGAAATAGGAGCAGATGACTATCTAGGAAAACCTTTCGAACCACAAGAACTTCTTCTCAGAATTAAAGCTATATTAAGAAGAACTGAGGAAAATAAATTAAAGCCAAAAGAAAATAATACCTTAATTCAATTCGGAGATATTTTATATGATTCAGAGTTATCAATAGTTTGGAAGAATAATAAAAAAATTACTCTAACATCAAAGGAAAATGACCTTCTAAATATTTTAGTTAAAGGAAAAGGTAAAACAATTGATAGATTTATATTAATTAACAATTTAAAATTGGGTGCAAGGGGCATTGATATAACTATTAGCAGATTAAGAAAAAAAATAGAAAATAACCCTAAAGTTCCTTCTTATATTATTACAATTAGAGGCGAAGGCTATGCTTTACCTAAAAGTTTATTGGAAATTCAATGAGACTTAGAGATATTATGCCTAAAAGTCTATTTGGAAGGTCCTTATTTATAGTAGGATTGCCGCTAATATTTTTACAAATTTTTCTTGGGTATTTTTTCTTTGAGAGACATTGGGATGATGTTGGTAGAAGATTAGTTTTAGCAGTAGCTGGAGAAATAGCATTAATATCAGAAAAAATCATAATAGCTAATAATGANCCTAAATTAGAAATCAAAATATTTGAAGATGCTGCAAATTATTTTGGTGCAAAACTTCAAGTTATTCCTAATTCTATTCTTACAGACCGTGAATTATTACATCCTAAAAATTCTAGACTAGATAGAGCATTATCTAAATCATTAAAAGAAAGAATAAAATTTCCCCATACATTCGATACAGTAAAAAATTTNAATAAGGTTATAATTTATGTCCAACTTCCAAATAAAATTTTACGAACTGAAATTTCCAAAAAAAGACTTTATAGTTCAACAACATATATTTTCATAGCTGTTATGATTGTGTCATCTTTATTTCTATTAGGNTTAGCAGTTTTCTTTTTAAGAAGACAAATTAGTCCATTAAAAGANTTGTCTAATGCAGCTGATGCATTTGGTAAAGGGGATACTTTTTTTGCTTTAAAACCNAGAGGCGCTGATGAAGTGAGACATGTAACCCATGCTTTTTTAGATATGAGAGAGAGAATAAGGCTACATATAGAACAAAGAACTAATATGTTAGCAGGAGTAAGTCATGATTTAAGAACTCCACTTACCAGAATGAAACTTCAAATNGAAATGCTTNATAAAAATGAAGATAAAATTGGTTTAAAAGAAGANGTTAGTCAGATGGAGCAGATGTTAGAAGCATATTTATCTTTTATTAAAGAAAAAGNAATGGAGATTAGAGTTAAATCAGATATNTCCAAACTTATAGGTAGTATAATATTAGATGCAAAGAGAAATGGAGATATTATTGTTCCTAAAAANATTCAAATAGTTGATGCAAAGGTTAGAATTAATGATCTAAGAAGAGCTATAACCAACCTAACATCTAATGCATGCAGAGAAAGTAAAAATGTTGAAATTTCGTTAATTAAAAAAGACAAAAATGCTCTTATTATTGTAGATGACGACGGGCCAGGTATAAAAGAAAAAGATTATTCATCTGTATTTAAAGCCTTTTACAGAATAGAAAGTTCAAGAAACTTATCTACTGGTGGTTTAGGTTTAGGTTTAACCATTGCAAGAGATATAGCTAGAAGTCATGGAGGTGAGATAAAATTAGAAAAATCTAATTTAGGAGGATTAAGAGCAACTCTTTCGGTTCCTATATAAGAATTATAAAATAAATTGATTAAGTTTTTCAGCTAATGTTAAGCGTTTATCTAGCGCAGACATTATAGACTCTTCATTTACTAATTCACCTTTATTCCATTCTCTCAAAGTTATTAACCATATAATTGATAACGCCTTTATTTTAATTATACCATTTACACCTTTGGTGGATATATCTGAATAATTTAATATTAATCTCATACCTTTAATCACTCTATTAAAGTTATTAGAAGATTCTGTTACACTTTTTTTTGATAAATTAATTAATGCATTTATTTCTTTAGATTTTGTTTTTATCGCATCAAAACGACATAACATTAATTCTAATACTCTCTCTTTTTTTGAAACTTGCTTTAACTCTAATATTGATAAATTCTCTACCATTTCAGAGTTTATATTATCTGACCAATAATCTATTAAATTATGCTTTGTACTACATTCTAAAAGTACCTTTTCCATAGGTAATTTAGATAACTTAGATAATCTTTTAATATCCAAAGCATGCCATCTATCTGCTAATAATTCTTTAATAGCAATTGAAATTAACTTATTCTTTAATTCTTTATTATCCACAAGCTCATCCTAAATTATTTTATAATACAAAATAACTTTATATAAAAAAGTATCAAGTTTACTATTATAATTTAATTAGTTAGATAAAGTAATAGATTTCTTAACCGCAGACTTAATTGCTTTCTCAATAGTCTTTTTAAGGATACTATTTTTATTAAACTCCTCAAGAGCAGCTTCGGTTACTCCTCCAGGACTAGTTACATCTATTCTTAATTCTGCCGGAGATTTTTTTGAAATAGACGCCATGTAGCTAGAGCCTAAAAAAGTTTCTTTAACTAATATATTAGCTATTTTTTCTTCTAAACCATTATTTATAGCTGTTTTTATTAAATTTTCTATAAATAAGAAAACATAAGCTGGACCACTACCAGAAATCGCAGTAACTATATCCATTTGTTTTTCTTGCTTTAAAGTTATTACTTTTCCAACAGCTGTGAATATTTTTTTAGTTTTTTCTAAAGTTACTTTTTTAGTTTTTTTACATGGATAAACTGCACTTACCCCTTTTCCAAAACTTGATGGAGTATTAGGCATAACTCTAATTATAGATGTATTGTTTCCAAAAATATTTTTATAAAATTTAATTTTTTTTCCTGCAACTAATGTAATAATAGGTATATTAATCTGAATATGATCTTTTATTTCAAGAGCGACTTCTTTTAATATCTGGGGTTTAACAGCGATTAATAATACTTTAATACCTAATTTTTTAATATTTACTTCAGATATATTTTTAAATACACATATATCTTTTTTTAAAAGAAGGTTTCTTTGGTTTTTATTAGGTTCCACAATATATATATCATTATAATTTATAATACTTTTAGATAATACCCCATCTAGTATTGAGGTTCCCATTTTACCACAACCTATAAATAAAACTGGAAATTTAATCACAGAACTTTCTAAGCCTCACCTTGTGTTTCTAATAATGATGCTTCCATAGCTTGGCTTGGAGTTTTATCTCCCCATAATAAAAATTGAAATGTAGGATAATACTTNTCACAATCAGCTAATGAAGATGATAAAATATATTCAANTTTTTCAGGAGTAATTGATGAATAATCAAAGCTTATAAGTGAGTTNCTATACATTAGATAACCTTCATCTANCCATAATTCAAAATGTCCACAGCTAATATTTAAGTTTATTTTATTTAATAAAGAATATAGTGAATNATATTTCTTTAGCGGAACTTTAATATTATAAGTCCAAGTATACTGTAATAATTTATGATCATTACTCCAAGCTAAAGTTAACTGATAATCACACCATTCTCCNCCTACCTCAACATACAAAGTATCNTTATCAGCTCGATTATGTGGCCAATCGTTTGAAACTACGACATCTTCAATTAAATCTAATGGATTAAAGCTATTATTTTCTAAATCTGATAAAAGAGCTCTCATATTAACCTTTTTATACTAAATATAGTACTTAAAAAAAAATAACATCTATATGCAGTATAATCTCAAAAGCTGACTTAAAGTGCAAATCAATCATAAAATATAAAATAAAATATAAATAAATANNATATAATCAATGACTTATATNAATAAAAAATACTAAATTTTATAAAAAGTNACTTTATAATATTTTTTTATCCAGCCTTAAATAAGAATCGGTAAAAAAAACAATCTATTTTTTAAGTTTTTTATTTATTAATAATAGTTTTTTTTCTAAAGAATTTATTTTTTTACTTAATTTATCATTTTCAATTCTAGCTTTTTCAGCCATATCTTTTACTATTAAAAAATCTTTTTTATTAATTAATTCAAGTCTATATATTACTTTTTCTACTCTATCTTTTATTCTTTCTTCAATTTCTTCTTTCAATATTCCTAGTGCTGAACTTGCTCCTCCAAGCAATTTTATAATATCTTCTTTTAAAAATTCTTTATTAGACATTTTTTACCCTTAATTTTTTATAAAAAGTTACATATTATCTTAGTAGTATATATAATCTTTATATAATTAAATATTTAAAAATTTAAATAAAATAATACTAAGGCAATAATATTATGATATTAGTTACAGGAGCAGCAGGCTTTATAGGTTCAAATATTGTTTCATCGCTAAATAAAAAAGGCTTTCATAATATAATTATTTGTGATTGGTTGGATCACATAAGTAAAAGAAATAATCTAAATAAACTTATTTATGACAATATAATTTCTCCGGAAAATATTTTTAAATACTTAAATAAAAATGATAATATTGAATTAGTTATTCATATGGGAGCAAATTCATCAACTACTGAAACTAACTTCAGACTTATATATAATTTTAATACTAGATTTAGTAGAAATCTATGGAAATGGTGCACACAAAATAAAGTAAGGTTTATTTATGCTTCATCTGCTGCAACATATGGAGATGGATCTAAAGGTTTTGATGATTCAGAAAATAAAATATATCAACCCTTAAATATTTATGGTTTATCGAAATATTTATTTGATAGATATGCGATTAAACAAGCTAAAAAATATCTTTGTCCTCCACAATGGGTAGGTTTAAAATTTTTTAACGTTTATGGTCCAAATGAATACCATAAGGGTAGTATGCAATCCGTAATAAAACATTCTCTAGATCAATATAATAAAACAGGAATAGTTAAATTATTTAAATCATATAACGATAAATTTAAAAATGGACAACAAACTAGAGATTTTATTTATGTTGATGATTGTGTATCTCTTATAAACTGGTTTTTAGAAAATAAAAACATTTCTGGTATTTTTAATTGTGGTACTGGTATTGAAAGATCTTTTGAAGATTTGGTCACTTCAATGTTTAAGGCAATAAATGTGCCTCCTAAAATTAAATATATTGAAATGCCAGAAAACATTAAACACCAATATCAGTATTACACTAGAGCTAATATGAAAAAAGTTATAGATAAAGGCTATAAAATAAAAGCATTAACATTAGAAGAAGGCGTTTATGATTATGTTACAAATTATCTGCTATCGAATGATAAATATAAATAAGAATGTTTGAACAAATTATTAGTTTAACTGAAACTTCCTGCTCGTTAGGATTAACCTCGGGTTTTTCAATTTTTTCATTAGAAATTAGATGGTATGCTCTTTCATACATATTTGGCCTTATATTGGGTCAAATATACTTGAAAAATATAATAAAATTTAATCATTATAAAGGCTTTATTCAAGAAAATCATATAGAAAGCTTTTTATTATGGGCTATGCTTGGCATAATTATTGGAGGAAGACTAGGTTATGTAGTATTTTATAATTTGCATTATTATATTACAAATCCGCAGATGATATTTTATGTTTGGCAAGGAGGAATGTCTTTTCATGGAGGCCTAATTGGAATAATTATTGTAGCATTCCTTTATGCAAAAAGTTTTAAGATACGCTTTCTTGCTTTAATGGATCTAATTTGTTTGGCAGCACCAATAGGAATATTTTTAGGAAGAATTTCTAACTTTTTAAATGGCGAACTTTGGGGAAGAAAATCTGAATTACCTTGGGCTTTAGTATTTAAGTGTGCAGGGCCTGATTCTCGTCATCCTAGTCAAATATATGAAGCATTTNTAGAAGGGCTATGTATATTCATAATTTTATACTATTGTANTTCTAAAGCTAAATTTTTAGATAAGCCTGGAAGAATTGCTGGATTATTCTGNATATTATATGGTTCTGCTAGAATTTTAGTTGAATTTTTTAGAGAGCCTGACCGACATATAGGTGCTGTCTACTATAATTATACAATGGGTATGATATTATCAATACCTTTAATTATCTTAGGAATTTATTTATATTCAAGAACTATAAAAAATTAAATAAAGAATAAAATTGAAAGAACATTTTATAAAAAAAATAAAATTACAAGGACCTATTACTATTTCAGACTATATGTCTGATTGTTTATTAGCTCCTAATACTGGGTATTATAATAGAGAAAATGTGATTGGATCTAAAGGAGATTTCATTACTTCTCCNGAAATAAGTCAAATATTTGGAGAGCTCATNGGTTTAGCATTTTTAGATTACTGGTACCAATGTAATAAACCTCANCCGCCCTTATTAGTAGATATAGGAGGTGGCAAAGGAACAATGATGAAAGATGCACTAAGAGCTATTGNCCAAGTTGATAAAAATCTTTCAAAAGTAATTCAACCAATTTTCATAGAAACTTCATCAATATTAAGTAAACAACAAAAATTTAATATTCCAGAATCTAAATCATTTAATGATATCAATAATATTCCAAATGGGTTTTCCATGATTTATGCAAATGAATTTTTTGATGCACTTCCAATTCACCAGTTTATNAAAATTAATGATAATTGGCATGAAAGACTTATAGATATTAATTCAAATAACGAATTACATTTTATTTATANTAAAAAACCAAGCCCATACGAAAATATTTTACCAGAATATTTAAAAAAAAATNAAATAATTGAATTTAGTCCTGCTATAATAAATATTATTAATTCTTTGGTAAAAAAGATATTGGAACACGGTGGAGCTTTTTTAATTATAGATTATGCACTCGATAAAAATGATAATTATGGCTCTTTTCAGGCTATTAAGAATCATAAATATATTAATCCTCTTTTTGCTCCAGGTGAATGTGACTTATCTGCAAAAGTAGATTTTACACTTATAAGAAATATTGCAAAAGATCTTAAAGCCAATGTATATGGCCCTATAAAACAAAATAAATTTTTAAAAAATTTAGGAATTGATATTAGATGTAATCAGCTAATTAAAAACAATCCTGATAAAAAAGATTTAATTTTAAATGATTATCATAGATTAACTTCCAAAAATGAAATGGGAAGTTTATTTGAAGCCATGCTTATTACATCAGATAAGACAGAACAACCAGCAGGCTTTATTAATGTCTAATAAAGCTATGCCACTTTTGAATAAAAATTTAAATTTTAAAACTATTACTCATGGTTTTTTTACAAGAAAGGGAGGTTTTTCAAATAAAAACAACTCAAGTCTTAATTGTAGTTTTAATACAAATGATACAATTTTAAATATAAAAAATAATAGAAAATTAGTATGTGATTATCATAAATTAAATATTGAAAATTTAAAAACAGTAAAACAAGTACATAGTAATAAGGTACTTACTATAAATAATTTAGAACAAAAAACTAATGAAATTGAAGCTGATGCTTTGGTAACTAATCAACCTAATTTAATATTAGGTATACTGACTGCAGATTGTGCTCCTGTTTTAGCATTTGATCCAATAAATAAAATTATTGCAGCTATTCATATTGGGTGGAAAGGAGCTATAAAAAATATTTTATCTAATACAATCGATACTTTTATTGCAATGAATGCAAATACACAAAATATAAAATTAGCTATAGGACCTTGTATAGGACCTATGTCATATGAAGTGAAAAATGATTTTTATGATAATTTTTTAAAAATAAATATTAAAAATAAAAAATATTTTACAAATCTTAATAGCAATAAACTTAGATTTAATTTACCTGAATATATTCATGATGAAGCCTTAAATAAAGGTGTATTAAATAAAAATATATCTAATCTAAAAAGAGATACTTTTATAGAAAAGGAAATGTTTTTTAGCTTCAGAAGAAACTATGTAAAAAATATAGGAGATTGTGGCAGAATGATCTCTACTATTTCAATTAATAAAAAAAATGATTAAATCCTTCAAATATTTATCTTGCTTCATTATTCTTGTAGGATGCTTACAATTAAACAAACCTTTTCAAAATACTAAAATTACATCTCCTATTTCAAATTCTTTGAATTCTGTTATTTATATTGATAATATTATAGGAGTAAGCAATAAAATCGATTTAGAATTAAAAAAAAGAATTTCTAATAAACTACTTAAAAAAGATATTTTGGCTAGTTATAAATATTTTAATAAAAATAGTTTTATAGTTAAAACTACACTAGTTAAATATAATAAAAAAAATATTACAAAAATAATTTTCAATATTGTTAATCCATCACACAATAATAATAGACTAGAAATTATATTAACAAATAACAAGATAAATAGTAATGATGTTCAAGATGCAATTTCTTCTAAATTATCTGAATTTATTGAAAGAAAAGTTTTAAAATTAAATAAAAATAAGTTTGTAAAAATTATAGAAATTAAAGGTTTTGAGGACTCAAAAAAACTTGAAAATATTTTTTATAAAAATTTAGTAAATATCTATTCTCTTAATTCTATACAAATAATAAACCAAAAAAAAATTATTAATGACAAAATAAAAAATTACTCTTCAATAAGAGTCAACTTTAATTTTAATGATATTGGCCAAGAAAGAGTTAAAGTTATAATAATATGGGAAATATTAGATAATAATGGAAATTTAATAGGCACCATTAAACAAGAAAATATAATTAAAAAGTCTATTATAAATTATGTATGGGAAGAAATTTCTAATAAAATAATTGAAATGTCTCTTTCTGAGCTTAATATGATAATAAATCTATAAAAATAAATAGATTTAATATATTTATTAGCATATATATTACGCCAATTTATGTTAATAATATTTATATTTATTAAATGTAGAAAGCACTAGACATGTATATCATTTCAGGAAATAGTAACCCAGTTCTTGCAAATCATATTAGCGCAGAATTAAAAGTTAAACCTATTGATGTAACTGTTACTAGGTTTTCAGATCAAGAAGTTTTTGTTGAAATAAATGAAAACATTAGAGGTAAAAATATATTTGTTATCCAATCTACCTCAATGCCAGCTAATGACCATATAATGGAATTATTAATAACTATTGATGCATTAAAAAGAGCTTCAGCTAATACAGTTACTGCAGTTATTCCTTATTTTGGTTATGCAAGACAAGATAGGAAAGTTGGACCAAGAACTCCTATTTCTGCAAAATTAGTAGCAGATGTTCTTACTACAGCCGGCATTGACAGACTTTTAACAATTGATTTACACGCAGGCCAAATTCAGGGTTTTTTTGATATACCTGTAGATAATTTATACGCTGCTCCAGTAATAACAAAAGATATAATAGAAAACTATAAAGATAAGGATTTAGTAGTTATTTCTCCAGATGTTGGAGGAGTTGTTAGAGCTAGAGGTATAGCTAAAAGAATTAATGGAGACTTAGCTATAGTAGATAAAAGAAGAGATAAAGCTAACGAATCAGAAGTAATGAATATCATTGGTGATATAAATAACAGAGATTGTATTATAGTAGACGATATAGTTGATACTGCAGGCACCTTATGCAATGCAGCTGAAGCACTTATAAATGAAGGGGCAAAAAGTGTCTCAGCATATATTACACATGGAGTTTTATCTGGACCTGCTATAGAAAGAATACAAAACTCAAAATTAAAAGAGCTTGTAATTACAGATAGTATAGCTCCAACTAAATTAATCCTTGACGCAAGTAACATACGTATATTAAACCTAGCTCCACTAATAGCAGAAGCTATTAGGAGAATTAGCTCAGATAGTTCCGTATCTAGCTTATTTGACTAAAGATAGATTTTATTAATAAAAAGAAAAATATATAATTATAGTATAGGAGTAAACAATGGTAATGACATCTAACCTTTCAGCAGAAACAAGAAAATCTGTAGGAAAAGGTAAATCAAGAGCATTGAGAAGAGAAGGAAAAATTCCAGCTATAGTTTATGGTAATAAAAAAGAACCAATGGCTATCTCAATAAACGAGAGAGATTTAAATGCTGAGCTAAGAAAAGAAGGTTTTTTCAATAGATTATGTGACTTAGAAGTAAATAAAGAAAGTATAAAGGTTTTACCTCAAGAGATTTCTATACATCCAGTTACTGATAAAACGGAACATATAGACTTTTTAAGAGTTAGTGATAACACAAAGGTAACAATTGAAGTTCCTGTAAAGTTTGAAAATGAAGAAGAATGTCCTGGTATAAAAAAGGGAGGAATTTTAAATATAGTTAGGTACAATATTGAAGTTTCCTGCCCTGCTTCTAATATTCCAGAATTATTTATTATTGATCTTACTGGTCTTGAACTTGGAGACTCAATTCGTTTTAGTGATATTAAAAATATTTCAGATGGAGTTGCTCCAACTATTACAGATAGAGATTTTATTATTGCAAGTGTTGTGGCTCCTGCAGCGTTAACNTCAGAAGAGGAAGCAGNAGANAGNGATGAAGAAGAAGCAGTTGAAGGNGAAACAACTNAAACTGANACTTCTTCTAGTGAAGAAAAACCTTCAGAAGAAAANGATAAAAAAGAAGAATAATTAATTTATAGAATGGAAATAAATTAGTGTTAGTCTTAGTNGGGCTAGGTAATCCNGAAACTAAGTATAGTATGAATAGGCATAACGTTGGATTTATGACTATTGATAGCATTTCCAAAAAATATGCTTTCACTCCATTTAAGAGTAAATTTCAAGCACATATTACTAAAAANCAANTTAGTGATAAAACCGTTTTATTAGTCAAACCGCAAACCTTTATGAACTTATCTGGACAAAGTTTAAATCAAATTAAAAAATTTTATAAAATTGAAAATAATAATNTTATTGTAATTCACGATGACTTAGACCTTAAAATAGGAGATGTTAGAACAAAAGTTGGAGGAGGATCAGGTGGACATAATGGACTCAAAAGTATAGATTCTCATATAGGAAATGATTACATAAGAATAAGAATCGGTATAGATCATCCTGGAAATAAAGACCTTGTAAATAAGTATGTATTAAGTGATTTTAACAATACAGACTTAGTTTTGATTAGCCCTTTAATAGATAACATTTGTTCAAATTTAAAGAATATTATTGAAAATATAGATAATTTATCAATAACTTTATCAAAAACTATAACGAGAGGTTAAAAAGTATGGGTTTTAATTGTGGTATAGTAGGTCTTCCTAATGTTGGGAAATCAACCCTATTTAATGCTTTAACTGAAACAAGTGCAGCTAATGCGGAAAACTACCCTTTTTGTACCATAGAACCTAATATTGGACGTGTAGCTCTATTAGATAAGAGACTAGATGATTTGGCTAAAATAAATAATCCTAATCAGGTTATACCTACTTATGTTGATTTTGTTGACATAGCTGGTTTAGTAAAAGGAGCAAGTCAAGGAGAAGGTTTAGGAAACCAATTTTTAGCCAATATTAGAGAAGTTGATGCTATTTGTCATGTTATAAGATGTTTTGATGATAATGATATAACCCATGTTAATAATAAAATAGACCCCATAAATGATATTGAAATTATTGAGACAGAGCTTATGCTCGCAGACCTTGAGAGTCTGAATAAAAGACAATCTTCTATAGAAAAAAAAGCTAAAAGTGGAGATAAGGAAGCTAAATTAATTTTAGAAGTAATTATTCAAATTATTGCAAAACTAGAAAATGGAATACCTATTAGAGAACTAGATTTTTCTAAAGAAACTTCTGCAGTAGTTAAACAACTTAATTTACTTACTAGTAAACCAGTTTTATTTGTTGCTAATGTAGATGAAAATTCATCAGTTAAAGGTAACGATTATTCTGATAAATTAACTCAATTGGGCATTTCTAAAGGCATTAAAACAATTACGATGTCAGCTAAATTAGAATCTGAAATTTCAGAAATATCAGATAAAGAAGAAAGAAAAGAATTCTTAACAGCATTGAATCTAATTGAGTCTGGACTAGAAAAACTTACAAAAGCTGGTTATGACCTCTTAGAATTAATAACTTACTTTACTGCAGGCCCTAAGGAGGTTAGGGCATGGACCATAAAAAAAGGCACCATTGCAAAAGAAGCTGCAGGAAAAATCCATAATGATTTCTCTAAAGGCTTCATCGCTGCTGAAACTATTTCTTTTAATGATTATATCAAGTTAGGAGGAGAACAAAAAGCTCGAGAAAACGGTCATGTAAGAACAGAAGGTAAAGAATATGTTGTAATAGATGGAGATATTATAGTATTTAGGTTTAACGTATAAAAATATAGGAATAAATGATGAATAATAAGATAAAAATAAAATCTGCTGATGATAAAGATATCCCAGTTTATATATATGAGCCTTCTATTGAAAGAATTGGAGCAATAGTCTTAATACAAGAAATTTTTGGAGTAAATGATCATATCAAAAATGTAGCAGAAAGGTTTTCAAAAGAAGGTTTTGTTACATGGGTACCTGATATATTCTATAGAATTGAAGATGGTATTAGTCTTGGCTACTCAGCTACTGATATTGAAAAAGGTAAAAACTTGAAAGATAAGTCAGGATGGGACTTGCCTACTATGGATATATTAAGTTGTATAGCTAATCTTAAAGTCAGTTATAATGTTGCTACAATTGGCTTTTGTTATGGAGGTTCTTTATCTTGGAAAGCAGCATGTTCAGCATATGGATTAGATGCTTCTGTATGTTTTTATGGTTCACAAATATCTAATTTTTTAGATAAAAACCCTAGATGCCCTACTATGGTACATTTAGCGGAGGAAGATCCAACTATAAACAAAGAAGATCAAAATAAAATTATTGAATTTTCTCAAAATAAAGAACCAAATATAAAAGTCCATACTTATGAAAATTCTGATCATGGGTTTTTTTGTGACGTAAGAGATAGCTATAATGAAAAAGCGAGAGATTTGTCTTATGAAAGAACAATAGAATTTTTAAAAAAATCATTATAAAAATATAGATTGGAGCCTCAAATGAAACTTGATTTAATATTTAAACCCTTAAAAATTTTAGTATTTATTTCTGCAGCATTGATAATTATATGTAATAATACATTTGCTATGGAAGAACCAAAAGAACTAATAATAAATGATATAGAAGTTGGCGATGGAAGAACTGCTGTAAAAGGTAAAGAGGTTGCCGTCCATTATACCGGTTGGTTATTTGATTCTAAATTAGAAGTAAGTGAATTTTGTGAAGCTAAAGGCAAACAATTTGATTCATCAGTAGAGAGAGGAATGCCATTTCAATTATCTTTAGGNCAAGGTATGGTAATTCAAGGATGGGAAGAAGGTCTTATAGGTATGAAAGAAGATGGAAAGAGATGCCTAGTTATTCCACCATCAATGGGATATGGAAATAGGGCTGTTGGTAATGGTTTAATTCCAGCTAATTCTACTCTCATTTTTGAAATTATTTTACTAGGTGTTCGATAAGTAGTATGAAAAAAGNGAGACCNTACTTAGGTATTATTGGTGGTAGTGGCATATACGATTTCGATAATATTTCAAATGCTAAATGGCAAAATGTTTCATCAAAATTTGGTGANCCCTCTGATAAAATTTTAACTGGCGTAATAGATAAGGTAAATATTGCATTTCTTCCTAGGCACGGAAAAAACCATAATTTACTTCCCTCCAATATAAATTATAGAGCTAATATTGATTGTTTAAAANCTATAGGAGTAACTGATATAATTTCTCTATCTGCAGTAGGAAGCCTAAAAGAAACTATAGTTCCAGGAGACTTTGTAATTATAGATCAATTTATAGATAGAACATTTGCAAGAAAAAAAACTTTCTTTGATGAAGGAATAGTTGCACACGTATCAATGGCAAAGCCTACTTCAAGTCAACTGTGTAATATTATAATGAAATCAGCGCCTAATAATATCAATATTCATAACGGCGGAACATATATTGCAATGGAAGGACCACAGTTTTCAACATTAGCAGAATCTAATTTNTACAGNTCTTGGAATTGTGACGTAATAGGAATGACAAATATGCCAGAAGCAAAANTAGCNAGAGAGGCTGANATTGCTTATGCAACAATAGCTATGGTTACAGATTATGATTGNTGGCATCCTGATCATGATGCCGTAACAGTAGAGAACATTATAAAAGTACTTAATACTAACTCTTTAAATGCCAAAAATTTAGTAAAAAGTATTATAAAATATATCTCCAAATCTGATTGGGACTGGAATGATCCAGCATATAGTGCTCTTGAGTATGCTTTAATTACTCCAGAGAAAGCTAGACCTGAAAAGATAAAAATTAAATTAGAAAACCTTCTAAAAAGATTTAATTAACCTTTAATTTTTTTCCATATTTTTCTATAGGAAAGAAATAAAACGGTAGTCATAAAAACTAAAAAAAGAAAAACCCTAAATCCCATAGATTTTCTATCATTTAATTCTGGCTGAGCCGTCCATGTAAGAAAAGAAACTAAATCAATTATCTCTTGCTCCATAGTTGCCTCTGTTCCATCNGAATACTCTACATCATCNCCATATANAGGTTGAGGCATAGCTATNATNTTNCCNGGATANGCTANATTATAATANCCATTTGATAATTCTTCNNCNTCNGGAGNANNTTNATAACCNNTNAGTAAGACTATAAAANTANCTNGCTCCNCCTGCCCTTGCTTTNATAATNAANGATAAATCNGGAGGAATNGCNCCATTNTTCATNAGNTTTNGCNTGNTTATCATTTNGATANGGNCTTACNAATNTATCTGANGGNATAGCAGAACGCATATTTACCTCTCCNTCNGANTCNGGTNNNGCCATNACTTCNAANTGTGANGCANANTCNTTTANNTNATCATTAGNAANNCCAATNTCNNAAAGGTTTCTGTANGNNANATGTTCTAANCTATGNCANCCAGNNCANANTTCATTATAAACNTGNAANCCTCTTCTNGCAGANGNTTTATCNATNNNTCCAAAAANNCCATCNAANGAAAATTTCATTTTNNTAATATTAGCANCTGNANCNGCNGCNAAAACATTAACANANTAATANANTCANNANAATNAAAGATNTNAAANATATTTTANNAATTTTATNATANTTNTTCATNGCTATNTNCNNTCTTTAANAGNNTTNTTTAANACNGANTCAGANATACTATTNGGNAGNGGTCTAGGNGTNTCTATTATACCTATAATTGGCATAAATATNANAAAATGNGNAAAATANTANATTGTNGCTANTCTACCAATNANNATAAAGTGNCCCTTCNGCNGGNNTNCCTCCTACCCANGTTAAAATNATNACATCNATTAANAANAACCAAAAGAANTTTTTATANATNGGACGAAATGTAGCNGATCTNACTTTTGAAGTATCTANCCATGGNANNGCNAANANNATTAATATNGCACTAATCATNGCAATTACACCACCAAGTTTATCNGGTACNGCTCTNAGAATTGCGTAAAAAGGAAGAAAATACCATTCNGGAACNATATGAGCTGGAGTTTTTAAAGGNTCNGCAGGAATATANTTATCNGGATGNCCTAAATAATCNGGNGCATAAAATACTACNGCNGCAAAAATAGTTAGTACAAANCTTAATCCAAATAAATCNTTNATAGTATAATANGGNTGAAAAGGNATAGANTCTTGNGGCCCTTTTCTNTCTATTCCNANTGGATTATTNGATCCATGAGTATGNANNGCAACTATATGTAAAATNACTACNCCNACNATNAAAAANGGAAATAAATAATGTANTGCAAAAAANCGGTTNANNANAGCATTATCAACNGCAAAACCTCCCCANAGCCATTCTACNACAGCAGTNCCTACTATNGGNACAGCTGAGAANANGTTTGTTATAACTGTTGCACCCCAAAAACTCATTTGNCCCCAAGGCAAAACATANCCCATAAAGGCAGTNGCCATCATTANTAGAAGTATTATTAAACCNAACCACCACAAAACCTCTCTNGGAGATTTATANGACCCNTAATANAANCCTCTAAANATATGNATNTATACNACAATAAAGAAAAAAGAAGCCCCATTCATATGAATATATCTNATTAACCATCCNTAATTNACATCNCNCATAATATGNTCAATACTNGCGAAAGCTCCNTCAACANTNGGNGTATANTGCATTGCAAGAACAATACCNGTAATNATNTGAATCATTANAAATATTCCTGCTAAGAGAACCAAAATTCCACCAATAATTTANATTTTTTGGNGTNGGGTAATCGACNANAGTATGNTGTAANGTACTAAAAATAGGNAGTCTATAATCTATCCANCCTATAATACCTTTNCCNTTNNTANNNTTNCTCATAAANAANACCTTTCATNTAANTATCCTATTTTNATAGTANTTTCATCTANAAAAACATAAGGAGGAATTTCTAAATTTGTAGGAGCTGGCCCCTTTCTAATTCTTCCAGAAGTATCATAATGAGAGCCNTGACANGGNCAAAACCAACCTCCATATTCGCCCTCTTGNCCTAAAGGAACACAACCAAGATGGGTACAAACACCTATCATTACTAAATATTTTTCATTTTCTGCTCTATCTTCATCCAATTCTGGGTCTTTCAAAGAATTAAGATCAATATCTTTAGCTTCAGAAATTTCTTCTTCTGTNCTATACCTAATAAATAAAGGTTTTCCTCGCCAAAGAACACTTATAGATTGTCCTGGTTGAAGTGGTTCTAAATCTACNTCTACCGTAGCTAAAGCTAATACATCTGCNGAAGGATTCATTTGATCTATTAAGGGCCACCCTGCTACTGCCATACCTGTTGCAACAGTAACCCCAGAAGTAATGTGGATAAAATCTCTTCTAGTTTTCTTTTCATNTTGCGGATTATTTTTCAATTTATTTACCTCTATTAATAAAAAATTAAGTAATATTTATTTATAATATTGAAAGAACTTTCGTTTATAATTTTGACATTTTAATAATTTAAATTAAATTAACTACTTACTATATGTTAAAATATTATTAGACAAGCTTTTTTCAAGCTAAATTTTAATTTAAATTATGGATATAAATTTACCTTTATAAAAAATAGTCTTATGAGTACAAATAAAAATAATTATAACCAATTTAAGTTTATAGAAAAAAACTTTTTTAATCTCAGAAATCAGATATGTTCAGAATTTGAAGCTATAGAAAATGACCTATCAAACAATACTAAAAGTAATTTAAAACCTGGAAAATTTAAAAAAACTACCTGGAAAAGAAAACCAGATAAAGGATTCTCTTCAGGCGGAGGTGGTGTGATGTCCATTATGTATGGAAGAGTTTTTGAAAAAGTGGGTGTAAATATTTCTACTGTAATGGGTTCTTTTACAGAGGAAATGAAAGATAAAATACCAGGCGCTAAATATAACCCTAATTTTTACGCAACTGGCATTTCATTAGTCGCACATATGCATTCCCCCCTAATTCCAGCAGCACATTTCAATACTAGATTTATCAGAACTACTAAAAATTGGTTTGGAGGTGGAGCAGATTTGACACCTACTTACTTAAATAAATCAAAAATTGTAAGCAAGTTATTTCATGCTGACTTAAAAAAAACATGTGATAAATACAATACATTATTCTATCCAAAGTATAAAAAATGGTGTGATGAATACTTTTACTTACCTCATAGAAAAGAAAAAAGAGGGTTAGGTGGTATATTTTTTGATTACTTAGAAGATGATTTTGAACAAGATTATGAATTTGTAAAAGATATAGGCCAAACATTTTTAAAATCTTATTCTAAAATAATATCTAAAAAAATAAATAATACTTGGACAAAAACACAAAAAATGGACCAACTATATAAAAGAGGACGCTATGTAGAATTTAATTTATTATATGATAGAGGAACTGCATTTGGGTTAAAAACTGAAGGCAATGTAGATGCTATATTCATGTCTTTACCGCCTAACGTATCTTGGAAATAACCAAAAAGAAAATTTAAATTTATTTTATAACATGAGCTAACTTCTCATAGCTTTTGATAAGCATTCTTTATGAGATGGCTTACATCCTTTACTAATCCACCAATCTCTGATTTCATTAAGCTTTTCTCCTACTTCTTTTCCTTCTTTAAAACCTATGTTTAGCAAATCTTTTCCAGAAACTGGAAAATTAGGCGGAGGATTATGTAATAAAATCATAAAATCATTTTTTATTTTATTACTAGTTAATAATAAAATATCTTTTAAATCTTGTACGTCAGATTCTCCAAAATCAAGCCACAATTTAATAATCTCAGCTTTATTTATATTATCTATATCCGTCAACCAATTAACGTTCCTAGTTAATAATCTTTTATCATCGTTAGATAATTTAAATTTTTTTATTATTGATAATATAATAATATTTTTATCGATCTCTTTTTGTGGCAATAAAGTTATTATAAACGATACATATAGAATAAAAGGATAATTTTTTCTATTTTTATAGTCCTTGAATTTAAATAAAAGTTTTCTTAATAAAGTATTTTTTAATTTATAATTATCAATTAAAACCGGCAAAAATATACTAGAAAAAATATTATTTTCAATTATTTTATTAAGAACGAAATCAGAATTTTTACTTGTAAATATTTTATCTAATTCCATGAGCAATCTATCATAAGATAATAAATTTAATTTATTTGCTAATTTAATACATGCATTCATAGAGTCATTATCTATATTATCTAAAAACCTAGATAAGAATCTAAAATACCTAAGCAATCTTAAATAATCTTCTTTAATTCTTTGAATTGGGTTTCCAATAAATCTTAATGTTTTATTTTCTAAATCTTTAAAACCTTGTCCTGTAAAATCTAATATTCGACCATATTCATCTGAATACAGTGCATTGACAGTAAAATCTCTTCTATTTGCATCCTCTTCCCAAGTGCCTCCAAATAAAACCTTAGCATGTCTTCCATCAGTAAGAATATCCTTTCTTAAACTAGTTATTTCATAAGAATTGTTATCGCTATATACGGTAATAGTGCCATGGTCTATTCCGGTTGGTTTAACATTAAAACCAGAATCTAATAAAAGCTGTAAAGATTCATTTGGTGGTAGTTTGGTTGCAAAATCAATATCTCCAATTGATTCATCACATAACCAGTCTCTCACAGCTCCACCTACTATTAAAGTCTTATCTGCTCCGCCTAAAGCTTTCAAAATTTCAAAAGGTACGCCTGATGACCAAGGAGGATTTCTATTTAAATTAACGCTCAACATGGCCAGGTTCTATTCCTTCTTCAGTAAGTTTAGGGGGTATATATTTGCCACCGGGTTCTTCACCAAATTGAATAAACCTAAATACTACTAAAACTAATCCAAATGCTATAATAGAAACAATTATAAAAATAAACCATGGAGCTTTTTGAGAATTATTTTCTTTTCTGCTTCTTCTAGTTAATAAAAACCATATTAATAGTAAAAGTAAAAAAATAATTATTGGTAAAAATCTAATTATAAATACACTCATCTAATTTCCTTTAAATTTTATTCTAATATAGTTTCATTATTTCGCAAAAATTTACTATCATTCTTGCCGTAGAGCCCCATATTTTTTTATCTTTCCAATCATACTGATAATAACTATAGCTTTTACCTTTATACTCAGCATTTTTTCTTTTTAGATTTTTTTTATCAAAAAAAAAGTCTAAAGGTACTTCAAAAAGATCCTCAACCTCTGACAACTGTATCCTAGGAATATAATTGCTGCTAATTGAAGCTACTATTGGAGTGACTTGATAATTTGTTCCAGTAATACATTCATCTATTTCACCTAATATTTTTAATTGTTCCTCTTTAATACCAACTTCTTCAAATGCTTCTCTTTTAGCACAATTAATCAGATTTTTATCTTTTTTTTCTAATTTTCCTCCTGGAAAGCAAACTTGTCCTGGATGAGAGCCCACATCTTTAGATCTAGTAGTTAAAATTACATTTATATTATTATTTTTTTCAATTAGAGGAAATAATACTGCTGCAATTTTATATTTTTTTTCAATTATTTTTTTAGCTTTTTTTTGATTATTTTGAGACATGTCTGTAACAAATAGTTTTTTTCTATTGAACAGTACTTTCTCAATTTTTAAATAAAACTTATTCAAAATTCTAATCCAAAGATAAATATTTATGCCTAGACGACGGTTTATCTAAAACAAAAAACTCTTTTCCACTATATAGCCCATTATGTAATGTGTTGTTTATTTTTTTTACTTCTAATAATTCTACTAACTGATAATAAACTGACCTGGAAACTTTAGCTATTAAACCTTTTTTAACTAAAACGTATGGGATTAATTCTTTAGAACTATCTTTTTTTTCCAACCATAGAGGGTTTTTTCTTCCAAGAATCAAACTAAAATCAACATTTGTTTTAAAACAAATATATGACAAATTTTTCTTATTTGTAACAAACATTTCAGTAATCATATAAGGAACATCTTTGACTTCTACTAAAACATCTTCTACGGGAGTCCTTAAATGATAGGTATCGTCATCATCACGTACAAGAATTGTAGAAAAAAGCTTGACCATAGAATGTCGAGTAATTTTTGACTCTTTATAATACCATTCGCACTGCGCATTTATAAAAAAAGGTGCCTTATTCATAATTCATATCTAACTAAATTTATTTAAAAAATCTATAATATATATTTTTATTTAATTTCATCTAAAACTATGTTACTAGCGTATATTTAATTTACAATTAAATATATATTAGGATATATGCAATGAATAAACATTCATCCAAAGAAATTAAGGCGGTAGAGAAACTTAATGAAGATCTTGCCAAAGTTAGAAGTCATGTAAAAGAAATAATATTTGGTCAAGATGAGGTTGTTGATAAGATTATAATCACCTTATTATCTGGAGGACATACACTCTTAGTAGGTTTGCCGGGTTTAGCAAAAACCAGATTAGTAAGAAGTCTAGGTACTATAATGGGTTTAACAAGAAAGAGAATTCAATTTACGCCTGACCTCATGCCTACAGATATTTTAGGCTCGGAAATATTAGAAGAAACAGCAAAAGCTAAAAGAAGTTTTAAATTTATAGAAGGGCCAGTATTTTCCCAGTTTCTGTTAGCAGATGAAATAAATAGAGCTAGTCCTAGAACTCAATCGGCATTACTTCAAGCAATGCAAGAAAGACGAGTTACTGTAGCAGGTAAAAACTATGATTTGCCAGAGCCCTTCCATGTTCTAGCTACACAAAACCCGATAGAGCAGGAAGGAACTTATCCTTTACCTGAAGCTCAATTAGATAGGTTTTTAATGCAAGTAAATATTACTTATGCAAATAAAGAAGCAGAAAAACAAATGCTAATAGCCACTACTGGCATTAATGAACAGGAACCAAAAAAACTTATAACTGCTAAACAATTAATTTCTGCGCAAAAACTAATAAGATCTATACCTGTTGGTGAGCAAGTTATTGAAGCAATATTAACTTTAGTTACAAATGCAAGACCTGAAACATCAAAATTGAAAACAATAAAAAATAGTTTAGCATGGGGGCCTGGCCCAAGGTCAAGCCAAGCTATGATGATTGCATCTAGATCTAGAGCTGTTTTACATGGAAGACTCTCCCCCTCAGTAGATGATGTTATTGCTCTGGCTGAACCTATTTTAAAACATAGAATGAACCTTAATTATTCTGCGAGAGCAGACGGTAACTCCCTCAATAAAATTATAGATGAATTAACTAAACTTATAAAATAAGCTAGTAATAAGAATATGCGATTAAAAGCTGAAGAATTATCAAACAAAATTCCGTCCTTATATGTAAAAGCTGACAGAATAGCTAATACTATTTGGGAAGGCATACATAATAGAAATAAAGATGGACTAGGCGATAACTTTTGGCAGTTTAGAAAATATGAATATGGAGATCCAGCTCACTTAATAGACTGGAAAAAAACTGCCAAATCAAATGAAACATTTATTCAAGAAAAAGAATTACAAACACTTCAAAATTTTGTTATTTGGAGAGATACATCTAAATCAATGAATTTCCGTTCTTCAGAATCGATCGATACAAAGCTCTACAGAGCAAATTTATTTACACTTGCTTTGACAATAATTTTGTCTAAATCAGGTGAAAATATTGTTTTAAATGGTTTAAAATCAAAATTATTAAAAGGTGGTAATGCAGTTAACTTTGTTTCTAACCAGATTAATGAAAAAGTCACAGATTCATATAAATCTAGCCCTAATGTCAATGAAATTAAAAATAACTCTGACGTTATTTTAATAGGAGATTTTTTAAATAATATAATTGAAACAGAAAAAACTATTAAAGAATTATCTAATAGAGGAATAAATGGAATAATAATTCAGATATTAGATCCTGCTGAGAGATTTTTTCCATATAAAGGGAGAATAAACTTTAATGGTTTAGAAGGAGAACAAAATATTCTTATTGGTAAAGCAGAATCTGTTCGTAATGATTATAAAAAAGCTATAAAAATACATATTGAAAAATTAGAGAAATTGATAACTTCATATTCCTGGAAATATATTTTAGATAATTCAGAGCAAGATGCGAGCATTTCTCTACAAAATATATGTAATACATTGACTTATTTTAATAATACAGAATTTAGGACATAATTATGTCTTTTTTATCTGCAATATCTTTTGGCAATCCGATAGCATTATGGGGTTTATTGTCTATTCCTGGAATATGGTTATTATTAAAAATATATCCTCCAGCTCCAAAAACAATTTTTTTTCCTGCTATTAAATTTTTAACAAATATTAATAATGATGAAGAAACAGCTGGAAACACTCCTTTATGGCTCTTATTATTTAGAATACTTTTAGTTATAATTTTAATTTTAGCTTTTGCACAGCCTATATATAATGCTAAGCCAAATTTTTTAAATAATAATCCTTTGTTATTAATTGTAGATAATGGATGGTCTTCTTCTATTAATTGGGAAAAAAGAAAAGAAAATCTAATAGAATATGTAGACAGAGCAGAACAGCAGAAAATACCTATAATAATTCTACCAACAGCACCCAAAAATAACATTTTAAAAGAGAAATTATTACTTCTTAATGCGAGTGATGCTAAATCATATATTGAACTTCTAACTCCGAACCCTTGGCCATCAGATTACAGACTTCTTAACGAAAAAATAGAGGAATTATCTAAAGATAAGAATTATAATATTGTATGGCTTTGGGATGGTATAGATCATGAAAATGATGATAGCTCTCAAATTTTTTCTAAAAAATTAGAAAGTATAGGGAATCTAAGAGTAGTAGATTTCTTAAATAGCTCTCCAATTAAGATCATTAAAAAGGTTAGTAATAGTGATAATAATAATTTATCTATTGAAATTCAAAGAAATTTTGGATCATTGGAAGAAATCATTTTTATAAGAGCTAATGGAAATAATGGTAAGTTATTAAATAGGAAACAATTAACTTTTAAAGAAAATGAAAGAATTATTTCAACTGACCTTATTATACCAAATGATTTAAGAAATGAATTGATTTCTGTTTCCATTGAAAACGTCAATAATGCTGGCGCAGTATACTTATTTGATGAGAAATGGAGAAAAAGAAATGTAGGCATATATGGAGATAAAGAAGCTTTCAGAACGCAACCCTTGTTATCTCCTGCATATTATTTAGATAGAGCTATTAATTCCTTTCACAAGGTTGAAATTTCTCAAATAGAAGACCTAATAAAAAGCGAACTTTCTGTTATAATATTACCAGGTGTAGGTACACTCGGAGAAGATATTAATAGTAAATTAAAAACTTGGATTAGAAATGGTGGAATATTAATAAGGTTTGCGGGCCCTAATCTTGAAGGTTCAAATACTGACTTACTTCCTGTAAAGCTAAGGTCTGTTGATTCAAGAGCTTTTGGTGGAGCTTTAAGCTGGACTGAGCCAGTTTCTATAAAAACATTTTCTAAGAGATCCCCCTTATTTGGTATAAAGATAGACAAAGATATTCTTATTAAGAAACAAGTTATTGCAGAGCCATCTTCAGACTTAATTACAAAAACATGGGCAACACTTGAAGATGGAACACCTTTAATTACTGGTGAAAAGTATGACAAAGGTTGGAATGTATTTTTTCATATTACAGCGAACGCAGATTGGTCCAATTTACCCTTAACCGGTACTTTTGTTGAAATACTTGATAAGATCATTAACATGTCAATGGGACAAATGGATAATACTGATATTATACCTTTGCATCCATATAAATTGCTTGATGGCTTCGGTAGATTAGTTGAGCCTACAAGTGAAGCACTTCCTACTGATTTTAATAAAGAAAATTTAACACCTTCATCTGGGCATGCTCCTGGTTATTATGGTAATGAGTTATTTATGCGATCACTTAATTTAGGTAACAAATTAGAATCATTATCACCTCAAACTATAACATTCTCTGAAGAAACCGTTATTGAAAGATTCTCATCTAAAAATACATTGAATTTTAAATCATATTTATTAGTAACTTTATTGATTTTAATATTTTTAGATTATTTCATAAGCTTGAATATTAGAGGTAGAATAAACTTAAATAAATTATTAAATTTATCAAAACTAATAATTATAATGTCAATTTTTCAAGTAGCCTTTAATTCAAATTTTGCAGAAGCTAATACTAAAGCATCCGCATTACAAACGCATTTAGCTTATGTTCTTACTCTAGATGAAGAAATAGACTCTACTTCTTATTTAGGTTTATATGAATTAACTAGAGTATTAAGAGAAAGAACATCAGTAGAAGCGGGTCCTCCAATTGGTATTAATATTGCTAAAGATGATATTTCATTTTATCCTGTGATATACTGGCCTATATTATCAAATGAAAATTTTTTATCAGATATAACTATTAAAAAAATACAAGATTATATGAAAAATGGAGGTTTAATAGTTTTTGATACTAGAGATCAAAGCCCTAATAATATAATAACTAAAAAAGATAGCCAAGAACAACAATACTTACGAGCAATACTAAAGTCTTTAGATTTACCAGCCTTAATAGAAGTTCCTGAAAATCATGTAATAAGAAGATCTTTTTACCTTTTAGATGAATTACCAGGAAGATATACTGGAGGAAGTGTATGGGTAGAAGCAACTGCAAGAAATTCTAGAGATGGGGTTTCTTCAATTATTATTGGTGGAAATAATTGGGCTGCAGCTTGGGCAAAAGATAATACTAGCAAACCAATATTTTCAGTGATACCTGGGGGGGAGAAACAAAGAGAATTCTCATATCGATTTGGAGTCAACCTAGTTATGTATGCTATGACAGGTAATTATAAAGCTGACCAAGTGCATATAAAATCTATATTAAAAAGACTTAATAATAAAGATCAAGAAACCAGTGAGTGATATATTATGAACAGTCTAAATTTTTATCCTTTAATAAATATAAATTTTTTAATAGCTTTAATGGTACTAAGTTTAATTGTCATATTTATTGGTTTCAAATTAAAAGCTCCAGGAAATATTTTTAGGGCTATGTTACTTTGCCTAATAATTTTATCAATTTCTAATCCTACTATAATATCAGAAAATAGAGAAAATATTCCTGATACTGTAGCAGTTGTTTTAGATCTTAGTCCTAGCCAAGATATTAATAATAGAAAAGACATTGCCCAAAAGACTTATAATAATATCAAAAATGAACTCGAAAAAATAAATAATTTAGATGTCAGACTAAAGACAATTAATGGGGAAAGAGGTTCAAAAATTTTTGAACCTTTAAACTCAATGATTGGAGATGTGCCTGCAGAAAGGTTAGCTGGGGCAATAATAATAACAGATGGACAAATTTCGGATGCTCCTACTCTTCTCGATAATTTTAATTTTAAATCTCCAATTAATATTTTACTTACCGGAAATAAAGAAGAAAAAGATAGAAGATTAATTATAGAATCATCACCGAGATTCGGAATAGTAGGAGAAGAAATCAACATTGATATTAAAGTAGAAGATATTTCAGCCAGTAGCCCTAATGCATTAGTATCAATAAATATGAATGATGAAATAGAACAGTCTAGGTCTATTCCTATAGGTGAAATTGTTACAATAACTATGCCTTTAGAGAGGGCAGGAATAACATCATTAAATATAGAAGTAGAAGCTGGAAAAGAAGAGCTGACTCTTCAAAATAATAAAGCTTTAGTAGAAATTAATGCAATACGTGAAAGACTTAAGGTAATGTTGGTTTCCGGAGAACCTAATATGGGTTTAAGAAGTTGGAGAAATCTTCTAAATTCAGATCCCTCTGTTGACTTAATACATTTTACAATACTAAGACCACCTAATAAACAAGATATAACTCCTGTTGGAGAACTATCTCTTATTCCATTTCCATCGCGAGAATTATTTCAAGCAAATCTGAATGATTTTGACCTTATTATATTTGATCAATATCATTTACGTGGCATTTTACCTCAATTCTATTTAAAAAATGTTGTAGAATATGTTGTGAATGGGGGTGCACTATTAGATGCTTCTGGCCCATCATATGCCGGACCTTATAGTTTATCTTTGTCACCTCTCCAAAATATATTGCCTACTGAACCTACAGGAGATGTTGTATTACAAGAATTTATTCCAATTATGACCAATTATGGTGAAAGACATCCAGTTACAGCAAACCTAAAAGATAATATTAGTAATAATTGGGGACCATGGTATAGAATGGTAGAAGGGATAACTATTGCAGGTGATGTTTTATTAGAGGGACCAGAGGCAAGGCCCTTACTAGTTCTAAATAGAGTAGGACAAGGAAGAGTAGCCCAAATTCTATCTGATCAATCTTGGGTGTGGACTAAGCCTGGCTCTAATAAAGGTCCTCAAGCAGACCTACTAAGAAGATTAGTTCATTGGTTAATGAAAGAGCCAGAATTAGAAGAAAATGAACTATCTGCAAGAATTGATAATAATACCATATTAATCACTAAAAACTCATTAATCTTAGATAATAAGCCAATAATCAGTATATCTCCTGATAATACAAAAAAAGAAATTATTCTGGAAGACATAGGTAAAGGAAAACAAATTGGAAAAATTTTATCTCCACAAGAAGGTACCTGGAAATTTTCTTCTGGAAACTCTAAAATTAGATTAATAGTAGGTAACAGCAACGCTTCAGAATATTTAGATGTAAGAACTACCGATAATATAGTAGAACCAATAGTTGAATTTACTTCTGGGTCTATTAATTGGGTAAATAATGAAAACTTACCAAAAATTAGACATTTGCCAAAAAGTAAACTAGTTGAAAATAATGATCATATTAAATTAGTAAAAAATGAAAAATACTTTGTTAAAAGTCTTCAGCAGTCTACACTAACGCCTTGGTACCTAATACTTGTATTAAGTTTATTTCTACTTTTCTTAGCATGGTATAGAGAAACAAAGTAATTTATATAAATGTCTACTAAGTTACCTAATATTAATATTGAGAGATCATATCAAAACCATATTAATGGTTATATTTGCGGTATTGATGAAGTAGGAAGAGGATGTTTAGCAGGTCCAGTAGTTGCGTCAGCTATCATTTTAAACTTTAATTCAATACCTATTGGAATAAATGACTCAAAAAAATTATCTAAGATAAAAAGACAAAATATATATAATGATATTAAAAGAGAAGCATTAGATATAGCAATAGGACAAGCTAGTAATATAGAGATTGATCAAATGAATATATTAAATGCAAGTTTATTAGCTATGAAGAGAGCGTATAAAAATTTAAAGACACCCACAGAACTTGCTCTAATCGATGGAAATTATGCTCCTAAAATTAATTGCAAAACTATAAATATAATTAAAGGAGACTCTAAAAGTTTATCAATAGCTGCAGCATCAATAGTTGCAAAACAATATAGAGATAAATTAATGGAAGAAATAGGTAATAAATATCCAAAATATAATTTTAAAAATAATGCGGGTTATGGTACAAAGGAACACTATAAATCGATTGAGTCAAATGGTTTAACTGAGTTTCATAGAAAATCTTTTAAACTTTTTAAATAAAAGTTATGTTATAAATCCAATAAGTAAAGAGAAATAGTATGGAAAAATTGATCATAGGCGACTGTATTAATGAAATGTCTAAAATCAAAGATCAATCTGTGGATATGATATTTGCGGATCCTCCTTATAATTTACAACTATCTAAATCTTTATTAAGACCAGACCAAACAAATGTTAAAGGTGTTAATCACAGCTGGGACAAATTTAATAGTTTTGAAGCTTATGATGAATTCACAAAAAAATGGCTTTATCAATGTAAAAGAATACTAAAAGATGATGGAACAATATGGGTAATAGGTTCTTATCATAATATTTATAGAGTAGGTGCAATTATCCAAAATTTAGGTTTCTGGATTTTAAACGATATTATTTGGAATAAAACTAATCCAATGCCTAATTTTAAGGGAAACAGATTTACTAATGCTCATGAAACTATAATATGGGCTAGTAAAAGCAAAAAATCTAAATACAATTTTAACTATAAAGCTATGAAAGTTAACAATGACGATAAACAAATGCGTTCAGATTGGTCATTTCCAATTTGTTCTGGAAATGAAAGAATAAAAAAATTAGGAAAAACATTGCATCCTACTCAAAAACCAGAATTCTTATTAAATAGGATAATAATTTCTTCCACTAAAAAAAATAGTATAATATTAGATCCTTTTTTAGGAACTGGCACAACTGGCGTAGTAGCTAAAAGACTGGGTAGAAAATTTATAGGAATAGAAAAAAATAAAGAATATATGAGATACGCTAAGCATAGAATAAAGGAAACTAAAATTCTTAATGAGAAAGAACTAGTTATTACTAAAAACCTAAAAACTGAAGTAAAAGTTCCGTTTGGCAATTTACTTGATAATGGAATGCTTAAAATTGGAAGTAAACTCCATGATATTAATAAAAAGCATAAAGCTATTATTAGAGCAGATGGAAGCTTATTAACAAATAATAAGATTGAAGGCTCTATTCATACTGTAGGAGCTATATTACAAGGTCATAATGCCTGTAATGGATGGCAGTATTGGTATTATGAAAAAAATGGTAAACTAGAATCTATTAACAAACTTAGAGAAGAAATAAGGAATAATAAGAACTATAAAAAATAACTAAAGAATATTTGCCACTTTTTTCATTAAAGAAGGTAATTGCTCTATCGCGTCATCAAGATTAATCCACTCTCCTTCAATGTCTATTTTACTTCTGATATCAATTTCATATATATTAAGTATTAGTTTAAAATGACTAAAAGTGTGCTGAACATAATTTTTTATTTTTTCATTTTCTATTAAGTTTTTATATAATTTGCTATTTGGTATATTGTTTTTATCTGTAACCCATAATGATGAGGGAAAAGATAACATTCCTCCAAGAAGGCCTTTGTTTGACCTTCTTACAAAGAATAACTTATTGTCATTTTTTCTTCTTATAATATAGCAATTACCATATTTTATATTTTTTTTTCTTCTTAACTTATTTTTATTAATACTGCTTAAAATAAGCTTATTATATTTAAAGGTTTTACAAATATTATTTAGAGGACAGATGGAACATTTAGGATTTTTTGCCTTACAGATTTTTGAACCTAAATCCATAATAGCTTCATTAAAGTCCCCTGGCCTATCAACTGGTAATATATTCTTTGCTAATTTTTTAATTTCTCTATCACATAAATTATGTACATTATTTATTCTTGAAATAACTCTTTTAACATTAACATCTAAAGCTACTTCATACTGATTGTAAGCAATAGCACAAATGGCGGAAGCTGTATAATCTCCTATTCCAGGAAGCTTAATCAATTTATCTATCTGATTAGGGAAAATACCGTTAAAATTTTCAACTATTTCTTTTGCACATTTATGTAAGTTTCTTGCTCTTGAATAGTAACCTAAACCTGCCCAATAAGTTAAAACATCTTCAATTTTGGATTGAGCTAAGGTGTTAACATTGGGAAACCTAAAAATAAATTTTTGAAAATATGGTATTACAGCCAAAACTGTTGTTTGTTGAAGCATTACTTCACTAATCCATACTCTATAAACATCTATTTTATTTTTATTTGACTCTCTCCAAGGTAAATTTCTTTTTTCTTGATCATACCAATTTAAAATAATTTTATTTGTATCCAAAGCTTAGATCTTTCATAATTAAGTAATAAAGTTTACTTAGAAAGTATAAATATGAATTCAAGAAAAATAAATAACCCAAGAAGAATAAGTATTATATCAAAGAATATCACAAAAGATATTTTTAAGAAAAGAGGCTTTAAAGAACAAAAAGTAATAACTAATTGGAAAGACGTTGTTGGGACTGAAATTAGCTTATATACTATACCAGAATCATTAACACAAAACAGATTGCTTAATGTAAAATGTGAAAGCTCTCATGCTTTAGAGTTTCAATATTATATTCCAAAAATCATAGATAGAATTACTACAATGATGGGTTACAAAGCTGTTAAAGATATTCGCATAAAACAAGGCAATGTTATAAATAAAAAAAAAGCTGTAAAAATAAAAAAAAATACTCTATCTAATGAAGATAATATTGAATTAAAGAAAATTTTAAAAAAAGTAAAAAATAAAAATTTAAAAAAGAATTTAACTAACTTTTCTAGATCTTTTTTTTCAAATANAGATTAAAAAAACTTATTTAAGGAGCTGAAAAATGAAAATATTAACTAATATATTATTATTATTAATTATAATATGTCCTGTATCAGTATTTTCTGAAGATACTGCAAAACCACTTCCTGGAAGAACATTAGGGGATGAAACAGCTCAAATAGTTATTGAAGAATATGCATCTATGTCATGTGGGCATTGTGCAAGTTTTCATAATAATAACTTAGATAAGATTAAAAAAGAATTTATTGATACTGGTAAGGCTAAACTTATATTTTATGATTTCCCTCTAGATAGAGGAGCAATGATAGGTTCTATGATAACCCAATGTATGAATGATAAGCAATTCTTCCCAGTATTAAATAGGCTGTTTCAAAAGCAAATTGAATGGACTCAAAGTGATAATATTTTAGAATCAATTAATACGGTTTTAAACCCTTTAGGACTAGACAAAAATCGTATTTTGTCATGTTTAGAAGAAAATGAAGAAAATCAAAATCGATGGAAATCATTATTAGCAGGCAGAAAATATGCAATAGATATTAAAGGTGTAGAGGCTACACCAACATTCTTTGTAAATGAGAAAAAAGTAGAGGGAAAATTTGATATAAAAAAATTAAAAGAATTAACAAAATAATTAAATAAGTGAAAAGAATATTTTGTATATTAAAAATAATGTCATAGAATTTATAGTGTAGTTCTTTTATTTATGGCTTCTTTATGAAATTTACTAAACTTAAAATTACTGGCTTTAAATCTTTTGTCGATACTACTGTATTAGATATCAAAGAAGGACTTACAGGCTTGGTGGGCCCAAATGGATGTGGTAAATCAAATATTGTTGAAGCAATTAAGTGGAATATGGGGGAGGCTGGGCCTTCTAGATTAAGAGCAGGGGAAATGAATGACCTAATATTTTCCGGTACAAAAGGTCGAGCTTCTCGCAACTCTGCTGAAGTTGTTGTAACTATAAAAAATAATGATAATTCTATGCAATCGCTCGAAAATGAGGATGAAATTGAAGTATCTAGGAAGATTGAGAAGGATATAGGTTCTACTTATACAATCAATAATAAGGGTGTAAGACAAAGGGACGTTCAGATATTATTTGCAGACCTAGCTATAGGCTCTAGATCAAATGCCATTGTGGATCAAGGTCAAGTGAGCAGAATTATTAATTCTAAACCCCAAGAAAGAAGACAAATATTAGAAGAAGCAGCAGGTATTTCTGGTATTCATGCTAGAAAACATGAAACAGAATTAAAATTAAAATCTACTGAAAATAATTTAGAAAAGCTTGAGGAAATAATTTCTAACGATAAATTACGATTAAAAGAATTATCAAGACAAACCAAGCAAGCAAAAAGATATAAAAATATTGCAGAAAATATCAGAAAAACTGAAGCCATAATACTTTATCAGAGATGGAATGATACTATTAAATATATAGAAGCAAACAAAATAGAATTACAATCTTATGGAGATAAAGTAGACGATATTACAAGAAATATTTCTAAAAAAGAGCTAATTAAGGATAAAATAGATACAGAACTTCCTTTATTAAGGTCAGAGAATAAAAATTATTCAAATTTATTAAATAAGTTAGAAGTTGAATATAATATTCTTGTAAATGAGGAAGATAATTTATTAGTAGAACAAAACAATCAAAAAGAAAACATAATATATATTGAAAATGAAATTTTAAATGATAGTAAAATATTTAATGAACTAAAGCACGAATCAGATGAATTATCTAAGGAAATTAATAAATTAAATGCGAATAATGACAAATCTACCCTTAATAAAATTAATGAAAACCTCGAGAAAGCAAAAAAAGAAGAAAATATAATTTTAGAGGAACTAAAAGCAGCTGAAATAGATTTAAATATTAATTTATCCCAAAGAGAGAATTTTATAAGTGAAATTAAAAAGCTAGAGATAGAAAAAAAAGAAAATATTCAATATTTAGAAAAAACAAAAAAAGAACTAAGCCTTCTAAAAAAAATTGATATAAATAAAGATACTAAAGAGAAGTTTACAAAGAAAATAGAACAATTAAAAACTAGCTTGTTAAAATTTAATGATGAAGAAAAAGATCTTCAAACTAATTTAAATGATATAAACACTAAAATTAAAAACTATCAAGACAGTATTAATAAACAAAATATTATCTTACAAAATAATTATAGAAGCCTTGAACAATTTAATGCATCTAAAAATATTTTAACAAAATTATTTGAAAGTGAAAATGATAATACTGTTCTAAATTCTCTAAAGTTTCCAAAAGGCTATGAAAAAGCAATAGAGGCAAGCCTAGGCCACGGATTAAAAGCTTCTTTAGAAAAGTCTGACATAGAATGGAGGAACATAGATCAAAAGTCATTATTTGAACTTCCGGAAAACTTAAATAATTTAGCTGAATTTACTAAGGGTGTCCCCGAAGTTATAAATATATTAAAACTCACAGGAATTGTAAATTCAACTGTTCAAGGAGACCAACTTCAAAATAAACTCAAGCCTGGGCAACAATTAGTTACTAAAAATGGAGGGTTATGGCGGTGGGATGGTTATACTCATAATGAAAAGGCTAAAACACCAGCAAATCAAATATTACAAAATAAATCTAATCTTAAAGAGATTAATTCTAAAATTAATAAAACTCTAATCAATATTGATAAAAACAAAAATGAGATAGATCTTTTAGAAATTAAAATTAAAAACGCAGAAAAAAATATAAAAATTTATAATGATTCTTTAACGATAATAAATGAAAATAAATTAAAACTAAGAGACGAAATTGAGCTAGTTCAAAATAATCTTGCCAGTCATATTGAAAATAATAGTGAAGAGAGAGCAAAAGTAGCAATTCTAGAATCATCTATTGAAAAGTCTGATCAAAAAAATCAATTAATTATTACAACACTTGATAACCTTATTAAACAACAAAATTCCCTAGTTAAGGAAGATATATTAAAAAAAAATATTGAAAAAATTGCTATAGCTAATAGTGATAAAAAGGGTAATTTAACTAACCAAATATCAATTTATCAAAAAGAATTAAGCTTTATTGAAAATAAAGAGCAACAATTAGAACAATTCAAAAATGAAAAGAAAAGACTATCTAATCAGATAGATAATATTTCAGAGAGATTAAATAAATTAACAAATAGAAAAGAAGAGTTAGAAAAAAATATTAAAGATATGCAGTTAAAGCCTAATGAACTAAAGGAAAATAAAAAAAATATACTAGAACAAATAGATAAAATAAAAAAAGAATTATTTGATTCAGAAAATAAACTATCAGTTGCAGAAACTAATAATAGAAATACTAGTAACGAACTTAAAAAATTAAATGAAGAATTAATTCTTCAAAGAGAAAATAAAGCTAGACTAGAAGGATTGCTTACTCAAGCTGCAGAAAAACAAAAAGATGATAAGTCTATAATTTTTGATAAACTTAATATTGAACCAAATGATTTCCATAAATTATTAGATATTAATGAAGAATTACCAAATCTAGAAAAAGCAAATCTAGATTTAGAAAAATTATTATTACAAAGAGATCGAATCGGACCAGTAAATTTAGTAGCTGAAGAAGACTCTAAAAAACTTGTTGATAAATTAGAAGAAATTGAAAATGAAAAAGAAGATTTAGTAAATGCTATTAGTAAATTAAGAACCAGCATAAGATCTATTAACAAAGAAGCTAAAATAAGGCTTATGGAAGCTTTTACTAAAGTAAATAAAAATTTTAAAATATTATTTACTGAATTATTTGGTGGAGGAGAAGCTTTTTTAGCTCTTACTGAAGAAGATAATCCATTAGAATCAGGTTTAGAGCTAATGGCATCTCCACCTGGTAAAAAATTACAGCAAATGAGTTTGCTTTCAGGTGGAGAACAGGCTTTAACTTCTATGGCACTTATTTTTTCGGTCTTTTTAACAAAACCCTCACCAATTTGTATTTTAGATGAGGTAGATGCACCTTTAGATGAGTCTAATGTTGATAGATTTTTAGATTTAATCGAATCAATTTCTGAAAAGTCTAAAACTAGATTTGTCGTAGTAACCCATAATAGGTTATCAATGTCTAGAATGCATAGATTATATGGAGTAACAATGCAAGAACCAGGAGTATCACAGTTAGTTTCCGTATCTTTAAAGGAAGCAGAAAAATTTGAAAAAACAGAGTAAATTATCATATTTATTATATTTAAATAGCATTCTTGACAGCAATGTACGTATACTTTATCTTTTTGCAAAATCATGATTTTTTAAGGTTTATTTAATATGACTAAACAAAAAAAAATAAATGATTTAGATGATTCTTTAAATAATTTATCTAAAAAATTAGATAATATTAAAGCAGAAAAAGTAAATGAAGATTATAATAAAACAAATAAAAAATTTACCAGTTTTGCGCATGCATTTAAAATTGTTTCAGAATTATTTGCTAATATTTTAGTTGGAGGCTCTATAGGTTGGACAATAGATTATTTTTTTAATACAAAACCAATTTTTTTAATATTATTTTTGATTATTGGGTTTATTTCAGGTATTTACACATCATATAAATCGTCAAAAAAATTTGCAAAATATTGAATAACATATTATTAATTTTTAAGTATAATATAAGGATTTAAATTGTCAGAAAAACACTCTCCATTAGACCAGTTTACAATACATAGAATATTCGAAATGAAGATAGGTGGTATTGATATATCCCTTACAAACTCATCTCTAATGATGATTATAGTGTTAATAGTTTTAAACATATTCCTTATATATTCCACTAAGAAAAAATCTATAATACCAGGAAGGCTTCAGTCTTTAGCTGAAATGAGTTATGAAATGATTTACAACACTACCAGAGATAATTTAGGCAAAGATGGTGTAAGATTTTTTCCATTAGTTTACTCATTATTTATGTTTATCCTATTATGTAATATGCTAGGACTTATTCCTTATAGTTTTACCGTAACGAGTCATATTATTGTTACTTTCGCTCTAGCTTTTGGAATTTTTCTTTTAGCGACAGTATTAGGATTTATTCTTCATGGTCATAAATATTTAAGACTTTTTTTACCAAAAGGAGTTCCAATCTTTTTAGCTCCTCTATTAGTTCCAATAGAAATTGTATCTTATATATCTAGACCAATTAGCCTTGCTGTAAGGCTAGCTGCTAATATGATGGCTGGTCATACAATGATTAAGGTTTTTGCAGGTTTCGTGGTAGCACTTGGTATTTTTGGTATTGCGCCTTTTTTATTTATAGTTTTACTATATATATTAGAGACCTTAATTGCATTTTTACAAGCTTATGTATTTGCAGTATTAACATGCTTATATTTAAGTGATTCATTTCACCCAGAACATTAAAAAAGGAGATAAAAGATGGATATAGAAGCAGCAAAATTAATAGGAGCAGGATTAGCAACTATTGGTGTAGCAGGAGCTGGAGTAGGTATAGGTAATATATTTGGACAATATGTTGCTGGATCTATGAGAAACCCTGGAGCAGCGTCAAAAGTATTTGGTAATGTGTTATTAGGATTTGCTCTAACAGAAGCTGTGGCTTTATATGCCCTAGTTATGGCATTCTTAATTATGTTCAGTTAGACTTAATATTTTCCAATATTATAATTAGAAGGTTAAGTCTAATATGTTAACTAATAAATACATAATAAATATTGCAGTAATAATTAAAGTAGTACTGATTGCTTATCCTTCTATTGCAGCTGAAGGTTCAGGCATGCCACAAATGGTTATACCTGATTTTATGCCTCAACTAGTATGGTTAATAGTTATATTCTCTCTACTTTATTTCTCTATGAAATATGTAGCTTTACCCAGAATAACTGAAATAATTTCAAGTAGGGATTTAAAAATAGTTAATGACCTAGAAAAAGCTGAAGAGATAAAAAAACAAATTGAACAAAATAATAAAGAACACCAAGATGCAGTTGAGGATACAAATAATAAAATTAAAATTATTGTAAATGAGATAAATCAAAAAAGCCTTCTAGAAGCAGATAAAAAACTAGAACAATGTCAGAATAATATTAATAAAAAAATTCAAGAAGAAAAAATTAAACTGGAAAAAGAATTAGAGGAATTTAATAAAAATATTGAAAAAATTTCTAGCGAAGCTGTAGAAGCAATTATAGAGAAAATGTATTATGTAAAACCTGATAATACTAATTTGAAGAATATTGTGAATAAATATTCGGAAAGCTATGATAATGAATAAATTGCTACTAAAAACCTATTCTTTTTTATTTTTATTAATGTCTAAATCTGCGCTTTCTGCCGAAGGTATAGAATATAAGCATTTTTTAGGTATTACTCTAGATGAAAAATTTTGGGTCCTTATAGCATTTATTCTTTTCGTAGTATTAATTGGTAAAAAAGCTACAAATGCAGCTAACTCAGCTTTAGATAACCGATCTGATATAATAAAAGATAAAATTAATAATGCTGAAGAAGCTTTAAAGGAAGCAAAAGAACTATTAAAAGAAAGTAAGAAAGCCTTATCTGATCATAAAAATGAATCTGATGATTTGATTAATAAGCAGAAAGAGTTAGCCGAAAAGAATGCCATTATATATGCTAATAAAATACAAGATGAAATTAAGAGAAAAAATATTTCAGCGGATAGAGAGATACAATACATGCACACAGAAGCTACAGTACAAATTAAAAATAAAATCACCAGTGTAACTCTACAATCTGTAGAAGACATAGCTATAAACGAATTAAAGAATTCAAAATCAGATAAAATTTATCAAAACTTTATTAAAAATATCCCAAAAGCATTGAAATCATAAATTTTTAGTCTTTTTCATCCTTAATTAGGCCTAATAATAATTGATAATTAAATATTTGATCTTGGCTATTTTTTACCACAATATTTATTAAACCTTCTTTAATTTTTATTATCTCAGATTTAGATTTACTTAAAAAAGAACGACTAAATTTTTCTTTAGTAATAATTTTTTCATTCTCATCTAACAAGGCAATTATAAAGTTAAAGGTCTCACTTTGAAAATTACTTGTATCCTCAATATAATCAACTTTAAAACTAATATCCAAGTCAATATTGTCTGTTATCTCATTACTTCTTATAATATTGGAATAGCATTTCCACTTTACTTCATGAAACTTTATATTATATAAATCTAAGTTCTGATTAGTTATGGTTATTCTGTCTAAGCCTTCTATAAATTTTACATTTGGACATAATATTTCCTCTACTTCACTAAGTAATTCCTTCTGAAAGGTATCTATCTGACTCATAGGACTACTACAAGATAATATAGCAATAAAAAAAAGTAAAAGTTTTATACGTATCATATATATAAGCATCATGTAGGCCTTAAACTTAATTAATTTATTTAAATTACTATATCTAGTATTATATAAATATGGCACATCTAACAAATCTAAAACAAAATAATATAGATAAAATAATATTAAATTATAATATTTTAAATTTTATAGACTTTATACCAATTTATGATGGTATTCAAAATAGTAATTATATTATAAATACTAAAAATAAGAAATTTATACTAACAATTTTTGAAGATAAATTCGTAGTTAGTAATATAAATTATTTCATAAAATTATTATTATTTTGTAGAAAGTATGACTTTAATTGTCCTTACCCTATTATTGATAAAAATAAGAAATATATTAACTTTATAAACCGTAAACCTATTTGCCTATTTAGTTTTATAGAAGGGCAATCATTAAATTATATTACACAACAAAATATAAAAAATGTTGGTAAAAATTTAGCAAAACTGCATTTAATAACTAACAATTATTCACATCAGTTAAAAACACGCTTTGATTTTAAATTCTTTGATAGTGTAATAAAAAAATATAAACCATTTTTCTTTAAACATGATATTTCATTAATAGATATTTTTAAAAATACATTAAATGATTATAAAAAATTAAATAATAAAGGTATACCTAAAGGTACAATCCATGGGGATTTATTTCCTGATAACGTTTTATTTAATAAAAAAAATCAAATTACTGGTTTTTTAGATTTTTATTTTTCTGATTATAATTATTTAATATCTGATATAGCAATAGTAATTATATCATGGTGTTTTTATTTGGATAATAATAATAATCATATATTAGACTTTGATAAAATTAATATTTTATTAAAAAACTATAGTAAAATCAGAAAAATTCATTCTAATGAAATTGAT
Organism: Candidatus Pelagibacterales bacterium; assembly: GCA_002720535.1. Lineage (GTDB taxonomy): Bacteria > Pseudomonadota > Alphaproteobacteria > TMED109 > TMED109 > TMED109. The sequence goes on along the minus strand of PBIU01000003.1, from coordinate 270,300 downwards.
TCATTGAAAATTATATGTAAAATTTACTGTATGCGGTTTATGTTTACACGTTTAATTGCTCAAAATAATAATTATGATAAAAATAAAATATTACAAAAAGATCCTAATGAATATGTTATCAAAATATTATATTTTAATAATATAGATAATTTTGGAATGAATATTAATTATGAATGAAAAGGTAATTATAAATATATGGACCGATGGAGCATGCTCTGGAAATCCAGGCCCTGGTGGATGGGGAGCTCTAATTAAATATGACAATTCAACTAAAGAAATTTCTGGTTCAGAGAAAAATACAACAAATAATAGAATGGAAATGATGGCTGTAATAGAAGCTTTAAAATATATAGATACAGAATCTAAAATTAATATATATACTGATAGTAAATATGTTAAAGAGGGAATTACCAACTGGATTACAGGTTGGAAAAAAAATAATTGGAAAAATAGCAAAAAGAACGATGTAAAAAATAAGGACCTATGGGTTGTACTAGATATATTATCGCAAAAACATAATATCTCTTGGAACTGGGTTAAAGGCCATTCCGGTAATATTGAAAATGATATTGCTGATAAACTGGCTACGCAGGCGATAGACCAAAATTAAATACTATCTAAAGCCTTTAATATACTTTCTGCACTAGAAACACTAAATGATCCTTTTTCTTCAACGGCTAAATGACAAATAAAGCCACGATCTACTATCATCGCAAACCTTTTACCTCTTTTACCTAAACCAAAGCCTGAGCCATCAAAAGATAAACCTAAAGCTTCTGTCAATTCACCGTTACCATCAGCAAGAAGTGTTACCTTACCCTTAGAGTTTTGATCCTTTTCCCAAGCATTCATTACAAATGGATCATTTACCGATATACAAATAATTTCATCAACCCCCTTACTAATTATATCATTTGAATATTCCACAAACCCAGGTAAATGCTTAGCCGAACATGTTGGAGTAAATGCCCCAGGCACAGAAAAAACTACAATTTTTTTATCTGAAAAATACTCTGCTACGTTTATATCGATTACTCCATCTGAACTTAAAGTTTTTAGTGTTACAGAAGGGATTTTATCTCCATTAGACACTGCCATTTAATATCTCCAAAAATATTTAATATATATTTTTACTAGATATTATTGAATATATCTATATTTATTTTGATATTATTTTGCAACACTACTATGCAATTTTGTAACGCCAGCCCTTATATCTTTTAATGTTAAAATTTCTGAATATAATAATCCGTTAGGGAAATTGGAATTATATAAAGCATTAAAAGGAATTCCATATCTATTTGCATTTTGTAAAAATTTATTAATTTCATCATTTGGCTTTGTCCAGTCTCCTTTCATTAAGATTATATTATTATCCCTAATTAAATTTTTAAATTCTTTAGTATTTAATACTAATATTTTATTTGCTTTACAGGTGATGCACCAATCAGCAGTAATATCTACAAATACTGTATTGCCTTGATTAATGAGATTTTGTAATTCTATATTATCAAAATTTAACCACTCTTCTTGATCACTGTAAGAAAAATCATAGTCTACGTAATCAGTGTTAAACGAAATATATATATTACCTAAAAGTATAATGAAAATTAAAATTAAATACTTTTTTATCAAATATAACCTGTATAAAATAAGTAAGAATAGTGCTAAAGCTGATATAAAATATATATAAATTGATAATCCTGAAATAGAAATACAAACATAACTTAACCATACAGCTGTTGAAATTAATCCTATACCAAGGATGTACCTTAAATAATTCATCCACTTACCAGGCTTAGGCAAAATATTTATTAATGTTGGAAATAATATGAATATGAAATAAGGAAGTGACATTCCAAACCCCAAAAAAACAAAAATTAATAATGTCGTATAAAAATTAGATGACAATGCGAAACTTACAGCTGTCCCTAAAAATGGAGCTGAACAAGGAGTTGCTAGCAAAGTTGCAAATGCCCCTTCAAAAAAAGCTACCCCACTATTCTTATGACCTAAATATTTATTAATTTTAGTGTTAAATTTATTTGGTAGATTAAATTCTATTTTACCAAATAAATTCAATGAAAATATAATTAAAATAAATATTAGAAAAAGTAAAAATATTGGTTGCTGGAATTGAATTCCCCATCCCACTTGCCCTGAAATTTCTTTTATAAATACTGTTATAAATGCTATTAATATAAAAGAAAAAATAATTCCAGATGCGGTTAATAAAAAATTAAATCTTATATTATGAATATTTTTATTTTCAGCACTCAATATTCTATTAAGCTTTAATATTAAAACAGGAAGAACGCACGGCATAAAGTTTAAAATTAAGCCTCCCATCATTGCAATTAGTAATATTAAATAAATACTTTTAGAAATACCATTTTCAATTCTTATTTCCTTAATATTTACCGCTAAATTACCTTTAACAAATATTATATCGAGATTATTTAAATGACTTATATCTTTATCTAATATAATTTTAGCAGAAATTTTATTATTTATATTTTCATTAATATTAATTTCATTTACTTTTATATATTCATCTTTATTTTCTAAAAATATTTCAATTTCACCTTCTTTAATATCAACTAAACTTTCTAATGAAAAAAATAACGAATTATCAGAAACTCTATTTATTAAAATATTATTAATACCTACTGTTTTGTGATCTACTGGTACTTTTGATAAAGCTTTTTCTATTTTATGAAAATATTCAGTAAAGTTTGATTTACCTGAATCTATATTAATGAATAAATTTGTCTCAAATGGTATACAAATATCTTTACATACTTGAAAGTTTAATTTCGCCTTCAAATTAAGAGGATTTTTATGGTCTTTGACAGCGACTTCCAATGGAATTACTACTTCGCCTTTATAAATATTTGTCAGTAAATTTGCCGCTTCATATTCTTTTATTGGAAATGGCCATTTAAATTCAATTGACTTTAAATTTACTGAATCCTTGTAATCTAAAGTAGGAGGCATACCTGAATCTCCAGGTTGTCTCCAATATATTTTCCATCCAGGTTCTAATTTAAATTCTAGGCCCAAGTAAAATTTTTCTTCTGTAACTTTTGTAACTGATGAAATAAAACTTACTTCAACCATATCTTCTTTAAAGACATTATATTCTTGAGCATAAGATATGTTTATAGATATGAATATACATAAATATATAGATAAATAAAAAATTCTTTTCATAATGTATTTTTAAAAAAAATAAAAATTAACTATTATCATTATTTAATAGCGCATATAATATATGATCTTCCCAAATATTATTAATTTTCATTGCTTTTCTTAAAACTCCTTCATTCTTAAAACCTATTTTTTCTAAAAGTTTTCTAGAACTAAAATTATTTTCTAAAGTAAGTGCTTGAATTCTATTAATTTTTAAGTTTTTAAATATATACGGAATAATACTACGCATAGACTCTTCCATATAACCTTTTTTTATGTGAGATTCTCCCAGCCAGTAACCAATATTACAAGTCTGTATAACGCTTCTTTGTACATTAGAAATATTTATCCCACCCACTAATTCCTTACTATTTTTATTGAAACATAAAAAAGAATATGCTTGATCATATGCAGCTTTTGATCTTTGCGACCTTAATTGCTTCATATAATTACTCCTATTACAGTGTTCAATTTCCCAAAAAGGCTCCCATTTATATAAAAATTTATATGATTCTTTTCTTAAATTAACCCAAGATCTCCAGTCTCTTCTACGGGGATGACGTATGATAATTCTATCACTTTCAATATAATTATGAGGAAAATAACCTCTAAAAGCATATGCTATTTTTTTAAGTCGGTTGCCCTTGAATGATTTAGGTTTTATTTTTTTAAATTTATATTTGTTCATATTATACACTCAATATTAATTTTAAATAATTACAAACTTGAGTTAATAGATATAAAATTTTTAATCTCATTTAGATCATTAGGCATTGATTGATATTTTTCCTTTAATGAAAAAATATTTTTGTATTTATTTGGTAAGTTAGGTGTAATATTTATTGCCTTATTTACAGCAGTAGAAAATTTAATTGGATGCGCTGTAGATAAAACAATACATAACTCTTTTAAATTTGAATTACAGGCAGCTTCAAGGCCAACAGATGTGTGTGGATCTATGATAATATTTTTTTCACTATAACAACTTTTAATACGTTCTATTGTAATATGATCATTCACACCAACTCCTATAAAAGTCTTATTTAATTCACATAATATTTCTTTACTTATTTCAAAGGATCCATGAGTACTAAGCTTAGTCATATATTTTGTTACTAAAGATGGATTAAAATCAAGACATTCAAATAAAAGCCTTTCAAAATTACTTGCAACTTGTATGTCCATTGAGGGACTTAAAGTAGGCACTACTTTTGATACCTTATAAATTCCGGTCTGAAAAAATTTTGATAAAATATCATTACTATTTGTTGCAATAATAATTTTATTAATTGGTAATCCCATTTTTTTTGCAATGTATCCTGCATATGCGTCTCCAAAATTTCCTGTTGGAACAGAAAAGTTTATACTTTCTAAATTATTATGTTTTAAGACCTTTAATGCAGAGTAAAAATAATAAACTACTTGAGCTAAGACTCTTCCCCAATTAATAGAATTAATTGACGCAAGATTATACTTTTCATTAAATTCAATATCAACTAAAAGCTTTTTAACTACTGCTTGGCAATCATCAAAATTTCCATCTAAAGCAATATTAAAAACATTATTAGCTTTAATAGTAGTCATTTGTCTTCTTTGAAATTCACTAACTTTATCTTTAGGGTGTAATATGATTATATTAGCTCTTGGGTTATTTTTAAAAGCTTCAATTGCAGCTGAACCAGTATCTCCAGAGGTTGCTCCAATTATATTTATATTTTTATTATCTCTCTCTAAGAATAGATTAAAAATTCTACTTAAAAACTGTAAGGCAAAATCTTTAAAAGCTAATGTTGGACCATGGTATAGTTCTAATATTTTTATATTATCATTATAATCATTTAGTGGAGCTAAATCTTTACCCTCAAAATCTTTATATGAATCTCTAGCAATTTCATAAATTTCAGACTTACTTACGCAACTTCCACAAAATTTATAAATTATTTCAGTAAATAGTTCTGAATAACTTAAGTTAGCCATTTTATATATTTCTTTAGATGTTAAAAATGGAAAGTTATCCGGTACGTATAGTCCTCCATCAGGGGCTAAACCTTCCATAGTAATCTTACTAAAATTATTATCAGAAATATTATATTTATTTCTGGTAGAAATATAATTCATAAATTTACCCAAAATATATTAAATAAAATATCTTTAATATTTATTTTTATAATTTATTTGTAAGGTAAACCAAAATAAAAAAGAAAGCATCATAAATAATATAACTGCTAAAGATTGATGCAACATTGCAATATACATATTTAATTCTGTAAATATAACTGTAGCCCCTATTAATATTTGTAATACTATTACTGCAACTAATATATTGAGTAATCTATAAATCAGTTTATATTGCCTAGTATCTCTGTAAAATTTAACAACAAAATAAATACTTATTGCTGAAATAATAGCTAATACCCTATGACTAATGTGAATAAATTTATTATGTTGAAATATACTTAAGCCATCATTAGAGCATAATGGCCATATATCACAAGCTAAAGAAGATCCACTTTTTGAAACAATAGCTCCCATTAACATAGTAAGCATTATAAAAAAGATAGATATTATTAAGGTAGACAATTTACCCTTAATTTTTGGAAAAGAAATATCTAAATTTAAATTAAGTGATTGCATAAATACTCTTATTACTAATAGTAACAAAATTAATGCAAAACCTAAATGAACAGCAACAGACCAAGGTGAATTTCTATCAAACACCGTAAATCCCCCAATTAACCCTTGTAGTAATAAAAATACTACTATTGCATAAAGAGTTTTTTGATTTATATATGAATTATTTAATTTAAGCCCTATTATAAATACAATAAGTGTTAAGGGAGCAATAAATATAGCAGCATTAAATCTATGAATCCATTCTAGCATTATTTGGTAGAATTCATAATTAACATCAGAGATCGTAGATAATTTTTCTTGATCAGGAAACCATAATCCATAGCACAGAGGCCAATCTGGGCAAGATAAACCTGATCCAGTTAATCTCACAGCAGAGCCCAAAGATATTTGGGCGAATATTACAATTATTAACAGACCTGAGAATATCTTTAGTAATGAAATTATATAATCTTTAGAAATGTTATGAAACATTTTTTCTCCAAAATATATTTATAAATATACATAGAGCTAAAGCTAGAGAAAACCAAGTTATTGCGTATTGAAGGTGATCATTAGGAATATTAATATTATATTGGCTTCCAACAGGGTATTTTTCTTTAATATTATTTTCCTCTACTATATAAAAATTTAAAAGCGGAAGAGATAAAAAATTACTAACTTCATTTATGTTAATATAGTACCATTCATTTTTAATAACATTATTATTAGGAGTAAAATAATTAATCTTTTGTTGAAATTTTACTATACCATTTATTGATATTTCTCCTGATTTAATATTATTTTCAATATTAAAATCGCTTGGAATAAACCCTCTATTTACTAAAATTATCCCATATTGAGTTTCTAATGGTACAATTAAATGTTTCCCAACTTTTTTATTTAATACCTTCGAATATATAGTTATATTATTCTTATATAAATAATTACCAGTTAATTGAATACGTCTAAAACTATACTGACCTATATTATCTATAACTTGATCAGTTATTTTTAATGGAGGAAGAGATAAACTCTCTTTCATGGAGGATAAAATATCAGTTTTCCATCTTAATCTTTCTAACTGCCAAGTACCTAAAGAAACTAAGATTAATAATGCCAACGAACTATATATTAAAGACAAAAATAATTTTTTATTACTCATGATTTTATCTATTATTAATGTTTGAAACACATAATAGTAATGCTTTGAATGGTCTCAGAATTATAAATGAAAGTATAAATGTTACAGGAAACCAAATTACTACATGTACCCATAATTTAGGTTGGAAATTAGCTTCCAATACTAATACTCCTATAGCAACTATAATACTAATTANAAGCATTGTGAACCAAGCAGCTCCATCTCCGATTTTATGATGATTTATAACATATCCACAATTAGGACATATACCTAACGGTTTAATATAATACCTAAAAATACTAATTGAAGCACAACTAGGACATAATCCGAATATAACCTTTTTAAATAAAGATGTTTTTTCTTGGTTTTCTTTTTTATGGTGTTTTTTAGTGGACTGTGCCACCTAAGCTACCCCACCAATAAATTGCAAAGAATAAAAATAACCATACTACATCAACAAAATGCCAATACCATGCGGCAGCTTCAAATCCAAAATGATGATCTGGTTTAAAATGACCTACCAGAGATCTACCTAAACAAACTATTAAAAAGATCGATCCAATTAGTACATGTGCACCATGAAAACCTGTTGCCATAAAGAATGTAGAAGAATATATACCATCAGTAAAACCAAAGGCTGCATGACCATATTCATAAGCTTGTACAGCTGTAAAACAAACACCTAGAAGGACTGTTAAGACTAATCCCCATATTAAACCACCTCTTTTATTTTCTTTTAATGCATGGTGAGCCCATGTTACAGTTGTTCCCGAGGTTAGCAAAATTATTGTATTAATGAGAGGTAAATGCCAAGGATTAAATACTTCTACACCTTGTGGAGGCCAAGTACCACCTGTATGCTCTACCCTAGCAATTTGGATNGCTTCATCAGCATAAAGACTAGCATCAAAGAAAGCCCAAAACCAAGCTACAAAAAACATAACTTCCGATGCAATAAACAGAACCATTCCGTACCTTAAACCTAATTGAACTGTTGTTGTATGATGTCCTTCATGCTCTCCTTCTCTTATCACATCTCTCCACCAAACAGCCATTGTTCCAAGACACATAATTAAGCCAATACCCATAACAATGCCACCATCTATTTCATGCATATACATAATTGCACCTACAGCTAAAACTAATGCTGAAATAGCTCCTACCAATGGCCAAGGACTTGGATCGACAAGGTGATATGGATGATTAGCTTTAGATGACATTATTTAACTCCCTATATTTTTTTGTTCTATTATATTTATTTATTAATTTTTTGCACTAGAATTTTTATTTATTTTGCCTTTATTTTGGATTTTTTCTCCCGAATTAAAAAAAGTATATGATAAAGTTACAGTTTTAACTTCTTGAGTATTAGGATCAGTAGCGATTTCAGGATCAATAAAAAAACTAACAGGCATCTCAACTATTTCTCCACTTTCTAAGGTTTGTTCCTCGAAACAAAAACAATCAATTTTTGAAAAATATTTACCTATTTTCGGCGGAGTAACATTAAATGTTGCAATACCAGTTACCGCAGACTCAGACAAATTTTTTGCAGTATAAAAAGCTAAATTATTTGTTCCTGTTTTTACAATAACTTCTCTTTCTACTGGAATGAATTTCCAATTGAGTCCACCCGCAACATCTGAATTAAATTGAACTTTTATATTTATAGAAGGAAGATTCTTATCGTTCGCATCCTCTTTAAGTGTAACTGGAGTACCTCCAAAACCAGTCGTCCTACAAAACAAGTCATATAAAGGTACTGCAGCATAAGATAAACCTATCATTCCTATAACTACTGTTACAACAAAAACAGCAGTAAATTTAGTATTTTTGTTCATTTAAATTAGCTACCCATTTTTATGAATGAAATAATATATATACTTAAAATAATAAAAATTATTAAAGCTGCTATCATCCAATTCTTTTTCTTTAATTTACTATTCTCTTTCTGATTAGTAGATTTTTTCATATTAACTAATCCATATATATATATATTTATCTATTGGCATTACCATAAATAACAAGAATAAATATAAAATAGAATACTTAAATAAAGCTGGCTCTGAACCAACTTTTTTCCTATATACATTCCAAGAAAAATAAATAAAAACAATAGTTAACAAACTAGAAATTATTCCATAAATATTTCCTAAAAAGCCTAGATACCAAAGAGATGGTGAAATAATTAATAGAGATAACGAATATAAAATTATATTTAATCTAGTAATTTTTTTGCCTTTTACTACAGGTAACATAGGAATTCCTGCTTTTTGGTAGTCTTCAGATCTATATAAAGATAAAGCCCAAAAATGAGGAGGAGTCCATAAAAATATTATCATAAATAATATTACTGGAAATAAGCTAAAGTCCTGCGAAACAGCATACCAGCCTATTACAGGTGGAAGAGCTCCGGCTGCTCCTCCAATAACAATATTCTGAGGAGTATATCTTTTTAGCCACATAGTATAAATAAAAGTATAAAACATTATTGAAATAAATAAAAAAACAGCAGCTATATAATTTGAAGCTACAAAAAGTAAAATTATAGAAAAAATAGATAAAACTATACCTAATGTTAAAGCTTCTTCTGATTTAACTCTTCCTGAAGGTATTGGTCGAGATTTAGTTCTATCCATAATACTGTCAATATCTCTATCATACCACATGTTAATCGCTCCTGCTGCTCCGGCACCTGCTCCTATAGCTATTATAGAAAAGACGGCTAATAAAGGATGAACATGGTTAGGTGTCACTAATAAGCCAATTATAGCAGTAAATATAGCGAGAGACATGACTCTAGGTTTTAATAATTCAAAATAATCAGATACACCTGCAGTTGATTGATCAACATTCATTTTTAGTTTCTCACTTCCACTGCAGGCAACCATCTAAATAAATTATCTTTCGCTACTATTTAATTTCAGGTAAATCCTCAAATGTATGGAAAGGAGGTGGAGATGAAGTCTTCCACTCTAATGTATCTGCTCCTTCTCCCCATGGATTATCCGGACATTTTGCTCCAGAATACAATGTTCTAAATACTAAAATTAAAAACCATATAATTGATATAGCAGAAATATAGGCTCCCACTGAAGCTACTAAATTCCAACCTGCATAAGCATCAGGATAATCAGGAATTCTTCTAGGCATACCTTGTAAACCTAGGAAATGCATCGGAAAGAATGTTAAATTAACACCAACAAAAAGTAACCAGAAATGTACTTTACCCATCCATTCTGAATATTGTCGACCAGATATCTTACCAAACCAATAATAAAAGCCCCCAAATAATGCAAAAACTGCACCTAAGGATAAAACATAATGAAAATGAGCAACAACATAATATGTATCATGCATAACTGTATCTAAGCCTGCATTAGCTAAAACAACTCCTGTAACTCCACCTACAGTAAATAAGAATATAAATCCTACTGCAAATAGCATAGGTGTTTTAAAACTAACTGACCCTCCCCACATAGTAGCAATCCAACTAAATATTTTAATTCCCGTAGGAACTGCTATTACTAAGGTAGCAGCAGTGAAATACGCTTTAGTATCAACATCCATTCCTACAGTATACATGTGATGTGCCCAAACAACAAAGCCTACAAACCCTATTGAAACCATAGCGTAAGCCATTCCTAAATATCCAAATACAGGTTTATTGGAGAAAGTTGATACAATATGACTTACCATACCAAAAGCTGGCAAAATAAGTATATAAACTTCAGGATGACCAAAGAACCAAAATAAGTGTTGGAATAACATTGGATCTCCTCCTAATTCAGGAGCAAAAAATGCTGTTCCAAAGTTTCTATCAGTAAGTAACATAGTTATAGCACCAGCTAAAACAGGAAGAGATAGAACTAGTAAAAATACAGTAACTAATATTGACCACACAAATAAAGGCATTTTATGAAGTGTCATTCCAGGAGCACGCATATTGAAAATTGTAGTTATAAAATTAATTGCGCCTAATATTGAAGAAGCACCAGCTAAATGAAGTGATAAAATTGCCATATCTACTGCAGGTGAGGCATGACCTACTGTAGAAGATAATGGAGGATAAATAGTCCACCCTGTTCCAGCTCCACCACCCACATAAGGACTTGCTAATAATAGAATGAATGCCGGTACTAAAAGCCAAAAACTAATATTATTCATTCTCGGAAAAGCCATATCCGGAGCACCTATCATTATAGGAACAAACCAATTTCCGAATCCACCAATCATAGCTGGCATGATCATAAAGAAAATCATAATTAATCCATGAGCAGTAGTTAAAACATTATACATTTGATAGTCACCACCTAATATACTATCTCCTGGATAAGCTAATTCTGTTCTCATAATCATTGACATAACTCCACCAATTACTCCTGCTATAACAGCAAAAATAATGTACATAGATCCGATATCTTTATGATTAGTAGAATAAGCCCAACGACGAAAACCAGTTGGTGTATGATCATGTGTATCAGTTGTAGTAGCCATATGTTACCTCTTCTATTTTATATTTAAAATTCTATTCTTTTACTTTAGCTAAATTAAGGTCTTCACCTACTTTAGCATAATTTTCTTTTGCCTCTTCAATCCAAGCAAGAAACTCTTCTTCCGAAACTGCATGAACCTCTATAGGCATATAACCATGGTTTGTTCCGCATAATTCAGAGCATTGACCATAAAAAATTCCTTCTCTATCCGCCTGAAACCATAACTCATTTAGTCTTCCAGGCATTGCATCTTTCTTAACTCCTAATGAAGGTACTGCCCAACTATGTAATACATCAGTAGCCGTTACTTGAACTTTTATAACCTTGCCAACAGGAACAACTACTCTAGTATCTGTAGTTAATAGTCTCGTATAAGGCCTATCTTGCCCCTCTATTTCTTCTGCATCTGAAACCATCCATGCGTCATAAGTGAAATTACCATGGTCTGGATATTCATATGACCAATACCATTGATGCCCTATTGCCTTTACAGTCATATGTGCCTCAGGTATTACATCAGCTTTATAGAGTAACTTAAATGATGGAACAGCCATTATAACTAGAATTAATACTGGTATTGCCGTCCATGCTATTTCTAAGAATGTATTATGGGTTGTTTTAGTAGGCTTTGGATTAGCTTTTGTATTAAATTTGAAAATTATAATAAATAATAAAACTAAAACAAATAATGATATTATAGTAATTAGCCATATTAACCAATTATGGAAAGAAACCATTTCTGCCATAACAGGAGAAAAAGCTTCTCTCAAATTTAACCCCCATGGATGAGCTGCACCCATATTTTCTGCTGAAAAAGCCTGACTTGTAATGAATATCGTAAATATTGAGCTTAAAGTGATTTTGAAAATTTTAATAATACGCATATTAAAGAACCTCTTAAGTATAATTAACCATATAATTACNTATAATATATTATAAATAATATTATCATAATCATTTAGCAATCTATTTGATGTAAATCAAGGTTATTATAAATTAAAATTAATTACTAAGTAAAATAATTTATAATTTTAATTTAAATAAAAATGTATTAATTTTTTTTATTTGATATTATAAATATAAAAGAGTTCTATTCTTAAAATTATGGAGTAAATTTTTATGTCGTACGATAAAGAAAAATATTTTCAGGATCATGTAAATACATGGAAAACTTTTGTTAAATGGAGTGTATACGGAACTATTGGAGTTATTGCTATAGTAGTTTTAATGGCTATTTTTCTAGTTTAATACTTTATTATAGGGGTCTTAGAACATTTGCATATTTAATAAAATAAAAAATATATTAAAAAAAAGTATATTACTTTTAGCTGTATTAATGCTTGCTGGTTGTAGTGATTATTCTTTTAATGAGTTGAATCCTTTCAAATTATTATGTTCTGGCGATTTTGATCCTAACACTAATAGCTGCAACATAGAAACTGATTTTCCCGACCCAACACAGAAATAACTTTAAGTAGTGATTATACATGTTAGATGAAGATCAAATCATAGAAGATTTATTGTTGTTAAATTCCTCAATCGTGCATGATGCTCTTAGAACTGAAAATTATATAAATCAAACTCTTCCTCATGAAATCAAACCTTTAAAGTTTGAAAAGGTAATAGCAGGAAAAATATGGACTATATCAGGTTCCTTAAAAAATAATGTTACAGAGAAAGAGACATTATTGTCCTGGACTAATTTTCTTTCTAAAGCAGAATCTAATTCAATAATAGTTTGCCAACCAAATAATTATGAAATTGCACTAATGGGAGAATTATCCGCAGAAACACTCAAAATTAAAAACATAAGAGGATACATTTCAGATGGTGGATGTAGAGATGTTTCAAGAATAAAATCTGAAATTAAACTTCCAGTATATTGTCGGTTTAATACTCCAAAAGATGTTGCAGGAAGATGGATAGTAGAAGAAATGGGAACTTCTATTATTATTGGNGATGTAAAAATTTATACAAATGATTATCTTATAGCCGATGAAGACGGTATAGTAATTATACCACACCAGATAATTAATAAAATTATCAATAAAGCTAAAGAAGATCTAAACTCAGAGAATAAAATGCGTAAAGCTATTTTAGATGGCACAGACCCCAAGGAAGCTTATTTAAAATATGGAAAGTTTTAAAATAAAAGGATTTTAATATGAAAAATGATGAAATTATTGATGATGTCTCTGGATTTGCAATGCCTTCTGCCTCTAAATTTGATGTATTTAAATTATTTAGTCTTAAAAATAGAACTATTGTAATTACCGGTTCAGCTCAAGGAATAGGCAGAGTAGCGGCTATCGCATGTGGTAAAGCAGGAGGAAATATTGCTATTACTGATAAAGACTTAAAAGCTGCAAATAAACTGGAAATTGAATTAAAAGATGCAGGTATCAACGCAAAATCCTGGCAACTAGATGTAATCTTTGAAAATAAAATTATAGAAGTTTTTGAAAACATATCTTCTCATTTTGGGTCTTTAGATGTTTTAATAAATAATGCAGGCACTGCTCATAGAAACCCAGCAGAAGAAATGAAAACAGAAGATTTTGAAAATATAATTAAACTTAATCTTACAAGTAGTTTTATATGTTGTCGAACGGCATATAAATACATGATTAAAAATAATAAAGGATCGATTATAAATATTTCTTCTATTATGGGCGTAACAGGCGGAGGACCAGCTCCTAACTCTCCTTATCACGCATCAAAAGGTGCAATAGTTAATTTGACGAGGTCTCTTGCAAATGAATGGGGGGAGAAAGGTATAAGAGTTAATTCAATTGGCCCAACTTATACAAAAACAAGACTTATAAAAGATTTAAATGCTAATAAAGATAAATTAGAACATATAATAGATAGAACTCCATTAAAAAGGCTAGCCGAAGTTTCAGAAATGGCAGGAGGTATTTTATTTCTAGCCTCTGATGCTTCATCAATCGTAACCGGACATACCCTGATGCTAGATGGCGGATGGTCAGCAATTTAAAAAGCGGTTACCAATGTCAATTAAAAATAAATACCACTTTGCTGAATTAAATGAAGCTCAAATAGAAGCAGTAAAAACGGTAAACGGTCCGCTTCTTGTTTTGGCTGGAGCTGGAACGGGTAAAACTAGAGTTCTTACATCTAGACTATCTTATATTTTACAAAATAATATTGCTCACCCATCACAGATTTGTACTGTAACATTTACCAATAAAGCTGCAAATGAAATGAGAATAAGGGTTGAAAAGATGATCGGAAACTCTGTTGCAGGATGGTGGTTAGGTACATTTCATTCTTTAGCTGCAAGAATATTAAGGTCAAATGCTGAACTAGTAAATTTAAAAAATACATTTACTATTATAGATACTGATGATCAAATTAGACTTATAAAACAAGTATTATCTCTAGAAAATATAGATGAAAAAAGATGGCCTGCTAGAAGTTTATTATCCATAATTCAAAGGTGGAAAGACATGGGTCTTAACCCTATCGATGTGAAAGATNCATTTCATAGTGGTACAGATTTTGCAAATAATCAGGCTATTAAATTATATAAGTTATATCAAAACCGATTACTTACTCTAAATGCTGCAGATTTCGGAGATCTTCTTCTACATGTTATAACTATTTTTCAAAAACACTCTGAAATTAAAAAATTATATCAAAATAAATTTAAATATATATTAGTAGATGAATTTCAGGATACTAATGCATCACAATATTATTGGTTAAAAACCCTGGCTGAAGAACATAAAAATTTATGTGCAGTAGGCGATGATGACCAATCTATTTACTCATGGAGAGGAGCAGATGTAACTAATATACTTAATTTTGAGAAAGATTTTAAAAACACCAAAACTATTAGGCTTGAAGAAAACTATAGATCTACTGGTAATATTCTTGCTGCTGCATCTGGATTAATTGCTAAAAATCAAAGTAGACTGGGTAAAACTCTTTGGACAAAAGGTGAAATGGGAGATAAAATCAATATAAGAACTGTATTTGATGGAAAAGAAGAAGCTGAATCTATAAGTGACGAAATTGAGTCTTATCAAAGAAATAAAAATAGTCTCAATAATGTAGCCATTTTAGTAAGAGCTGGGTTTCAAACGAGAACATTCGAAGAAAGGTTTTTAAAAATTGGTTTGCCCTATCAAGTAATAGGTGGTTTGAGATTTTATGAACGGGCAGAAATAAGAGATGCTATAGCATACTTAAGGTTAATTAATTCATCAGATGACCAATTAGCTTTTGAGAGAATAATTAATAAGCCTAAGAGAGGTTTAGGTGATAAAACTATTAGACAGATAGAACAATATTCTCGATCTAGTAAATTAAACTTAGAAATGGCTGCTAGAAAATTAGCAGAAACTGATGAGCTTACTTCAAAAGCAAGTTCGTCCATTAGACTATTTTCTAAAAAAATAGATAAGTGGAGAGAAGACTTATCTAAAAATAAATTAGGTGAATTAGTAGAATTAGTTCTAGAAGAATCTGGATATATTGAGATGCTTAAGAAAGACCGCTCTATAGAAGCTCCAGGAAGATTAGATAATCTTAAAGAATTAGTGAATGCAATAAATGAGTTTGAGTCACTGCAAAATTTTTTGGAACATATTCAGCTAGTAATGGAGGGAGCAAATAATCAAAATTTAGAAACTGCTAAAATTATGACTCTTCATGCTGCTAAGGGGTTAGAATTTCCATTAGTATTTCTTCCAGGTTGGGAAGAGGGATTATTTCCAAATCAAAGATCTGTAGATGAAAGTGGCGAAAGTGGTTTAGAAGAAGAAAGAAGATTAGCTTACGTAGGTATCACGCGAGCTAAAAATAATGTGTGGATATTTAATGCCAATTCTAGATTAACTCATGGTCAATGGATAGACTGTATTCCATCTAGGTTTATTGATGAACTTCCTGATAAAAACATAAATAGATTTTCTTCATATTCAAATAATTTCAAATCTTCTATAGCTTCTGAATGGCTTATAGCTAATAATAAAAAAGGAATTAATCTTAGTAAAGATTACATAGATGAAAATAATGATAATAAATTTAAATTAATGGAGAGAATTTTTCATCAAAAATTTGGATATGGGAAAATACTCGAAATTGATGGCGATAAAGTTACTATAGATTTTGAAAAAGCTGGAGAAAAGAAATTAATGCTTACGTTTATAGAAAAAATATAAAATATTTTGGACTCTATTTGGATATTAAATCTAGAACTATCTAATAAATTTAGAGAAGATATTGAAAGTTATCTTATTTCTATGAATGCGACCATTACATCTTTAGATGTAGGAAACAATGCTAATGAACTAAAACCAGAATTATTTAATACCTCTGCATTTTTTATTAAAAAACCAAAAAAATATATTATAAAACAACTATTTTTAAATTTTAATATTAAACCAAAAGAAATAGTTTTAAAAAAAGTTAAAATTCAAGATATATATAAAAATAATTCCCGGTCTTTAAGCCCAATAAGTATTGGTCCTTTCAATTTTTTAGAAAGTAAAAATTTAACTAAGTTTATAATTAGCAAAAATATAATTATACCTGCTGGCCTTGGATTTGGCACAGGACATCACCCCTCAACAAAAGGAATCTTATATGTACTCTCTAAAATTTATTTAAAAAAAAATATCAATTATAAAAATATGATTGATGTTGGTTGTGGATCAGGAATTCTAGGAATAACGATGGCTAAATTATGGAAAAAACCAATAGAGTTAATTGATATCGATAACAGATCAATCAAAACATCAAAAGCAAATGCAAAATTAAATTTTGTAAATTCTTTGATTAAAGTAAAAAAAGGAAATGGGTTGAATATTACTAATGAATTTCAATATGATATTATTGTAATGAATATTTTATCTAATACAATTCTAAAAAATATTAAATCAATAGATAGAAAATTAAATAATAATGGTAGAGCAATTATTGCAGGAATACTTAATAATCAGAAATATATGATACTAAATAAATTAAGAGGACTAGGCTTAGTATTAGAATTAGAATATGTAATAAATGGCTGGGTAACTTTATTAATTAAGAAGAATTAATTTAAATTCTCCACCAATCCTTCGAATATACTTCAGAAGAATGAATTCTTTTGTAAAAATTATTTGTTGTATTTTTATTTTTTATACTAAATAAATTATTTAGTATCTTTTTAATATAAATACTTTGAGCTCTCTTACCNTGAATTAATTTATCAATTGAATATTCAAATTGTGAATATTTACTAATTTGTGAATTTCTTATTTTAGTATACGAANACTTATTTAAAACCTCATATTTCATTTAGCATTTTCCTTAGATTNTATTAATGGCAGTTTGGATTTCGTATGGGGAGGGGAATACTCAAACTGCCATTATATTTTTNAATAATAATAGTTTGTAATATGTAGATGAAAATATCATCAGGGGGAGGATTAACAAACCATGATTATTNNTTAATTATATAAAATAAAATTTCTTTAATTAGTAACATTAATGTTACAAATAAGGCATGCATAATATGCATAGTTTAGCCGTTATTTTTTATAAAAAAAGCATACCTTANCCAANAAATAGTTAATTTGACCTTTAAAAATTCAGTGCTGATATGAAATAAAGGCATATCTTAAAAATTATTTAAGATTATTTGTAATAAANATAAGATCTCTTATATAATATTTTATTATGTCAAAAAAATTAANAACTATTGAAAAAATAAAATTAATACAAAATTATTTGANTCAAAATAAACTNGATGGGTTTATNCAACCNAGAGCTGATAGTTATTTAGGAGAATATGTTCCTAAATATGACGCAAGACTTGAATGGATCAGTGGTTTTACTGGTTCAGCTGGTGTNATTTTAATTTTACGAAAACAAGNAATCTTATTTGTAGATAGCCGCTATACAATACAAGCTAAAAATGAAACTAAAAATACCGGAATAAAAGTTATTCTATCAGCGCAGCAATCGCTAGAAAAATATATACTTTTAAATGCAAAAAAATTTAAAGAAATTGGCTATGACCCATGGCTTCACTCATATTCTTACATNAAAAATATTTTAANTCTTAGTATAAAATATAAGGTAAACTTTAAACCATTAAAATCAAACCCTATCGATATATTTTGGTCTAATGATAGAAATATTTCTCCTAATTCTNATATTAATGTTCATCCTCTAAAATACGCAGGAATAAGCNCNAATAAAAAGATTAAAAACTTGTGTATGTATTTAAAAAAATTAAATACANAAGCCTANATTATAAATCAGCCAGATTCTCTNGCTTGGTTACTCAATATTAGAGGTATGGACCTTAAACATACTCCTATAATTCTTTCTAGAGCGATTATATTTAACAATGGATATATATANTTATTTATTGATTCATCACGTATTAATAAAAAGATTAAAAATCATTTTAATAATAATATTAAAATTTTTCCCGAAAAAAATATAATTTCTGAAATTATTAAAATTTCAAAAAAGAAAAATAAAATTCTNGTTGACCCTGATAGTGTATCTTATGCATTAATTCATTTTATTAAAGATAAAAAAAATAATCTCATAGAGACAAAATGTCCTATTGAAAAAATGAAAGCTATTAAAAATGCAATTGAAATTAAAGGTGCTTTTTCTGCTCACCTAAAAGATGGCGTAGTTTTATCAAAATTTTTATATTGGATTCATAAATCTAAAATAACTAATAACTCGGAGCTTCTTGCTTCAAATACAATAGATAATTTAAGATCAAAACAACGTAATTTTATTTGTACTTCTTTCGAAACTATTAGCGGCTTTTCTTCTAATGGAGCAATTGTACATTATCGCGTAACAAAAAAAAGCAATAAAAAGTTTTCTAATAATAATCTTTTTCTTTGTGATAGCGGTGGCCAGTATTTAGAAGGAACTACTGATGTAACTAGAACAGTAGCTATTGGAAAACCTACAAAAAACATGAAAAATCATTTTACTATAGTTTTAAAGGGGCATATAGCTCTTGCTAGTGCTATATTTCCATATGGCACTACTGGAAATGATCTAGATTTACTTGCTAGATTACCGCTATGGAAAAATAATATGAATTATGGGCATGGAACAGGTCACGGTGTAGGATCTTGCTTAAGTGTTCATGAAGGACCTCATAGAATATCTAAAGGTTCTTTTATACCTTTGGAACCTGGAATGATTACATCTAATGAACCAGGTTTTTATTTAACTAATAAATATGGAATAAGAATTGAAAATTTAATGTTGGTAAAAAAAAATAAAAATATGCTAGCTTTTGAAACACTTACACTTGCGCCAATAGATATTAACTTAGTAAATTATAATTTATTAACAAAAGAAGAAATTAATTGGTTAAATAATTATCATAATAAAGTTTATAAAAGTGTCTCTAGCAAACTAGATAAGCAAAACAAGGACTGGCTTAAAAAAGTATGTGCGCCTTATTTAAAAAGATAAATTAAAAATGAGACAAAAACTCTTTTTCGCTTATAGTAGTAACTGAAAGTTCTTCAGCCTTTTTTACTTTTGATCCTGGCTTTAAACCTATAACTAAAAAATCAGTTTTATTAGAAACTTGAGAAGAGATTAGTGCTCCTACCTTTTCAGATTTATTTTTTATCTCTGTTCTAGACAAATATTCAAACTTACCAGTAAATACTAATCTTTTACCGTAAAAAAAATGTGAAGTATCTAGAGTAATTATAGATTCAGAAATTGTAATATGTTGAAGAAGATTAGAAAATAATAACTTATTTTCATTAAAGTACGATATTAATGAAAAAATTGCCTTTTCTCCGATACCGTTTATTGATCTCAATTCTTTAATAAATATATCTTTATTAAATTCATTCAGTTCTAAAATCCTATCTATTAAATTTATTGATGCATTAAAATTTTTTGATATTAGTTTTGCCGTACCTAAACCTAAATGACGAATACCAAGAGAATATAGAACTTTTTCGAGAGTTTGTACCTTGGAATTGTTAATTGCATTTATGAGATTAGATATAGATAAATGTCCCCAGCCTGGCAATTTCATCAGTTTTTCTTGTTTTAAAGTTTCAGTTGGTAAAGCTAGAATAAATATATCTGCAGGCTCTTTTACTAAATTAGTATTAAATAACTCTATTACTTGTTTTTCTCCTAAACCGTCTATATTAAAAGCATTTCTTGATACAAAGTGAATTAACTGACCTATTATTTGCTCTTTACAATTTGAATGATTAAAACAACGAATAATGGTGTCATCCTCTTCATATTTTAAAGGAGTATTACATGAAGGACAATTTTCTGGAAAAATTATATTTTTATATTTTATAGGTCGTAATTTGGGATTATAATTTACAATTTGTGGAATAACATCTCCTGCTCTTTTTAATGAAACTGTATCTCCTATAACTAGCCCTAATCTCTTTATTTCATCTTTGTTATGCAAACTTGCCCGTTTTATTCTTACTCCACCAATAGTTACAGGCACTAATTCTGCTACAGGTGTAATAGCGCCAGTCCTTCCAACTTGAAACTTNACATCTTTAAGCTTAGTAATTCCTAATTCAGCTGGAAATTTATGGGAAATAGCATATCTAGGCGAGTGATCGGTAGAGCCAAGCCTTTCATAATAACTTATATCATTTAATTTATAAACTATACCATCTATGTCAAAATCTAAGTTAGATCTATTCTCATATATTTTATTATAAAAACCTACCATTTGGTCTAAATTAGTACATAATTCAACAGGATGATTTAAGTTAAAACCTAAACTTTTAATCAACTCTCTTGCTTCAATAAGAGTACCTCCTATATTTTCTGATGCAAAACCCCAATTATATGCGAAAAAACCTAACTTTCTTGAGGCTGTAATTTGAGAATCTAATTGTCTGACAGAACCGGCAGCCGCATTTCTTGGATTAGCAAAAACTGGCAAAGACTGTGTAACTCTAATAGAATTAAGTTTTTCAAATTCTAAATTTGACATATAAATTTCTCCCCTTATTTCTATTTCTCTAGGATATTTGCCAACTAAATAGTGAGGAATTTCTTTAATTGATTTTATATTTTCAGTGATATTTTCTCCTTGTTTCCCATCTCCTCTTGTCGCACCAATGACAAGTTTCCCATTTTTATATATTAATGTAGCAGATAATCCATCTATCTTTGGTTCGGCTAAAAATTCAAGATTTGAATTACTATCAATTTGAAGAAATCGTTTAGTTTTATTTATATAATTCTCTACATCTTGTTTTGTAAAAGTGTTTCCTAATGATAACATAGGAACAAGGTGCTGTACTTTTTTGAAAGAAGATTTTAATTCAGCTCCTACTTTTTTTGAAGGACTATTAGGAAGAACTAAATTAGGAAATTGCTTTTCTAATTCCGTATTCTTAATTCTCAGATTATCGTATTCAGCGTCAGATATTTCTGGACTATCATTATTATAATATAAATTATNATGATATTCTATCTGTTCAGCTAACCTTTTAAGTTTTTTAATTACTTCTTCTTTTTCCATAAATTAACCTTAATGATTATAAAATATTTTTATTATGATTAAATAAACTTTCTGCTGCATTACGTGCAGCATCAGTTATTTTTTCTCCNGACAACATTCTAGCAATTTCTTCTATTCNCTCTGCCTTATTTAAATTATTGATACTAGTAGATGAATAACTATTTATATTATTCTTATTAACTTTAAAGTGATTTCCANCTCTTGCAGCAACCTGAGGATGATGAGTAACNGCTAAAACNTGGTTATGCTTAGCAAGCAAGTTTAATCTTTTTCCTACGGCATCTGCAACTGCTCCACCAACACCTGTATCAACCTCATCAAATATTAGAGTTTTTGCAATACTATTTTCATATTCTGAAGCTATGGATACCTTTATAGCAAGCATTATTCTTGATAATTCTCCACCTGAAGCTATTTTAGAAATAAAATCATAACCACTATCTTTATTGGTTTCAATTTTAAAAATTACACTATCCATGCCATNAGNCTTCCAATTATTTTCCTCTAAAANGTNNATTGAAATAGCAAATTTGGCATTATCTAATTTAAGAATGGGAAATTCTTTATTAATAGATTCCGACAATTTTATAGATGCTTTATNCCTTAGATCAGTTAGTACTTTAGCATTTAGTTTATATTTTTCTTTATTAATATTTATGTCATTTTTTCTTTTTTTTAGTTCATTTTCTGAATCCGAGAGTTTGTTTAAAATATTTTCTAGCTTATTTTTAAAACTGTTAATTTNATTTTCTTCAATATTATGTTTACGAGCAATTCGTTTAATTGTTGAAATTCTATTTTCTATATAATCTAAACTAGAATTATTNTCATCTATACTTGCCATACATTCTTCTAATACTGCTTCTGTCTCTTTATACTCAATTAAGGTATTTTCTATTGANTCATCTAGTTTATTAAATAGCTCTTTATTAAGTGATAGTATTGATGAAATTTGTTTCTTAGANTGTACTAAATTTTCATATATTCCCTTTGAATCTTCACTTCCTTTTAGTAAAAAATTAATCTTTTCTAAACTGTCTTTAATTTTTTCAATAGAAGTTAAGTATTTTTTCTTCTCAATTAGTTTATCAATTTCATCCTCTTCTAATGCTAAATCATTTATCTCNTCTAAATCTTGANTCAAATACTTTTGTTTAACNGTAAATTCATTAACTTTATCTTTATACTCATTATATNATTTTAATTTATCTTTATANAAATTATATGAGGCTGATACCTTTTGAGTATTTTNAGANAAATTTCCCCATATATCTAANATTTTAATATGATTTGAATTTTCTAAAAGNCCAGCTTGATCATTTTGTCCATTAACTTCTATTAAATAACCACTAACTTCCCTCATAATATTTAAGGATATTANTTCATCATTTATAAATGATTGACTTCTACCATTAGACAAAATTTTTCTTCTAATAATTATTTCATTTTCTGCTACTAAGCCATATTTAGTTAATATATTTATTACCTCATGATTCCGGTTAACAGAAAATAATGCTGAAACACTTGCTTCATTCTGACCTTTTTTTATTAAGCGTCTATCTGCTCTATTTCCAAGTAAAAGGTTTATTGCATCTACTATAATCGATTTNCCGGCACCAGTCTCGCCAGTTAATACAGTGAAGCCTTTTTTAAAGTTTAATTCTAATTTATCTATCAAAACTATATTTTTTATTGAAATATAACTTAACATGAANAAACCTTATAAAATTTAATTAACAAATATATTTAAAAATTCATTTATTATATTTATGTATGAACTTTCTTTCTCTTCATTTTCAATTAACACTTCTTTTTCTTTTTTAAATAATGANTAAGAATAAGAGTACCATTTATTTCCTGGATAATTGTNACCTAGGACAGAAGCATAAACTTTGGCCTCATTATACAAACCTAACCTGTAATATGTTTCAGTTAAGCGTGCCAAGGCTTCAGGTACATGACTAGTTTTTGAATAAAGTTCAACAACCGTTTTAAATCTATTAATAGCAGAGATGTAATTATCAAGATTTTGGTATGTTCTACCTATATCCATCTCTTTCGCAGCTAAATGATCATTTACTAAATCTAGCTTTAACTTTGCATCTTTAGNATAATCTGAATTTGGAAATCTTCTTATTAAATTATTAAAAGCCTCTANAGCATTTCGAGTAAAGGATTGGTCTCTTCTATAATCATTTATTTGATCATAATNATTGAGTGCAATTAAATAATATGCATAATCTATATCACTTGCACCTGGGTGTAACTCTATATANCTNTTCGCTCCAGAAACTGAATCAGCATATTTATTTAACTTATAGTTAACATATGATGTCATTATTTGAGACCTAGTAGCCCATATAGAGTAAGGATGNAGTCTCTCTACTTCTATAAATTCATCATGCGCCTTTGTATACTTATTATCATTCATATAGTCCATTGCAGAATTATATATTTCTTCTACGCTTCTTTCCTCAGATTCTTGTTGCTTTTTATTAGAAGAATTGGAAGAGCAGGAAATGACTATTAATAATAAGCTAAATATCCAATATTTCAATATAGTAAATAATATAGACATACAATTANCCAAACTGTTATTTTTTAATTATACCATAAGAGATTCATATAATTTAATAAAAATTTATTATACTTAACTTGTTCCTTGTTATAATTGCAATATCATGCAAATGTCCAAATTAATATAATTTAAAATAGGATTAAAATGTCAAATAGTGATGAAATATATTTAAAATTTGCACATGAGTTAGCTGATTCTATCCAAGATGAAATAAAAAGTCATTTCCGTNAAACAAGTAGNTGGGAGATAAAACCNACNAAAAATAACAAACGTCCTCAAATTGCTACGAAAGCAGATGTAAACGCAGAAAAAATAATGAGAAAGCTAATAAACAGAAGTTTTCCTNATCACGGAATAATTGGAGANGAATTAGGGACTGAAAATGAAAATGCAGAATATGTATGGGTATTAGATCCAATAGATGGAACNAAAGCTTTTGTCTCGGGATTNCCTTTTTTTGGAACGATGATTGGCTTAATAAAAAATACAAAACCTATAATAGGCTTAATAGATCAGCCTATTACAAAAGATAGAATATGGGGAAGTTCAA
The DNA here is from genome assembly GCA_002720535.1 of Candidatus Pelagibacterales bacterium. Lineage (GTDB taxonomy): Bacteria > Pseudomonadota > Alphaproteobacteria > TMED109 > TMED109 > TMED109. The sequence goes on along the minus strand of PBIU01000003.1, from coordinate 245,202 downwards.
AAGGTAGTTATTTAAACAATAAAACAGTTAAAACTAGAAGTTTTGAATCTATAAACAAAACAATTTGCGCTATAACTGATCCTGCCATGTTTATTGAAAATAACAAAGATAAAGCTATATATGATATGATAGTGGAAAAAACATTATATGTACGACATGGAACAGACTGCTGGGGGTACGCTATGTGTGCAGGAGGAACAATAGACTTAGTGATAGAAAAAGATCTTGAAATATGGGATATAGTAGCAGCTAGAGCTATTATTGAAGCAGCAGGAGGAATTGTAACTGCCTGGAATAAAAGTGAAGCTGCTTCTGATAGATCAGTAATAGCTGCAGCAAATATCGAAACTTATAACTTTTTTACTGAAATTATAGATAAATTATAAAATTTTTAGTTATTTACTGGAGTGAATATGAGNTCTGATAGAGAAAGAATGGAATATGATGTAGTAATAGTTGGTGCTGGTCCAGCTGGCTTATCTGCAGCTATAAAACTAAAACAATTATCTAATGATAGTAATAAGGAATTATCTGTATGTATTGTTGAAAAGGGACCTGAAGTAGGAGCGCATATATTATCTGGAGCAGTATTTGAAACAACCGCTTTAAATGAACTTTTTCCAAATTGGAAAGACATGCCTCATCCAAAGATGTCTGCCGTAACNGAAGAAAAATTTATTTTTTTAAATAAAAATCNTAGTATAAAACTCCCTAATATATTTCTGCCAAAGACAATGAAAAATCATAAAAATTATATTATTAGTCTTGCTAATATGTGTAGATGGTTAGCAGAAGAGGCAGAAAAATTAGGAGTTGAAATATATCCTGGTTTTGCTGCTAAGGAAGTATTATTTGATAATAAGGATACTGTAATAGGAATTGCTACAGGTGATATGGGAATAGATAAAAATCATGAAAAAACTTCTGCATTTGAAGCTGGCATTGAGTTAATAGGAAAATATACCNTATTTGCAGAAGGTTGTAGAGGCCATTTAGGAAAACAACTAATAAAAAAATATAANTTAGATGATGGAAAATCTCCCCAATCTTATGGGATAGGTCTAAAAGAAATTTGGGAGATTGATAGTAAAAATCATAAAGAAGGAAGTATAATGCATTCTGCAGGATGGCCTCTTTCTAGTAACGTATATGGAGGATCTTTTTTATACCATATGGATAACAATCAAATATCTATAGGGTTTGTTATGGGACTTGATTATCAAAATCCACATTTAAGTCCTTACGAAGAATTTCAGAAATTTAAAACGCATCCAGAGATTAGTAAAATTCTTAAAAATGGAAGAAGAATTGCTTATGGAGCCAGGGCTCTAAATGAAGGAGGTTATCAATCTTTACCAAAATTATATTTTCCTGGAGGAGCTTTGATTGGCTGTGAGGCAGGAACACTTAATGTTCCAAAGATAAAAGGAAGCCATACTGCTATGAAATCGGGAATGCTTGCTTCAGAAACAATTTATAAAAACTTACAGTTAGATCCAATAAATATTAGAGACATGAAGGAATATGAATATAATTTTTATAGATCCTGGGCTGGAAAAGAATTAAAATATGCAAGAAATTTCAGGCCTGGGTTTAAATATGGATTATTATTAGGAACAATTTTAGGAGCAATAGACCAAAAAATATTTAATGGTAAAGCTCCATGGACAATTAAACTTGATCATGCAGACCATAAAGCTACAAAGCCAGCCACGAAATGTCCTAAAATAATATACAATAAGCCAGATGGTATTGTAAGTTTTGATAGACTTACCAATTTATCTTTTTCAGGAACTAATCACTCTGAAAATCAGCCTTGCCATTTAGAGCTTATAAACAATGACACTCCTATTAATCATAATCTANCTATATATAATTCTCCTGAACGATTATACTGTCCGGCGGGGGTATATGAAATTATTGAAGATAATAATATTAAAAAACTACAAATCAATTCTCAAAATTGTCTTCATTGTAAGACATGTGATATAAAGGATCCTTCACAAAATATTAATTGGACTTCTCCTGAAGGAGGAGGAGGCCCTAATTACCCTAATATGTAAGTAATATTACTAATCTACTGTTTTCTTTTGAACAGTTCCATCAGGAAAAGTAATAATCACTTCTCCTACAAAGTCCCCATTTTTAAATATACCTGATTGTCGAGTATTATCTATATAAACTATTTCTCCTGGTCCCTCACGAGATCCATTTTTAAATTCACCCTCATAATAAGTTCCATCCGGAAAAGTAAATATTCCTTTTCCATGATAATTACCATTATTAAATTTTCCTTTATAAGAACTCCCATCTTTAAAAATAATTCTACCGTTACCATGCATAACATTATTTAAGAATTCTCCTGAATATTCATTTCCTAATTCATAAATTATTGTACCTATACCCTCAATTTTATCTTCCTTAAAGTCACCAGTATATATAACTCCATCATTATAAATTAGCTTACCCTTTCCATCTTTTTTGCCATTAACAAATAATCCTTCATATATTGAACCATTTTGATATGTTAAAGTTCCTTTACCATGCATTAAACCTAAAGAAAAATCTCCATCATATAGATCTCCATTATGAAATTCTAAAATACCTTTTCCATCAAATTTGCCCTTTTTAAAATCTCCTTCATATTTTAATATTTGATTATCTGTATTGTTAGAAGAAGTAAATACACCTTTTCCTTCCATCATTCCATCTATAATACCACCTACATAACTGCTGCCGTCTTCGAAATCTATTGTTGTATCTTCTGCTGAAAGGATTTTGATGAATATAATATTAAATATTATTAATTTAATTAATAGATGTATAAATTTTATAGCCATTTTTCTTTATGCTACTGCAAAACTAATTTCTTCTTGAGGAATAATTTTATTTTCTTCTATAACTTCATAATTACTCTTATTACTAAATAATTCCCATAAAAACTTATTATTTACTTCATGCCCTGCACATTTAGCAACTATATCACCCATCAAATGATATCCTGAAAGGTAAATATCTCCACATAAATCTAAAATTTTATGTCTAACAAACTCATCTTTATAGCGTAAACCATCAGGGTTTAACACCTTACCGTTATCAACTACTATAGCATTATTAATTGATCCACCCAAAGCCAATCCATTTTTGTGCATATATTCTACTTCATTAAGCATACCAAAAGTTCTAGCTGAACCAATTTCTTTATCATAATTATTGGCTAATAAAGTAATTTTTTGACGCTGAATACCAATAACTGGATCATCAAAATCTATCATATAGTCAATAGAAAAATTATCAGAAGGATAAATTGTTATAGAACTATTATTTTGAGAAAAAGTAACCTCTTTAAGAATTTTTATTACTTTCTTTTTAGCATATTGTTCTTTTATTCCTACTGAATTAATTAGATCTAAAAATACTCTCGCACTCCCATCCATTATAGGAATTTCACTTCCTGATAAAATTATTTTTGCGTTATCTATTTTTAAACCCATAAACGCCGACATTAAATGCTCAATTGTATGTACTTTATATCCTGCTTTATTTGCTATGGTAGTTCCTAATTTTGTATCAATTACATTTTTATATAAAGCATCAATTTTCTGATTTTTTGCTAAGTCTTTCCTAATGAAAGTAATGCCAGTATTAACATCTGCAGGCAGAATTTGTATTTTCGTTTTTTTTCCTGAATGTAATCCAATTCCCTCACAAAAAACTTCTTTTTTTAGAGTTCTTTGAAAACCTAAATTAGATATATTTAAAGTATCTGGCATAATAATATTTCTCAAATTAAACATCTTTTTTTAACAAATATTTATATTTATGAGAAATCAAATATTGTAACATTTGTAACAAAAATATGTACTAAAAATTTTCAACAAACCAATTTTTAATTTTTTTAAAATATACATAATAATTATCAGAATTATGGTTTTTATTTAATAGATTCATATTAATATCATGATAATCTACTATGGAAAAATTTATTAAACTACATACAGTAGAAAAAGAAGGACTCTTCATGTTTTCTGGTAAAGCTTTTATATTTTGAGGTTTTGCTAACCTAGCTTTTTTTTCAAGTATATTACTAGAAAAATCAAGTATGCCATCCATTTGAGAAACACCGCCAGTAATAACAACTCTATTTGCAATAATATTATTATAGCTACTCTCTATAATATATTCATTAATAGAGTGAACTATTTCCGATATTCTCGGTTTTATTACTGAAATCAAGTCTCGTCTTGTAATTTCAATAGATTCATTATCTCCGCCTAAAGCGTTAACTTCAATTGTAGAAAGAGAATTTTCCAATTCTTCTATTAACTGTCCATTTATAATTTTAATTCTCTCTGAATTTGAAAGTGATAATGAAAAAATTCTTGATATATCATTTGTAACCATATTTCCTCCTAAAGGAATAACCTTAGAATATAATATACCTCCATTATAAAAAATTGATACAGAGGATAAAGTAGCTCCTAAATCTATCAAAGCTACTCCTAACTCTTTTTCTTCCTCTGACAATAAGGATATACCAGTTGCATATGGAGTATAAACTACTCTTTCAATTTCTAAATCAGAATTCTTAACAACATTTTCTAAATTTTTTAGTGTGTTGGAATCAGCGTTAATAATACTAATATCTATGCCTAACTTATCACCAAACATGCCAAGTGGACTTTTTACTCCTTTATTACCATCAATGGAATACTGGAAAGGAATTATATGTAAAATGGTTCTATTATCTGCATTATGCTTATTTGATAAAAAATTATATGCCTTATTTAAATCTCCTTGACTAACTACAGCACCTTTAAGATCAACTTCAATGTTTATATTTTCAATATTTATATTAACCGAAGAAAAACCAATAATAACCTTTTTAACTCTTAATGAGGCCATTTTTTCAGCGCTAGCTACACAGTTCCTAATGGATTTTTCTAGTTCGCTCATATCCGTTATAACACCAGATACCAATCCTTTAGATTCTTGAAAGCCCGCCCCTACTATAGAAATATTTTTATATTTATCTAATTCTGCTATTAAACAGCAAATCTTACTAGAACCTATATCTAGTACAGCCACAATTGGGCTTTTAGAAAAGTAAGAATAATTAAACCATCTAGATTTTGCCATAATTATTTTCAGTCAACTTGCTTATACTTTAAACTAACTCTATCTTTAATTCTTAGATCTACAAAAGTTAAATTATTGTAATTTATATTATTATCTAACTTATATAAAGCATCTATTGAATTTAAAGGATTAATGTTGGGCAATTTAATTAAAAACCCTTCTTTTAAATAAATATTCCACCTTCTGGAATCTATTCTTTCTATTTTAGACGCATTAAAATTAAAAGACTTTAATTTATTAATGATTAAAGGTAATTCAGCAACATGTAATAATGCATCTTTGCCATATAATTCAAATAAACTCTCAAATTCACTAATATTAATACTCAAAAATTTAACACCGTTTTTATTAATTAAAAAAGTATTATTGTTTAAATCAGTAAATTTTCCAAAAGGAATATACTCATATATTTCTATTTCTAATTGTCCTAAAGGAAGTAAATATACACTGCTATCTTTTACCCATGAAAGATTGTTCAAGTTTTTTCTTATATTTTCTAAATCTATAGTTAAAAGTGACTCCCCAATAATAACATTTATAGCCTTTAAAATATTCGCTCTACTCTCATTAATTCTGCCAGATACATATACCTCTTTTAATACATTTTCTGTATATCCAGAGAAACTAATTAAAATCTTCTCTACTTTATTTACTATAAAGTTATTTTTGAATGTAAATAATATTACCGTTATAACTAATAAAATTAAAAATATTTTTTTAAAAAATTTCATTAAATAAATGCATCTTCAATAATTTTACTTATTAAATTATCAAAATCTAAATCATTATTTTGTGCAATTTTAGGCACTAATGAATGCTTAGTTAATCCAGGTAAAGTATTAATTTCTAATAATATTGGTTTATTTGATTCCTCATATGGAACTATGAAATCTGCTCTTGTAACTCCCTTGCAATCCAGTGAGGTATGAGCAGATAAGGCGTAACTTTCTAAAAGTCTTTTATGACTTATGTTTAAATCCTTTGGAATAATATATTTATTATTATTGCTTTTGTATTTAGATTGATAATCATAAAATGCTTCATCATATTTAATTTCAATCATACCTAAGACCTTATTCTGTAGGACTGCTACAGCAATTTCTTTACCTTCAATGTAAGACTCTACAATAAATCTTTCATTATCTAATTTGATTTCATTTAAATTTGTATTTTCGTAAATAATATGAACTCCTATACTTGAACCCCCATCTATAGGTTTAATCACAAACGGTCTTTCTATTGGCTCATTTATTTTAATATCATTAAAATTACTAACTACACTATTGGCAATAGTTATATTCATAGAATTAAATATTTTTTTTGCCATCACTTTATTCATTGCTATAGCTGAAGCAAGAACCGGTGACCCAGTATATGGGATATTTTTAAGCTCACATATGCTTTGTATTACACCATTCTCTCCAATACCCCCATGTAAGCCATTAAATACTAAATCAAATTTATTTAGAGGGTAATTTAAGAATTCGTTATCAATAATATCAATTTCTGTTACTTTATGACCAATTCTTAATAAAGAATTTTTGACTTCCTTAGAAGACATTAAAGAAACATCTCTCTCTGTATAACCACCTGAAAGTAATACTATATTCAACTTATACTCCCTTTATTTGAGAAACCTATTTTTAATATTTCCCATTCTAGTTTTATTCCAGAATTTTCATATACTTTCTGTCTTACAATATTACCCAATGCTTCAATATCATTAGCAGTAGCATTTTTATAATTAATAATAAAATTAGTATGCATTTCAGATACCTTAGCACCTCCCAAAGATAAACCTCTACAACCTGCATCTTCAATTAACTTCCAAGCCTTATATCCTTTAGGGTTTTTAAAAGTAGAACCACCTGTTAATTTATTAATCGGCTGAGACTTTATCCTTTCTTCTTTGATATTAAATTTATTTATAGAACGAATATTATCCTTATAATATTTCAACTTAGCTGAAATTATTATAGTATCTCTGCTTACTTTTGTGTTTCTATAAGTCATATCTAATTTTTTACTTGATAAATTACATAAACCGTTAATTCTATCAATAATTGTAACTTCATGAAGAATATCAGACATCTCTCTTCCATAGCACCCAGCATTCATTTTTATACTTCCACCAATTGTACCTGGAATTCCTGAAAGAAATTCATAACCATATACTTGCTTTTTTTGGGCGTATTTCGCAAATTTCATATTTAATAAAGACGCCCCAACTTCTATATAATCATTATTAATTTTAATTTTGCTAAATTTTTCATCTAGCTTAATTCCTATCCCTTTAACACCACCATCTCTAATTAAAGTATTAGAAAGTGCTCCTATCACAAATATGGGTATTTCCATACTTAAGTTTTCAATAAATTCTGTTAAATCTAGCAAATCTTCAGGGATAAATAATAATTCGATAGGACCTCCAACTTTAAACCATGAAGTTGAAGATATATCTGCATTAGAAACTAATTTACCTCTTACTTTAGGAACTTTATTTATTAATAAAGACATAACCTAGATGTTTCTCTTAATTCTTCCTAATTATTTTTAACATAGATTCTTCCATACTTCTTGCCTTTTTTGAAATNGATCCTGCTCCTAGAAAAATTATAAAGTCATTACTTGAAGAAACTTCAGATAATTCCACTTCCATACATTTCTCATCCTTAAAACATTTTACATTTTTATGACCCATTTTCTTTATAGATTTTGCTATTATTTTTTCATTTATGTCTGTTATTTGTTTTTCGCCCGCACTATAAATCTTTGTAACAAATAAGATATCTGCATCAAAAAAAGAATTAATAAATTCATCATATAAGTCTATTATTCGAGAATATCTGTGAGGTTCGAATACAACAATTAATTTGCCATTACATAATAATCTTGCTGCTTTTAAAGTATTTTTAATTTCCGTAGGATGATGAGCATAATCGTCTATAATTTTAATATTATTAACTGAGCCAACGAAACTAAACCTTCTCTCTACTCCTCTAAAATTTAGTAACACATCTTTAATAGTTTTTTCTTTAATATCTAATTCTAAAGCAACTGCAATTGATGCACATGCATTTCTAATATTATGATCTCCAGGAATTGGAATTGCTATATTTTTAATAAATTTTTTTTTAGATAAATTACTTTTATTTATAGTAATATCAAAATAAGTTAGATAATTTTTAACCTTTACATTAGAAATCATCAGATCAGATTTTCTATTAAAACCATAAGTAATTAATTTCCTATATTTAATATCCTTACATAAATTTTCAGTATCAGGAGAGTCTATACATACAAAAGCAACACCGTAAAAAGGAATATTTTCCACAAAGTTTCTAAAAGCCCTATTTAAATTATCAAATGTTTTATAAAAATCTATATGCTCCCTATCAATATTAGTAATTACTACATAGGTAGATGGCAGCTTTATAAATGTACCATCACTCTCGTCTGCCTCGACAATCATCCAATCACTTTTTCCCAATCTAGCATTAGTTCCATATGCTTCAATTATACCCCCATTAACAACTGTAGGATCTAATTTAGCTCCTTCTAATAATGAGCTTATAAAAGATGTAGTAGTTGTTTTACCATGAGAACCACCTACAGAAATTGACTTTTTAAATCTCATTAATTCTGCAAGCATATCTGCTCTTCTCACTATTGGTATTTTATTTAAAGCACCTGCTACTAACTCAACATTATCTTCCGGTATTGCAGAAGAAATTACTATAATACTAACATTTTTTATATTTTCTGCCCTTTGACCAATATGAACTTTAATACCCATTTCTATTAATCGATTAACATTAGAACTTTTATTAATATCACTACCACTAATCTTATAGCCTAAATTACATAAGATTTCTGCAATTCCACTCATCCCTATCCCACCTATACCTATGAAATGAATGACGCCTATATCCTTTGAAAAAGGTTTCATACTATTTTTTTTCATTAAGAACTTTTTTTCCTAAAATTACTAATTCATTACTACTATCTAGGGTAGCGTTTTGCTTTGCTGATTTTGACATCATATATAAACCTTCAGTGTTAAAAATGATACTCTTTAGTTTAGATATCAAAACATCTCGGTCATTAAGTTCTGAGTCATTTATTATTTGCCCTGCTCCAATTTTTTCTATCATTAACGCATTCTTCATTTGATGATTATCAGAAGATATTGGTAAAGGTATCATTATTGAAGGTTTGCCGGAAATTAAATTTTCTGCAAGAGTTCCAGCACCACTTCTACATATAATTAAATGACACCAACATAAAGTTTTAGGCATGTTCTCTATATAAGTTTCCAATTTAAACTTGATGGAAGATTTATCATATAATTCTTTTACATATAAATAATTTTCTTTTCTAACTTGTTGTATTATTGATATTTTATTTTTTAATTTTTCTGGAAAGCAACTTATTGCCTTAGCTATCTTAGTTGCCATAACTTCAGCACCTAAACTTCCTCCTGTAATCAAAATATTTATTAAATCATTATCATTAACTTCATATTTCTTTTTACTAATTTTTTCTATTTCTTTTCTTACAGGCATGCCTACAATTCTAAATTTATATTGGTTATTAATATTATCATCTAAATTAGGAAAAAAAGTAGTTAACATATCTGCATATTTATACAAAAATTTATTAGCTTTCCCTAAAATAGCATTACCTTCATGAAGTATTATCGGAGCCTTAAAAATTTTAGATAAAATTAATGGAGCAATAGTAATTCCTCCTCCAAAGCCATAACTTAAAACAGGTCTATACATTATAATAAAATATAGTGATTGAAAAATAGCCAAAAATAATAAGCACAAAGATAATAAATTTTTTATAATACTATTTTTATATAACCCTCTTCCTTTTAAACATAAAAGTTTAAAGTTTTTTTCTTTTATATTTTTTTCAACAAACCCAAACATTCTGTAATCTGTAATAAATATTACTTTATAATTATTCTCTATAAGTTCTCTACTTAATTGAATTGCCGGAATTACATGACCTGCCGTGCCACCTCCCACAACAAATATATTTTTAATTTCTTTCATATTTTTGCCTACTATAATCTTTTTTTGTCAAAGCTAAAACTATACCCATACTAATAGAAATAGATAGTAAAGATGAACCTCCATAACTAATAAAAGGAAACGTAATTCCAGTTGTTGGTACTATTCCTAAAGTTACAGAAACATTAAGTAGAACTTGTATACCAAACAATATAAGTAAACCGCCAACGGCTAATAAAGAAAATAAATTATTTTTGCTATATACTCTTATCAACCCTCTTATAACTATAGAACAAGATAATAATAATATTAAAATACAAAATATAGCTCCAAATTCTTCGGCAATTACAGGAAAAATAAAGTCTGTATGAGCATCAGATATCTTATTTTTTATTATTCCATCTCCAGGTCCATTTCCTAATAACCCCCCTGACTCATAAGCTAAAAAAGAATTTTTAATCTGGTCAAATCCCTCACAAGGTGCATTTATAAAACAATCAATTCTTCTCTTGACATGAGGAAATATATTATATCCTAATAAAATTCCAAAGCCCAATAAGCTAAATAATAAGAAAAACCATCTAAGCGATATACCTGCTAAAAATAATTGTCCCGACCAAATTAATATTATTATTACGGACATTCCTAAATCAGGTTGCTTAAGTAAAAATAAAAGTATTCCCAACAATAATAGTAAAGAAATGTGTAACCTAGTTATAAATAATGGTAAAAATTTAATTGCTTTATATTGATTAGAAATTAAATAAGCGGTTAAAATAACAAAAAAAGGTTTTATAAATTCAGAAGGTTGAACTGAAAATCCACTAATTATTAGCCATCTGCTAGCTCCTTTAATATCTGGCCCAATGATCATAACCAAAATTAATAATATAAAACATATTATAAAACCAATTATACTTAACCTTATAATTCCTTTACTAGATAAAAACGTAGTAAATATCATAACTGAAACAGATAATATCAAATAATATATATGATGAATAAAAAAATGTAACTCAGGCAAGTTATTTCTAATAGCTACTGCTGATCCTGCTGCAAGAATCATAATTGAACCAATAATAGCTAGTGCTAACATTTGAATCAAATTCCAATGGTCTATTGTCCACCACCATCTTGACAAAAGACTATCATCATTTCGAGCTATAAAAATCATCTTAACCTTCTAATTTTTATATTTATTAACTTCCTCAACAAATATTTTTCCTCTTTCCTCATAATTTTTAAATTGATCGTATGAAGCACAAGCAGGAGAAAATAAAATTGTAGAATGGCCTTTAAGCTTTTTAGANTANTTAATAGCTTCAATTAATGCATATTTAATATTTANAGTATTTTTACAATAAAAANANTTTCTAAAATAACTTNCAAATTCTCCAGCAGATTCTCCAATAAAANAAGCAGCTTTTATAGAGCTTATACTATCATCTANATAAGATAATTCATCTTTTTTTCTTATTCCTCCTGCTATCCAAATTATATTTTTAAAGCAGTTNANTGCAACTTTACATGAAACTAAGTTGGTAGATTTAGAGTCATTAATAAANTCTAAATTAGAATCTTTATAAATTAACTCTAATCTATGAGACAATCCTTTAAAAGTAGGCAAAAACTTCTTAATTTGTCTATGAGTAACTCCTTCATNAATAGCAGCAGCAATTGCTATTACGATATTTTCAATATTATGTTTACCCAATAAAGATGATAAATCTCTAATTCTTCCTATAANAACATTTTCATTGTTTATGTTATCATAAACTTTTCCCTTATCTACATATATTGTATTTCTTAACTTTTTCTTTAAGGATATTTTAATAATTTTGGGTTTAATTAGACGACTATTTATTCTTTTATATAATTTAAAACATTCTTCGCTATCTATATTAATTATTGCAATATCANTTTCATCTTGGTTTAAAAATAAATTTTCTTTTGCATTAATATAATTTTTATAATTTCCATGCCAGTCTATGTGGTCAGGAGAAATATTAGTCANNACAGAAATATCAGGCTTTATCTTTTTAATAGAATCTAGTTGGAATGAAGAAGCTTCTATTACATAAATATTTGGTTTATTTGNAGNGTTTAAGCTTAAAACAGGTAAACCTATGTTNCCTCCAATAATAGAATTTTTTTTTGCAGAAANTAATAAATGATGAATTAAAGANGTAACAGTAGATTTTCCATTAGAGCCTGTNATAAAAATAAATCTATTTTTATTNTTTTTTTCTGTTTGCCAAAATATATCTAAATCACCAACAATAGTAATATTGTTTATTTTAGCTAATTTTATTATTTTATGATTAGGTTTAATGCCTGGGCTTATAAANAATAAATCAATTAATTTTAAATTCTTTAAAATATTTAAATCTAAAATCTCTATATTATCTTCTTCTATATCACTTCTTGTTGTTTTTAAATCATCCCATCCTATTATTTTTTTAGAGTAGTTAGAAAAAAAATTGATTGCTGATCTACCAGTAACCCCTAAACCCAATATTCCAATATTTTTATTTTTATAATTATACATATTATCTAAGTTTTAAAGTTGCTANACCAATTAAAGCAAGTATTACAGCTATAATCCAAAATCTAATTACTATAGTTGACTCCGACCATCCTTTTTTTTCAAAATGGTGATGTAAAGGTGCCATCCTAAAAATTCTTTTNCCAGTTAACTTAAATGATAATACTTGTACAATAACAGAAGCAGCTTCTAAAACAAACAAACCTCCAACAATAGCTAATACAATTTCATGTTTAATTATAACACTTATTATGCCTAAAGCGGCACCAGTTGATAAAGAACCAGTATCTCCCATAAATACGCTTGCAGGNGGAGCATTGAACCATAAAAAACCTATACCAGCCCCAACAAGGCTAGAGCATAAAACTATTAATTCACCACTACCCTCTATATAAAAAAGATTTAAATAATTAGAAAAAATACTATTTCCAATTAAATATGCGATAATTCCAAATACTCCAGCTACTATAATTATTGGCACAATNGCTAGCCCGTCTAATCCNTCTGTCAAATTAACTGCGTTTGATGAACCAACAACTACTAAAGTAGAAAATATACACCATAATACAAAGCCTAAATATAAGGTAGTATCTTTTAAGAAAGGAAATGCTAACATACCCTGTAATGATTTGTCTGAAATTAGAAAGATCCATATTGCTGCTATAATGGTTATTAATATTTGGAATAATAGTTTTAATCTACCAGACAACCCTTTATGATTATTTTTTAAAATTTTTAAGTAATCATCAATAAAACCAATTAAACCAAATCCAAAAGTAATATATAAAACTATCCAGATATATATATTAGATAGATCAGCCCATAATAAAGTAGATAGTATTAGAGCTCCTAAAATAATTACTCCTCCCATAGTAGGAGTACCTCTTTTCATATCTAGGTGCCAATCTGGCCCATCTGCTCTAATTGGTTGACCCTCCTTTTGATTGGACTTTAACCAATTAATAATATTAGGTGCAAATATAAAAACAATTGATAATGAAGTAATCAAAGCTATTCCGCTTCTAAAAGATAAATATCGGACTATATTTAAAAAGCTGTAGTCTTGTATTAGAGAAGTAAAGATATAGTATAACAATTTATTTGCCTTTAAAATTATGAAGAAGTTTTTTTACAATTATTTCCATTTTCATATGTCTCGAACCTTTAACTAAAATACAATCTCTCGGTTTTATCAAATTAAAAATTATATCTTCACCACTTTTAGTTATATTTTCTATCCAAATACACTCAATTATATTCATACATAATGTATATAATTGTTTTGTTTGATTTCCTATAAAAACAACTAAACCAATATTAAAACTAATTAAGTAATCATATAATTTATTATGTAGACTCTCTGAAAAAACGCCTAACTCTCCCATTTCTCCAAATATTAAAACTTTCCTATTACTTTTGGCAATTTCATTTAAAGAATGAAGTGATGCAATCATAGAACTTAAGTTTGCATTGTAAGTATCGTCTATTAATATTGATTCTTCTCCTTNAATTAATAAATGATATTTGGCACCNCTCCCTGTGGGAAGAGTAATCTTATCTAAATTACTTAAACCTTTGTTTATATCACAGTTAGCAAGCATCAAACTTCCTATTACCGCTAANGAATTTATTGCTTGATGTTGGCCGTCAAGACTAACCTCATACTTATATGTCTTACCATCTGCTTCAGCAGTAATCTTTTGCCCATTATTACTTTTATTTCTATTAACCAAACGGATATCCGCTTTTTTATTAGCCCCATAAGTCAGAACATTAGATTGACTATAATTTTTGGTATATTTTATAATTTCATCGTAATAATGATCATTATTAATTAAAATATATCCATCATTTTTTANTCCATTAAAAATCTCTGCCTTAGCTTTAATTATATCTTTAATAGAATTAAAATTTCCTATATGCGCCTCAGATATNTTAGTTATAATTGCTATATTNGGCTGAACTANTTTACTTAAGGTGCTTATTTCATTAAAGTTATTCATTCCTAATTCAAAGATACCAAAGTCTGTATTTCTTGGCATATTAGCTAATGAAAAAGGAACACCAACTTGATTATTATAACTACCAGGATTTATAAATGTTTTGCCTATAGATTCAAAAGCTTTTCCTATCATCTCTTTAGTAGAAGTTTTTCCTGAGCTTCCCGTAATTGCAATAATATTTTTAGCATTATTAATACGCTTCCTNGATGCTTTAGCTAGGAGTAATAAGCTTTTGTATACATCTTCTACTAAAATTACTTCTATTTTAGTATTTAAAATTTTTAGAGAATTTTTTACTATTATTGACCTTGCNCCAGCATCGATTGCTTCTAAAACAAAATCATGGCCATCAAATTTTGTACCCGGCATTGCTAGAAAAATATTTCCAGGCTTAACTTTCCTACTATCAATTGCTATTGAATTACATTCCCAATCTCTATCTATTTTTTTACTAAAAAGATCATAAATTTCTTCAGCATTCCANAAATTTTCTTCTTTTTTNAGAGTCAAAATACCTATCCTTAATTAATCATACTTTTAATTATTTTTGCATCATCAAAATTTAAGTGTCTACCATTTATTTCTTGGCTATTTTCATGTCCTTTACCTGCAACCAATAAGATATCTCCACTAACTANCTTTTGAATTGTTTTAATTATGGCTTTTTTTCGATCGCCAATTTCTATAGCATTAGGACAACATTGNAGTATTTCTTTTCTTATATTTTTTGGATTTTCAAATCTAGGGTTATCATCAGTAATTATATTTATATCAGCAAGTTGATGGGCAATTTTACCCATTTGTCCTCTTTTACCTTTATCTCTATCTCCTCCACAGCCAAAAACTAAATACAATTTATTTTTTACATAAGGTCTTAAAGATAATAAAACATTCTTTAAAGCATCAGGAGTATGAGCATAATCAGTATAAATATCAGCCCCTTTGAAACTACTAATTAATTCAATTCTTCCTGGAGGAGGTTTTATATTTATAGAGTGTTTTTCTATATCTTCTCTTCTGTAGCCCATTTCTATCATTATACAAATAGCAGTAATCAAATTATTTATTTGATAATTACCAATAAGACTTGAATAAATAATACTCTTATAATTTTTATAGGTAATTTCAACTTTTTGTAGCTGATCTGTAATTTTAAGTAATTTATATTTAAATATAGATTTTGATGACTGCCCAATAGTTATTACTTGCATATTATTTGAATTTGCTACTTCTATAAATTCATTACTTTGTTTGATATTATCATTAATAATAGCTTTACCATTTTTAGAAAAATCTGAAAAAAGCTTTAATTTTGCTTTTTTATAATTCTTAAAACTTTTATGATAATCTAAATGGTCCCTAGATAAAGAGGTAATTACAGCTATATTGAAATTTATTCCTTCTAACCTGAACTGGTCTAACCCGTGACTAGAAGCTTCAATAATTACATTTTCCACATTTTTAGAATATAATTTATCTAAACTTGAAACTAAAACTTCAGATTCCGGAGTTGTTAAATTGTTATTTTTTATAATTTTTTTATAATTAACTCCTAAAGTTCCAATAGTAGCAGTTTTACTAAATAATAATTTAGAAAACTGATGAACATACCACGCGACAGAGGTTTTACCATTAGTTCCAGTAATTCCGACTATATTTTTAAATTTATATTTAGAAAATTTATTACAAATTCTGGCATATAATTTTCTTGGATATTTGTGAGATATAATTTGTATATCATCATATTTAAGTTTTTTTACATTATTATTATCTGTAATAATTACGATAGCACCATTATTTATAGCTTCATTTATATAATCTAAACCGTTTTTAGAAACTCCAACTAACGCTGCAAATATATAATTTTTTTTAATTTTTCTTGAATCACATGAAATACCACTTAAAGAAATATTATTTATATTCTGCTGTTTAATTATTTTATCAGATATTAAATTATATAACTTAATCATAGAATTATAATTCACTATAAATATTACTTTTGACTCCTAATATAGGAGCAATATGCATAATTATATTTTTTGATAATGGAACCGCATTAAATCCAGCAGTTCTTCCCCAAACTTTTGTTTCCTCCAAAGCCTTAGGCTCATCTAATAAAACAAAAACTGCATACTTAGGTTTATCTATAGGAAAAAATGAGATAAATGATGATACTACCTTTTTATGATTTTGTTTTCCATCAATAAATTTATTGGATGTACCTGTTTTTCCTCCTACTTTATATATATTAGATTGAATTTTCTTTGCTGTACCTTCTATTACAACATTTCTATAATAATTTTTCATTATTTCAGTAACCTGTTTTGAATAAATTTTAATCCTAGGCCTATTGATATATTTTTCATCTTTAACAACCATAGGTTCAATATATTCTCCTTCATTNAGNGTNGCTGCTAAAGCTGAAATAGCATGCATAGGAGAAATATTAATACTATGTCCATACGACATTAAAACCAAATCCAATTCTTTTACTTTATTTTTAGGTATTAAAACTGGTTTTACTGATTCATATATTCCTGTATCTAAAGGCCTTTTAAATCCTAAGTTGTTAAAATAACTATATTGCCTATCTATTCCAATCATTTGAGCAATTTTAGCTGTTCCTATATTTGAAGAATATGTAAATACCCCTTCTAGATCCAATATTCTTTCTTCACCATGATAATCAGTAATAGTTTTTCCCTTTAATTTAAGTGGCTCTCTTACATCAAACTTACTATCTTNATTNACTAGATTTTCATTTAATGCAGAAGCAACTGTAAATGATTTAAATATTGAACCCATTTCATAAACACTATTAGTAATTTTATTTTTAGTAGGTATAAAACCAGCATAAACATTAGGGTCAAAACTTGGTAAACTTACACCGGCAATTACCTCGCCTGTATTAATTTCTAAAACTATACCGACTGCAGCTTTATATTTATATAAATCTATACCTTTTTTTAATTCTTGATAAACACGAAATTGAACTCTTGAATCTATAGTTAGATAAATATTTTTTCCCTTTTTTAAAATATTGTTATATTTTTTTTCAACTCCTGCTAACCCCTCTTCTTCAGTTCCTAAATAGCCTACAATATGACTAATCTCTTCATTATAGGGATATACACGCAAATATTCTTTTTCAAAATTAAGTGCAGGTTCTCCAATCTTATTTATTTTTTTAGCAACATTTGGGGATAAATGTCTTGCTATATACTGAAAATTCTTATCTTCATTNAGAATATAAACTAATTTATCCTNATCTAAGTTAGGAATTATNTTTAGTATTTTATCTTTAGTTTTTTCTACATCATATATTTTATTTTTATCTTTAAATAGCGACCAAGAAGGCATTGAAATAGCAACTATATTTCCATTTCTATCTAATATATCTCCTCTTTTACTATATGTTTTAATAGTTGTNTCTGAATAATTTTTTACTTTTAAAGGTTTAGATACTTCAATTAATTTAATATTAACTACTATAAAGGAAACAAAAAATATAACAGCTACTGCTATTATCCTTTGCTTACATTTATCTATTATTGATTTTTCTAGGCCATCAACTTTAATGCTATTATCAGCATTTATCACAATTTATCTCATTCTTTAAAAATATTACTCTTTTTGTCTTCTTAAAAACGCTGGTATATCTAAAGTATCTTCATTAGAATTTTTATCTGCAGCTTTCATAGAAATATCTTGTGATAAGGATAATTCTTCCTTTTCTTTTAAATTACCATCACTTTGATTATCTTCAACATNAGATAATAATTCTTCCTTACTAGGTTTCATATCATTATTTTTCTTAGAAGAATTTCCGAATAAGGCTTTCGCCGAAAAACGCTTAATTATGCCTTCTTGTTGTTTTACCTGAGGTTCAAAATCATCTATTGTTTCTTCTTTGATATTAGAAGATGCATTTAATACTTCCGCTTCAGTAAATGGGTCAATTTTAACTTCTTCCTGAATTTGTTCTTTTTCAATAACTTCTGGTTCTGGAGGAATAAATGACTCTTGATTAATATTTATTTCTTCTTGAATATTTACTGCTTGAATAGTTTCCTCTTTCAGATCTACATTATTAGTAGGCTCAGAAGGTTTTTTATCATTATTATTTATAGGTTCATTTTTCTCTGCATTTAATCTTTCTTCAGGATTATTTTTTTCAAGATTTAAATTAATATCTGAAATAATATTTTCAACATTATCAACTTTTTTAGGACAATTTATTCCAGTTGCTACCACTGATACCCTTATGCTATTATGCATACTATCATCTTGAGAAGCTCCAAATATTAAATTGACATCATCATCTGATTGTTGGCGTATATGGTCTACTATTTCATCTACCTCAAATAATGTTAAGTCAGGACCACCTGTTATATTAACTAAAACTCCTCTAGCACCC
Source organism: Candidatus Pelagibacterales bacterium (assembly GCA_002720535.1). GTDB lineage: Bacteria > Pseudomonadota > Alphaproteobacteria > TMED109 > TMED109 > TMED109. The sequence continues at coordinate 226,077 of PBIU01000003.1, read as the reverse complement.
GCTAATGAGACATCATCAAGCAAAGGGTTTGCAATTGCCGCAGCAGCCGCATCTAGCGCTCTATTATCACCTTCAGAATCTCCTGTACCCATCATAGCTGTACCCATTTCCATCATAACAGATCTAACATCTGCAAAATCTAAATTGATAAGCCCAGGCATTACCATTAAATCTGTGACTCCACGTACACCTGAATACAAAACTTTATCCGCCATTTTAAATGCATCAGAAAAAGTAGTTTGAGCGTTCGCAACCCTAAATAAGTTTTGATTAGGAATAACTATTAAAGTATCAACAGACTCTTGCAGTTCATTAATTCCCTCTTCGGCTAAACGCATTCTATTTTTTCCTTCAAACTGAAATGGTTTTGTAACACAACCTACCGTAAGAATACCTCTTTCTCTTGCTGCTTTTGCAATTACAGGAGCTGCCCCGGTACCAGTTCCACCTCCCATTCCAGCTGTAACAAAAAGCATATGAGTGCCGTCTATGTGTTCTAATATTTGATCTAATGACTCATCTGCAGCTGCTCTTCCTATTTCTGGTCTAGCTCCTGCACCTAAACCTTGTGTGACATTAGCTCCTAGTTGAACTCTCATTTGTGCTTGCGAATTTGCCAAAGATTGAGCATCTGTATTTGATACCACAAATTCAACACCTTCTAAATGTGAAGAAATCATATTGTTAACGGCATTACAACCTGCTCCTCCTACACCAATAACTGTTATTCTTGGTTTAAGCTCATGCGTTGGAGGCACACTAATATTAATTGACATATTTATTCTCCATTTTTGTTGAAATGTTTGGTTGTTTTATTTTAAATATATTTTTATGAAAAGTTATTAGTATCATAATTAATTGACCTCCTTTAAGACTGAATTACTGTTGTCTAATTTTTCTGATAAAATGGTATTTTTTGATTTAATAAAAGACATATCTTTTAAGGGTATTGGTTCCAGCTTTAAATATTTATTATTTAAAAGCTCAATATTTTTCGCATTNGTAATAAATGACCATTCCGCATCTACTAATTTAATCTTTTCCTCTATGTCTATAATTTGATTTTTAATAATTTTTAATTTTAGTTCCTCATTTTTTAATTCATTACTTAACCACATAGACCAAACGGTCCCAGTGATGGAAAATATTATTATGAATATAGTAAAAAAGCGCATCATGCCGCATAATCCAAATTATTTAATTTTTCAGCACATCTTAACTTTGCTGACCTTGCTCTATAGTTAAAAGATAATTCTTCATCGCTAGCTATTAAAACTTTTTTTGTAATAAGTTTAAATGAAGGCCTTTGTTTTTCTGNTTTAGAATAGATATTTACTGAATGTCTATGAGGATTAGGATTTAAACCACTTTTCTTCCTAAAAAAAGTTTTTACTATTTTATCTTCTAGAGAATGAAAAGAAATCACTACTAATCGTGCCCCAGGTGCTAATAAAATTTCTGCATCATTTAATGCTTTCTCTATCTCACCTAACTCATCATTAACTTTAATTCTTAAAGCTTGAAAAGTTTTAGTAGCTGGATCAATTTTAAGCTTAGGATTATTTCCTATTGCAGATCTTACTATATTAGCTAACTCCAAAGTAGTTGTGATTGATCTATCTTTTCTATAATTAACTATAGCATTAGCTATTTTTCGTGCCTTTTTCTCTTCGCCTAAAGTATAAATTATATCATTTAATGTTTTCTCATCAGTCTGATTTACTATATCCTCAGCAGATTTTCCTATTTTTTCCATTCTCATATCTAAAGGACCGTCATTTTTAAATGAGAAACCTCTATCAGCATTATCAATTTGCATTGAGGAAACACCTAAATCAAATAATATACCTCCATCTATAGAAGATATTCCGCTGCTCTTTAAAAGAAATTTTAATCTTCCTATATTTCCAGCTATATATTTAAAATTATTTGGAAATTTATTTTTAATTTCCTTGGTAAATATTTCAACTGAAGGGTCTCTGTCAATTGATATTACATTACAATTTGCAGATGAAAGAATCATATTAGTATGCCCTCCGGCACCAAATGTTCCATCAACATATGTTAGTCCATCTCTAATATTTAAATTTTCTAGAACTTTTTCATATAAAACAGGAGTATGACTATTTTTCAAAATATTTTTATGAGAAATAATTTTTGTCACTATTTTTATCCTTAATTTTATTATGCTTTATTTTTTCTTCTTTTATCCATATATGACTTCGCTCTGCCTAAATACTCATTAAAAATNTTAGGGTTCCAAATTCTAAACCTTCTGCCCATTCCTACGAATAAAGCTTCAGACGCTAAATTAATTTCATTCCTTAATAAATCGGATAAAACCACTCTTCCCTCTGAATCAAAAGATAAAACTGAACCACCAAATAATACGGTTGATTCATACTCATTCTCTTCTAATAAAGGGTCGTTTAAATCTAATTTACCTTGAAGTAATTCAAGATAATCTCTTGGATATGCATCTATAGCTTTTTCTGACAGGGATGATTGAGCAATTATTCCTGAAAAATCCTTACTAATTAAACTAGGACGCCATCCCGCAGGAACTGATACTCTTCCTTTTTTATCTACTTTATTTAAATATCTTCCAATAAAATCTGACACTACCAATTATCCCTACCACAAAATTTTATTCCAAATATGGAAAAATATGGGTTTTTATAGTAATAACATGGGAATATATGGTTCGTCAAACATAGAATAAATAATTTTAATGTTGATTACTAATATGTCAGGCAGCCTATAAGCCGGGTTCTGTCTAGAGTGACTATTCATCTTGAATATTTGTTACCAAATATTTCTTGCAACCTACCCGACAACACGCTGAAAACATCGCTACTAATTAAATAGTTTGTTGTATCTACTTGGTCTTGCTCCCAGTGGGGTTTACCCTGCCATTTTAGTTACCTAAAAATGCGGTGAGCTCTTACCTCACCTTTTCACCCTTACTTAAATTATTAAGCGGTATATTTTCTGTGGCACTAATCCCTAGAGTTTCCTCTGCCGGNNGTTATCCGGCACTGTGTTTCCATGGAGCCCGGACTTTCCTCTCAATTAAGAGCAGTCACTTAGCTGCCTGACATNANCATTATAAAATAATTTTTATAATTTTCAATATCCAGNTCTAATTTTAACAAANTCTAAATATACAGANTAAGCTACNTTTATTANCTNATCNCTTTTATTTANTGANAAATCATCNGGCNTAAAACGTCTTTTAAAAGCTAATATACTATCATNATANTGNNTAGTTACATCATAGCCAATATTANNTAATAAATTANATAATANNTCATCTGAAGCCATACTTTTAGGTATNTTTAATATCTTTTCNGGCCAAANAGANAAATNNTTTTTTGCAAGCTTNTGCCAATTAAACTTTTCACCTGGNTCTAATTTTCTTGAAGGNGCAATATCAGAATGACCTAATATTCTATCAANCTTTATATCAAATTTATCAATAAGTNATTTAATTAATTCTTCTAANGTTTTATANTGNTCATNNGTAAATTCTTGATANCCATNTTCATGNCCAGGATTCACTAATTCTATNCCAATTGATGTNTCATTAAGATTTTTTCTATCNAACCATTTAGATACNCCTGCNTGCCATGCAACATTATTATCATCNACCAATTGCCACAATTTTCCTTTTTCATTAATAAAATAATGAGAACTTACTCTNGANNTATNNNTACANAGATANTTTAATGCTNATTGNGCNTTTTGCATNCCTGTATAATGTATNATAANTGTATCNATAATATTTAGATTTTTTCTNTANCTNAANTTTGGAGATTTACATTCATTACAAATTAATAAAGTCATACACTATTATCTTTTCTANATTTAATAATTCTATCNTATGCTTTNTTTATATTAGCAAGNCTTTCATTTGCAAATTTAAGNAATTCTTCAGGCAAACCTTTTGAAACTAAAGTATCTGGATGATATTCTTTTACTANCTTAAAATATTTCTTTTTTATTTCCTCANNACTNTCAGAAGNACTACATTGTAATATTTTATAATCATTATCTAAATNAAAAACATCANNAATATTTATAAANTGAGACTTAATAGAATCTAAAATTTCAGNTGGCATATTAAAAATTAANGCAATATTTTTAATCATTATTTCTTCATTAGNGTGAAGCTCACCATCTGCAAAAGCAATTTTATATAAAGAATTAATAAACTCGATATATAATTCTTGTTGATCTCCAAAAACGGATTTTAATTGCTTTGCATATAACTCATATCCTTCAGAAGTCTTTTTAGCATTATTAAAAATTTTACCAATTGCTACTTCATCTTTAGGATCAAAATCAAATACTTCTCTAAATTTTATAATCTCATCATTAGTAACTTTACCATCAGCTTTTGATAATTTTGCTGCTATAATTATCACGCCTGAAGCAAATGCCAATTGCTTTTCACTCTCACTGTACTGCACAAAAGAATTACTATCATTAATTAGTTTTGAATCCCTACTTCTTATTTTATCAATTTTATGACCTAAAGCTAAACCCAATAATGCTCCTAAAGGTCCTCCCAAGACCATCCCTGTTCCGCCACCTAAAATTTTTCCCCAAACAGACATTTTAACTTTCCTTTAAATATTATAATTTAATAATTAAACTATAATAAAAATTAAAATATATTAATATCTTTATTAGGAGAAATTAATTGAGCCTCAATAAATATAATAATAAATGGAGTTTCTGGATAGATAGAGGNGGAACGTTTACAGATATTATTGCAAAAGATCCATCAGGTAAATTTCATAAAAAAAAAATACTATCACATAACCCAATATTCTATGAAGATTCGATAATAGAGGGTATAAAATATTTTTTAAAAGCTAAATCAATAAATGAAATAAATTCTAAATTAATAAATGAAGTAAGAGTTGGCACTACTATTGCTACAAATGCACTTCTTACTAGAGCTGGTGATAAAACTTGTTTATTCATTACAAAAGGGTTTAAAGATTCTCTGCAAATAGGTGATCAAACTAGACCAGATATATTTGCAAGAAAAATATTTCCTAGAAAAAGGCTTTATAATAACGTTTATGAAATTCATGAAAGATTATCTTCAACTGGTAAAACATTATTAAAGTTAAATATAGATGAAGCAAAAATAATTATGCAAAAAGCAATTAATAAAGGATATAAATCTTTAGCAATTGTACTAATGCATGCATGGAAATACCCTAAACATGAAAAAATACTAAAAAATATTGCTAAAGAAATAGGTTTTAAAAATATTTATTTAAGCCATGAAACTGCTCCCTTAATTGGACTAAATAGTAGAGGAGATACAACTGTTGTAAACGCTTATTTAACTCCTAAATTAAATAGATATACCTCAAAAATAAATGAAAAAATAAAAGACACAAAAATTTATTATATGCAATCTTCTGGCGGTTTAACTTCTTCTAAAAACTTTCAAGGAAAAGATGCAGTATTATCAGGGCCAGCTGGTGGAGTAATTGCCGCAGTTGAAACAAATAAACAAAATAAAAAATATAGTGGCCTTATAGGCTTAGATATGGGAGGAACTTCAACTGACGTATTTCATTATGAAAAAAATTATGAAAGATCCATAGAAAATAATATCGCAGGTAATAAAATTAAAGTTCCCATGCTTAGTATAAATACTATTGCTGCAGGTGGAGGCTCTTTAATTAGTTTTGATGGAATAAAAATTAATGTCGGCCCTAATAGCGCAGGGGCTATTCCTGGACCAGCTTGTTATGGATTAGGGGGACCAGCTACAATTACTGATTGTAATCTTGTTTTAGGTTATATCCAAGCTTCAAATTTTCCTAAAATATTTGGGAAAAAGGGCAAAAGTTTACTTAATATTAATGCTTCCATAAAAGCATTAAAGATAATTTTAAATAAAGTTAATAAGAATTTAAATAAAACCATGAATATACAAGATTTAGCACTTGGCAGTATAAATATTGCGAATGAAAATATGGCTAATGCTATAAGACATATTTCAATAGAGAAAGGCCATGATATAGCCCAACATGCATTAATAGGTTATGGATCTGCTGCTGGACAACATATATGTGATGTAGCCGATATATTAAATTTAAAAACTATAATTATTCATCCATTTTCAAGTGTACTAAGTGCTTACGGTATGGGATTTGCAGAAATAAAGAGTATAAAAACTAAAACAATTGAAAAAAACATTAATACCTTTTTTAAACAAATTCCTAAAGAGTTTAATAAAATTCAAGATTTAGCATTTAAAGAATTATCTTCAGATGAACCTTCATTAAAAATAAAGCAAGTAAAAATTAATAAAATAATTAGTCTAAAGTATGAGAAGACAGATAGCTTCATAAGCATTCCATTCAATAATATATCATTATGCTTAAAAAATTTTAAAAAATTATATAAGAAAAGGTATGGATTCTTACATTCAGGCAAAAATATTATTATTGATAATATTTCCATAGAAGCTTCTATAATTAATAATGATTATAAAATTAAAACTAAAGCAATCAAAAAGAATTATAATATTAAAAATGATGGGTATTGTAAGATATTTATAAAAAATAGTTTTAAAAACGTTAAAATATTTAATAGAAAAAATTTAAAAGCTGGTGACTGTATTAGCGGTCCATCAATAATTTTTGAAGAAGATTCCTCAGTATTTATTCCAAAAAACTGGAATAGTCAAATAGACCAAAATAAACAAATCATTATTTCAAAAATAAAAAAAAATATTAATCAAATTAGAAACTACAAAACTGTAGACCCCATTCGTTTAGAGATATTCAATAATATGTTTATGTCAGTAGCTGAAGAAATGGGAACTATTCTTAAGAACACTGCTTACTCAATAAATATTAAAGAAAGATTAGATTTTTCATGCGCTTTATTTGATGATAAAGGAGGGCTAATTGCTAATGCACCTCATATACCTATACATTTAGGAGCAATGAGTGAAAGCATTAAATACGTAATTAAAAAAAATAAAAATAATATGCTTGATGGTGACAGCTTCATTCATAACAACCCTTATAAAGGTGGAACACATTTACCTGATATTACTGTAATTACTCCTATATTTATATCTTATAAAAAAAAACCTAGCTTTTATGTAGCCAGCAGAGCGCATCATTCAGATATTGGAGGAATAACTCCAGGCTCTATGCCATCTATGTCGGTTAACATAAATGAAGAAGGAGCTATTTTTAATGGAGAAAAAATCGTAAGTAAAGGCAAACTAAATGAATTAAAAATTTTAAAAATTTTTACAAATAATTCATACCCAGCCAGGGATACTAAATCTAATTTATCTGATCTTGAAGCTCAATTAGCAGCATCAAATTCTGGAAAAAATAGCATAAAAAATATGGTAGAAAAATATGGTTTACAAGTAGTAAACTTTTATATGAAACAAGTGAAAATCAATGCAGAAAAATCTATTAAAGCAGTTTTGAGTAAATTAAATAATGGAAGTTTTAAAACATTAATGGATAATGGTTCAAAAATTAACTTAAAAATTACTATTAATAAAAAACAGCAAAAAGCAGTTTTCGATTTTACAGGGTCTTCTTATCAAACATCTAATAATTTTAACGCTCCTAAGGCTGTAACAAAATCAGCTATCCTTTATGTATTAAGAACTCTAGTAAATAAAAAAATTCCATTAAACGATGGCTGTCTTAACCCAATTAAAATTATTATTCCTGATAACTCAATTCTTAATCCTAAATTTCCTGCAGCTGTTGTTGCAGGTAATGTAGAAACCAGTCAAACAATCGTAGATACTATTAACTGTGCATTAAAAGTTCAAGCTGCTTGTTATGGAACTATGAGTAATTTTACATTTGGAAATAATAATTTTGGCTATTATGAAACTATATGTGGGGGAGAAGGAGCAAGTAATCTTCATAACGGAGCAGATGCTATCCAATGTCATATGACTAATACAAGGCTAACAGATCCAGAAATATTAGAGTTAAGATACCCTGTCAAAGTAAATAATTTTTCAATTCGTAGAAATAGTGGGGGCAATGGCTTATTTAAAGGCGGAAATGGAGTAGTTAGAGAAATTCAATTTAATCAAAATATGACAGCCGTAATATTGTCAAATCGCAGAAAAGTTTCTCCATTAGGNATATTAGATGGAGAAAATGCCAAAAAAGGAATCAATATATTAAAAACNAAAAATAAAAAATTAAAAAAATTAAAATCAAGTGAATCTATCAATATTAAGAAAGGAGATTCCATAATAATAAAAACACCAGGGGGAGGAGGTTATGGTAAAAAAGCAACAGTTTAAATTAACTTATTTACACAAACTTGAAGATAGTCGTATATATAGTATAATATATATATATTTATGGAAANAACATGAATACAAAAAAATTAAGAATAATAATCATATTTTTGCTATTGCCAATATTTTTTTCTGGATGTGCATCTAGCCCTGATACCGCAGGTAAACAGGAAAATGACCCTTTTGAATCATTTAATAGGCAAATATATTCATTTAACGAAGGTGCAGATGAGTATGTAATAGGGCCTATTGCTCATGCCTATAGAGATATTTTCCCAGATCCAGTTAGAGATAGTATTAGAAATTTTCTTCTTAATTTAAAAACTCCTATGAGTGCTATTAATGCAACTTTACAAGGTGATTTTGGAAAAGGTCTTTCAGCAGTAGGAAGATTTACTATAAATAGTACGGTTGGAATTTTAGGTTTCTTTGATGTGGCAACTTATATAGGTTTAGAGCCAGTAGATGAAGATTTTGGGCAAACTCTTGGAGCATGGGGAATAGAACCCGGTCCGTATTTAATTTTGCCTATATTAGGCCCTACATCAACTAGAGATTTAGGAGGTAAAGTTGGTGATTGGGTTGTAGATCCAGTAGGATTATATTTAATTAGAGAAGACTATGAGGACCTTTTACTAGCAGCAAATATTACTAAAGCTTTGGATACTCGTGTTGAATTAGATGGCGTGATAGAAGGAACCAGAAAAAACTCATTAGATCCATATGCAATAATGAGAACTATGTACTTACAAAGAAGGGCTAGACTAGTTGCTAATGAAGAATCAGAGGATACATCTATTTATGATATAGATATAGATGTGATGCTTATAGACTAATTATTAAGGATGGATTTATGACTAGAATATTTAAAAACTTACTTATAAGTTTAACCTTTTTCTTCTTAATTTTAAAGCCTTGCTATTCTATAGATGAATTAGATGCTATTAAATATATTGAAAATGTAGGTCAAAAAGCAATTGATATTCTAAAAACTCCTATAGAAAATTTGGAAAAAAGAGAGTTACTATTTGAACAAATGCTCAATAATAATTTTGATAAAAAGTTAATTCATAGAGCAGTATTAGGAAAAGCATCAAGAGGAGCATCTAAAGAACAACTATTAAGATTTGGAGAAGCCTTTGATAAACATATTGTAAAAGTTTATGCTTCTCAGTTAGGAGTTTACTCAAATCAATTATTTATAATTGATAAAGCTTATAAAAAAGGTAAAAAAGATACAATAGTGTCTTCTCATATAGAGCATGAAACTGCACCTCCTCTGAGAATAGACTGGAGACTTCGAGATAGAGGTGAAGGAACAAAGATTATTGATATAGCTATAGAAGGGGTTAGTTTATTAGCTACAAAAAGAGCTGATTTTGGAGCATCTATTAAAAAAGGAGGCCTACATGCCCTAATAATTGATTTAGAAACCAAGAATGCTCAAAATTAACAATCATCTAGCAATTGGTTTATATTTTATTCTATGAGGTCTATCTGACAAATCTCCTAGTCTTCTTTTTCTATCTTCTTCATAAGCTTCATAATTGCCTTGAAACCATTCGACGTGACTAGAACCTTCAAATGCTAAAATATGGGTAGCTATTCTATCTAAAAAATATCTATCATGACTAGTTATCAAAGCGCAGCCTGCAAAAGAAGTCAATGCTTCTTCTAAAGCTCTTAATGTATCTACATCTAAATCATTTGTTGGCTCATCTAGCAATAATACATTTGCTCCTGACTTTAGCATTTTAGCAAGATGAACTCTATTTCTCTCTCCTCCAGATAACTGCCCAATAATTTTTTGTTGATCACCTCCTTTAAAATTAAACCATGATACATATGCTCTACTTGGAACACTTTGTTTACCCAAATCAACTTGTTCTGATCCTCCACTTATCTCTGACCAAACAGTATTCTTATCAATTAAAGAATCTCTATTTTGATCTATATATCCAAGGTTTACACTTTCGCCTATTAATATGGCTCCAGAATCTGAAGTATCTTTTTTGGATATCATATTAAACAAAGTAGTTTTTCCTGCACCATTTGGCCCTATGATTCCTACAATTGCACCTGGTGGAATTTTAAGTGAAAGGTCATCTATTAATAATTTATCTCCAAAGCCTTTACTTATATTTTTTAATTCAATAACGTTTGATCCTAATCTTTCACCTGAAGGAATTACTATCTGTTGAGGAGAAGGACCTTTTTCTCTGGCTTGAGACTCTGCAACTAAAGCTTCATAAGCATTAATCCTAGCCTGTGACTTCGACTGTCTAGCTTTAGGGTTTTGCCTAACCCACTCGAGTTCATTAGCAATAGTTTTTTGAATAGATACTTCTTCTCTTGCTTCCTGTTGTAGTCTTTTTTGCTTATGCTCTAACCAATTTGAATAGTTTCCTTCAAAAGGAATTAAATTACCTCTATCAATTTCTAATATCCAACCAGCAACATTATCTAGAAAGTACCTATCGTGAGTAATCGCAACTACAGTGCCAGAAAAATCGGCTAATGTTCTTTCCAACCAAGCTACGGACTCTGCATCTAAATGGTTTGTTGGTTCATCTAGTAATAATATATCAGGTTTTGTTAAAAGTAATTGGCATAAAGCAACTCTTCTTTTCTCTCCGCCAGATAAATCAGCAATATTACTTTCAGCAGGAGGACACCTTAAGGCATCCATAGCTATCTCTATATGTCTATCAATATCCCATCCATCTATAGAATCAATTTTTTCTTGAAGCTCAGCCTGCTTAGCTAAAAGTTCATTCATTTCATCATCAGAAGAAACTTCGCCAAACTTTAAACTGACATCTTCAAATTCTTTNAGTGCATCTTTTATTTCTGAAACACCTAACATAATATTATCAAANACATTTAAATCATTNTNTAATATTGGCTCTTGAGCNAAATANCCTATTTTTATTCCATCTGCTGCCCANGCTTCNCCTGAAAATTCTTTATCTAAACCNGCCATAATTTTTAATAATGTTGACTTTCCTGCACCATTTTGNCCTAGAACNCCTATTTTTGCNCCTGGATAAAAAGATAACCANCCATCTTTAATAACTTGTTTNCCNCCTGGCCAAGTTTTATTTAATTCTTTCATTACGAACACATACTTATCGCTCATAAATTTAGTCTCCTTTTATAAAATATATTTACTTTCATTATTTTATTTATAAAGATATAACCTTAACTAACATAGCTGATTTTATAAAAATATGAATAATATAAAACAAAATAAAAAAAAATATATAGGTTTATTAACTGGTATTATATTTTTTTTGCTAACATGTATTTTTCCAGCTCCTGAGTCATTAAATTATAAAGCTTGGTTAACTTTAGGAGTTGCTTTACTAATGGCTTCTTGGTGGTTATCAGAAGCTATTCCTCTACCTGCTACTGGCTTAGTTCCATTAGTTATCTTTCCTATTTTAGATATTAGTTCTATAAAACAAACTGCTCAGGGATTTAGCCATCCAATTATATTTTTATTTATGGGAGGGTTTATTATTGGTCTTGCAATGCAACATACTGGACTACACAAAAGAATAGCTTATTATATTATATCTAAATTTAAAAAAGGACCAAAATCAATAATATTTGGCTTTATGTTAGGTACAGCATTTTTATCTATGTGGATAAGTAATAGTGCAACTGCAATCATGATGTTGCCAATAGCATTATCTATAATTACAGTACTAAATGAAAATAAAATTAAACCCAAAAACAATAATTTTGACAAAGCTTTAGTATTAAGCATTGCTTTCTCAGCAACTATAGGAGGAATAGCAACAATAATAGGCACTCCTCCTAATACTGTAATGGCTGCAATGTTATCGGAATTATATAATTATGAAATAAGTTTTGTTGATTGGTTAAAAATAGGACTACCAACTTCAATAATATTATTACCTATTGCTTGGATAATTCTAACTTATTTATGCTTTCCTATTAATTCTGAAACAATTGTTAAAGATAGTATTATAAAAAATAAAATAAAAAGTTTAGGAAAAATTTCTCAGGATGAGATCTTAGTAGGAGTAGTTTTTATTTTTACTGCTTTTTTATGGATTTCGAGAAAATGGATTTCTTCACTCCTAGAAAATATAATTCCGATAGGAGCTATAAATGATTCTTCAATTGCTATTTTAGCAGCAATAATTTTATTTATATTACCTTCGAATGAAAAAAATAAAAAAAGATTAATTGATTGGGAAGTAGTACAAAAGATACCATGGGGAGCTTTAATATTAATTGGAGGCGGCCTTGCGCTTGCTAGCGTAATAAGTTCATCCGGATTAGCCGCTTGGATTGGAGCTTTAAGTAGTAACTTTGATGCTATTTCTATTATTTTAATTGTATTATTAAGTGTAGCCATAATAATTATATTAACAGAATTAACCTCTAATACTGCAACAGCATCAACATTTATTCCAATATTTGGAGCCACTGCTCTAGGTCTTGGGCAAGATCCACTCCTATTGATTATTCCTGCTACACTAGGAGCTAGTTGTGCATTTATGATGCCTGTAGCTACTCCTCCAAATACAATTGCGTATGCATCTGGCCATATTAATATTACAGATATGGTTAAAGCTGGAGTATGGCTTAATATTACTTCCTTAATAGTTATAGGTATTATAATTACTCTTATTTTGGGGCCTGTATTTGGAGTAGAATTAAATAAAATTCCTATTTGGGTAAATTAAAAAATAAATTTGTCTTTCAAAAATAAATAATATATTCTGTCTATTTTAGGATAGAATATGAAAATTTTAATTATTAACATTATCAGTCTGTTATTTATTTCATTAGTTTTTGGACATGAAGAAAACAGATATGAAAAAGAACAATTAAAGAATGAAAATCATCAACATAAAAGCCAAAAATAAATTATAATCCTTTATAAATCATTTAATAAAAAGAGAATATAAATGAAAATTGCTATTGTAAAAGAAACTGAAGAGCTAGAAAAAAGAGTAGCGGCATCTCCTGAAACAGTTAAAAANCTTCTATCATTAGGTTTNTCTGTGGATGTAGAAGAAGGAGCAGGAGTAAATTCATTTTTTTCAGATGCAGATTACAAAAATGCAGGAGCGAATATTATAGCTGATACAAAATCTATTATTTCTTCAGCTGACATTGTCTTCAAAGTTAATACAGTTCATAAAGATGGCAAAGGTGCTGATGACATAAATATTTATAATAAAGGAACAAAAATTATAGGTTTTTTAAAACCTCTTCAAAACCCTAACCAAATTAAAGATTTAGCAAACAAAAATATTGATGCTTTTTCAGTCGAACTTATACCAAGAATTAGTAGAGCTCAATCTATGGATGCCCTGTCTTCTCAGTCTAATTTGGCTGGATATAAAGCAGTTGTAGATTCAGTTTCAGAATTTTCGAAAGCCATACCTATGATGATGACGGCGGCAGGTACTGTAGCTCCTGCAAAGATTTTAATACTTGGTGCTGGAGTAGCAGGATTACAAGCTATAGCAACAGCTAAAAGATTAGGAGCTGTTGTTTCTGCNTTTGATGTAAGAGCGGCAGCTAAAGAACAAGTTGAAAGTTTAGGAGCTAAATTTATTGAAGTGGTCACAGAAGATGAAGATAGTTCTGATAATGAAACTGAATCNGGATATGCAAAAGAAATGTCAGAAGATTATAAAAAGAAACAACAAAATTTATTACATGAAACTATTAAGACCCAGGATATTGTTATAACTACCGCTTTAATACCNGGAAAAGATGCACCTGAATTAATTACTAACTCTATGGTAAAAGATATGAAAGGTGGTTCTATAATTGTAGACTTAGCAGCAGAAGCTGGAGGAAATTGTAAACTCACAAAATTAAATGAAGTTATTATTGAGCATGANGTTAAAATCATGGGATATTCAGACTTTCCTAGTAAATTATCTCAAGATGCTAGTAATTTATATGCAAAAAATTTATTAAATTTTGTTCAATTAATGGTTAAGGACAAAACAATTGAAATTGATTGGGAAGATGAAATACTAAAAAAATCTTGTGTAAGTTATGACGGCAAAGTGCTTAATATATAAATTTAAAGGAAAATAATATGATCGACCCTTTTATTATAGACTTAACAATATTCATTCTAGCTATATTTGTTGGTTATTTTGTTGTGTGGTCTGTAACTTCAGCTTTACATACTCCTCTTATGTCAGTTACTAACGCAATCTCTGGTATAATAATTGTTGGAGCATTAATTGCTCTTGGATCAGCTAGTAATGAAATATCAAATATTTCAAAATGGCTTGGTTTTATAGCTATTATTATTGCTTCAATAAATATTTTTGGAGGATTTGTAGTTACTTGGAGAATGTTGGCCATGTTCAAAAAGAATAAGAGTAAAGATAAATGATAAGTATAAATTTTTCAGCACTGTTATATCTGGTAGCGTCAGTATTATTTATTTTATCACTAAAAGGTCTTTCTAGCCCAACTAGTGCTAGGACGGGTAATTACTTTGGTATTTTAGGAATGGGTATTGCTATTATAACAACCATTTTACAACCTGATACTTCAAATTACTTTCTAATTATCACCGCAATTATTATTGGTGGTGTAATTGGAACATCTATAGCACTAAAAATTGAAATGACAGCAATGCCTCAATTAGTAGCAGCGTTTCATAGTTTAGTGGGATTTGCCGCAGTTCTTGTAGCCTACACAGCCTTACTTTCTCCGGAATCTTATGGAATAGGAAGCATAGGTTCTATAAAAACAGCTAGCCGAATAGAGATGTCCTTAGGTGTTGCTATTGGAGCTATTACTTTTACTGGCTCAATAATAGCTTTTGGAAAACTACAAGGCCTTGTTAGTGGAGCACCTTTAGTCTTTAAGGGACAACATATATTGAATCTAGCTATAGGTATAATTATGGTTATCCTAATTATACTATTTTCTAATAACGAAGATCCTAAATATTTTCATATGCTAACTATTTTAGCCTTACTAATAGGTGTTCTTTTAATTATACCAATTGGAGGAGCAGATATGCCAGTAGTAGTATCTATGTTAAATTCATATTCTGGTTGGGCTGCCGCTGGAATAGGCTTTACTCTTCAAAATACTGCTTTGATAATTGTAGGTGCATTAGTTGGTAGTTCAGGTGCAATATTATCATATATAATGTGTAAAGCCATGAATAGATCATTTGTTAGTGTCATATTGGGTGGCTTTGGCGCTACAATAGAAGATGAAAAAACAGGAAATAAAAATAAAAATGCTAAGGCTGGCAGTGCAGAAGATGCAGCCTTTATTATGCAGAATGCTCAAAACGTTGTAATAGTTCCCGGTTATGGAATGGCAGTAGCTCAAGCTCAACATATTGTCAGAGAAATGACTGATAAATTAAAAAGCTCTGGAGTTACTGTAAAATATGCAATCCATCCGGTTGCAGGAAGAATGCCAGGTCATATGAATGTTCTTTTAGCTGAAGCAAACGTACCCTATGATGAAGTTTTTGAATTAGAAGATATAAATAGTGACTTTGCAAGTACTGATGTTGCTTTTGTAATAGGTGCAAATGATGTAACTAATCCTGCAGCTAAAACTGACCCTTCTAGTCCTATAGCAGGAATGCCAATTTTAGAGGTAGAAAGAGCAAAAACTGTATTATTTGTTAAACGTTCTTTATCTCCTGGATATGCAGGAATTGATAATGATGTCTTTTATAATGAAAATACTATGATGCTTTTTGATGATGCAAAAAAAATGTTAGAAAAAATAGTTCAAGCTTTAGATTAGATATATAAACTATAAGTTATTTTGAAGAAAAATATCTAATTTTTCTGTTTCAATATCGTTCATCGAAATTAAAATGGCTTCTTTCAATATAGCCCCATCTTTTTCCACTATATTATTTAATTTATTTTTTATTAATGCATCGTTAATTTTATTATATTTTTTTATACCTCTATCCCAAGTATCACCATATCCCTTTAATATCTGAGGCATATCTGCTAATCCCTCTGTAAAGGANATAGATTTATTTAAAGATAAAATTATATTATCAATCCATATATCAATATTTCTTTGCTCTTCTTTATATCTGAAAGAAATAGGTCTAATATATCGAAATGAAGATAAAAATTTCAGAACAATAAATCCAAAAATAGTTAAAGAATTTATTTTCATACCTTTACCAATAAAAGGTAAACGACTAACTATTTTTTTATTTTTTATAAACCATTTTCCAATCTTATATGGAAGCATAGCTGCTATTTCATTTATTCCTGGTTTAAAAATATCTTGCACAAAAAGTATTTGGTTTGATTGTATATTTATTTCATTTTTTATTTTAATAAATCTATCTGGTTTTATTTTTAATTGAGCAACTCTTGGTATATCTTCATATGTCATCCATAATGCTAAGCGTCTAATTATATTTTCTGTAATAGACAATACTTTGGGATCTTTTTTATTTATTACTGAAATAAGTTTTTCAACTCTTGTTATAAATAATTCTGAATATTTATTATTTTGATAATCGGAACATCTTTCTTTTCCTATATTTATAATATTTATAAAATCATTAGATGATGGACTATCATCAATATCTTTTATATTTTCTTCTTTTAAGTTTATATTTTTTTTATTTTTAATGATAGTTTGCACCTGCTTATAGGAAAAATTAAACCCTGATAAACTATTTTTTCCAAAAATATTTTCTTGAAAAATACTCTCACAAATATCTTTTTTCCATGGCAAAACTCCAGAACCTGCCAAAGCTCCAAACATAGTAGCCGATACTATAGTTGAATGATCCGTAGCCATTGAGTTTAAATCTAAGCAAATAAAATTTTTAGACATCTTTATACATGTATTCTTTATTTTTTCTTCATCAAATCTTCCATCTGCTAAATGAGACTTTTCTAAATTTGTATAAATTCTACTTGAGGATGTAATTAAAGTTGTACTATCAGGGTTTATATATCCTTTTTCTAAAACTCTAGCCGCTTCGAGAAGTTCACTAGCAATTACAATATCAACTCTACCTGGTTTTGGATATAATGATAAGATGGGTTCTTTCTNATTATCAAAATTTCTATCNCAGATTTCTATATAATAACTTGTACTACCAGTCCTTTGNGCAACCCCAGGAACAGAAGTTCCTTGAACAAAGAGTTTTTGACTTCTGGCACACTCTATTATCCAATTCATAAGTGTTCCACCACCTTCCCCTCCTAAGGCAGTAATTAATATTGATATTGTCTTATAATCNCTCAAGTTAATAAACCAATAACTTTATTTCTAACCCAAGCCATTGATCTCTCTCTAATATTAGGATTATTTATTATTTTAGCTTTATAAAATGAAGGGCATAAAGTTGCTTCTATTGCATTTTCTCCGCATAAACCACATCCTACACATCCATCAGTAACATGGGCAACGGGGTCTAATTTAAGAGGATCACTTGAAGGTTTAACTGTAAGTGTAGGGCAACCTGAGAGTCGTATACAAGAATGATCTCCTGTACAAGTATCTTCATCAACACCATACCTTACTCTCACAAATCTTTTTTTCATTTTTATTGCATTATTCTTTATAGGCTTTAATCTTCTTTGTCTTTCTAATTGACATTCTCCCTCTGCTATTATTACCTTTAAGCCATTAAAGGAACTTTCTATAGCCTCATTTAAGACTTTTTTTACAGCTCCAACTTCATAAGTGTGAACAGTTTTAAGCCATTTTACACCTAGTCCCTCTAAAGCTTTTTCTATTGTTTTATCTGTGCTAGTAGAACTAGAAGAAGCTGCAATTTTTCTATTTTCTGATTCAGGAGTTGAAATAAGATCTTGCGTTCCTGTTGCTGAAGTATAACCATTTTGTAGAATTACTAAAATACCATCCGAATTATTTAATAATCTTGATGCTACACCACTTAATAATCCATTATGCCAAAAACCGCCATCACCCATTATTGCAATTGGTCTTTTTGAAGAAAAGCTCTGAACTCCGGCACTAGCTGCTAAACTCATTCCATACCCCAAAATAGACTGCCCAAAAGAAAAAGGTGGAAAAGTTGCAAAAGAATGACACCCAATATCTGTTGAAATATGAATTTTACCAGTATCTTTTTCTATCATTTTTAATGCAGAAAAAAATGGTCTTTCAGGACAACCAGTACAAAAACCTGGAGGTCTTGGTGGAACAACCTCTCCCAAAGAGGCAGATACTTTTTCTCTTAACTGGTCTATCTCAGTATTATAATCTAAATTAGAAAAATTCGAAAAATCAGGAATATACTTTTTAATAAAATTAAATACTCCTTTATGTATAACTTCAGAAGTGTATTCTCCAGCCATAGGTAATACATCCTTGCCAGCCAAGCTAACTTCAATTTTTTCCTTGTGAAATAATAAACCTAATTCTTGCTCTATGTATTGAGGTTGCCCTTCTTCAATAACTAAAAGCGCTTTAAACTTTTTAGCGTAAGATATAACTTCATCTGGAATTAATGGATGAACTATATTGAGAACATAAATTGATATTTTCGTATTACCTAAACTATCAGACATATTCATTTCTTTTAAAGCGGCTATTAAATTATTATAAAGACCTCCTTGCACAATTAATCCAATTTCTTCTATTTCACCTTGAAAAAATTCATTTAAAGAATTATTAGATATAAATGTCTTTGCTAATTTTGCTCTTTGTCCATATTTAAGTTTCTCTTGAGCATAGGTGCTTGGTGGATGAGCTATTAAATCATAATTATGAGGAGCTACTTCTCCAACTTTATTAGTACTAGAAATTTGAGGTTTTATATTATTTTTAGCAATAAACTTTCCCTGTAAATGACAAGTTCTAATTCTTAATTGCATCATAACAGGTGTATGAGAATACTCAGAAAGTTCAAATGCTTTATGAACAGTCCTAACTATTACTTCTAGATTTGGTCTTGGGTCCATGAGCCAAATCGTAGACTTCAGAGCTACTCCATGAGTTCTCTCTTGAATAATACTAGAGCCTTCTCCATAGTCTTCACCAATTATAATTAATGACCCTCCAAGAACCCCAACTGAAGCTAAATGAGATAAAGCATCAGAAGCAACATTAGTTCCAACTATTGATTTCCATGTAACTGCTCCCCTTACAGGGTAATTTATTGAAGCACCAAGCATTGCAGCAGCAGATGACTCATTAGCACATGCCTCAACATGTACCCCCAATTCCTTCATATAATCTTTTGCTTGAACCATTACATCTAATAAATTTGAAACTGGTGAACCCTGATAACCTCCAACATATGCAACTCCTGACTGTAATAATGCTTTTGTTACAGCTAGTATTCCTTCGCCTTCAAATATATCGCCCTCGCCAAGTTTTAAAGCTTCAATTTCTTTTTTAAATGATCTTTCCATATTTATTCCATATAACTTTAGTAAAACTTATGCTACCATTTGTTTCTCAACTGTCTAAGTAATAAAAAGACTTCTTTTTGTGATGGATTAATAGATAATTCTGGAAATTTCTCTCTTAATCTATCAATTATAGTATTATTAGAAAGCCTAAAAAAAGTATTGATATTATTTTCCATATTTAAATTAGTCGTTACACTACCAGCTTCTGAGTCTTCTACAGAATTTAATAATTTTTGAGCTTCTTTATTGTTTGGCTCCCTGTCTAGAGTAAATTCTAAATTAGTTTGTAAATAATCATGTCCAGGATATATCAAAGTTGTACCTGGTAAATCTCGAAATTTTGTATTAAATGTTTCATATAGTTNCTCTGGATGACCACCGTTATGACAATTACCTGCACCAGCCCCAAATATAGTATCGCCTGAAAATAAAACTGGCGTATCCGTCCTAGAAAAGAGACATATATGAGTCATAGTATGACCAGGTGTATCTAAAACTTCTAATTCTACTTCTTTACCTATTTTTACAATATCTCCCTCTATTAAACCTATTGTCATTCCTGGAATATTTTTAGATGCACCTTCAGGTGCCATTACTTCTGCTCCAGTAAGATTCATTAAATTTATATTACCNCCCGTATGATCNCCATGTTCATGCGTATTAAGTATTTTAGTAATNTGCCATCCTTTTTCTTTTGCTTTATCAAANCACATCTGAGATTCTAATGGATCTATAGCAATAGCTTCNCCACTATGAGGNCAAGCAATAAGATAATTATAATTTCTATATGCGTTACCTGTCCATATTTGTTCTACTATCATTTAGTACCTCCTAACAATTCTTTTACAAATAGTAAATTTATTATATATATAACNACTTATATAATAAAAGCTTAAAAAAATGACTAAAAAAAAACTTAAAATAGTAATACCTGGTGGGCTAGATATTGATTTTAAAAAATATTTAGAAGAAAATTTTAAATCTAAAGGTGTTTTATCTAATTATAATATTGTTAGTGTAAATAAGAAACCCGGAGAACTTACAAGAGAATTATTAGATGCNGATGTATTTATAACAACTCGTTGGCCAAATAAAAATATAAATGCTCCTAAATTAAAATTAATACAAATACCAGCAGCCGGTTTTGACAANATTCACTTTGANTCTGTTCCTAAAGGCTGCAAAGTAAGTAATACTTTTGAGCATGAAGTACCAATTGCAGAATACTGCCTTCTAGCTATGCTAGAAGCAGAAATAAATTTAAATAAAATGAATGCACAATTAAAAAAAGGAAACTGGAANGGATACTTTTCAAGTTCTTCCTTCCATGGAGAACTTTTNAATAAAAANTTAGGCATTCTAGGGTATGGNCATATAGGAAAAGAAATAGCTAAAAGAGCTAAAGCTTTTAATATGAATATTTCATGCGTAGTTAGAAATATTGATAAATANAAATCAAATAAATATATTAATTTTNTTTCAATAAAAAATATTAANAAAGANATTAACAAATTTGATTATTTNATAATAGCTTGCCCACTTAATGATGAAACAAAAAATTTAATNAATTTTAATTTAATGAAAAACATGAATAAGAATTCAGTAATTATAAATATTGCTAGAGGACCTATAATTAATGAAGCTGATTTATATAAAGTTTTAAAAAATAAATTAATTAGAGCTGCAGTTATTGATGTATGGTATAATTATCCAAAAAATAGTGTTACAAAAAAATTATACCCATCAAAATATCCTCTACATAAATTAGATAATATAACTTTCTCTCCACATTCATCAGCTTGGAGCAGTCAATTATGGGATAGAAGGTTTAAATTTGTATGTGAAAATTTGGAAAATTTATATAATAATAAAAGAATTAAAAATGTAGTAAGTTAAGAAACGATTTATTCTTCAGTCATCTCTTTCTTTCTTTGTAGTTTTCTCCATCTTCGTACAGCTTCAGCTTTTTCACGCGCTTTCTTTTCAGAAGGTTTCTCAAACGACCTTCCTTTTTTCATTTCGCGATACATGCCTTCTCTTTGCATTTTTTTCTTAAGTACTTTTAAAGCTTGATCTACGTTATTATCTCTAACTATTACTTGCACTTTTAACTCCTCGCCTTACATTAATTTCAATAATAATATATATTATTATCAATATAAGGTGTGGTATTAACATAAGAATAAAAATAAGTGAAGTAATAAGAAATTTATTTTTATATAAAAGTATATTAAATTGGTAAAAATATTATGGCTATATTGAAAATTGCTAAGATGGGACATCCAATACTTTTACAAAAAGCTAAAAAAGTTGATGATCCAACAGATCCAAAAATTAAAACATTAGTGAATGATATGCTAGAAACATTAGATGATCTAGGTAACGGTGTTGGTTTAGCAGCACCTCAAGTTCATGTTTCACTTCAGGTAGTCATTTTTGAAACTGTATCTGATGATGGAAAAGAAGCTAACTTAATAACATTAATTAATCCTAAAATAGATGTTTTAACTAGAGAAACTAGTATTGATTGGGAAGGATGTCTCTCTGTGCCTGGACTAAGAGGACAAGTAACCCGTCCTAATAAAATTAAATATTCAGGACTAGACCTTAAAGGTAATAAAATAGAAACTATTGCTGAAGGATTTAATGCTCGAGTTGTACAACATGAATGTGATCATTTATTTGGTATACTGTATCCTCATAGAATGAAAGATTTATCTTCATTACAGTTTGTGAGTGAAGCAAAACATTGGGTTAACAGAAATGAATAAAGAAAAATTAAAATACGAAAGACAAAGAAAAAAAATCTTAAAACAAGCACTTATTGATATTAATACCTATGGATTTAACGAAAATATGCTTATTCAGGTAGCAGAAAATTGTAATCTTTCAAAAGGAGCTTTAGGAAGATTGTTTCCTGAGGGAATATATGAGTTAAAGGAATATTTTTTTAATCAAACAGATATAGAAATGTTAAAAAAAATAAACCAGGTAGAAAATAAAGATATAAGAATTCGTGATAAAATTTATAATGGCGTTATTATAAGACTAGAAATATTTCAAAAAAATAAAGACTCAATCAAACATATATTTGTTAGTGAATCATCATCACCAATAAAATCTATTAAAAATTTATGGAATACTGCCGATTTAATATGGAGATCTGCAGGAGATACTTCTACGGATTATAACCATTATACTAAAAGACTTTTATTGTCTTGGGTATATCTATCAACTTTACTTTGCTGGTTTAACGATAAAAGTAAAAATATTGAAGAAACCAAATTATTTTTGAATAGAAGAATTGATGAAGTTCTTAAATTCGGAAAAACATCTGCTTCTATTAAATCTAGAATTTCTGATTTTAATATTTTTAATAAGTTAATTAGCGTTATAAAAAATTTAAAATCTATAAAGGTATAATATTTATTTTATAATATGATTTATATGTCCCATTTTTCTTCCTGCCCTAACTTCTTTTTTGCCATAATTATGAATCCTTGCAGCAGGATCATTTATAAATTTTTCAACTAGAGATATATCATCTCCAATTAAGTTTTGCATATTAATATTAAATACCCTTTTTGTACTTCCTAACTCAATCCCTAAAGTCGCTCTTACTGCTTGTTCAAATTGATCTGTAACACACCCATCCATAGTCCAATGTCCAGAATTATGTGGACGAGGTGCAATTTCATTAACTAATAACTCTCCATTATTAAGTTCAAATAATTCAATAGCGAGAAGACCTTCTAAATTTAGTGCTGATACAATTTTAGTTGCTATTGTTTTTGCTGATTGACTAACTTCTTTACTAATATTAGGAGCAGGAGCAATTGTTTGATCTAAAATATGATTTTTATGCCTATTTTCAACAACATCGTAAAGTACTATTTTTCCATTTAGATCTCTGGCAACAATAATGCTTAATTCCCTTTTAAAGGGAATAAATTCTTCTAATATTAATTCATTACTTTCTATATCTTTCCAGGCTTTTTCCAAATCTGTATCATTATCAAGCTTTATTTGTCCTTTACCATCATATCCAAAACGGCGTGTCTTTAATACAGACATTCCTTTAATAGAATTATATGCCGTTTCTAAATTATTATAAGTATTGCACTCATAAAATTTAGCAGTATTTACCTGTGCTTCATTTAATAAAAAATTTTTTTCTACTAATCTGTCTTGTGAAACTGAAAGAACAAAAGAGGAAGGTCTCAATACACAAAATTGTTCAATATGCTGCGCAGTCTGTAAAGGTATATTCTCAAATTCATATAAAACAGCATCAACTCCTGAAGCAAAATCTTTTATAGCTTCCAAATCTTCATACTCATTAACAAATGATTTAGCACAAACCTGAAATGCTGGTGCATTAGAATCTGGATCAAAGATATGGCACTCTATTCCAAATTTAGCTGCCGCAAGAGCAGTCATTCTTCCTAACTGACCACCACCAATTATACCTAAAATTTTATTTTTCAATATAGGTTTCCGGTTTTTCTTTTACAGATTTAGTTTGCTTTATTCTATAATTTTTAACTTTTTTTTCTATAGACTTATTATTTATAGCTAATATTTGAGCTGCCATTATACCAGCATTACAAGCTCCTGCATCTCCGATGGCAAGAGTACCTACAGGAATACCTGATGGCATTTGCGCAATGGATAATAAACTATCCATTCCACTTAATGCTTTACTCAAGATTGGAACACCTAATACCGGAATATAAGTCATAGAAGCAAGCATACCTGGTAAATGAGCAGCTCCTCCAGCACCAGCTATAATAACCTTTATGCCCTTTCTTTTTGCAGATTTACCATAATCATAGAGTCTATCCGGTGTTCTATGTGCAGAAACTATATTTACTTCGTAAGGAACAGATAATTTCTCTAAAATTTTCACGGCATTTTTCATAGTATCCCAATCAGACTGGCTACCCATTACTATTCCTACTTTTTCAAAAATCTTTTTTTCTCTAATCATCTGCTATCCTTATAATCATATTCTATCTTATTTATTCGGAAAGCGAAGAAATATATGCATTTTAAGTAATTATTGCAAGCATATATGTATTTATTTAAAAATAATTATAGTTATATAAATTAAATAATTATATAATTTAATAAATCTGGCAAAATAAGGCATATAATGAAATATTTAAATAACATTTTATTAAAGTACTTTTTGCATCAACTGCCTCCTGAATTCGCACACAATATTACTCTTAAATTAATAAAAACAGGTCTATTTTTAAATAATCCAATCAATAATTCTAAAAACCTTAATATCAAACTGGGTAATATTGATTTTAAACATCCTATAGGACTTGCAGCAGGTTTTGATAAAGATGGTGAAGTATTTCATAAAATAGATAAA
Source organism: Candidatus Pelagibacterales bacterium (assembly GCA_002720535.1). Classification (GTDB taxonomy): domain Bacteria; phylum Pseudomonadota; class Alphaproteobacteria; order TMED109; family TMED109; genus TMED109. The sequence continues at coordinate 200,954 of PBIU01000003.1, read as the reverse complement.
TTAGGTTTATCTCATTCAGANATAGGAACCGTTACTCCTCAATTTCAAATTGGAAATGAAAAGCCTAGAGTATTTAGNCTTAATAAAGATNNTGCTATAATAAATAGNTTNGGGTTTCCAAGNAAAGGTTTAGAATATTTAAAAAANCGNNTTAAAAAATACAATTCNAATATTCCATTAGGAATTAATATAGGNTGTAATAAAGATACTATAAATCAANTTANTGATTACTCTATACTTACTAAAAACCTTGGNGAATATGCTGATTGGATTACTATNAATATATCTTCNCCNAATACTCCAGGACTNAGAAGTATTCAAACAAGTGANCTTCTTCCNAANCTNCTAANTACTGTAAATAATGANAGAGAAAATATNGAAAATAAAAGNGGNNGTNCATTACAAGTTTGGNTAAAAATTTCTCCNGACCTTANTGANAANGAACTTAAAAANCTTATNGATGTATCTTTANAACATAATATTAATGCAATTTGTATTTCTAANTCAACTATTGCTAGATCTTATGAGCTAAAATCNAAAAATANAAATGAAAATGGAGGACTTTCTGGCTCNCCGCTTNCACTTCAATCCACAAAAATATTAGCAAAAGCTTATTTACATGCTCATAATAANATTAAATTTATTGGAATTGGTGGAATTACAAGTGCTGATGATGCTTATNTAAAAATGCTTGCAGGAGCTAGTATTTTACAATTGTATACAGGTTTAATATTTAAGGGACCTGATTTGATTAATAAAATTGTNAAAGAATTAGATAATAAAAGTAATATGAATAATATATCTAACATAATAGGNAGTAAAGCTTATGAAATTGCGAATGGCCATTTTATAAATGAGTAATGATAAAATTAAAATACCCTTTTATAATGATTTAAATTTTATGATAGATAATTGTGAAGGTTTGATTTTAGATATATGGGGAGTTTTATGGGATGGTATTAAGGTTTATCCAGAAGCTTTAACAACTTTAATAGAACTTAGAAAAAAAGANATTCCTATAATTCTTTTATCTAATGCACCAAGAAAGTCTGAAATAGTTGTAAACAAATTAGAAAATATTGGCATTAANCCTTATTTATATGACAAAATTATATCCTCTGGTGATGTATGTAGAAATGAGCTTATAACAAATAATNATTTAGTTCCTGGAATTAACTATTATTTTATAGGATTAAAAGAAGATNATGACTTACTTGAAAATACTAAATTTAAAAATTGTTCCTCTCCTGAAAATGCAGATTTTATTCTTATTACTGGNCCACGTGATTTTAAAGATAANCTAGAATTATATGCCTCTGAACTTAAAGAATGCTTAAANAATNAATTACNGATGATATCTGCNAATCCTGATAAAATTGTAGTTAGACAAACAGGAGAAAAAATTTTTTGTGCTGGTGCAATNGCAGAAGTTTATNAAAATTTAGGNGGAAATGTTATTCAATTTGGAAAACCATATAAAAATGTTTTTCTTGANGCCTTAAAGCATTTAAAACTCATAGTACCAAATATAAANTTAAATAATATTTCAATTATAGGAGACGGTTTAGAAACAGATATTTTAGGAGGTAATTCTGTNAANATTAATACTATACTAGTAACAAGTGGTATNTTATCTCACACACTTAATATTAAATATGGGCAAAAACCAAATCTAGATGAATTAAATANAATCATTCATAATTCAAAACATTTTCCTTCTGCTGCTATTAATATTTTTAAATTATCTCATTAAAACTCAATAATAATATTGACTTCATGATCGTAATTAATTAGAACAAAACATGAACAAATTATTAGATAATNAAACTANATTAAACTGGCTTTATNTAGACCTAAACAGCTATTTTGCAAGCGTTGAACAACAACTACAGCCAAAATTACAGAACAAACCAGTTGCAATAGTTCCAACAATGACTGATGCAACGTGTGCAATAGCTGCAAGTTATGAAGCAAAAGCCTATGGTGTTAAAACTGGNACAATGATTTATGAAGCAAAAAAATTATGTCCAAAATTAATATGNGTGCAAGCTAATCATGAAAATTATGTTATGTATCATCATAAAATATTAGCAGAAATAGACAAACATATTCCAATAGAAATTATTTCTTCTATAGATGAAGTTGCCTGTAANCTAATAGGCAGCCAAAAAAATGAGTCTAAAGCGCGCAAAATTGCAAGAAATATTAAAATAGGTATATACAAAAATGTAGGACAATATATACGTTGTTCTATAGGTATAGCACCGAATAGATTTCTTGCAAAAACTGCTAGTAATTTAGAAAAACCTGATGGCTTACAAGTTCTTTATAGTAAAGATATTCCAGATCGCATTAAACACTTTAAACTGTCCGACCTTACCGGAATAGGAAGAGCAATGGAATATCGGTTNAATAAATCAGGAATTTTATCTATCCAAGAACTGTATAACATATCTCCAAAACATATGAGAAAAATTTGGGGTAACGTACAAGGAGAAAAATTTTGGTATATGTTAAGAGGAAAAGAAATTGCAGATATTAAAACAGANAGGAAAACTATAGGACATAGTCATGTANTAGAGCCTAAATGGAGACTAGTAGAATCAGCAGAAAAAGTTATGCTNCGTTTATTATTGAANGCAGCTAGTNGATTGAGAAGAATGGANTACTACTGCAGTCGCTTATCTCTTAGCATAAGAACAGAAAATAACTTAAGACTAGAGGGGAAAAGTAAATTTTATAGAGCATGTGATAATAAAAAATTACAAGAAGAAGCCACAAAAATATGGAAACAATTAATTAAAAAAAGAAATTTTAAACAAATTAAAAAAATAAGTATCACACTATATGATCTNAAGAAGAAATCTGATTTACAACCTGAATTATTTCAAAACTTTAATAAAAAAATTACTTTAGATACAAGTCGTTTTGAAAGATTATCAAAAACTATGGATAATATTAATACTCGTTTCGGCAGAGATAGTGTAACTTTAGGAGGATTACCGAATAAAATAAAATCTTTTTCTGGAACAAGAATAGCATTTACCAGAATCCCTGATAAACAAGAATTTCACGAATAAAAATATTTTTACTTACGAAAACGAATTCTAATAGGCTTTTCTTTTACCTTAGTTCTAGGTTTTTGAAAAATACTAATATTTGGCTTTTTCAACAAAGGACCAAGTATCATTCCTGCAAAAAAACCTCCTAAATGAGCAAACCANGCAACACCAGGAGAACCTGGATTAGAAATACTAGCACTAATAATTTGCCCTAAAATCCAAACACCTAAAAGTAAAACAGCGGGAAGTCTTAAAAAAGTAATAAATATTCCTAGAAATACAAAAGTNCTAATTCTTGCCCGCGGGTAAAAAATTAAATAAGCACCTAAAACCCCAGAAACAGCACCACTAGCACCAATCATAGGAATAGTACTTTCAGGAGCAGAAAATATTTGAGCAAATGCTGCAACTATACCACATAATAAATAAAAAATAATAAAACGTATGTGACCTAATGCCCCTTCTATATTATCGCCAAATATCCAAAGATAAAGCATATTTCCTGCTAAATGCATAAACCCTCCATGCATAAACATAGATGTAAATAAAGTAAAAATTGAGATAAGTGGCCCAGCTTGTTCCATCTTTCCAAGAAATGCTGCAGGAGTTAGTCCATAACTAATAATCATTTGATTATTAGCTTGATAACCTAATCCAGATTGCCAAAACCAAATAATTACACAAAGCACTATTANGCCTACTACAAGTATAGGTNTTCCTAATGCAGGGTTATCATCATAAATTGGTATCATTTTAATATTATCTTAATTTTTCAATGGTATCTTAACAGAAAAGGCACCTCTTATATCTCCAATTTTATAATTATAAGCATTATCATCTGGATACAATTCAGAGAGTTTGTATGCAAGCTTTGAATCTATATTAGAACCATGGCATGTTAAACAAACTTGCCCAGTAGGTATAGCTTTCATATATCTAAAAAAAGCTTCATTATTTTCTTTAAAAACCTCTTGATAACTAAGATCCATAATATTTTCTCCATTTTGTTTTCTTTTTTCAAAATTACTTAAAACATTTATTTCCCAATTATCTGGCATATTACTTTTATTTCTTAATTTTAAACTAGTGCGTTTTATGAAAACATTTTTTTGATTTGCTATCTCATTAGTTATATCTAAAGCAGCAATATTACAGTATTCTACTGCAGCTATCGGACCTGATTCCTCAAGAATTAATTTTAATGATTTTTTTAAGTTAGTTGCTAACGCTTTAATAGTGCTTTTACTTTTATTTTCATTTGCTAGTAAATCATTGGCATATAAGAAATTACTTAATAAAAAATAAATACATAAAATTCTTAATAATAACATAATTTTTCCTTAAATTATAATTCTATAAAAAGAGTATATTTATACTACAATAAATTCATCATTTTATATAATTTTATAACTATCTTATTTAATAAATGAAATTGACGTAATCAATAAAATAAAAGTAGAATATTACCCTTATATCTATATAGGAAAAAAATAATGGAATATACTCGTTTTGGCGCATCAGGAATGAAAGTATCTAAAATTTGTTTTGGAACAATGATGTTTGCCATGGAAAAAGGTTGGAGAAATTATGCCTTAGGAAAAAATGATGCAGCTCCAGTATTTAAGCATGCTTTAGAGTCAGGAATAAATTTTTTTGATACAGCTGATATATACTCAAATGGATCTTGCGAAGAAGTTACTGGAGAACTTCTAAATGAAATGTCTAATAGAGATGAAATAGTATTAGCAACTAAAGTTTATAACCCTATGGGTAAAGGGCCTAATCAAAAAGGACTATCCAGAAAATATATATTTAATGCAATAGATGCATCACTATCAAGGCTTAAAATGGATTACGTNGATTTATACATAATACATAGATGGGATTATGAAACNCCCATAGAAGAAACAATGGAAGCCTTACATGANGTTATTAAATCAGGAAAAGCCAGATATATTGGTGCTTCTAGTATGTTTGCTTGGCANCTTGTTAAAGCACAAGAAACAGCTGAAAAAAATGGATGGACAAAATTTATTTCTATGCAAAATCATTTAAATTTAATTTATAGAGAAGAAGAAAGNGAAATGATTCCTCTNTGTATAANTGATGATTTAGCAATTACTCCATGGAGNCCTCTAGCTAGAGGTTTCTTAGCAGGAAATAGAAGTAAAAATGGAGGNGGTGAAACTGATAGAGCTAAAAATGATGTACTAGCTGATAATTATTACTATAGTAANGCAGATTTTAAGATTCTAGATTCTNTAAAAAAAATAGCTAAAAAAGAAAATAGAAAGCCNGTTGAAGTTGCCCTAGCATGGTTGCTTCAAAAAAANGGNATNACNGCACCTATAATTGGCCCAGGAAAACTTGAACANTTAAAAACNTTATTAAATAGCATGACTTTAACACTATCTAAANAACAAATTTNATCTTTAGAAAAACATTATCAACCTAAAAATATTTCNGGCCACTTTTAAACTTATCTAANCCATTAAGGAAAATACAATGATTGAAAACTTTATAAATATANAAACTAAAGAAGGAATAATAGATACTTTTGAAGTTATGCCAGATGAGGGAGGTCCTTTTCCTGCAATNATTATTTATATGGANGCACCTGCTATTAGAGAAGAACTNAGAGATATGGCAAGAAGATTAGCAAGNATGGGATACTATGTTTTACTTCCAAACTTATTCTATAGAGTGGGTAAAGAAGGTAATTATCCATTTACATTNNCAAAGATTAGAGAAGATAAAAGTCATTTTACCGCTATGATAAAAACTATGGATGATACAACCAATGAATTAGTTATATCTGATACTAAATATATTNTAGATTTTCTTGATAATAAAAAAGGNATTAAGCATCANAGCTATGGAGCAGTTGGCTACTGTATGAGTGGACAATATATAGTNTCTATAGCATCTACATACAATNACAAATTCTCTGCTGCTGCGTCATTTTATGGTGTAAAAATAATGACAGATGCACAAGACTCCCCGCACTTAGGAGCAGANAAAATANCAGCTGACTTGTACTTAGCTTTTGCTGAAAAAGACAGTTGGGTGGATGAGGAAGCATTAAAAAACATACAAAAACATTTTGAAAAACATACTCATAATTTTAGNATGGAAATTTATGAAGGAACTGAGCACGGTTTTGCATTTCCCGACAGACACTCATACCATAAAAAAGCTGCTGAAATGCANTGGTCAAGAATACATGACTTATTTCAAAAATCTTTAAAATAAAATATAAATTATTTACTCTGAATCNGGTTGATTTTTAGGTAAAGCTTTTTCAAATGAATTATTTGTTAAACAATTTTCATATATACTTTTTATTTTAGGATATTTAGATAAATCAACATCAAATCGTGCATTATTNACTACTTGTGAAAAAAGACAAATATCAGCTAGAGTCGGCTCATCACCAAAACAATAAAGACCNACATCTTCATCACTATTTANAACTTTTTCAAATGGNCCAAATGCTTTATGCACCCATTTTGAAAACCAAGATTTGATTGTTTGGTCATCTGCCATAAAATCATCTTTCAAGTGATTTAATACATGAAGATTATTTAAAGGATGTATTTCTAATGCTATTCCATAAGCCATAGANCTAACTTTTGCCCTATCNATAGGATTTAATGGTAAAATAGANGGANTNGNNTAAACTTCATCTAAATATTCTAAAATTGCTAAAGATTGATTTATAATAATACCTGAAGGAAATTCTAAAGTTGGCAATAAACCATAAGGATTAATTTTCAAATATGAATCTGTTTGATGTTCTTTTTTTCTTAAATGTAAGGCTTCATATTGATAATCAATATTTTTTAAATTTAAAGCAATACGAACTCTGACTGAAGTAGAACTTCTAAAATAATTATATAATATAGGTTTATCTATCAAATTTAACTCCTATTATGAAATTGTAATACTTATTTCGCCTACACCGTCTACACCTCCAGCAATTTTGTCTCCTTTACTAATTGGCCCTACTCCCTCAGGCGTTCCAGTATATATTAGATCCCCAGGTTTAAGCGTCATAGTCTTAGATAGAATTGAAATCATTTCTGGAACAGACCATATTAATTTTTCTATATTTGAATCTTGCTTGATAATATCATTTACAGATAACCATATTCTTGCATCTTGAGGGTGACCAATTTTAGAAACTGGGTTCAATGAACTAATTACAGCAGAGTTATCAAATCCTTTCCCTAGCTCCCATGGCCTTCCTTTATCCTTGGCTGCTTTTTGTAAATCTCTTCTAGTAAGGTCTATTCCTGCTCCATATCCCCAAATAACACCTAAAGCTTCTTCTGCTTCAATGTTTTGAGCATTTTGTCCTATAGCCACTACCATTTCCATTTCATAATGAAAATTATTTGTTTGAGGAGGATAAGGAACCAATGTATTTAACACTTTATCTGCATTTACTATTGCATCTGAGGGTTTAGCAAAAAAAAATGGAGGCTCTCTAGTCGGATCTCGTCCCATTTCTAAAGCATGTGCAACATAATTAGCTCCTACACAAAGAATTCTTCTCACAGGAAATTTATCATTACTATCAACTATATTACAAATTGCTGGCAATGTTTGAAATATAAAACTAACTCCCATTTTTTACCCCTCTCAATATTAGGCTTCTATTATTTACGAAAAAAAAATTGTATATATTTATATTCAAAAAATTAAAAAATGTCACATTTTATGCTATAATAACTTAAAATTATATGTAATAAAATTTTACGGATTCTTTATGCATACAAATATTAAAATAAATGAAGATAGATTGTGGCATAGCCTTAACGAAATGGCTTTAATTGGCGCTACAGAAAAAGGTGGTGTNAATAGACAAGCTCTTACAGATTTAGATAAAGAATCCAGAGATTTATTTATTAAATGGTGTAAAGAAGAAAATTTATCTATTAANATCGATCAAATGGGAAATATTTTTGCAAGAAGAGACGGTAAAAATAATAATTTACCTCCTATAATGAGCGGTAGTCATTTAGATACACAACCTACTGGAGGCAGATACGATGGAGCTCTTGGGGTATTAAGTGCTTTAGAGGTTATCAGAACACTTAATGAATTTAATTATGTTACAGAAGCTCCTTTAGAAATAGTAATGTGGACTAATGAAGAAGGNTGTCGTTTCCCACCTGCGATGACTGGATCAGCTGTTTTTTCAGGTCTCCATGAATTAAATAGTGCTTTAGCAATCCAAGACCAAAAAGGGACTACACTTGGGTCTGAATTAGAAAGAATAAAATATAATGGCTCCACACCATGTTCTTCAAGGCCCATTGCAGGCTTTATAGAAATACATATTGAACAAGGGCCTATACTTGAAATGGAAAATAAAAATATTGGTATAGTTACCGGAGCACAGGCTCAAAAATGGTATGAAATTAGTATTACTGGAATGGAAGCACATGCAGGACCGACTCCAATGTCAATAAGAAAAGATGCTCTTGTAGCCTCNGCTGAAATTGTTTTATTAGTAAATTCAATCGGTAATAATTATCAACCAGGCGGATGTGCTACATGCGGNGTTTTAGAGATCACTAATCCATCAAGAAATGTAATTCCGGGTAATTGTTTTTTAACGATTGATTTCAGACATCCAAACGACAACGATTTAAAAAATATGGANCAAGAGCTAAGAAAAAGCATTAAATCAATAGAAAAAGATAAAAAAGTTAAAATAGAAATTAAACAGATACTTGAATTAAAATCAAATTCCTTTAATAACTCTATCGTTAANACAATTAAGGAAGTTTCTAATAAACTTGAATTTACTAATAAAGAAATTATTTCTGGCGCAGGTCATGATGCAGTTAATATAAATACAATAGCACCAACTGCAATGATATTTATTCCATGTATTGACGGAATAAGCCATAATGAAATAGAAGATATTTATAAAGAGGATGCTGTAAGAGGAACAGAAGTATTACTACATAGTATAATAGAGTTAGCAAATAACTCATCAAAAATTATTAATAACTAATTAAGGTATAGGATAAATAAATGGCATTTAATTGGACAGAAGCAAAAGTAAAAAAATTAGCTAAGTTATGGGGTAAAAATATACCAGCTAGAGATATCGCTGAAAAACTTGGCGAAGGAATAACCAGAAACGCTGTTATAGGTAAAGCAAATCGCTTAGGTCTTAACGAAACTAAAAAGCAAGATAAAGCCTTAGAAATTGATAATACTGATAAAATGTTTCATTTAAAAATTAAAGGCTGTAGATGGCCTTTTGGAGACCCTGGGACCGATGATTTTCGCTTTTGTGGNAAACCACAAGTATTAGGAAAACCTTATTGCGCGGAACACTGTATGCTTGCCTATAGAAAAAAAGATATGAAAAACTAGAAGTAAATTATAATTTTTTCTTAGCTATATTATTTAATTCTTCTTTTACGGATTTTTTAACGACTTCATTTATATTTGCGTTTATCCATTCCTTAAGCAAATCTTCTGTTACTTTTTTAACAACTTCTTCAACCAGCTTTTGTGTCTCTTTTACATTAAAGGTTTCAGAATATTTTGCCAATTCTGCCTTAATTGCAGCTGCAGATTTATTAGATAAAATATTTGTAGATTTTTTTTTCATCTTTTACCTTAATAAAGTTTAAGAAATAAATTCCATTTTAAATTAAAAATTTTTATGTACAAGATATATTAATAATAAATANTATTATNATTATGAAAGAATAATAATGCTAAACTATATAAGTAATTCAGTCGAACATAATGAAACAATTGTTTTTATTCATGGAATAGCGAGTACATCGGAGACTTTTATAAATCAAATTAAACTTTTTAAAAAAGATTTTACTGTAATTGCTTTAGATATTCCAGGATATGGAAAATCTCCTAAAATTAAAAACACAACAATTTTAAATTATGCCTCTTCAATTCATAAATTTTTAATATCCAAAAATATTAAAAAACCTATTCTTATTGGTCATTCACTTGGAGGTATGATTGTTCAAGAAATAATAACTAAATATACAAATTTCGCAAAAGCTGCTGTCTTAGTTGGAACCACCGCAAAATTTGGAGGACATGATTTATCTTGGCAGAATAATTTTATAAACTCACGGCTTCAGCCCTTAGAAAATGGTCAATCAATGAAAGATATTTCAATAAAAGCAATTACAAACATTNTAGGATCNAATAAAAATCAAGAAGTCATTAGTTTTGCAGGAAANATAATGNGTNCTATTAAAAAAAATACTTATAAATCTGCAATATTATCTNTAGTTGNTTTTGANCTTCGNCATNAATTATCTAATATAACTATACCTACCTTATTNATTGCAGGNGAGGAGGATAANCAAGCNCCTGCTAAAACTATGAAAAGTATGTCTAAAAAAATNAAATATGCCCAATATAAAGAAATAAAAAANTGTGGGCACTTGATACATTTAGAAAAACCTGAAATATTTAATAAAATTATTCAAGACTTTATATTAGCTTTATAGCTTTTTNAGGGAAAAATTATGAAAAAAAATATTGATGANCCNATATTCGAAANAAANGCATTTAAACTNACTAAANNAGAAGAAANTTTAACAAAAAGAGCNAGAGANTTAGGAAGAAAAAAATTTTTNAATAGNGCTTTTAAATATGATGANGAAGCAGTTTTTCCAATAGAAAACTATAAAGATTTATANAAAGAAGGNTTTTTAGGAATATGNATACCAAAAANNCAAGGTGGACTAGGAGCANATTTTAGAGGCTACGCTCTTNCAGCTGCTGAAATAGGNAGATATTGTGGNGCTACTGCTCTTACCTGGAATATGCATGTATGTTCTACNTTATGGACAGGGATTTTAGCTGATGATTTAAAAATGCCCAAAAGTATACAAAAAGNACATAATGTTAAAAGAAAATTACACTATAAAAGAATAATAAAAGATGGCGCTATTTATTCTCAGCCATTTTCTGAGGGAGGCGGAGGAGCAGCAGGAGCTACACCTTTCTTAACTAATGCAACACCTACAAAAAATGGTTGGATAGTAAATGGAAAAAAAATATTTGCTTCCTTATCAGGNCACGCATCGTATTATGGAATACTTTGTACAGAAAAAAAACCTGATGAAATATCCACACAAAAAGACACTTTATATTTAGCAATACCTGCTAATGCAGAAGGGGTTAGCGTTGTTGGCGATTGGAATCCTCTTGGAATGAGAGGAACTATCTCTAGAACATTAATTTTTAAAGATGTATTTGTTCCAAAGAATTCTTCATTAATGCCTAAAGGAAAATATTATGAAGCAGCNAAAAGNTGGCCTCATATGTTTTTAACATTATCTCCAACTTATGTAGGCTTGGCNCAAGCAGCTATTGATTTTACTATTAAATATTTAAGAGGAGAAATGCCTAATACGCCACCGGTTAAAAGAAGAATGTTTGCTACAAAGCAATTAACAGTAGCAGAAATGCAAATTCAAATGGAAAATATTAAATCAATATGGTTTCANAGTATATCAGAAGCATGTGTTGACCCNAGTCCTCAGCAAATAAAAAGAGCTTACGCAACACAATATACCGTCATGGAAGGGGCGCATAAAATTGCACAATTAGCTATTCGNACTTGTGGNGGGCAAGCAATGCTGAAATCATTAGCGNTAGAAAGAATATTTAGAGACTCAAGATGTGGATCGCTCATGCTTCCTTGGACAGCAGAAATCTGTTTAGACAGAATAGGTAAAACATCTCTTTATAATGCCGGAGAGAAAGATTAAAACCTTCCCATGGAATATAATTTATATCAATATCTTGAAAAAAATGCGTTAAAGTACCCTCATAATATAGCAATAAATTACAAAAAAAATAANCTCACCTACACTGATTTTTTAAAAAAAATAAACCTATTTGTAAATTATTTCTCTTTTACTTTAAAAATAAAAAAAGGCGAAAGAATTGCAGTTCTAATTTATAACAGAACAGAATTTTTATTAATATTTTATGCNTGTGCTAAACTTGGNATAATATTAGTACCTATAAATTGGCGGCTTACTAGCTATGAAATAATTCATATAGTTAAAGATGTAGATACTAAATATTTATTTTCGGATTCCGATTTTACAAAAACNTGTAAAGTTATAAAAAATAAAATTACTAAGTTAAATATTATTGATTTAGACTCAATAAATTTTAAAGAAAACGAAAAGAGTAGAAANCAATCAATAAAGAACTATTCTTTNCCCTTATTAATTGTTTATACATCTGGTACAACTGGAAAACCTAAAGGTGCAGTTCTTTCTCAAAAAGCAATATATTATAATATCTTAAATAGTATTAATATGCATAAGTTTAATAAAAAGGATCATATTCTTACAGTTATTCCATTATTTCATGTTGGAGGTTTAAATATTCAGACTATTCCAGCTTTACATANAGGAGCTCAAGTTACTCTNCATAAAAAATTTGAAATAAATGATACTTTNAAAGATTTAGAAAAAAGTATTTACACTCACACTGTATTTGTTCCAACTATACTAGATTTNCTTGTAAATAATAAAAAGTGGGATGCTAAAATTTTTTCATCTTTAAAAGCTATTACTACGGGATCAACTATAGTATCTTCTGATTTAATTAAAAACTATGAAGATTATAAAATTCCTATACTTCAAGTTTATGGTTCAACGGAAACTGCCCCTATTGCAATTTGTCAGAAAATATCTGAAGACAGGTCTCCTTTCGGAAACGTAGGAAAAATTGCAAAATATAATAAAGCTAAAATATTTAATAAAGCACATAGAGAAACATCCTTAAACACGATTGGAGAAATAGGAATCAAAGGACTAAACTTATTTTCCTACTATTGGAATGATAAAAATAAAACAAAACAAGCATTTAAAAATGGTTGGTTTATGACAGGTGATTTTGGAAAAAAAGATAAAAATAATAAATTCTATGTAATAGCAAGAAAAGAAAATATTATTATTTCTGGAGGAGAAAATATTTATCCAGCAGAAGTAGAAAGAATACTAAATCAAGAAAAATTTATTTTAGAATCTGCTGTTATAGGTATACCTGACAAAAAATGGCAAGAGATACCAATTGCTTTTATAAGAACTTCTAATAGTTCATCTTTTAAGTTATCAAGATGCCAAAGTAATTTAGNAAAAAAATTAGCAAATTTTAAAATACCAAAAAAAATATTTTGTATAAAAGAACTTCCAAAAAATGCGCTTGGAAAAATTGATTATAAACTACTAAAAGAGTATCATAATACTCTTAACGCTAGTGATTATGTGAAAGAAAAATAATAATGAGTAAATTAATCATAATAATATTATTTTTTATTATTCCNATAAAAAGTTATGCTGACACTACTCTTCGTATGGCTAGTTGGCTTCCTCCTCAACATCCTTGGGTATTAGATATTATGGTACCATGGATAGAAAAGGTTAAAGTTGCCACTGAAGGTAGAGTGAGAATTGAATTATTAAGTGCGCCTATTGGCCCTCCACCAGCACATTTTAATTTTGCAGTAAAAGGCATCGCAGATATCACTTATGGAGTNCATAATTATACTACAGGAAGATTCTCTAGTACACAGATAGCCGAGCTTCCTTTTTTAAGTAACAGTTCAGAAGTTTTGTCAGTCGCTTGGCAACGAATTTATGAAAGAGAATTACTACATCTTGATGAACATAAAGGCACACATTTACTTGGAGTTTTTACTCATGGCCCAGGGCAACTATGGTTTAATAAAAAATATGAATCTTTAGATAATATAAAAGGNTTAAAAGTAAGAATAGGTGGAGGGATTGCTCAAAACTCATCCAAAGCCTTAGGTTTAGTTCCATTACAAGCTCCTGTAACAAAGGCGTATGAACTTTTATCAGGAGGTGTCGCTGATGGAATACAATTACCTAGTGAGAGTATTTCATTTTTTAAATTAGATAGAATAATTAAACAAGGTTTTATATTTGACGGAGGTTTATATAATGTAAGTATGTTTTTAGTAATGAACAAAAAAAAATGGNATAAGTTATCTCAAGATGATCAAAAAGCTATTAACTCNGTTTCGGGAGAANCTCTTGCTAAAATGGCAGGAAAAGCTTGGGATAAGGCAGATGATAAAGGAATTGATGCTTCACTTAAAAACGGTATAATATTAAAGAAGTTATCTGAAGATGATAAAATAATCGTTACACAGTTACTCACACCTATTATTGAAAATACACTTGAAAAAATTTCTAAACAAAAAAATATTGATGCAAAANATATATATTTAAAGCTTCTTAATGAAATCAATTTATTAAAAAAAGAATACTAAATTGGTATGCTGAAATTAATTTTCCAATCTTTCAATAAAATGCTTCTAAGTTTTTGTGTACTATCTTTAAGTGTTTTAGTTCTCATAACAGTAATAGATGTTTTTGGAAGATANCTACTAGGTGTTCCATTACCTGGTACAAGTGAAATTACAGAAATCATTTTAGCAATTTTAATATATATTGGGCTGCCATATATATCAAAAAATGAAGAACATATTTCAGTTTCATTGTTATCAAATTATTTTTCTAATAAATTCAAAATAATTCATAAAATATTAATTAATTTTATTTTAACTTTATTATTAATAATGATTGCAAGACAATTATATCTGCACGGTATTGACCTTAAATCTTACGGAGAAGTNACTACATTTTTAGAAATCCCTAAAGCTCCTATAGCATTTATTATGGCATTTTTAACTTTATTAGCCTCGTTTAATACCATTTTAAATATATATAATTATATGTTCATGCAAAGACCTGTCACCTCTAATAAGCAAAGTATTTAATAAAAATGTTAATTTGGATTTTAGGTTTATTATCTGTAATTTTAATGATNGCTATGGGATTACCAATAGCATTTTCTATGTTAACTGTAGGTTTTTTTGGATTAGTTATCNTAATAGGTTTTTCTCCTTCCTTAGCAATGATAGGACAAATATTTTTTGATAATGGAATGAATTATACTTTATCAATTTTACCTTTATTTCTTTTAATGGGNAATTTTGTTGTAAAAGCNGGACTAGCCGATGAACTCTATAATGCTGCTAATGCATGGTTAAGACATAAAAAAGGTGGTTTAGCAATGGCAACAATAATTGCATGCGGAGGTTTTAGTTCAGTCTGTGGTTCTTCCCTTGCCACAGCAGCAACTATGGCAAAAATAGCTTTACCCTCAATGAAAAAATATAATTATCCTGACTCTTTAGCAACAGGTGCAATTGCTGCTGGAGGCACTTTGGGAATTTTGATTCCACCTTCTATGATACTAGTTTTATACGGCATTATTACAAGTCAAGATATTGGGCAACTATTTTTAGCAGGAATTATTCCAGGCATACTAGGTATTTTAGGTTATATTATTGCTGTAAAGATTTCAGTATTAAAAAATAAAAGTTCATTCAAAACACAACCTTCCTTGTCATTGGCAAAAAAAATAAAATCATTAAAAGGGGTTTTAGGTATTATATCCTTATTTGTAATAGTAATGGGAGGAATATATTCAGGAGTTTTTACGGCAACGGAAGCTGCAGGCGTAGGAGCATTTGGGGCATTTATTATTGTATTACTTAAAAGAAAAATAACTTTAAATTCTTTTTATGAAACTCTTTTAGAAACGGCAAAAGTTACTTCAATGTTATTTTTTCTACTTTTTGGTGCAATATTATTCTCTAATTTTATTAATTTAGCTGGACTACCCAATGACCTAAGNGACTTTCTATCTATGTTCAATATGAATATTTATACCTTACTGATAGGTATTTTCATTATTTATTTAATTTTAGGAATGGTTTTAGAAAGCTTATCTATGATGTTATTAACCGTACCTATATTTTACCCTATTGTTCTAGATATGGGAGGCGATTTAATATGGTTTGGAATATTAGTTGTGGTTGCAGTAGAAATAAGTTTAATTACGCCACCCATTGGACTTAATGTTCATGTCTTAAAAACAATTGTAAAAGATCAAATAAAGCTCAACACTATATTTAAAGGAGTAATTCCCTTTGTAACTATGGATATTATTAGAATAATTATCCTTTTATTAATTCCTGGAATTACATTATTTTTGCCTAATAGTATTATACCTTAATTTAAATTACTGCTTTATTAATAATTAAAAAACCNACTACTATTAAAACAAATAAAAACAACTTTCTAAAAAATTCTTCATTAAGTTTAAGTTGTAATTTTCTNCCTACATACATTCCTGCAAATGATGGTAAAGTTGCATAAGTAGAATATATAAATAATTCTAATGTCCATAACTTATTTCCTGTTAAAGCAATTCCTAAAAATAAACTAGCAGATATTAAAACTAATGCGATACTTTGTAAAAACTCGTCTTTATCCATTTTTAAAGAATATACATATAATGCTAATGGAAAAATAAATGTTCCAGTAGAACCTCCAAAAANACCTCCTAANGCTCCGGCACATGCACCTATTACTTTTTCATATCTTAGTGGAATAATTATATTTTTTTTATTTATAAGACTAAATNAAGCGTAAGAAGTTAATATAATNCCCAATAGCAACGTTAATATTTCACTATTATTAACAAGAACTCTTGCTCCCAATAAAGAAAAAATAAATAAACATATTAATAATGGCCACAGCCTTATAATAATATTTTTTATTTTAAACGTACCAAAAACTTGCCAAAAATTTGTTAATAAACCAGGCATAACTACTAAAGCAATTGCAGTCTTAATTCCTATAAANATAGTTAAAAATGCAAGAGATATTGCGGGTAAACCAATACCAGAAGCACCTTTTACAAAGCCTGCAAGTAAAAATATTATAGAAATCAAAAATATAGAATTAAAATCAAACATTATTTTCTATTTTTTTTAAAAATTATTACACATTTTATTATTAAACATTTAACATATTTAAATGAATAAAAATATGGTAACACATTTGGGAAGTTGTCACTGCAAACAAATTCANTTTGAAGTAATAGGTGAAAAGAACGTTAAAGTTTTAGATTGCTCCTGTTCTATTTGTTCAATTTTAAATTANAAACATTATATTATAGATAAATCCCAGTTTAAATTACTTAAAGGCAAAAAATACCTGTCTACTTATACGTTTAATACTAATGTTGCAAAACACTTGTTTTGTAAAAATTGCGGAATTAAATCATTTTATATTCCTAGATCCCATCCAGATTCTATAAGTGTTAACCTTAATTGTATATACTCTAAAACTATTAATAAAGTTAAGATTATAAAGTTTGATGGAAAGCATTGGAAAAAAAATATAAATAAAATAAAATCATTTGGGAGTTAATTATCATGAAAAAAAATAATAAATTTAATAGAAGAAAAATTCTTATCGGAGCATCAGCCTTAACGACTGCAGGACTACTAATTTCATGTAAAGAAAATATAAAAGGAGGAACACCGTCAAAACCAGAAAGTTCAACTTCTATCTCTAAAAATATAATACAATTAAGGATGGCAACGACATGGCCTAAAAATTTTCCAGGAGTTGGAACAACAGCTGAAAAAGTTGCAGAAACAATAACTCAAGCGTCTGATGGAAGATTAGAAATTAAAGTGTATGGTTCAGGTGAAATAGTTCCTGCTTATGAAGTATTCGATGCCGTAAGACAAGGAACAGTTGAAATGGGACATGGATGGCCAGGATATTGGATATCAAAAAATCCAGGTTTAGCATATTTTGGTGGAATTCCTGGTGGTTTAAGTCCATCTGAACAAAGTTCTTGGATAATGCATGGCGGAGGACAAAAGCTCTGGGAAGAGGCAATGGAACCTTATGGTATACAGCCTTTTCAGGCAGGAATTGTTCAATCAGAAATGTTTGGATGGTATAAAAAAACTCTAAATTCATTAGAAGATTTACAAGGGTTAAAAATTAGAATGGCGGGTCTGCCAAATGAAATTTTGAATAGAATGGGAGCTACTGCAGTTAATATTCCAGGCGGAGAAGTTATGAGTTCATTTCAATCAGGAGTAGTTGACGCGGTTGAATGGGGAGGCCCATGGATGGACTTAGCGTTTGGTTTTCCCAAGATAGCTAAAATTTGTTATGGGCCTGGTATACATAGTCCTGGCTCCATGAATGAAATGCTAATTAATAAAGAGCTTTATAATAATTTCTCAAATGACTTAAGAAATATTATAAAAACTTCAGCCAATAGTGCTAATAATGAATCATACAATGAATACATATATCGTAATGCTATAAGTTACCAAACTATAGTTAAAGAACATGATGTTGAATTTAAGACACTTCCTATAGATATCATGAAAGAGTTTTTAAAAGTTGCTAAAGAAGTAGTACAAGATAATGCAGAAAAAGATCCAATAGCAATGAAAATACATTTACATTATCAAGACTTCTTAAAAAAAGCTATAGATGTTACTAAATACCAAGAATCAGGATATTTACAAGCAAGAGAAATGGCAAATAACGTTTAAGAATTATTCATACTTATTCATCTACAAACTTTGAAGCATGAATATAATTTTCTTCATTCTGTTGTTGAATAATACTTACAAAAAATACAATTGCTATATTTATCAAGACACCAATTAAACCTGGGTGCAAGTCATATGGACTTGACCCTGCTATATACTGGAAATAAATAGTTATAATAATTCCTACAATTAATCCAATTATAACTCCTAAAGTAGAGGCTTTCTTCCAAAATAAGCCTGAATAAACTCCTGGCGCCAATTGAACTATAGCTCCATAAGCTCCTAATAATAGAGCAATTAAACCATCACTTCCATATATTGCTATGCAATAAGAAATGGCTCCTACTCCTATTACAGCCAGTCGCATAATCCAAAGTTCTTGATTTTCTTTTAAAGATGGAAAAATAACTTTACAAATATCACGGCCAAAAGATACAGAAGCTCCATGAGTAATAGCATCTGATGAAGACATTGCTGCTGCTAGCGCTCCTGCACCTACTATACCATAAAGTATTCCGGATTCTGTTAAATGATGGGTAATTAAATATGGTAATACTTCTCCTGGACGTCCTAAAGCATCATCAGGAACTATACCTATTCCTGAAAAACCTATAAAAAGTACAGGCAACAAAAATATAGCAAAAATCGGATACACTAGAACTGTAAGTTTAATTCTTCGAGCAGTAGTAGTATAAGATTTAGTGAATAAATGCGGCCACATAACAAAACCAAGCATAGAAACAACTATGTTACTGCTATATCGAGCAGCACTAATTTTTGACCCTTCATTTCCTATGGTTAAGAAATTAGGATCATTTTCAATAATTTTACTGAACATATTTCCTAATGAGCCATGTAAAGATTCTACAAAGTATATACCTAATATCCAGGCTACAATCAGCATTAATATTGCTTGAAAAACATCACTCCAGGCAGCTCCTCTAACTCCACTTGTAGCAACATAAATGACTACTATGCCTAGAGCAATTAAGGCTCCAAAATTATATGATATATTATCAAAAGTTAATACATTAAAAATATATCCCATACCCTTTATTTGTAGGGTTAAATAAGGGACAAAAGCTAAAAGTGAAACTACACCTATTATTATAATTAAAAATTTAGATTTAAAACGGTCTCCTAAAAAATCTCCCATTGTAATGTAATCAGCTTTTTTTCCTAAACGCGCTACTTTAGGCCCTATAATATACCAAGGTAATAAACCAAGCGTACAATAAGCTAATATGTATAAAGAGGCGGCACCTTTAGAATAAGCCCACCCCGGTCCACCTAAGAAAGAAAATGCAGAAAATATTGTTCCTCCCATAAGAAACCACATAACAAATAAACCAAAACCTCTATCTCCTACCGCATATTCAGAAATGGAGAAGAATGACCTACCTCTTCCTGCAGAAAGTCCAATGGCAAAGGCAATTATCAAGTATAAAGACATTGCCAATAATGCAATTTGCCATGCTATCATATTAATCCTCTATATCTTTATCTATTTTAACAAAAACTATTAGGCCTAAAAACTCTATAATTATCCAAAACAAAACCCATACCATTATAAATGGCATTCCAAATATAAGTGGCTCTGCATAATTAGCTAAAGAAAATACTGGAAAAATTAACATACTCAATATAAATAACGTAAAAATAACGTATAATATTTTGATATTAATTTTAGAAATTATATTCAAGTTAACCCCTTTTATAAATAATTATAAAAATACCATATTTCAATTATTTTGTAATGTTATATTTTAGCTTTTAAAATTTAATATATAATTTATAGTGAAGTCTATTACTAAAGAGATTTTATATGAATTTTAACTGGAAAAAACTATCAATAAAGGATTTAGAAAAAAACTATAATCCTAGAGAAGCAGTTTTTAACTTCTCAGACTATATTGAAAAATATAAAACCTTGGGTAAAGAATTTCGAAAAAAACTTCCCTGCATTTTAGATGTAAGTTATGGAGATACTCCTCTTCAAAAACTTGATATATTTGGAAAAAAGACACTTAAAAATGCTAGTGTCCATATTTTCATCCATGGCGGATATTGGAGAGCATTAGATAAATCTGACCACAGTCAGCTTGCAAATCCTTTTGTAGAGAATAATATATTATATTTTTCAATAAATCATGACCTTTGCCCAACAGTTACTCTAAGTGAAATTATTCAACAAGTAATTTCTGCAATAATTTGGATTTATAATAATTGTAAAAATTATGGAGGTGACAAAAATAAAATAACTATTTCTGGTCATTCTGCAGGAGCACACTTATGTGCAATGATCTTAGAAAATAATTGGAAAAACTATTATTTACCTGAAGATATTATTAAAGGCGCTGCTCTAATAAGTGGTATATATCAACCAGAAATAGTTTTGAACCTGTCAGTTAATAAAGAAATTAAATTATCTAAGAATGAAGCTATTAAGAATACTCCAAAATCACCTAAAGAAAAAATTCCTATTATTTTAACATGTGTTGGAGATCAAGAACCTGAAGGTTGGATAGAACAAACAAAGTTATATAGTAAAAATGCTATAAATATGAGCAGTCATCTAGATTTTTCAATATTAAATGATGAAAATCATTTTTCAATGATGATTTCTTTTTCAAATTCAGAACATAAATTTGTAAAAAAATTAATTAATATGGCAAAAATTTAATATTAGGATATACAATAACATAATATAATTTTTAAAATTAACGTGGAAATAATATGCAGTCTTTTTTAATTTTAATTGATACCTTAGTTACGTTAATTGTTTGGATATTAATATTTCAAGTAATTATGAGTTGGTTAATAGCCTTTAATATAGTGAATACTCACAATAGATTTGTATGGCAGATTAATTACGCATTACACAAATTAACTAACCCCCTACTCTCGCCAATTCAACAAATTCTTCCTAATTTAGGCGGAATAGATATTTCACCAGTAATATTAATAATAGTTTTACACTTTGCTAGAAATATTTTATTTGAATTCTTTTTAGGAAGTCCTTTTAACTAATCTATTTTACTCGTTTTCTCTGCTGTAATCTCAGTGCATTCAATTTTATAAAACCGTCAGCATCTTTTTGGTCATAATTATTACCAGTTTCAAAAGTAACTATACCTTCATTATAAATACTTTTCGGTGAACGACGTCCAACTAGACTACAATTTCCTTTAAATAATTTAACCTTTACCTCTCCAGTTACATTTTTCTGACTTTCATCTATCAAAGATTGTAACATTTCTCTTTCAGGAGAAAACCATAATCCATTATATACTAAAGAAGCATATTTTGGCATGAGTTCATCCCTAAGCAGCATAGTAGGACCATCTAATATTAATTGTTCTATCCCTCTATGTGCTACATGAAGTATAGATCCTCCTGGTGTTTCATAAACACCTCTTGATTTCATACCAACAAATCTATTTTCTACTATATCTACTCTTCCAACTCCATGTTTGCCGGCTTTTCTATTTAAATCTTCAAGTAAATCTGCAGGACTTAGTTGCTTACCATTTACTGAAACCGGAGTTCCCTCTTTAAATTCTATAATAACTTCTTCTTCTTCATCTGGTGCTTTATTAGGGGAAACTGTTCTTGTAAACATCTCTTCTGTTGCTGAAACCCATGGGTCTTCTAGAGCTTTTCCCTCATATGAAATGTGCAATAAATTAGCGTCAGTTGAATATGGAGGTTCACCTCGTTTATCTTTTGGAACAGATATATTCCTTTTTTCTGCCCATTCTATCAATTTAGTTCTAGAATCTAAGTCCCATTCCCTCCAAGGAGCAATAATATTAATATCGGGATTTAGTCCAAGATAACCTAATTCAAAACGAACTTGATCGTTACCTTTTCCAGTTGCACCGTGTGAAACTGAGTCTGCACCCGTCTCTTTAGCAATTTCTATTTGTCTTTTTGCAATTAATGGGCGAGCTATTGCAGTTCCTAATAAATAAGTCCCTTCATAGATAGTACTAGCTTTCAACATAGGAAAGACATAATCCCGAACAAATTCTTCTCTTAAATCTTCAATAAAAATTTCTTTGATGCCCATTTCTTGAGCTCTTAATCTAGCAGGTTCTATTTCTTCGCCTTGCCCTATATCTGCAGTAAATGTTACAACTTCGCACTCATAAATTTCTTGTAACCATTTTAAAATCACTGAAGTATCAAGACCTCCAGAATATGCTAAAACTACTTTTTTAACTTTTGACATTTTTTTTCCATTAAAGTTATTTTATTAATTTATGCAGCATTAATTTTTACTACTTTTTCTTTACTTAATCTCACACTATTGCTTTTTAATTGCCCGCAAGCGGCTAATATATCTTGTCCTCTTGCGTGACGAACAGTAGCAGTTATACCTCCATTATAACAAACTTCATCTGCAAAATCTTTAATAGTTTTATCAGATGAACATCTATAAATACTTCCAGGCCAAGGGTTAAAGGGTATTAAATTTACTTTAGCATGTATTGGCTTCAAAAGTTTTACCAATTTTTTAGCATCATTAATTGAATCATTAACCCCATCTAACATTATATATTCAAATGTAATTCTTCTCGAATTATTAACTCCTGGATAAACTTCTAGGCTAGATAATAATTCTTTAATAGGCCATTTTTTATTAATTGGTACCAATTCATTTCTTACCTCATCATTTACGGCATGTAAACTTATAGCTAGACTAACATCTAATTCATACTTAAGTTTTTGAATTATTGGAACTACTCCTGAAGTGGATAATGTAATTTTACGTCTAGAATAGCATAAACCTTCATTATCTAGTAAAATTTTTATTGCTTTTGTAACTTCATGATAATTATATAATGGTTCACCCATTCCCATAAAAACAATGTTAGTAATTTTTCTATTCTTCATATCCCAATCTAATAGACTATCTTTAGCGGCTAATATTTGACCAATAATTTCATTACTAGATAGGTTTCTTACCAAAGGCATTGTCCCCGTATGACAAAAAGAACAAGATAATGTGCATCCTACTTGAGAAGATATACATAATGTACCTCTATCTGATTCAGGAATAAAAACTGTTTCAATTTTTTTGTCATCTGTTAATTTGAATAACCATTTTTGAGTACCGTCTTTAGACACTTGATGTTGGTCAGTTTGCAATCTATTATATAACAAATCAGAATTTAATTTTTTTTGTAACTTTAAACCTATATCTGACATTTCATTGAAAGATTTAGCTCCATTTACATAGAGCCATTTCCATAATTGTTTAGCCCTATATTTTTTCTCTCCTAAATCAAAAACATAATTGTGAAGCTCTTCTTTTGTGAATGAATTTATAGAAACATTTTTTTTCATTATTTACATTTTTTGTTTATAGCTTTATATGCAGCAACAAATCCTTTTAATGAGTATGTATCTTTTGTATTAGTTCCTCTTGATGATATACCTTTAACAATCATAGTGTTTCCTAATTTCATAAATTTTATTAAAGAAGCATCATCCTTTTCAGTTTGCGTCCATGCGGTAGATTTATTTGTAAATAAAATAAAGGAATGCTTATCATCTATTTTGATATTTACTTCTGAATTTTCTTTAAAAGTATAACCCGCAGAAAAATTAACGACACCAGTATCTTTAGTTCCCATATTTTTTACTACTTGTGCATACACCTCGCCTCTTTTAGTATATTTACCCTCTTCCTTCTTAGGAATAGTCATCATAGTACATATTCCTCCTCCTTCATTCCAAAAAGTAGCTTGCCAGTCTCCATATGTTCCCAAATCATTAGACTCTTGGGCCCAAACATATGTTTGAAGAGAAAAGAAAACAGAAATTATTATTACAAATGAGTTGTACATANNGTTACTTCAATAAATAATTAATTATAATTTAAAATATATAAAATAAATAATATTATAAAGCAAAAAGACAAATCGTTAAAAAAATTAATATATTAGAATTTAAAAAAATTAATATATATATTTATTAAAAAAAGATTATTAATGTATTTTAAGGATATTTCTATGAAAAGAATGATTGTAAATAAATATGGAGGGCCTGAAAGTTTAATTTTAGAAGAATGTGACTCACCTATTATAAAAGAATTATCAGTTAGAATAAAAGTTGAAAATGTAGGAGTAAATTTTGCCGATACCTTAGTTATTAGAGGAAGATATCAAGAGAGACCTCGGCCTCCATTTTCGCCAGGCTTAGAATTATCAGGAACCGTTATAGAGGTAGGTAAAAAAGTAAAAACACATAAAATTAATGATAGAGTTATTGGTATAGCGAAATACGGAAGTTACTGTAACGAAATAGTAATGCCAGCAGAAAATGTATATAAAATTCCTAATGATATGGATTTTATTACTGCGGCGTCTTTTCCAGTAGCCTACGGAACTGCTTTTGGGGCGATAGATTGGAAAGGAGTGCTTCAAAAAAATCAAACATGTTTAATCCTCGGAGCAGCTGGAGGAGTTGGTTTAGCCTGTGTTGAAATCGCAAATGCATATGGAGCAAATACTATAGCTGCCGCAGGAAGTGATAAAAAATGTGAAACATGTAAAGAGCATGGAGCTAACAGCACTATAAATTATAATACTGAAACCTTTAGACATAGTTTAAAAAAATTAGCTCCAGATGGAGTAAATCTAGTAATAGATATGATTGGTGGAGAAACAGCGGATGACGCTATAAAAAGTCTTAGTTGGGAGGGAAAATTTATAATAATTGGTTTTGCTGGAGGAAAGATACCTAAAATTCCTGCTAACCGTTTACTTCTAAAAAGCTCTTCAGCAATAGGTCTTTATTGGGGACAATATGCCTTTATTAATCCTCCACTTATAGGAGAGTCATTTAATAAATTAATGACAATGTATGAAGAAAAGAAACTAAAACCAAAAATTGGAAAAGTATTTAAGCTTGAAGAGGCAGGCGAAGCCCTTAATTTCCTACTAAGCAGATCAAATACTGGTAAAATTATTTTAAGTTGCAATTAAATTTAAATGAATGAATTTGAAAAAATTTGGAATAAATTAAGTCCAAATGTTAAAGGATTTATATTTATTCTTATGGCTTCTGCTACTTTTCCTATTATGGGGACTATAGTAAAATATTTAACCTTAGAACTTCATCCATTTCAGCTGGCTTTTTTTCGCTGTTTTTTTGGTTTAATAATCCTTATTCCAATTATTTTAAAAAACCAACCTAATAAAATATTAAATACGAACAGATTAAAACTACATATCATTAGAGGATTATTTGGAATTGGAGCAATTATGGCTGGTTTTACTGCTTTATCTATGATGCCTTTAGCAACTGCAGTAACTCTAGGCTATACTAGAATTTTATTTTTAGTACCTCTAGCTATAATATTTGTTGGTGATAAACCAGGTTTTTTAAGAATTCTTTTAATAATATGTGGCTTTTTAGGAGTAATATTAATTATAAACCCTAATAATGACGCCGGTATTACCTATTATTCAGCCGTTATAGCTTTAATTGGAGCATTTTTTGTAAGTTGCGTGAAATTAACAGTCAAATCTTTAACTACAAGTGAAGCTACTTTAACTATACAACTTTATTATGGGATAATTTCTTCAATTGGATTATTAATTCCCTGTATTATTTTTTGGAATTCTGTCACGCTTTCAAATTTATTCCTTATATTTTTGGCTGCTATATGTGGAACTATTGCGCAAATGCTTACAATCTGGGGTTTAAGAAATAGCACAACTACTGTTGTTATGCCCGCAGATTATAGTAGATTAATTTTTGCAGGAATTTATGGGTTTGTAATATTTAATGAAATTCCATACTTTAACGAAATAATTGGATCTATAGTAATAATTATAGCAACAATGGTAATTCTTTTATTAGATCAAATTAAAAAAAAGTAATATTATATTAATCTTGTATTTATAGCCAAACAGACTGAACCTAGGCATAAAAATACAATTATAGTAATTACTTTTCTTAATGGTAAATACCATTCAGGAAGAATCTGATTTCTTACTGCCTTGACATCTATAAAAAACATAAGAAGAAAAAGTATCATTAATATAATAAATATAAGTAAATAATTTGCGATAAACCCCATAATTAAAAACCAGCTTAAAATGGCTGGTATAATTGATATTAAATAATACCCATAAAATATATCATTTCTCATCATAGCTGCTCCCCAATGAATAGCACCTACAAAAGATAAAATTATAATTGAATAATTTATGAGATTAAATAATGCAATTAATTGCAAATCAGTTGAACCCAACCAAATTACTACAGACAAAAATATAAAAGGTAAAGTTCCTCCTAAACCAAGCATTAGAGGAGCCAAAGGCGTTTTGAATAAATTAAAAAATGATAAGTATTTGAACATTAACTATTTACTATTCTATGAATTTTTTGAATTCTATATCCATTAATAAAGCCAAATCAAAATCTTTAGTCGATAAACCCGAGACATCATGCGTAGTAAGAAGAACATCTACTGTATTATATACATTCCTCCATTCAGGGTGGTGGTTTAATCTTTCAGCTGCTTCAGATAAATATGTCATCCAAAGAAAAGCTTTTTTAAAGTTTTGGAATGTATATGTTTTTGTTATAGCCTGAGTCTCTTTATCTAATACCCAACCATCTAAGTCTTTAATTTTGATTTCAACTTCTTTTTGATCTAACTTCATGTATAACAACTATTTTTATTAATAATTTTGCTTTATACAAAAAAATAAACTTAATAGCAGAAAAAACTTAAGTATATTAACTTGTAAAATATAGATTTTGCACAATATATAATATATATTATAGTTAAAAATATAAACTAAAACAAAAAAATATATTTTGTTTATTAAATTGGAGTTTTTAAATATGAAAATTGGTCATTTTAGTTCTAACCCTCAAACACAAGCTAAAGCCGCTTCTTTAAGTACTGAAGATGCAGGTTTAAGAGCTTATATGCAAAAAATATATGGATATATGACTGTAGGCCTTGCTATCACAGGTCTAATAGCATGGCTAGTTTCCGGAGCCTCAATTGATCAAAATGGTCAATACACTGCTCTTGGTCAGGCATTATTTGCTTCTCCTTTGGGCTTTATATTTATGCTTGCACCTCTAGGTCTTGTTGTTATGCTTTCTATGAGAATTCAAAAAATGCAAGCCTCTACTGCGCAAACAATGTTTTGGATTTTATCTGGATGTTATGGAATATCATTAGCATCTATATTTTTAGCTTACACAGGTGAATCTGTTGCGCGTGTATTTTTTATATCTTCATCCACATTTTTAGGAGCAAGTATTTATGGGTATACTACAAAAAAATCATTAGCTAATTTTGGATCTTTTTTAATGATGGGGCTAATTGGAATTATAATAGCCATGGTAGTAAATATATTTTTACAATCCACTATGATGCAATTTATGATTAGTGTTTTAGGAGTATTAATATTTACTGGTTTAACAGCATATGATACGCAAACCTTAAAAGAAATGTATGTAGAAGGTGAAAATGGAGAAACCCAAGTAAAGAAAGCTATTATGGGTGCTTTAAAGCTATATCTCGATTTTCTTAATTTATTTATTATGTTATTAATGTTACTTGGTAATAGACGTTAAAATATTTTTTATAAAAAGTCATAAGGCGTTAATTAATTAAATTAACGCCTTTTTTTTTAATAAAATAATTTAGGAAGAATATCATGTCATATAAGACAAGTTATCAAAATTGGCAAAATAACCCTATTTCATATTGGGAAGAAAAGGCTAAAGATATTTCTTGGTATAAAAAGCCTAAAAAAATACTGGATTCATCTGATGCTCCATTTTGGACTTGGTTCCCAGATGGAGAATTAAATACCTCTTATAATTGTTTAGACATACATATTAAAAACGGAAATGGCGATAGAAAAGCCCTAATCTATGATAGTCCTGTTACACAGACAAAAAAGACCTATACCTATAAAGAACTATTAACTAAAACTGAAAAAATAGCTGGAGCTCTTCAAGAGCATGGAGTTAAAAAAGGCGACAGAGTATTAATTTATATGCCAATGATACCAGAAGCAGTGGCATCAATGCTTGCATGTGCAAGATTAGGTGCAATCCATGTAGTGGTTTTCGGAGGTTTTGCTCCTAATGAATTAGCTACAAGAATTAATGACTCTAGACCTAAGATAATTATTGCTGGATCCTGTGGTATAGAACCAGGTAAAATAATTGAATATAAACCTATGCTAGACAAAGCAATTGAGTTAGCTAAATATAAAGTTAAAAAATGTTTTATTTTTCAAAGAGAGATTTGTAAAGCTAATCTTATTGATGATAGAGATTTTAATTTTCAGGATGTAATAAATAATTCTCACAGTGTTACTCCTGTACCTGTAAAGTCTAATGACCCATTATATATTTTATATACATCAGGTACTACTGGAGATCCTAAAGGTATGGTTAGAGATAATGGTGGGCACGCCGTTGCTCTAAAAAACAGTATGAAAATGGTTTACGGATTGCAACCAGGAGATGTATTTTGGGCAGCATCTGATATTGGATGGGTAGTGGGTCATTCATATATAGTATATGCTCCACTTTTAAGTGGTTGTACTTCAATATTATATGAAGGCAAACCAACGGGTACTCCAGATGCTGGTTCATTTTGGAGAGTTATAAGTGAGTATAATGTTTCAGTTATGTTTACAGCCCCAACTGCTCTCAGAGCTATCAAACGCGACGACCCTAATGGGGAAGAAATAAAAAAGTATAATCTTAAAAATTTTAGAATGCAATTTTTAGCTGGAGAACGAGCAGATCCTTCTACTATTCAATGGACTGAAAAACATTTAAATGTTCCAGTTATAGACCATTGGTGGCAAACTGAAACTGGATGGGCTATTGCAGGAAACTTTGCCGGACTAGGGTTATATGAAATTAAACCAGGGTCAACAGGCAGACCTTCTCCAGGTTTTGATGTTCAGTGCTTAGATGAAGATGGAAGCATTAAACCAAGAGGAGAAATAGGCGCATTGGCTATAAAATTACCCTTACCTCCAAGTTGTAGCTCTACACTTTGGCAAGATAGAGAGAGGTATAAAAAAGCATATTTAGAAGATTTTAGTGGTTGGTANAGTAGTGCAGATGCNGGATATATTGATGAAGAAGGATATATTTGGGTTATGTCACGAACAGATGACATTATTAATTGTGCAGGTCATAGACTATCTACTGGGGCAATGGAAGAAGTATTATCTAAACACGAAAATATTGCTGAATGTGCTGTAGTAGGTATCTATGATGAATTAAAAGGCCAAGTTCCTATGGGGTTTATTGTAATCAATACAGGTACTAGTAAACCTAATAATATCATAATTGATGAAACTATAAATATGATTAGAAATGAAATAGGGCCTGTNGCTTCTTTTAGAAAAGTAGTAATTGTACATAGATTGCCAAAAACTCGTTCTGGAAAAATATTAAGAAGTACTATGGCTTCAATAGTAGATAAAAAAACTTATAAAATACCAGCTACCATTGATGATGAAACTATTCTTGATGAAATAAAAGAAGCAATTAAATAAAATTATGTTAAAAAATGTAAGGTCTTATGGCTTAATTATTAAAAATCAAAAAATATTAGTTTGTAATGAAAATATAAATAATTTAAGTGTAACTAAATTTCCTGGAGGAGGAGTAGAAAAAAATGAAAGCCCTAAAGATGCTTTAATAAGGGAAATTAAAGAAGAATTAAGTTTAGAATGTACTATAAAATTAATACTTCATTCTCCTGGTACTCTCTTATCTACTTGGAATAATAAGCTTTATACTCCAATTTATTTTTATATAGAAACAAATGGAAATATTTTTGTACCTGCTGAAGAAAATCTTACTGTTGATTTTCTAACTCCTGAAGAAATACTAAATAAAGATAATATTGCTAATCCAGAGAAAGAAGCTGTAAAAAATTTATTAAAATTGAATATAATATAAAAAATTTATTTAGCAGCTCTTTTAATAAAGTTTCTAAAAATAAGTAAAAACAATATTAATATTATACTTCCAAATATATAAGGGCTGTTTTTTCCATAAAATTCAAATAAAAAACCTGCTATAGCAGGGCCAATTATCCTAGATAAAGATGAAACAGACTGATTTACTCCTAAAACCCAACCTCTTCTATCTTCCGAAACAATATTTACAATTAATGTAGAAATTGTAGGTAGAAAAAAACCCAAACCAAATGCTATTAATGACATAGATATATAAGCATGATAATTGAGATATGAGATTGCGACACTTAACATTCCTATAGAAATAAATATTATCCCATTAATACATAAAAAGGCCTCTCCAAAACGTTTTACTAATGGTGAAATTAAAAAACCTTGAACNATTACGCCGCATATTCCAGAAAAAGCAAAAATAAACCCATTTTGTTCTGCTCCCCAATTAAAAGTCCTCTCCGACCATAGTGAGAAAGTAGACTCCATAGAAGCAAAAACTAGTGTTACTATAAAAGATAATAAAATTAACTGTCTTAAATTAGGTATTTTAATTGCCTCTATTAAGCTTAATATACGTTTATTCTTATTATTTTTAATCATACTCCTATTATCTTTTAATATAAATAAAGCTAAGACTAGCGCTATAAATGATAAAGATGCCGCAGCTATTGGCGGTAAAAAAACATTAGGATTTTTGGGGTCTGACCCCGCCAACACTCCACCAATTGCTGGTCCTAGAATAAAACCTATTCCAAAAGCAGCACCAAATAAACCCATTGCTTTAGCTCTATTATTTTTATCTGTTATATCAGCTATATAAGCTTGTGCAGTTGAAATATTTCCCGCCATAAACCCTGCAAATGCCCTAGCAAAAAACAAACCATATAATGTTTGTGAATAGGCAAGTAAAATATATGCAATTATTGAACCTGCCAGAGTCACTAATATAATTATTCTTCTTCCAAATTTATCACTCAAATATCCCCAAATTGGGGCAGCAATAAACTGAAAAAAAGAAAAGGTNACCATTAACATAGTTACTTTTTGAGGAGAAGCTCCATAGGTTTCCGCATAAAAAGGAAGTAATGGAATAATTATTCCAAAACCTATTAGATCTATGACAACTACAAGTAATAAAGGTACCAATTAATTATCTCAAATAATAATTAAGGTCATTTGAAAAACCTACCATATTGAATAAACTTTTCTTTTCTATCAAGTAATAATTTATCCTTTGAGTAAGCTTTTATCTCATTTAACGCTTTTTTTATTGATTCTTCTACATTTTTAATACTTAAACTATGATCTCTATGAGCTCCACCTATAGGCTCATTTATAATTTCTTCTATAATATTATTTTCTTTAAGAATTTTAGCTGTTATTCCTAAAGAATCAGCAGCTAGTTCTGCCTTACTATTGTCTCTCCATAATATTGAAGCACAACCCTCTGGAGAAATAACAGAATAAATAGCATTTTGTANCATTAATACTTTGTTAGCCGATGCTAGAGCAATAGCGCCTCCAGAACCTCCTTCTCCAATAATAATACTAATAATAGGAACTCTTATTTCAAGAGATGTTTGAATACAAGAAGCAATTGCTTCAGCTTGTCCTCTTTCCTCAGCTCCTACTCCTGGNTAAGCTCCAGCAGTATCAACAAAAGTAATTATAGGAATATTAAATTTATTCGCTAGCTTCATTAAACGGTTAGCTTTTCTATAACCTTCTGGTCTTGCCATTCCAAAATTATGTTTTAAACGTGATTCAGTATCTGATCCCTTTTCTTGTCCAATTACCAAAACAGACTCATCATTAAAATAGCCTATACCACTAATAATAGCTTTATCTTCTGAGTAACTTCTATCACCTGAAAGAACTTGAAAATCTTTTATAAAAGCATTTATATAATGGCTTGCGTGAGGTCGATTAGGATGTCTTGCAACCTGAGTTATTTGCCATGGAGTTAGCTTCTCATATGTTTTTTCTAAAAAACTATTAATGTCTTTTTTAAGTGAAAAAATTTCTTTAGTTTTATCCTCTAAAAGAGACAAATCTCTAATTTTAGCTTCAAGTTCTATGATAGGCTGCTCAAAATCTAAAAATTGCATATTTACTCCTCTAATAATTAACTAATACTAATTAAATAGAATTTTGTAAAAGTAATTTTTATATATTAAGTTTTAAAATCATAATTTTGAGTTATTTTCAAGAGGATGAGAACTTAAAGCTATTTTNTTTCTATCATCTACTATATGCGTATATATTTGAACAGTAGAAATATCAGCATGGCCCAACATTTCTTGTAATACTCGAAGGTCGGCGCCTCCTGATAGCATATGAGTTGCAAATGTATGTCTTAAAATATGAGGTGAAACAGATAAATGTGACAAACTTGTANTACTAACAGTGTTTTTTAATAATTGTGCAAACCTNCTTGATGTCAAGTACCCTTTTATTCCAGAAGAAGGAAACATATATTCAGAATTAATTCCTTTAGGTAAAAATAATGGTCTTACTTCAATATAATTTTTTATAGCGTTAAAAGCGTTTTTACCAAATGGCACTATTCTCTCTCTACCTCCTTTACCAANAACAAANATAGATCTATTATTAAAGTTAATTGCATTTATTGGNATGCTGACTAATTCCTCTACTCGCATACCTGTCGAATACATAATTTCGACTAAAGCTAAAAGTCTGATATCATTAGGAGTAGACTTTCTTTTAATACTATCAATAATTTCCTCTATTTGTTTAATAGATAAAACTTTAGGAATATTATTTAATTTTTTAGGTGCTTCTATACTTTTTGTTGGATCCAAANTAATTATNCCTTCAATATGAAGAAACTTATAAAATTCTTTAATAGAAGATAATTTTCTCAGGTAGCTATTCCTATTAATATTATTATTAGAAAGTGACATTAACCATTCTGAAATATGCTTTGAATGAACTTTTGATATGGAAAAATCATAATTAATGTTAATATATTTAATAAATGATTTTATATCTGACTTATAAGCTCTAACAGTATTACTTGAAGATAGCTTTTCAGATAAAAGCATTTCCTCAAATAGTAATAATAAATCGAGATCATTTANCATATAATTAATTTACATATAAAATTGCTGCTTCAATTGCTATTTTTCTTGCATCAGATTCAAGATTAATTTGTCTCAAAGCTCTTATTACNGCATTTAGAGTAACTAATCCAGATTTCGAGGGACCTTCAGATCCCAGCATTATTAAACTTATACATACAACTTCTGCAATACGATTATTACTGGCTGCATCATGCAGTTGGTATCTTAGAGCGGTAGAAGGAATTNTCTCTTCTACATATAGATTATTAGGGCTTATAATATCTTTCCAAGCTCCTACTTTCGGCTCAAGACCCATTGCACTTAATAAAACTAATAGTCTACTTGCTCTCTTTTCTTTATCAGCTCGTGTAAAATTATCTGATAAACCAGACCATACATCTGTAGCTTGTTCTCTATTAAATGGACTAGGAAGAGATTCACCAGATATCGCTATTAAAGGAAGTAATCTTAATAAACTTCCTGAGGATTCATAGTCTAGATCAATTGTTTTTCCTAGTACTGACAACCATTCAGATGCAAGTTCATAATTACCTCCAGCTATAGCTGCTCTCGCTGCAGAAGATGCAAACCAAATTAGGTCAGGCCGTGGTTTAATTGTTAATAGAATTGGCATAGATACTGCCGCATATACTTGAAAAATCATTTCCTTATCTGCACTATCTAATAAAAGCCTAAGAAATCTTGCTCGTTCAATAAATGAGGTATTTCTAGCTGCAGCCTGAAGAAGTAAGGTTCTTGCTTTAAAGCCCTTCATAGAGTTACTTTCCGTAGCTGCTCTGGCAAATATATCTTCATTNAATTTATNTTGAGAAGCTAAATCTCCAAGATAAATACTTGGTAAAGACCCAGCTAAAACAGCTTTTTCAGCTGCTANCATTCTTATATCCCAAGATAAATTANTATTTTGTGCAACTACACTTAACCCTGCCGGTTCTAAATTTAATCTATGCTTATCTAACTGTTCACCAGGTAAAACAGCAATCAAAATTTTAAAATATATACTTTTCTCATCAAATTCAATTTGACTACTTTCATCTGCTAAAGCATATATTAGCTCTGAAAAATTATCTTCACTATTTAATTCTGCTAAAAGTAACTCTAAACTTAATAAGGCAGCATCTCTCTCTCCTAAAATAAGTTGACAAACTATAAGTGCTTTTCTCCAATAAGTTTCATTAGTTCTTTTTGAAAATTCTATTACCTCTTTACATACTTTATCAGTCTCACCAGAGAGTAAACGAGCATAAATTGATTCTTTCGCTAATTCTCCAACCATTTCTTCTATAGCTACAGACTTACTAAGTTCATATAATTCACTTTTCGCTCCTAAACTAGCTAACTTTGAAAACCTTAATGATAAAAATTTACCATCCTGTTCCAAAACCTCNAACGGCTGACCATTTGGACTTATTGCTCTTAAACCTTCTTCTTCTTTTTTATTAGGCTGATAAGCTTCACTAATAAGTAATCTTTTTGCTAAATTTCGCATTGCAGGAGACGGCGCATTTACTGGAAGTTCTTCTAATAAAATTTTAGCAAATGCAGCATCAGTTCCCTCCCACATATTCCAACCTAATCCTCCATCTTCAAAAGATAAATTTCCTATCCAGACAGGTTTATTATTCGGNAAATCATCAATTATAACTTCATTCAAAATATTTGNACTTGTTGCTTCGTTATCTATGATCTCTTCTTCTAAAATTTCTGGGACAATATTTTGAGGTGGACTTAGTATATCACCATCATTTTCTTGAGCAAAAGCTTGAAATGACATAAAATAAAAAAAAAATAATTTATATATAAAAACGACTATATAACTATAACTTTTCATTTTTTATTTCCTTTTCAATAGTATAAGAAGAGACTGGTACTCCTTTATACATAATAACAAAAACACTAGTTAAAATTGCCAAAAATAATATTAGCATAAAAACTCTAAAAAACTTACCCATATAAATTATTTTCCTTTATATTTAATCTAATATACATTTATATTATTAAGGTTAAATTAAAAATTACCTAATATCTACAATATATTTATTAGTCTAACCTTCTAAGTTATGAATATAAGAATGACATAGGTACTATGAATAAAATAATAAATAAAGATTTAAACGAAGTAATTAATTATATAAATTTTAACCTTAAACATAAACCAATAATTATAGTTGGCATGATGGCAACTGGTAAAAGCGCTATNGGAAGAATGCTAGCCAAAAGCTTAAATAGAAATTTTTTTGATATAGACCAAAATATTGAAGATCGTTATCATATAAAAATATATGAGATATTTGAAAAATATGGAGAAGAAAAATTTAGAGATATTGAGCACGAAGAAATAAAAAAAATTGATAGTAAATCAAATAATATTATCTCTACTGGAGGAGGAGCTTTTACCTTTAAAAGAAACTATAGTATATTAAATAAGATTGGATTAACTATCTGGTTAAACACAAATCAGAAAACTATAATTAAGAGATTAAAAAAAAATATAAATAATAGACCATTATTAAAGGATGTAGATCTTGAAACTTATGTTGGTAGTCTGTTAATAAAAAGAAGCCCACTATATTCAAAAGCAAATTTAACTGTTATATCAAATAATTATTCAAAAATTGAAATGAGGAATAAAGTATTGTTGGAAATAAAAAAATATTTGGTAGAAAACAATAATGTCAAAAATTATTAAAGTAAATTTAAAAAAAAATTCCTACAATATATATATAGGTACTGATATTTTAAAAAATATTGGCGATTTTCATAAGAAATATTTTATGAATAGATCCAAAATAGTTATCTATGATGAAATACTTTATAATTCAATATATTTTAAAAAATTAATTAAAAGCCTTGGAAAAAATACAAATAGTATTCCTATAAAATCTGGAGAAAAAAGTAAATCTCAAAAAAGTTTAAATAAACTTTATGATAACCTTTTTTCTAACCAAGTAGATAGGAATTCAGTTATTTATGCTTTTGGTGGAGGAGTTATCGGGGATTTAGCTGGTTTTGCCGCAGCTACTTATATGAGAGGTATAGATTATGTTCAGCTACCTACAACACTTTTATCACAAATAGACTCTTCTGTAGGTGGTAAAACAGCTATAAATAGTTCATTTGGCAAAAACCTTATAGGGGCATTTTATCAACCTAAATTAGTCTTAATAGATATTAATACTCTAGATAGCCTTCCAAAAAAACAAATGCTATCAGGTTATGCCGAAATGATAAAATATGGCCTTATAAATAATAAAAAGTTTTTCTTATGGTTAGAAAAAAATGGTAAAAATATTTTAAATAAAGACAAAAAAGACTTAGAGTATGCTATTTATATATGTTGTAAATCAAAGGCAAATATAGTTAAACAAGATGAAAAAGAAAAAGGACAAAGAGCGTTATTGAACCTTGGACATACTTTTGGTCATTCATTTGAAAGAATAGCAAATTTTAAAAGGTTTTCCCATGGTGAAGCTATCGCCCTAGGTATTATATTAGCCTTTAAATTTTCTTTTGAATTAAAATTATGTAAAATAGAAGACTTTAATAGAGTTTATAAACATTTTATTGATGTTAAATTACCTAGAGAAATAAATCATTTATTTAAAATGAAGATTAAAGCAGAGGATATTATAGCATTAATGAAGTTAGATAAAAAGACTGTAGATAGAGCAATAAAACTAATATTAGTAAGAGGTATAGGCAATGCATTTATTAGTAATAGAGTTAATGATAAAAAACTTAGCTTATTTTTAAAGAATAATGGATTCGACTAATTAGTAACTTTTAAATAAAGAATGGTTAAAATAATACATGATAATAGAAATTATAGGAATATTTTTTCTTCTTTTACTTTCCGGTTTTTTTTCTTCTTCCGAAACAGCAATAACTAGAATATCTGACGTTAAAATCTATCAGTGGAGTGAAAATAAAAGTTCAAGATATAAAAGAGCTAGAGAATTAATGAAGTCTAGAGAAAAGATTATTGGCATACTACTTTTAGGAAATAATATAGTAAATATTCTTGCCTCTGCACTAGCTACTAGTATTTTGATAGGATTATTCGGAGACAAAGGTATAATATATGCTACTTTAATTATGACAGCTTTAATATTTATATTTTCTGAAGTNCTTCCAAAAACTTATGCTATTAGAGAACCTGAAAAATTAGTATTATATGCCTCTCCTATAATAAAACTTTTTACTATAATTTTATCTCCTATAAATTTTCTTGTACAGCATTTAGTAAGCTCAATTCTAAACTTAGCTAATAAAGAAACTAAAAATAATGATTGGAGGCAAAATTTAAGAGGAGCTATTTTACTTGCAAATAATAAAGGAGATGTAAGAAAACGCGATCGAATTATGTTAGAGAGTATTTTAGATTTACATGAAGTAAAAGTAAGTGAAATTATGACCCATAGAAAAAATATAGAAGGAATTAATATAAATGAAAATATAGATATGATCATAGATTTATCCTTAAAAAGCAGATTTACAAGACTTCCCTTATGGAAAGAAAATGCCGATAATATTATTGGAACACTTCATATTAAAGATCTACTTAGAGCTAAAAATATTAATAACTCTATTGAAATAAATGAAATTATGCAAAAACCACAATTTATTTCAGAGAATACCTCACTCTCAGAGCAATTAAATAATTTTAAAAAAGAAACTATTCAAATGGCATTTGTAATTGACGAATACGGAGATTTACAGGGGTTAATCACTTTGGAAGATATTTTGGAAGAAATAGTAGGCGAAATATTTGATGAATTTGATAAACAAATAACGGGTCCAGAAATACTTGAAGATAAAAGTGTAATAGTTGATGGAGCAATGACTATTAGAGATTTAAATAAATTAATGGATTGGAAACTAGAAGATGAAGAAGCATCAACAATAGCTGGACTTGTAATTGATGTAGCACAAAAATTACCCTCTATTAATGAAACAATTAAAATTGATAATTTTAATTTTACTATTCTTGAAAGACAAAGAACAAGAATAACAAAAATAAATATAAAACCATTAAGTACAGATTGAAATTAAAAAATGATTGATATTTTNATTCAATTATTTCCCATTATAATTCCAATTNTAATTATAATTTTTCTAGGATATATATGGAATAAAATAGGTAATAGCCTCAATCAAAAAGAGATAACAAATATTATTACATGGATAGGAGCACCTTGTTTAATTTTTAATACTCTTATTCAATTAGAATCTTCTCTTATATTACTAAAAGATATGATAGTTGCTGCTATTTTTATTATAGTATCAATGCTGCTATTTTCATACATGATACTTAAAATATTAAATTTACCTATTAGAACTTTTATTAATCCTATGAGTTTTTCTAATAGTGGTAATTTAGGAATGACTTTATCTTTATTTGCTTATGGATCCCTAGGATTAGAATTAGCAGTTATCGTTTTTATGATTACTTCAATCTTACACTTTACTCTTGGAATTTCTATATGGTCAGGAAAATGGTCCTTTAAATTCTTATTAAAAACTCCTGTAATTTACGCAGTNATTTTAGGACTAAGTGCTAATTTTTTAGATATTGAATTACCAAGAACTCTTACTAATACTACTTCAGTTCTTGCCGGTATAACTATTCCTCTTCTATTATTTACAATGGGAATTTCTCTTAATAAAATATCATATAAATTAGATCTTAAAATTATTTTTTTAATATTTTTAAGAANATTATTCGCTATANGTATAGCTTATTTAATTACATTCTTATTAAAAATTGACGGTATTGCAAAAAATATAATATTACTTCAAGCAGTTTTGCCTGCTCCAATATTTACTTATTTATTTGCTTCACAATATAAGATAGAACCTGATAAAGTNGCNAATTATTTAATGACTTCAACTATAATTTCATTATTTACTATAACTATATTTTTAACATTAACTTTATAAAAAAAGAGTATANTTATGACTATAATAAAAAAAAATAAAAGAAAAAAAATACATAATAGAAGTGTACACTGTGAAGGATTTTTAAGAGAAGATGGCCTTTGGGATATAGAAGGACATCTTAGAGACACAAAAACGTATAGCTTTAAAAGTGACCATAGAGGCGAAGTTAAAGCAGGTACAGCTATTCATGATATGACGATAAGACTTACTTTAGATGATAACTTAAATATTATAGATGTTGTGACCATAATGGATAGTCATCCTTATAGTATATGCCCAGAAATTATTCCAAATTTTAAAGAATTAATAGGGATAACTATCGGGAAAGGATTTAGAAAAAATGTTTATTCAAAAGTNGGAGGTATAAAAGGATGTACACATTTAGTGGAATTATTATTTCCCATAGCTACCACTGCATTTCAAACTATTTACTCTTATAAAATTAATAAAAACAAATACAAAAGACCAATAAATAAAAGTGCTCCTAGTTTAATAAACTCATGTCACAGNTGGAGCGAAAATAATGAGGTAATAAAAAAGTATTTTCCAGATTATTACATAGAAAAATAATTATTATTTATCACTTAGCTTTAATGATAAGGCATGTAAACCACTCTTAAATTCTTCTTTAAGTAATTTATATACCATTCTTTCTTTTTGCAATCTATTCATCCCTGAAAAAGAATTACTAATTATAGTCACATTATAATGACTTTCTCCTGACTCAGGAGCTTGATGATGACCTTGATGACTTTTACTATCATCTATGACGTCCAAATATGTAGGATTTAAGTTATCATTAATTATTTTTTCAATTCTATTTTTTCGTTCACCATTTA
The DNA here is from genome assembly GCA_002720535.1 of Candidatus Pelagibacterales bacterium. Taxonomy (GTDB): domain Bacteria; phylum Pseudomonadota; class Alphaproteobacteria; order TMED109; family TMED109; genus TMED109. The sequence continues at coordinate 160,520 of PBIU01000003.1, read as the reverse complement.
TCATAAATAATACCTTTCATGAAAGTAATAATTATAATATAAATACTACGAAATGAAACATACGTTAAATATAAATCAAAACTATATGAATGATGACTCAGAAAAGCTTCAGTTNACAAAGTATTGTGAATGGAAAGGTTGTAATAAGAAAGGAATCTATAGAGCCCCCAAAAATAGAGAAAATCTAAGAGAATTTAGATGGTTCTGTTTGGAACATATAAGAGAATATAATAAAAACTGGAATTATTTTTCAGGGTTATCACAAAAAGAAATAGAAAAAGAACTAAAAGAAGATTTTACATGGCATCTACCTACTTGGCCAATGAATGGAAAGCATNCATATAATATTAAAGATGAATCAAATATATTAAAACAAAATAAGAAGAATAAGAATAAAAATATAAATAAAAATAATAAATCTATAGATAATAAAATAAATGAAGCATTTAAAAAATTAAATTTAACATTAGATTCTTCCTTGCATGATATAAAAAGACAATATAAGATTTTGGTCAAGAAATACCATCCAGATGCTAATAAAAGTAATGTTAAGTCAAATAATAAATTAATTGAAATTAATGAAGCATATAAAATTATTATAGATAACTATTAAATTTAAATCAGGAATAACTCATATGAATAAAATTTTAGACAAAAATATTNCACGAAATGAACCAAATACTATAATAAATGCAAAAAAAGTCTTTGACATTAGTAAAGATATGGAAATACCGGNGTATATAGAACCTGATCAATATGTTCCTGAAATAGATCCAAATTATCATTTTGACGAAGAAACAACTCTAGCAATATTAGCAGGATTTAAATTTAACAGAAGAGTTCTAATACAAGGCTTACACGGTACTGGTAAATCTACACATATAGAGCAAGTAGCTGCGAGACTAAATTGGAGATGTGTAAGAATAAATTTGGATAGTCATATAAGTAGAATAGATTTAATTGGAAAAGATGCTATCATTTTAAAAGAAGGAAAACAGATTACAACATTTAATGAAGGAATTTTGCCCTGGGCTATACAATCCTCTACAGCTTTAGTATTTGATGAATATGATGCAGGCAGACCAGATGTAATGTTCGTGATACAAAGAATATTAGAAGCAGATGGCAAACTTACACTACTAGATCAAAGTAAAGTTATTAGTCCGCATAAATATTTTAGATTATTTGGAACATCAAATACAGTCGGCTTAGGTGATACAACTGGTTTGTACCACGGAACCCAACAAATTAATCAAGGACAAATGGATCGATGGAATGTCGTTACCGCTCTTAATTATTTGTCAGAAGAAATAGAAGCAAAAATTATTAATTCTAAAATTTCAAGTTTAAATGAAAACTTTCTTACCAAAGATAATATTATTAATATGGTAAAATTAGCCAACTTATCCAGAAATGGATTTAAAAATGGAGATTTATCAACTGTTATGTCACCAAGAACTGTAATATCTTGGGCCGAAAATAGTATAATTTTTAAAGATATTTCATACGCATTTAAAATTTCATTTTTAAATAAATGTGATGAAACTGAAAGAGGCACATTAAGTGAATATTACCAACGATGTTTTGGTGAACTTCTTCCAGAAGAATGGCTATCAGCAATTATAGAAAAACAAATAATAGAACCTGATAATGTCTAATAAAAAAAATAATATTGATGACTTTAAAAAAGCTATTTCGTCAACTTTAAAAGCAATTTCTAAAAAAAAAGATATAAATATAAATTTTGGCTCAGAAAAAGAAATAGATCAAGATACAGTTACTCTTCCACTGCCTAGTATTAAACTAGAAGACAAAGAAAAAAAAGAAATTAGGGGAATAGCTGATAGTATTGCTCTTAAATATAAATATCATAATAAAAATTTACATAATGAATTAAAACCAAAATCTAAAGTAGCTAATAAAATTTTTGATTCTATTGAAGATGCCCGCTATGAAGCTATAGGAATAGATGAATACTCTGGTATAAAAACTAATTTAGAAGCAAATATGGAGGTTAAATATAAAAATATTCAAATTAATAAAAATGATGTAGCAATCGAAGATGCTACTAAATTAATAATACAAGAAAAGTTAACTAATAAAAAATTATCAAAAGACTTATCATCAGTTGCTAATATATGGAGGAAAGAATTAGAAGTCATAATTGATGAAAATATTGAAAAACTAAAGTTAAATGTACTTAAACAAAAAGATTTTTCAAATATTTCACTTAAGTTAGCAGAACAACTTCAATCTGTTCAAACAGAAGTAGATAATGAAGAAAATGATCAGGATGATAATGATGATAATATAGATAATGAAGATGAAGATCAAAGCGAAGAACAAAAAGACGAGGATAACAACCTAAATGATGAAGACTCTGATTCAGAAGAAAATTTATCAACAGAACAAGAAGATACTGACACAGATATAATAGAAGATGAAAATTCTGAATCAGAAAATAGCAAGGATGCTAATCCTTTTTATGTTCCTCCAAAAGAAGATAAAGATAATTTTATATATAGCGCCTATACTAAAAAATTTGATGAAACCGTATACGCTCAAGATTTGTGTGATCAAGATGAACTCATAAGGTTGAGAAGTAATCTAGATAAACAAATTGATAATATGGACAATATTATTTCTCAATTAGCAAATAGACTACAAAGAAAGCTAATGGCTCAACAAAATAGATGGTGGGAATTTAATTTAGAAGAAGGCGTTCTGGATGCCTCTAGACTAACTAGAGTAATTATTAATCCTCTTCAATCTTTATCATATAAAGAGGAAATACAATCAGAATTTAAAGATACTATTGTGACCTTATTAATTGATAATTCTGGATCTATGAGAGGAAGACCTATTACAGTTGCCGCATTAAGTGCAGATATATTGACAAGAACTCTAGAGAGGTGTGGTGTCAAAGTGGAAATTTTGGGATTTACTACTCGCTCTTGGAAAGGAGGAAATGCAAGAGATGAGTGGATTAAGAATGGACGACCTTCAAATCCCGGAAGATTAAATGAAATAAGACACATAGTATATAAAAGTGCCTCTAATCCATGGAGAAGATCTAAAACTAATTTAGGTTTAATGTTAAGAGAAGGAATATTGAAAGAAAATATTGATGGAGAAGCAATTGCGTGGGCATCTGATAGACTTAATAAAAGAATAGAAAAAAGAAAAATATTAATGGTCATATCAGACGGAGCGCCAGTTGATGATTCAACATTAAGCACAAACTCTGGAAGTTATTTAGATAAACACCTAAGACAAGTTATAAAAAAGACAGAAGCTAATTCTAATATCGAATTATTGGCTATAGGTATAGGACATGATGTAACCAGATATTATAAACAAGCATTAACCATCATCGAAGTTGATCAATTAGGAAGTGCTATTACCAACCAACTTGCTATTTTATTTGATAAGAATAAAAAAATTAAAAAATTAAAAAATTAATTTTTTACAGACTCTTTACTTTTAATAAGTTTTTTATAATAAATCGCGTTATCTGATAAATCTTTTTCAAAAGCTGTTGCTAAAAATTTATCTATTCCACCTTTTTTTTCAACTGTTCTAATTGCACCTGAACACACTCTAAATTTAACAGGCTTTTTTAATGCTTCACTAAATAGAGAAATATTTTGTAGATTAGGTAAAAACCTTCTCCTAGTTCTATTTTTTGCATGACTAACGTTATTGCCATACATAACCTTTTTACCTGTTAATTCACATACTCTTGACATAAATACAATCCTTTAAATAATATTCAATGTTTTAATAAAACTGAAAAGGTTATCAGTCAAGAAATCTTTTAAAATATGTTTTATTTCATATGAGGTCTTTGTTCTATTAAGCCTAAAACTCTTCTGGCTGCATCTGTAATATTTGTTCCTGGCCCAAATATTGCATCTACCCCTGCTTTTTCTAATTCTAAGTAATCTTCTTGAGGTATAACACCTCCAGCGATGATTACCACATTATCATTTCCATTATTTTTAATTTCTTTAATCATGCTTGGAATTAATGATAGGTGTCCCCCAGCTAAACTAGATGCACCTACAACATCTGGCTTAAATGATTCAACCATTTCTGATGACTCTTTAGGTGTCTGGAATAAAGGTCCTACCTTTACATCAAACCCAAGGTCCTCATAAGCACTTGCAACTACATTAGCGCCTCTATCATGACCATCTTGACCCAATTTTACTATAAGTATCTTAGGCTTTCTGCTTCTTTTATTTATAAAATCATTTATTGCTTCTTTAACATAAACAAAATTTTCATTCTTATTAAGTTCTGTTCCATAAATACCTGAAACTCCCTTATATTCGGCTTTATGACGATCAAAAACCTTTTCTAAAGCATAAGAAATTTCTCCTACCGTTGCTCTTTTTCTTGAGGCCTCAATACTTAATTCTAATAAGTTAGATTTATTATTTTTAGCTCCATTTGATAATTCTCCTAAAGCCTCATTTAAAGCAATTTCATCTCTATTTTTTTTCAAAATTGATAGATTTTTTATTTGTTGCTCTTTTACTTCCTGATTATTCACTTTTAATACATCAAACTTTGAGTCTGACTTTGACTTATATTTATTTACACCAACAACAACTGCTTCTGAAGAATCTACAGCAGCTTGCCTTTTTGCTGCTGACTCCTCAATCATTTGTTTAGGTATACCCTGCTCTACAGCTTTAGTCATACCTCCTATTTTTTCAATATCATTAATAATTTTTTCAGCAGACGCTATTAATCTTCCAGTTAAAGCTTCAATATAATATGAACCTGCTAGTGGGTCCACGGTTTTAGTAATCCCTGTTTCTTCTTGCAGAATTAATTGAGTATTTCTTGCTATTCTAGCAGAAAAATCAGTAGGTAATGCTACTGCCTCATCAAATGCATTAGTATGTAATGACTGAGTACCGCCTAATACAGCTGCCATAGCCTCTACCGTTGTTCTAACTATGTTATTATATGGATCTTGTTCTGTAAGAGACACTCCTGAAGTTTGACAATGTGTTCGAAGCATCAAAGATTTTGAATTTTGTGGATTAAAATGTTTTTTCATTAAACTAGCCCAGAGCCATCTCGCTGCTCTTAATTTTGCAATCTCCATAAAAAAGTTCATNCCTATAGCAAAAAAGAAAGANAATCTAGGGGCAAAATCATCAACTTTTAAACCTTTATTAATAGCTGCTCTAACATATTCTAACCCATCTGNTATGGTAAATGCTAATTCTTGCACTTGATTGGCTCCAGCTTCCTGCATATGATAACCACTAATTGAAATAGAATTGAATAAAGGCATTTTTTTTGCTGTATAACTTATTATATCAGATACAATNCGCATAGAATGTGNAGGAGGATATATATATGTATTTCTAACCATAAATTCTTTTAAAATATCATTTTGAATCGTACCTCTAAGNTCTTCTTCCTTCACTCCCTGCTCTTCCGCAGCAACTACAAAATTAGCTAATACTGGTAATACTGCTCCATTCATAGTCATAGATACAGACATTTTATTTAACGGTATCTGATCAAATAATAGTTTCATATCTTCAACTGAATCAATAGCTACCCCAGACATACCAACATCACCAGAAACTCTAGGGTGATCACTATCGTAACCTCTATGTGTTGCAAGATCGAATGCTACAGATAAACCCATCTGTCCAGCAGCTAAATTTCTTTTATAAAATTCATTTGATTCTTTAGCTGTAGAAAAACCTGCATACTGTCTTATAGTCCATGGNCTTCCCGCATACATAGTTGCTTTGGGNCCCCTTAAAAAAGGCTCAATTCCAGGAAGACCTCCTAAATGANTAAGACCTTCAATATCTTTTTCACTATATAATGGTTGTATATCTATTCCTTCAGGAGTTCTCCAAATAAGTGTATCAGACTCTTTACCTTTTAATTCTTTTTTTGCTAAGTCTGCCCANTCTTTAATGGTTCTGGAAGAATTATTACTCATAAATTTATTCTAACCTTTCAATATATTAATTATCTTTAATCAATGGTAATTTTATATAAGGAACGCCTTCTTTCTTAAGTTCTTTTTCTTCTTTTTTTGTTGCAGTACCTCTTATAGGCTTATTTTTCTTTTTACCATTATAAATCATAGTTGCTTCTTCCGCAAAATTATCTCCCACATCAATAGTATGTTTTTCTATCTCTTTAGTTAAAGTCCTCATTTTAGTATGTAACTCAACCGCATTTAAATTTGATATATTTCTTTTTTTTAATTCCGTTTCTGGTTTAGATTTTTTTATAGCAGGAGCAACTATAGCTCTTTCAATATTTAAATCTCCACATATTGGACAGCATACTAAACCTTTTTTATTTTGTTCTTCGTAATCTGTCGAACTTGAGAACCATCCCTCAAAAGAATGAGATAATGAACATATAAGATCATATTTAATCATAAAATTACCTGCAAAATATATAAAATTAAAAGATTATGCATAATCCTACTTAAAAATATAAATAAATATATATATAATACATTTACTATGAATAAAAAATTAAAAATAGATAATAATACCTCTCTTTTTTCTCCATCAAGCTGGATTGAAAATAATTTATCTAAAAATAGTTCTAAAATGAGTTTACTCGATTTAGCCTGCGGAAATGGTAGACACAGTGTTTTTGCAGCAAATTCTGGATATCAAGTAACTAGTGTAGATATTGATAAAAATAAACTTATTAGCNTGAAAAATAATAAATTTATTAACCCTATTCAAGTAGACTTAGAAATAAATAACCCTTGGCCATTTAGAAACGAAATATTTGATGTTGTATTAGTAACAAATTATTTATATAGACCTATTTTTAAATATATTTTTAAAAGTATTAAATTGAATGGAAAATTATTTTATGAAACATTTACAGAAGAAAATATTATTTTTGGAAAACCAAACAATAAAAATTTTTTATTAAAACCACAGGAATTACTAAACTACGCTAGAAGTAATAGATTTAAAGTTATAAATTATGAAGAAATTATTATATCGAAACCAATNAANAAAGCAGTACAAAGAATTTACGCAATAAAAAAATAAATTTATATCTTACCCCAAATTTTCTTTATATCGTTAGATCGATTTAAATCTAAGTCCGCATATATAAGCTTCTGTCTATTTTTGGCTTCTACTATTATATTTCCCCATGGATCTACAACCATTGAATGCCCCCAAGTTTTTCTTTTTGGATAATGCTCTCCTATTTGAGCTGGAGCAAGAATCCAACAACTTGTTTCTATAGCCCTTGCTCTAAGAAGAACNTCCCAATGAAATTTTCCCGTGTTTACAGTAAATGCAGATGGAATAGTAATTATATTGCAACCTTGCTGAGATAATTTTTGATATAATTCAGGAAATCTAATATCAAAACAAATAGTTAATCCTATTCTACCAAGTTCATTCTCTATAACTACAGTTTCTGATCCAGCATCATATCTATTAGACTCATTATATTTCTCTTTTTTAGATAAATTAGCATCAAACATATTTATTTTATCATATCTACCAGAAATAGTTCCTTTACGATNAAGAAATATGGACCGATTTGCTAATTTATTTTTTTTAGACCTTTCAGATAATACTGCTATCGAACCTAATAAAACATTTATATTATTATTATTAGCAGCAATTCTTGAAGCTATTAAAACTGGATGAGCAGCCTCCTCATATGCATTAGTAAACATTTCAGACCCTCTACCCATAAAACCGCAATTTTCAGGAAAAACAATTAAATCCGCATTATTTTTTTTTGCTTTTATTATATTATCTTCTATAAATTTAATATTTAAATGTAANTTNGGCACTGAAGTCATTTGAGCTAATGCTACTCGCATTTATTTTATTTCTAAACCAATAAGTTGATCTAACTTTCCTTCAATATTCATATTATACAANTCATCTGAACCTCCAATATGAATATCTCCNTAAAATATTTGAGGTACACTTCTTTTCCCACCAGATAATTTAATCATTTCATCTAATTTTTCAGGATGGTCGTGGATATTTATTTCATCAAAACTGATATTTTTTTCTAATAATAAATTTTTAGCTCTAGTACAGTAACCGCACAAATAACCAGTATATATAAGCATTTTTTTCATATTAGCCTCTAATAATCCTAGGTATAAAACTATAAATAATATATAAATATATAATATAAAACAAATTATTTAAACTTATATGATTAAAAATAAAAAAAAATCTGTACCAAATATATTTAATAGAAAAATTAATAAATATAATTATTTTAAATTTAATAATTTATATATTCAGATAGCTAATGAAATAGCTAATAGAATTGAAGAAACTAATTTAGATTTTGAAAATGCACTAGAAATCAATTCAAAAAATTACAATGCAGGCAAACAAATTAAAAAAACAAAACTAATAAAAAATTTATATAGAACTGCAATTATTAATCCAAAAGATAAGAATTTACTTAGCTTTAGAAGTGATGAAGAATTTTTACCAATAAAAAANAATTCTTTAGATTTAGTTTATAGTGTACTGGGTTTAAATACAGTAAATGATATTCCTGGGACATTTAAACAAATTTTTAACTCTTTAAAAAATAATGGCTTATTCATTGCAGCGTTTTGGGGCCAAGACACATTATACCCTCTTGCAGAAGGTTTAGCTCATGCGGATGAAAAAATATTAGGAGGCCTTTACCAAAGAATTTTTCCTTTTTGTGATATAAAAACTTTAGGAAGTTTATTACAAAGAGCAGGATTTGCAATGCCGATGGCTGATCAAGAAAAAATTACTAAAGAGTANACAAATATTAATGATCTATTTTATGACATAAGATCTTTTAATGAAACCAATAATTTAAATAGTAGACCAAAAAGCTTTACCCCNNTGTCAATATTTAAAGAAGCAGAAATTTATTTAAAAGAAAATTATAACAAAAATGAAAAATTTTATATACCTTTTAATATCATATTTGTAACTGGCTGGAAAAATTAACNTATGTTTAAAAAAAATAGATTTCTTATTTCGCAAATTATAGTTTTTTTATTTTTTCCCAACTTAACATTACATGCCTCAAATAAAGAATATTTAACTTGTAAGGGTATATATTGGTCTAATAAGGAAGCTCAATTTGCAGAATGGAAAATTATTAAAAGAGTTTCTGCATATAAAATTTATTTTAAAATTAATAATTTAAAAAAAATTGCTAAAGTTTCATTTAGNAAAGGTAATGCTGGTATAGTTATAGGAATAGGTGGATGGGAAGATAAAATAGAAGAAAAAAGTTCTTTATCTTTTACTTATTCTTTAACAAATAAAATATTTAAGATGAAAAGCAGATATAGTAACACAAAAATAGAAGGAAAATGTAAAGGTAAAATAAATCTATGATCTATAGTCAGCATTTATTTTAATATATTCTTTAGTTAAGTCACATGTCCATATAGTGGCACTTTCTTTACCAGTTCCTATATTAATATCTATTTCTATATTTTTAGATTTCATTTTTTTTGCAACTATTTCTTCTTTATAATTATTTACTAACGCTCCTTTATGAGTAATTTTAACTTTATTAATTGATATAGATATCTTATNCTGNACAACTGAACTTCCTTCCTTACCTATTGCCATTACGATTCTNCCCCAATTAGGATCCTCTCCGGCAATAGCAGTTTTAACCAAAGAAGAATTAGCAACAGATAATGCTATNTCCTTAGCAATTTTATATGTTTTAACAGAATTAACTTTTACTGTAATAAATTTACTAGCACCCTCTCCATCACAAACAATTTGTTGTGCTAAATCTTGTAAAACCTTATCTAACGATTTTTTAAATAATTTTACCCTTTGATCTCCTATAAATTTTATAGGGCTACTTAATGATTTGGAGCTTAAAGAGAACAAAAGACAGGTATCCGAAGTGGAGGTATCTCCATCCACTGTTATTGAATTAAAAGATTTCTCAACAGAGTCTTGTAATAATTTATTTAAGATATTTGAAGGTAAAGGAAGGTCAGTAAAAATAAAAGCCAGCATTGTTCCCATTTTAGGAAAAATCATTCCAGAACCCTTTGCAATTCCTACTATTTTATAATTTTTATCATCAATAAAACAATTGGCTTTAGAACCTTTAATGAAAGTATCAGTTGTGCAAATGGATTCAGCGACTTCTTTCCATGAAGAGGCATCTTGTTGAATTAATTTTGGTATAGATGAGATTATTTTACTAGTATTTAAAAATTCTCCAATTACTCCAGTCGAACAGACATATACTTCATTTCTCTTACAGCTTAAATTTTTAGCAACTTGCTCTACTGTATCTTTAACGGTCTGTAGACCCTTTCTACCTGTATGAGCATTAGCATTTCCTGAGTTAACTATTAAAGCTCTTGCTTTACCTATATTTTTTATTTTTTTACACCAAATTACAGGTGCAGCAGGAGTACTAGATTTGGTACATACACATGCAACATTAGTTTTATTAGGCATAGTTATTAAACTTAAATCTAACTTATTCTTATATCTTATTCCCGAATGAATAGCAGCTAATTTTATTCCTTTAATATTTGGCATATTAGGAAATGATTTAGGTGCTAAAGGAGATTTTTTAAACTTTTGCGACAAACCTTAATATCTTTCTTTTTATTTAATTATAGTATAAAACAAGTAATTAATTTATAGACTAATGACAAAAAAAAATGCAGTAAAAATTTAAATAAATTTGAAAAATTAAAATATAGGACAATTTGAATGCTAAATAACATAGCAAAAAAAATTTTTGGTACTCCTAATGATAGGTATTTAAAAAAAATTAATTTAATATTAGATGAAGTAAATAAACTAGAATCAAATATTTCAAAACTTTCAGATCAAGAATTAAAAGATACAACTGTAAAACTGAAAAAATTATATGCAGATAATAAAGACTTAGATGCTATTTTGCCAGAGGCATTTGCTACTGTTAGAGAAACTGCAAAAAGAGTATTAGAACAAAGGCATTATGATGCACAAATTTTAGGAGGCATTGTATTGCATCAAGGAAAAATTTCAGAAATGAAAACAGGAGAAGGTAAAACCTTAGTTGCTACTCTTCCAGCTTATCTAAATGCTATATCAGGAAAAGGTGTTCACATAGTAACAGTAAATGATTACTTAGCAAGCAGAGACAGTAAATGGATGGGACAAATTTATAATTTCCTAGGTTTGTCTGTAGGGTGTGTTATTCCAGATTTAGACGATGAAAAAAGAAAAGAAGCTTATAATAAAGATATTACATATGCCACAAATAATGAGTTAGGCTTTGATTTTTTAAGGGATAATATGAAATTTTCTTTTGACCAAATGGTTCAACGTGAATTTAATTATGCAATTGTAGATGAAGTTGATTCTATTTTAATTGATGAAGCTAGAACACCCCTAATTATCTCTGGTCCAACAGAAGATAATTCAGAACTTTATCAAACAATAAACAAACTAATTCCTACAATAAATGAAGAAGACTTAGATATAGATGAAAAAACAAAAAGTGTAGCATTAACTGAGCAAGGTAATGAGAATGTTGAGAAAATACTAAAAGAGAAGTCTCTACTTAAAGGAGAAAGCTTGTATGACCCTGAAAATGTAGGAATAGTTCACCATATTAATCAAGCAATTAGAGCAAACAAGCTATTTGAAAGAGATAAAGATTATATAGTTAATAACAATAAAGTTGTAATAATTGATGAATTTACAGGAAGAATGATGGAAGGAAGAAGGTTCTCAGATGGTCTTCATCAAGCTCTAGAAGCAAAAGAAAATGTTTCTATAAAAAATGAGAATCAAACGCTAGCATCAGTCACTTTTCAAAATTACTTCAGAATGTATCCTAAATTAGCAGGAATGACGGGTACAGCTCTGACTGAAGCTAATGAATTTATGGAAATTTATAATCTCGAAGTTGTTTCCGTACCTACTCATAAAAAAATGGTTAGAATTGATCAAAATGATGAAGTTTATAGGACGGCAGAAGAAAAATGGAATGCAGTAATAGAAAATGTAAAAAATGCAAATAAGAAAAAACAGCCCGTTCTAGTAGGTACTACAAGTATTGAAAAATCTGAAATGCTATCAAAATTACTAAAAAAAGAAAAAATTAAGCATAATGTATTAAATGCTAGAAATCATGCTGAAGAAGCAAGTATTATTGCTTCCGCAGGAATACCGAATTCAGTTACAATTGCAACTAATATGGCTGGAAGAGGTACTGATATACAATTAGGCGGTAATAAAGATATCCTAGTCAATAATAAAATAGATAATATTGAAGAAAATAAAAAATTAGCTTTAGAAAGTGGCGGCCTTTTAGTGATAGGAACAGAAAGGCATGAGAGTAGAAGAACAGATAATCAGCTAAGAGGAAGGTCGGGAAGGCAAGGAGATCCCGGAGAATCTAAGTTTTTCCTTTCGCTTGAAGATGATCTAATGCGAATATTTGGTTCGGAAAAATTAGATACTGTATTACAAAAACTTGGACTAAAAAAAGGAGAAGCGATAATTCATACTTGGGTTAATAGAGCACTTCAGAAAGCACAAGAAAAAGTAGAAGGTAGAAATTTTGAAATAAGAAAAAGCCTTCTGCGTTTTGATGATGTAATGAATGACCAGAGAAAAGCTATATATGAACAGAGAAAAGAATTAATGCAAGTCAATGATATATCAGAAACAATAATAAATATGAGAAATGAAATTATAGATGATCTAGTTACTGTTAATGTGCCGGAAAAAGCCTATGCCGAACAATGGAATTTAGAAAGTTTAAGTATATCTCTAAAAAAATTAGGCTTAGATTTGCCAATAAATGATTGGGCAAAAAAAGATGGAGTTACAGAAAAAGAATTCAAACAATTTATTAAAGAAGCCGCTGAAGATAAAATCACTAAAAAAGTTGATATTTTTGGAATTGAGAACATGCAAAATATAGAAAAGCAGGTAATGCTTCAAGTAGTTGACCAAAATTGGAAAGAACACTTATTACAATTAGACCAGCTAAAACAAGGTATAGGTTTAAGAGCATATGCGCAAAGAGATCCTTTAAATGAATATAAAAGTGAAGCATTTAATCTATTTCAAGTCATGCTTGAAAATATTAGAAATCAAACTACTACAATATTATTGAATATAGAAATTTCCACAGAAATTCCTGAAAGAAAAGAAGAAAATGTTACCTTAATTAAAGAAAAACCTAATAATATTGACAATAGTAAAAAACAAAATATACCAGTTAAATCTCAAAAAGTAGGCAGAAATGAACCGTGCCCTTGCGGTTCAGGTAAAAAATATAAACACTGTTATGGCAAACCAGGTTGTGGGCTTACCTCTTAGTTAATGAAACTATATAATTAATAGATTTATTATCTGTAAGTTTCCAATTATTACTAATTGGATTTAGGTTAATACCTTTGATACTTCTAATATCAAAATTATGATTTTGAAAAATATCTTTAATTTCACTAGGCTTTATAAATTTTTCATAATGATGAGTTCCCATAGGAATTTTTTTTAGTATTTTTTCAGCCATATCAATTACAAATAACTTTGATAAGAAGGTTTTATTAATAGTTGATAATATTATTATTCCATCTTCAGTTAATAAATTAGTTATTAACTTACAAAATTCTTTTAAATTGTTTACATGTTCCAAAAGTTCTAAAGCTACGACCACGTCATATTTATTTTTTAATGCAACTAAATTCTGAATACTAGTACATTGATAGTTAATATTAAGTTTCATATTTTTTGCATGAAATTTAGCAACTTTTATTAATTCTTCTGACTCATCTACTCCAGTTAAATTAGCACCTAACCTAGATAATGGTTCACTTGCTATTCCTCCTCCACAACCTAAATCTAAGATATTAAGTCCTTTAAATAATTTATTATTCTCTTTTATATTAAAATGCTCAATTAATTCTATCTTTATAAACTTAGTCCTTATCTCTGACATAGAGTGTAAAAAAGACATACTACCTTCTTCATCCCACCAATCATTGGCTAATCTGGAAAATTGTATAATTTCATCTTTATCAAGTGTATTTAATGACATATTATGTAAATATCTTTTTTTTATTATATATTAAAACTATCTTGAACCTTTTATAAGGTCGAAGTATTAATATGTTCTAAATTATATATACTTTAAGGTTTAATTTTATGCAAAAAATAGTCCAAAAATTTGGAGGCACCTCAGTTGGAACAATTGATAGAATAAGAAATGTATGTTCATTAATTAATAAAGAACTTAAGAATGGTAATCAAGTAGCAGTAGTTTCCTCTGCAATGTCAGGAGAAACTAATAAATTAGTAAGTTTGGCTGAAAATTTTGATATTAATAAAAACAAACTAGAATTTGATATGATTGTTTCAACTGGTGAACAAATATCAATTGCTCTTATTTCTATGGCCTTAAAAGAAATTGGTTTAAAAGGAAAACCTCTATTAGGTTGGCAAATACCTATAACGGGCTCCAATGATTTTACAAAAGCAAAAATAAATAAAATTGATGGTAAATTAATTTTAGAATTAATGAATAATGGAGAAATTCCAATTATTGCAGGTTTCCAAGGTATTGATAAAGACAATAATATTGTTACTCTTGGAAGAGGTGGCTCTGACACATCAGCTGTAGCTATAGCTGCTGCTATTAGGGCTGATAGATGTGATATATATACTGATGTAGATGGAGTATATACTACGGATCCCAGAATAGTGAAAAATGCTAAAAAGCTCGACAAAATTAGTTATGAAGAGATGCTAGAATTTGCGTCTTTAGGAGCAAAAGTTTTACAGACTAGATCAGTAGAAATGGCTATGAGACATAGAGTCACTGTTCAAGTATTGTCAAGTCAAACAGGAAAAACAGGAACATTTTTAACAAAAGAGGATGAAAAAATGGAAAATGAATTAGTTAGTGGAATTGCTTACAGTAAAGATGAAGCTAATATAACGCTTATTAATATATTAGATAAACCAGGCGTCGCAACTAAAATATTTACTCCTTTAAGTGAAGCCAATATTAATGTTGATATGATTGTTCAAACGGGATCAGAAAACGGAAATAAAATTAACTTTACCTATACTGTTTCGAGAAAGGATTTAGAACAAACTATTTCGATTATGGAGAAAAATAAAATTGATATAGAATTTGAGAGAATTATCACTAACAATTCTTTAGCTAAAGTGTCAATTGTAGGGCTAGGAATGAGAACTCACACAGGAGTTGCAAATAAAATGTTTTCAGCGTTAGCTTCTAAAAATATAAATATTCATGTTATTTCTACTTCAGAGATAAAAATTAGTGTCTTAATTGATGAAGACTCTATAGAAAAAGCATTAAATAGCCTTCATTCTACTTTTGAGCTTGATCAAAAATAAGAATTAAAATTGGGTAAAAATTTGCTTAATAATTTAAAATTATCAGAAGAAGTTGATCTTGAAGAATTCAAGCAAAATATAATCAACGCTAGAAAAAATAAAAACTTATCAGTAAAAGATGCATCTCAAATTCTAAATATCTCCGAAGATATTATAAATAATTTAGAAAAAGGTTATTTTAATGANTTAAATAAGGATGTTTTTATTGTTGGTCATATTANAACCTATCTAAATTTGATAGAAATTGATCCTAAATTATTAGTTAATAATTATAAAGCTAAGGAAATTTTTCTTAAAACTAAAAGCCGAAATATAATTTTACCCTATCACTTTAAACTATCTAGAAAAAATATTTTATTAATATCAATTTTTTTATTTATCCTAGTATTATTGATTTACAGAGAAATTAATAAATTAAATGAAAAATATATTATTGAAGATAATAAAGAATTGATTTTTGAAGAGAAAAATGAAAATAAAGAGGAAGAAAAAAATTTACAAAATAAAGAAGAGGCTAAAACCATAATAGATGAAAATAAAAGTAATGAAAAAATTTCATCAGAAATCAAAAATATAGATTTTATTTATATTGAAGCTATAGAGGATGCTTGGATAGAAATCCAAGATAAAAATACAAAAGTTATAGTTAGTAAAATTATCAAAAAAGAAGAAAAAATTAAATTGCCTTACCAAAAAGATTTAATACTAGTAACTGGAAATGCAGGTGGTATAATAATTAAAATAGATAATAATANTATAAATAAAATAGGNGAATCTAAAGAAGTAAAAAGAAATATCTCTTTAAATTTAGAAGATTTAATTAAATATATAGAAGAATAAAGGTNTAATATTGAATACACGTCCATACAGAATAATAAATAGAAAAAAAACCAAAACTATAATGGTAGGTAATGTAGCTATAGGAGGTAATAACCCTATAAGTGTTCAATCTATGACAAATACTCTGACGACAGATGTAACTAAAACTATTAATCAAATAAATAATATAATAGACGCTGGTGCTGATTTAGTAAGAGTTTCCTGTCCTGATAAAGAGTCAACATTAGCTCTAAAAACTATTACAAAAAATGTCAGTGTTCCCATAATTGCTGATATACATTTTCATTATAAAAGAGCAATTGAAGCGGCTGAGTCTGGTGCTGCATGTCTTAGGATCAATCCAGGAAATATTGGTTCAGGGGAAAGAATTAAATCAGTTATTCAAGCTGCAAAAGAAAATAATTGTTCAATAAGGATTGGAGTTAATGCAGGTTCTTTAGAAAAAAATATATTAGAAAAATATAAATCGCCTTGTCCTGAAGCTTTAGTAGAAAGTGCTTTATCTAATATTAAAATTCTCGAGGATGGTGATTTTACAAATTTTAAAATAAGCGTTAAAGCCTCAGATATTTTTCTTGCAGTAGCATCGTATGAAAAATTATCTGAAATAACTAACTACCCTCTTCATATAGGTATAACAGAAGCAGGTAGCTTAAACTATGGAACTATTCAATCATCTATTGGGTTAGGAAAATTATTATGGTCGGGTATAGGTGATACAATTAGAGTCTCACTATCTGCAGATCCAGTAGAAGAAGTAAAAGCAGGTTTTCAAATTCTTAAATCATTAGGCATAAGGAATAAAGGCGTTACAATAATATCTTGTCCTTCCTGTGCAAGACAAAATTTTGATGTTATTAATACAGTAAAAATTATAGAAGAAAAGTTGTCACATATTAAAGAAACTATTTCCTTATCTATTATTGGCTGTGTAGTAAATGGGCCAGGAGAAGCCAGAGAAACTAATATAGGTATCACTGGAGGAGGTAAAAAATTTCATCAAATATATATTGATGGTAATGTTAGTCATAGGATGGAGCAAAAAGACTTTATTAATCATGTTATTAATTTAGTAGAAGAATATGCAGAAAGATTGAGAAAATAAATGAATAATAAGCTACAAGCTGTAAGGGGAACTCATGACCACCTCCATATAGATATGTATAATTATAATTATATTGTAAATATAGTAAGCCGTATATCTGCTAATTATGGTTTTAAACCAATAGCTACTCCAATTTTTGAATTCTCTAATGTATTTAAAAGAACTTTAGGTGAAAGTTCAGATATAGTTACCAAAGAAATGTATACCTTTAAAGATAAAGCTGAGGAGGAGATTACTTTAAGACCTGAAGGTACAGCAGGAGTAGTGCGAGCTATAATATCTAATGGTCTTGCTCAAGAAATGCCGTTCAAAGCTTTTTATCATGGTCCTATGTTCAGGTATGAAAGACCGCAGAAAGGTAGATTGAGACAATTCCATCAAGTAGGAATTGAATTACTTGGCGTTAAAAAAGAACAAGCGGATGTTGAGGTGATAGCATGTGCTAATCAAGTGATTAAAGAATTGAATATCCAAAAATTAAGCAAACTTAACATTAATAGTCTTGGTAATATTGATGATCGAAAAAAATATATAAAAGATTTAGCTGATTACTTAAAAAATTATAAAAATAAGCTGTCTAAAGATAGCTTAATCAGACTAGAAAAGAATCCCCTAAGAATATTGGACTCAAAATCTGAGGATGATATATCTATCATTAAAAATGCTCCAAGACTCAATGAATATTTAAATAGTGCCTCACGTGAAAATTTTAAATTAGTATTAGAAGGTTTAGAAAATTTAAATATTAAATATATAATAAATGAAAACCTTGTTAGAGGATTAGATTACTATAATGATACTACATTTGAATTTATTACTGATAAATTAGGTTCACAAAGTGCAATAATAGCTGGTGGTCGCTATGATGGTTTAATGAAACAGATGGGAGGATCAGATATTCCTGGAATAGGCTGGGCTGGAGGAATTGAAAGACTTGTTCTTTTATCAACAATCAAGACGGTAAAAAATAAACATATTTCTATAATACCAGTTGGCGAAGAAAATAATAATATCTGTTTTGACTTAGCTCAAAAACTAAGAGAAAAAAATATATCTGTTGAAATGAGCTATTCAGGTAATTTGAAAAAAAGACTAAAAAATGCTAATAAATTGGCTTCTAATTATGCAATTATAATAGGTACAGAAGAAATTAATAATAATTCTGCTTTAGTTCGCAATCTTGAGACCGGAGAACAAAACAAAATTACCCTTCCTAAAATTATAAAATATATAGAGAAAATATTATTTTAATATGATACCAGTTCTAAAAAATAGACTTGAAGAAATTATTAATAAATTTTCTGAAATAGAGTCACAGCTATCAGATAATGAAATAGATATAAATATTAGAATGAGTTTATCTAAAGAGCATGCAGTACTGTCTCCTATTGTATCTGCTATCAATGAATTACAATCTTGCCAGAAAGAGATAGATGGGGTGCAGGAAATACTTGACGACAAAGATACAGACCCCTTACTTCGAGATGAAGCCTTAAATGAATTTAATAGACTAAAAAAAAATTTGGAATCCCTTAGCCAAAATACACAAAAACTCTTAATACCTAAAGATCCTGATGATAATAGAAATGCAATACTCGAAATTAGAGCTGGAACAGGTGGTGATGAAGCAGCACTATTTGGAAGTAATTTATTAAAAATGTATTCAAGATATTCTGAGATTCAAAAATGGGATATTGAAATATTATCACTATCTGAAAACGATATAGGAGGTTGTAAAGAAGCATCCATCAAAATATCTGGGAACAATGTTTTTGGTAGATTAAAATTTGAAAGTGGTGTTCATAGAGTACAAAGAATTCCTCTTACGGAAACTCAAGGAAGAATTCATACCTCTGCTGCAACTGTTGCTATTCTTCCAGTGGCAGAAGAAGTTGATATCGATATTAATGTTACTGATTTGAGAATAGACACATATAGAGCCCAAGGAGCTGGTGGACAACATGTTAATAAAACTGAAAGTGCTGTCAGAATTACACATATACCTACTGGAACAGTAACTCAATGCCAAGATGGAAAATCACAACATAAAAATAAAGCAAAAGCACTAGAAATGCTAAGAGCCAAACTTTATACTAATGAAAAAGAAATTAGAGATTCTGAGAGAAGTGAGACTAGAAAGCTATTAGTTGGATCAGGAGATAGGTCTGAAAGAATTAGAACTTATAATTATCCTCAAGACAGAATTACAGACCATAGAATTCAATTATCTCTTAATAGAATTGATGAAATACTTTCTGGGAATCGTCTTAATGAAATTATTGATGTATTACTAGCACAAGAAGAAAGTGATAGACTTTCCCAACTTTCTGAAGCTAATTAATTTAATATAATGAAATTATCTAATATTTTAATAGATGCAAAAGCCACATTAAGTAAAGCTAAAATTGAAGAACCATTAAGAGAATCTAAATTATTAATTTGTCATGCTTTAAACTGTAATTTGGAAATATTTTTATTA
Source organism: Candidatus Pelagibacterales bacterium (assembly GCA_002720535.1). GTDB lineage: Bacteria > Pseudomonadota > Alphaproteobacteria > TMED109 > TMED109 > TMED109. Next base: position 140,683 of record PBIU01000003.1, on the reverse strand, counting down.
GATTCTGAAAAAGAAATTTCATATTTAGTTAAANAAAAAATAGTTAAATTAATATCTAGAAGAGCAAATGGTGAACCTTTTGCATATATAACTAATTCTATAAGTTTCTATAAAAATAATTTTTATATTAATAATAAGGTATTAATTCCTAGACCAGAGACAGAAGAACTAATAGAAAAAGTTTTAAAAAAAATTCCAAATAAAAATAAAAAAATAAATATTTTAGATATAGGTACAGGATCTGGAGTAATATTAGCTAGCTTATTAAAAGAATTACCCAATTCCTCAGGAATTGGGACAGATATAAGCGTTGATGCCCTAAAAGTAGCCAAAATAAATTTAACTAATTTGAATATTTTCAGTAGGTCTATATTAGTAAATACTAACTGGTCTCAAGGGATTAAAACTAATATATTTGATATTGTTACATGTAATCCTCCTTATATAGATAACAAATATATAAAGCACTTACCTAAAGAGGTAAAAGAATATGAGCCTCTCATTGCTCTAAAAGGAGGTAAAAATGGCTTAGATTCATTTANAAGCTTTTTACCATTAGCAAGAAATGTAATGAAAATAAACGCTTTATTAGCTTTAGAGATTGGCTTTGATCAATCAAAATTACTAGAAAATATATTATATAAAAATAAATTTAAGTTGAAAGATATAATAAAAGATATANCTGGTAATAAAAGAATAATGATTGCTATATCAATTAAATAATAAAAAGAAAAAAATACTTGGCAAATTTTATTATATGGCTAGAATNTAGGCTTCTAAGAATTGATATTTTAATTTAATAAATCTTTTTAGAAAATAATCCCTTAAATTTTTGACAGAAAAATTTACAAACTCTGTTTATTAATTTTAGTGTACTAATCTATAAAAAAAGGAAAATAATATGAGAGTATCAAATACTCCCAAAAGACATAGAAGCAGAAACAATAACTCAAGGAGAAATAATAATTCTCAAAAAAGTAACCCCTATGAAAATAATAAAGAAAGCAAAATTAAAGGAAACGCTATACAAGTACATGAAAAGTATCAATCACTAGCTAGAGATGCCATTACAGCTGGAGATATAATTAAGGCTGAGTACTATTTTCAACATGCTGAACACTATCATAGAGTTCATAAATTATCGCAAAACAATCAAATAGATAAAAAACAAAAAAATGTAGTAAATATACATAATGATAAAATTAATGAAGAAAAAGATAAAATTAAATTAGAAGAAAAAAACGAAACAAATCTTAATAACAAAGTTTCATCAGATAGTGAGAATAAGCAAAATAAAACTGATACTTCTGATAATGCTCAAGATAAATAAACTATTAATTACAAACTATCCCAAATATTATCTAATCTATTTCTTTCAATAATAAAAGAATCATAATCCTGATTGTCTAGTTTTAATTCTTTAGGCATTCTTACTTTTAAAGGATTAACCTGCTTATTTCTAAATATTATCTCATAATGTAAATGAGGACCAGTTGATCTACCGGTACTTCCAACATAACCTATTATATCTCCTTGTTTAACTTTTGTACCTACTCTAATATTTTTAGCATAACGATCTAAATGCGCATATGCTGTTTTATAATCTGAATTATGTCTAATACGAATAAATTTACCATAACCACCATTTCTCTTAGCATACTCAATAATACCGTCGCCTGCAGCAAATACTGGAGTATTTCTTGGAGCAGCAAAATCTACACCTTTATGCATCTTTGTATATCCTAAAATTGGATGCTTACGGTTACCAAAAACTGAAGATACTCTTGCACCATCTAATGGAGTTCTCATTAATGCTTTCTTTGCACTGTTGGCCTCAGAGTCAAAATATTCAAAATAATCTTCTTCATATTCATATCTATATAAAGGAAGCCTTTCTCCTCCTAACACTAAAACAGATCTAAGTACTGGACCAGTTTTAACTATCTCGCCAGATCTGTTATTATGGATTTGATATAGAACTTCAAAAGCATCTCCAGCTTTTATTTCCCTCTGGAAATCCACATCAAATGAATAAATTTTCACAACTTCCATAAGGACAGATATAGGAAGACCAGCTTTTTTCGCTGATATATATAAACTATTATTAATCTCACTTGAAACTTTATGAAAGGTAACAACTATTGGTTCTTTGTATTTATTTAAAATATAATTATTATCAATTTTAAAAACTTCAATCGACCTTACCTTATCTAAGTGCAGAGCAACACCTTCAACTAGTCTAGGATTTTCTTTATTTAAGTATAACTTTATTTTATCTCCTATTTTTAGTTTTCTAGGATCAAACTCAGTTTTTAACTTATTTATAAACCCAAAAACTTCTCTTTCAGATACACCTATACTTGAAAAAGCATGAGATAAAGTATCCCCCCTTTTAAAAGTAAATAATTTAACATTATTTTTATAAGGAGTTACTAAACTCGTTGTTTTCCAAATAGGTACTTCTTTAATATTTTTTTTTCTTTTACTTAGGTTAGGTTTTACTAGCCTAGCCAGCTCAATTTTAGCATCTGTAATACTAGAAGATTGTACAGTGTATTTATCATTATCAAGAATTACCAAATAACCTTTATTTCTTTTTTCTGTTATAAAAAAGCCCCTCATTGGTTTAGATTTTCTATCTAATGCCACAATAAACAAACTTCCAGATCTGACTAAATTTGGGTTCATTCTTTTTGATAAAGAGTCCAAAGCATTCATTATAGTATCTTTTTTTTCTCCTAAAGCTAACAATCTAGATATTAATGTATCTCCTTTAATAATTTTACCTTCTATTAAATTTGTTTTAAAATATAGTTCNTCAGTTTGCATACTCTCTTCTTCTATATTTCTTTCATTAGATAAATTTTCTTTACTTTCTCTCTCTTTTTTTAATTCGATTTGTTCCGTACTTTTTAAACTAGTTATTATAGTTGTAGCTTTTTTGGAGGTTAATTTTTGGGCCAAAAAGTCACCATTTTTGTTTTTTTGCACTAAAATCATAAAATCATTAATTATTTTTATTGAAAATGCTCTTACTCTCTCATCTTTTGGTAAAATTATTTCTGTATTTTTATTAATCTGCTTAGGGTCATACACCGTTGATAATGCATCTAGCCCCTCTCTTGCTTCTTTTTTACTCCAACCAATTTCTCTTAATTGGCCTAAAATTATATCTTCATTAAAAGTTTTATTTTGTTTTTCATTTAAGTCTTCATTATAAATATTATTTTTATTTTTCTCACTAATCCTAAAGACTTGAAAACTATCTTTTTTTACTATTATTTTTTTTCCAGCCATCGTTAAATTAATTTTATCNAAAAATACGCCNTCCGCATTANCCTCNTAATACAATTCAATTACATCTTCTGGCCTTAATTTACGTAAATCTATTTCTTCAGAAATTGCATGAATTATATTTTGTATTTCGCGTATATTTACTGAATAATTNAAAAGTANCTTTGTAAAATTGTCACCCTTACTTACAATTATTTTATGCAAACCAGGCTTTAGAGTATAATTTTCTGAATTAAGAATAGATTTCACTCTATCATTCAATAACTTATCACTAATTTTTGCAGAAGTTATACTATCCTTTTTNTTCCAAGTTAAAACTGTAATATTTTTTTTTAATGGAACAGCTACAGCTACTAATGACGGAGGATTATTAATAAAATAAAATTTTAATTCTTGCCCTGTAGGCATTCTTTTCAAATCTAATTTTCTTTGTAAAGAACTTATAAATAATTTTGAATCAGATTTATTTATTTTCATATCCGAGAATACTTTATAAAAAGTATCCCCATTTTTAAGCTTTGTTGTGATNACATTGAGATTATCTTCTGCAAGTGATGCATTTGAAATAAATAAAAAAATATAAATTATAAAATTATAAAATTTAAACAATAAAATCCCTTAACNNCTCTTAATTTTTATATTTAAATATCTACATCATTTATTAGGTTATTAAAACCTATATTAATTTATTTTTAAGGTCATTAATTGCTCTAACAAGCTGTTCCCTCATTGGATCAGAATTAGCAGAGTGAGCTCCTTCATCTACAATAATTAAATTACTATTTTTCCAATGTTTTGCTATTTCATAAGCATTTATAACTGGACATAAAAGATCATATCGTCCTTGAACAATACTTCCTGGAATACCTTCTAATTTATAAGCATTTTTAACGAGTTCATTATGACTTAAAAAAAAATTATGTTTAATATAATGCCACTCAAAATATGGTGTATTAGGGTCAGAAGGAGAATTAGAAAATATTTCATCGTCAAATGATTTAGGAAATATAATATCACTTTTTACTTGAGATAATATAGATTCATATAATGACCATGCTAAAGCAGCTGAATTAGATATATNCTTATTCTCAGATTCTAAACGCTTACCATAAGATTCTAAAGGCCTTTTCTGCTCTTTTATATCCAATAAACCTATCCATTTANTCCATAATTCAGGTCTAAATGTTCTAGCTGCTTCTTCGAATGCCCAACTAATATTATATTTTGTACCCAAAAATACTGATCTTAATATTAATCCCTGGACATATTCATTAAAATTTTCCGAATACGCTAAACCTAAGGTTGAACCCCAACTTCCTCCAACTATAGACCATTTTTTTATATTAAATTTTTTTCTAATATATTCTAAATCAGCTATCAAATCTTGGGTAGTATTTTTATGTAAAGACCTTTTAGGTAGAGACCTTCCAGCACCTCTTTGATCAAATAATATAACATTAGATTCCTCTAAATTAAAAAGTGACCTATGACTATTTTGACATCCACTTCCTGGTCCACCATGTAAAAAAACAAATGGTACACCTTTAGAATTACCTATCTTCTCAACATATATCTTGTGACCATCACCTACTTCAAGAAAACACTTTTCGTAAGGCTGTGGAAAATTTTTATCTTGTATCATAGACATTTTATACTTCCCTACTTGCATAAATATCAAAGTTCTAGTAAATAGTAATCTGTTTTTAAAATTAATTTATATTGAATTGGTTTAGTAATAAAGAAATATAGGATAATTAAATTATGAAGAAAGATATACATCCGGATTATCATGAAATTACAATTCAAATGACTGATGGTACTGAATTTAAAACACGTTCAACTTATGGTAAACCAGGAGATAAATTAAAACTTGATATAGACTCAAAGTCTCATCCAGCTTGGACTGGTGGTCCTGCTGTAGTTAGAGATGATGTAGGACAAGTTGCTAAATTTAATAAAAGATTTGCTGGTTTAAAGATTTAACCATTTAATAATTCTTTGCAAGCTTTGTATATATTAGAAGGAATAGGTTCTATTTTCTTCTGATCATATCTATTAACATAAACATGTACAAAATATCCTACTGCACAAGGCTCATCCTCATTTTTTTTAAAAACCCCTATTTCATATCTAATACTTGAATTACCTAATTTTTTTATATTAATACCTACATCTACTTCTTCAGGATATTTTATTGATTTATAATATCTGCATCTTGTTTCTGGAGTAACTCCAATAGAATCAGATTTTAGAGGATCAAAACCAGCATTTTTAATTAAAAAATAATTCACGACAGTATCGAACATAGAATAATAAATATTATTATTCACGTGCCCATATATATCGTTATCACTCCACCTAGTAGCATAATTATGCCACCAAATATAATTATTTCTATTTGGATTAATAGGTGGCCATTCTTCTTTCATTACTTATTCCTTAATTATTTCTTAATTATTTCTTAAAATAATCTTTTGCCAACTCCAAAGCTTTAGATTTTTCATTTTTCACATCCTCCACTCTATCTATTTCTTTTTTTAAAATATTTATATAATTTACTAGTTCATCTATAGAAATATCATCTAAATTATCGCCTATTTCTATATTTTTTTTAGATTGACTTATATCTTCTTCATCCATTATTTATACCTTTACAATATATTTACTTCATATTTTATACAATGTTTATTATAAATCTATTAATTAAAAAGGATTTAATATTATGACATTACCAAAACAAATTGATTGCATAGAAATTGTTAAATACGGAGGGCCTGAAAATCTTATAATGACAAAGAGAGATACTCCTCTTATTAATAAAAATGAACTATTAATTAAAGTTGAAGCAGCAGGAGTGAATCGGCCCGATATTATGCAAAGACAAGGACTTTATCCACCTCCACCAGGTGCGAGCGATATTCCAGGCCTAGAAGTGGCAGGAGAAGTAGTTTCTATAAATGCAGATAAAAGTAGATTTAAAACTGGTGATAAAGTATGTGCGTTAGTTTCTGGAGGTGGTTATTCGTCTTATTGTACTGCTCCTATAGAACAAACACTGCCTATTCCTAGAGGTCTATCTTATATAGAAGCAGCTGCTATTCCTGAAACTTTTTTTACAGTATGGGCGAATGTATTTGATAGAGGAAATATAAAAAAAAATGATACAATTTTGATCCATGGTGGTGCAAGTGGCATAGGAACTACAGCAATACAGCTAGCTAGTAGTTTTGGTGCTAAAGTTTTTACTACAGTTGGAAGTGAAGAGAAATGTAATAAAATGAAAGAACTTGGAGCAGAATTAGCTATTAATTATAATAATGATGATTTTGAAAAAATAATTAATGAGTACACTAATAATGAAGGAATAAATATTATTTTAGATATAATTGGAGCAGATTATTTTAACAAAAATCTAAATATACTATCAAAAAATGGTAAGCTACTAATTATTGCTTTTCAGGGAGGCTTCGAAAATAAATTAAACTTATTACCGATTTTAAAAAAATGGTTAACAGTAACCGGTTCTACTTTAAGGCCTAGATCTGTTGAAGAAAAGGGATTAATAGCAAATCAACTATATGAAAAAGTATGGCCATTAATAGAAAAAAAAGTGGTATTACCTCAAATTTATGGTAGTTACAAACTAGAAGATGCTAATAAAGCTCATACTATAGTAGAGTCGAGTCAGCATATAGGAAAAATTGTACTAACTATTTAAATTATGCGTTAATATGAATTCAAAAATTAGGAGATAAATTATGACACTTCCTTTAATGCCTCAAGCAACTGCAGTTTGGCTTGTTGAAAACACCTCATTATCTTTCCAGCAAGTTGGAGATTTTTGTGGATTACATGTATTAGAAGTCCAAGGTATAGCAGACGAAGAAGTAGCTACAGGAATTAAAGGTAAAAACCCTATTGCTAGTGGTGAGCTTACAATTGAGAATATAAGAGAATGTGAAAAAAATAATAAAAAGCCACTTATTTTAATAAAATCAAGTAATACAACATCTTCAAAAAAGAAAAAATCTCCACGTTATACTCCCTTATCAAGAAGACAAGATCGACCAAATGCTATTTCTTGGGTTTTAAAATTTCATCCAGAAATGTCTGACGGACAAATTTCTAAATTAATAGGTACTACAAAGTTTACTATCAACCAAATTAGAGAAAGAACTCACTGGAATATTGCAAATGTGTCTCCGAAAGATCCCGTAATGTTAGGCCTTTGTAAGCAAAATGATCTATCTGCCGCTATATCAAAAGCACGAAGGTCATCTAGATGGAAAGAAATGCAAGCAAACTCAGAAATCATTAAAGACACCAATGATTCTGGTATAAAGTATGGTTTAGTAAAAAAAGAAGACCATATTGAAAATGCACAATCCAATTTAGATAATGAAAATATTAATAACTTATTTGACGAAATTGCTAATACTAATGAAACGTAAATGGGTTTAATTTATTAAATGATAAACCAATCTAAGCTTGAATATATTATTACTAATATACAAAGTAAGAAAGTTTTAGTCGTCGGTGACATAATGCTCGATAAGTATGTTTTTGGTCATGTAGATAGAATATCACCAGAAGCTCCTATTCCAATTATAAGTGTTAAAGATACTAGATTACTAGAAGGTGGAGCTGGAAATGTAATTAAAAACTTAAATTCATTAAATATAAAAACTTCTTTTATTTCGTTAATTGGTAATGATGCATCTGGTAAAACTTTAAAAACTCGTCTTAAAAAGCTTAAAAATTTAGAATATGTCCTCATACAGGATAATAATAGAAAAACTACTCTAAAAACAAGATATATTGCTAATGGACAACAACTCTTCAGAACTGATGAAGAAACTATATCTTCATTAGACTCAGCTATAAAGAAAAAAGTATTGCAATATTTTAAGCTTTTTATCAAGCAAGCAGATATTGTTATATTTTCTGATTATGGTAAAGCACTATTTATCGAAGATAACTTCTGTCAAAAACTTATAAAATTAGCTAACAAAGAAAAGAAAAAAATTATTGTTGATCCTAAGGGAAATAATTTTGAAAAGTATAAAGGATCATTTTTCATTACTCCAAATGCTAAAGAAGCATTTAATGCCACTAATATTGAACCAAAAAATAATAACTTAGCTGAACAATCCGGAAGATATATTATCGAAAAGAAATGGTCACAAAATATACTATTAACTAGGGGTGAAAACGGTTTATCCTTAATTGAAAAAAATAATACTTATCACTTAAAATCAAAGGCTGAAGAAGTCTTTGATGTTACAGGAGCTGGTGATACAGTAATTGCATTATTTGCTGCTGCTTTGTCTGTAACTAATAATAAAATAGAGTCCGCTCATTTTGCTAATTTAGGTGCTAGTATTGCTGTTAAAAAACTAGGAACAACATCTATAAATAAAGATGAAATATATAAAATTTCTAAAGAAGATAATCAATCAAAAATTATTTCTCCTAAGAATTTATCAAATAATATAAATAAATGGAGAGATAATAATCTTATTATTGGCTTCACAAATGGTTGTTTTGATCTTGTTCATGCTGGACATATAGATATGCTAGAAAAAGCTTCTAAAGCTTGTGATAAACTCATTGTTGCAATTAACAGCGACCAATCTATAAGAAAACTAAAAGGAAAGAAAAGGCCAATTTTAGACCTTAAATCAAGAGAAAAGCTTTTACGTTCCTTACAAGTAGTAGACCTTGTCATCAGTTTTGATGAAATTACTCCAATTAAATTAATAAAAAAAATTAAACCAAATGTATTATTCAAAGGCGCCGATTATAAAACTGAAGAAATTGTTGGAGCTGACTTTATTAAAAAAAATGGAGGATCAGTTATAAGAATTGCTTTAACAAAAAATCAAAGTACTTCTAATTTAATATCTAAGTTAAATAATAATAATTAGGAAAATTAAAAATTAATATTAAAAATAATGATAGAGCGCCTGGAATAAGAATTATTTATTTTATATTCTTAATTTTTATTGTCACTGTTACTTTATATTTTTTTTTCTACTTTAAAATACAAAAATTAACAGAAAAAAATTTATTTACCCTTAAAAATGAACTTCATCAGAAAAACATAAGTTTTACTTGGGAGAGCATAAATAAATCTGGTTTTCCTTATAGAATTGTAAATAACTTAAATAATGTAAAAATTAAAATTAATAACTCAGAATTATCTATAAAAAATTTTAGTATAATATACCAACCTTGGGATTTGAAACATATATTTTTAAAAACATCTGACCAAATAAATATAATTAATAAAAATAACAATATTGTAATTTTACCAGAAATTTTAGCATCCATTGTAATAGACAAAAATAATGCAAAAAGAATATCTATAAACTTTAATGGAATTTCTATTAAAAATGATAATTATATACATAAGATAAACAAAACAGAATTATACTTTAGAGAAAGTGTGGAAGATAATTTACAATATTTCCTTAAAATTGAAGAAATTCATTATTATCCTACGTTTATTAATACAAATTCAATAAGGAATTTATTAATTAATGGAAAAATAATGAATCATAAAAATATAAATTTGAATAATTTTCATAATTGGCTTTCCAATGAAGGTGGAATAGATATTGAAGATTTTAAATTAAATACTAACAATATACCTATTAAAGGAAATGCATTTTTAGGAATAGATGAAAATTTAGACATACAAAGTTCTATATCCATTGAATCAGAGAAATTTGATGATTTAGCATTATTCTTAAGAGATAAAAATTTAGTTTCAGAAGACTTATTTAAATCATTGATTATTATTATTAAAGCAATTGAACTAGGCGCTAAAACCTCTAATAAAATACCGAAATATTCAATAGGAATTCAAGAAGGCTATCTAAGTTTAATGGGGGTAAAATTATTAAATATACCAAGGTTTAACAGATTAAATTTTAATTAATCCTGCTCTTCTGAAATAATACCTTTTCTAATTTCTCTAGTCTTGGTAAATAAACTTTCTAAAGAGTCTCCGTCCTGCCACCTTATACTTTTTTGTAAAGCTGTTAAGTCTTCAATAAACCTTCCTAGCATCTCTAAAACAGCTTCACTATTATTTAGGAATACATCTCTCCACATTATAGGGTCTGAAGCAGCAATCCTTGTAAAATCTCTAAAACCACCAGCAGAATATTTTATTACTTCTGTTTTAAGTTGATCTTCTAATTCTGTTACTGTACCTACTATAGAAAATGCAACTAAATGTGGAATATGGGATGTTATTGCTAATACTCTATCATGATATTCAGCATCCATTATTGTAATTTGCATACCTGCTTGTTCCCAAATAAACTTTATTTTTTCTAGTGCTACTTGAGATGTATTTTTGTTTGGGGTTAAAATACACCATCTACCATTAAAAAGCTCTGCAAAACCAGCTTCAGGCCCTGATTTTTCTGTTCCTGCAATAGGATGACCTGGAACAAAATAAACATCACTTGGTAAAATAGGTAAAATAGAATCAATTAGATGCTTTTTTACAGAACCCACATCAGTAATTATAGTCCCACTTTTAAGAAAAGGAGCAATTTCACTTACAATACTTTCCATTGCTCCAACAGGTACACCTAGGACAATTAGATCTGAATCTTTAACAGACTCTCGTATATTATCATTTACATTATCAACTATATTTAAATTTTTAATTTTTTCTCTAGTCTCTTTACTCCTCGAAAAAGCAGTAGTTTCTTTTGCCAATGTCTTTAATTTAAAGACATGAGCAAGAGAAGAGTTTATTAAACCAAAACCTATGAATGTAACTTTGCTAAACTTATCCATTTATAATTTCCTTATCAATTTTAGAAAAAACTCCAATAAATTTTAGATTTACATTTTTGTCTAATTGAAAATTTTTAATACTAGTAATTTTTAATTTTTGTTCTATCTCTGAATTAACTTGAATAGAAAANAANATTATATATTTTTTAGAAGTAAGTAATTTATTACAAATTACGGTAAAACCCATAGAAGTCAAAAAATTAGAATATAACTTTATATTTTTTGAATTTATTTGTGTAGTATACAAAGCTGTATTAATTTCAGCATATTCAATATTTTGTTTACTTAGGACTAAAGCTGCAATATCACCGTTTAAGCTATCTGATAAACTTCCTACCACATTAATACCTGGAAAATTACTTAGCTTAACCCACCAATCATTTTTTTTACTTGGAAAAGGCAAAATAGTAATATTACATTTATTTTCATATAAATTTTTTAATGAGATTATACTACTCTTAGTTTTTATTTTTTTAATCTCANCACTAAAATAGTCATTAACTATATCATCTATTTTATCTGAGAAAGATAATTTTAATTCTCCTTGAATAGATATATATGTAGAAATAAGTTTTCTCCATATAGATACTAANGATTTAATTGGAATAATNCCTTTATGTCTTTTAATAAGCCTTAATAAGATTTCATGTTCTCTTGCTGGCCTATAAATAGTTAAATCCTTTATACTTTCTTTTCTTTTTACCTTTATTACATCATTAACTAATTCAGCTCTTTTCATTAATAAATCATGAACTCGATTATCTATGTTATCTATTTTTTTTCTTATTTTTAACAAAGAATGCTGAACATTATTAATATTTTTAACTTTTGGTTTAATAGAAGTTTTTTTTAATGGCATGCATATATCCAAATTAATTTAAAAATGATAAATTATATATATATTATTAATATGAAAAAAACCATTAGCATGTCATAATTGTAAATAAATTATTTACATATATATTTAAAATTATAGNAAATAAANAGATAAAAAAAATTAATAATATGAATAGTACNAATAAATTTTATAAAACTTTCGGCCCAATAGAATTACAGCTTGATGGTGGTCACTTATTAAAAACAACCTCTATAGCTTATAATACTTGGGGCAAATTAAATGCTAAAAGATCTAATGCAATTCTAGTTTGTCATGCACTAACTGGAGACCAATTTGTAACTGGTAAAAATCCTATTACAAATAGAANAGGNTGGTGGGAAAATATAGTAGGGCCTAATAAAATACTGGANACAAATAAGTATTTTATAATTTGTACAAATGTNCTTGGTGGATGCATGGGAACTACTGGACCTTCTTCTANAAATNTAGACACTTCTANACCTTATGGAATGGAATTTCCTATATTTACAATTAAGGATATGGTTAATTTACAGCTAAAATTAATTGAGAGTTTAAATATAGATAAATTGTTCTCAATTATTGGAGGGTCTATGGGAGGAATGCAAGTTTTAGAATGGGCTGCAAGTTACCCTGATAAATTATACTCTGCTATACCTATCGCAACTTCTTACCGACATTCTGCTCAAAATATTGCTTTCCACGAGGTTGGAAGACAAGCAATTATGAATGATCCAGATTGGCATAATGGAAATTATTATAATAATGGAAATAAACCAAGGCATGGTTTATCTGTGGCTAGAATGATTGCGCATATAACTTATTTATCTGAAGGAGCATTTCAAAAAAAATTTGGAAGAGATATGCAAAGTAAAGTACTTTCTTGGGGCTTTGATGCAGATTTTCAAGTTGAAAGCTATTTAAGACATCAAGGAACATCATTTGTTGATAGATTTGATGCAAATAGCTATTTATATATAACTAGGGCTATGGACTATTTTGACTTAACCAATAGATATAAAGGAAATTTATCTCAAGCATTCAAAAAAACGAAATGTAAATTTCTTATTATATCTTTTACAAGTGACTGGCTATTTCCAAGCTCAGAGAGCCAATATATTGTAAAAGCACTCAATAAAACTGCTTCAGATGTAAGTTATATCGAAATAGAATCTGATAAAGGACACGATAGCTTCTTACTTGAAGTAAATGACTTTTATGATATTCTTAAAGGCTTTATATCAGGCGCAGCAAGAAAATTAAATATATAAAATAGGTAAAAATGACCAATCTTATAAATCAAAATTTGATCTCTTCGCTAATAAATATCAATGATAAGGTTTTAGATATTGGTTGTGGAAGCGGAGAACTTCTTTACTTTTTAGAAAAAACAAAAAATATTCAAGGACAAGGAATTGAAATTAGTCACCTAGGGGTAAAAGAATCAGTTTCTAAAGGACTATCTGTTATACAAGGAGATGCTGATGAGGATCTAATAAACTTTCCTGACCGTACTTTTGATATTGTAATCTTAAGTGACACTTTACAAGCTACTCATAAGCCTAAAGAAGTTTTAGAGCAAATGCTTAGAATTGGTAAGAAATGTATAATATGCATTCCTAATTTTGGATATTGGAAATATAGATTACAAATTTTATTTAATGGCATCATGCCAGTAGCAAAAACTCTTTCAGAGCCATGGTATTCAACACCAAATATTCATTTATGTACAATTAAAGACTTTATAAATTTGAGTAAATCTTTGAATATAACAATTACTGAAGCATATAGAAATACTAAAAATAATATAAAGGTGATTAAAAATCCAAATAGCTACTTAAATAATTTATTATCTACCGAAGGCATATTTGTACTAAGTAAAGACTAACTAAGGTTATTTAACAGGCTCGAAATATTTTTCTACAATATTTGCTATATTTTTCATTAGATTTTTTTGAAAATTAGGGTCGATTAATTTTTTTAAGTCAGAATTATTTGATAAAAATCCCATTTCAACTAAAACAGATGGCACATCAGGAGCTTTCAAAACTGCAAAACCAGCTTGTCTGTGGGGCCTTCTCAATAAATTGAAATTCTGCTTGTTTAATTGATCTACAAATAGCTCAGCAAAATTTATTGAGCTATTCTTAGTCTCACGCCTACTTAAATCAATTAATATATCAGAGACATCCTTTTCTACATCATCTAAATCTAAACCTGCTATTAAATCTGATTTATTATCTCTATCTGCTAAAGCTTGAGATAATTTATCAGATGCTTTTTCAGATAATGAATAGATACTTGTACCTTTAGTATTTTTATTTTGGGTTGAATCCGCATGTATAGATATAAAAAGATCAGCAGATTTATTTCTTGCAAACTTAACTCTGTTTTTTAACTTAATATATCTATCTGAACTTCTCGTAAGGTAAACTTTAAAGTCTTTTTTCATNANNTCTTTTTTTAAAATTTTTGCAGCCANTAAAGTTAAATCTTTTTCTTTGATATTATTTCTCACTGCNCCTGGATCAGGTCCTCCATGNCCTGCATCAATTACTATTATATTTTGATTAGTNATATTTTGAAATGAGAGTAAATTTAGNTCAATTAATAAGATATNTTCTTCATTAATTTTACTTGTTAATTCATTTTTTTTAAACTTCTTAGCNGGAACCTTTAAATCAAAAACTAATCTTGCTTTTTTNTTAGACTTTGAAGCTCTTATCTTTTTTATATATNTATAATCNAATTTATTTTTAGTAAATTTNCTTATATTTTCTATATCAACTACTAATCTAGGAGGATCATCTAATATAAAAGAATTAGACAGAATTTCTTTATTGCTTGATAACAATAACCTAATAAAATTATCTTTTTCGTAACTATAAATATTAATATTGTTTGCATAAACGAATGTAAAAAAAGAATTAAAAANTATTAAAACTACANTGTAAATTANTAAATACAGAAATTTTATATAGTTATTCATTTCATTTTCCTAAAATAATTAAATATTTATTTTAATTAGCTATTTTACAAAATGTTTACATTGTTATACACATATACAATATAAATAATGAATNTAATGAAGTAAAAAAATTTAATTTAAAACATCAAAATTATAAATATTATAGAATTTTCTTATAGGCAATAAAATGGTTTTAAAAAGCAAACATAAAAATATAAACATTATCTCACTTAAGCAAATAAATAAAAAATCATTTAATGCTATTTTTTTTAAAAACTTATGTCTGAGAAAAATAAATTTCAGACTATTAATTAATGCCAATAGTAAATTTAACAGAGAAATTAGTANATTTCTNTTGGCTTGGAGTAATATAATCAATGACAAAGCGTATATTAATAGACGCCGAATACTTAGAAGAAACTCGTGTAGTAGTTACCAATGAAAATGATATACAAGATTTTGACCATGAGACTACAACAAAANAACAAAATAGAGGCAATTTATACTTAGCTAAAATAGCAAGAGTAGAGCCTTCACTTCAAGCAGCTTTTGTTGATTATGGTAATGAAAGGCATGGGTTTTTAGCATTTAGTGAAATACATCCGGATTATTTCCAAATACCTATTGCGGATAAAGAAGATATTATAAATGAAGAAGTTTCTAACACAGATGATAGCGATGATTTAGAAGAAAATATAGAAGAAGCGGAAACTGATAGTAATTCTAATAAGAAAACAAAATCTAAATCTAAAATTAAGTATTATCACAGATATAAAATCCAAGAAGTAATCAAAAAAGGGCAAATTGTTTTAGTACAAGTAACTAAAGAAGAAAGAGGTAATAAAGGTGCTGCTCTTACTACATTTATCTCATTAGCAGGCAGATATTGTGTGCTTATGACTAATACTATTAGAAAAGGAGGAATTAGTAGAAGAATTACGCATTCTAATGATAGAAAAAAATTAAGATCTATAATAGAGTCATTAAAATTGCCTAGTAATATGGCAGTAATAATTAGAACTGCAGGATCTAAGAGATCTAAAGTAGAAATTAAAAGAGATTATAATTTCCTAAATAAAACATGGGAAAAAATTAGAGAAAATACTCTAAAATCNGTATCACCGGCACTAATACACGAAGAAAATAATATTATTAAAAGAGGCATTAGAGACTTATTCACTCCAGAAGTAGAGGAAATAGTTATTCAGGGTGGTGAAGCATTTAAAGCAGCAAAAAGTTATATGAAGACTTTAATGCCTAGCAAAATTAAGATTTTATCTGAATATAAAGAAAAAACCCCCTTACTACAAAAATATAATGTCGATACAAAATTAGAAAAAATGCATAGCCCAATAGCAACTTTAAAAAGTGGCGGATATATTGTCATAAATCAAACAGAAGCTCTTGTTGCAGTAGATGTGAATTCTGGTAAAGCAACAAAAGAAAGAAATATTGAAGAAACTGCATTACAAACTAATAAAGAGGCAGCAGAAGAATTAGCTATACAATTAAGACTCAGAGATCTATCAGGTTTAATAGTNATTGACTTCATTGATATGCTTTTAAGTAAGAATAATAGGGCCATAGAAAATATCTTAAAACAAAAACTACACTCTGATAGAGCAAAAATTCAAGTAGGCACTATATCAAATTTTGGACTACTAGAAATGTCACGACAAAGACTTAGACCAAGTATTTACGAAGCTGAGTTTGTTACTTGTCCTCATTGTTTAGGTCAGGGAAGAATTAGATCTTTAGAATCTCTAACATTAAAAGCACTTCATAAAATTGAAAAAGAAGCTACTAATTATAATGAAAAGTCTTTATCAATCAATATACCTAAAGAAATAGCTATNCACATACTTAATAATAAAAGAAAAGAATTATCCAATATTGAAGAAAAAAGAAATCTTATTATAAATATAGTACCTGATGCAGAAATGAAATATGAAGATGATATTTATGAAAATAATTCTTCAAATGAATCGAAAACNANAGAAAATATAAAAAAAGAAACAACTAACAAAACCAGTAATAAAACGAAACGTCCTTATAATAAAAATAAATTTAAAAAATTTAATTCTAAAAGTATTAATAAAAAAGAAGATATTAATCAAAGTGATAATGTAGATGAAATTGACAAAAATATAAAAAATAAAAAAGAAGAGAATAATATAAAAATTGATAAGCAAGAAAATAAGGAGAAAAAGAAATCTTCTAGTAAAACTTCTACTTCAAATAATAAGAAACAAAGAAAAACTTCAACTAAAGAAAAAAAATCTAATACAGCCAAAAAAGAAGAAAATACTGTTAGTAATAAAGAAAAAAAGACTTCTAAGCCNGTAAAACCTAGAAAAAAGGGTCCTGCTAAAAAAGGTTGGTGGAATAAATCAACTGATTAATTTTACTTTTTGATCTTTAACCAGTTATTTATTTTTTGAATAGCTACAGTTATATCTCTGTAGGTTCCACCATATGAAAGTCTAATATATTTTTTACCTGATTTATAATCAAAATCTTTACCTGGAGTTACAGAAACACCTGCTTCATTTAATAATCTTAAAGCCAAATCAGAAGAATTATCACTTATACTTGATATATCAATATATAAATAAAACGCTCCATCTGGAGGAGCATAATTATATAACCCTATATCCTCAAAAAAATTTATCATTAAATCTCTATTTTTTTTATAAATAGCAACATTTTTATCTAATATATTATAATCATCAAATGCTTTAGTTGCTATTAATTGTGCTAATGTAGAAGGACATAAGAATAGNGACATAGATAATTTTTCTATAATNTTAATTATATTAGTAGGAGCAATAATCCAACCTAATCTCCAGCCAGTCATACAAAAATACTTTGAGAATGAATTAATTACTATAGCCTCTTTATTATATCTAAGTATAGTATCTGATTTTTTTCCATATTCTATTCCATGATAAATTTCATCACATATTATAATTTTATTATTTTTTTTACACCAATTAGCAATTTGTTTTAATTGGCTATTTTTTAAAATACTGCCTGTTGGGTTTGCAGGTGAAGCTATAATAATGCCCTTTATTTTTTTCTTTAAACTTTTTAATTTTTCTAATGTAGGCTGAAATCCATACTTAATTTCTCCATCAATAAATTCAACATTTAAATTCAATGTTTTTATCGCATTAACATATGCTGGGTAATAGGGGGTCATCATTACAATTGTNTCACCAGGGTCAAACATTGCCAATAAAGCTAGTACAAATGCAGCTGAAGCGCCTGATGTGATAGCTATACAATTTGTGCCTACTTTTTGATTATACCAAAACTTATAATGTTCAGAAACATTATACCTTAGCTCTGGAATTCCTATAGATTCAGTATAACCTATTTTTTTTTTACCTATTATTTCTTTAGCATATTTTAAAATGTGTTTTGGAGTACTGGCACCAGGCTCACCTACATCCATATGNATAATATCTTGGCCCTTTAATTTTAAATCATTTGCCTTAGTCAACATATCAATAGCCAAAAATGGCGCTATATTAGATCTTTTTGAATTNAATATCACAAAAATACTCCTAGTTTTAAATAATTAATATATATATGCCGTGATTTTTTATATATAATTAATTTATATTTATTTAAACATTCTAAATATGGATATTAATGCTAAAAATAATTATTATACTATTAAAATATATAAATTCATATACTATATATTCTTTTTTGGTTATTTTGTTATTGTTGTCTTCTCCTCTAAAAATAGTCAAAGCACAAAATATAAGATTAATTCAAGATGCAGAAATAGAGCTCTATATTAGAGAGTGGNTTGAACCAATATTAAAAGTTGCAGGNTTAAGCCCTAATTCGGTAAATATTTATATAGTAAATGATAACACNATTAATGCTTTTGTGGCTGGTGGACAAAATATTTTTATAAATACTGGACTAATATTAGCTGCAAAAGAAGTAAATGCATTAATAGGAGTTTTAGCTCATGAAGTTGGTCATATTTCTGGAGGACATTTAAATAGAACTGTTAATTCTATGAAAAGAGCACAAGAAACAGTTACTATTGCAACAATAATAACTGCAGGTTTAATGGCGGCTTCAAAAGTAGCTGGTTTAGATACACCAGCTGGCTTAGCAAAATTAGCTACACTTGGCCCTAGCATAGCAGAAAGAAATTTTTATAAACATACCAGACAAAATGAAAAATATGCAGATGCTGCAGCAATAGAGTATATGACTGCTGTAAATCGCTCCTGTATACCTCTTACAGAACTTCTAAAAACCCTAGGAAAACAAGAATTACTTCATGAAAATAGACAAGATCCTTATCTAAGAACTCATCCAATTTCCCGAGATAGAATTTCTGACATTATGGAAGCTACTAAAAGTATTAATATTGATAAGTCAGAAAACTTACTATTAGATGAAATTAAATTTAAAAGAATAGTAGCCAAAATAATAGCTTTTACAAATACACCTGGTAAAACATTATTATTATATCCTAGAAGCTCATCACAAATAGATGCAAAATATGCTAGAGCTATAGCTTATTTGCGATTACCTGACTTAGATAAAGGGATTAAAGAAATAAAAGAGCTAATCAATTTAGATAGAAATGATCCTTTTTTTCCAGAAGTTCTAGGGCAAATGTTATTCGAAAACGGACAAATATTTCAATCTATAAAACAACTTAAAATATCTGCACAACTATTACCAAATAATCCATATATATTATTATCTTTGGCTAGATCACAAATAGAATATGGCGAAAATAAAGAAAATAATGATGCCATAAATAATTTAAAAAAAGTTTTAAAAATCATTCCTAAAAATATTGCTGCCTGGAAATTATTATCCATTGCAGAAGCAAGAAATAATAATATAGGACTTGCCCAACTTGCATCTGCAGAAGCATACTTTCTTTTAGGGCAATATGCCCTATCTATACAATTTGCAGAAAAAGCAAGAATTACTTTTAAAAAACAGAGCCCTAGTGATATAAGAGCATTAGATATAATATTTTTTTCAAAGGAAAAATTAGCTAGAATTGAAAACTTAGATTTTAATTAAATAAAAATAGTATTGGTTAATTATATGTTAGTTATTATTAAAAATTTATTCTTCAAAGTATACCTTTTCTCTGTCCTTTTTTTATTTTTAATAACAACAGTAAGGTCTGAAGATAAAATATCTAAAGAAGAATTAGATAAACATATTTATGAATATATTATGGATAACCCTGAAGTAATTTTAGAATCTGTTGATAAATTAAGACAAAAAATGGAAGAAAATGCTGCAGTAGACGATAAGTTTCTTGATGAAAATTTTGAACAAATAGCTAATAATTCAAATATACCTTTTATGGGATCGGATAAACCTAAAGTCACTATTATTGAATTTTTTGATTATAACTGTGGATATTGTAAAAAGTCTCTAGATGCTATTACTGAATTATTAAGGTCAGAATATGATTTAAAAGTCTCATTTAGAGACTATCCTATTTTAGCTCCATCAAGCAGAACCGCTGCAAAAGCAGCATTAGCAGCAAAATTACAAGGTAAATATTTTGCACTGCATTCAGCCTTAATGAATATGCAAGGCAACTTGAATGATGAAAAAATATATGAAGCAGCAAGTTATTTAAAAATTGACTTAAACAAATTAAAAAAAGATATGCAAAAAATAAATATAGAAGAAATCCTACTTGAGAATGAAGAGTTAGCAAGAAAATTAAATATAAGAGGAACACCAACTTTCATTATTAATGGAAAAATATATGCAGGAGCGCTGGAATTAAGTAAATTAAAANCTATTATTGAAGAAAGTATGAATGATAGTTANTTTATTTAATTAATAAAAATCATTTAGAAAGAAATAAATGTTAAATAATCTTGGAACAATTATAAGCACTTTTTTATTTGGTAAAAAAATTGGTGAAGATAATTTTGGAAATATTTATTATTTAAATAAAAATAATAAAAGATGGGTATTATATTATAAAAATAATGATGCTTCTTCTGTTCCACCAGAATGGCAGGCATGGCTAACTTATACAGTAAATGATCTTCCAAATAAAAAAGATAAAAAAAAGAAATGGCAAATTAAACATGAGCCAAATAAAACTGGATTAAACTATATAATGAAAAAAAATAAACAGGAAAAAAAGAACGAAATATCTTCTTATAATTCTTGGAAACCTAATAAAAGAGAAAATTAATTGAATAATAATGAAAAAAATATACTTCCAAAAACATGGAAAGGTCTTNATGATGAGAATATTTCTTGTACAGAGAAAATTAAAATTTTAAATGAAAATATTATTGAGATTGATCAAATTATAGAAGATGCATTAGAAGATGCTGTTTTGATGGGTGCAGACCCTAAGCAAGTTATAAAAGTTATAATAAAATCATTGGAAGAAAAAAATTCTGATAATTAGTCCAAATAAAGTTAATAACTTAATTAAATATCTTATATTTTGCTTTTTTATAACTTTCGAAATAAGTGCTAATAGTGATATAAAAACTTCCTTAAAAATTATAGATAAAGTTTCTAGCAAATATTACGTTATCGAAGTTTTAGAAAATAGTACTGTAATTTTTAAAAACTTAGATATATCTATTAAAAAATGTATAAAAGATAAGAAAAGTTATAATAGTTATGCTGGATATTTAATTTTAAAAGATAGAAAAAAAGATAAATTTATATTTAAAGGTTGGATTTTATCTAATAATACTAGTTTATCGCAAGTATCTCATCCAATTTACAATATCAAAATTTTAAAATGTCTTTAAATTTATCTGTAATTATTAGAATGAGGATATAAATTTATATCTAGTTCTCCAGGTTTACTCATTTTATAAAAATCAGAACTTACTTTTAATGCTTTTTTCAAAATTAATAAGAAATTTTCTTGATCTATCTCAAAAGCACCCATAGTTTCAAGGTGGTCAGTTATAAATTGTGTATCTAGCAACATGAAATTTCCAACTTTTAATCTATCAATTAAATGTAACAAGGCTACTTTGCTTGCATTTTGCATTCTACTAAACATGCTCTCCCCAAAAAACATTCCTCCAATTGCTACTCCATATAAACCACCAACTAAGTTATTATTATAATAACATTCTATACTATGAGCATAACCTTTATAATGTAACTCAATAAAAACGTCTCTTATACTTGGGTTAATCCAAGTATTTTCTCTAACATTAGTAATTTCAGCGCAACCTTCTATAACTCCAATAAAATCATTATCTACTGTTATTTTAAAAGGTTTTTTATTGATAAATCTTTTAAGCTTTTTTCTAATATTTATTCTATAAGGGTCAATAACTCCTCTTTTTTTAGGTTTAACCCAAAATACATCTAAACTATCAATATTTTCTGCCATAGGAAATATACCATGACTATAAGCATCCAAAATATTTTTATAGTCTATTTTTATATAATTATGCTTGAGGTTATTAATCATTAGTCTTTAAAAAATTTTCTAACCATCTGATATCATAATTTCCAGATATAAAAACTTTCTCTCTAATTATTTTATCGTGCAACGGCAAAGTAGTATCTATCCCATCAATAACATACTCTTTTAAAGCTATCTTTAATTTTATAATAGCTTCCTCTCTAGTATTTCCATAAACAATTAACTTAGCTATCAAGCTATCATAATTAGGAGGAACTTTATAACCAGAATATAAAGCGGAATCTATTCGTACTCCTAGACCTCCAGGTACGTGATAATTAATAACACTACCCGCATTAGGTACAAAGGTTGAAGGATTTTCAGAATTTATTCTGCATTCTATAGAGTGTCCTTTAATTTTTATATCTTTTTGCTTAACTGAAAGCTTTTTGCCACTAGCTATATTAATTTGCTCCTTAACTAAGTCAAATCCTGTTATCATTTCGGTTATAGGGTGTTCAACTTGAATTCTAGTATTCATCTCAATAAAGAAGAATTCTCCATTTTCATAAAGCATTTCAAAGGTACCTGCACCTAAGTATCCTAACTTTTTAACAGCTTTAACAATTATTCTACTAATCTTATCTCTTTCTTCTTTTTTTAATGCTGGTGAAGGAGCTTCTTCTAAAACCTTTTGATGCCTTCTTTGTAAAGAACAATCTCTCTCTCCAAAATGCACAACATTTCCAAAGGAGTCTGCAAAAAGTTGAAATTCTATATGCCTAGGATTTGCCAAATATCTTTCTAGGTAAACAGTATCATCTCCAAAACCAGACTTAGCTTCAGAACGTGCTAGATTCCATGCTTCTTCTAATTCAGACGGTTTTTCTGCAACTTTCATTCCCTTACCCCCTCCACCAGAAGCCGCTTTTATTAAAATTGGAAAGCCGACTTCTTTTGCTACTTTTTTTAATTCTTCTAAATTTTTAATAGCTCCATCTGAACCCGGTACTAAAGGGATTCCAAGTTTTTGCATAGCAGTTCTTGCTGATACTTTATCTCCCATTTCNGATATATGCTGAGGTTTAGGNCCTATAAATGTTAAACCGTGTTCATTCACAATTTCTGCAAATTTTGCATTTTCTGATAAAAAA
This sequence comes from Candidatus Pelagibacterales bacterium, assembly GCA_002720535.1. Lineage (GTDB taxonomy): Bacteria > Pseudomonadota > Alphaproteobacteria > TMED109 > TMED109 > TMED109. Next base: position 117,182 of record PBIU01000003.1, on the reverse strand, counting down.
CCATAACCAGGATGAATGGCATCAGCTCCACTTACTTCTGCAGCCGACAGAATTGCAGATATGTTTAAATAACTTTTAGAAGCTAAAGGAGGACCTATACATACACTTTCATCAGCCAAACGAACATGCATAGCATTTGAATCAATCGTAGAATGGACTGCTACAGTTTTTACATCTAGTTCTTTACATGCTCTAATTATTCTTAAAGCTATTTCACCTCTATTAGCTATTAAAACCTTTTTTATCACAGTATTCTACTTTAACTAATATCAATTATTACTAGAGCTTCATCAAATTCAACAGACATTTCATTGCTTACAATTATTTCTTTAACTTTGCCAGTATAAGGAGATTTAACTGGATTCATAGTTTTCATTGCTTCAATTATAAATAATTGATCGCCTTCTTTAACATCTTGGCCAACTGTTATGAATGGCTTTGCATCNGGAGAAGACGCTAGATATACAGTCCCTACCATTGGAGATTTAACAGTGCCTGGTTGGTCTAAGTTAATTTCTTTTTCAATTTTATTATTTTTTTGAGTAACGTTTGGTTGGCTCACAATGGTCGCACCAGAAGTAATATTTCTCGCAACTTTAACTGACTGTCTTCCCTGTTGAATAGTTATTTCTGATAAATTATTCTCTTCTAAAAGTTCTGTAAGATCCTTTATTAAAGATTTATCTATTGAAATTCTTCCCATTTAATTCTCCTGATACTAATTATAATCTAAATTTATTAATTTTATTATACAATTTACAGCTATTTCATATCCTATAGCTCCAAATCCACATATACTCCCATTTGCTACCTGAGATATATAAGAATGGTGTCTAAAATTTTCTCTATTATATATATTTGACATATGAACTTCTATTATAGGCTTACCAAAAAATTTTAAGGCATCCATTAAAGCAATTGATGTATGCGAAAAACCTCCAGCATTAATTATTATTCCTGAATAATTTTTATATGCTTTTTGGACTATCTCTATTAGTTCTCCTTCATTATTATTTTGAAAACAATGTATACCAATAGATAATTTATTTTCTAATTTACTTAAATCATTTTCTATCTCGTTTAAGCTTACATTTCCATAAATTTTAGGCTCTCTTTTTCCTAATAGGTTTAAATTTGGTCCATTTAAAACTAAAATTTTCTTTAATTTATTCACAAAGTATCCTTATAATAGTATTTTAAAATTTATCCATATAATATATATTTATTCATTAATAATATACATTATAAATTTAAATAACAAAGAAATGAAAAAATTTAAATATGTCTAAAAAAGAAATAAATATTCATATTAACGGCGAATCTAAAAAAATAAAGGCTGAAAAATCGATTGAGATGCTTCTTAAAGAGCTAAATTTAAATAAGAGCAACATAGCTATAGAGATAAATAGAGAAATTGTAAATAAATCTTACTATAACTCATATTTAATCAAAGAGAATGATAAAATAGAAATTGTCAATTTTATAGGAGGAGGAAATAATATATCTCAGGATGAACAATATTTACAAATAGCAGAAAAATCATACAAATCTAGATTAATAATAGGAAGTGGAAAATTTAAAAATTTTGAAGAAAATTTACACTCACTAGAGGCATCAGGGTCAGAAATTATTACTGTAGCAATAAGAAGAACTAATATATCAAATCCAAATGAAGCTATGATAACTGATGTTATTGACCCTAAAAAATACACTTACCTTCCAAATACCGCCGGATGTTATAATGCTGAAGAAGCAATAAGAGTTTTAAATTTAGCAAGAGAAGCAGGAGGTTGGGAGCTGGTTAAACTTGAAGTTCTTGGTGATGAAAAAACGCTTTATCCAAATATGATTGAAACTATTAAGGCCTCTAAAATACTTGTTAAAGAAGGTTTTAAAGTCATGGCTTATTGTACTGATGATCCTATTCTAGCCAAGACATTAGAAGATAATGGTTGTTCAGCTATAATGCCTCTAGGGTCTCCAATAGGATCAGGTTTAGGTATACAAAATAAATTAAATATAAAAATTATAATAGATAATTGTAAAGTACCTGTAATAGTTGATGCTGGAATAGGGACAGCATCAGATGCCTGTATTGCAATGGAGATGGGTTGTGATGGTGTTTTAGTAAATTCTGCTATTGCTCTTGCTCAAGATCCTATATTAATGGCTAAATCTATGAAACAAGCTGTTATATCAGGAAGATCTGCTTATTTATCAGGAAGGATGGCAAAAAGTAGTATAGGGAAAGCAAGTACTCCAGTAAAAGATTTTTAATTAACAATATAAAAAGGAGATAAAATGAGCATAAATAAACAAATTATAATGAAAACTAGACCTGTTGGAATGCCTAAATTAGAAAATTTTGAAATTATTGAAAATGAAATTCCTGAAATAAGGAATGGTGAAGTACTTATTAAAATTTTATGGTTATCTCTAGATCCTTATATGAGAGGACGAATGAGTACTGCAAAAAGTTATGCTGCATCCTTACATGAAGGTGATGTAATAGTAGGTGGTGCTGTAGGAAGAGTTATTAAATCTGAAAGTAAGGAATTTAAAGAAGGAGATATAGTTGAAGGATTTACATTAGGTTGGCAAGAATATGCAATTGCAACCCCTGCAACAATTAGAAAAATAGATCCTAATTTGGCACCTATACAAACTGCTGTTGGAGTTTTAGGTATGCCGGGTATGACCGCATTTTTTGGTCTTCTTCATGTAGGTAAGCCAATTCCTGGTGATACAGTTGTTGTATCAGCTGCATCAGGGGCAGTAGGTCAATTAGTAGGGCAAATTGCTAAAATTGCTGGCTGTTATGTAATAGGGATAGCTGGAGGTAAAGAAAAATGTAATTTTCTATTAAACACGCTTAATTTTGATGCTGCAATAGATTATAAGAATGAAAATGTTGATGATATGTTAGATAAATATTGCCCAAAAGGAGTAAATGTTTATTTTGATAACGTAGGTGGAAATATAACTGATTCAGTGATCAATAAACTTGCTAATTATGCTAGAGTTGCTGTTTGTGGAGTTATATCTCAATACAACCTAACAGCTCCTGAGCCAGGATTGCGAACACATAGATCGATGCTTACTAATCAAGCTACTACTGAAGGTTTCTTAGTATTTCAGTTTGCTCAAAAATATCATATTGCTATTGAGAGAATGGCAAAATGGATTAAAGAAGGAAAAATAGTATATAAGGAAGATATTGTTTCAGGACTTGAAAATGCTCCTGCAGCATTTATTGGTTTAATGAATGGAAAAAACTTTGGAAAGCTACTAATTAAAGTTTCAGAATAATTATTCTTCTAATTTATTTATTTTATTTAACTTTAATGAAAGTTCTTTTAATTGGTTTTCATTTATTTGTGAAGGAGAATCCATTAATAAATCCTGAGCTTGTTGGTTCATTGGGAACATAATTACTTCTCTTATATTAGGCTCATTAGCTAATAACATTACTATCCTATCAATTCCAGGAGCTATACCTCCATGTGGAGGGGCTCCGTACTTAAAAGCATTATATAGGGCACCAAATCTGCTTTGTAACTCTTGACTCGTATAACCAGCTATACTAAATGCTTTTTCCATTATGTCAGGTCTATGATTTCTAATAGCTCCTGAGGATAACTCAATTCCATTACAAATTATATCATATTGCCAAGCTAAAATATCTAAAGGGTCTTTATTAGCAAGCGCTTCCATACCTCCCTGAGGCATGGAGAAAGGATTGTGACTAAATACAATAGAATTAGTATTTTCATCTAATTCATACATTGGAAAGTCTACTGTCCAGCAAAACTTAAAAACATTTTTTTCAATAATATCCATNTCCTCAGCAATTTTCATTCGAGATTTTCCAGCAAAATTTTCTGCTTCTTTTACTTTATTACAAATAAAAAATATTGCATCTCCGTCTTTTGCATTTGCTTTATTTTTAATTATATCTATAGCTTCTTTAGATAAAAATTTACCAATAGGGCCTTTAGCTTCGCCATCACTTAATAAAATATAACCTAACCCAGGTTGCCCCTCCCCTTGTGCCCAAGAATTTAATTTATCAAAAAATGATCTTGGTTTATCCACTACATTATAGGCAGCAATTCCTCTTACAACTGCACCTTTAATAATTTGTTCTTTAAATGCTTTAAAAGTAACTCCCTCATGTAAAAAAGCATCTGTTACATCACATATTTCTAAAGGATTTCTCAAATCTGGCTTATCAGTACCGTATTTTAACATTGCATCTTTATAAGTAATTTTTGGAAAAGGGTTTGAGGTAATATCCCAATCTGAAAACTCGCTGAATACAGAAGTTAATAAAGGTTCAATAGCACTAAATACATCTTCTTGTGTAGCAAAAGCCATTTCCATATCTAATTGATAAAATTCACCTGGACTTCTATCAGCTCTTGCATCTTCATCTCTAAAACATGGCGCAATTTGAAAATACCTATCAAAACCAGAAGCCATTATTAACTGCTTAAACTGCTGAGGTGCTTGAGGTAAAGCATAAAATTTTCCAGGATTTAAACGAGATGGCACTAAAAAATCTCTCGCACCTTCTGGTGACGATGCTGTTAAAATTGGTGTCTGAAATTCATGAAATCCTGCTGCAGTCATTTTATTTCTAATAGACGATATGACTTTTGACCTTAAAATCATATTATCCTGCATTGTAGGTCTTCTTAAATCTAAAAATCGGTTTCTTAACCTTACTTCTTCTCCAAGATCATGCTCACCAGATACTGGCATTGGGAGAATATCCGAAGGAGATTCAACTATATAGTCTTCTAATGATACTTCAATTTCTCCTGTAGAAAGCTTTTTATTTATTAAATCTTCAGATCTTTTAACTACCCTTCCAGTAACAGTAATAACACTTTCTAATCTCGTATCTTCACATAACTTGAAAAATTTATTATCATTATCTACTACAATTTGAATAATGCCAAAGTGATCTCTTAAATCTATAAATAATAATCCTCCATGATCTCTTTTACGATCAACCCATCCAGATAATTTCACAATACTATCCACATTACTCGAAGTAAGTTCTCCACAATTATGTGAACGATAAAGATGCATATAACTATCCTTTATAAGTTAAGTATTAATATTCTATACAATAATATATCTTTTAGACAAAATTATAAAAATTTCAAACCAAAATGTATTTAGTTTTGTTGATAATATATTATTCTAATGTTATTTCTATATAAATGACCCTTTTGACTACATCGCATGAGGTAAAAAATCTCTGTAATAAGCTTCAAAATGAAGCGTTTATATGTATAGATACTGAATTTATTAGAGAAAAATATTATTATCCCAAACTATGTTTAATACAAATTGGAGATTCTAAAGGAAATGGATGGGCTATAGACCCATTATCAAAAAAAATAAATTTAGATCCTCTATATAATTTATTAATAAATGAAAAAATATTAAAAGTATTACACTCTCCAAGACAAGACTTTGAAATTATATTTAATATCCTAAAAAAGATACCTAAACCTATATTTGATACACAGTCTGCTGCCATGACTTGTGGATATGGTGATTCAGCAAGCTATGAGTTGCTAGTTAATAAAATAGTTAATGTCAAAATAGATAAAAGTGCTAGATTCACTAACTGGGAAAACCGACCATTAAACGAAAAACAGATCAAATATGCTATTTCAGATGTCACGCACCTATCAAAGATTTATTTATTTTTAAAAGATCACATGGAAAAAAGTAATAGAACAAAATGGATTCAAGAAGAACTAGAAAAATTTAATAATTTAAGCTTATATCAAACTGAATCCCACAATGCTTGGAAAAGAATAAAATTTTATAGCCCAGATATAAAAACAATGTCCATTTTTAGAGAAATTGCCGCTATAAGGGAAGAGATTGCNAAAAAANATAATTTACCAAGAAATAAAATATTTAGAGATGATATAATCATCAAACTAGCTAAGAACCCCCCAAATAATATTAAAGATTTTGAAAACATGAGAGGTGTAAATTTAAAAAATATAGATAATTCTTATTTAAAGCTAATTATAGAAAGTATTAAGATTGGAAAGAATAATCAAAATTCTGACTGGTTAAAAAGAAAAAATACTAACTCGCCGTCTAAAGCTATAACAGATATTTTAAAAATTATTTTANTAAGCTCTGCTGAAAAACATAATATTTCTCCACTTCTCATTGCAAATAAAGAGGATATAAACCAAATAGCTCTNGGTTTTAAAAACGTAAAAGCCCTTAAAGGATGGAGATATGAAATATTTGGTTCTATAGCCTTAAAATTAATGCAAGGAGACATTAGTATTAAAATTAAAAACGGAACTATAATTATTGATTAGTATTAGTTTCTAATAAGTACCTGGATATCCACCACCATCTATTAATAAATTTTGTCCAGTTATATAACCTGCATGACTGCTACAAAGATAAGCACAGGCTGCACCAAATTCATCTGGGGTACCAAATCTACCTGATGGATTTTCAGCTGCTCTAGCAGCTCTAACTTCTTCTACACTTTGTCCAGTTTTATCAGATACAAATTTAAAACTATTCCTCAACCTATCTGTGTCAAATGGTCCTGGCAAAATAGAATTAATAGTAACATTATTTATAATTGTTTTTCTTGCAATACCTGCTACAAAGCCTGTTAAACCACTTCTTGCTCCATTAGATAATCCTAAAATATCAATTGGTGCCTTTACAGAGCTTGAAGTAATATTAATAATTCTTCCAAATTTTCTATCTTGCATGCCATCTACGTATGCTTTAATTAATTCAATTGGAGTGAACATATTTGCGATACATGCATTCATCCAATCTTCTCTCCCCCAATCTCTAAAATCTCCAGGAGGAGGCCCTCCAGCATTATTTACTAAAATATCAGGGTTTGGGCAAAGTTCTATAAGTTTAATTTGTTGATCTTTAATAGTAATATCAGCACAAAATTCTGCAACCTTAACTCCATATTTTTCTCTTATTTCTTTTGCAGTAGAAGATAAAGTTTCTTGATCTCTACCATTAATAATTAAATCAACACCTTCAGCTGCTAATGCTAGCGCACATCCTTTTCCTAAACCTCTACTAGAGGCACAAACTATAGCTGTTTTTCCTTTAATGCCCATATCCATTTTTAATTCTCCTTATTTAATTTTTATATTTTAAGTGCTTTTTTAATAAAAGGTATAGTTATTTTTTTAGAATTTTCTAGAGATAAAGTATTAATTTTAGAAGTCATCTCTATAATTGATTCAAAAGATCTATCAATCCTTTTTATAAGATAACTAATTACTTCATGATCAACTAATACCCCTTTATCAGAAAAATGTTTTACTAATAAATTTGTTAATAATTCATCATCTGGCAATCCAATATCAATTTGTGGAATAGATAATAATCTTGACTTTAAATCTAATAATTTAAAGTTAATATTAGCAATAGAAATATTTGTAGTAAACATAAAATTATGTTTCCTTTCAACCATCATATTATATATATGTAAAAGTAATTTTTCAGATTTAAGTTTGTAAATATCCTCTATTATTAGGCATTTGTTTTCTGCAAGCTTATCAAGTTTATCTTCAGTTAAGTTTTTAGCTTCAATTATCATACCATTAGATAATGTTTGTAATGCTATGGCTAAATGACTTTTTCCTGATCCTGTAGGGCCGCAAACAATAAAACCTGGAGAAGGCCATTTTGGCCAATTGTCAAGCCAAGAAATGGCTTCTTTATTAGTTTGACTAACAATATAATCTTCTCTACCCATTGAAGGAAAAGTTCTAAGGTTTAATAATAGTTGCTGGCTATTATAGCTATTCAATTTCAAACCTTTTATTCTTTTTCAAAAAGAATTACAGCTGCCACTGCAGTAATCGGAATAGCCAATAAAACTCCAATTATGCCAAAGGCAGCTCCGCCTGCTATAATCATAAACATTCCTACTAATGGATGTAAGCCTACACTTTTGGATATAAATTTTGGTTCTAAAATATAGGACTCTAGAAACTGTCCAAAAATAAAGATTAAAACAATATAAAATATACTTAAAAAAGAGCTCAATTGAATAATACTAAAGGATACAGCTAATAATAAACCTAATATAGTTCCTAAATATGGAATAAATGATAGTACTCCTATTATAAAACCAATACTTAAAGCGCCATCAAGGTTTATAAAAGCTAATAGAGCGCTATAATAAATTATTAAGAATAAGGAAATAATAAATTTACCCCTAAAAAAAGTCGAAAGAACATAGTCTATTTTTATAATTTTAGCCTCTATAGGCTTTTTTTGTTTTTTTGGTAATAAATTACTTAAATAAATTTTTATTTTATTCCAATCATACAAAATATAGCATGTAACTATGGGAGTAATAATCGCAAGCCCTATAATGGTTACAAAAGCCTTACCTTTTAAAAAAGCTCCGCTTAGAATATTAATAATAATATTTAATATTTCTCCACTTTTATCTGTAAGAATATTTTTTATTGAGACTGAGTAGTTATCGTAATTAATTAATCCACTAAAAGTTTCTTCCATAAAAGATAATACTTTTTCATAAATTAATGGTATTTTTAAAAAAATATCATTTAATTGATCAAGTAATACAGGTATTAAAAATATAAATCCGCCTAAGAAAAAACATAAACTTAATAAGAGTGCAATTAAAACTGAGATTAAATGTCCTAATCCAATATCTTCTAATTTTAGAACTAAAGGATTTAATATATAAGCCAATATTATACCTATTATAAAAGGTAATAATATTGAAGAGGCTAGCCATAAGAACACTATGAATAAAAGGAAGGATATAATTACTATATTATTTTTATTTTTCAAGCTCAAAACTCCATAAAAAACTGAATCACTCAGTTAATAAAATTGAAGAATCTTTTTTAATATCTTTGTCGTTAGCCTCAAAAGAATCTATAATTGTTTTATTATAATCTATTAAACTTATATTGTATTCATTATTTGTATTTATTCTTTTTTGTATGTCTATTCTTGATTTATTAAAAATATTAAATAAGGATGTTTCATTAATTACATCAATTGTAACATATATTAATGAACTCTTATAAGTTAAAGATAATATCTGCAAATCTGATATTTCTTTAACACTTTCAATATTGTCTATCAATAGTCTCCAATTCTTAAAGCTATCAAAATTGGCATTTAAATATATTATTTTAGAATTTAAATTTTCATAATAACTTACATCATGAGAACTAAGCCAATTTTTAATTTTATTTATATTAAAATAAATTGAGAACTCTGCTTGATATTTTATATCAGATATTTTTTCGTAATGAATTTTGTATCCTGCTACAAACTCTTTTACATTAGGAACATTATTTATATCATTCAAAATATTTTTCATAAAAATGTAATCATTATTATTAAGTTTCCAAGAAAGAAATCTATCTAAACCTATAAAAATTGCTTTATTATTAGCTTTATCTCGCGCAAGGCTAATGTCCTCATAAACAATATCTATACTAATATTTTCAATAGTAAAAAAGTCTGAAGCATTAGCTTGTTTTTGCATCATAATTATAAAAATAAATACAAAAATACTATTAAGTGTTTTGAAAATATGTATAAGTTGTTTTATATTTTTGTTCTCATTAACCATTTAATTGCAAATCTATTTATATTTAGTATCGTCATTATAAATTATTTAATTAGGAATATAATAAACCATGGTTAACAAAAAAAAAATCAATACTTTAAAGAATATTACATATAAGGATGCTGGAGTAGATATTGAAATTGGAAATAAGTTTGTTAAAGAGATAATACCTCTAGTTAAAGAAACTAATAGACCAGGAGTAATGGGTTCAATAGGAGGATTTGGAGGATTATTTGACCCTAATAAAAGCGGTTATAATAAACCCATACTAGTTTCAGCAACTGATGGTGTTGGCACAAAACTTCTTATAGCAGAGGAAGTAAATAAGCATGATACTATAGGAATAGATTTAGTGGCAATGAGTGTTAATGATATTGTTGTACAAGGAGCAGAACCCCTTTTCTTTCTNGATTATTTTGCTACAGGAAAATTAAAAATAAAAACGGCTAAGCAAATAATTAAAGGTATTACCGAAGGTTTAAAGCTTGCCAACTGNGCCTTATTAGGNGGAGAAACAGCAGAATTNCCTGATATATATNCAAATAATACATATGATTTAGCTGGTTTTGCATTAGGNGCAGTAGAAAAAAATAATATTTTACCAAAAAATAATATTAAAGATGGTGATTATATAATAGGTCTAAAAAGCTCTGGAATACATTCAAANGGCTTTTCTTTAGTAAGAAAGATACTAAAAGATAATAACATAAATATGAATGAAAAAATAAGTGATTTTCCAGAAAAGTCTATAGGTCTTAATTTACTTACTCCTACTAAAATTTATGTTAGACCAATAATTAATGAACATAAATTAAATAATATTAAGGCTTGCGCACATATTACAGGAGGAGGCTTAATAGATAATCTACCTAGAGTAATCCCTCATAATTTAACTTCTGTTATATTTGGAGATAAAATTATACCTAATGATATCTTTAAATGGCTTAAGAATATGGGAAATATTAAAAGTCGCGAAATGTTAAAAACATTTAATTGTGGTATAGGAATGTGCGTTATAGTAGACCCAAATAAAGCTGATCAAGTATTAAAAAATTTTAATACGCAAATTGAAGAGGCCTATATAATAGGTAAGCTTGAAAAAAATTCAAAAAATAAAAATATTATAATAGAAGACGAAAATAAAATTTGGAATAATTAACTANATTTTATTCATCCGACTATTTCTTTTTCCTCAAAGAAAAAATTTATTTCTATAATAGCATTTTCTGGGCTATCTGAACCATGAACTGAATTAGCCTCAATAGATTCTGCGTGTTCAGCTCTAATAGTACCTTGNTCTGCTTCTTTAGGATTAGTAGCACCCATANTATTTCTATAAAGAGTAATAGCATTTTCTGCTTCTAAAACCTGAACTACTACAGGACCAGATGTAATAAATTTCACCAAATCTCTAAAAAATGGTCTCTCCTTATGTACCCCATAAAACTCCTCTGCTTCAGTTTCTGAAAGCAAGATACGTTTTTGAGCAATTATAGATAAACCTGCTTCTTCTATCATAGCATTAATTTTACCAGTAATAGATCTTCTTGTAGCATCAGGTTTTATAATTGATAATGTTCTTTCCATTTATATCTTCTCCAATTTTAGTTGTATTTTTCTATTCAATAAAATCTTTTACATATGTATTCAATAATCTAACTCCAAATCCTGTTCCTCCTGTTGGATGTAATTTTGAGTTAGTTTTTGACCATGTTACTCCAGCAATGTCTATGTGAACCCATGGTATATTTTGAGTAAATTGTTCTATAAACTTAGCGCCAGAAGTAGCTCCTGCCCCTCTTCCAGAACCAACATTTTTCATATCAGCTATTGCAGATTTTATATCATCATCATATTCTTCGCCAACAGGCATTCTCCATACTTTTTCTCCAGTTTTTTCGCCAGAATCAAAGATGTTAGATGCTAGTTCATCGTTATTACTAAATATACCGGCTCTTTGAGGTCCTAAGCTAACAATTACTGCACCAGTTAAAGTTGCTAAATCTATTAACTTTTTCGGTTTAAATTTATTAATTGCATATGTTACAGCATCAGCTAATACTAATCTTCCTTCTGCATCAGTATTAATAACCTCTATTGAATGNCCTGAGGAAGCTATAACNACGTCACCCGGCCTTTGTGCTTTTCCAGAAGGCATATTTTCAACTAAACCAACTACTGCTGTTACATGAACATTTGCTTTTCTTCCAGCTAAAGCTTTCATTAATCCAATTACTACGCCTGAACCTCCCATATCCCATTTCATATCCTCCATACCGCCCGAAGGNTTGATTGAAATACCTCCCGTATCAAATGTAACTCCTTTTCCAATAAAGCAAACTTCAGGTTTAGAATTTTTATTTTTGGTTCCATTCCATGTCATACTAACAACTCTAGGCTCATTTGCACTTCCCATAGCTACTCCTAATAAGGCTCCCATTTTTAATCGTTTTATTTGAGGTAACTTTAAAACTTCAACTTTAACTCCTAAAGTATTTAATTTCTGTGCTTCTTCAGCTAAAGTTTTAGGTGTTAATATATTTGCCGGTTCAGAAACTAGATTGCGAGTTAAGAATACTCCGTCTTCTAATGCTTTTAAAGGGTTATAATATTTCTTAGCTGAAGCAATATTATTTACNNATAATTCTATTTCTTTTAATGAGCTTTTATATTTGTTTTTACTTTTCATCTTATATTTGTAAAAATTATATGATCTTAATTTTAGTCCATGCAATATATTAACGGCTAACTCGTCAGATGTAATTTTTAATTTTTTATTAATACTAATGCAAATTGACATGCTTTTTACATAATTTGGTATTAAAGAAAAAATTGCCCCTCCAGCTCTATCTGCCTTATCAAGGCTAAAATCTTTTTCATTTCCTAAATTATAAAGAAATATTTCTTTTGTTTCTTTCCCTTTTTTTAAATATAAATTTTTATATCCTCCCTTTTTACCTAGGGATTTATTTTTAATTGCATCTGATATAATTCCATCATATTTCTTATCTAACTTAGCTATATCATCTCTTAATTTTAATGATTCATCCATAATAATTAATATTAAATCTTTATTAGATTTTAGTTGAGAGTTAAAAAATACTTTAAACATTATATAATTTCCTTTCGCGTATATTAATTATTCTTATAAATAGAAATATGATATATATATTTGTTCTAGAACTAACATATTTTTATAATATGTATAATAAAATATTTATAGGTTAGAAATTGAATTTATTTATTTTATATATATTTAGACAATTAATTGGTCCNTTTTTCCTGATAATGATTGCAATGACAGGAATTGTATGGTTAACACAATCACTAAGATTTATTGACCTGATTGTTATAAAAGGCTTACCTCTAGAAATATTTATAAATTTAACTATCTTAATTATTCCTAAATTACTAGTGACTATTATTCCTTTTATAGGGTTTTTGGCTTCTTTGATAACATACATAAGGTTAAATAATGACTCAGAAATAATGTCAATGAAGACTGCGGGAATTAATAATTTTAAAATAATATTTCCTGCATTAATATTTGGAATATGTTTAGGTGTTCTTGCTTTATTTTTAGAAAATATAGGTTCTCCATATGCATATAATAAATTTAAAAATTTACAACATGAAATAAGAAACAATTATATATCCACCTTATTTCAAGAAAAAGTATTTTCATCTCCTATTCAAGGGCTTACAATTTTTATCAAAGAAAGAGATCAATTAGGAAATTTAGAAGGAATTATGATTCATGATGCTAGAGATAAAAGTAAGAAAGTAAGTATTNATGCTGAGCAAGGTAAAATTGTATCTACTCCAAAAGGCGCTCGATTTTTATTGATTAACGGTAATAGACAAGAAATCAATGAGAACCAAAATATTTCAATATTATATTTTGATCAATATACATTAAATATAAAAAACTATAATAAAAACAATACTTCAAGGTTTAGAGAAGCAAGCGAAAGAAAATTTTATGAACTAATTAATCCAGATGAAGAGATAGATAAACTTTACAAAAAAGAATTTATAGCAGAAGCACATAAAAGAATATATACACCTTTTTTTATAGTGATAATGGTACTTATTGGCGCTATGGCCTCTATATTAGGAAAATTTGATCGCAAAACATCAGCTAAAAGACTATTTTATCCGATTTCGGCAGCCTTAACAATGCAAATCTATTTGATTATTTCTCCACAGATAATCATTCAATATCATAATACTGCATTACTTATTTATATCTCTATATTTTTTTTATATTTGATTATATTATTTTTTATTTCAAATAGCTTAAATATTTTTAAAAAAACTATATTTTATAAAAATAGGATAAATTAATGAATTTTATTTTATCTCCATTAATGTATTATTTTACAAGGCATGCATTTTTATATTTTGTAACAGTACTTTCAATATTATGCTTAATAGCTTCTTTAAGTGAATTAGTTGAGTATAGCAAGCAAATACCTAATTTAGTAGATAACTCATTCTACATTTGCCTAAAAATGACTTTATACAAATTACCTATAAACATACAAAATTTACTTCCATATTCTTTTTACTTTGGTTCAATGATGTCATTATTGAAACTTTCAAAAAATTCTGAACTTACTATAGCTAGAGCTTCAGGTTTAAATATATGGTATTGTTGTTTGCCACATATTATCCTAGCTTTTTTAATTGGTATTTTTAGTATAACTGTGTTTAGTTCAATTACAGCAGTTACACAAAAAAAATTAGCACAATTAGAAAGCGAGTACCTTAATAAATATAATAATAATCTTCAACTATCTGGTGGAGGTTTTTGGTTATATCAAAAAGAAGAAGATAAAACTGCTATTATTCATGCAGATAGAATAGACCCTAAAAATATGACATTAAATAACGTTATAATTTTTAAATATAGTAAAGATAATGAATTCATTGAAAGAATAGATGGCAAGACAACTAAATTAGAAGATGGCTATTGGAAAATTAATAAAGGCATTAAAACTGATAATAATCTTATAACTTCAAAGTTTATAGAACTACAACTTCCTACTAAACTTACTAGTTCACAAATAAAAGAAAGTTTTGCAAAGCCAGAAACTATATCATTTTGGGATACATTAAAATTTATTGAAATAATTGATAAAGCAGGTTTTAACTCAAGAAAACATGTAATTTATTTTCATAAAATGATCTCTTCACCCATCTTTTTTATTGGCATGGTTCTTCTAGGGGCAGTTTTTTGTGTAAAGCCACTAGGCCGGCATGGAACTGGTAAAAGATTATTTATTGCTATAATTATAGCATTTGTTATCTTTTTCTTAAATGATGTTATAGCTGCTTTAGGCCAAGGATCTCAAGCTCCTGAATTACTTGCTGCTTGGCTTCCAGCGTTTGTGCCAATATTGTTAAGTACAAGCTTATTACTTTATTTAGAAGATGGATAAATTTAAATTGGTTTTAAAATATATTTTTATTAAATTTATACTAATAATAATATCTCAAATTTTTATTATTTTTCCAACCATTGCGGATCAGATAGAAACTAAAAATAGTTTTTTAACTGCTAACACTATTGAATATCATGAAGAAATATCATTAATAACCGCAATAGGTGATGTAGAGATAATAAATGGTATAGAGGTTTTAAAAGCAGACAAATTAACTTACGATGAAGAAAAAGACTACATATTAGCTGAAGGTAATGTAAGCCTAAGTGACAAAAATAATAATATTTATTTTTCCGATAGAATGGAGCTTCAAGGTGATTTAAAAAAAGGAGTTATAAAAAATTTTAATTCCACATTGAGTGATGGTTCATTATTATCTGCGACAATAATTATTAGAGATGAAGAAAATGGAGATAAACTTGAAAAAGTAAGGTATACTAGATGCAAAATTTGTGAAGAAAGTGATAACCCAGCTCCCATTTGGCAAATAAGAGCATTAAAGTCTAATAGAAATATTAAAGAAGGTATTATTAGCTATGAAAACATGCTTTTTGATGTATATGGGGTTCCAATAATTTATATTCCTTATCTAAGTCATGCAGACCCATCCAAAAAAATATCATCAGGGTTACTCAGTCCAAAGTTTAAAAATAATACAACATTTGGCCTAAGTTACTCACAACCCTATTATTTTGCCTTATCTAGACACAAAGATTTAACATTAACTCCAACTATGACAAGCAACGAGGGACCTATTATTGAGTCTCATTACAGATCTCTCAGAAAAAGAGGCTCGAGTGATATGAAATTAAGTTTCACAAGAGGAAGTCATACTAATATTGATGGAAAAGAAAGTAATAAATTTAGAGGACATATTGACATAAAAGCTGCTGAAAGACTAAGTAAAAATTGGATAGTAGGTATAAATGCAACAAGAGCAAGCGACTTTTCTTATATGCAAAGATACAAGATGGGAAATGAAAGTGATTTACATCTTAATCAGCGAATATACTTAACTGGAAGTGATAAAGATTTTTATACTAAAATAGAAGGAATGTATTTTCAACCTCTTGACGCTTTTAAAAGTAATAGAAATATTCCTCTTATCTTACCAAATATAAAAATGTTATGGAACAAAGCTTATGATAATGGAGTAATAAGAAAAATTAGTATAGATGGCAATATGATTTCCAAAGCGGATGCCTCTAATGCACAAAAACTATCTATAAAGACATCTTGGAGTAAGAATAAAATAAGCTCTAACGGTTACGTTATTAAATCTTCATTTTCTACTCTTACAGATATTTTTAGAAATAAAAAAACAGATAATTCTAAAGTTATAGGGAAATTAGGAACACATTCAAGTTTTAGAGCTATTCCAAAATTTGATACTATGATTAGTTTTCCTGTAATCAGTTACTATAATAATAATTCATTTCTAATTGAACCTATTATCCAAGGAATTATTGCACCCAAAGGCGGTAATCCTGACTCCATTCATAATTTAGATAGTATTGATCTTGAATTGAGTGATCATAATTTATTTTCATCAAATAGGTTTCCTGGTATAGACAGGGTGGAAGAAGGAAGTAAAATTAATCTNGGTGTTAAATCTAATTTTAATTTTAATGAATTTGGAGAATTTAAAAGTTTAATAGGTAGATCTTGGAACTCAATTAANCCTCAAGACGAATATATATCTGGAACAGGTTTAAATAAAAAATTATCCAATATAGTTGGAAACATAATTTATGATTATCAGAGTACTTTCTTTTTAGGTTACCATTTTAGAAGAGATGGTTTAAACTTTAGATCACAAAGAGATACCTTAAATATTGGGTTAAGTACTAAACCATTAATTGCCAATATAGATTATACTATGATACGTGATGATCCAGTAATGACACAAACAATGTTGTCCGAGCAAGCTCAAATATCTCTTACTTGGAACATTAATGATAATTGGAGAAGTAATATAAGGCAAAGTAGAGATCTAAGAGATAGTAATTGGGGTAATGCAATTAATAGTTCAGGTTTTTTAGAGTTTTATAATGAGTGTATAATTATAAGACTAGAAGCTTCTAGAAAACATCAAAATTTAATTGATATTCCCGACACAACTGAATATTCTCTTAGCTTTAACTTAGTTGGTTTTTAGTTTGCTTGGAAAGATTAATGTATATTAGATTCATTTTAGTAATTTATTTAATTTTTAGTTGTAATTCTAAGGAATTATTAGCTCAAACTAATAGTGAAGCAATTAATTTACTAAGCATAGTAGCAATAGTTAATGACGAACCCATTACAATGATGGACCTTGATGCTAGAATACGACTAATCATTATTTCATCTAATTTACCTAATAATTTAGAAACAAGAAAAAACTTATCTGGCCAGGTTCTCCAATCACTAATTAGTGAAAGGCTTCAACATCAAGAAGCAAAAAAACTAGGGATTAGAGTTACTAATCAAGAAGTAGAAAACAATATAAAGTTTATTGAAAAACAAAATAATATGCCAGAAAATCAACTAATTGAAACTTTATTTAAAAATGGTGTTCCTAAATCAGCGCTTCCTATTAGATTAAAATCTAATTTAATAATGCAGAAATTATTACAGAATATTATTAGACCAAAGGTTGTTATTAATAATAACGAAGTAAATAATGAATATAATAACTTATTGGCTAATAATGGTAAAATGGAATATAAATTTTCAGAAATTTCTTTTAATTTTTCTAATTTATCAAAAAAAGAAGATATAATTTTAATTGCTAAACAAATAAGAAAAAAAATTATAGAAGAAAATAACTTCNATGTAATAGGAAAAAGAATACAGGAAAATGGAACTGGGATTTATAAAAATAATAATTGGAAATTAACAAATAAAATAAATAAGGATATCTATTTACAAATTGAAACTATGGAAAAAGATGAAATTTCAGAATTAGTATTAACTAATACAGGTGTTTCAATTATTAAAATTGACGAAAAAAGAGAATTCAAGATTCCAGAACTTTCTCAAACTGTTTCAGATATTGCTTTTATTAGCACTGATTTACCAATTAATAAAAATAAAATTGATCTATTCATAGAAGATATTAAAAATAAAACAAAAAATATAAAATCCTGCGATGAGATGACAGAATTATCAAAAATTTATGGAAATAAAANAGGAAAATATTTGGGAAAAATTTTATTAAAAAACTTACCTAAATATTTTATTGAAGAATTAAAAAATTTAAATGTTAATCAACCAAGTAAGCCTATTGTGGCTGATGATGGAATTTATGTTACTATGATATGTAATTATAATAAAGATTTAAATCAAGAATACGCATTAAAAGAAATGATTAAAGATAATATTAGAAACAGATCCACGACAATACTAAAAGAGAGGTATCTATTAGACTTAAATAGGAAAGCCCTTATAGATGTAAGAATATAATTTATGAATGATGAAATTTATGAGGCNATTAAAGAACTTCCAAGTATCTCTAAAACTATAAAAGAATATAATTTAAAAGCTAAAAAAAAACTAAGTCAAAATTTTATTCTAGATATAAATTTAACAAATAAAATAGCTAAATTAAGTGATAGTATTAAAAATAATACTGTAATAGAGATAGGTGCTGGACCAGGCTCATTAACTAGATCTATACTTTTAAATGGTGCAAAAAAAATAATAATTATAGAAAAAGATGACAGGTTTATTAGTGCCCTTACTAAATTAAATTTAGCCTCTAAAAATAAAATTGTAATAGAAAATAAAGATGCACTGGATATAGACATAAATGACTTATTAAAAAAATACCATATTAGTCATGCAGAAATAATTGCTAATCTTCCTTACTCAATTGCAACTAAACTTCTATTAAATTGGATACCTTTCCCAAAAGGAATAAATAAAATGACCTTAATGTTCCAGAAAGAAGTAGCAGAAAGAATAGTTGCTACACCGGGTTCAAAAAAATATGGTAGACTTTCTATTCTATTAGGAATAATGACTAATTCTAAAATTGTTATGAATATTCCCTCTTCGGCTTTCACACCAAAACCTAAGATTAATTCCTCAATTGTACAGATTACCCCTAAAAAATTAAATAAATATATAGATAAAAATACTTTGGAAAAAGTCACTCAAATATTATTTAATCAAAGAAGAAAACAAATCAAATCTTCATTATCCAAATTTGGTGACCCAATAAAAATATGTAATTTATTAGATATTAATCCAAGCCAAAGACCAGAAGAATTAACATTAAAAAATTATGAAAAACTATCTTATATAATATCTAATTATCAAGACTTATAGATCTAACAAATTCTCCCAACCCAATTTGTCTTATCCTTTTCATTCTTTCAGAATGTAATATACCTAATACGGTTTTTACACTTAAATTTAAGTCTTCATTTATTATTACATAATCATATTCAGCCCAGTGAGTAATTTCTGCAGTCGCCTCACTCATCCTTTCTTTAACTACTTCATCTGTATCTTGACCTCTTTCTTTCAACCTTCTTTCAAGTTCCTTTTTTGAGGGAGGTAAAATAAATACTGATACAATATCTTCTCTCATCTTTTCCCTTAGTTGCTGAGCACCTTGCCAATCAATATCAAATAATAAATCTTTACCTTCATTAATTTTATTTTCTACAATAGATTTATCTGTGCCATAAAAATTATTAAATACTTTTGCATGTTCTATAAAATTATTTTGACTTAATTTATATTCAAACTCATCTAACGTTACAAAGTTATAGTCTATTCCAGACACCTCATTAGGCCTTTTCTTTCTTGTAGTTGTAGAAATTGATAAATATAAATTTTTATCTAAATCTAATAAAGCTCTACATATTGAGCTTTTTCCTGCTCCTGATGGAGAGGATAAAACTAGCATTACGCCTTTATGTTTTTTTAAGCTTTTCATTTAATTNACTATAAATATAAAATATTAAATTAACAATTTTATTTTTTATATACTTTTTCTATATTTTTTAAATGTTCTTGATAATTTTTTGAAAAAATGTGTCCCCCTTGACCATCTGCAACAAAGTAAAGGTTNCTACTTTTTTCAGGGTTTAATACTGCGTAAAATGCATCTATTCCTACATTACAAATCGGAGTAGGAGGTAATCCAAAAATCCTATATGTATTCCAATTATGTTTTGTTAATAAGTCATTTTTACTTAAAGAATTTTTCTTATGTACTGTTTTGTTTATTCCATAAATTACAGTAGGATCAGATTGTAACTTCATACCAATTTTTAAGCGATTCAAAAATACAGCTGCAATTTTTTGTTTTTCTTTCTTTAGCTTAGCTTCTGATTCAACTATTGAAGCTAAAATAAGAACTTCTTTTTCATTTTTTAATATAGTAGAAATATTATTTTTATATTTTCTATAAAGTTGGCTATATTCTTCCTGAGCTTTACTGTGCATCATATTTAAGAGGGTAGTAATTTTAGTATCTTTGGAAATATAGTATGTACTAGGAAAAAAATCTCCCTCTTGAAATTTTTCAAAACTTTCTAACTTTGTAAAATATCTTAATAAATAAGATTTTATTTGTTTATTTGAATAACATTCAGGTATTAAAATTTTATACAATTTAACTTCATTCATATATAATTTTTTTAAAATCATTTTATTTGTAAAAGCACTATTAAAAACATATTCTCCTGCCTTTAATGATTTTGCGTTACCAGAAAAAACTGAATAAATTATAAAAATATATTTATTGCTTATAACTCTATTATTTTCTAAAATATCTACAATTTCATAAAATGAACTATATTTAGGTATTTCTATAGTTATTTCTTTTTCTATATTTGAATATTGATTTGGATATATATAAAAAATTTTTACAAAAATAAAACTAATAAGTATTGAAATTAGAATAATAAAAAATTTATATTTTTTTTTTCTAAAAGTATTAATGTACTATTTAACCTTACCTAGAATTAATGAAGCATTTGTTCCTCCAAAACCAAAAGAATTTGATAAAGCTATATTTACTTTTTTTTCTTTGGCCTTTAAAGGCACTAAATCTATACCTTCTGCGCTATCACAAGGATTCTCTAAATTTAACGTTGGAGGAATAATATCATTACTAACAGCAAGTATAGAGAAAATTGCTTCTACTGCCCCAGCAGCTCCTAACATGTGTCCAACAGAAGATTTAGTAGAACTGACAGATAAATTAGAAATATTATCTTGAAATAATTTTTTTACTGCACCTAATTCAATTTCGTCTCCTAATGGCGTAGAAGTTCCATGGGCATTAATATAATTAATTTCTGAAATATCAACTCCTCCATTAATTATTGCAGCTTGCATAGCTCTATATCCTCCATCTCCATCCTCAGATGGGGCTGTTATATGATATGCATCAGCAGACAATCCATATCCTAATATTTCAGCATATATTTTTGCTCCTCTAGATTTAGCGTGTTCATAATCCTCTAAAACTACACATCCTGCCCCTTCTCCCATTACAAAGCCATCTCTTCCCTCATCCCATGGGCGGGAGGCTGTTGTTGGATTATCATTATAACTAGTTGAAAGGGCTCTTGCTGCAGCAAACCCTCCTATACCTAAACGTGTAATAGCTGCCTCTGATCCACCCGCAACCATAACATCGGCTTCATTCGCTCTAATCAAACGAGCGGCATCTCCTATTGCATGCGCACCAGTAGAGCATGCAGAAACAACTGATAAATTTGGACCTTTAAAATTATTTTTTATTGATACTTGTCCAGAAGCTAAGTTAATTAAACAAGAAGGAATAAAAAAAGGACTTAGTCTTCTTGGTCCTTTTTCTTTTAAAACTAATGTAGCTTGTTCTATAGTAGAAAGACCGCCTATACCTGAGCCTATTAATACTCCAGATCGATATGAGTCTTCTTCACTTTTAGCTTCCCATTTACTATCTTTAATTGCTTGGTAAGCTGCATCAATTGCAAATAGAATAAATCTATCTACTTTTCTTTGTTCTTTTAACTCCANACATCTGTTAGGATCAAAACCATCTTCTTGTTCTGAATTTGGAACATGTCCAGCTATTTTTGCTGGCAAGTCTTCCACATCAAAGCCTTCTATTTTACCTATGCCCGACTCAGCATTTATAAGTTTATCCCAAGATTTATTTACCGACCCTGCAAGAGGAGTAACTAGTCCTAAACCAGTAACAACTACTCTTTTCATAAAAATAAATCTCCCAATAATGAAAAATTAAGAATTTTGACTCTCAATAAAACCTATAGCATCCTTAACTGTAGTAATTGTTTCTGCAGCATCATCTGGAATTTCTATGCTGAACTCTTCCTCAAATGCCATAACTAGCTCAACTGTATCCAAGCTATCTGCTCCNAAATCATCTATAAAACTAGAATTTTCAGTAATTTTATCTTTTTCAACACCAAGATGTTCNATTACTATTGCAATTACTCTTTCAGAAATATCACTCATTTATTTTCTTCCTCATTTAAGTTTATTAAACTATAATTATTTATGTTCTCACAAATTATTTATATATATTCAAGTATTATTTTTTCTTTTTAATATAATTTTAAAAAAAATACTTGCTATATTTATATATTATTTCTAAATCATAGCTAAACCGCCATTCAAGTGAATAGTAGTACCATTTATATATGAAGCTTCATCAGAAGCTAAAAAAACTGCAGCGGCTGCAACATCTTCAGGCAACCCAAACTTTTGTGAAGGAATTTTTTCTAATAATTTACTTTTTTGCTCTTCTGTTAATGCATCAGTCATAGAAGTTTTAATAAACCCAGGAGCTATACAATTTACTGTTATATTTCTACTGGCTACTTCTAATGCCAATGATTTAGTCATTCCTATTAGACCAGCTTTTGATGCAACATAGTTAGCTTGTCCTGGATTTCCAGTAAAACCTACTACGGAACTTATTTGAATAATTCTTCCAAATTTTTTTTTCATCATATTACGAATAACAGATTTAGATAAATAAAATGAGGCATATAAATTTGTTTCTAAAACATCATCCCAACTTTCTTCTGACATTCTCATCGCAAGTTGATCTTTAGTAATACCAGCATTATTTACTAATATGTCAATATTACCTATTTCTTTTTCTACATTACTTACTAAATTCTTTAATTCTTCTCTTTTATTTAAGTTACATATTATCTGACTATAAGACATTGAAGACTTTTGATTAATGTTATTTAGTTTAGACTCATTAGTTCCGGTGATACATACTTTTGCACCTTGTTTATTCAAAGCTTCAGCAATAGCCTCTCCTATTCCACCAGAGGCACCTGTAACTAGAGCAGTTTTATTTTTTAAATTGAACATTAAATTTTATATATATTAAATTCATCTAACCCTCAAGAATATTAATATAATTTTCAATGTTTTCAATATTTTGAATAGAGCTAGAATTTACTGATTTATTAATTCTTTTTACTAAACCAGATAGAACATTGCCTGCACCTAGTTCAATAAAATTATCAACACCTAAGTCACACATATTATCAATACTTTCTCTCCATCTAACAGTATTAGTAATTTGCTCAACAAGACTATCTTTTATTTTATTTATTTCTGTTAAAGGAGCAGCTCCTACATTATTAACTAAAATTAATTTAGGACTTAATAATTCTAAATCCTGAATATAACTTTCCATGTTTTCTCTAGCTTTTTCCATTAAGCGACAATGAAAAGGTGCGCTAACTGGAAGTTTTATAGCTCTCTTAATACCAAAAGCCTTATGATTAGCAATAACTTTATCTACAATAGAATTATGTCCAGAAATTACAAACTGTCCTGGGGCATTATCATTACCTATATCAATAATCTCATCTTTCTCTACATATTTTGATCTAATTTCATCTACTATATTTGTGTCTACTCCTATCAAAGCTGCCATAGCACCAATATTTAAGGGTACTGCATTTTGCATAAATTCTCCTCTTAATCTTAATATTTTTGCTGCATCGTTTAATTTTATAGATCTTGCACAGACTAAAGCTGAATATTCTCCTAAAGAATGGCCGGCAGTGAATTTACCAACTTCTGATAAATTTTTACCGATAAAACCTTCTATGACCCTAACAATCGCAAAAGATACGGCCATTAAAGCCGGTTGAGTATTTATTGTTAATTTTAACTCCTCTTCCTCTCCTTGAAATATAATTCTAGATAAATTAATAGATAAAGCATCATCAACCTCTTGAAATACTTCTTTAGCTACAGGAAAATTATCATATAAATCTTTTCCCATTCCAACTTTTTGTGATCCTTGTCCTGGAAATATAAATGCATTCGTCATAAGTAAATCCTTTAAAATAGTTTATTNATGNNATAATTTTAAACTAATTGTTATTATCTTAATACTTTTTTTATAACTTATTGATAAGAAAGTTTGCCTAAAAAGTAATTTTAGGTTATGTAAACTCTCCATNTAAGTTAAATTAGTACAAGAAAGATAAAAAATGGCATTTTATGAAAGTATATTTATAGCNCGGCAAGAGCTAGGTGAAAAAGACTTAGAAAATACAGTGGATAATTTTAAAAAAATATTAGAAAACAATAATGCTAATTTAGTAGATACGGAATCATGGGGATTAAGAAATTTAGCATATAAAATAGAAAAAAATAAAAAAGGACATTATATAGTTCTTAAAATTGATGGNAATGGTCTTGCCATTCAAGAATTAGAAAGAAATATGAGAATAGACGAGAATGTGATAAGATATTTATCTCTAAAAACGGAAAGTATAAANACTGAACCATCTATTCTAGCAAAAAAAGCAACAGAAAATTAATATANTTTAATATTTATCTTGGCAATTATAGGAGTAATATTTTGCAAAAAGACAGTAAAAAATTTGANGATANTGATTCTGCTGGATCTAAGCCTTTTTTTAGAAGGAAGAAAACTTGCCCATTTAGTGGACCTGAGGGAATNGCTATAGACTATAGAGATACTAGAACATTAAGTAAATTTGTTTCTGAANGAGGTAAAATTATTCCTGCAAGAATAAGTGCAGTATCNGCACCAAAACAAAGAAAACTTGCACAAGCAATAAAACGAGCAAGGGTGCTTGCTCTAATTCCTTATCTTGAAAGATAGTTTTTTTATTTAGGATTGTTTAATGCCGTTAAAGGCTATTTTAAATTCTTTAATTGCAGGTATGGTTTCATGTCTATTTGCTATTGGATTTAAGTACTTTGGAATATATTTAATCTTTCTATCTTACTTCTCTGCTCTACCTATATTTATTTGTGGCCTTTATTTTGGAATAACTGGAATATTTGTAAGCGCAATATTTAGTATTGTAATAATGACTTCTGTTACATCTTTTAATGTTGGAATATTATTTTTTATTACAAATATTCTTCCTATCACTTTAATACTTTTTGAAAGAAGTAAAAATAAATTTAATTATCTAAATTTTATATCAAAGCTTACCTTAATTAATTCAATATTATTTATCGTAATTAATTATTTTTATAGAGATAAAATTAAAAATATTACAAATAATTTTACTGAATATCTTAATCAAAGCTTAAATAATAGTGTAATAATAGATCAATCAATTTTAGATTTAGCTCCATCTATTATGATATTTTCCTGGAATTTAATATTAATAATTAATTTGATCTGTGCTAGATTTATAGTCACTAAATATTTTAAAAAACCTATCAATTTAAAAGATAAATTAATTAATTTAAAATTACAAAGATGGCTGATATTTTTATTTATATTGTTTTTAATACCTGCCTCATTATTAAGTAATGACAACGGTATATGGTTTAGATCGTTAGCTTTAATTTATGCTATTCCAGTAACTATTCAAGGCTTTGGAGTAGTACAATTATTTTTTAAGCAGAAAAAAATAAGTGATGTATTAATTTATACATTCTATACTATTATTTTTTTAATACCAATATCCTTACCTATTATAACAGCAATAGGAGTAATAGAATATTTCTATGATTTTAGACAATTGAAATATAAAAAAAATTAATAGAAATATTGATTAGATAATTAATTAGTATAAAGTCTTTTAAAAATTACTATTAGGAGAGAAACGATGGAAGTTATTCTATTAGAAAGAATTGAAAAAATAGGAAAATTAGGCGATGTAGTAAAAGTAAAGGATGGCTTTGCGAGAAATTATTTGCTTCCCCAGAATAAAGCTCTTCGTGCAAATAAAGAAAATTTATCAATTTATGAAAAAGAAAAAGAAAAGTACGAAAAACTAAATAAAGATAAACTTTCCGCTGCTGAAAAAATTGCAAAAAATATGCAGGATGTAAGTATAAATATTATTAAACAAGCTAGTGATTCAGGACAATTATATGGTTCTGTTAGCACAAGAGATATTTCAGATGAATTAAATAATCAAGGGCATAAAATTGAGAAAAAACAAATAGTACTTAAGTCTGTCATAAAAACTGTTGGGCAACATGAAGTTAGAGTAGTAATTCACCCAGAACATATTATCAATATTAAAGTTAATATTGGAAGAACATTAGAAGAATTGACTTTTAAATCTGAAGAAATAGAAAATCTAGCAGATATAGAGATTACTAGTGAAGAAGTTGAAGTTAAGGCAGAAGATAAATTAGAAGAAATACAAGAAGAAGATAAAACCGAAGCTAAAATAGAAAATCAAGAAAATACTGAAGAACAAGCAAATTAATAATTACTTATTAACGTAATTAAGATAATTAACGTAATTCACATTAAATAGTTTATTAATTTTGTGCTATTAATTTAATATGCTGAATAATATTCAAGATATAAACACTTCAAATATTAAGGATTCAAATATTAACTCTTTACCCCATTCTATTGAGGCGGAAGAGGCTTTAATAGGCTCAATATTAGTTGATAATGAAATTTATAATAGAATAACATATGATATTGCATTAAAAAGTGAGCATTTTTTTGTTCCTGTTCATGGAAGGATATATGAAGCAGCTCAAAAATTAATAAATAATGGTCAAGTTGCTGATTCTATAACACTTAATCAATATTTTGAGAAAGACCCTGCACTGATAGAAATAGATGGTACTAACTATTTAGTTAAACTTAGTGAGGCCTCAGATATAGCTCTTAATTCAGATCATTATGCAAAATTAATTTATGACTTATCTCTTAGAAGAGATTTAATTAGATTAGCTCAAGAAGTAGCAAATAAAGCAGCTAACCCAAATATTGATGATAGTGCTAATTCACAAATTGAAATGGCAGAAAGTAAACTATTTACACTTGCTGAGACAGGAGAATCAAATAAAGGACCTATGTCTTTTTCAGAATCAATCGCTGAAACAATATCAAGTGCAGAAAATGCTCATAATAGAGATGGTAAATTATCAGGAATATCTTCAGGTTTAAANTCTATGGATGAACTTTTAGGTGGNCTACATAAATCTGATTTAATAATAATAGCAGGAAGACCAAGTATGGGCAAAACTGCTTTAGCTACTAATATAGCCTTTGAAGCAGCAAAAAAATATGAAAATGAAAATGATGATGGAATTCTTTTTTGTTCTTTAGAAATGTCTAGCGTACAGCTTACTAATAGAATATTAGCAGAAGAAGCAAAAATATCTTCTGAGAAAATTAGAAGAGGTCAACTTAGCAATGATGAATTTATTAATTTAGTTAGAGCTAGCCAAAATATTCAAGAAAGAAAATTATTTATTGATGAAACACCTGCTTTATCCGTTCCTCAATTAAGGACTAGAGCAAGAAGAATTAAGAGAATGCATGGTTTAAAATTAATAGTATTAGACTATTTACAACTTATGAGTGCTATTAATATTTCAAATAATAGAGTGCAAGAAATTTCAGAAATTACTCAAGGTCTAAAAGCTATAGCAAAAGAGCTTAATGTTCCATTAGTTGCTTTAAGCCAGCTATCAAGAGCAGTAGAACAAAGAGAAGATAAAAGACCCCAACTTGCCGATTTAAGAGAATCTGGGACAATAGAACAAGATTCTGATGTAGTTATGTTTGTTTATAGACAATCATATTATGAAGAAAGATCAGAACCTAGAAAAACTAGTACAGAAACTGATGAAAAGTTTCATAATCGATATCTTGAATGGCAAGAAACACTTGAAAAAGTACAAAATACTGCTGACGTTATAATTGCAAAACAACGTCATGGACCTATTGGCAATATTAAGCTTCATTTTGAACCATCATTAACTAAATTTTCTGATCTAGCAGAAGATTATAGGGAAGATAATGGTAATCAATAAAATTAGTACTTCCTTCGAAAACCAATATAATAAATATTTATCTCAAAGTGGAAGTCTATTTTTAATTAATAAGAAAAGTATAGCTTATAATTCAAGTGTTATTTCAAAAAAAAGNAACAATGCAATAATTTGTCCAGTTATTAAAGCAAATGCATATGGAATGGGNCTTTTAACAATTGCCAAGATATTAATCGAACTTGGATATAAAAAAATGTTTTTAGCAAATATATCTGAAGGAATAGAAATAAGAAAAAAATATAAAAGTATAGAACTTTATATCTTAAATTGTGGAAAACCTCTTAATACAAAAGTTTTAAAAAAATATAATTTAACTCCAGTTCTAAATTCTATAGATGAAATAAAAGCATTTATAAAAAATAATAAAAATAATAATAGTTGTATAATACATATAGATACTGCAATGAATAGACTTGGAATTCCTTACTCTGATTTATTAAATAAAGAAAATACTGAAAACTTTAANAAATTAAATATTAAATTTATCATGACTCATTTAGCCTGCGCTGAAGATAAAAATAATAATTTAAATCTTAAACAATTGAATGAACTAAAGAAATGCAACAAGCTTCTAAGCAAAATTGTTAAAAAATCTATTAAATCAAGTATATGTAATTCTTCAGGATTATGGCTTGGAAAAAAATATTCATTAAATATTGTTAGGCCTGGTGCAGCTTTTTGGGGNATCAACCCTCTAGTTAAAAAANATAATCCATTAAAAGAAGTTTTTTCTCTATATGCACAAATAACNCAAATTAAAAAAGCGNCTAAAAATACTTCNATAGGCTATGGACAAACATTAAAATTAAAAAAAGACAGTATTATAGCTACTATTTCTATAGGCTATTCAAATGGTTTTTCAAGATTACTCTCTAATAAAGGATCAGTATATATAAGGAATAAAAGATTAAATATATTAGGAAGAGTTTCAATGGACCTTACTGTTATAGATATAAGTAAATTTAAATATGGGGATATAAAAACAGGAGATGTTGTAGAAATNTTTGGGCCCAATAGGAGCTTAGAAAAATTCGCTAAGGAAAACAATACTATACCTTATGAAATATTATGTAGTATGGGAAAAAATATTCCTAAAATAATCGCATAAATTTTAGTATAAAGGTATAAAGTATTTATAAATATAATTAATAAGAAAATTGTAAATGGAATTTAATAATATAAATATCAATATGCTAGATATAATATTATTTTTAGGAATACTTATTTCTTTAGTTATTGGATATAGCAGAGGTTTTATTAAAGAAGCTCTTTCTATTATAAATTGGTTATTAGCAGCTTGGCTTGCATTTAAATACTATTCCGATTTAAAAACAATAACTTTAAGCTTTATTGAAACTAATATTATTGCCGATGCAATTTCTTTTGGAATATTATTCTTATTTTCAATCATTATTTTAACTATCCTATCTAATCTTATTTCGAAAAACATTAAAAATTCTTTGTTAGCACCTTTAGATAGAATTATGGGAATGATTTTTGGAATAATTAGAGCAATACTCTTAATAATAGTTCTATTTATAGCGGGCAATCAAACAGTATGGATAAATAATACCTTGCCTAAGTGGATATATAATGCCTTCAGCTACCCAATAATTATTTCTGTTACTAATTATTTAAAAAATATTTTGCCTAATGATTTTTTTGCTATAGACATAAAGGCAATAAATATAGAAGAACTAAATTTAAATAGGTTAATTGATAAAAATAAATTATTTAATGAACCCGCAGTAGATAAAGACATTGAAAACGAGAGTTCTTATACACCAGCAGAGAGAGAACAAATGAATCGGTTAAATAATATAGAAACAATTGAAACAAATGAAAACAATTAAAAATTGTGAATGTGCAAATAATATAAAAATGCTAAAATAAATATAAATTTAACAGAAAATATAACTATCTATGTATGATGATAAACTTAAAGAAGAATGTGGGGTNTTCGGAGTTTTTGGCCATCCAGACGCAGCGGCTCTAACTGCTCTAGGTTTACATGCTCTTCAACATAGAGGTCAAGAAAGTGCTGGAATAGTNTCTTTCGACGGAAAAAACTTTAATAATGAACCATATATGGGACTAGTAGGAGATCATTTTACTAAAGCATCGGTTATAGATAGATTGCCAGGAAATTCAGCCTTAGGACATGTTAGATATTCAACTACTGGAAATACTTCTTTAAAAAATATTCAACCTTTATTTGCTGATTTAATAGGAGGTGGGATTGCATGCTCACATAATGGTAATCTTACGAATGGTATAGAATTAAGAAAAAATTTAGTAAAAAGAGGAGCAATATTTCAATCTACTACCGATACAGAAGCGCTTTTACATTTAATAGCGCAAAGTAAAAAATCAACTATGATAAAAAAAATAATTGACGCTTTATTTGAACTCGAAGGTGCATATAGTATAGGACTTTTAACAAATAAAAAATTAATTGCTATTAAAGATCCTCTTGGAATTCGACCATTAGTAATGGGAGAACTAAAAGGTGCAAAAATTATAGCCTCTGAGACATGTGCTTTAGATATAATTGGAGCAAAATATATAAGGGATATAGATAATGGAGAAATTGTTGTAATGGATAAAAATGGAGTTAAATCTTATAAACCATTCAATAAAGTTTCCGCTAGACCTTGTATTTTTGAATATATCTATTTTGCTCGTCCAGATAGTATTATGAATGGTAAAAATGTGTATGACTGCAGAAAAAATATGGGAAAGCAACTAGCTTTAGAACTAAAGACTAATGCTGATTTAGTCATTCCAGTTCCAGATTCTGGTGTACCTGCTGCCCTTGGTTACTCAGAATCTTCTAAAATCCCTTTTAATCTTGGAATTATAAGAAATCACTATGTAGGAAGAACTTTTATAGAACCCACTCAAACCATTAGACAATTAGGAATAAAATTAAAACATAACGCTAATAGCTCAATAATTAAAAATAAAAAAATTGTTTTAATCGACGATTCAATTGTGAGAGGTACCACAGCTATAAAAATTGTTGAAATGATGAGAAATGCTGGGGCTTCAGAAGTACATATGAGAATTTCAAGTCCTCCAATAAAATTTCCTGATTATTATGGAATAGATACTCCAAGTAAGAATGAATTAATAGCTTCTAAAAATTCTACTGAAGAAATTAGAAAAATATTGAAACTTGACAGTCTGCACTTTCTTTCTTTAGATGGACTTTACCATTCTATGGGACATAAAAAAAGAGACACAAATAACCCTCAATACACCGATCATTGTTTTACAGGAGATTATCCTACCAAGTTAATAGATAGAGATGAGGGAGCC
This sequence comes from Candidatus Pelagibacterales bacterium, assembly GCA_002720535.1. Classification (GTDB taxonomy): domain Bacteria; phylum Pseudomonadota; class Alphaproteobacteria; order TMED109; family TMED109; genus TMED109. Next base: position 85,469 of record PBIU01000003.1, on the reverse strand, counting down.
TTAAAAAATCAGTTATCGTTATTAAATGATAAGTAAGGTACTACTAAATGGATAAGCGTATTGCACTTATAGTTGGTGCCACCGGAACACTAGGTAAAGCCATAACAAATAATTTAATTTCTAAAAATATTCAATTGATATTAGTTGCTAAAAATACAGATAGATTAGAAAAACTTTATGACGATATAAAAAACAAGGCATTATTAAGTCCTAAAATCATCCCCTTAGACCTTAATCATAGTAGATCAATAGATAAATTGGGAGGTATAATTTTTGAAAAATATAAAAAATTAGATTTACTAATTAATTGCGCTTCATTTTATCCAAAATTAAGCCCTATAAATCATATTTTACCAAAAGAATTCTATAAGATTATTAATATAAATATAGTCGCTAACTGGCAATTAATTAGAGCATTTGACCCACTTCTTAGATTTTCAGAATATGGAAGAGCTTATTTTTTCATATGTAAACAAAAAGTGTATAATGATCCATATTTTAGTTCTTATGCATTAAGTAGTCATGCAATCGAATCATTAATCAATAGTTGGCATAAAGAAACAACAAAAACTAATATAAAAGTTAGTACATATGACCCTGGACCAATCAACAGTGCACTTCGTAGTAGTGCATTTCCTGGGGAAAATAAAAAAATTATTAATACTGCAAAAGTAGCTGCAAAAAATTTTATAAATTTTATGGAAGATAGCTATGAATCTTGAATATATGGATTTTTACTATTTTTAAAAATAAACCTTAAAGGAATTCCTTGTAGCTTAAATTCATCCCTCATATTATTTAATAAATATCTTTGATAGGACTCACTAAAATCACCATTTAAATTAGAAAAGAAAGTAAATGTAGGAGGCCTTGTACTAGTTTGTGTACAATACTTAATTTTAATAGCTCTGCCTGCTTTTAAAGGNGGTGGATTTATTTGTTGAATTATATTTAACCATTTATTTAATTTTGAAGTAGAAACCTTTATATTCCATTTTTTATAAATCTTAATCGCTTCATCCATTAAATTATTAATACCTTTTTTATTTAAAGCTGATATTTCTAATAAACTTACTCCTTTTAACTGAGATAAAGCTTTATTTAATTTATTTCTCAATGCAATTCTTACTTCTTCTTTATTAACTACTATATCCCATTTATTTGCTGCTATAATTAAAACTCTTCCTTCTTCAATAATATGACCTGCTATAGCTAAATCCTGACGAGATAATGCTTCATTACAATCTAAGACTAATATTACAATTTGCGCATATTTTACGGAGTCAATAGTAGATTCTACTGATAATTTCTCAATTTTATCTATTACTTTACTTTTTTTTCTCATTCCTGCTGTATCTATAAGCTGAATATCTTGGTCTTTCCATATAAAGTCTAACATTATTGAATCTCTTGTAACACCTGGTTGATCACCTGTTAAAACTGTATTCTTGCCTATTAAAGTATTAATTAATGTGGACTTGCCACTGTTTGGCCGACCTACTATAGCTAACCTTATTTTAGAATTATCTTTTAAACTATTTTCTTTATAAACAATTTTTAGTTTTTTCATCATTATGGATAAATTTTCTTCTAATGAACCTAAGCCAACACCATGTTCTGCTGAAAGAATTAATGGTTCTCCAAATCCTAGCTTTATATATTCATAGGCTTGGTTTTTTTGGACTTCAGATTCCACTTTATTCGCAATCAATAAAACAGGACATATTGTTTTTCTTAAAATATTTGCACAGGAATGATCAAATGGCATTAATCCTGATCTAGCATCAACCATAAATATAATAATATCAGCAATGCTAACTATAGCTTTAATCTTTTCTAGAATATTTTTACTTAATTCATTCCCATCATCAATTTCTTCAAAACCTGCTGTATCATATAATATAAATTCTAATTTTCCTAAATTTGCCTTAAGCCCTTTATTATCCCTAGTTACTCCAGGAATATCNGCTACTATCGCAGCTTTTCTCTTTATAAGTCTATTAAATAAAGTGGACTTACCTACATTAGGTCGCCCAAAAATTACTACTTTAGGTAACATTACAATTCCTATCGATAAACTATTAATTCTGCATCTTCGGTATAAAAAATTATATGCCCATTAATAATTATGGGAGATATAAAACTAGCTTCACCTAAGTTAATTAATTTTTCATAGTCGCCATTACTACTATTTATTTTAAATACGTTGCCGTCATAACAAGATAATATAATATTACTTTTAGCTAAAATAGGAGTTGAACATAATGGAATCCCATTTGATTCAATTTTTAAAGCTTCATAAATATTTGCTATCCATCTAACTTCACCATTATCTTTTAATACATTTATAACTCTACCATCATCACTGGAAATAAAAACTGAATCACCATTTATAATTGAATTATTTGAAGTTTTGATAGGAATTTCCCAAATAAAAGTTCCACTAATCAAATCTATTACTGCAAATTTTCCAGACAATGAAGAAGCATAAATTAAACCATCATGAATTACAGGACCTGAGTCTATATCTGTTAATTCTAAAGTTCCAGAAATTGACCCTTCTATTACTAAAGATGAATTCCATAAAACTGACCCAGTTAAAGCGTCCAAAGCTAAAATTTCTCCAGTATTACTAGGAAATATAACAATGTCACTAGTAACAGCCGGCGAAGAAGAACCATTTGATATTGCTGATACATGAGAAGCGCTATATCTCCACAATTCAGTTCCAGTAAAAACATCTAAAACATATAGCTCATTATTTACAGTCATTTGATAAATCAAATCATTATTAATAGCAGGAGCACCTTGTACTGGTTTATAGATATTTTTTTTCCAAATAATTTCTCCCGTAATTGAATTTAAATTTATAATTTCACCATAAGATGAAGAAAGAATTAAATTATCATTAACTAAAGCAAGACCTCCATCAATATTAGAGTTTATACTTTCTTCTTCTGGAAAAACTTCTTTCTCCCATATAATATTTCCATTTTGTATATCTATAGAAACTAATTTTCCCTCAGAGTCTAAAACATATATTGATGAATCATTGCCTACAGGTTGAGTATAAATTTTATTATATGTGCCCTCACCATCTCCAACATCTTTTTTCCATAAAAACTTTATTTCTTCATTAATATACAAATTCTCAGGAGAATTATAATTATTACTTCCTTTTTGAGACCAGTTAGAGTTTCTAACAGGTTTATCAAGCTTTACTGGTATTTTAGCGGCATCAGGACTAACTTTAATTTCTTTTATAGAAACACTTATATCTAATCTTTTTCCTTCTATTTTACTTTCATCTGAAGTGCCATATAAATCAAAAACGTCTAAGTCTTTAAGAGATGAACAACTATTAATAAATAATCCAACAATGATATATAATAATATTAATCTTAATTTAATTCGCATAAAATACTCAATAATTTTATTTATGGTAAAATTGATAATACCTCTCTAGATCTATTTTTCATATTTACCGATGATGAAGCTTCATCAGCTATATTTGTAAAAATAGTTCGAGCTTTTGAAAAATTCCCCTCATCTATTTCTAAATAACCCAGATACTCCATAGCTATATATTTAAGATCTGATGTATTGCTTATTAAATCATCTAATATTAACTTTGCATCTTTTTTATTATTTAATGCAATCAACATTTCAACTGAAGATAATTTAGCATAATCCTCATAAAAATTAGATATGTTATTATCTTCCAAACTCTGATAAATTAGCAAAGCTCCATTAAAGTCTTTTTCAGACCTTCTAATTGCCGCTTCAGTAAATCTTGCTATCAATGCATTATACTCTGAATTTCTTTCTTCTTGATTCGCAAATTTTTCTAAAAGTGTAATTGCATTTACCTTATCCTCTTGAGCCATTTCAATAGCGGTAAAAAACCTTTCGGATCTATCATTAATTTCTTTTAAGTTATAATCTTTCCAAAAAGCATTAGCAGCTATACCTAATATAAATAATATTAAGCCACCTATTACGTAATATCTAAATTTACGCCATATACTTTTATACTTTTCTTCACGTAATTCTTCATCTACTTCTTGAAAAACATCACTCACATCTAACTCCTATTATAAATTAATATTTAATATATATACTAATTTTTCTAAATGTTAATAATTGATTAATATAATAAATAAAACGAATATATATATAAGTAGAGAAAGTAGTTAAGTTAAGATGAAAAATAAATTTATTATTACTAAAAACTATAATTCTTCTAAGAGCACAACACCCTCTTATATAAAAAATAATGATTTTACAAAAATAATGTCATTATTTTCTAGAATGTTAAAAGCAAACCAATGGAAAGATTATAGTTTTTCTCTTCATAAAGAAAATTTAATATTTTGTTTTTATAGACATTCCTTTGAAACACCAATTTATAAAATAGTTTACGAAAAAAAGTCTAATAACTTCAAAATCTGGACAATATATCACCAAAATAATAAAGTAAGAAGCTCTTCTTCTCTTGAAAAAACAATCAAATGGATAGAATCTCGTTATTTGAAAAGTATATAATAAAAGTGTAGTTAGTTATTTATGATAATAAAGCAATATAATTTAAATAAATAGGAATTTTTAATATGTCCAAAATTGGAATAATACTTTGTATACTTATATTTATACTTATAAGCCTACGTTATTTTGATCCTTTTGATAAAGGCTTGGCTGATTGGGAAAAATGTAAAGAATCACTTCTGACTCAAGTTTTAACAAATAAATGTACAGCTAGATAATTAGACAAAACTTATATCTAAACCTAATATTTTAATACTTCTTCCTAAGCTTAATCTGTGTTTTGATGCTTTTATATCAATACCTACCAAATCATTGTAGTTTTCTTTAGACTGTACAAATTTAATACTAGCATTTTCTAAAATGATGCAAGGTGTATCCTTTTTAGTAATTAATTCACTATCAAGAATTTCTGACCATAATTCAGCTAATTCTATTGGTTTATCTGCAGCAATGGTAGCGCCAACAATACCTTCAACATAATCTTCATTAATTTGCTGTCTCCAATATTTGCCTGCAGGAGGCCAATCAGCGTATTTTTCTTTATAATTGGTATTTCTGACCGAATCTATTTCAACCAATGCTCCAGGCAAGTCTTTTGGATGATATTGGTTAATAATAAAATCACTATACTTTCCGTTGTCAAAAGAATTTAAATGCCTNATACCCTTACTCTCTATAAATTTTCTTCTTTCTAAAGAGTCTTCACATTGAAATATTGTCATATATCCAGCAGGCCCCTTTTTTTTCTCAATGAATCTTCCAGCAGTAGTATTAGTAGTAAATGGGGAAACAACTTCTAAAAACTCTCCGCCTATTGGACAGACAATATTATTAAGGCCGTATTGTTCAACTTCTTCATCTCTATGAGCTGTATTAATATTTAACTCTTTATTAATTATTCTTTCACATTGATTTAAATTATAACTAGCTATAGCAATTTGTCTTAATCTCATAATTAATCCCTATAAATATTAAAAAGTATATTTACATTAGTATAATTTAGACTATTTTAAAATACTATATTTATTAAATACAGGGTATTATGAAAGCACCTAAACTTAAAAAAATCTTAGAAATTAAAGAATGTCATGGAAAAAAATGGGAAGATAACTATAGCTGGATACACCAAAAAAATATTCTTGATGTGTTAAAGGATAGTTCGAAACTTGATAAAAAAGTTAGAAACTATCTCGAAGCCGAAAATAAATATACCGACTACCATCTAAAAAAAACTAGAAAACTTCAAAAAGATCTATTTAAAGAAATTAAAGGAAGGATTAAATTAGACAATACTAGCCTACCGTTTAAAGATAAAAAATATGAATATTGGAGTAAAACTACTAAGTCAGGAAATTATTCTATAAAACTGAGAAAAAAAATAAATACAAATAAAATAGAAACATATTGGGATGGAAATAAAGAANATAAATTATCTAATTCAAGTTATTTTGGAATAGGAGATATTAATGTAAGTCATAATGATAAATTATTAGCATACTCATTAGATCTAAAAGGTTCAGAATATTATACAATATATATTAGACGTATTAGTGATAAAAAAAAAATATCTTCTCAAATAAAAGATACATCTGGAAGTATTACTTTTAGTTTAGATGACAAATATATTTTTTATTCAAAACTAGATAACAATCATAGACCAAAAAAAATATTTAGACATGAAATTGGAACTCCAATTAAAAATGACAAACTAATATATGAAGAGAAAAATGAACGATTTACAGCAGGAATTAGTATTACATCTGACGAAAAATATTATTTAATATCTTCTGGAGACCATACTACAAGTAAAGTGCATTATTTTTCTACGGAAGAAGTTAACGCCAAACTAAAATTATTTAAAAAAGCGAAAGAAGGGATAATTTATTCTATTAATTCATGGAATAATAATTTTTATATTCATACTAATGATAAGGCAGAAGACTTTAAAATTTGCAAATGTTCTCATAATAATATTAAAGATTGGAAAGAGGTAGTACCCGCTAAAAATGAGGTTTTAGTGGGAGGATTTACTATGTTAAACAAATGGATGATAAGGTCAGAAACAGTTAACGCCTTACCTAAACTTTTTGTAAGAAACTTAGTAAATAACAAAGAAGANGAACTTATTTTTTCTAAAGAAAAAGTTTATAGCCCAAGTGTTACACTTAAACAAAAAGATAGAAATACTGACAATATTTATATTTCTTATAATTCACCAAATACACCAGAAAGAGTTTATTCTTATAATTTAAAAAATAAAAAAAAGAAATTTGTTAAAGAACAAGAAATTCCCTCTGGCCATAATCGTAATAACTATATTGTGGAAAGACGTGAGTGTAATTCTGCAGATGGAAGGAAGGTNCCTTTAACTATAATAAGACATAAAAANACTAAACTAAATGGTTCTGCNAATATTTTATTATATGGTTATGGTTCATATGGNAGTTCAATGGGAANAGGTTTCTCTTCAACTAGNTTAAGTTTAATTAATAGAGATATAATTTGGGTTACAGCTCATATTAGAGGAGGGATGGAAAGAGGAATGAATTGGTGGAAAGAAGGTAAGATGCTAAATAAAAAAAATACCTTCAATGACTATATTGCAGTAGCTAACTATCTAATAAAAAATAAATATACATCGAAAAAAAAGATTATAGGTATGGGAGGTAGTGCAGGTGGTCTTCTAATGGGGGCTGTTGTTAATCAGGCACCAGAGTTGTTTTTAGGAATTATTATGGCTGTTCCTTTTGTTGATTCTTTAACTACAAATTTAGATCACTCTCTTCCTTTAACTGTTGGAGAATTCAAAGAATTTGGTAATGCAAAAGCCTATAAAAAACATTTTAATTATATATATTCATACGCACCTTATAATAATATAAAAAAAATGAATTATCCTCATATGTTAGTTACTACAAGCCTTTCTGATAATAGAGTATTATTTGATGAACCTGCAAAATATACTGCAAAACTTAGAGAATTTAAAACAGACAAAAATATTTTACTCTTAAAAACTGAAATGGAAGCTGGCCATGGTGGAAAGTCCGGAAGAGATGGGCAAATTGAAGAAATTGCGCTAGACTACGCCTTTGCAATAAGTCTTAAGAATAATATTCTATAAATTTAAAGAGTTGAAAAATAAAAACATTTCCTTTGATAACGCTTCAGGGTTTTCCAGTGCAGCAAAATGTCCTCCTTGTTCCATTTTAGTCCAACGTTTAATGTCAACATAAGTTTTTCCAGCAAGCTTTCTTTGTGGTCGCAACATTTCCTTGGGAAATTCACAATATCCAGTTGGAACTTCAACTTTTTCACCTAGTGGCACAAACCATGATCTTCTGTTTCTAGCATAATATGGCCAGAAAGATGATCCTATAGCACCACTAAACCAATAAAGTGATATATTAGCTAACATTTTATCAAAACTAATTGAATTTTCAGGAATACCTTTACAATCTGTCCATTCATAAAATTTTTCACAAATCCATGCAGCTAATCCAGCGGGGGAATCTGATAAACCATAAGCTAATGTTTGTGGCCTAGAGCCTTGAATAGCCTGATAACCCATTCCTTCTGGCCTCCATTTTTTTATTTGATCTATGTAATCTTTTTCCTCAGGTGACAATATTTTTCCTGGCTCATATTCTCTAACCAAAGCTAACATATTTAAATGTAGACCTATTACTTGATCAGGATATTTATAAGCCATTCTCGTACCTATCATGGCACCCCAATCACCACCTTGAATACAAAATGATTTATACCCTAGTACATTATTCATAAGATGCTTAAAGCATTCTCCAATTTCTTCTACACCAAATCGTTTTTGAAATGCGTTAAACGACAATCCAAACCCAGGCAAAGAAGGAGCAATAACCGTAAAGGCAAACTCTGATTTAATTCCATATTTTATAGGATTAGTTAAAATAGGAATAATATCTAAAAATTCAAATATTGATCCTGGCCATCCATGCATTAATAGTAATGGTATATTTTTTTTAGCTTTGCCTTCACAATGAATATAATGAAGGTCTATATCAGAAATTTTTGTTTTAAACTGAGGAAAATGATTAAGCTCGCTCTCTGATTTTTTCCAGTCAAAATTTACTTTCCAATAATTTAATAACTTTTTAAACCATTCTAAATCTGTTCCAGTTTTCCATGCTTCAATAGGAGCTTGATCAGGAAGCCTAGTATTATTTAGCCTTCTCTTAAGATCCTCTATTTCATTATTATTTATTGATAATTTATAAGGTCTAATTTCATTCATAAAAAAATATTATAATAATTTTATAATTAAAAAAAGTTTAAATTCTTTCAATGCATTTAATATTATTATTTAATGGTGAATTAACCAGCTTACCAACTTGATAATAATTTATTTCATCGCCATAATCTTGTTTTTTTAAATCTCTCTTATTTAGCCAATTAGATAAATTAGAATTATTTAATAGCAAAGGTTGTCTATGGTGAATATGTTTAATGTTTTCACTAGAATTAGTAGTAACTATTGCACAACCTTTTTCATTATATATACCCGCCATAAAGAAAAAAGATTTTTTAATAAAATGATAAAATGGCACCTTTTTATCATGGATATTTTTCCATTCAAACCATCCATCAGCAATTACTAAACATCTTTTACTATTTTTAAATGAAGGTTTTAAATGAAGTGTTTCATGGCGTGCATTTATTAAATTCATTGGCTGCTTTGCCCAATTAGGAGAATACGACCAATTAATATATAAAGAAGATTCACTATCAAATATTAAGATTTTTTGTGCAGGAGCAATATTATAACTAGGTTTTATATCAATACCTAATTTTTCTTTAACGGTTTTTTTATTTTTTAATGTAAATCTACCACACATATTTTTAATAAATAATTAAAATGATTTTTTAGAGTTTAATATTGCATATTCTTCTAAACATTCTGCATTAGATAAAGATGACAAATTAGGAACTTTTTTTCCCTCTATAACCCATCTTGCTGCACCTTCTACTCGCTTTCCATTCATCGTATAAGGAATATCATTAACCTCATAAATTTTGTTAGGAACATGCCTAGGTGAAGTATTTTCTCTAATCAATTTTCTCAGAGATTTACAAAAAATCTCATCTAAACTATATGGTTTATTTGACTTAATGCATAAAATAATTTCTTCATCATTATTAACCTTATTACCAAAAACTAAACAATCATCAATTTCTTTCAAAGTTTCACAAATATTATAAATCTCAGCAGTACCAATCCTAACTCCACCAGGGTTCAAAGTATTATCTGTTCTACCATAAATTATGCCAGATCCATGAGACTTAATTTCAGCTAAATCTCCATGCGTCCATATTTCTTCTCTTTCAGAAAAATAAGTTTTTTTATACCTTTCATCTCCATCTTTGCCCCAAAATGTAATTGGCATTGATGGAAAAGGTTCTGTACATACTAAATCACCAGGCTTATTAACTAGTGACTTGTCATTTGAATCAAATATTTCTACAGCCATTCCCAATCCTTTTACAGTCAACTCTCCTCTTCTAACTGGATGCAAAGGAGACCCTAACATAAAACATGAAAGAAGTTCGGAACCTCCAGATATAGATGCAAAACCTATATCGTTCTTTATATTTTTATATATCCAATCAAATTGACTAGGTGCTACAGGAGAACCTGCTGCTAAAAGCCACCTCAAACTTTGTAGGTTATATTTCTCTATTGGTTTTTCTTTAATATCTTCAAGCGTTGAAATGTATTTAGGGCTTATACCCATATGTGTTAATTTTTCTTTATCTGCAACCTTCCATAATAGTGACCCATCAAAATTATTTTCTTTTTTGATTATTGGAACCCCATCATATATTACTAATGTAGTACCACACCCCAAGGAAGATACTACCCAATGGTACATCATCCACGCAATATTAGTGTACCACATAATTTTATCATTAGGTCTTAGGTCATTATGTAATTTATGCTCCTTAAAATGCTGCAATATAGTTCCCCCTATTGAATGCACTATCGCTTTAGGAGCACCTGTTGTCCCTGATGTATATAATATATAGGAAGGATGAGAAAAAGGCAGACTAATAAAATCAATTTCACAATTACTTCCAAATTCATTGAATAAAACATAGTTATAATTTATCACCGATTTCTCTATGTTTTTATCGTCTACAATTATTATAGATTCTAGTTCTTTTAAAGAATCTGCAATTTCAGATATACGATTAGCAAAATCATGTTCTTTATTATTGTAACGATAATTAGAAGTTGTAAACAAAGCTTTAGGATTAGTTTGTCCAATTCTATCAATTATACCCTTAGTACCAAAATCAGGTGAACAAGATGTCCATATTGCTCCAATCGAAGCAGATGCCAAAAGGCTAACTAATGCTTCTATTCTATTAGGTAAAATAGTCGCAACTCTATCTCCAGGCTTTATCCCAATTTCTTTAAGCCCATTTGCAATTTTTGCTACTTTCTTTTTTAATTGTCCCCTAGAAAATTCTTGTCTTTTACCTTGTTCATCAGTTTCAATAACTGCAATAAAATCATCTTCACCTTGCAACAAGTTCTCTGCTAAATTCAATTTAGCTTCCGGAAAAAATTTTGCCCCAGTCATTGGAGCTATTTTATTAGGAACAAAACTAATAGAACCAGGATCTCCAACAATCTTCGTAAAATCCCATACAGCTCTCCAAAATTCTTCTTTATTTTTTATAGACCAAGCATGCAATTCTTGAAAAGAAGTATTATTAAATCCTAATTGATTAGAAAACTTACTTAAAGCAGACTTTTCAGCGTTATCCGATTGAGGAGACCATAAAATTTCTGAAGACATAAATATACTTACTAATTAAGATTTTCTTTATTTTTTAACTCTATTCTTCTAGCATGCAAAACCGGTTCGGTATATCCTGAAGGCTGAACTCTTCCCTTAAAAACCAAATCACAAGCAGCTTTAAAAGCAATAGTATCATATGATGGAGACATAGAAATATAATTTGTATCATTTTTATTTTGATTATCCACAACTGTCGCCATTTTTTTCATAGAATCCATTACTTGCTCTTCAGTCACTATATTATGATGAAGCCAATTTGATAATGCTTGTGATGAAATTCTGCACGTTGCTCTATCTTCCATTAAGCCTATATTATGAATATCAGGAACTTTTGAACAACCAACCCCTTGGTCAACCCACCTGACTACATAGCCCAGTATTCCTTGAGCATTATTTTCTATTTCTTGTTTAATATCTTCATTTGACCAATTATGGCCATCAGCTACAGGTATTTTTAATAAGTCATTTAAAGTTCCTCTTGAACCAACTTTAATAATATCATTTTGAACATCAAAAACATTTACAATATGATAATGCATAGCATGCAATGTCGCTGCAGTAGGACTAGGTACCCATGCACAATTAGCTCCAGCTTTTGGATGTGCTATTTTTTGTTCAAGCATGTCTTGCATTAAATCTGGCATTGCCCACATACCTTTACCAATTTGAGCTTTTCCCTGTAATCCACAATCCAACCCAATATCTACATTTCTTTCTTCATAAGATTTGATCCAGTCAGTAGACTTCATATCTCCTTTTCTCATAAATGGCCCTGCCTCCATCGAAGTATGGATTTCATCACCAGTTCTATCTAAAAAACCAGTATTAATAAATGCTACTCTTGATTTTGCAGACCTAATACATTCTTTTAAATTTGCGCTAGTTCTCCTTTCCTCATCCATAATACCAATCTTGACCGTGTTTAATGGCAAACCTAGAATATTTTCAACGTGAGAAAAAATTTCTTCAGTAAAAGCCACTTCTTCAGGGCCATGCATTTTAGGTTTTACTATATATACTGAACCTTTTATTGAATTTCTCATTCCTTCAGATTTAGACAGGTCATGCATTGCAATAAGAGTAGTACACATTGCATCTATTAATCCTTCTCCAACTTCATTTCCAGAACTATCCAATACACTTGGGTTAGTCATTAAGTGTCCAACATTTCTATTTAACATTAATGACCTACCTTTTAAAATAGATTCCTTTCCCTCAGTATTTGTATATTTTATATCTTGATTAAGCCGACGTGTAATTATTTTACCTGATTTTTCAAGATCCTCTGTGAGATCTCCCTTCATCAAGCCTAACCAATTTTTATAGGCCAAAACTTTATCCTCGCCATCTACCGCTGCCACACTATCTTCGCAATCCATAATAGTAGTAATTGCAGCTTCCAGAATAATGTCTGATATATTTGCTTTATCATTTTTTCCAATTACATGATCAGGGTCTATTATAATACGAATATGAAGACCATTTTTTAATAAAATAACTTCATTGATAGAATTATTATTTTGAATATATCCAATAAATTGGTTTTTATTTAATAAAGAAACTTCTTTTTCATTTACAGATAATATTAATTGTCCTTCAACCACATTAATTTGAGAAATTTCATGCCAATTATTTGAGTCTAAAGGCGCTACTTTATCTAAATGCGCTTTAGCATTAGAAATTACTTTATCTCCTCTATCATTGCTATACCCGCCTTTTGGAGGTAAATCACCCATAGCATCTGTTCCATAAAAAGCATCGTAAAGACTTCCCCACCGTGCATTGGCAGCATTTAATGCATATCGCGCGTTCATAATTGGTACTACTAACTGAGGTCCACATAAATCTGCAATTTCTTCATCAACATTACTTGTATCTATTTTAAAGTTTTCTCCTTCTGGAACTAAATATCCAATATCATATAAAAATGACTTATAGTCTTCTATGTCTATATCTTGTCCTCTATGTGTGATATGGTATTCATCAATCTTAGATTGTATNTCCTCTCGTTTTTGTAAAAGAGTTTTATTTTTAGGACCTAGCTGTTCTACAATTTCTGCAAAACCCTGCCAAAATTTTAGAGTATCTACTCCAGTTCCTGGAATAGCTTCTGACTCAATAAAAGTTACTAATCTTTCATCTATACTTAGACCATTTTTTTCAATTCTGCCTGACATTTTTTTTACCTTTTGTTTAAAAAAATATAAAATTATCTTAAGTTATATTTAATCAAAATTCTATCTATTAAATTAAGAAATATTAAAAATATTAGTATTTTATATTAATAACGTTCAGGTCCAATCCATTGCGCTTCAGAATATCTGTCTCCATAAGCCCAACCTAATGGTAATATATCTTCTATTTCACTTTTNATCTTATCTGTCATATCAAATTCCATACCTGCTGCTAATTCTTTCAAATGTTCAACAGAACGCGTTCCTGGAATGGGAATTACATGTTCTCCTTGAGATAACAACCAAGAAATTGATAAAGTTGCTGAAGCTACACCAATATCTTTTGCATAATTTCTAAATTTATCAGTTATAAGTATATTATAATCATAATTAGGATGATTAAACCGAGGATTTACTTTTGTAAAGTCTAGAGATTGNGCAAAATTATATGATAAAGGATTATCTGTTAAAAATGTTCTTCCAACTGGACTAAAAGCAACNAGTGCTGTTTCAAGCTCCTTACATGTNTGCAATAANCCCATTTCAGGAGCTCTTGTAGATAANGAATATTCAGANTGAACNGCTGCTATATGATGAATTTTAGATGCTCTTCTAAGTGAAGAAGGAGCAATTTCAGAAAATCCAATAGTTTTAGTTTTTCCTTTTTGTACAAGTTTTGCCAGAGATTCCGTTACTTCCTCAATTTCTATTCTAATATCTCTTCTATGTACATAAAAGAGATCAACATATTCTACACCTAACCTTTTTAAACTTTTATCTAACTCATTTTCTAAATATTCACCTTCATTATTAAAACCTCTTTTTCCTGTTTCTTGGTCTGTATATATTGCAGCTTTTGTAGCAATATTAAATAGACTAGAGGATAAATTACCTTGTTTTGATAAAAAATCACCAATTCTTTCTTCAGATTTTCCCGCCCCATAAACATTTGATGTATCAATATGATTTAAATTCATATCTAATGCCGCATGCAAAATATTTTTAGCTTGGCTATCATTACATGGCCCATAAAAGTTGGTAAAAGACATAGCTCCTATTCCAACTGGAGAAACATCTTCACCATATTTACCTAACTTTCTAGATCTATTATATTTCATATTTATAACCTTTCATAAAATTCAAGTATGAGCATCTAACATCTTCAAAATCTAATAAACTCAAATTTATATCTTATCTTATAAAAAATTAAAACCATATACTTGTATGACAAATTATTTGTCATAACTACGTTCTTTTAAGAATAAAAAAAAGCTTTATATCTCAAGTAGTTATATATTAATACACTCTCTAATAAAAATTTATTACAAATTTAATTAATATATAAAAAATTAACTTTAAATAACTCTAAATTTAATAATAAATAAGGATAAAAAAATGAAAAAATTAACTATAAGTTTTATAATAAGTCTATTCATAGCAAGTAATACTTTTGCAGCACCTTTAATGCCAAATATTGCAGATTACAGAGCTCCAATAGATATGGAGAATTCATCTTCAAAAGCTTGGGCCGGCTACGGAGCAAATATTGTACATGATCAGGCTCCAGATTATTCAACAGAAAATTATTATGAAATAAAATTTGATAATCCTATAACATGTTATGACTGCTCAATATAAAAATTTATTATATACTTGATAAAATTTAAGGGAATTATTGATTTATAATAATTCCCTAAATTTATTTATTATTTTAAGTATTCTTTTCCTTAAAAGCCTTGCGATCTATACCTCTAGGTCGAGATTCATGCAAGTTCAGTTTTTCTCTATTTAATGGGTCTTTTCCAGCTAACAATAGCTCAATATGTTCCATTTGATCATTACCCCAGAATAAATTGTCATCGATGATTATTGAAGGAACCCCAAATACTCCCTTATCAATAGCAACTTTAGTCTCATTAACTAACAAATTCTTTACATAACGTTTGGAAATCTGCTGACTAACATTTTCTCCATCTATAGATTTTTTTTCTAATAGGGAAATCAAAGTAGGTAAATCACCTAAATCTGCACCTTGACTCCAACCTCCTTCAAATATTGCATCTATTACTTGGAATTGATTAATTCCACTAACTTCCTTTAACGACATTCTTAAAGCAGCAAGTGGATTAAAAGGATGTTTTTTTGGAGGATTGTATTCAAACCCATTAATAGTAGAATATCTAAGGCAATACTGATTGAGCCAATTATTTTTAGGAGGAATCTCAGCAGGACCCAATTGACCCCATTTGTCCAATAGTTTTCCAAACACTACTGGGTGTGCTTCAATTTTACGGTTATATTTTTTAGCTAAGGAAGGGATTCTTCTCCAAGCAAAGTAAGCATAAGGAGATATGTAATCAAAATAAAAATGTATTGATTTTGGTGACATTGACTTTTTTATTACTCCCACTCAATAGTTCCACCCTCTGTAATCGTTGGTGAGTAAGGGTTTCAAAATACTTTGAATCTACTTTGAATCTCTTTAATTAAATACAAAAAACTCACCTTTTTTTATAAATTTTACACATATTTTATCTTAAATTAAACTATTATGTAATATGATTCATTATCTATTATATTAAAAATCAAATGTTTCCTGTTCATTAAAATTAACATTAGGTTCAATTGATGGATATTCCTTTCCTGCAAGTACCATTAAAATTGATTCTAATATAATTTGTACACCTTTTACAGGTACTGCCATTCCTATCTGTCTACGAACACTCTCTTTAGATCCAAAGAATTCAAAATCATCTGGAAAAGTTTGAAGTCTTGCTCGTTCTCTATTAGTTAAAGCACGATTTTCCTTCCAATGATAAACATGAGTACCGCCACCACCACTTCCTGTAATCGTATAAGCAGGTTTTTTGGGATCTAATCTCTTATAAATCATTGATAGTTTTGCGCCTTTAACATTTAGTTTTAGATCTTCTGGAATATTTGCCGTCCAAGCGTTTTCTCCAGGATTAATATATTTTAATCTTTCTATAACTGTATTGGACTGATTAGTAAGTTCATTATTAGTCGCGTCTTTAGGAATTTTTGGAATATTGATTGCATCCTTACAGTTTTTAAAATTATCTACAAATTGAGGTAAAGGTACTTTAAAAGATTTCTTTAAATCATTCCTAAAACCTATAATAATATACCGATGTCTTGCTTGGGGAATACCATATTCCTCAAATTTATATAAATTTACATTCAAATTATACCCATATTTACCTGCTTTAGATAATTCAGAAAGAATTTTTTTAAAGGCAAAACCAGAATTTGCATTTGAAAGACCACTTACATTTTCAGCAAAAATAAATTTAGGATTATGATGGTTTATATATTTAACCCCATATGAATATAGTGGTCCATATTCTCCCTGTAATCCTCTAGTTTCTCCAACATTACTAAAATCGTTACACGGAAAACCATATAAAAAACCATCTACATAGGGTAAGGACTCGATATCTAATTTATTGATATCTTCACATATAACTCTAAAGTCATTATCTTGTTTATTTGCAATATTTTTCTGATATGTCATGCAAGTATCATGATGGTTATCAGTTGCCCATATATGTTTGAAACTATATTTTTTCCCTTTATAAGAAAGTTTTGATTGCTTCGCGGCAATTCCAATACCACCTGGTCCAGAATACATTTCCCCAATTGAATATTGATTTGTTTTTAGTTTTTTAGGGAATATATATGGTTTTGAGTTTAAAATATTATTATTAGACGATGCTAAAAATTCTGAAATCAAGTCTCTTAACTTTTCAGAGGGTTTGACACTTAATTTTTCACACGCTAACTTAAATTCATTAGATAATTCAGAAGGAAGTCTAAATTGATATTTTGAGTTGCTTTCTTTGTCCATACAAGCAATGCAACATAAAAAAATATTTTTGGCAAGTAAATTATGCTAACAGAAAATTTATATAAAAATATTTTACAATCACCTCTAGAAAATGATGTTAATAAATTATTCATTTTATCAGGGTTTGCAACACCCGATTTCATTTTAAAAGTTTTAGAAGACTTAATAAAACATGATCCAAAATTTAAAATAAAAATTATTATTGGTATGGGTAAACGAGATCCAAACCATTTAACTTTATTAAACATAGTAAATACTTATAAAAATAATATTTCAGTGTTTTATAAATCATCACCGTTAAATCATTCAAAAATATATATTTGGTTAAAGGATGATAAACCTTTAATTGGGTTTGCTGGTTCTTCTAATTTTTCACGAGAAGGTTTTTTTGAAAATATACAAGGAAATCAAATGTCTCTTGATGAACCTAGGCAAATGCTAACCTATTTTAATAGTATTTTAAGTAACTCTCTTAACATTAAAAATACTAAATTTAATGTTAATATTAAGGATATATTTAGAGGTTTAGATAAAACCTCATCAATACCTCCAGGTACAGTTAAATGGATAGAAAAAGATAAGATCGTAAAAATTAGTTTTTTAACTAAAAAAGGCGTATTAAATACAAGGTCTCAATTAAATTGGGGGCAAAGACCAGGAAGGGAACCTAATCAAGCAGAATTACCTATTAGAACAAATGCTAATAAAGAAGGTTTTCTTCCTCCAAGGGGACGTACTTTCACAATATTAACCGATGATGGAGTATCTCTTCATTGTAAAGTTCAACAAGATGGTAGAAAATCAATTTCTACGAGAAATACAAGTATTATAGGAAAATATATTAGAAATAGAATTCGAGTAGAAGCAGGAAAGTTAATTAAAAAAAATGATTTAGTAAAATACGGTAGAACTGATTTTACATTAAAAAAAATAGATGATGAAAGTTTCTTATTTGATTTTTCTATAGAAAAATAAATTTAAATTTTTAACTTTTAGTATGCTAAATTTTTACCTTCTTCTTACTAATGTTTTATCAATATCTTTAAATAAATTTAATGATTTTTCCAACTCCGATGATGTGCTTTCATATAAACTCATTGCAACTGCCCTTAAAGCATTAACCTCATCTTCATTCAAATTTGGGTAATTTTTATCTTTAATATGTTGTAGAATTTTCTTTTTTCGTATTTTGAATTCATCAATTGTTTCACATTTTGTCTCTAACTGTTCCATCCAATCATAATACTGTTTTGTGTCTTGATGACGCTGTCTTTTATTACAAGGTTTGCAACATGGAACTATATTACCTGGATGATGCAGACCACATTGCTCACGATTAAACATTACCAAATGTTCAATTGTAAGGTTTTCTGAACTTTCTCCACAGAAAGCACATTTATTTTCAAAGGTTTCTCTCTTAATTTTTGTCCATATTTCTTTGCCTTTGCCACTTCCTGTATTAAAGGAGTGTTCTAGATAATTCTCTCCTACTTTAGTAAGAAATGCTCTAATCATTGTATTAGCAGCATCAGATGAAGTATTATAGGTTGCCATAGTAATATATTTCTACTGTTACCTAATATTAATTTAAAGTTATTTATATTAACTCATACATAAATAAATAGCAAAATTGCCTTACTTTGAATCAACTTTGAATCTAATAAATTCAGGATTAAATTATTGAAAACAATCACTTATCAAAATGGAACTAATGATTCCCAATAATTCCCAATCTTTGAATCAACCTTTGAATCTAATGACTCAAAAATGGGAGAAAATCAAGACTCTTTGAATCAACTTTGAATCAAGGTAAATCTCTGTAATCGTTGGTGAGTAAGGGTTTCAATTTTGGGAATTATTCCCACTCTATTAAAATATTTTCTGTAACCCTTTGTGAGTAACGATTTTAAAATTAGTTAGAAGTCAGTTAGAAGTGTCCTTTTACCAATTTTTTAAATATTTTAAATTTTTAATATCCTCTAAATTAGGAAATTTATTATTATTTTTATAATATTGATCAATATAGTTATCTATTTTTTGTAATCTAATATTATTACCCCATGCAGTAACTTTATTAGTAGTATTTTCTTTAATAATTGCTTTTGCCTCTTCTATTAATTGATCTTTATTCATAAATATATCCAAAATTTTTTATGTGCTTCTAATAATAATATTCTACCTTTAATGGAGAATGGTCACTAGTATTTCCTTGATTATGCAAATATTTAGCACTAACTACCCTAATTTTATCTGAAGCAAAAAAATGATCAAATCTTCTTTTTAAGATTTTATCTTTTCTTTTAAAACTCCAACTAAATTCTTGAGTATTATAAGCATATAATTTACGAAAACTATCTTCAATACCAATATTGCTTAGTCCAAGAATAATATTTCTTTCTCCTTTATCCCAATCAATACCCTTTCCTCCTCTGAAGTTTCCTTTCATCTTTATTTCTCCTTTAGCATTAATGTTTTGTGCAAAAGTTACTAAACCTTTATCTTCTAATTCTTGCTTAGGAGTGTTGAAGTCTCCACACAAAATATTTAATGATTCTTTTGTTTTCACTAGTCTTTCATAAATACCATTTAAAGTCTCAATTTTAATCCACCCATTTGAAGAACCAGGAGGAATATGTGTAGTATGAAAAATAATAACTTTATTATTTATAGATATTTTTACCGATAATATTCTTTCCGTCCAAGGCACCATAAATTTATCGGGGTTTTCTGATTTTATGGGATAATTAGTAGCAATAATTTGTCCAAACATTCGCTTCCCAAATAAAACTTTTTTATCCGCAACCAAATCAAAACTAGAAACTACGTTTTTATATTTTTTAGATAAGTATTTTTTAAATAATTTTTCTGAATTTATTGTAATTTCTTGTAACGCAATTATGTCTGATTTTGAATTTGTAATAATTTCAACTTGTTTATTTATATGTTTAATTCTTTTTGCAGTATTCCAAGTTAAACAAGAAAAAATCATAATTTAAAATTTGCAATTATAGGGTCATGATCACTTAGTTCTGCTACCTCTATTGTTTGAATATCAGTGAGTGCCTTATATAAATGTTCTGTTGCGAACATATGATCAAGTTCCCATGGGAATTTACTTAGTGAATGTCTGTGTGTTTGGACAGGGTTAGAATTAAATTTTCTCATGCAGTCATAAAAACCCATATCAAGTATAGCATCAAAAAAGTCATTTGTTGGGTAAGTACCCTTTAGAGCAAACTTAGTTCCAGTTGGATTACTATCCATTCTTCTATCCATATTAAAGTCACCAGCAATCAATATATTTTTCGCACCGTGACGCCTTCTTATATTTGCAATATATGTTGATAGGAGTCCTGCTAAAGGAGGATCAACAGGTTTAAAATCTAGATTCGCGTATACACATATAAAAAATATATCATCTGCTTTTGTAACGATAAGACCCATACCACTATCAGTACTCATCTTTAATCTTTCATGATTTTGTAATTTTGAATAAAATGCTGACCTATTAGATTTTTTAGTAGTTGTACGAGTTGTAGCAATTATATTAGGTGGCAAAGGACTTGCTTCTTGTGTAAGCATATAATCAGGGTCAACATTATCGAGAATCCACTCCCAATTACCTTTGCGCCTTTTATTCATATTCCATGACACAACTTTCATTTCTTCTCCTGGAGACTAATCATCTTTATAATTTAAACCTCTCATGATTAATGCATTCATTTAATAAACTAATATCAGGATCTATAGAATTAATATATTCCCAACCTTTTTCTTTATTAGGACTTTTCCAATAGTCCATATTCCATACTAAGCATTTCATATAAAAATAATATTTTAAATCACATTTAAAGGCAAAGAAATTACCTTTTGACTTCTAACTAGAGGGTCTTAGTTAGAGGTAATTAAAATCAAAAAATTATTAGATTTCTGGGGTTTCTATTTCTCATATGTCATTCATTGCAATGAGAAAACTAGTTGGTATGTAAGTTAGAAGTCAGACCTCTGTAATCCCTAGAAATAGGTGAGTTAGAAGTGAGTTAGAAGTCAAGTTAGAAGTCAAAGACCCTTACTGAGTGCGTTGTTGAGGGTCGTGTGTCATTCCCATTCAACAGTTGTAGGGGTCTGTAAGTCAATGTGAGAGTAGGTTTGAAAATACTTTGAAACTACTTTGAAACACATAATTCCTCCAAAAATAATAATCACTGTCCAGAACCCTTACATTATAACACTTTGCGATACTTTTACGAACACTTTCTATTTGTTGTGATATTTTATCTATTTTGATTTTCATAAATGTATCACTTTTAAAGAAGTACGGTTAATACTTTGATTATAAAAATATCATATTATTGTTATTTTATTGCAACTATTTACGGAAGCTTAAAAAGTTTCTCGTGGGAAACTATTATTACATAAGTAATGTTCGGTGGATCATTACTTTGACGTTACTACTTATGATTATCTATAATATCAAAAATTTGCAAAATTGTTGGAAAGTATTTCTGTATAATGTAGGAAAGTTAACTACTTTGAAAGTACTTTGAAACTATTTTTATAAACGTAAAATCTTAGTTTTATAGTTCTTACAATGGTTTTTTACGTTACACAATTATTCCCACTCAATAGTTCCAGGTGGTTTTGAAGTTATATCATAAGTTACTCTATTTATTCCTTTGACTTCATTTACTATTCTAGTTGAAACTCTGTTTAAGAAAGAATGTTCAAAAGGAAAAACTTCGGCAGTCATTCCATCAACTGAGGTAATTGCTCTTAAAACTAAGGCATTATCATAAGAACGTGAATCTCCCATCACTCCCACACTTTTTACAGGTAATAGAACACAAAAAGCTTGCCAAATTTTATCATATAAATCTGCATTTCTTATTTCATCAATAAAAATATTATCTGCTTTTTGTAAAGTTTTTATAGAATCTTTTGTGATCACTCCAGGAATTCTAATTGCTAAGCCTGGTCCTGGAAAAGGGTGTCTTCCAATTAAATCCTTTGGAAGACCTAATTCTTCTCCTAATATTCTTACTTCATCTTTAAATAGTTCCCTCAAGGGTTCTACCAATTTTAAATTCATTTTTTCAGGTAACCCCCCTACATTATGATGAGACTTAATAGTTACAGAAGGACCTCCTGAAAAAGACACAGACTCAATTACATCTGGATATAATGTTCCTTGAGCTAAAAATTCAATATTTCCCAATTTTTTTGCTTCAGATTCAAAAACTTCTATAAATTTATTACCTATAATTTTTCTTTTCTTTTCAGGATCATTTACACCTTGTAGGGCATCTAAAAATACTTTTTCTGCTTTAACATTAATAAACCTAGAACCAAGTCTTTTTTTAAAAATAGAAGAAATTTCTTCTGCTTCACCTCCCCTAAGTAGACCATGGTCCACAAAAACACAAACTAATTGGTCACCAATAGCTTTATCTAATAAAGCTGCCGTAACTGATGAGTCAACACCGCCTGATAAGCCACATAGTACTTTTTTAAATCCTACCTGATTTTTTAAAATATCAACTTTATAATCTAAAAAGGACTCCATACTCCATGTAGTTTTACAAAGTGAAATTTTTTTTACAAAATTATGAATTAATTTTTTTCCATCTAGTGTATGTACTACCTCTGGATGGAATTGAACACCATATTGTTTAGTTTTTTCATTTGCTATCACAGCAAAAGCCGCTCCCTTAGTTTCAGCCACTAAATCAAAACCCTCTGGCATTTCGACTACACTATCTCCATGGCTCATCCACACCTGGTACTTTTTACCTTCATCCCATACTTGGTCCGTCAAAGAACAAGACGATACTACTTTTATATTAGCTCTTCCAAACTCACTTTTTTCAGAGGATACTACGGTACCTCCAAGTTGTTGAACTAATACTTGTTGTCCATAGCATATACCTAAAATAGGCTTGCCCATATCTATAATTTCTTTTGATATCCTAGGTGTTTCGATGCCTAGAACAGATGAAGGTCCACCAGATAAAATTATTCCTTTTGGATTATTATTAATTATATACTTACTTACCTTATTATAAGGAATTATTTGACAAAAAACTCCTTCCTCTCTTACGCGTCTAGCAATTAATTGTGTATATTGGCTACCAAAATCAATTATTAAAATATTATCTTCACTGAACTTGTTAGCTATTTCAATATGACTACTCATTGTTTGCCTCATAAAATGCTATTTTGTTTTTTAAATCATAAAAATCCTCACAGCCAAATAGACATATTAAATCTAATTTGTCTAAATGATATTTAGCACTATTTAAATTATCCATCTCTAGATAGGTAATAGCAATGTAATGATGGGCACCAGTAAAATTACTATCTATTGATAGTGCTTTTTTATAAAAATTAATGGCCAATTCATAGTTTTGCAATTGTCGTTCAACGTATCCTAATAAATTATATGCTTCATGGTCAGAATTATTATTTTCTATAAATATTTTAAGGTTACTTCTAGCCTTCTCATATTCTCCAGCATCAATCATTTTATGAATTGATTTTTTGTCCATTAAAATATCGCTATTATCATTTGTTGTAGGGGTAGGATCTTGCATATTTGCTAAAACAACTTTAGAAAAAAATAAAAATACTACTATACTACTTAAAAAATATCTCATTTTACTTTCCTAATTATTTATTCCTTACTAGCCTTGCTAGAAAAAAGCCATCGCATTTATGAATAAATGGTATTAATTGACAGTACGCTTCTTTACCAAACCTCTCATGTGACATAGTGATACTATCCCATGAATCTTCCAAATCTACAATTTCAAAATTAGAATTATTTTTTAAAAAATAATTAATTTGATCTTTATTTTCATTATCTAATATAGAGCAAGTTATATAAACTATTTCACCTCCAATTTTAACCAAATCTGCTCCATAGTTTAGAATTTCTTTTTGAATTTCTAATAAATTTTCAAATTGATTATTAGTTAGATTTAACTTTTCTTCCGGCCTTCTTCGCCAAGCTCCACTTCCAGAACATGGTACATCACAAATTATACGATCTGCCTTAAAATTTAAATTTTTATAATTCTGTTCTAGTATAATCTTATTTTTAACCTTAGACCTCAATGCTCTTTCTCTTATTTTATCTAGCCTATTTATATTTATATCTGTAGCAATTATTTTTACATTTTCTAATAAATCAGATATAGCCAAAGACTTACCTCCAGCTCCTGCACATAAGTCAATAACAGTTTCATTCTCTTTTACGCCACTCATTAAAGAGACTAATTGGCTACCCTCATCTTGTACTTCAAATAATCCTTCTTTAAATTCCTTTAAATGACTAACAGAAAGTCTTTTATTTATCCTTACACCAATAGGCGAAATAGGAGTAATATCTGATTTTATATTATAATTTTTGAATTTATTAATTATATTTTTGCGCGATATACCTTTTTTAACTCTAATATCAAAATGTGACTCGTCAAACATACTTTGACATACTTTTTTGGTATTAATATTAAAGCTTTCATGAATTTTATTATATAACCATAAAGGCAAAGAATTTTTAATATATTCCTCTTCGCTTATTTGAAAATTATCGATCTTATCAATAAACTGTTTTATCTCTTTATTCAATTTGATAGCATAAGGCCCATCATCGAAAGAATTAATTAAATCATCTTTTTTACAAATATGAAAAATGTAATATATAATTGTTATTTCAAGAGCATAATTATCTAAAAATATATTTTTTTTTTGAATAAAATCTAAAATATAATATCTTTTTAATATTCCATATACAGCATTAATAATTTCTCTTTTATCTTTAGAGCCTGCATATCTGTTATTTCTCATCCATCTTTTAATATTATTAGCTATAACATAATTGTTATCTATTTTATTTTTGAAAACACTATCAATAATTTCTACTACTGATAATAATCGAGCTCCAGGTGTCAAGTATCACCGGTTTTATAATTAGGAGCTTCCTTTGTAATTGCAATATCATGGATATGGCTTTCTTTAACTCCAGCACTAGTAATTCTTTGAAAAACACATTTATTCTGCATTTGTGAAATATTTTTATTTCCCGTATATCCCATTGCTGCCTTTAATCCCCCAATTAATTGATCAATAACTGAGGAAACCATACCCTTATAAGGAACTCTTCCTTCTACTCCTTCAGGTACTAATTTCATTTGATCTGTAATATCTTCTTGAAAATATCTATCGGCAGACCCTCTTGCCATAGCTCCTAAAGAACCCATACCTCTATAAGATTTAAATGTTCTTCCTTGGTATAAAAATGTTTCACCAGGAGCTTCTTCTGTCCCTGCTAAAAGCGATCCAACCATTACAGAATCTGCTCCAGCTCCTATAGCTTTAGCCACATCTCCAGAAAATCTGATACCGCCATCCGCAATTACAGGAATATTTTTACTTTTACATACTTTTCTTGCTTCACATATAGCTGAAAATTGGGGAACACCTACTCCAGCAACCACTCTTGTAGTACAAATAGATCCTGGTCCAATTCCAATTTTTACTGCATCTACTCCTGCCTTAATTAATGCTTGTGCTCCTTCTGCAGTTGCTACATTACCTCCAACAACTTCAATATTTTTAAAAGACTTTTTTATATTCTTAATTACATCTAAAACCGCTTTTGAATGACCATGTGCAGTATCTACTACAATAGCATCAACTCCAGCTTTAACTAAAGCTTTTGTCCTTGTCATTCCATCTTTGCCAACTCCAACTGCTGCAGCTACTCTTAAGCGGCCTTCATTATCTTTAGTAGCTAAAGGATATTTTTCACTTTTTTTGATATCAGATACGGTTATTAAACCAACACACCTATTATTCTTGTCAACTACTATAAGTTTTTCTACACGAGTACTAGTAAGATCAGATATTGCATCCTTTCTTTTTACGGTATCTGGAACTGTTAATAAATTCTTTTTAGTCATTAAATTTTCAACTAATTCATCTGGGTTTTCTGCAAACCTCACATCTCTATTTGTAATAATACCCAATAATTTTCCATTTTTATCTGTTACTGGAAAACCTGAAACGCCGTGTATCTTCTTTAAAGCCAATATATCTTTTAATGTATCATCTGGCCTGACAGTAATAGGGTTTATTACCATTCCAGATTCAAACCTTTTAACTATTTCAACTTCGCGTACTTGCTCTTCAATTTTATTATTTTTATGAATAACTCCTATACCGCCAGATTGAGCCATAGCTATAGCAAGTTTCGATTCCGTAACAGTATCCATTGCTGAAGATATTAAAGGAATATTCAAATATATTTTTTTAGTAAACAGAGTTTTAGTATCAGCTTTGTTTGGAAGCACAGAGGAAGCTGCTGGCCTTATTAACACATCATCAAAAGTAAAAGCTTCAACTAATTTCAATCATTATCTCTCTAATTTTAAATATATAAAAAAAATATATATTAATTATTTACAGAATATACATAATTATTTGATTACGCCAAGTCTTGATTATTAAAATTTAAACCTATTAAGAATATTTCTGCAGAATCCTTTCTACTTGCAGCGGGTTTAAAGCGTTTAATTTCAGTAAAATAAGATCTCATTATTTTTACTAATTCTTCTTCACCTTTTCCTCTAATTAACTTACAACAAAAAACGCCTTTATCCCTTAATAAGGATATAGCAGCATCTAAAGCTAATTCAGCTAATAATAATGACCTAGTCTGATCAGTACTTTTATGACCAGAAGCATATGGAGCCATATCTGAAATAACTATATCTGCTTTAGTTTTTAAATTTCGCCTAATAGTATCTATAATCTCTTCATCCATTATACTACCATTTATAAATATGACACCTTCTATAGGCTCAATGTCCTGTATATCTATAGAAACTACTTTTCCTTTATTAGATGCACCTACAAATTCTAAAGCTACTTGACTCCATCCTCCTGGGGCAGATCCTAGATCAACTACTGATTGTCCTTTTTTAAAAAAATTAAATTTTTCATTGAGTTCTATTAATTTATATGCTGACCTAGAACGATAGCCATCTTTTTTTGCGGCCGCTACATAAGGGTCGTTTAGTTGTCTCTCCAGCCATCGTCTGGAAGAAACTGTTTTAGATCCTTTTTTTACTTTTATTTTAACTCTCGGATTATTTGTTAAATTTTTTGACATAAATTACCTATAATTAGTTTAGCATTTCTAAATTAAAGACAGGCTTTAACATTTTTTCTACTAAATGCCTTTGTACCTTACCTGTTGTACTTCTAGGTATATCTTTTTCTTTAATAACTAATATACTTGCTGGTTGCTTATACCCTGCTAAATATTTTCTGCACGATTTTTTTAGTTCTTCAATTATAATTTTCTGTCTATCATTATTACTTATACTAATAATAGCAATAGGAGTCTCTCCCCACTTCTTACTTTTTATTTTTACAACAACAGCTTCATTTATATCCTTATGTTTTAATATTACTCTTTCAATTTCTGCAGGATAAATATTTTCACCTCCAGATTTTATGAGGTATTTCTTTCTATCAACAAAATCAAAAGTTTCCTCGCGCGTTCTTTTCATCATATCTCCCATATGAAACCAACCTCCTTTAAAGTCCATTATATTAGTTTTTTCTGCCTTCCAATATCCGCTAAATAAAGTGGGACCTCTTACAGCACATTCTCCAGGAGTTTCATAACCAACCTCTTTATTATTTTTAACTAACTTAACTTCACAAAAACTGCTTTGTATTTTAGATAAAGAAAAATTATTTTTATTTTTTGCTATAAAACCTTTTGAGGCTGGAGGCATTCCAGTTTCAGTAGACCCAAAAGAGTTAAGATAAGGAGTATCTAGTAATTTAGTAATATTTTTTATTTGATTTTTAGGAATTAAATCAGCCATAGCTCCCATAGCTTTAATTCCCTTAATATCCATATTTTTGTCTTCAATGTATTTGATATATTCTTCTAACATTCCAGGCATTAATACTAGCCACGACAACTTATATTTTTTTATTAAGCTTGTAATTTTTCTTGGATTGAAACCATCAATGAAAGCTACGGAACCTCCTATTAAAAGTGACCCTATTGCTAGATCTGTAGATGCCATATGAAACATTGGAGCCCAAGCTGGAAATGTATCATATTTATCAATATTATATTCAAAGGCAAAATATAAAGCTCTAGAAATGAAAGCTCTATGCGAAATTTTTGCACCTTTAGGATAACCAGTTGTTCCAGAAGTAAATAAAATTACTAATATATCTTCTCCTTCACCTAAACTTCTACCATTATATGGCTTGATACTAGTAATTTGTCTTTCAAAAGATGAACTTAATGATATGAGTTTTTTATTTTTTATAGACTCTAATTTCTTATGGTTTTTGAATTTTAAAGATAAAATTACCAATTTTGGTTTAACTAAATTTATACAATAATTTATCTCATTATCAGATAGTCTCCAATTAATAGCTACTAATATAGCTCCTATTTTTGCACACGCCATTTCTATTTCTAAATATTCTTTTCTATTTTCTGATATAATTGCAATTCTATCCTTTGGTTTAACTCCTTTAATTATAAAAATTTTTGATATTTTAAGAACTCTATTCAAAGTTTGTCGATACTGATATTTCTTTCCATCAACATCTTGTATTGCAAGTAATTTAGGGTTGTTTTTTGCCTGTATTTCAAATAAATCTGCTACAGATAAATTAGCAGCNCTTGATATTAAAATATTTTCTTTTTTCATATTATTCTTCAGGTTTCATAGAAAAAGATTCTTTATCTTTTCCTNTNCTCTTTTTGTTATTATTACTAAAATTTATTATATCNATCATNGGCAATGACATATCTTTTGACCACTCNGCTAAAGATGATTCATAAAGTTTNTTATTAGGAAANTCCAATATTTCTGACATAACAAACCATGAAAGTGCACTTTCTAAACCAGCATTACAAAATGAAATTTGCCCATCTTTCTTCGATATANCANAGTGTTCTAATATTTTTTCTAAATTAACTTTATCTTGAAAAAATAAAGTATTATTTTTTAACATCCAATCATTTGGAATATTTACTGCATTTGGAATAGTTCCTGCCCTAAGGGCAGGAAAAAGATAGTTAATTCCCATATACATAGCGGAAGATCGCGCATCTATTAAATAACCACTTTTATTTATAACTTTTAAAACATCTTCTTTATTGGCNAAGAGATTTTTATTGACCTTGGATCTATAAATCTTTTTTTGTGGTAAGATAAACCCTGTTTCAGTATCGTTATCCCAATCTTCTTTCCAACTTTTAAAGCCTCCATCCAGCAAAGAAATATTTTTATGTCCCAAATATTTAAAAGTAAAATATATAGCAGCTGCTTCAGCTGCATCATATTTCCCTAATCCAGGTGCTACAATAATTACATAATCAGAACTAGATATACCAAAAGANCCAATTAATTTTTCTAAATTACTTACAGATGGCATTAATAGTGGAATTGCATCTNTAGTCTCTCTCCAGCCATCAGANTAGAAGTTTGTATAAATAGAACAAGGAATATGCGCTATCTCATAATCTTTTTTCGATCTATGAACTTCTAATATTTTTATATTATCTTTACATATTTTATTCTTTTAACCAATCTTTATCNACTANTGGATCTGCATAAATNATATTAAGNTTAAAAAAATANATNAAAATTATAAANANATATTTATTAAATANATACATTAANTTTCCTAATAANAAATTCATATNATCGATATATTNTATTATAGGTGATTACAATATTAAGTATAGATTTGCATAATACAATTTTTCTGTTTTATTCTATATCTTAAGCGATAATAACNTNGGTTATTATCTATTTTTAACTANAAGTAAGAAAGGGAGGANATCTTATGTGGAAATCTCCTGTAGTTCGCGAAGTAGCTGTTGGTNTNGAAATCAACTGTTATGCTTGCGCAGAAATCTAATCTGAAAGATTAGTTATGATATTCTCACCAGCTTCTGTACCGAAGCGTAAATAGGATTATATAATATGTATATTCGTGTGCTCGGAGCAGCTGCTGGTGGGGGTTATCCACAATGGAATTGNAATCATCCAAATAGTAGACTAGCCAGAAATAAAGANCCTAAAGCAATAGCTAGAACGCAATCATCAATAGCAATAAGCTTAGATAAAAAAAGATGGTTTATTTTTAACGCTTCGCCAGACCTGAGACAACAATTATGGAATAATCCTGAATTAATGCCATCTGCTGAAGATCCATTAAGATATAGNCCAATAATGGGAGTTTTGCTTACNAANGCAGATGTGGATCACACTGCNGGTCTTATTAATCTAAGAGAATCACAAAGTTTTAATTTATATGGAACAGAGAGAGTTTTAGGAGTTTTGCAAAGTAATACAATATTTAATGTATTAAATCCTAANTTTGTAAAAAGAAATCCTGTAAAACTNAATGAATCTATTCCACTNAAGTATACTGANAATCAAGANAGTGGAATTACAGTTACNCCTTTTGCTGTTCCAGGTAAAGTAGCTCTTTGGCTAGAAGATGAATCTAAAGGTAAAGACTTTGGGTCAGTTGAAGAGGATACTATAGCGCTGGAAGTTAAAGGCCCTGATGGTAATACTGAGTTTTTTTATATCCCNGGATGTGCGAGCATGCCTGACTGGCTAAAANATAGAATTGATAATTCTAATTTAATTTTATTTGATGGAACTTTATGGACAGATGATGAAATGATAAAAGAAAATGTTGGTATTAAAACAGGCCAAAGAATGGGGCATATGAGTATGTCAGGTNCTGAAGGATCAATAGAAGCCTTTAAAAACTTAAATATAAAAAGAAAAATATTTATTCATATAAATACTACTAACCCTGCATTATTAGAAGATTCTCCAGAAAGAAAAGAAGCAAATGAATCTGGATGGGANATAGCTTATGACACTATGGAAATAAAAATATGATTATGCCNGCTCCTTTTTANCCNGGTTCACCANNNANCCCTAGTGATANGAAAAAATTAACNAGNGAAGAATTTATTGNAGCTTTAACCCAACTTGGTAAAGAGAGATATCATAGTCTACACCCNTTTCATAAACTTCTTCATTCTGGNAAATTGTCTTTTGAACAAGTACAAGCATGGGCTCTAAATAGATTTTACTATCAATGGAGTATTCCAAGAAAAGATCTTACCTTAATGGCAAGAATGAATGATGTNGATATAAGAGTAGAATGGAGATCTAGAGTTATAGACCATGAAGGAGATATAGATGGNCAAGGGGGTATAAAAAGATATTTACAATTATGTGAAAGATTAAATCTTGATATAGACTATGTTAAATCTTGTGAAGGNTTATTACCTGCTTCAAAATTTGCTGTTGATGCTTATGTTAATTTTGTAGGTAGCAGGTCTTTACTTGAAGCGGTAGCCTCTTCTTTAACAGAAATTTATGCNCCTGCAATNCACGCTGAAAGAATTTNAGGNTTATCTAAACATTATGAATGGGCTGATGACTACGCTCTCGCATATTTCAAAAAAAGAATTGGGCAAGCACGAAAAGANGTAGAATTTGGAAGAGAATGGGTAATNAATAATGCNATAACNAGAGATGATCAAGATGCTGTTCTTGGNGCAGTTAGATTTAAAACCGAAGTNTTATGGGCGCAATTAGANGCGCTATANTATGCATATNTAGACCCAGGATTTATTCCGCCTGGAGCTTTTATTCCTGAAGGTTTTAATGGAAAAAAATGGGCAGAACAATGACTGAATTNCTTATACTAAATGAAGAACATATNCCTAAATTACCAAGGCATGCTAAATTACGNTTTGACGAAGCAAGAAATAAATGGATTATAAATGCNCCTGAAAGAGTTTTTGAATTAGATGAAATAGCTTCTGAAATTATTCAGTTAGTTAATGGNGAANCTTCTATTGAGANTATAATTAATACTCTATGTGANAAATTTGATGGAGCNCCNAGAGATGTTATTTCTAAAGATACNTTATCTATGCTCCAATCANTAGCAGATAAAGGNTTTGTAGTAATATGAATGAAATAGATTTAAAACAAAAAGATTTAAGTAAAAAAATANCTCANACACCAGTNAAAGAAAAATTACAAATTCCTTATGCTGTTCTATGTGAACTNACTCATAGNTGCCCATTNTCATGTCCATACTGNTCAAATCCTGTTGAACTTGAAATGAANTCAANAGAAATTGATACGGAAACNTGGAAAANAGCTCTTAGTGAAGCTGTNAAAATNGGNATNTTACAAGCACATTTCTCAGGNGGNGAACCNACNGCNCGNAAAGATTTAGAAGANTTAATACAGCACGCTNCNTCNATNGGGNTNTATACAAACTTAATAACTTCTGGNGTNTTANTTACAGAAGAAAGACTAAAAAANTTNTATGACGCNGGANTNGATCATGTACAAGTATCNATNCAAGATACTGANCCNGAAAATTCTGANAAAATTGCTGGATATAAAGGNCATGCNAAAAANNTNCATACTTGTGGTNTNATTAGAAAAGTAGGANTNCCTCTTACNGTAAATGCNGTTATGCANAGGCAAAATCTTCATAATTTAAAAAATATGATTGATTTAGCTGTAGAACTTGANGCAGANAGACTTGAAGTAGCNCAAGTTCAATATTATGGATGGGCTTTAAAAAANCAAACTGCTTTCTTNCCTACNAAAGAACAATTAGATAATGCAACTGAAATAGTNGAAGANGCAAGAATTAGNCTTAANGGNATATTAGCNATTGATTATGTAGTTCCNGACTATTANGCAAAAAGACCAAAATCNTGTATGGGNGGATGGGGAAGACAATTNTTAAATATNACACCNGCAGGAAAAGTTTTACCNTGTCATGCNGCTGANTCNTTAAATTTTCTAGAATTTGATAATATTAAAGATAAACCTCTTTCTTGGATATGGGANCATTCGGAAGCTTTTAATAGNTTTAGAGGTACCTCATGGATGCCAGAACCNTGNCAATCNTGTGATAGAAGAGAAATTGACTGGGGTGGTTGCAGATGTCANGCATTNGCATTNACNGGAAATGAAAATGCTACTGATCCTACTTGTGANTTTTCTCCTTATAGAAATGTTTTAGATGAACCTNTAGCTAATGTAGGNAAAGAAGAAATACCAGAATTTATCTATAGAAAAATTAANGTNAGAAAACCTANGATCGGGATTGGTCACAATTCTAANAAATCANTAANGNCCTAAACTATTTTTTAATTAGAATTAGGGATTTCAAATATTTGTCCTGGANAAATTAAGTCAGGNTTATCTATTTGATTTTGGTTNGCTTTAAATATTANAGTATACATTATACCTTCACCNTAAAACCTTCGTGATATCCNCCATAAACTATTTCCNGGTTGNACTAATATCATATTATCAGATACTTCAACNTCAGATAAATCNATTTGTCTTATNGGTGTTTCNAANCTAGCTATTAAATTACCATTTTGAATTTCATTAAACCTTAAAATATAATCNCCNGGATTTACAGGTTTATCNAAAATNATATTCCAAAACCCTTCTGNNTCAGCATATGCAGTTCCAACTAATTTCTGNCCNATNTATATATCAATTTTNGATCCAGGNTTAGCTTTTCCAGANAAATTNAAACTNCCTTTATCTGAATAAGATAANGANTCAAATGATAAACTNTTTGNNTCACTNCTATTTGAAGCNCCCTGTATAACTTTTTTTATTGTNCCATCTGANTTATTNANAGTTACNATTACATCATTAACTTTATTTCCTGCAGCTNTAANACTTTGATTTTCTGGNACAATTATNGAAACAGAATCTANAGATTNTAANCCATCAGAAACNAANCTTAANTCATATGCNCCAGGNACNAACTTNTCATCGGGCATAAATACAAATTCNCCAAATTGNTTNGTNGTAACTTCTCCTAATAATTGATCACCATTATANATTTGTACAAGNTGNTTTTTTCCTGCTCTACCTGCAATTATTAATTGTCCNTCTTCATCAACATTTATAACATCAAAAGTNGGCTCATTNANANNATTANGNTTATNTANNNTTTTANNTTGNTCTTCATTACTNGTNTCTTCNTTATTTATNTNTGGTTCAACTTCATAATGAATTTTTTCTTCAAAAGGCTCAACTTCAACTTTGGTAGGNTCNAAAGGAACATATTTTATAACCAAAAATAAAAATANAATTGCGNCTATTATCAATCCGCCNCCTAATAAATATTGTTTTNTATTTTCACCAAAGATCAATTTCATTTATTTTNCNCCAATATTTATATATAAGTTTATACTAGATAAATANATANATAAAATATAGAAAAAATTAAACATAATNAAAANGGTAAAAAANAATANAAATATTGCAATATTCTGTGGNTCTAAANTAGGTAATAATANTATTTATAAAAAAGAAATAAGTNTAATGNCTANAATGTTATCTNATAATGGGTTTAATATNATATATGGNGGTGGAAAAATTGGNTTAATGGGTNTANTNNATAAAATATATACTAAACTAAATNGTAANATTATTGGAATAATTCCTAANTTTTTAAATAANCCAGAAATNCGTCAANAAAATNNANAAACNTTACAAGTNGTAAATNCTTTACATCAAAGAAAAATTTTAATGATNAAAAAAGCNGATNTTTTTATAATTTTACCAGGAGGATTTGGNACNTTAGATGAATTATTTGAAATTTTAACTTTAAACCANCTAAATTTATNCNATAAAAAAGTAATAATATTTAATATTAGTAANTATTGGAAAAATCTNAAACTTTTGATAAAAACAATGCATAAAGAGGGTTTTTTATANNGACAAGATATAAATAATATAATTTGGGTAAATAATAATAATCACTTANANAAAATNTTAAATAAATTAANTTAAATTTCTATTTAATATANAAAATATNATNNNGNTGAGGANAGGNAATGAAAAAAATTATTGTTNANACGCCNGTTGTAGAAATAGATGGNGATGAAATGACAANAATAATATGGGANTTAATTAGAGAAAGATTGATNAANCCATATTTAGATNTNGAAACTTTATATTTTGATTTAAGTATTGAAAATAGAGANAANACATCNGACCAAGTAACNATNGATTCNGCTAATGCNATAAAAAAATATGGNGTAGGTGTTAAATGCGCAACAATAACTCCAGATGAACAACGTGTAGAAGAATTNAATTTACANAANATGTGGCGTTCTCCAAATGGNACAATTAGAAATATNTTAGGAGGNACAGTATTCAGACAACCAATAATTTGTAAGAATATNCCAAGATATGTTCCAGGNTGGACAAAACCTATAGTTATTGGTCGTCATGCATANGGTGACCAATATAGAGCNACTGATTTNTTGATTCCTGGATCAGGNAAATTACTAATGAAATTTATACCAGATAATGGTGAAGANGNAATTGAACATGAGGTAAATCANTATGATGGACCTGGNATAGCTATGGGAATGTATAATATAGATGAATCAATTAAAGGATTTGCAAGAGCTTGTTTTAATTATGGTCTAAATTTAAATTGGCCAGTATATCTCTCNACAAAAAATACTATTTTAAAAGCTTATGATGGAAGATTTAAAGATCTTTTTCAGGATATTTTTGATACAGAATTTAAAGATAAATTTNAAAATAAAAACATTACNTACGAACATAGNTTAATAGATGATATGGTTGCCGCTGCAATGAAATGGGAAGGTGGTTTTGTNTGGGCATGTAANAATTATGATGGAGACGTTCAATCTGATGTNGTTGCACAAGGNTTTGGATCGCTTGGTCTAATGACATCNGTNCTAATGACNCCTGATGGNAACACTATTGAGTCNGAAGCAGCACACGGAACAGTNACNAGACATTATAGAGCCTATGAAAGAGGAGAAGCTACNTCTACAAANCCTATAGCNTCTATATTTGCTTGGACNAGAGGNNTATGGTATCGAGGTAAATTTGATAAAAATNTTGAATTACAAAATTTTTCNGAAAAATTAGAAAANGTATGCATTAGTACNATNGAAAGNGGNGCGATGACAAAAGACTTAGCNCTTCTTGTAGGAAATAATCAAGGTTGGATGGAAACAATAGAATTTTTAGAAGAATTAGAAAANAACCTTAAAGCTGAAATTAGCTAAATATTTTANTTAGACTTTATTAAGTTTAAAATTATNNTTATAGCTTCTTCTGTTTTTTGATAGTTAGGNCCTCCTCCTTGNGCCATATCNGGCCTNCCTCCTCCTCCTTTTCCGCCTAAAAGCTCTACAGCAGCTTTTGTAAATTCCACTGCATCATACTTATTNGTAATATCTTCNGTTACTCCAACNACTATAGAGGCNTTTTTATCTAAAGTACTAATAACTATTACTATACCGGTAACAATATCTTTTTTAATTTCATCNACTAAGCCCTTAAGCTCTTTAGGNGGCATCGCATNTAAAACTTTGCTTACNACCTTTANATCATTAATTAGAGAACTNTGTGTTCCTGTNTCTGAAATNTNTGAAGTATTTAATTTTTTNTTTAAATTAATTATTTGTTTTTCTAGNATTTTTTTATCTGCAATTAAGGAAGTTATTCTNTCTTTTAAATTTTCACTAGATACTCTCATCTCAGAAGAAATTTCACNNATTAANNTATTATAATTTTGAAANANATCTAATGCAGCCTTNCCAGCTACTGCTTCTATTCTTCTTATACCNGAACCTAGTGCAGANTCAGATATTATTTTAAACATTCCAATATCNCCTGTTCTACTAACATGAGTACCTCCGCATANCTCAATAGAATANTTATCGTTANCATTATTTTGCATTTTNACTACTCTAACTTCATCTCCATATTTNTCNCCAAATAATGCTAAAGCACCNNCATTTTGAGCATCTTCTATTGNCATTATTTCTGTAGANACTTCNAGGTTTTCTCTTATTTTATTATTAATCTCTTTCTCAATTNTTTCNATATCTTTATTACTAATTGGTTTATTATGANTAATATCGAATCTTAGTTTATCTGGTGCTACTAAACTNCCTTTTTGGCTTATNTGTTCACCTAAATTTCTCCTTAAAGATTCATGNAGCAAGTGAGTTGCACTATGATGTATTTTTAAAGAATTTCTTCTATCAAGGTCTATCTNCATANTTACTTCATCATCAACTTTNAGAACTCCTTCAATAACTTTTACAAAATGAATAATTAAGTTTTCGAATTTTTTNGTNTCNAAAACNNANGCTTNTCCATTTTNCCATTTTATATTTCCTATATCNCCAAGTTGNCCTCCTGATTCACCATANAATGGNGANNCACTTGTAATAACTTTAGCTTCTTCTCCAACTTTAACCTCTTTTTCTTCTTNGTTATTTATAACTATACTATTTACNTTAGAGTTAGTTTGACTAATTTCATAACCNAGAAATTTAACTTCTCCTTGNCTTTCTTTNATANTTATCCAAGTGGNATCAGTTTCTTTATCTCCTGTTCCNCTCCATGCTTGTCTNGCANTTTCTTTTTGTAAATTCATACTATNTTCAAAACCTTTATAATCTAATTCTCTACCCTTACNTCTCAATATATCTGCCGTAAGATCTACNGGAAAACCATANGTATCATACAATTTAAAAGCAATACTTCCTGGTAATGCTTCTGTATTATTTAATTTCTTTATAGATTGATCTAGTAAACCTAAACCTCTTTCTAAAGTTTCTCTAAATTTCATTTCCTCATCTTTAAGAGTAGTTTCTATTAATAACTTTGCACGATTTAATTCAGTAAANGATTCACCCATTTGATTATTCAAACTATCAACTAAGCGAAACATATGAGGATCTTTTATACCTAATTTATGGACATGTCTCATAGCTCTTCTCATAATTCTTCTCAAAACATATCCTCTACCTTCATTCGAAGGTAAGACTCCATCAGCAATTAAAAAAGCTGAGGCTCTTAAATGATCTGAAATAACCCTATGTGAAGTTAAACTTTCATTGTCTGCTTCTAGCCCAGAAAATTCTATAGATGTATTAATTAACTCTTGAAACAAATCTATTTCATAATTATTATGAACCCCTTGCAATACTGCAGACATTCTCTCCAAACCCATGCCAGTATCTATTGACGGTTTAGGCAAGTTATTTCTATTGCCATCAGATAACATTTCATATTGCATAAAAACTAAATTCCAAATTTCTATAAAACGATCACCATCTTCATTCTTACTACCTGGAATACCTCCTTGTATTTTAGGACCATGATCATAAAATATTTCAGAACAAGGGCCGCAAGGACCTGTATCTCCCATAGACCAAAAATTATCAGAAGTAGAAATCTTTATTATTCTATTTTGAGGTAATCCAGAAATTTTTCGCCATAAAGTATTAGCTTCTTCATCTTCAGAATAAACCGTTACTAATAACTTTTTTGGGTCTAATCCATATATTTTAGTTACTAAACTCCAAGCATACTCAATTGCATGTTCTTTAAAGTAATCACCAAAACTAAAATTTCCTAGCATCTCAAAAAATGTATGATGTCTTGCAGTATAGCCTACATTCTCTAAATCGTTGTGTTTTCCGCCTGCTCTTAGACATTTTTGAGAGGTTGTTGCTCGTGTATACTTGCTATTTTCTTTACCGGTGAATACATTTTTAAATTGAACCATACCTGCATTCGTAAATAACAATGTTGGGTCATCTTGAGGAATTAAAGGCGAAGAGGATAACTCTTCATGATTATTAGACTTAAAATAATCTAAGAAAGCTCTTCTAATTTCTTTAGTTGAATTAACCAATTTTTCCCTCCTAAAACTATCTTAACATTTTATGCTTTAATGTTAATAGATTGTTTTAAAAGGGATAAAAAAATAAGTCTATACTTATTCTGAGCTTTTTACAGTTTTATCTATTGCTTGGTCTTCTATTAAATCAGATTCTTCTAATTCTTTAATAAGACCTAAACTACTTTTAATTTCTAATGCTATTTTTTCTGCTACTTCTGGGTGATCTTCTAGATATTGTTTTACATTTTCACGTCCTTGACCAATTCTTTCATCTTGATAAGAATACCATGACCCTGCTTTTTCTATTACCTCTGCTTTAACCCCTAAGTCTACTAACTCTCCATTATAACTAATACCTTTACCATACATAATATCAAATTCTACAACTTTAAAAGGAGGGGCAACTTTATTTTTCACCACTTTTACTCTGGTTTGATTACCTATTACTTCATCCCTTTCTTTAATTTGTCCAATCCTTCTAATATCCATTCTAACAGAAGAATAAAATTTTAAAGCATTACCGCCTGTAGTAGTTTCTGGGCTGCCAAACATAACACCTATTTTCATTCTAATTTGGTTAATAAAAATTATTGTTGTATTTGATTTAGCTATAGTTGAAGTTAACTTTCTTAGAGCCTGGCTCATTAGTCTAGCTTGCAGACCAACATGATGGTCCCCCATTTCACCCTCTAATTCAGCTCTTGGAACCAAAGCAGCGACCGAATCAACTACTATTAAATCTACAGCACCAGAACGTACTAAGGTATCAGCAATTTCTAATGCTTGTTCTCCTGCATCTGGCTGACTAATCAATAAATTTTCTACATTAACTCCTAATTTCTTTGCATATACTGGATCTAAAGCGT
This sequence comes from Candidatus Pelagibacterales bacterium, assembly GCA_002720535.1. GTDB lineage: Bacteria > Pseudomonadota > Alphaproteobacteria > TMED109 > TMED109 > TMED109. The sequence goes on along the minus strand of PBIU01000003.1, from coordinate 45,349 downwards.
GCTCAGCATCTACAAAAGCACACACACCGCCTTCCTTTTGTGCTTGTGCAACCGCATGTAATGTTAAGGTTGTTTTTCCAGAACTTTCAGGGCCATAAATTTCTATTATTCTTCCTCTAGGTAAACCTCCTATGCCCAATGCAATATCTAAACCTAATGAACCTGTAGATATAGATTCCATCTCATCTACTGAATTTTCTCCTAATTTCATTATGGAACCTTTTCCATAAGCTCGTTCAATTTGTGATAGAGCGGCTTCTAATGCTTTGCTTTTTTCCTTATCTTCCATTTCTACTATCCTTAATTCTGGTTTTTTATCATTATCAGACATAAATTATACTCCTAACCTTTTTATTCCATTAATATCTTTTTATAAATAAAATTTTTTTTTATTTACTTTTTACTTATAAATGATCATGTTTTGTTCTCTTATAAAACAATAAAATATAATTTGTGTCAAACAATTTGTTCTTATTTTGTTCTTTTATTAATCATCACGATGAGAGCGTTCATATTTTTCATGACGTTCTTGTGCTTGAATAGATAATAAGGCAATAGGTCTTGCATCTAATCTTTTTAAACCAATAGGTTCACCAGTTTCTATGCAATAACCATAAGAACCATCTTTAATTCTAGCTAAAGCTGCATTTATTTTTGCTAATAACTTTCTTTGCCTATCTCTAGTTCTTAATTCTAATGATCTTTCAGTTTCCGTAGAAGCTCTATCTGCTATATCAGCTTCTGGAGTATTGTTTTTTTGAAGACTCTCACGAGTTTTTTCTGAATCTGACATAACATCAGATCTCCATTTTTCTAATTTTAATTTAAAATAAGCTAGCTGTTCTTTACACATAAAAGGATCTTTTTCTTGTAATTTGTAATCATCAAGAGTAACTTCTATTTTCTTTTTTTTAGAAACTGCCATATANANCCTCATTAAACTAAAAAGTGTTANTTTGAGATTATATTAATAGAAAAAAAATAATCAACAATACTTTATAAATTGATATTAAAAATATTGTTTTAAGTTAATTTCTAACCAACTATCCTGCCGTAAAATGTATAAATTAGAATTATATTTTCCATTCTGATAAATAGCNCCCTTTATACCAAAAGTAAGAGAATCATTTATCCTTTTTCCAAAATCAATCTGATACATTTGACCATCTCCATCTAAATCTACAATAGAGCCTAATAACATTTGGGTATCATCTGAATCATTAAGTGTTAAACGTGCAGCAATAAATATATCATCTTGCAAGCTATCACTAGATCGAGATCTTCTACTATCAAAGCTATACTCCATTAATAAACCTAAATCTCCTAAATCACCTATAAGTTTATATAATGTATGCTCAAAACCCAAAACTGATGAAAAATAACCACCTCTCCTAAAATTTCCATCTTTCTGTCCATCCTTAGCCAACCATTCTAGTTTATATAAGGTAGCGTCAGAAGTTTTTTGAACAGTACCTCCAATTTGCCTAATTCGCTGATAATTTGGCTCATATNTGAGCTTACCATCAGCTAAAAGAACATCTATAGATGGAGATCTAGAATAACCCAAAAAACTATGGAGTGAAATATCATAATCATTATAGCTATTAGACCATCTTATGGCTAATTCAGGAGTCCATTGGCTTCCTCCTTCAAATTTAGTACTGCCCTTTGAAAATTCAGGGTCCAATCTTAAACGTCCCTTTTTTCCTGGAGAGGTTCTCTCACGAAAATAAGGCAATATATAAAATTCGTAATATCCGCTNTCCCTAATTAAAGTTAAATTTACTAATGGTTGNCCAAGNTTAGTTTTATATAAAGGGTCATATACAGCATCAAATTGATTTATAATATCCACTAAATTTTTTGACTCAGTAACTCCCCAAAAAACTTGNCCTATTCCTATTGATGTCTCCCANTCATCTCCATACCANGAATAAATAGCTTCTCTAATATCAAAATGAGATCTNCTACTATCTTGANTATCAAANAGAANAAAAGGTGTAAATACGATATTATCNCCTTTACNCCATTCAGCATANAANTCTGACTCAAAAGCAATAGAAGAATTATTATGTTCTTGNCCATTATAAAGCGGTGATTCTGGAAACAACCAAGAAGCAACNGTTATTTCGCTTTCAAAATCTATAACATCTGGCTGAAGATCAGCAAAACTCGAAGCAGGAATAAATAAAAGTAATAAAAAAAACTTTAAAACTATCTTCATTAACGAGCACGTTTAAGAGACTGACGATTAAAGTCAGAATCTTTTAAACCTGTTTGATACTTGGTCTCACTAATTGAAATATCTGTTTCTTTTCCNGTATTATGATTTACCATTTTTAATGTATGAGCATTCCAAAACTTTCCAAGATATTGTTTATAGTCAGAAAATACTAATGTCTTTAATAATTTATCTTTACGATCATAGAAATCGATTTTTCTNACTCTGTGTTCATCTTTATCTNTCCAAGATACTCTTCTAGTATAACCNGAAGATTTCTCAACNGGATAACTCTCCGAAACATAGCATTCTGACTGNTCATCTCCNGGGCATGGAACATCTTCAATCCATTTATANGTATATTTTTCTATTTCTTGNCTAGACAAATCCTCATAAGCAAATTCTGAACCTACAAAAGCTCCTGANCTATTATCAGAACTAATTCTTTTTACCCTTTTTAAAGCNGGTAAATAAAGCCATTGATCATCAGGNCCTGTTTTGTGAGTAAAAGTCAAAGTTGCAGTTCCCTTAACATCTTTTGGATGGTGAAAAATAAATATAGATTTGTCNCCATCATTNTCTACTTCTAATGTTTTTGACGAAAACTCTCTTATACTNTCTTCTCCTTGAGCATTTCTAAGAGTCATTTGGCTNNTAGATACAGTATCTATAAANCCTTCCCCTGTTAAATCTGCTTCAATCGCTAANCGTAAACCTTTTTCTTCNGGNGTTTCTNCNAAAGNNAANGAAANANTNNNTANNAAANTNNTGATAAAGCAGATANTGTAATTNTAANNATATNTTATCATAAAANNTATNCNTCTTNNTTANTTANATTTATTTTTTAAATTTTCTANNTTCATTAANAATGGAGGTAAGAATAAAAANTCTGCAATAATNGCAAAAGCNATAGTTATCATTGATAANTGNGCNANATCAGAGTTNACTCTAAANCCNGANCNTGCTAANACNANAAANCCTCCAATNAAAGCNCAAGATGTNACAACNANAGCAAAACCAACNGTNGAGAATGCNTATCTNGTNGCNTCTTCNGGNGANTTATTTAANTCTTTNCTACCTCTTAAATACTTACTTAAAAAATGGACNGTATCATCNACAACTATNCCNANNGTCATAGCTCCNACTACNGCNATAGCNATNCCTACCTCACCAACTANNTACCCCCATAANCCAAAAGCCATNGCNGCNGGNAANATATTTGGNATTAANCTTAAAANACCAATAGGNANGCTTCTNAGAGCNAAAATNANTATAAAAGAAATNATNACTANNGCCATAAANGANCCAAATAACATTGAATTAATATTTCGTTCTGATAAGTGNGCAAAAATTACAGANAANCCNGAACCNACAGTTTTAAANTCNGGNATATTATCNNCAAGCCAAACTTGAGCTTTTTCATCAAGNTCNCTCANNTGNGCAGANGAAGCATGCATNACNGNAACTGTCATNCTNGTNGCAGATTTNGNAACATTTATACTACTATTTAAATCTAANCCAAATGGNACAGAAAGTTCATANANNAANAGNTANTGTGCAGCNAATTCTTGNGNTTCNGGAATTTTATAAAAAGATTCTTGNTCACCATTCATNGCTTTATTAAGTCTTTTTATAGTATCTGATANAACACTAACNTGATTTACACCNTCTTGTGCTCTATACCAATTAGCAAATCTATCTAAATTTGCTAAATATTCTGGGTTATTTATNCCATTCTCTTCNCCAGCTGGAACTGAATATTCTATTGCATTNANNCCAGTNAAATTATCTTCTAAAAAATCAGAATGGGATCTAATNTCAAATTNNTCANNAAANTANGTNGTCCANGTATCATCTAATTTAATTTGACTAATNCCTATCAATAANCCAACTATNATAACACTTGAAATNNATAATAAANATTTTTGTTTTTCTATNACANAGTTNGATANANNATCCATAANTCTTTGAGAAAAANATGTTTTCTTTGGNTGNACTTTAGCAGGNAATATAGCNAATAATGCAGGNAANACTAATGNTGCATTAACAAAAGCAATNAANTTACCNGCAGCNAGCATATANCCTAACTCTCTAAATGGAGGAGAATCNGAAAAATGCATAGANAAAAANCCTACTGCTGTTGTNGCAGAAGTAATAAANACNGGNTTTAANTTTACNCNCATAGATTCTANNATAGCNTCTTTTTTNTCTACTCCTGCTCTCATNTNNAGTCTTTGNGTATTNATAATATGAACACAATGNGCNATACTNAANATNAGTANCATNANAGGAGCATTNGANGTAACNGCATTAATNATNACACCCATATANCCNGCTGCNCCCATCATTCCAATTACAGCTAATATNGCNATTAATGCAGTNAAAAAAGCTGCNGAAACNGCTCTTAAAGCNANTCCTGCAATAATAAANATNACTAANANNGTAATAGGNAANAAAGTACNNATATCACTCATAGAAACTTCTGTAAAAGCTANNGTNAGTGGNACNCCNCCAGANACATANANNTCTATNTNAGGCCATTTTTCNGCAAANCTNGCTTGNTCANCNCNTATAAANNTCATAATTTCAATAGTNGCNCCACCACTAGCAATAGGNTCTTCNGGCATTATNATNTTNACATTTANNCCTGTAACTAAACCTTCTGAATCAACNANTAAATTTNTNATTAAGGGCTCAGNTAANGCNACTTNCNTAGCATTATTAGCNATNTCNTNACTNATNTCNCCTTCTTCAACTAAATCACTAATTANGACNTCATCTTCATCTGATCGCGTCCATTGNAAATTANTAATAGAATCTACTCTACTAGAANAAGGAGTTTGCCATANNCTNTCCGTCATNTCTCNAACTGCTNCTAANGTNNNGGNACTAAAAACNTNTTTATCTTTAGGNGCNAAAACTAAATAAACATTNTCATCNCTNGAATANGTTTTTTCNANAGTTTCTANAGCTAATAATTGNGGATTATCTTTTGAAAAAAAGATTCTATTATCAGGNTTCATNCTTAANCCAGATAATCCNCCTANCCAAAAAANAGTAAAAAGCAAACCAANTAATAAAGCTAACCATTTTCTTTTTACTATAATTTTTCCATAATCTTGAGCNGTCATACTATCCCCCTTTAAAAGCNAATTTGCATTTATAATTACATATAATCCCTTTAATTCNATTATGTATCGTATATATTAAATAGATATTACTGTCCANTTATACCAAGTAGCANAAAATATGGATTTATATATGAAAAATAAACAAGCAAAATGGTGGAATGAAGCAAAATCTTANTTGATNCTTAATGATCCTATTATGAAAAAAATTATTTCTAAATATAATAAAGATTCATTAGAGTCTAGAGGAGANCCCTTTAAAGCTNTATGTAGAACTATAATAGGACAACAAATATCTGTTAAAGCTGCNGCCAGTATTTGGAANAAATTTGAAACNGGNATNAAAAGTGTAGAACCAATAAATATNATTAATTTTGATAGTAATAATTTANGAAGTTTTGGTCTATCTAGCAAAAAAGTAGAATATATTACTAGTTTGTCAAATTTTATGATTGAAAATCCATTAGCAATCAATTCATGGAAAAAAATGAGTGATGANATGGTCATTAAAGATTTATGTAAAATAAAAGGAATAGGTCCTTGGAGTGCTGANATGTTTCTAATGTTNGTGTTTCTNAGNCCAGATATTCTGCCTTTNGGAGATCTAGGCCTNAGAAGAGCGGTAGGAATNCACTATTTACAAAAGCATGACCCAACATATNAAGAAGTAGANNAGGTTGCAGAAAAATGGAAACCCTATAGGTCTGCCGCAACTTGGTATTTATGGAGNTCTATTGANCCTATACCTGTATCTTATTAAATTTTNTTTTTAGTTTAAGNAATAAAATACAGTTTATCAAAAGAAGCTATAATTTAAATATCAATCATGCTAAACAATATTTAATTTAAAAAACAAAAGGCTATAATATGAAATTCCATAAAATATTTTTAAATAAAACTTTCTTATTATTTATTCTANTTTCATTATTATTTACAGAAAATAATAGAGCTTTATCACAAGGCGCAACCTCAGTAGAAGTTGATAAAGTAATCTTAGAATCTTTAAANCAAACTATTCCTGTAATAGGTAGAGTTATTTCATTGAAAGAAGCTAATGTTCCTGCAGCTGTCATCGGAAAAATAGAGAATGTATTTGTAGAAGTAGGNGATAAAGTAAAAAAAGGACAAATATTAGCNTCAATAGATACAGAACGCTATTCATGGCTAGCTGAAATTGCTACTGCTAATGTTAATGCTACAAAAGCTGAAATAAAAAGTGCTAAAGCTGAAACTAATATAAATTTAATTGAATTAAAGAGAATGGAAAACCTTAGAGAGTCATCAGCATTTAATGTTGCAAAATACGAAAGACTTCAAAGTNTACATATTTCATTAACAGCAAAAGAAGAAATTGTGGAAGCAAAATTAAATTCTGTTCTTCAAGAAGAAAAACTTGCAAAGCTCAACTTAAAAAGAGCAACAGTTAAAGCNCCATTTGATGGTATAATCGAATTAAAAATGATTGAATTAGGTGAAGCAGTAGGACTTGGTTTTACATTATTCAAATTAGTAAGTGATTCCTTATTAGAGATTGAAGCAGATGTTCCATCTAATAGAGCCAGAATATTAGANATAAATAATAATATAAAAATTTCTACTACAGATATGATATCTTTTAATTCTAAATTAAGGGCNTTAGGAGTAAGAGAAAATTCAAATACTAGGACAATACCTATTCATTTAACATTTAATAATAGTGAAATTTCTAGAAATTTATTNGTAGGAGAGAATGTAAATATTTTTATACCTATAGGACCTGGNCTCAAAGCACCTACAGTTCATAAAGATGCAATTTTAAAACGNGAAGGAATGTCTTTAGTCTANGTTGTTGAAGAAGAAAAAGCTATTATTAAACCGCTAAAACTTGGTGATGGAGTAGGAAACAGGTTTATTGTTTTAGGAGGAATTNAAGAAGGAGATACNGTNGTNATAAAAGGTAACGAAAGATTAAGGCCTGGCCAAAAAGTTAAACCCATTCCAACTAATANAGAAATAGAAGGCGAGTAAAATTAATGGATATAATTAAAGCCTCAATAGAAAGACCTATTGCAGTAGTTGCAGCTATTTTTATGACAATAGTATTAGGTTTTATAGCATTAGAAAGAATACCTATACAATTNGCCCCAGATGTCAANAAACCAGTTATTACTGTAAGTACATATTGGTATGGAGCATCCCCATACGAAATTGAAAGAGAAATAGTAAATAGNCAAGAAGAAGTTTTAAAAGGAATAGAAGGTTCAAAAAGATTATCTGCAAAAGCTCAAGAAGGAAGATCAGAAGTAACTATTGAATTTGATACTAATNTAAATATGGATAGGGCNTTACTNTTAGTTTCTAANAGACTAAATCAAATAGAAGGTTATCCAGAAGATGCNGGTGAACCNAGTTTNGATACTGCTGGTCTAGATGATAACGCNATTGCATGGTTTATTTTAACAAAAACTGATGGTAATGAAACAGATATAGCAGCTTATGGTGATATCGTAGAAAATGTCATCCAGGATAAAATTGAGAGAGTACCCGGNGTAGCNAGAACAACTGTTTATGGTNGNAGCGAAACAGAATTAAGAGTTACAATAGANCCNCAAAAAATGGCCAATTATGGTCTTACTGTTCCTCAAGTTGCTTTNGCCTTACAAAGAGCAAATGCCTCTATTTCAGCAGGAGATGTAGAGGAAGGAAAAAGAAGATATATTGTNAGAGCTGANGGAGANTTTCAAACACCTGATCAAGTTAAAGATGTTGTNTTAATAAGTGATGNAAATGAAAATGGNCGCTTAGGCAGGGTTACTGTTAAAGATATAGCAACAGTAGAATTTACACATAAAGAACCNACATCAAATATNAGATTTTTAGGGGANTCATCATTAGCTATCAATGCAGTTAGGCAATCTGGNGCAAATGTTATTGAAATNATGAAAGGTGTTAGAAATGCNGTTAAAGAACTTAATGAAGANTCTNTACCAAGTCTAGGNCTTAAATTAGAACAAGTTTATGATGAAACGATATATATTGATTCCGCAATAGANCTAGTTAGACAAAATATTTGGATNGGTGGCACCTTAGCAATATTTATTTTAATATTATTCTTAAGATCATGGCGAGCAACAGTAATAATAGGATTATCTATTCCTATATCGGTTGTAGCTGCTTTTGTGGCAATGGCTGCTCTTGGAAGATCTATAAATGTTATTTCCTTAGCTGGTATAGCATTTGCTGTTGGAATGGTTGTTGATGCTGCTATTGTAGTTCTAGAGAATATTTATCGGCATAGAGAAAATGGCAAAAAAGCANATGAAGCAGCATATTTTGGGGCCAAACAGGTTTGGTCAGCTGTTATGGTGTCAGCATTNACAACAGTTTTAGTATTTGTTCCAATTTTAATTATGAATTTAGAGGCAGGTCAGTTATTTAGAGACATAGCAGTTGCTATTTCTGTTGCCGTTACTATGAGTCTTTTAGTTTCAGTTACCGTTTTACCTGCACTAGCAAAATGGCTTTTAACNGGAGTGAAGACTACTAAAAAAAATATTTTCTTAATAGATAATATAGCTAAAGGATTTGTTAAGTTTACAATAGGTTATGTAAAATTAATTACAAAATCTAGAATAGCATCATTNNTAGTAGCAGGAACAGTTGCTTTTGGTGCTTTATCNATTTCCTATTCAATGCTACCTAAACTAGAATATCTTCCTGAAGGAAACAGAAATTTAATATTTGGTATTATGCTACCTCCTCCAGGTTATAATTTAGAAACCCTGACTGAAATTGCTGAAAGAGTTGAAACCAGGGTAAANAATTTATGGGCATCAGAAACTGGNGAAGAAGCCGAAGCAGGTCAACCTCCTAAAATTAAAAACTACTTTTTTGTTGCAGGAGCTGGAGGAAGAACCTTATTTGGGGCAAGTGCTATTCAAGATACTAGAGTGAGGGAATTAATTCCTGTATTAACAAGGTCATTATTTGGTGAACCNGGAACATTTGGGTTTTTTACTCAACCNAGTTTATTNCAAAGAGGTTTTGGAGGAGGTAGATCNATAGANTTAGATATTACGGGANCCGACTTAGAAAAAGTAGTAATNGTTGCTCAACAGGCTGCNGGATTAGTAGGAAAATCTTTTCCTAGAAATGAAGGAAATCAAATGCGNCCAATACCAGGACTCGTATTAGGAGCACCTGAAATACAAGTTCAACCAAATAGAGTTAAATTAGCAGATAATAATATTACAGCACAATCTTTGGCGTTAAGTGTTGATGCATTTAATTCAGGTTTGAGGATTGCAGAAATAACAGTAGATTCNAAAAGAATGGATTTAACATTAAGAGGTAAAGTAAATGCCATTANAGAAACACAAGGTATAGAAAANATTCCTGTTGTTACTCCTAGTGGTAAAATTCTACCTATATCCTCTATAGCAGATGTTGTTATGACCTCTGGACCTACTGAAATTAGGCATATTGAGAGAGATAGAACAATAACTTTACAAATAAAACCAATTGATAAAATTCCTTTAGAAGCTGCNATAGATACTATAAGAGAANAGGTNATTCTTCCACTTGAACAACAAGGTTTACCAACNGGTATNAANTTAAACCTNTCAGGAACAGCTGACGAATTAACAAGTACTTGGAACGCTATGGTAATGAATTTAATAGTCGCAATATGTATGGTCTATCTGTTAATGGCAATATTNTTTGAAAGTTTTATTTACCCTTTAGTTATAATGTTATCAGTTCCTCCAGCAGCAGCAGGAGGAGTGATAGGATTATGGGTTTTAAATTTAAATATACTACAACCACTAGATATGNTAACAATGTTAGGTTTTGTNATNTTGATTGGCATAGTAGTAAATAATGCNATTTTATTAGTACATCANACNTTACAGCATATNAAAGAAGAAAGCNTGAATGCGTCAGAAGCTATATTAGAAGCAACAAGAAACAGAATAAGACCAATTTTTATGTCTACTTTAACGAGTGTTTTTGGAATGATNCCACTTGTNGTTTTTCCTGGTGCAGGTTCTGAACTCTACAGGGGATTAGGNTCAGTAGTAATTGGCGGTTTATGTCTTTCAGCTATTTTAACTTTAGCTATTGTTCCTCCAATGCTAAGAATATTTATTAGAGAAAATTTNGTTAAGCCACAAAGTATCAAACATGCTATCGCAGAATAAATATTGATAAAATTTAAATTANTACTATTATTTAAGTGAGGGAGTTTATTATGGNTGCATTAAATAANAANACNAGAAGAAGATTTCTTAAAATCATCGGATTAGCTTCAATTGGAGCAATATCNGGAACGGCACTAGTAAAATTAACTAAAGCAGATATNCTGAAAAAGGTAACATGGCANGGNATAGCTCTTGGTTCNCCAGCAGAAATTACTATATATCATCCAAACCAGAAAGAAGCCGAAGATATTCTGAGTGAAAGTCATAAAAAGTTAGTTCAACTAGAAAATCTTTTTTCTCTTTATAAAGAAAATTCACAATTATCAATGTTNAACAAAAATGGATANTTAGAAAATCCTCATCCAGATATGTTANNATTATTAAATTTNTCAAAAAAATATNCAGAAATNACNAATGGTGCNTTTGATGTAACAGTTCAACCTCTATGGAATCTCTATAATGAGGCATTTATAAAAACAAATAAACCTCCTTTAGAATCNGANATAGAAAAAACTTTAAGNCTAGTTGATTGGAGATCTATATCCGTTAGTAAAAATNNAATTAATTATGAAAAAAAGGGNATGTCATCTACTTTAAANGGAATTGCACAAGGTTATATTACTGATAAAATATCNGAACATTTAATTAATTCCGGNATAAATAATACATTGGTTCAACTTGGAGAATATAGAGGTATTGGCGATCATCCAGATGGAAGACCATGGCGTTTACTATTATCCAANCCAGAACATACNGATAGTATAGGGGAAATTGAATTTACNAATGCAGCTGTNGCNACCTCCGCAGGATTAGGAACACCTTTCGATTTATCTGGAAAATACCATCATATTTTTGATNCNAAAAATGGTNACANTGCAAATAATTATTTACAAGTTAGNGTNACCTCAAAAACTGCAGCTGAAGCGGATGCTTTAGCTACAGCATTTTTAATTNTAAACCTAAAGGCATCTGAGAAAATTGCTAAAAGCCTAAATGTTGGCTTTGAAATCCTTGATAATAATAGAGATAGAAAAATTATTACTTCTATTTAATCAATTTTTGGAATCTTAGCAAAAGNAGCAGGAATTAATATTTGAGTTTTCTGAGCTATTATAAATTTTCTTAACTCAGGTAACATTTTTTGCCACCTTTCATCTTGCATTAATTTAGNNCTTCTCTCTGTTCTACTATCTAAGCTGTCATAAGCCCACATATGAACTACTTGATTTAATTCTCCAATTTCAGTCGCATAATANCCAACCATATGGCCTAATATTTCNTTTTGTGCCTCCATACCCATTGTTTCATATACNTTAAAGTACTCAGGNGTAGAACCAGGCTGAATNGTNTAAGTTCTCATTTCTACAATCATATATTATCTCCTTATAATTATTANATTTATTTAAATATCAGGCCATATNTCNTTTANCGATAAGGCCTCTTCTAATGCTGCTGCACAAATNAATGTATCAACATCATAATCTTTTTTTGCAATTATNTGAAAACCAATTGGCAATCNATCAGAAAANCCACAATTNATAGTAGCNGCTGGATGACAAGTCATATTAAAAGNATAAGTAAATGGNGTATAATCAAACTCATCTTGATCCCATCCATCCGGTACTATATTTTCAGCCTTAAATGCTACTGTTGGCATAGTTGGTCCAACAATTAAGTCAAAATTTTGAAAAATTTCATTAACTACTGCGGCATTTTCTCCTCTAGAATTTTCAGCAGCTAAACGCGTAAATAAAGAATGATCTTTTCCTATATCACAAAACTTTTTAAATACAGGGTCTAAAAGATTATTTTCTTCTTCAGTAAAATCTTTTGATAAAAATGCCGCACCTGATGTCCATAGAACGTTAAAGGCCTCTTTTGGGTTGCTTGCCCAGTTAATATCTATTTCTTCAATATAAGCACCTAAATCTTCTAAAAGCTTTACAGTATTTTCTACATTTAAAATAACATCTCCGTCCATAAGATCAATATTCCAAAAAGGACTCATCCCAAAATCTTTACTATAGGCTATTTTTTTTCCTTTAATACCCTCACTCAACCTATTTATAAAATTACTATTCATAGAGGAAGATGCATGCCAATCTCTCCAATCAGGTTGACTTATTTGAGCATAAAGCATAGCGCCATCTTTAACAGTTCTCGTCATAGGGCCTACATTAGCTATCGTTCCAAATGGAGATAAAGGCCAAGCAGGAATCTTTCCAAAAGTTGGTTTTATTCCAAATAAACCAGTATAAGCACACGGTATTCTTACACTTCCTCCTCCATCTGTTCCTATAGCCAAAGGTCCCATTCCTGAAGCAACAGATGAGGAAGAACCTCCGGAAGATCCTCCAGAAGTTCGTTCTAAATTCCATGGATTTCTCGTAATACCCGTCAAAGGACTTTGAGTAGTTCCTCTATGTCCAAATTCCGGAGTTGTTGTTTTACCTATTATAACACTACCAGCTTCTTTTAACCTTGCAGTAACAGGAGCATCATCATTCCATTCTTTATTAGGGCTAATAGTTTTAGAGCCTCTAAGTGTAGGCCATCCCTTTGTATATAACAAATCTTTAATAGCTGCAGGTACACCATCAATAGGGCTTTTTTGAGAGCCATTTTTCCATCTTGCCTCGGAATCTTTAGCTTGCTGAAGAGCTCTTTCTTCATCAATAAAAACATATGCATTTACTTTATCATCAATATCTTTAATTCTATCGATAACAGAATTAGTGACTTCTACAGGAGATAAAACTTTATTTTCATATGCGTTAGATAATTCTGAAGCAGATAATTTATAAATTTCTGTTTTCATATTTTATTTTCCCTATGCTATAATTATAAGCTATTAAAGAATAATAATACTTAAAAAGTTTCTTTGAGGAAAGTATTATACCTAATTAAATTAAATTAAAGGAAAATTCACTATGTATTCTGTTCTATATCCTGATTATTTAGCTAAGGATGATTTCAAATACGAGAAACCTATCGCAGATGGAATATGCAATTTAATAAAGTATGACGCTAAACAAGCAAATGAAATTCCTGATGAAATATGGAATAAAGCTGATGCATTAGTTACAGGGTTATATATGAAAATAGATGAAGCTTTAATTCCTAAACTAAAATCTTGCAAAATAATTACAAGGATGGGAGTGGGCTATGATTTAATCGATGAGGTTAAATGTGGAGAAGCCGGAATTGTAGTAAGCAATGTTCCAGACTATGGAACATACGAAGTAGCAGACCATGCTATTAGTTTAATTATGAATTTTGCTAGAGGTATTTCAGAATACAATAGATTATTAAAGAAAAACATAAATGATAATTGGCATCATTCAGCTGTATCAACAATTGATAGAGTAGTTAATAAGAAAGTTGGTATAGTGGGCTTAGGAAGAATTGGGACAGCGTTTGCACTTCGAGCAAAAGCTTTTGGTTTTGATGTAAGTTTTTATGATCCTTACGTACCAGACGGACAAGAAAAGGCTATTAATATTCATAGATATAATAAACTAGAAGAATTAATGATAACTTCTGATTATATATCTATTCACTGCCTTGCAAATAAAGAGACTGCAAATTTAATTGATTCTTCTATGTTTAAAATTTGTAAATCCAATTTAGTAATTGTTAATACTGCTAGGGGAGCTATAATTAATCTTGATGACGCATATGAAGCGTTAAAGTCTGATAAAATACGTGCAATAGGTTTAGACGTTCTTCCTAACGAACCAGCAGATATAAAACATCCTTTAATGAATGCTTGGTTAAATGAAGAATGGGCAAATAGTAAAATTGTATTAACTCCTCATTCTGCATTTTATAGTCCTACTGGGCTAATATTTCTTAGAGAAAAAGCTTTAAAAACTTGTATAGATCATTTACAAGGAGTTAAAACTTCAAATTGTATAAATAAAGAATACTTAATTAAATAAAGTAAGTATAAGGAAAGAATTATGACTAATACACTTGATTATTATTTTGCTACTCCTTCACCTTGGGCATATTTAGCTACGCCAAGAGTAATAGAATTAAAAAATAAATATGATTTAAAAATAAATTGGAAACCTTCTGATTTAATGGAAATTTTTGCAGTACACGGAGTTGCAGCTGTTAAAGACCGTCCTCAGCCAGTTCAATTAAATAGACTTACGGAATTAAAAAGATGGAGTAAATTCTTAAATATACCTTTAACTCTTCAACCAAAATTTTTTCCAGTTGATCCTTCACTATCACATAGAACTATAATTTTAGCCCAAAAAAGTAATATCAACGTTGAAAATTTAATTTTTTCTTTTCAAAAAGCAGTATGGGCAGATGAAAAAGATATATCAGATGAAAATACTATTATTGAAATTTGTAAAAATAATAATTTTGATTCTAATTCTATTATAGAAGATTCAAATTCAGAGAATATAATTAGTGAGTACAAAAACAATACTGAAGAAGCTTTAAGCAAGAATGTATGGGGAAGCCCTACCTTTATATATAATAATGAACTTTTTTGGGGACAAGACCGTATAGATTTTCTAGAAAGAGCAATACAAAATAATTAGTATATTTATATTCTCATGTAATAAAATTTCTTAATTAATATTTATATATTCTTCTAACTTGGTTTAAAATTATGACAGACAGCACATCTGAAAAATCTATACTTGATAAAATCAATTTTGCATCTGATATTCGTCAACTTACTGAAAAAGATCTTAGCATACTATCAAATCAAGTTCGGCAGGAAATGATAGAATCAGTTTCTGAAACAGGAGGACATCTTGGCGCAGGTCTAGGAGTAGTTGAGCTTACAGTAGCTTTACACTATGTTTTCAATACACCATATGATCGATTAATTTTTGACGTTGGACATCAGAGCTATCCACATAAAATATTAACTGGTAGACGAAAAGCAATGAAAACTTTAAGGCAAGAAAAAGGTTTGTCAGGTTTTACTAAAAGGGCTGAAAGCGAATATGATCCTTTTGGAGCAGCACATGCTTCTACGTCAATTTCAGCTGCATTAGGAATGGCAGTATCTGCAGATTTAAAAAATGAAGATAGAAGAGCAATTGCAGTTATTGGAGATGGAGCTATGACAGCTGGGATGGCATATGAAGCTATGAATAATGCCGGTTCTATGAAACTTCCTTTAATTGTTATTTTAAATGATAATGATATGTCAATTGCACCCCCTGTGGGAGCAATGAGTGCGTATTTATCAAAACTAATTTCATCTTCTTCATATAGAAGTTTAAGAGAAGTTGCGAGTCAAGTTGCAAAACGACTTCCAAGACCAATAGCAAATACAGCTAAAAAGGCAGAAGAATATGCGAGAGGTATAGTAACAGGTGGAACTCTATTTGAAGAATTAGGTTTTTATTATATTGGTCCTATCGATGGACATAATATTCAACATTTAATTCCTGTTCTAAAAAATATAAGAGATAAAAGAGAACAAGGGCCTATTCTAGTACATGTTGTAACTCAAAAAGGATATGGTTATTTACCTGCAGAACAAAGTTCTGATAAGTTTCACGGTGTTTCCAAATTTAATATTAAAACAGGAACACAAAATAAATCAAAAAAAGGACCTCCTAGTTATACTTCGGTTTTTTCAAAGGAACTTATAAATCTAGCTAAAAAGGATAAAAAAATAGTTGCTATTACTGCTGCAATGCCCTCTGGAACTGGGCTAGATGATTTTGCAGAAAAATTTCCTAAAAGATTCTTTGATGTAGGTATAGCTGAACAACACGCTGTAACATTTGCAGCTGGTTTGGCAGCAGAAGGCATGAAACCATTTGCTACTATATACTCTACTTTTTTACAACGAGCTTACGATCAAATAATACATGATGTAGCAATCCAAGAGTTGCCAGTTAGATTTGCAATAGATAGAGCAGGACTCGTAGGCGCAGATGGGCCTACTCATGCAGGATCATTTGATATAGCCTATTTAGCTAATATTCCTAAAATGGTTTTAATGGCTGCTGCAGACGAGAATGAATTAAAAAGAATGGTTTTAACTGCAGCTAATATAAATGATCGACCTTCTGCATTTAGATATCCAAGAGGAGAGAGTATAGGTTTACTATCACCAAAAAAAACTGAACCATTAACTATTGGAAAAGGACGTATTATTAAAAAAGGTAATAAAGTAGCTATATTATCTTTTGGAGCGAGATTATATGAATCATTAAAAGCCGCTGAAATTCTTGATAAAAAAGGTATTAGCACTTCAGTCGCAGATGCTAGATTTTGTAAACCTCTAGATACAAAATTAATAAAAAGTTTAATTTCTACTCATGATATATTAATTACTATTGAAGAAGGAGTTGTAGGAGGTTTTGGCTCTCATGTTATGCAACATTTAACAGATAATAGCCTACTTAAAATTAATTCTAATATCCAATCAATAGTTTTTCCTGATAAGTTTATAGACCATGCAACACCAGATGCAATGTATAAAAGTGCAAATATGGATTCTTTATCTATAGTAAAACGTGTAATAAAACTTATTTAATATTATCTAACTATTTCTGGTAGTTTGAAACTTACTTTCTCTTGTTCTCCATCAAGAATTTCAACATCTGTATTATATCCAAAATTTTGTTTTAAATGTTTTATTAACTCTTTAACTAATACTTCAGGAGTTGAAGCTCCAGCAGTAATTCCTATTACATTATAATTTTTAATTAATTCTAAATTAAGTTCATTTTTGTCAGATATTCTATAAGTTGGAATGCCGGTTAAAGCAGATATTTCTGCTAACCGCACACTATTCGAACTATTTTTGTTTCCTAAAACTAAGACTACATCAGAAAATTTAGCTAAATCCCTGACTGCCTTTTGTCTATTTTGTGTGGCATAGCATATGTCTCTTGTATCTGGACCCTTAATAGTAGGATACTTTTCTTTTAAAGCATCAATTATTTTTTTTGTATCATCTACAGATAATGTGGTCTGAGTTACATAAGCTAAAAGATCACTTTTTGAAAATTTTAACTTATTCACATGATCAACAGTCTCAATAACTTTTACGCCTCCAGGCACTCTTCCAGCTGTACCTTCTACTTCAGGATGACCTTTGTGACCAACCAAAATTATTTTATATCCTTGCTCATAATACTTTAAAGCCTCAACATGTACTTTTTTAACTAGAGGGCAAGTAGCATCAACAATAGATAAAGATTTCATTTTAGCATCAGTTTCTACCTTATCAGAAACTCCATGAGCACTAAAAATAGTATTGGAATTATCAGGAATGTCTGATATTTCATCTACAAAAATAGCGCCTTTTTCTGTTAAGCTATCGACTACATGCTTATTATGGACGATCTCATGTCTCACGTATACTGGTGAGCCAAATTTATCAATAGATTTCTCAACAATATCTACTGCACGTTGGACACCGGCACAAAAACCTCTAGGTTGAGCTAAAATTATTCTCTTCATTATTTTTCTATAAGTTTCTCAATTCAGTTTTTAAAATTTTTCCAGTAGCATTCAAAGGTAAAGAATCAAAAAATTCTATTAACCTAGGGTACTTATAAGCAGCTATATTTGATTTTGCAAAATTAATAATATCTTCTTTAGAACAATTTGCACCTTCTTTTAAAACTATACACGCTTTTATTTCTTCTCCCCATTCATCATGAGGAACACCAATTACAGCTACTAATGATATATCTTTATGCTTCATAAGTACTTCTTCTAATTCTCTTGGATATACATTATATCCTCCTCTTATAATCATATCTTTAACTCTATCTACAATATAAAGATAACCATCTTCATCATAATATCCAATATCTCCTGTATGGAACCAGCCACCTCTTAGTGCATTTTTAGTGCCATCCACATTATTATAATATCCTTTCATAACTGCATGCCCTCTTACAACTATCTCGCCAGTATCTTTTGTCTGTACCTCTTCATCATTTTCATCTAATATTTTAATTTCAATACCCCATACTGGTTGCCCAACCGATCCAGGTTTTCTCTGTCGGCCTAAATGATTAAAAGTTATACCTGGGGAAGTCTCAGAAAGGCCATAGCCTTCAAGTATTGGAACTTTAAACTTTTTTTCAAAGTTTTGTAAAACTTCTAAGGGTAAAGAAGAGCCTCCTGCAGAACAAACCCTTAAATTTTTAGAAATTATATTAATATCCACTTTTGATTCATCTAAACTATTTAATAAAGCCCAATACATTGTTGGCACTCCTCCAAATACTGTAGCTTTAAATGATTCCATAGCTTTTAGTACTTCTATTGGGTCAAAACGTGGTAATACTATTAAACTTGAACCACTCAAAATAGAACTTAACATCATAACTACTTGCCCATAAACGTGAAATAATGGTAGTGACATTATAACTCTATCTGTCTTTTGTAACTGGGCTAAATCTTTACCGATAAAAGAGTTTAATAAAACATTAGAGTGTGTTAGTTCAGCCCCTTTAGGTTTTCCAGTAGTTCCAGATGTGTATAGAATTATAGCTGTATCCTCAGAAGAGCATTGAATAGTATCAAAATCATCCTTACTTTCTTCAACTAAAGAAGAAAAATCAAATACATTTTTATTATTTACATTAAAACTTTCAGAAGATTTTATAACCCACATCTTTTTACAAAATGATGATTTTTCAACTGCTTGCATTGCCTCTTGAGCAATAGCTAATTCAGGAGTACCTTCAAAACAAATAATCCCTTTCGCTTGAGAATCATTTAATATAAACTCAATTTCATTGTTTTTTAATAAAACATTAAAAGGTAGAACAACACAGCCAGCTTTCAAAATTGCAAAATATGAAAAAATAAATTGTGGAATATTTGGACAACATAGAGCAACTTTATCACCTTTTTTAATTCCTGAATTAATTAAACCATTCGCTATCTTATTAGCCATTAAATTTACTTCGTTATAAGAAAATACTTTATTAGAAAAATAAATTGCAGGATCATCAGGATTAGTCTTTGCACTATATTCCAAGGTTGCTGAAAGATTTAACATTAATTACTCCCATAACTGTACATAAAAATAGTTTAAATATAATATGATTATAAGATATTAAGTCTAGTAATAATATTCAATTTAGGGGGTACAAAATTTGATAAAAATTATTTTTATTTTAGCTCTGTTCTTATCTTCTTTTATAGGACAAGTTGCTTATGCAGAAAATACAGAAGATGTTATTAAATACCGCAAAAATATTATGAAAGCTATAGGAAGCCATATATCAATTATTGCGGCAAATTTAAAAGGCAAAGTTTCCATAAATGAAGATATTCTGCCTCACTCTAAATCAATTTTACTAACACTATCATCGATCAATATTAATAAAACTTTTCCAGAAAATTCAGGACCAAATAATTCTAACAATACTCAATCTTTAGAAAATATATGGACTGAAAAAGATTTATTTAGTAATGCGATGAAAGACTCTGTTTCAAAAGCTGAAAATTTAGTTATAGCTGCTGAGTCAGGTGATAAAAAAAATATTGCTAAAAGTTTGGGCGCTTTAGGAAAAACATGTGGTTCCTGTCATAATAAATTTAGAAAAAAGAAAAATTAAAAACCTTATAATACCTTTTTTTATATTTGTATTATTTAATATAAATGATGCTACTAGTAATGAAAACGGTAAAATACTTGCATATGCTGCAGGTTGTTATGGATGTCATACTAATAATCCTACACAACCATTTGGAGGTGGCTATAAAATAAAAACAAAATTTGGAATTTTTATCTCTCCTAATATTAGTAAAAATAAATTATATGGTATAGGAAACTGGACTCAGGATGAATTTATAAAAGCTGTAAAAAATGGAATTAGTCCTAAGCATAAGCCATATTATCCTGCATTCCCCTATAATTGGTATGTGAATATGACTAAAAGTGATATTTTAGATATTTATAATTATTTATTTAGTTTGCCTGAGAGCACTAAAAAAGAAAACAATCATATTTTAAAATTTCCATATAATGTTAGAGAATTATTATGGTTTTGGAGGTTTATAGAAAGTAAAATAAGCAAAAATAATAATATAGAAAATAATTTACAAGAAAATAGAGGAAAGTATCTCGTACATTCAATAGCACATTGCGGTGCATGTCATTCTCCGAGAACATTTTTTTCTATAGTAAAGGACTATAATGATTTCTCAGGACAAAAGGAGAGCTCAAAATTATTAAATGATAGCATTCCTAGTATTTCTAATAATACAAATAAAGGAATAGGCTCATGGACAGAATCTGATTTAGTTCTTTTTCTTCAAACAGGAATAAAGCCTAATGGAGATTTTGCTGAACCGGATATGTCTTTAATTATTGAGCATGGCACTCAATATTTAAGTGATAATGACTTAAATGAAATAGCAAAATATTTATTAAAGGTTAATGAAAAATGATAAATTTACTTAATCTTTGAATCAAAATAATCAGCTAAAATGCCTACTCTAGGAGCAATTTGATCCCATCTTTTAATATTCAATAATATAAGAATTGCATTCGATGTAGAAAAATTACTATTTAAAACTTTATCATAACCTTCAGCATAACTAGCAACCAATATAAAGGCTAATTCTTGTAAACTTGGTTGGTGCCCGACTATACCTATCGTAGTTAAATTATCATCTAGAAAAGAGATATAATCGATTAAATTCTCCTCAGAAGCAGCATATAATTTTTTATCAACTATTTTTTTAATAGGAGGAATCATACCATTACATATAATATCTGTAGTCTGAAGGGTTCTTAAAGAAGACGAAGTTAATAGGCCTTCAATGTGTGGTGTTTTATTTTTTAACCAACTATTTAAGTTTTTTGCTCTTTCTATACCTTTATTAGTTAACTTTCTATCATGGTCATTTATTTGACTAGTCGAAGCTTCTGCTTTTGCATGACGGATAATATATAAGTATTTCATATATCCTTAACAGCTAGAATAGCTCTTTCTAAATCGTTTATTAAATCATCAACATGTTCCACTCCTACTGATAATCTAATTAATCCATCTTCAATTCCTAAATCTCTTCTTACTTCTTGTGGAACAGATGCATGCGTCATAATTGCTGGATGTTCAATCAAGCTTTCCACTCCACCTAATGATTCTGCGAGTTGAAAAATCTGACACGTTTCTAAAAAGCGTCTAGCTTTTTCTAATCCTCCAGACAACACACATGTAACAATTCCTCCAAACCCATTCATTTGCTTTTTAGCAAGCTCATATCCTTCATGATTTTTTAAACCCGGATAATAAACTTTGCTAATAGCACTTTTTTGCTCTAAAAATTCAGCTATTTTCAAAGCATTACTGCAATGACGTTCCATTCTTAAAGATAATGTCTTTAAACCTCGTAACGCAAAAAAAGCATCAAATGGTCCTTGAATTGCTCCAACTGCATTTTGTAAATAAGCTATTTCTTCAGCCTGCTCTTCTGAAGAACATACTACAATGCCGCCAACCATATCCGAATGTCCATTTAAGAATTTTGTAGCTGAATGCACAACAATATCAAATCCTAACTCTATNGGTCTTTGAATATATGGNCTACAAAATGTNTTATCNGCNACNGTNATNATATTATNTTTTTTTGCTACTTTGGANATNTATTCTAAATCAAGAATTTTTAACATAGGGTTAGTTGGCGTTTCTACCCATATCATTTTAGTATTTTTTGTTATTAATTTTTCTAAATTAGAATTATTAGATAAATCTCCAAAATTAAATTTTAAGTTTGAAGTCCTTTTTCTAACATTTTCAAACAGTCTTCTCGATCCACCATATAAATCATCCATTGCTAAAACTTCATCACCAGAATTNAGTAAAGATAAAACAGTATCAGCTGCAGCGAGCCCAGATGCAAAAGCAAATGCACTTTTACCACCTTCTAAATNAGCCATACACATTTCATAGGCTTTACGAGTAGGATTTCCTGTCCTCGCATATTCATAACCTTTGTGAACTCCAGGACTATCTTGCACAAAGGTAGATGAGGCATAAATGGGCGTCATGATTGCTCCTGTTGTTGGATCAGGAGATTGTCCTGCATGAATAGTTCGTGTAGCAAACTTAGATTTTGGAAGATTAGAAACCATTTAATTATTCCTTTAATAATTTTTTTATTAATTAATTATATTTATTTTCAATTAACCATTTTTTATCATATATCTTTAAATATTTATTACCAGTATCACAAACAAATGTAACAACATTTTTTGGTTTNCTTTGTTCTTTACAATATTTTATCGCAGCTGCTATTAACGTTCCACTTGAACTTCCAGATAAAATACCTTCTTTCTTTAAAACCATATTGCATGTATCTAATGCTTCTTTATCGGAAATAGCGTAAGCATNAGAAATAATCGGAAAATCAAGTAAAGGNGGAATATAATCTTCNCCTATACCCTCAACTANCCAACTTCCNACNTGATCAGGTATAATACCNGTTCTAAATTTAGGCTCTAAAATAGANCCTACAGGNTCNGCTAATANAATATCACAATNTTTATTTACATCTCTTAACGCCTTTCCAACACCAGTAATNGTTCCTCCTGTTCCTACTCCTGCACAAAATGCATCCACTTTATTAGATAATTGCTTTAATATTTCTGGTCCNGTCCATTCATAATGTGCTTGCAAATTGGCATGATTACCAAATTGATTAATATATAATGANCCTTTATGTTTATCAGCTATAGATTGAGCTAAATCTGCATAATANTCAGGATGACCTTTTTCCACATCTGATCTAGTAATAATAACTTCTGCTCCGAGTGCTTCTAAATGAATAATCTTTTCTTTTGCCATTTTNTCTGGCACNACAATAAGACACTTATANCCTCTTAATAATGCAATTAAAGCGAGTCCNATACCTGTATTACCAGCCGTAGCTTCAATAATTAAACCACCTTTTTTTAAATCACCATTATTTTCAGCTTTCTCTATCATATACTTTGCAGGACGATCTTTTATAGAACCTCCAGGATTTTGAGACTCTAATTTTAAAAATAATTTACATGGNCCAGTATCTATATTCGTAACCTCNAACAAAGGAGTATTNCCTATCAAATCTAAAACTGAGTTAGTTGGCTTTTGAATTTCCATAATAATTCCAATCCTTATTTNTTNTATTACCTTCTNACNGAAGGNCTCTCTAAAAGCANNCCATTTCCTCTCCAAGCTATATANAGCTGCAATGCATTATAATCTTTNTGTCCTATTTTNNGCGGTTCTGCTCTAGCTTGATTNTTACAAAATTGAAACCNTCTNTGAACAGAAGCAATTTTTTCCCATCTCATTAAATAAGAAGGAAAACCATTTACATGGCCCTGNCTAATTTTTTCCGCTCTTAAATAGTTNCCTGCTAAGTTATCATGNCACTGATNACAAGCCAAATTCATTTGTCCTATTCTNTCAAAATATAGTTCTTTACCTCTCTTAAAATACTTTTCAGCCTCTCCTTCTATACTTACATTCATTGGTAAACCTTTAGACATATATGTTATAAAACTAGATAAAGACAATAAATTATCACTTTCTAATAAATAAGGCTCTATACTCATATTATTTTTTAAACAAATATTTATTTTTTGNTCTAAATTAATTAATTTATTTTTATAAACTTTTGGATAAGAAGCTGCTACTCNATTTAATGGCTTATTGTCTTTATTATGACAACTAAAACAAGAACTGCCTTTTTTTCCCATTTTCATATTAAATAACTCACTACCTCTTTCAACCCATATCATACCAGGGTTTTCAAATTCATCTTGCTCNATNGCTCTTGTTTCTTCTCNAGAAAAATAACTGCCAGACTTTAATTCACTTTTTTCATANGGTTTTTCAAAATCATTATAGCTTGTTAATTCATCNGNAGCTATTAATNCATNTGCTANTAATAAAAANNAGTTAATAAATATTAAAGTAAAAGAATATTTNTTAATAAAAAACATTTACATAATATCTTTNTTAAAATTTANACTATCTATTTTTANTGGNAAAATTTCNTTACCATCATTATCATAAACAATCAAAANCGCTTTTTTANAACTNGATTGGCCATAATCATCTATCCACTCNACTTCAACTANACCAGAAGTAATAGCCTTCATTTTAAAAGACATAAAAGGATTAGCAGATACNCCAGAATACCATTGGCTTCTATAAATTTGTTCTCCATTAAAACGACAAATTACCGTATCTATAATTTTTTTTGGATATATCACNCCAGTTTCAGGGTCTCTTCTTACGCCTGGCTCCATAACNTGTTCAGCCATAGTTTTTATTGTTATAATCTCTCCTTTTATGGCACTTTTAGGAACCTTTAAACGCCTTCTCCAATTTTTTCTCTCTTCATTAGCCATTAACTGCAGGCTCCAATAGTTACATCTACATAAGACNTAGCTTCTCCCACCGTACCATCAGCCATTTCTGCAATAGCTACTATATTTGAGCTAGTTCGCATTCTAATTCTAATTGATACATTTGCCTCACCTGAAGAAGGTGTAAAATAGAATTTTGCAATTTCAGGGAAAGGGTTATCTAAAACTAAAATATGAACTGTTTTAGGAAAATCATTATCTTCCATAGAACAATCAACANTAAAACTTATAGGAACTGTGTTNCCATTTTCTGCTATATCAGGTGCTTTTAAATTAATTAAGTCATATCTTATTTCTCTACCTTTAATAATATTCTTAACTATTCTTTTTGCTTCTTCTGGATCAGGTTCAATTCTAAAAGTTTGACGATATGTCTGGAAACGATCTCTAAATGGCTGACCTGCTTTAAATTCAGCTAGTGCAAATTTAGAATATATAGNCATAGTAAAGCCTGACAAAAAACTAAAAAANCCTCTTCTGCTATAAGTTTTTTTTATTCTCTTCATAACTACTTACCTTTATCCATCTTTCAGTGTCGCTAACCAGCTAATTACATCTTCAATTTGTTGAGCTGACAAAATAGATTTTTCTCTATATTTTTTATCAACTCTTTTTAAACCCACTACTTTATAAAAAGCTGGCATCACAGAATCAGGNTTTAATACATATGGGTTTACTAATCTAAGTCTTAATTCTGNAATTGTATAACGATTTCCAACTCCTGCCAAACTTGGCCCAACATCTCCTTGAAATAAAACATCTTCATCAGGAATTTTATGGCACGCTAAACAATTACCTTGCCTTGAAAGAACAATTTCACGTCCATTTTTTATGTTACCTTCTATATTAGTTAATGAATTAGGGATTGTATAATCAATTATATCATATAGAACTAAATCTTCATTAGCAGAAAGATAACTTAAAAAAACAAATATATTTGTTATGATTATAATTAATGATTTTAAATACATATATTTTCTCTAATATAATAAATACTATTTAAATTTATTATATAGAATATTGTTTTAATAAACCAATATATGATTAGAAAGAGTAGAATAGTTTTATACTATAGAGTAAATAATAAATACTAATCAGTATAAAAGTAATATATAATATTAAATTGTTAAAAATATATTTTAAATTATTATATATATATGGAGATTTAAATGAGACCACTTGATGGAATAAAAGTTATAGATTTATCCACTCTNCTTCCGGGCCCATTTGCTACTTTAATCCTNGCAGAAGCAGGAGCCGAAGTAATAAAAGTTGAGAGAATAGGTGGAGAAGATATGAGAAGATCTCCTCCTTTTATTGATGGTGAAAGTATTCTATTTGCAATACTTAATAGAGGAAAACGTTCNATNGANTTNGATATAAAATCNAAAAATGGTTTNANTNCAATTGTTAACTTAATTAAAACTGCTGATATAGTTATAGATCAATTTAGNCCTGGTGTAATGGAACGCTTAGGACTTGATTTTGAGAGCTTAATNAAAATTAAACCTAATATAATTCATTGTTCAATAACTGGCTACGGTCAAAATGGGCCAAAAAACTTAGTTGCTGCCCATGATTTAAATTATATGGCTGAATCAGGATTACTCTCTNTAGCAATAGAAAAAGATGGCTCCCCCGCGATGCCTAACACTCAAATAGCAGATATAGCTGGAGGAAGCTANCCTGCCGTAATTAATATACTTNTAGCATTAAGAGAAGTTGAAAAAACTGGTAAAGGAAAATTTTTAGATATCTCTATGACTGATAACCTCTTTCCATTTATGTGGATGGCATTAGGCTTAACTGCAAATAAATTTTNTTCTAAAGGNGGAGATTTGCAATTAACCGGAGGAAGTCCTCGTTATGGAATATACGAAACTTTAGATAAAGGATATATGGCATTGGGCGCTCTCGAAGAAAAATTTTGGTTAAGATTTTGTGAAGTGATAAAATTACCAAATAAATTTATAAATGATAGTATTAATCCAAATGCTACTAAAGAAGCAATAATTGAGATAGTAAAAAATAAAAATACTAAAGAGTGGAAAGAAATTTTAGTTAATGAAAAAAATATATGTTGTTCAATTGTTAATTCATTAGAGGAAGCTATACAAGATTCTCAAATTATAGAAAGACAATTATTAACTGCAAAAATGAAATTAGGAAATGAAGAAATTTCTCCTATGCCTACTCCATTGGCACCTATATGGAGACCAAAAGAAATATTAGAAAATGCTCCTAAATTAGGAGAAGCAAATTCTCTTTATATGGAAAAATCATGAAAAANAAAACAGTACATGTAATATCGGATTCATTTTCGCTAAAAAAAAATAAAGAATTTGCAAATCTCAATATAATTAATATTTTATTAAATGAAAATAAGAACTTATACGAAGTAATTTTAGAGGCATCTAAAAATACTGATTTAATAATTTTAGTAAATTTNTATAATATTTCTGATCCTGAAATAATAAAAAATATTAAAAATATAAATTGTAATTTTATTTATTGCTCTGAAGAAAACTTTGAAAAAATAAATAAGGTTAATGAAATTGCTACTGTAACACCTCATGTAATTCAAGGTTTTAAAAGTGATACTGATAATATTTTATATGAAACAATAAAAAAAATTATTAAGTAAATTTATGGAGAAGAATAATTAAAATATATCCAAAAAGTTCAATATTAGATATTGCTCCTTATGTTCCAGGTAAGTCTGGAATGGAAAAGAAAGAAGCAGTTATTAAATTATCNTCAAATGAAACGCCTTTAGGAACCTCTTCTATGGCAATGCAAGCCATAAAAAAATCTTANAGTAATCCTGCACGCTACCCAGATGGTAGCGCAATAGAATTAAGAAAATCTCTTTCAAATTTTAATAATATAAATATTAATAATATTATTTGTGGAAATGGATCTGATGAAATTTTATCTATGTTTGCTAATTGCTTTGCAGGTGCTGGAGACGAAATTATCTATTCTGAACATGGTTTTTTAGTATACCCAATAGCTACTAAGGCTGCTGGAGCAACGCCTATAGTTGCAAAAGAAATAAATTACAAAGCAAATGTAGAAGAGATTATTAATGTATGCACTAATAAAACAAAAGTATGTTTTATAGCTAATCCTAATAATCCTACAGGAACATATCTAACTAGAAATGAACTTATAAATCTGAGGAAAAAGCTTCCTCAAGAATGTCTCTTGGTTATAGATTCAGCTTATGCCGAATATGTGGAAAAAGATGACTACACAAATGGCTTTGATTTAGTAAATAAATTTAATAATGTTGCGTGTACTAGAACATTTTCAAAAATTTATGGACTAGCTGCGCTAAGAATAGGCTGGGCCTATGCTTCTTTAGAAGTAATANATTACTTAAATAGAATTAGATTACCATTTAATATAAACACTATTGCNCAACATGCAGCAATTGCAGCTATTCANGATAAGGACTTTATTAAAAAGGCAATTGAGCACAATAATGTATGGAAACCATTTATAGAAAAAGAATTGATTAATTTAGGATTAAGTATAGTACCAGGTGTTGGAAACTTTGTTTTAACTAAATTTTATAATTCTGATCAAGCAAATAATTGCTATAATTATTTGGAAAAACATAATATTTTTGTAAGAAAANTATCAGAATACGGTCTAGAAAATTTTTTAAGAATTACCATAGGGCTAGAAGAAGAAAATATATTTCTTATTAAAGTTATAAACGATTTTATGAAAAATAATTAATCTATTTATAGACTTCCATAAGTATAAATAGTTAAGGAGAAACTTATGAATAAAACAGTTAATTTAGATACAATATTTTTTGAAAATAATGATCTTAATAAACTAGATGCAGAGAAGATAGTTTCTAACTCTTTATCAGGAGCTGAGGATGGTGAACTATATATGCAATCTTCAGAAAATGAAAATTTTTCTTTTGATGATGGAAAATTAAAGGTAGCAAACTCAAACAAAAATATTGGTTTTGGGCTCAGGTCTTTATCTGGCGAAGTAGTAGGATATGCTCATGCATCTGAAATATCGAAAAAAGCATTAGAAAGGGCAGGAAAAACTGTTAAAGGTATAATATCTAAAGACAATAAAGATATTGATGTTTCTCCAAATAAAACAAACAGAAATTATTATAATACAAATAACCCAATCTCTGACATAGATTTCAATAAAAAAATAAAAGTTCTACAAGATATAAATGAATATGCCAGATCAATTAATAATAAAGTTGAACAGGTTAGTATAAATTTAGCTAGTTCTTGGGAAGCTATTAGAATATTAAGAGCAGATGGAGAAATGCTCGATGACATTAGACCTTTAGTTCGTCTTGGAGTAAATATAGCTGTTAAAGAAAACGACAAAATGGAAACTGGTTCTTATGGCTCAGGTGGTAGACATGATTACGATGTAATCCTTGATGAAAAAAACTGGAAATTTCATGTAGATGAAGCTTTAAAACAAGCTTTGATTATGCTTGAAGCTAAACCAGCACCTGCAGGTGAAATGACTGTAGTTTTGGGTCCAGGTTGGCCAGGAATTTTATTACATGAAGCCATTGGGCATGGTTTAGAAGGTGATTTTAACAGAAAAAAAACAAGTGTTTTTTCTCATTTAATGGGAGAAAAAGTGGCANCGGAAGGAGTGACAGTAGTAGATGATGGCACACTTAACTCTAGAAGAGGTTCTCTTTCTATAGATGACGAAGGAACTCCTACAGAAAAAACTGTGCTTATTGAAAATGGAAAATTAGTAGGATATATGCATGATAGATTAAACGCTAGATTAATGGGAACAAAATCTACTGGAAATGGCAGAAGACAATCCTATGCTCACCAACCAATGCCAAGAATGAGAAATACTATAATGGTATCAGGAGACAAAGACCCTNCTGAAATATTAGAAAGTACAAAAAATGGCATATTTGCAAAATCTTTTGCTGGAGGACAAGTAGATATTACTAACGGTAAATTTGTTTTCTCAGCCAATGAAGCTTATAAAATAGAAAATGGTAAAATTACTACACCTGTTAAAGGAGCTACTTTAATTGGTTCTGGATTTGAAGTACTNAAAAAAGTATCAATGATCGGTAATAATATGGAACTAGACCCTGGTATTGGAACTTGTGGTAAAAATGGTCAAGGAGTTCCTGTAGGAGTAGGACAACCAACATTAAAAATTGATGGNTTAACAGTAGGTGGTACAGAAACTAAATAAACGTATCTATTAATAAGAATATTTCTCATATATTTTTTTAATTGCTTCTTTATCATTATTCAATATGGATGACATTTCCGCTGCTTGGTTTTTACCAGAATTTGCTATTTCTTCTAATTGATTTAAGTAACCAGTCTCGTCATTACCAGAAGAATCATACATTTTTCTATTTTTTAATCCTTTTTTTGCAATTGTAATTAATTCTTTAGCATAATCTTTAATAGATTTATTATTAANAATTAAATCTAAACCTTTTAATGGTACTTCTTTATATGCTTTATTATACATTTCTAATGACCAACTATTAGCAAAACTTTCNGCCTCATTTAATGCCTCACTATCATATAACAATCCTACCCAAAGAGCTGGCAACGCACATAAACTCCTCCATGGACCTGTGTCAGCCCCTCTAAACTCAATAAATCTTTTAAGTCTAATTTCAGTAAAAATAGTACTTAAATGGTCTTCCCAATCTATTATAGTAGGTATTTCANTTGGCAATTGTTCTAATTGACCATCCATAAATTTTTCAAAAGAACCTCCAGCACAATTAATATAACTTCCATTTCTCCTAACAAAATACATAGGAACTTTAAGAGCATAATCCACCCAAGCCTCAAACCCTAAGTTATTTTCAAATATAAACTGAGGGGTTCCACATCTATTTTTATCAACATCAAACCATATTGCTGCTCTTCTTGATATAAATTCTGAAANCTTCATGTTTTTTATTGGAGAACTAGCAAACAATGCTGTAACTATTGGTTGTAATATAAATGAAGTCTTTAACTTTCGTCTCATATCATCTTCTGAAGAATAATCCAAATTAACTTGNACAGTACAAGTATCGGCCATCATCTCTAAACCCAAGGCACCCACTTTAGGCATATATTCTCTCATTATTTTATATCTTGGTTTTGGCATCCATAAATCAGCGGAAAGTTTTCCTTCAAGCCGTGCTCCTACTCCTAAAAAACCAACATTTAAATCTTTGCCTACTATTTTTACCTGTCTTAAATGTTCATAAACTTCAGCACATGTTTGATGTATATTCTCTAAAGGCGCTCCAGATAGTTCTAATTGACCGCCAGGTTCTAAAGTTATAGATTGTTTATCCTTTTTAAGAGCTATTAAGTTACCTTCTTCATTCACTTCCTGCCATCCATAACTTACTAACTTCTTTAATATATTTCTTATACCGGACTCTTCTTCGTAAGAAACTGGTTTCAGGCTATCCATTTTATAAACAAATTTTTCNTGTTCAGTACCTATTCTGAAAAATTCTTTAGGTTTACATCCTTCTANAAACCAATTAATTAAATCATCTTTTTTAAGTACCATATTTGACTTTCCTAAATAAAACTTATTGAAATAATGCAAGCGCAATTAATGCAGCAGTCTCTGCTCTATATATTCTTGTTCCTAAACTACATTCTATTAAATTTTCAATATTAGTTTGCACATANTCCCTTTCTGCATCATCAAAACCTCCTTCAGGACCAATTACTATAGCTACGTCAGCAGAATTNAAATCATTACTAAATTCTTTTATTAAAGGAGACATTCTTAATTCGTCACAAAATATAATAGTTTTATTAAGTTTTTCACATATTTTTATTTGCTCTTCATACATTCTTAGTGGTTCAATATTAGGAATACTTAATCTTCCAGTTTGTTCTGCAGCCCCTATTGCATTACTTCTATACCTTGCAATATTAATATTCCTAACAGAAGTTCTTTTCATTATACTTGGAAATAAATTTTCAACTCCACACTCTGTAGCTTTTTCTATAAGCCAGTCTGATCTTGCTTGTTTTAATGGTGAAAAAATCAGTGATGGACCTATTTCTTTTTTTGCATCTCTGATTTTTTTTATACATTCTACATTTACTNTAGACTTTTTTATCTTAATCTTAGCAGACCATTCTCCATAAATATTATTAAAAATAATGATCTCATCATCATCTTTCATTCTCAATACATTAATTAATTTATGGGATTGCTTTACAGATAAACTAAATTTTTCTTGTTTATCTAAAGAAGATTCATAATATACTCTAGTTTTAAATTGATAAGTCAATTATACATCCTATTCTAAAACCTTCTATAACTTTAATTTATATGATAAACATTAAATAAATTAAAAATATAGCTTAATACAAATTAATTCTTTATTCCAAACAATATTAGATACTATGCTANAAAAAATTAAATACTTTGTTATTTTAGGAAGATTTAAGAGNCCTACAGGTGCTTTATTATTAGCATGGCCATGTTTATGGGGTATTAATATGGCTCAACCTAGTTTATCTCTTTTTTTTAAATATACAATTCTACTATTTTTTGGATCATTTATTTTAAGAGCCGCAGGCTGCGCATGGAACGACATACTAGATAGAAATATTGATAAAAAAACTACTAGAACTAAAAATCGTCCTATTGCTTCTGGTAATCTAAATATATACGACGGCTTAGTTTTTATATTCTTTATGTCAATGATTGGTCTATATATTCTTTATAATTTAACAATTCCAGCTATAATTATTTCTTTAATAAGTATTCCGTTAATTTTTATTTATCCATTAACTAAGAGGATTACATTTTTTCCACAAATTTGGTTAGGAATTACATTTAATATAGGTATTTTAATTGGATATAGCTGTATAACAAATAGTTATCCAAATTTTATAGTNAGTATACTTTATATAGGAGCAATTTTTTGGACTNTCGGCTATGATACACTTTATGCTATGCAAGATTATGAAGATGATATGTATACAGGAGTAAAGTCTACAGTTACTAAAATGAAGGAATATTCAGGCTTATTTGCAGCTTGTGCATACTTGATAAGTAGTNTCATAATTAGTGGTGCACTATTATTAAATAATTTTAATATATTCATTACAATATTGGTTTTTGCGTTAGGTATATGGCAAACTTATTATGCGTATAATACTAAAATTAACGAAACACATAAATTTAATAAGGGCTTTAATAACTCNAACTTATGTGGTTTTTTAATATGGTTAAGTATGCTTATAAATCTTTTTATAATAAATTAGCTATGAAAAAAATAAACTTAAATCAAGTTACAGTAGTTATCCCAACTTATAACTCAGAGAAAACAATCGAGAACACCTTAAATTCTATCTGTAAATATTTTAATAAAATTATAATGGTAGATGCAAATTCTTGCGATCTNACCATACAAATATCTAAAAAATATAATATTAAAATAATTAAGTCTTTGAAAGGTAGAGGNCCTCAATTAATTTTAGGGGCAGAGCATACTGCTACTGATTGGATATTTTTTTTACATTCAGATACAATAATTAAAAAAAGTAACATAATAGATATTAACCAATTCATAACAAATACCCTAAATAACAATAAGGCAGCTTCTTTTAAAATTAAATTCAATACAAATAACATATGGTCTAATTTACTGAGTAAGTTAGTTAATATAAGATCAAAATATTTAAAATTACCCTACGGTGACCAAGGGTTGCTGATTTCAAGAAGTTTTTATAAAAATATCGGGGGATATAAAAACATACCTATAATGGAAGATGTAGAAATTATTAGAAATATTGGTTTTCGAAATATAAAAATACTAAATAGCTATATTATAACTGACGCAGCACGCTTTGAAAATCAAGGTTGGATATATAGACCAATGATTAACCTCTTTTGTTTAACCTTATACTTTTTAGGATTTAATATTAATTATATTAATAAAATATATAAGAAATAAAAATGGAAAAAGTTAATCTAATTATTTTTGCTAGACGACCAGAGTTATCTGTGGGAAAAAGTCGTTTAAAAAATAAAATAGGGAAAGCATTAGGATCCAGTTTTTATTATAACAATTTATTAAAAACTATAGTAAAAATTAACTCTGATAAAAGAATAGAATTAAAATTATGCGTAACTCCCGATACAGCATTAAAAAATTGGCCTAAATCTGTTTTTCCTAAAATAAAAAGACTTCCTCAAGGTCCAGGTGACATTGGAGAAAAAATGTGGAGAATATTTTCAAAAAATCCGAAAAAAACTATTATAATTGGAAGTGATATTCCAGATATTTCTAGTAAAATTATTTTCAAGGCTTGGAAAAAACTATATTCATCAAACATCGTATTTGGACCAGCTGAAGATGGAGGATTCTGGTTAATAGGAATATCGCAAAGTAAGAAAGTAAAAGGTTTATTTAATAATATAATTTGGTCAAAACAAAACACTTTAGAACAAGTAAAAAATAATATTCATTCTTCTAAAAAAATTTCATATGTTGATACTTTAAAAGATATAGATTAATCAATTACTAGCTAAAAATAATAAGGCTCTCCAAAAAAGAAAGCCTTATAAAAAAACTGATTATTATTTCAATAAATGTTTAACAGAATCTATGGCAACTTGCGCACATTCTTCATCCTGGTCCGAACTAGCACCACTTATACCTATAGCTCCAATTAAATGGCCTGTGTCAGTTCTTATTGGCAATCCACCAGCAAACGGCACTAAAAAATCAACAGTAGCTACACCTGGTCTCGGACCTAACTCCCCATTTTCACCATAAGCTAATTCTCCTACTTTTCTAGTTGAACGAGGTATCATAGCAGAAGAAGTGGCTTTTCTAATAGCTATATCAATACTTCCTAAAAATGCGCCATCTTGCCTTCTAAATAAAACTAAATCTGCACCAGAATCGACTATAGCGATATTAATAGGATTCCAATTTTCTTTAGCTCTATAAGATTCACAGGCATCTGCCATCTTTTTTGCTACATCTAAGTTAATTACTGGTTTAAGTTCTAATGCGAAAACATTATTATTCATATAAAACAATGTAAAAAATATTATAAAAGTAAATTTAAAAAATTTCATATCAATCTCCAAATAAAAATTAAAACTATTAAAAATTATTATGGATATAATTGATTTGATTAACTAGGTATTTTTAATATTAAATTAATATAATATGTAATAATGATAATTATAGAAAAAATATAGGAGATTTATCATATGATTAGATTAGTATTTATATTATTAATTATATTTATAGCAATTTATATCATATATAAATATTTTCCTANAATAAGATTATTACTAAATAAAGTACTTAAAAGCCCATTTATATTTATCATTTTAAGAAATTTAATAAGATTAATAATGAGAAGATTTTGATTTTATAATTCTAATACCATTTTTGCTAAAATATTTTTTTGAATTTCAGTAGAACCAGCATAAATAGTAGTTTTCCTCATATCAAAATACTTTTGTGCAGAGGTACTTGTCCAAGAAGGACCAACTTTAGGTTCATTCATTCCTATTTCTATAATATTNTTTTGAATAGAATTAGCGTAATATCCACTTGCCTCTAAAACTAATTCCGTAATTTCTTGTTGTATTTCAGAACCTCTAATCTTTAGCATATTAGCTTCCACTCCTGGAGAAATGCCTTTTATTTCATTAGAAATAACTTTAATTAAATCATACTCTAAAGCTTGTACCCTGAGATCACAATTTGCCAATTTATCAATAAAACGCTTATCTTCACTTAAAGAATAAGTTCCATTTATCTTAAGTTTTGCAATTTTTTTTATTTTAGATAAAGCCTTCTTAGAACTTGCAACCTGCGCATTATTAGTACGTTCATGGCCTAACAAATATTTTGCTACCGTCCAGCCTTTATTTTCTTCATAAATTAAATTGTTATGAGGAATAAAAACATCTTCTAAATACACCATATTAATGTAATGACTGCCATCTAAAGTAATAATAGGTTTAACAGAGACACCAGGNGATTTCATATCTAATAACATAAATGAAATTCCTTCCTGAGGTTTACAATCTGAATTTGTTCTAACTAAAATGAACATCATATCTGCGAAATGAGCCATAGTAGTCCATGTTTTTGTACCNTTAATTTTATATCCACCTTCTACTTTTTCTGCTTTAGTAGATAAAGAAGCTANATCTGACCCTGAACCTGGTTCAGAATAACCCTGACACCACCAATGTGTATTAGACAAGATTTTTGGTAAATAATATTTTTTTTGCTCTTCAGTTCCATATTTAATTATAACTGGACCAACCATAGTTACTCCAAAAGTATATTCTCCATCAGGAGCATATGCTTCAGCGCATTCATTATTAAATATAAATCTTTGTGTTACAGTCCAATCGGTGCCTCCATATGCTTTAGGCCAATTAGGAGCCATCCAACCTTTCATAGATAATTTATTATACCAATTAACCATATCTTCTTTGGTTAAGTGATATCCTTCTTCCATCTTCTTTTTAGTAATATGATTCAAATTATCATTTATAAATTCTCTTACTTCTTCTTGAAATATTAAATCTTCTTTTTTAAAATTTAAGTTCATAATAATATCCATTTTTATTATTAATTATAATATTAAAAACTATAATTCTTCACACTGATAAAGTACTTTTAAATTAGCATCATTATTTATAAATATGATTTTACGTTCTATTAAATCATATACCCCCTTCCACATTTTACTATTTGAAGATAAACTATGTTTATCTCTATCGTATGAAAATGTAGTATTTGCAAAACCAGACCACCTTGTTTNATCTCCTACCCATACCATAGGTNTAGTAACGTCTATTTTATATTTATTAACTTTTCCATTAATTTGTTTATCATTATTTACCTTTATAACTTGGCACTNCCAGATTAAAGTTTTAGNCATAGCGAAAACATTATTAGTAACAAGTAAGAGTAATAAAAATACTAGTGTTCTCATATGTTTATTTTATATAANCATTATAATTANAACCATAAATAATAATTTTTTTTATAAATTATATNCTTGAACAATTATAAAAATGAATTAGGTGAATATTATGATTATAGTATTTTTTGATGGAAAATGTAATTTATGTTCTAAAGAAATTAATTACTATCGCAAAATAGCNCCTAAAGATATTTTTGATTGGCAGGATATTAATATCAAAGGTAATGATTTTATTAAGACGGGTATTAAAACTTCAGATGGNCTAAAAATTCTNCATGTACTAGACAATAATGTATTATATGTGGGTGTAGATGCCTTTATTNTAATATGGAATAATCTCTCTTATTGGAAAATATTAGGAATGTTAGTTTCACTTCCACTTATTAAACAAATGGTAGGTTTAGCCTATAGAGTATTTGCTAATTGGCGTTTTAATAGATTGGAGCATTGCATTATAGCTAAAAAAAATGATGATAAGCTCTAATTTTTTCTAGTTTANCTTATACATAAAATTTGAAGATAATTTTTTTTATGATAAAGTTATTATATGAAAGTTAGAATTATAGGAAGCGGNATCACAGGTATTACAACCGCATACTATTTAGCTAAAAATAATCATCAAGTAACTATTGCAGATGAAAGAAGGTANCCAGCAATGGCAACATCCTATGCAAATGGGTGCCAAATTAGTGCTTCTAATTCTGAAACATGGAATAGCTGGAAAAATATAATACAAGCTAGTAAATGGTTATTTAAAAAGGATGCCCCATTGCTCATTTCATTAAAACCAGATCTAAATAAATATAAATGGTTCATTAAATTTATTAATGCAATATCTGATAGAAAAGATAATACATTAGAAACATGTAAAATGGCTCTAAATTCTGGTTCGTTATATAAACTTATTGCTAATGAAGAGAATATTGAATTTGATATGGTTGAAAAAGGTATCCTACATATTTACAAAAATTTACATGAATTTAAATTAGCAAAAGAAACNAACCAGATATATAAATTAGCGGGTTTAGATAGATGGGAAGTAAATAAAACTGAAATAACTGATATTGAACCATCACTATCAAGTGAAGATATTATTGGTGGGTTTTATAACACAACTGATTTTACAGGCGATATTCATAAGTTCTGTATGGAATTAAGTANCGTATTAGAAAATAAATATAACGTAAAATTCATAAAACATCATGCNAATAATCTTGATGAAGAACTANATTATTTTGATTTAGTAATAGTATGTGCTGGAATTGNCTCAAAAAGGCTTGCAAGTAGTATAGGAGATAATTTATCTATATATCCAGTCAAAGGATATAGTATTACAATTAATAAACCTGGAATTAATTCGCCTTGGGTTAGTTTATTAGACGATGAAAAAAAAATAGTCACTGCAAGGTTAGGAACCGAAAGATTAAGAATAGCAGGTACNGCAGAATTTTCAGGNTANAATACAGATATTAAGTGGGATAGGGTAAGGCCTTTGATTAGATGGGCTGAAACTAATTTTCCAGATATTAATACAGAAGATATTAAACCTTGGGCTGGTCTTAGACCTATGACGCCGAATATGATGCCAATCATAAAACAGAGTAAAAAAAATAAAAATATTTTTTATAATACAGGACATGGACATTTAGGATGGACATTAAGTGCATTTACCGCAAAAAAAATTAGTGAACTAATTTAAGAGTTTTTTTCTATCATATCCGCCTGCAGTATTTCTATCCAATAGCCATCTGGNTCNTCAATAAAGGCTAAGCCTTTCATTTTACCATCATCGGGTTTCTTAACAAACTTAACTCCTAATTTTTCAAACCNATTTGATGCTTCATAAACATTTGGTACAGAAAAACCAATATGTCCAAAGCCTTGCGGCTTCGAATTNCCATTNTGATGCTTAAAATTCTTATCTGTTTCAGTACCCCAATTATGTGTTAACTCTAACATAGCTCTTTGGGAAAATGTCCAGGTAGTTCTTTGATTTTTATCTTCAGGTATATTTTCATCGTTTACATCTTTAGGCATAGCTAAAAAATATAATGTAAATTGCATATCAGGAAAATCTATTTTTCTATATAATTTCATTCCTATTATACGNGTATAAAAATCTAATGAAATCTTAGGATCTTTAATTCTTAGCATAGTTTGGTTAAATACATAAGATTGAGTTTCTTTATCTATATTCTCACATAACCCTTCTGCTTCTTCTAAGTGCCTACCCATAAAACCTCCAAAAATTAAATTAAACAATAACTTTATATTGTATCTATTATAAACATATTTATATTTATATTATGAAAAAAATNAAAATATTTTTGGCAGCNAAAACATTAGCAATAAAAAGAAGGCTTAATATCCTATTATTTGGTAATTTTGATCCATATCCCAAAATATATAAAAACTATAAATTATATCCAAGTATGATTGTAGAAGGTTATAATAAAAACTCTTCTCCTAAATTCAATTTAGACAATTTTTTTAATCCCNTAGATTGGAAAAATGNAGCTAGAAGCAAGCTAATAGAATTATTAAAAATAAATAATACTTTGTATTGNAAAGAAATATATAATAATAAATTAAAAATAAAGAATGGCTTATCAAGATCAAGAATTTACATTGAATTTGCAGAAAACNGACAAGCCCCTATTGATATAATTANGAAATCAAATACTAATGATTTTAAAGGTATCATTATATGTATGCAGGGAGATAACTCAGGCGCCCATTTAAATATTGGTAAAAAATTTATGCCTGCAGATATTTATAAATTAAATAATGGAAGTGATCTTGCTATTCAAGCTGCGGAATTAGGATTTATTGCTGTATCCTTTGAAAGGATTGGTTTCGGTGAAAGNAGAGAACAAAATTTATTAAAAGCNAATAACTCAGAAACAATTGATATTAGTATGCATTTATTAATGAGCAATAANACTTTGTTAGGAGAGACAGTAAATGAAATTTGTGAACTTTCCAAATGGTTAATCAAAAAGTATAATAATAAAAATTTGTGGCTTAAAGGGTATTCAGCAGCAGGAACGGCAGCAATTTATTCTGCTGCTGTAGATAAAGATAATATAAAAGGTATAGCTGTAGGAGGATGTTTAGGCCCTATAAATGATACTTTATTAAAAAGAGGTGTATCAGGATTTAATCATATTCCCAACATGATAGAATGGTTTGATATGGATACTCTAATAGCTCTAATCTCACCTAGACCTTGTTTAATAATAGCTGGAAGGAAAGATCATATTTACCCCTATCATTTATCTAAAAAAATAGTAGATAAAGCCAGAAGAATTTTCAAAATTGATAATAANGAAAATAACTTAATACTAATTGAAGGACCAAAAGGCCATACTTACTATCCTCAACTACTTTGGCCTGCTATAATGAAGTTCTTTAAATAGATGATATTTCAGCATTTGTAGAAATANTTTTTTTNATGTTAAAATTTTATTAAGANAAGTAATATNTTTTAAGAAAGTGNATTATGAATTTATTGTTAATAAAAAAAAGAAGTTAGTTTAAAGAAATTTAAAAAATGAAAAATATAGATTTTAAAAAAATTAAGGCTGATTATGAGTTAAATGGCGTAACAGTAATAAGAGATATAATTGATAAAAAATGGATATATAGCATGCAAACTGCAATTGATTCTATATTAAAAAATCCTGGTTTAGCATCAATTGAATATACCCCACAAAATAATAAAGGAAGATATTATGGAGATTTTTTTATATGGAGGAGGAATAATACTTTTAAGTCTTTTGCTTTTGATTCCAATTTACCAGAACTAGCCGCTAAGCTATTAGATAGTACTAAATTAAATTTTTTTTATGATCAATTATTAGTTAAAGAACCTAATACCGAGGAAAAAACGCCATGGCATCATGATCTTCCTTATTGGCCGCTATCTGGAGAAAAAATTATTTCTTTTTGGGTAGGGTTTGATGAAGTAAGTCATGATACAGGAACAGTTAAATATATTAGAGGTTCTCATAAATGGAATAAGTTTTATGCGCCTGCCTCTTTTGGAAAAAATTCGGGTTATAATAATCTTTATAAAAAAATGGGATTAGATGAAATTCCTGATATAGATTCAAATATTGAAAACTATGAAATCCTATCTTGGAATTTAAATCCAGGAGATATAATAGTACATCACCCATTAACTGTACATGGTTCATCAGGTAATAAATCATCAAAAACAAGAAGAAGAGGCTTAGCATTACGTTATATAGGAGATGATGTAACTTGGGATGATCGCCCTGGTACTTTTATAAAAAATAAAAATATACAAGATATCTTACCTTCTTTAAACTTAAAAAAAGGAGATTCTCTGACTGGAGATGTATTTCCATTAATATGGTCAAATAATTAAATAGACTAGTAAAAAAAATTGCTATTTTAACAACACTTATTAATCAAATCGTTCTAGAACACTTACTTGAAGGAAAAAGTGTTCTAGAACTTCACACAGTAGAGGATAATAATGGCTGTTATTAATTCCTCTACATTATAAAAGATAGATAAACATTAATTATTTGTCAATGAGAATGAGACTCATTCTCATCTATATATATTATAGGATAAGCCTATAATAGCATTTTTAGAAAATACTTTAAATTTTAAATATATTGATTA
Source organism: Candidatus Pelagibacterales bacterium (assembly GCA_002720535.1). Classification (GTDB taxonomy): domain Bacteria; phylum Pseudomonadota; class Alphaproteobacteria; order TMED109; family TMED109; genus TMED109. The sequence continues at coordinate 3,782 of PBIU01000003.1, read as the reverse complement.
TATCGNTCTATTAAACTANATAGTTTATAGNACTTCTTTAATAATTTTTTATTTAGGGCTTATGTTACTAGTATTATANAGTTCATTATTAAGTTATATGTTGTTCTTTACANTATGTGTAGCTCCTGTTTCAAATAAAAAATTGGATGAGACTAATAGATCTAAATTTCTNAGAAATATTTTTCCAAAAAATTTTATTTTTGGCCTAAGTATTTCCTCATTAGCGTTTATTTTNTCATTTGTATATCATAGCCATTGGTCTATTATAATTTCATTTTTTATCTCGTTAGGATTTATTACAAATCTACTTATAATTATGCCTAAATTAAACTATATTTCAGATNGTAATAATTTAACAAGTGAAAATAAAAAAAAACAATTTANGTATTGGCATTTTTCATCCGTCTTTATTTATTTAATACAAATTATATTATCAATAGTAGGAATTTCTTTAAATATTTAAAAATTATAATTACTAAACTAATANAGGAGAAACAAATTGACTCAAAATGANNATAATGATGATGTTAACTTACAAATTAGAAAATTTCTTAAACAAGTTGGAGTAGGATCTCATCAAATATTAGAGAATAAATTAATTGATAATTCTAGTTGTAAAATATCTCTCAAATTAGAAATNAATAATAAAGAAGTTAAAAAATTTGAAACAACTATAAATAAAAGGACTTAATGTTNATTTAGTANCTATATAATTTCTATCTNTTACTGGAGTANTTGTAATTTACAAAAACCAGTACTTACAAACCCACCAGCACTTGTAAAAANNGTGTCCATATANCNNNTNGTAGCTGAGGCATGACTAGAAATTGACAATAAGAAAATGGTTAGCAAGATTTTTTTCATATATTAATATAACATAAAAATAATATTAAATTATTAAGTATACATTATCATATGTGAAAAAAAATAATGAATTTTTTATTATCTATAATTTCTTCTTTTTTAATTTTATAACCTACTCTTTCAGCTAGAGATATAGAATTTTTATTTCCTTCTACAATATGACTAGCTAAACTAGAAAATTTAAAATTATGTATAGCATAATCTTTAACTGCTATCGCTGCCTCATAAGCAAAGCCCATACCTTCATAATCTTTAAATACTTGCCAAGCTAAATCTGGCTCTTTAAACATAGCAGGTTTTATTATTCCAACTCTTCCAATATATTCATTATTATCTTTTATCCTTAATGACCATAATCCATGACCATAAAGAGACCAATGTCCTATGTTTGCCATATAATCATTCCACGCACTAAAACTTCTATATGGACCTCCTACAAATTTACTTCTTTCACTTTTTAAAAATACTTCAAGAATCTTAAAGTCAGTCTCTAAAGGATAATTTAATATTAATCTTTCTGTCTCAATTATAGGTATATTAAGGTAATTTTTTTCTAACTTATTCATAATTTTCACTTAATAAATTGTTAACTAAAAAAGTACTTCATTAATCCTTCAGCTATAAGAAATACTACTACTGCTAAGGCTATATAAGGTAGAGCACGCACAAAAATTTTTATATTTTTCATAAATACATACTAACATAAACATTTATATACGCCACTATCTACTCCTGTGTTTGTAAATATCCCATTAGTTATGATAAGGTTTTTATGGGAGGAATTAAAATGAAAACTACAGATAAAAAAAATAATAAAAAACAACCTGAATTACTAAAAGTATTAGATCAACCTATGATAAGTCAATTAAATGGTGGGAGGGATTCTAAAAAGGATCATAAAGATTTTTTATTGAAGAAAGCAAAAGAAAAAAAAGAAGAAGAAGAAAAATCAAATACTATGTAAAAATGAGAGAATGTGGAAGAAAATTAATATACTAATAACAATAAATAAGGCTTTTAAAGTCTTCCTAATGTTTTCTTAATCTATTACTAATTTATTACTTTACAGAAATATTTAAAATTAGATACAAAACGTTCTTTTGATACCAAATTAAATATATGGTCAAAACCTGCAAAAGAAAAATATAAGAGTTGTTTTTCTTTATCAAAGTTTATATCACAACACCAATCATAATATTTCCAATTTCCATTGCTAAAGTATGCAACAGTCGCTTTATCAGTATCCAATTTATACTTTCCTACTACTGTAGTATCTGCAAATTTACTTGAATTTTTAGGGGCATAACATTCCCATTTTTCTATTTTAGCAAAAGCATTACCAGAAATTGACAATAAACATAATACTAATAATAATTTTCTCATAAATTTACAGTAACATAAAAGTTATATTATTTCACCACCTACTCCAGTATTTGTAGAGATACCTCTAGTTGTGGTAGTGTTTTTGTATGGGGAAAAATTATCCTTGTATTATTATTTGTTTAATGTACAAATAATTTTTTAATATTATTAATAAATTTACCAATTATATTGAAACAAAATTATATATTAAATTAATGGTTGAGACTTATAAAAACTTTAATCCTGAAGTAGAAAAATTTAGTGAATATCTTAAGAATTATAGTGGAGAGCTCTGGCTAGAAGCAACTAATCATAAGTTCACCAATGAACTTAAAAATGACACTTTAAAAGACCATATTTTTAAAAAATATTTAGTTCAAGATTATATTTTTATTGAATCTTTAGTTACATTAATTGGAAAAGCAATTTTGTTAGCGCCTAATATGCATTCTAAAGTAAAATGGTCTGCTTTTTTATATGCTATTACCAGTGATGAAAATAATTATTTTATTAGATCATTTGATGCATTAAATATTACTAAAGAGGAAAGAGAAAAAACTAAATTATTACCTTCAATTAATGATTTTGCAAATTTAATGCTTCAAATCTCTAATTCTGGTTCTTATGCACAAATATTAAGTATAATACTTGCAGCTGAGTGGATTTACTATTCGTGGGCATCTAGCGCTAAAGATCCATATCCAGACAGATTTTATTTAAGTGAATGGATAATATTGCATAATAATATGCCTTTCCATAAAACTGTTACTTGGATAAAAGGTGAACTTGATACTTTAGCTTTAGAATTAAGTTATATAGAGCAAGAAGAAATAGCTAAGTTATTTTTAAAGTTAGTAAAGCTTGAGATTGCTTTTTTCGATGCATGCTATACATGAGTATTTTTAAATAAGTATTTTAGTTATAGATACTTTATTTTTTCTCATAAATTTATAATAACACAAAAGTTCTATTCTTCCACCACCTACTCCAGTATTTGTAGAAATGGCTCTAGTTGTGGTAGGGTTTTTGTATGAAAAAATTATTAATCTACATAAGTGTAATAGTCTTTGCTATCTGCTCAAAATCTTGGGCTGAAGATAGTTCTGCTCATATTTTAGGTAATGGTAAAGTTATTTATAGTTTTACAGATTCTGCTGGAACATCAAAAGATACATATCATATTGTTTATTATCAGGAAGATATATACAAATGTGTAGTTACCTATAAACGTGTATTATGCAATCTAATGCAAGATTTTACAGTTGATAGATCAACAATGTAATAACAATATATTAGTTATAAATATTTACAAAAAATAATTATGGATAAGTTAAACTATTCACATGTTCCTTCAGTAGACCCTATCCCAATATCCATGTTTCTAATATCAACATTATATTTACAAATTTCAGTATTATTAGCCCACTTTCCAGTACCTCCAACATTGGTAAGTGTTCCTAAAGTTCCTTTATTGGTATCTCTATAAACTTTTGAATACCTTATATCTCCATCTGAATCTTTTAAACTACAAGGTCCAGATAAAATACCCTTATCTA
>PBIU01000002.1 GCA_002720535.1 Candidatus Pelagibacterales bacterium | reverse complement strand
TTAGCCGGTGCTTCTTCTGTTGTTAACGTCACGGCTAGCAGGTATTAACTACTAACTTTTCCTCACAACTGAAAGTGCTTTACAACCCGAAGGCCTTCTTCACACACGCGGCATGGCTGGATCAGGGTTGCCCCCATTGTCCAAGATTCCCCACTGCTGCCTCCCGTAGGAGTCTGGGCCGTGTCTCAGTCCCAGTGTGGCTGATCGTCCTCTCAGACCAGCTAACGATCGTAGTCTTGGTAGGCCATTACCCCACCAACAAACTAATCGTACGCGGGCTTCTCAAAGAGCGGCCGAAGCCTTTCCCCCATAGGGCGTATGCGGTATTAGCTGCCGTTTCCAGCAGTTGTTCCCCACTCTTTGGTAAATTCCCACGCGTTACTCACCCGTCCGCCGCTTTCCGCTAAACCGAAGTTTAGTTTCTCGCTCGACTTGCATGTGTTAGGCGTGCCGCCAGCGTTCACTCTGAGCCAGGATCAAACTCTCAAGTTTGATACTTAAATTCCCTCTTACGAGGGAGGAATTGTGTCCTATTTAAAGGACAAAATGCTGACCCGACGTTATGCATAACGAAACTTTAAAAATAATTAAAAAGTAATTAAACTATAAAATTAAATTTAAAGAGTATTCAAAAATGCGCATCGTCGAATTTGCTTGCACGACAAATCGTCGCCTACGCATCCCTTTCTTCTTATGAACAATTTCAAACAGCACATAACGAACATAAGCTCATATTGAACCCACTGTCCGTTTAAAACAAACATCCGAAGTAATATAATTATATCGGGTGAAAGGATTGTATACGTCTCTCTTAACTAACTGTCAAAGGGATTTTTCATTTTTTTTAAAAAAAAATAATCGTACTCTAAAAAATAAGTAATTATTATTGAATTTCAAAGGTTTAACTTAAGGTAATATATTAAATAAATTTAATATATTTACATATTTTGTGAGAAATATTAATAAAATGTAATTTTACTTAATATAAAAAGTGATTTAGTATCCACTTTTTATNAATTTGTATTATATAACGGTTTAANAATAACTTANATTAAGGCATTNAAAAATAATGAAAAATATCAAAATCATACTTTANACNGCTTTCATTTTTATTTTTTCNNTACAGATAAAAGCAGCAGATATAAAGCTTGCTGTCCTTAAATATGGAACAGTNAATTGGGAACTAAACGTTATTAAGGAACATAAGCTTGATAANAAATATAATTTAAATATCGATGTAACTTATNTAACTAATAAAAATGCATCTGCAATTGCTCTCATGTCAAATGCAGTTGACATGATAGTAACTGACTGGGTATGGGTTAGTAGACAAAGGGATAANGGAAAAGACTTCTCTCTNATACCNTATTCTACTGCAGCAGGAGCTATTATGGTTCCTAAAAATAGTTCTATTAAAAATATTGAAGATCTAAAAGGCTCTCAGATTGGAATTGCTGGTGGAAGCATAGATAAAAGTTGGATACTGATTAGAGCCTATACAATGAAGGTTCACGGCTATGACTTATCTAAACATATAGAACCTGCATATGCAGCACCTCCTCTTATAAATGGAATGNCACAAAAAGGTGAATTAGATGGAGCACTGAATTATTGGAATTACACAGCTAGGTTAAAAGCATTAAATTTTAGAAAAGTAATCTCTGTGGAAGATATATTACCAGAAATTGGAATAGGAAAATCTCTTCCATTAATTGGTTATGTNTTTAGTCAAAAATGGGCCAAAAATAATAATGANGCAATTGAAGGCTTTATTGCTGCNTCTAANGAAGCTAGAGAAATNCTTAAAAATAATGACGAAGAGTGGGANAGAATTAAAAATATAACTGGCGCTAAAAATAATGAAACANTAATAGCTTTGCGNGATGGCTTTAGAAAAGGAATACCTCAAGAAAACTTTGNAGGTTATAAAGATGCTATAGAGAAAGCATATAAAATTTTAGCAGAAATTGGTGGAAAAGACTTAGTTGGAAATAGTAGNCAACTATCTGACGGGGTGATTTGGTCTAAATAATGTTTAATAAAATTTTAAAAAATAAATANATATATATGGGTCATCCTATTAATATGAGAATATTTTCATTTGTCATTTTATTGTTGGTTTGGCAGGTGACTTCTTTTTTAATAAAAAGTGATGTTCTGCCTTCTCCTAAAACAGTATTTATTATTTTTTTAAATGAAATTATTAATGGAGAAATGCTGTATCATTTAGGTGTAACNCTGTGGAGAGTAATATTAGCTTTTACAATTGCTATGNTAGTTGGAACTGGACTAGGAATTGCTATGGGCTCTAAAAAAAATGTAAATATAATGTTAGATGGTTGGCATATTTTACTTTTAAACACNCCTGCTTTAGTGATTATAATTTTNTGTTATGTATGGTTTGGCTTAAATGAAATTGCAGCNATTNCTGCTGTTGCTTTNAATAAAATCCCAAATGTTCTTGTAACGATAAGAGAAGGAACTAGAGCAATTGATAGAAAAATATTACAAGTAGCAGATGTTTTTAAAGTAANTTATAAAAAGAAATTTATAAGCTTTTTTCTNCCACAGTTATATCCTTTCATAATGGCAGCTGCTCGNGGAGGCATTTCATTAATATGGAAAATAGTTTTGGTGGTAGAGCTTTTGGGCAGAAGTGATGGTATAGGNTTTAAATTAAATGAATTCTTTAATTTATTCGATATAGCTTCCATCTTTGCTTANACTNTATCNTTTGTAGCAGTAATGATATTCGTTGAATACGCTATTGTTAGCCCGATTGAAAGGAGGTTAAATAAATGGAGAACAGTTTAAATGAAAANCCATTAAATGCTCCTCATAACTTACTGGTTGATATACGTGAAAAAAAATATGAAAATAAGAATAATTCTAGTCACAATAGCGCTATAAAAGGTATGCAATTTGATGTTCCACAAGGACAATTCTGTTGTTTAGTTGGNCCATCTGGCTGTGGAAAAACCACTTTATTAAATTTATTATCTGGTCTTGATGAGAATTTANATGGANCAATTAAATATCAAGATAANTCAATTCCTAAGGANTGGCCTATTGGATATATGTTTCAAGAACCAAGATTNATGCCTTGGCTNACAGTAAGACAAAATGTAACAATTGTAACTNAACAAACTCCTGAAGAAAATAAATTAAGTGAATCTCTTATTAATGAAATGGGGCTTAATAAATATATGAATTCATTCCCTTCTGAATTATCTGGAGGAATGCAAAGAAGGGTTGCTATAGCTAGAGCATTTGTAAATAAACCTAAAATTCTTCTTCTAGATGAACCTTTTATTTCTTTGGATGAAACAGTAGGAAACTTACTCAGACANATGCTATTAAAACTATGGGAAAATCAAAAAACTACNGTAATATTTGTAACCCACGATTTAAGAGAAGCAATTTATATGAGTGACCGAATACTTTTNCTGTCAAAGGGACCATCAAAAGTAATTCATGATTTTAAAATAAATGTTAGTAGNCCTAGAGAATTAAGCGATAAAAAATTNGATATCTTAAGAACCGAATTAATTAGTAACCACCCAGATATATTATCTGGCAAGATATAAAAGAAAGAGANGCATTAGAATGGAAAGTATTATTTTAGATATAAAATCATTATCCAAATCATATGGAAAACTTAAAGCATTAAATGAAGTTACNTTTTCTCTNTCAGAAGGAGAATATGCTGCATTACTAGGTCCAAATGGTGCTGGTAAAACTACTTTGTTTCAAATACTTACTGGTTTATTTGTATCTGATAATGGNGAAGTATTTGTAAATAATTCTAATATGAGAAATAATGCCATAAAAGCTCTTGCTCATATAGGAGTAGTATTCCAACAAATTACTTTAGATCTAGATTTAACAGTAATAGAGAATTTAAAATTTCATAGTAATTTACATGGTATTACAGAAAAAGAATTTAAAAATAGAGTCANAGAAGAATTAGAACAAGTNAACTTATCNGATCGTATTAATGATAAAGTTAGGGCTTTATCAGGTGGACAAAAACGAAGAGTAGAACTGGCTAGNTCTTTATTGCATAAACCAAAATTACTTTTATTGGATGAACCTACAGTAGGTCTTGATCCTCAAAGTAGGAGAGANCTTTTGGAATATGTTCTAAAACTTAAAAAAGAGAGAAAAATGGCCGTATTATGGGCCACTCACTTAGTTGATGAAGCAGAAAAATCAGATANTGTAATAGTTTTAAATCAAGGNAAAATTNTTAAAAAGAATAAACCTGAAACTATAATTAAAGAATTTAATACTGAATCANTNCACGACGCATTTGTAANTTTAACNAATACGAANGGGTAAAAAAAATGCCAATTAAAAAATTAAAATTTAATTTTNTTNTTATATTTAGNTCTCTAATAATTTTACTTATATCCTTAAANGTNAAAGCAGATAGANTTNTTATATCTAATGAAGGAAGTGATAATATTACTATTATTGATCTNAATACTTATGAAATTTTAAATACTATCGAAAGCGGGGATAGACCAAGAGACATGCATTATATTCCTGGNACCAATCATCTTTTAGTAGCAGCAAGTGAAGATGATACCATTAATGTAATAGATATGAAAACACTAAAAATGATTGGTAATCTAGAAACTGGAGATGATCCAGAAATTTTTGATATAAGTCCTGATGGAAAAGTAGCCGTAGTATCTAATGAAGATGATAATGAAGCTACAGTTATAGATATTCAAACAGGAAAGATAATTAGAGTTATTGAAGATGTTGGNATAGAACCNGAAGGTGTNAATTTCACACCTGACGGTAAACTGGTATTCATTACATCAGAAGGCACTAATACAATAATTATAATAGATCCATGGATTGGTGAAATTATAGAGGAAGTGCTTGTAGGAAANAGGCCAAGAAGAGGNGCTTTTGCTAAAAATGGTNANGAATANTGGGTTACTAANGAACTCGGAGGAACTGTAAGTGTAATAGATACTAATACCTTCTCAATAAAACATACTATTAATTTTGAAAGGAAAGGNATAAGAAGTTCTGAAATTACTCCAGTAGATTTTGCCATGAGTAATGATGGTAATNTAGCATATATTACTCTAGGAAGGTCTAANCATGTAGCTGTTGTANATACNAATAACTATGAAGTCATAGATTATATTTTAGCTGGCTCTAGAGTATGGGGAGCTGCAATAACTAAAGATGATAAAATTTTAATAGTAACAAATGGGCAAAGTGATGATATCTCTATTATAGATACAGATAAAAGAGCTTCTATAAAATCTATTGCTGTGGGAATAACGCCACACACTGTAAGGATAATAGAATAAATGAGAATTATTCCATTAAAATTAGGAATAATACTTTTATTTCTTTCATCTATAAATTCTTTATATGCCAATGAAAAAGAAGATTTTAACATTGGATACTACGATTTAGAAAAAGATATCAGATACGATGAATGGGGTGTTCATCCTGTTGATATTCGGTCCAAAACAAATCAGTTATATAAAAGACCACTAGCTGGTGCAAAATTAGGTTTAAAAGATATTAAACCTTTCCAAAGAATGGCAAAAGTTAAATTTAAACTTATGGATATGAGAATTAAAAATATTGACACTGCTGCAGATGAAATTTTAAATCATNTACATAAAAATAATATTAAGATTGTTTTATTGGATTTTCCNNCATCTGAACTTATAAACATAGTTAGTANAATCTCTGATTTAAATATAGCTGTTATTAACATCTCATCAAAAAACAATGAATTAAGATCTTTGAAATGTAATAAAAATTTATTTCATACGATCCCAAGTGAGCGAATGCTCACTGATAGTCTTGCACAATATCTTTCTGATAAGAAATGGAGAAAAGTATTAATACTCACTGGACCTTTGGAAATTGATAAAGCTAAATCAGCATCTTTTATTGAATCAGCAAAACAATTTGGCTTAAAGATTGTAGATAATAGAAGCTTTCTTTTAGGAAATGATCCAAGAGCAAGAGATCAAAATGATCTGGATTTTTTAACAGGCTCTGCAAAGTATGATGCAGTATATATATCNGATACTCATANAGAATTTAGTTANANAGTTCCATTTGCAACACATATACCTTCTGCTGTTNTAGGNTCTTCNGGTCTAACNCCCAGAGCTTGGCATTGGTCTTATCTTAGACATGGAGCTCCACAAGTNCATGGACGNTTTGAAAGNATGAATAAAAGAAGAATGACCGAAGAAGATTGGGCNGCATGGGTAGGTATGAGAGCTATAGCAGAAGCTCTAGTAAGATTTAAAAATAATGAAAATTTTTCATTTCANGATGCNTTTGTAAGTGAANAATTTAAGCTTGATGGTTCTAAAGGNCCTGTTTTAAATTTTAGAAAATGGAATAGACAACTAAGGCAACCAATAATGCTATCAACAGATAATTGGGTTACAAGTATTGCACCCTTAGAAAGTTTTGTNCATCGAGTAAATAATTTAGATACTATAGGCATTGATAGTAAAACAAGTAAATGTGGTAAATAAAGAAGGAGTATTATTGTGCAAATAAAGCATGCAACATTGGCCCTAAAAGGTCTTACTTATAGGGAAACTGTAAAATTTATTCATCAAAAAGGTAGATTACTTTCAGCTTTTGTTAGACCTGCTTTATGGCTATTTGTCTTCGCTGCAGGGGTTGGTTCGGTTACTGGAGTTGACCCTGGAATAAATAATCCTTATCCAATTCAAAATGTTAATTATTTTGAATATATAATACCTGGACTAATTGGNATGGTTTTATTATTNAGTGGTATGCAATCCTCTTTATCTATGGTCTATGATCGAGAAATGGGAGTAATGAGATTATTACTAACTGCTCCTTTACCCAGATGGTACTTACTGACTGCAAAATTATTATCAGGAACATTCCTNTCAGTTTTACANGCNTATGTTTTCTTAATAATCTGTATTCCAATAATTAATCTATTAGTTAATTTTTCTACTCCTATTATAGGATGGATATATATNTTACCTGCCACTATATTATTTGGAATGATGCTAGGTGCATTAGGTTTATTAATATCAGTATATATTAAACAATTAGAAAATTTTGCTGGTACTATGAACTTTGTAATTTTTCCTATGTTTTTTATTTCTTCTGCATTGTATCCATTATGGAGATTACAAGATAATGGAGCAGAGTTTGTTTGGTGGATAGCTAATATTAATCCATTTACTTATGGAGTAGAATTAGTTAGATGGGCTTCTTTAGGGCAAATATATATTCCAGGCTTTATAGTTACTTTAGTTTGTACTATAATATTCCTTTTTCTAGCTACATTAGGTTATGATCCACAAAAAGGGATGAGTAAAAAAGGTGGAGGTGGAAAACCTAGCTAAACTATTAGGAGATATCTTGTTAATAGAAGCACATGAACTTATCAGTCTTTATAAAGATAAGAAATGGAGAAAAAATATAGTAATTCTTGATGCCTCTTGGTATTTACCTAATGTAAAAAGAGAGCCATTTAAAGAATTTAAGAATACTCATTTACCTGATGCTTTATATTTTGATATTGATGAGGTAAGTGATACTTCCTCAAATTTACCTCATACAATTCCTACTATTAAACAATTCGAGTTTAATATGGAAAAATTAGGTATAAATAATAATAGCCATATAGTTCTATACTCTATGGATGGAATAGGAACTTCACCCAGAGCTTGGTGGTTATTTAAATTATATAAACATAAAAATATTTCAATATTAAATGGTGGAATGAAGGCATGGAAAAGTATAAATGGACCTGTAAGTAATAAAATTAGTAAAATATATAAAACTAGTTACAAAGCAGATTTAGATCATAGTATTTTGATAAAGTATGACGATTTAAAAAATTTTTATAATAATAAAAATTATCAAGTAGTAGATGCAAGATCACATGGAAGATTTATCGGGATAGAAGATGAACCAAGGCCAGGTCTTCAAAAAGGTCATATTCCTAATTCAATTAATATACCTTTTAATCTTCTTATAAATGATCAAGGATATTTAATTAATAAGAATAAAATTATTGAAATTTTAAATAAACATAATTTTAGTCATGAAAAAATAATTATTTCATCATGTGGTTCAGGCGTTACCGCATGTGTATTAGCATTTGCTTTGGAATTTATTGGAAAAAAGTCCTGGAAAGTATACGATGGTTCGTGGAGTGAATGGGGACAAAAAGGAAATAATCTTATAGAAGTATAATCATAAGCCCGCTTTAGGGTCTTCAAAAATAGATTTATTAAAGCTTTTTTCAGATTTACTAGTAATTAATGAGACCATAGAATCACCTGTGATATTTACAGCTGTTCTCATCATATCTAGCAATCTATCTATTCCAATAATTAGAGCTACTCCTTCTACTGGCAAACCTACCTGAGTAAGCACCATAGTAAGCATGATCAATCCTACACCAGGCACTCCTGCTGTGCCAATTGATGCAAGAGTGGCAGTCAATACAACTGTAAGATAATCTCCAATTGTTAAATCTACCATATAAACAGAAGCAATAAATACAGTTGCTACACCCTGCATAATTGCAGTTCCATCCATATTAATAGTTGCACCAAGAGGAACAGTAAAAGAAGCAACTGATTTATCTACTCCTAATCTTTTCTCAACAGTATTCAAAGTCACAGGAATTGTTGCATTAGAAGAAGCAGTACTAAATGCAAATACAATTGCCGTTCGCATTTTTTTTAAAAATAAAAATGGAGAGACTTTTCCTATAAACTTTAAAAATGCGGAATATGTTAGCAAAACATGTAATATTAAAACTATTGTGACAGTAAAAAAGTAAGATGCTAATGGAATAATCATATCAATTCCTTGTGTAGCAAATGTCTTGGCAATTAAACAAAAAACACCTAGAGGCGCAAATTTCATTATAATTGTCACCATGCTCATCATTATTTCATTCAGGCTAATTATNCCCTTTTTAAAAGATTCAGCTTTATTACCCGTAATAGTAATAGCTATTCCCAAAATTATAGCAAAAAGAATAATTTGTAACATTTCACCGTCAGCCATAGCTAATATTGGGTTTGAAGGAACTATGGATGTTAATACAGAAGATAANGATGGAGCTTCTTTTGCTGAAAATTGAATAGAACTATCTATTTCATANCCTTGTCCTGGCTCAATGACTATAGCAAAAATTAAAGCTAGGGTAATTGCAAAAGCCGTAGTTAGTAAGTAAATAATTATAGCTTTTAGACCAACTCTTCCCATAAGAGATAAATTACCTAAAGAAGTAATCCCTACAGTAATAGAACAAAAAACTAAAGGCACTACTAACATCTTTAAACTATTAACAAATAACTTACCTACTACTTCAAAAACACCATTAGACAAATATTGATTTATTAAACTATTATAAANANTAATATTATTTAAAATGATGCCTAGTATTGCACCAAATAGCATTGCAGCTAGAATTTTTTGAGTAAAACTTAATTTTGTATAATAGGACATAAATTATCAATAAATAAAATTAATTGAATTGTAAAATAAAAATCAGAAAANATAGAAGATATATGACTAAAAATAATTATAAAAATGATACAAAAAATATTATAGCTGGAAAAAGAAAAAAATTAAGTAATGGCTTTGTAAATAGTCCCATTTACAAAGGTTCTACGGTTTTGTTTAATACCGTTGAAGAAATGCAATCAAAAATGAAAAAAAAGAATAGCCAAACTCTATTTTATGGCAGGTTTGGAAGCCCTGCCACATTTGAATTTGAAAATGCAATTGCCGATATTGATGAGTCTTATACCGCTGTAGCAACTGCATCTGGCACTGCTGCAATCGTNGCTTCTTTATTAGCAGTATTAAAAACAGGTGATCATATTCTTATGACAGATAGTGCATACGGAGTATCAAGAAACCTTACAAAAAAATTACTAAATAATATGGGNATAACNNCTACTTTCTATAATCCAAACTTAACNAATAAAATAAAAGAACTAATTACAAATAAGACTAAATTAATATTTATGGAATCTCCCGGATCTCTAACATTTGAAATTCAAAATATATCAATGATTGTGGATATAGCTAAAAAATATAACCTAATAACTGTAATTGATAATACTTGGGCAACATCCCTTTATCTTAAACCTATGAATTATGGAGTAGACATAAGTATCCAGTCAGCAACAAAATATATTGTTGGTCATTCAGACGCAATGTTNGGAGTAATTACTACNAATAAAAAATATGCGAAACAAATAAGAGAATCAGCTCATAATTTAGGGTCCTGCCCTGGTCCTGAAGATATATATCTAGGAATAAGAGGATTAAAAACTTTAAGTATAAGGCTTAAAAAACATCAGGAAAATGCTATGAAAATTATAGAATGGTTATTAANACAAAGGGAAGTAAATAGAGTTTTATATCCTGCGNTACCAGATAACCCTGGATACAAAATATGGAAAAAAGATTTTAAAGGAGCTTCTGGGTTATTTGGAGTCGTATTAGAAAATACTAGAAAAGACCTAATATATAAAATGTTAAATAATTTAAAACTCTTTAATATGGGCTATAGCTGGGGCGGTTATGAAAGTTTAATTTTACCTGTAAACCCAGAAAAAATTCGCGATACTTATAAATGGAATCATATGGACTTAACATTAAGAATTCATGCTGGACTGGAAGACCCGGAAGACCTTATTAATGATTTAAAAGATAATTTTAATATACTAAAAATAGACTAATGAAAATTTATATATATATAATATTTATTATTTGCATAGCTTTTAACATTACNNATGCTGCTGAGGTAGAGTTTGAAAAAAGCNNTATAACAATTCAGACAANAAATTCAGAATATATNTTTAATGTTGAAATTGCAAAAACAGCAGAAGAAAGAAGTAAAGGATTGATGTATAGAGAGCACTTAAACCAAAAGGAAGGCATGCTATTTTTATACCCTTATAACCAAGTAATAAAAATGTGGATGAAAAATACATTGATATCACTTGATATGATTTTTTTTAATAATAAAGGAAAAATTATAGAAATTTTTAAAATGACAACACCAAAAGATTTGACNCCAATTGGGCCTAACNTAAAATTAAAAGGCGTTCTAGAAATAAATGGAGGACTTACTAGTTACCTTAATATAAATAAAGGTGACTTAATTATTCATCCAAGTTTAAATGGAAAATAAATGAAAAATAATATTAAAAGTAATAAAGATATATCTTTAAGGATTAATTTAGGTACAAGGCCAATATTTGGTCATGGTAAGGCAAAATTACTAGATGCAATCTCTGCCAATGGTTCTATATCAGCTGCAGCAAGAAAAATTGGAATGTCCTATAGAAGAGCATGGTTATTAACAGATGCTATGAATCAAGATTTTAAGTTACCATTAATAGAATCATCTTTAGGAGGAAAAGGCGGTGGTGGAGCAAAATTAACAGAAGAAGGTGTTAAAGTTTTAAAATTATTTAGAAATATGGAAAGTAAAGCTCAAAAATCTCTTATTAATGAAAAAAAGCTTTTTTCAACCTTTATTAACGTGAATGATTAGATATAAAGACTTGACAAACGCTATATATNGACATATATAACCAATGAACGTTATAATTGAAAGTTTGGAAACATTAATATATTAAATTAGCATGATAAAACTTTCAAGAATACAAAACCTTTTACCTCAGGTTTATATTTTATTTCTTCTGCTGTTTAATTCTTCTCTATCAGCAGAAGAAAATAATATTTTAATATTTAAGGCTGCTAGCACTTCTGATGTAATTGCAGAAATATCTAAAGAATGGCAAAAAATAAATAACAAAGTAGTAAGAGCATCTAGTGCAAGCTCAAGTGCTTTAGCTAAACAAATAGTAAATGGTGCTCCTGCTAATATATACATATCAGCATCAGCATTATGGATAGAAGAATTAAGTAAAAAAAAGATAATTACATCTAGTACTATTCAACCATTATTTGAAAATAGATTAGTACTAATTACAAATATAGATAGTAATATTAAAGATATAGGACTCATTTCTAATAATATAGAATTAGAAAAAATTTTTGATAAATATTTAAGTAATAAAAGAATAAGTATTGCTGATCCAACACATGTTCCAGCAGGAGTTTATACTAAACAAGCATTAAAAAATTTAAATTTATGGGGAAAACTTAATAGAAAGAATATGGCTTGGGGAGGAGATGTAAGAAGAACATTAAAGTTTGTAGCTTTAGGCAACAGTCCAATTGGTATAGTATATTATACTGACGCAATGGCAGAAAAAAATGTAAAAATAATTGGGACATTTGACTCTGCATTACATAAACCAATTCATTATTGGGTTGCTGCTGTAGAAAATTTTAATACTACCTCAACAAAAAGTTACTTGAAATTCTTAAATAGTAATTTTTCTAAAAATATATATGCCAAACATGGTTTTAAAAAGATTGAAAATAAATAAATGCTAAATCCTCTTGAAATTGAAGCTTTAAAATTATCCGGCTTTATTGCTNTTGTTGCCGTTTCAGTATCAGTTATTCCTGGTATAATAATAGCTTGGATAATTTCTAGAAAAAAAGGTTTACTATCTTCAATATTGAATATGATAGTATACTTACCGTTAGTCTTACCTCCTGTGGTAATTGGGTATTTACTATTATTACTTTTTAGCCACAATGGTATAATCGGAAACTTTTTATTAGTCTATTTTAATATTTCAGTAAATTTTTCATGGAAAGGTGCTGCTATAGCAGCAGCTGTTGTATCATTTCCTCTATTAGTAAGATCGATTAAATTAGGTTTTGATACATTTGATTATAANATTGAAGAAGCTGCNTATATTAACGGTGCAAGTANANTAGATTGTTTTATTTCTATTATACTTCCACAAATATTTCCTTCAGTTATTACAGGAATTACACTAGCATTTGCGCGGTGCCTAGCCGAATTTGGGGCAACAATTACTTTTGTNTCTAATATACCAGGTGAAACGCAAACCCTTCCTTTAGCTTTATATACTGCTACTCAACTCCCTGGTACTGAAGAATCAGCTATGCGTTTAGTAATTATATCAATTGTATTAGCATTTGTTTCTGTAGCTATAGCCGAAATCTTAGCAAATAAAACTAATAAACGGATTCTGGGTGGTAAAGATTAATGGAAAACAATCTTATAAAATATGAATCTAAGCTAGGTAACTTTAAATCAAATATTGATATCAGCTTTTCTGCTTCTAATATAGTTGCAATTACTGGCTTATCAGGTAGTGGAAAATCTACAATTGCAAAAGTTATTTGTGGTTTACTAAAACCNATAAATGGATATATCAAAATNAATAACAAAATATTATATTGTNCGAAAAATAAAATTAATATTCCTCCGCACTTAAGAAAAATAGGAATGGTATTTCAGGAAGCTAGACTATTCTCACATATGTCAGTAAGGAATAATTTATTATATGGTCAAAAAAGAAATTCCGAATTTAATAAAAAGAAATTCGATAAAGTTATAAAAATTTTAGGAATTGAAAACCTTTTAAACAGAAATACTTTCAATTTATCAGGAGGAGAAGCACAAAGGGTATCAATTGGTAGAGCTTTATTATCCGAACCAGAGATATTAATACTTGATGAACCATTAACTGGTCTGGANACACCTAGGCAAAATAAAATAATGAAAATTATCAAAGAGATTAATAAAAACTTAAAAATCCCTATTCTATTTATTAGTCATTCAATAGAAGAAATTATTTTTATAGCAGAAAAAATAATTATTATAGAGAATGGAAAAGTTGCTGCTCAAGGAACAATTGAGGAAATTATATCTTATAAAAAACTNTCTCACTTTAATAGTGGCAATACTTCTTATTCTTTAATTAAAGGAATAATTCATAAGCATGATAAAACTAATGCAAATACAATTATTGATATTGATGGAAAAAAACTAATAACAAAACCCATCTCTGATAAAGTTAATTCCAATCAAATAATAAAGTTATTTAGTAAAGATATTTCAATTGCCACTAAAATACCAAAAAATATTTCTATAAATAATATTCTAGAAACAAAAATTACAAAAATAAAAACTTTAAAGAAAAGTGGTATAGCTGAAATATATTTAAGCATAGGAAAACAAGAAATTATATCAGAAATAACACTTTTTTCTCTTAAAAAATTAAAATTAAAAATAAATTTAAAAGTATTCGCTCTTGTTAAAGCAATTTCTATAGTAGGAAAATAAAGTTTTATATAGTATAATATTCTTTTAGAGGGCGAATACGTAATGGAAAAAAAATCTTACGGCGGTAAAATTTTAGCTGATTGCCTAAAAGATTTAGGTGTTAATACAGTTTTTACAGTTCCTGGAGAAAGTTTTTTAGCAGCCTTAAATGGTCTTTATGACCACAAAAGTGATATTAATGTAATCACTTGCAGACACGAATCTGGTGCTGCTAATATGGCAGAAGCCTGGGGAAAATTAAATGGTTTACCTGGAGTAGTATTTGTTACAAGAGGACCCGGAGCATGTCATGCAAGTATAGGCGTTCATACAGCAATGCAAGATTCAAGTCCTATGATTATGTTTATAGGCCAAATAAATTCAAAACATAAAGGAAGAGAAGCATTTCAAGAAGTTGATTATCATAAAATGTTTGGCCAACCTTTTAGTAAAGCAGTATTTGAAATTAAGAGTGCTAAAAGTATTCCTGATATTGTTCAGAAAGCATATTATATTTCAACTAAAGATAGGCCGGGGCCGGTTATAATTTCTTTACCTGAAGATATATTAGAACAATATGCAAAATATAAGCCTATAAAACCTATAAAGCATATTATTAGTAAAATAACTCATAAAAAATTAGAGAATTTATTAATCAAAATAGAAGAATCTAAAAAGCCTTTAATTATAATTGGAGGTGGTGATTGGGATAAGGATGGTGCAAAAAATTTAGAAAATTTTGCTAATAATAATAAAATTCCCTATGCGGTATCTTTCAGAAGGCAATCTTTAGTAAATAATAACAAAAATTGTTATATTGGCGATTTGTCAACCAGCGTAGACCCTAAACTTATAAAAAGTGTGCAAGAGTCTGATTTAATATTAGTAGTAGGTGCAAGACTTGGTGAGATGACTACCAGTGGTTATTCAACTATAAAAACAAAACAAAAAAGTAAAATTATTCATGTTTACCCTGATAAAAAAGAACTAGGAAAAGTTTATAAACCTCTAGTTGGAGTAAAAGCAAATAGTTCTATTTTCTCCAAAATCATATGTAATAAAAAAATTAAAAATATAAAATGGTTAGAATGGACAAAGTCATGCAGAGAAAATTATATACAATATTCCAATCCTCCTAAATATTTTTCTGAGCCTGATATGGGTAAAATAATGCTAATACTTAGAGAAAAAATGCCTCAAAATACAATTATAACTATTGATGCTGGAAATTTTAGTGGTTGGATTCAAAGGTTTTGGAAATATACTAAAGCAAAAACACAATTAGCTCCGACTAGTGGAGCAATGGGTTATTCAATACCTGCAGCTATTTCAGCAAAAATTAGCAAAAAAAATACTCCAGTTATAGCATTTTGTGGAGATGGTGGCTTCATGATGAGTAGTCAAGAACTAGCAACATGTAATCAATATAAAATTAAACCAATAATAATTATTATTAATAATAAAATGTTGGGTACTATTAGGATGCACCAAGAAAAAAATTATCCAAATAGAAAAATTGCAACAGACCTTGTTAACCCAGATTTTAAATTAATGTCTAAAAGCTATAATGCCCATTATGAAAAAATTAAACACCACAAAAATTTTTTAACTGCTTTAAAAAGAAGTCTTAACTCAAACAAAGCAGCCGTAATTGAAATATTAATAGACCCTAAACAAATTACTACTAGACAAAAACTTAAAGATTTAAATAATAAATAAAAGGGAGAATAAGAAAAATGAGTAACATAAATTATAAAAATGCTCTAGTTACAGGAGCTACAAGTGGTATAGGATTAGAGACGGCTATTAGATTATCTGAATCTGGAATTCACGTGATTGCCGCAGGTAGAAGAAAAGAAAAATTATTAGAGCTAAAAAATAAAATCTCTTGTGATATTATAGAAATAGATATTCGAGACCAAGATAAAATATACTCTGAATTTGGCAAACTTGATATTGATATTTTAATTAATAATGCTGGAGTAGGAAGAGGTTTTGCTCCTATTTTTCAAGCAGAACCAGAAGATATAAACACTACTACAGAAACTAATATAACTTCTTTTTTACACCTATTAAGAGCAGTAGTCCCTGGTATGGTAAAAAGAAAAAAAGGGCATATAATTAATATAGGATCTATAGCAGGTTTGTATCCAGTTTCCTCTTCAGTTTATGGCGGATCAAAAGGAGCTGTCCATATGATAAATCAAAACTTAAGAGTTGAACTAAGCGGAACAGGCGTAAGAGCTACAGAAATATGTCCAGGTAGAGTAAATACTGAATTCTTTGATGTAGCATTCTCAGATAATCCTGACAAAAAAAAGCAAATGACATCAGGCCTTAATCTTTTAGAACAAGAAGATGTAGCTGATGCAATAATGTTCGCTATCAATTCTCCTTGGAGAATGAATGTTTCTATGATTGAGTTAACACCTACTGAGCAAGTACCAGGAGGATCAATAATTAAGAAAGTAGAATAATGTCTATAAATAATTTTAAAAGAAGACTATTAAATAATGAAAACCAGATAGGAGTATTTGCTTCTTTAGGAAGCGAGATGGCCTCTGAAGTTTTAGGTAGCTCAGATATTGATTATACCTTAGTTGATATGGAACATGCTCCAAATGATTTGCGTGATACAGTTAATCAAATGCAGACAATAAAAGCTGCCGGTGGGGAATGTCTAGTAAGAATTCCTGTTTTAGATCATATTTATGCTAAACGTCTTCTAGATGCTGGAGCAACTTCAATAATGTTCCCACAAATAAACAATATAGAAGATGCTCAAAATGCCGTAAAATCTGTTAAATACCCTCCTAACGGTATAAGAGGAATAGCAGGCGCTACGAGGGCAAATAATTTTGGAAGAGAGACTGATTATGTGTCATTAGCTGATGATAATATATGTGTAATTTGTCAAATTGAATCAGTTGAAGCATGTAAGAATGTAAAAGATATAGCCTCAGTAAAAGGAATAGATTTACTATTTATAGGCCCAGGAGATTTATCAGCAGATATGGGTTTTATAAAAAATAGAGCAGCTTCAGAAGTTAAAGAAGTGGCAATTCAAGTATTAAGAGAAGCACAAAAATTAAATAAGCCATGCGGTATAATGGTCAGTAACATTGCTGAAGCAAAAGAAATGTTAAACATTGGTTTCTCTGTAGTAGCTGTAACTACTGATTTAGTTTTACTTAGAAATGCTGTAGACGAAATTGGACAACTAGCAAAAAATAATTAGCCATTTAAAACATTTGTAATCACTAGCACTAAAACTACTGTAACGACCACTGTTAATACACTAAACCACAATAAGCTACGATCATATTTTTTTTCTTCAGACATTATATTCTCCAATTAATTAATAAATTATTTACTATTATTACTACCAGTATCCCTTGGAGAAACAGTAACCCAAACTTCTGTCCCCCTAGTACTACTAGAATCAATTCTAACATTTGCTATACGCCCTCCTCTTTCATAGGTAATTAAACTTATGTCAGAACGTATACTTGTAATTTCTCTCCAACCAAAGTTAGGCATTTCATATATATAAAAATCAAATACTTCTGCACCACTTAAATTTACAATTAAATTAAGCCTTCCAAACCATTCACTATCTGCTCCGAATACTAGAGATTTTTCTAAATTCATTTTTGAATTACCTGGCATAGGTAAGTCATTAAATTTAGCAAATGACGCCTCTTCAGCTGGTAAACCTTCTGGTCCCGAAACACCGCTAGCAATTAGTGGTACTTTACCAGAACATGCTGTCGTAAATATAAATGCAAATAAGCATGAAAATATGAAAAATTTATTTTGTAATTTTTTATACATATAATACTCCAAATAACATTTATTTTATTTTCGCACATCATATGTAAATTGGTCAACTATATAAATGGCGACCCCGGCAGGATTCGAACCTGCGACCTACTGCTTAGAAGGCAGTTGCTCTATCCAGCTGAGCTACGGAGTCAAATACATTTAAAATCCCCTATTTTTAGTAAAATTATCAGCGTACGATTTAATAATAACTTTTTTTTCTTTTGGTTCTATAATTTCTAATGAAATATTATATTTTTTTACATACCTTTCTAAATCATTAATAGAAGAAAATTTTAATTTAATTTGCTTTTTTATATCATTTCCTCCTGACCATCCCATTAAATCATCTTTAACTGAATTTTGAGTGAATATTGGTTCAAGCACCCAATGATCTGTTCTTTTTTTTCCTGACTGAGTAGAAGATGTAGAATTTTTATAAGCTTTTGCTTTAATAAAATCTACAGATTTAAATAATGCTGAACTCATTTACAAAACCTAATTCAAAGTGGTCGGGGCGGAGTGATTCGAACACTCGACCCCCTGTTCCCAAAACAGGTGCGCTACCAGGCTGCGCTACGCCCCGACACATTTAACTTCAGGATACTCTTATCATTAAGTAAAGGATGCTTCAAGCCTTATCAAAAAAAAGAAAAATTAAGTGAAAATAACTCTAGTAGAGGTAATATACTAGAGTCATTTTTATTATTATAAGAAGCGCTTATGCTCCTTTCATAGCTGCTTTAACTTTTTCTGCCGTAATTGGCCATGAACGTACTCTTGCTCCAGTAGCATTAAATATTGCATTAGCAACTGCTGGTCCAACGACAGTAGTAGCCGGTTCTCCACAGCCAGCAGGATAATGACCATTTTGTACGATAGTCACATCAATATCAGGGGCTTGATCTATTCGCATTGGAGTCCAAGTGTCAAAATTTCCTTGTTCAATAGCTCCATCTTTCATTGTAATATCTTCATATAAAACTCTACTTAAACCATATAATGAAGATCCTTCAATTTGAGCTTTAACACCATCTGGGTTAACTGCTGTTCCTACATCCATGGCTATAGTAAGTTTATTTACTGTAGGTTGGCCAGTATTTGGATCAACGTGAACTTCTACAATACCTGCAGTCCATGTTGGAGAGCCACGTTCTTGTGATGCCACTGCCGCTATACCCATTGCAGTGTTTTCTGGCATTGGTTTAACTCCATAACCAGCTTTTCCTGCAGCTATCAATAAAACATTCCTAAGTCTATGCGATCCACCTATACTATTTGGAGCTGAACCAGCATTTTTGCCAGTAGCATTAAACATTGAAAGTCTCATGTCTAAAGGATCAATTCCAGCTTTATGAGCGCACTCATCAACGAAACATTCGTTTGCCCACCATGTCCAATTTGGTGCTACTGCTCTTAAAAATCCAGAAGGAGATGCATTTGCTATAACATAATTATTAGCTGTACGAACATAGTGATTTGGAATATCATACCAATGGTCCGCACCATTAACAGCAAATTGATCAACTTTTCCTTTTTTATCAACAGACTCAGCCATGAAGCCTGGAGCAGCTCTTTCGAGTGCCCAACCTGTAACAACATCATGTTCCATAGCATTAATTTTTCCATCTTTAATACTACCTTTTACTCTTTGAACACTCTGACTCTGATGATAATCAAAACCGATATCTTGCTCACGGGTATAACAAAGTTTTACTGGTCTGCCTATAGCTCTAGCTGCTAAAGCTACTATAGCTATATCCATTTCATTTCTTCTTCCAAAGCCTGTACCAGAATATTGTTGATGAACAATAACATTTTTTGGATCAACTTCTAAGATAGCAGCAGCAGAGTCTCTCATATTAGAAGGCCATTGAGTTCCGGTATATAAATGCCAAACACCATTTGTTTCCATAGCTACCATATTCATAGGCTCCATCATTCCATGATAACCAGTCGAAGTTTGATATTCCGCTTCTACTATTGTATCGGCATTCTTTAAAGCTGTAGTGGTATCACCCTCAATAACCCAAGCAAAGCCTTTTGAATCGTCTGCAATAATATCTCTAGAAGATTGAGTCATATCTTCTGATGACACATTTGCATGAGGACCTTTATCCCAATCTACCTTAATAACAGCAGCTGCTTTTTCGGCTGCCCAATAAGTCTCTCCATATGCAACCACGTATCCAGTATTAAATCCTCTTAGATCGCCTGGTATAATTTTAACACCAACATAACCATCTATACTTTTAGCTGCAGAATCATCTGCTGATAAAGGTACAGCACCAAAACGTGTTGGTTGAGTAATTAATTGACCATAAACCATATTTGGTACAAACACATCAATACCGTAACGAGCTACACCAGTTAATTTGTCTGGAATATCTAGAGCTGGTATACTTTTCCCAACCACCTTATACTCACCAAACTTTTTAAGTGTTAGAGCTTTCATTTCGTCTTCGCTAAAAGTACGGTCAATTGTTGTTTGACTTAAAATTTCCGAATAAGTTCTGTTAGCTCCAGAAACACTATCAGTTACAACTGAGTTGCTAGCAGAACATTGTGCTGCAGGAACACCCATCATTTTAGCGGCTGCTTCAATTAAAGCGATTCTAGCTGATGCACCTATTCTTGAGTTACGATCAAAAGTCCAGTTCACTGACCATGAACCACCTGTAATCATTAATCCCCACTTTGGGTCTGAATCCGGGTAATCAATTCTTACATCATTCCAATCTACTTCTAATTCTTCAGCTACAGCTTGCGCTAATGCAGTTCCTATATGCTGACCAATTTCAGCTTTTGTAATGTGTACAGTTGCCGTTCCAGAAGAGTCCATTGTTAAAAAAAGTTGATGATTGAATGTGCCTGCTGCTAAAGCATCACGTGCTCCAATTGATGAACCAAGAGGAAGACCAGAGTAACCTACTACTAATCCTGTACCTGCTACAGCGGAACCCACAAGTATATCCCTTCGAGTGATTCCTTTTAAATTTTTATCATGTTTTGTCATATTTTTATGCTCCCATAATTTCAGATGCACGACGAACACCTTGTTTAATTCTTACATATGTAATGCAACGACATAAGTTTCCTTGCATTGCTTCAAGAATTTCGCCATCAGTTGGTGATGGGTTGCTGTCTAAGAAAGCAGCAGCATTCATCATTTGACCTGACTGACAGTAACCACATTGTGGTACCTGAAGTTCAAGCCATGCTTGTTGAACTGGGTGTTGACCNTTTGGATCTAAACCTTCAATAGTAGTAATAGCAGAACCCTCTGCATCACCTAATTCGACTTGACAAGAACGCACTGCTTCACCGTCTAAGTGCACAGTACATGCTCCACATAGTCCCATGCCGCAACCAAATTTAGTACCAGTTAAACGCAAATGTTCGCGAACAACCCATAGTAATCTTGTATCTGCTGGCGCATCAGCAATATACTTAAGACCATTAATATTTAATGTAGCCATTGTTTCCCCCCATAATAATTTAGAACATACTGTATTAAATTATAATCATAAATCTGGGTGGTAGTCAAAAAAATTTTATTAAAATTTAATTATAAAGGTACTCCATCAAATAATGTTGCATTCCATAAAAAATGAACAGCTATACTGGCTGCATAACCTAAAATTATTACAGGTGTCCATTTTAAATGGGTAAAGAATGTATAAATACCTTTTGTTTGTCCCATTAATGCAACTCCAGCTGCAGAACCAATAGAAAGCATACTTCCTCCCACACCTGCTGTTAATGTTACAAGCAACCATTGACCTAAATCCATTTGAGGCATCATTGTTAATACAGCAAACATTACAGGTATATTATCGACAATAGCTGAGAGAATTCCTACTAATATATTTGCAGTACTTGCTCCTAAATCTACATACATAAAAGAGGCCGTTAAAGCCATGTATCCAAATGCGGACAAACCACCTACGCACATTAAAACACCATAAAAAAATAATAAAGTATCCCATTCTGCTTTTGAAACCATATTAAATATATTAAATATTGATTTTGTATTTTTATCTTTAGATTCTCTACTCTTTAAGTGATAACCATAAATGGATAACACTCCTAAACCTGTCATCATTCCAAATACAGGCGGCAAATGTAAAAATTGATGTTGTATTACAGTGAAAGAAATAGTTCCTAAAAATAAGAAAATTACTGTATAGCCTCCATATTTGACAGTTACTTTTTCCTTACTTGCTTCTGGTTTTTCGTCACTAATAGCAAAATGCATGATCGCTGCTGGAACTATATAGTTTACTACTGATGGAACAAATATATAAAAGAATTCAGTAAATGTAACAACACCCTTTTGCCATACCATTAAAGTAGTAATATCTCCAAATGGAGAAAAAGCACCACCAGCATTAGCTGCTACAACAATGTTTATACATGCTAGCGCTATAAATTTTGTATTGTTTTTACCTACAGCCATAACTACAGCACACATAATCAAAGCCGTTGTAAGATTATCTGCTATAGGGGACATAAAAAATGAAAGCACACCTGTTATCCAGAATATTTTTCTAAAAGTGAAGCCTTGCCCTACTAACCAAGACCTTAATGATTCAAATACATTTCTTTCAGTCATAGTATTAATAAAAGTCATAGCAACCAGTAAAAAACCAAACAATTCTGCAAACTCTAAAAATGTGTGCTTGAATGCATAGGATGCTGAATGGGTATCCAATCCCATTTTTACTGCCATATATGCTACGATAGCCCAAATAATTCCTGCTGCCACAACGACAGGTTTAGATTTTCTCAAATGCGTATATTCTTCGGCCATTACAAACATATAAGCTAAAGCAAAAACCATCAATGCAATTATAGCTGGCAAACTTGAAGTAATATCTAAATTAAGTAATTCAGAATCTGCAGCATAAGAAGCAGGTACGAATAATAAAAAAGTGATAAACAATAATGATATTGATTTTATAGATGTTACTAGTTTCATAATTTCTCCAAAATATAATATTGCATCTTTATTTACTAAAATACTGAATATAGATAATCTATATACAATATAATTTAAAGAGGAAATATAAAATAATGAGCTCTTTTTTAGATAGCTTAGACCATATCACAGTAATTACTAAAGATTTAAAAAAAACAAAGGACTTTTATGTAAATATTTTAGGAATGAATATAGATTACAGTAGACCTCCATTTAAATTTGATGGTATCTGGCTATCACTTAATAAGAGAGCAGTAGTACATGTAGTAGTTAAGGAAGAACATATTATAGATGAGAATTTACTTCCTACTCTCGATCATATTGCTTTCAGAGCTAAAGATATGAAAAAAATTAAATTAAAACTAAAAGAAAATTCTATTTCTTATAAAGAAAGAATAACTCCTGATAATAAAATATCACAAATATTTTTAAAAGATCCTAATGGAATAAAAATAGAAATATCTAAAGTTATATAAAAAAAAACGGCCCTCCGAAGAGGACCGTTTAATATTTATGTCTAACTAGTAGACTTATGCGCCACGCTGAGCTGCTTTAATTTTCTCAGCTGTAATTGGCCATGAACGAACTCTTGCGCCTGATGCATTAAATACAGCATTTGCAATAGCTGGTCCTACACAAGTAACCACTGGCTCACCACAACCAGCTGGATAATGACCATTTTGAATAATAGTCACATCAATTTCTGGTGCTTGGTGAATACGCATTGGAGTCCAAGTATCAAAGTTACCTTGATCAATTGAACCATTAGTCAGAGTTACATTTTCATGTAACACACGACTTGATCCATATAATGCTGAACCTTGTATTTGAGCTAGAACACCATCTGGATTAACAGCTGTTCCAACATCCATTGCGACAGTTATCTTTTTAAGAGTTGGCTCTCCTGAGCTTGGATCAACATGAACTTCTGCTACAACAGCTGTCCATGAAGGTGAACCACGTTCTTGAGAAGCAACACTTGCTATACCCATTGCAGTGTTTTCTGGCATTGGTTTAACACCATATCCAGATTTACCTGCAGCAACTATAAGAGCATTTCTAAGTCTGTTAGCACCACCTACAGTATTAGGAGGAGTACCAGCATTCTTACCTGTTGCACTTAACATTGAAAGTCTCATATCAAGAGGGTCTTTGCCAATTTTGTGAGCAACCTCATCCATAAAGCTTTCATTTGCCCACCAAGTCCAAGTAGGTGCAACCGCACGTAATTGTCCTGGAGGTGTTGCAGCCATAGCTGTAGTATTTTCAACAGATCTTACATAGTGGTTAGGAATATCATACCAGTGATCTGAACCATTAGTTGAGAACTGGTCAATTTTACCTTTTTTATCCACTGATTCTGCTAAGAAACCTGGAGCCATACGTTTTGTAGCCCAACCTGCAGCAACAACATGAGACATTGCATCGATTTTACCAGCAGCATTAACGCCACCTTTAACTCTTTGCACTGTATGAGTTTGATGGAAATCAAATCTCAAATCATCTTCACGTGTGTAAATTAATTTTACAGGTCTTCCAATTTGCTGTGCAGCAAGAGCTGAAATAATAGCTCCATCTGGCTCTAGTCTACGACCAAAACCTGTTCCACAGTACTGTTGGTGTAAAACAACATTTTTACCGTCAACACCAAGAGCAGCTGCAGTCATAGCTGTAAATCGACCTTGGAATTGTGAACCAGTAAATAGATGCCATATACCATTAGACTCCATAGCAACACAGTTAATTGGTTCCATTAAGCCATGATAGCCCAATGAAGTTTCATATTCTGCTTCAACAGTAGTCTCAGCTGCGTTCATTGCACCTTCTGGATCTCCTTCAAGAACCCAAGTAAAACCTTGAGACTCATCAGCGATAGAATCTCTTGCTGATTGAATAATATCAGCTGAAGATGTGTTAGCATTTGGACCTGAGTCCCATGTAACTTTCATAGCTGCTGCTGCTTTTTCAGCTGCCCAGTAAGTTTCACCTAAAGCTACTACATAACCAGTATTCACTCCAGTTGGNTCNTCTTTNATAACAGCNACACCAGCNTAACCATCTATACTTTTAGCTGCAGAATCATCTGCTGATAAAGGTACAGCACCAAAACGTGTTGGGTTACTTACTANNCGNCCATANACCATATTAGGTACAAANACATCAATACCGTAACGAGCTACNCCAGTTAATTTGTCTGGAATATCAAGAGCTGGAATATTTTTACCAACCACTTTATACTCACCAAACTTTTTAAGTGTTAGAGCTTTCATTTCATCTTCACTGAAAGTACGGTCAATTGTTGTTTGACTTAAAATTTCCGAATAAGTTCTGTTAGCTCCAGAAACACTATCAGTTACAACTGAGTTACTAGCTGAACATTGTGCTGCAGGAACACCCATCATTTTAGCGGCTGCTTCAATTAAAGCAATTCTAGCTGATGCACCTATTCTTGAGTTACGATCAAAAGTCCAGTTCACTGACCATGAACCACC